>NC_015675.1:0-1200000 GCF_000176035.2 Mesorhizobium opportunistum WSM2075 | reverse complement strand
GATTTTCTCGATGCCGCCGCGATGATGCTGATTGCCGGCCGCATCGCCAGCGGCAAGGCCAGGTCGTTTCCCAACCCGCCGCTCGTTGACGGTTTTGGCATACAGGTCGCCATCTGGGCATGACAGTATCGGCTGACGCCCCGCTTTGACGCATGGCATTTATGACTAGCCCTCACAATTCTGCATTGCTCGCAACAGGCTTTTACCGTTAGAGCCTTTCTCGACCGCAACGAGCTTCCGCCTCCAACTGGAAAGGCCTTAGCCGCCCATGCCGCATCTTCCCGACCACCTTCTCGCCGGCTACCGCAATTTCATGAACGGCCGTTATCTCACCGAGAGCGGCCGTTACCGCGAGCTCGCCCGCGAGGGGCAGGCACCTGAGACCATGATCGTTGCCTGCTGCGATTCGCGCGCCGCGCCCGAAGCGATCTTCGATGCCGGCCCGGGTGAACTCTTCGTGCTGCGCAATGTCGGCAATCTGGTGCCGCCCTACGAGCCGGACGGCGAGTTCCATTCGACTTCGGCCGCGCTCGAATTCGCGGTCCAGAGCCTCAAGGTCAAAAACATCGTGGTCATGGGCCATGGCCGCTGCGGCGGCATCCGCGCCGCGCTCGACCCCAACTCGGCGCCGCTGTCGCCCGGCGACTTCATCGGCAAGTGGATGAGCTTGATCGCGCCCGCCGCCGAGACCGTCTCCTCCAGCACCTTCATGACGGCGACCGAGCGTCAGACGGCACTCGAGCGCATCTCGGTCCGCTATTCCATCGCCAACCTCAGGACTTTTCCCTGCGTCTCGATCCTGGAGGGCAAGGGGCGGCTGTCGCTGCATGGCGCCTGGTTCGACATTTCGACCGGCGAACTCTGGGTAATGAACAAGGAGACCGGCGATTTCGAGCGGCCGGTGCTGGAATGAACGGCAAGGCGCGGCAAGTGGTGAACGTCCGGTCGGTCGTTTTCACTACCGCCGCGCTGCTGGTCGCCATCGTGGCCGCCCGCGCCGATGACCGCGCCATCATCAGCCGCTGGTATTCGGCGCTGCTGGTCGCCGACCGCACCGAACTCTCCGACCTGCTGGCCGATGACGTCCGCATCAAGCTCGACGACCTCGGCATCGTCCAGAACAAGCAGGAATTCATCGCCTCGATCGACGAATGGAGGGGCGCGGTCGCGGGTGCTGCGATCCGCCACCGGATAGAGAAGAGCGAGGCCGGCGTCACCACGGTCATCGCCTGCTACGACTTCCCCGGCAACGACATGCTGATGCATGAGACTTTCGCGGTCACCGACAACCGCATCACCGCCAGCTCACAAGCGGCGATCGCCGAAAACTGCGACGGGTTCTGAGGCGGCCGACTGCCATATTGCGGGCCCGAACGCCACGCCCTACATCGGTGACACCGAGCCGTCCTTGCCACCCCCCACTTGCCACCACCAGCGAAAGACCATTCATGCCCTCCACGAAAACCGTCGATCTCGCCGCCCATCCGCTGACCGCGTGGCAAGGGCCGCTCGGCCTGCCCGATTTTGCCCATATCGGCGACGGCGATTTTTCCCCGGTCTTCGACGCCGCGCTGAAGGCGCATGAGGCGGAGATCGAAGCGATCGCCGGCAATAAGGAGGCGCCGACCATCGAGAACACGCTTGCCGCGCTGGAACTCGGCGGCGAGGCGCTCGATCACGTCTCGTCGATCTTCTGGTGCCGGGCCGGCGCTCACACCAACGAGGCGATCCAGGCACTGGAGCGCGACATCTCGCCGAAGATGTCCAGGCACTTCTCGGCGATCTCGATGAACGAGAGGCTGTTTGCCCGCATCGACGACCTCTACCAGCGCCGCGAGAGCCTCAAGCTCGACGCCGAAACCCTGCGGGTCCTGGAAAAGACCTGGAAAGGCTTCGTCCGCTCCGGCGCCAAGCTCGACGCCGAGGGTAAGAAGCGGCTGGCGGCGATCAGCGAGGAACTGTCCTCGCTCGGCACGACTTTCGGCCAGAACGTGCTGGCCGACGAGCGTGACTGGGCGCTGTTCCTCGACGAGGCCGACCTTGCCGGCCTGCCGGATTTCCTGAAGAGCGCCATGGCGGAAGCCGCCGAGATGCGCGGCCAGAAGGGCCGCTACGCCGTCACCCTGTCGCGCTCGATCTATGAGCCGTTCACGACCTTCTCGGAACGCCGCGACCTGCGTGAGATCGCCTTCCGCGCCTTCACCATGCGTGGTCAGAATGGCGGCGCCACCGACAACACATCCGTGGTGCGCGACATGCTGAAGCTGCGTTCCGAAAAGGCCGGGCTGCTCGGCTACGCCTCCTTCGCCGCGCTGAAGCTCGACGACACCATGGCCAAGACGCCGAAGGCGGTGCACGCGCTGCTCGACCCTGTCTGGAAGAAGGCGCTGGAAAAGGCCGCCGCCGACC
Source organism: Mesorhizobium opportunistum WSM2075 (assembly GCF_000176035.2). Taxonomy (NCBI): domain Bacteria; kingdom Pseudomonadati; phylum Pseudomonadota; class Alphaproteobacteria; order Hyphomicrobiales; family Phyllobacteriaceae; genus Mesorhizobium; species Mesorhizobium opportunistum. The sequence goes on along the minus strand of NC_015675.1, from coordinate 1,197,591 downwards.
AGACCGAATTGCAGCGGCTGGCGGCGGAGGCCGGCAGCAACGAGAAATTCGCCGCCTGGGACTGGCGCTTCTACCAAGAGAAGCTGCGCGCCGAAAAGTTCGCTTTCGACGAGGCGGAACTGAAGCCTTATCTGCAGCTTGACCGCATCATCGACGCCTGCTTCGACGTGGCGACAAGACTGTTCGGCATCACTTTCGAGGAGAAGAAGGGCATTGCCGCCTGGCATCCCGACGCGCGTATCTTCGTGGTGAAGAATGCCGACGGCAGCGAGCGCGGCCTGTTCCTTGCCGACTATTTCGCGCGGCCTTCCAAGCGTTCCGGCGCCTGGATGAGCGCGCTGAAGTCCGGCTACCGGCTCGGCCACGGCTCGAAGCCGGTGATCTACAACATCATGAACTTCGCCAAGCCGCCGGCGGGCGAGGCGGCATTGCTGTCGGTCGACGAGGCGAAGACGCTGTTCCATGAATTCGGCCATGCGCTGCACGGCATGCTGACTGACGTCACGTGGCCTTCGGTCGCCGGTACCTCGGTCAGCCGCGATTTCGTCGAACTGCCCTCGCAGCTTTACGAGCACTGGCTGACGGTGCCGGCGGTGCTGGAAAAGCACGCGCTGCATGTCAAGACCGGCAAGCCGATGCCGAAGGCGCTGCTCGACAAGATGCTGGCCGCGCGCACCTTCGGCGCCGGCTTCGCCACCGTCGAATTCACCGCCTCGGCCTTGATGGACATGGCCTATCACGCCCGGCCCGATGCCCCGGCGGAGCCGCTTCGTTTCGAAGCCGAAACGTTGGAGAAGCTCGACATGCCGGACACCATAGCGATGCGCCACCGCACCCCGCATTTCGGCCATGTCTTTTCGGGCGACGGCTATTCGGCTGGCTACTATTCCTACATGTGGTCCGAGGTGCTCGACGCCGATGCATTTGCCGCCTTCGAGGAGACCGGGGATCCCTTCAATCCGGCGCTCGCCGAGCGGCTGCGGAAGAACATCTACGCCGCCGGCGGCTCGAAGGACCCGGAAGAGCTTTACACCGCGTTCCGCGGCAAGATGCCGTCGCCCGAAGCGATGATGGTGAAGCGCGGGCTGGTGTAGCGTCTTCCCTTCTCCCCCTGCGGGAGAAGGTGGATCGGCGCGCAGCGCCGAGAGACGGATGAGGGGTGTTCCAGCGGAGTGAGGCGTCGATGATCGGTCCACCCTCATGGCCGGACAAGCGATGACGCCAAGCTGGAACACCCCTCATCCGACCTCGCTTCGCGAGGCCACCTTCTCCCTCAAGGGGAGAAGGAAGAACCCTATGCCTTCCAAGGATCCGCCACCCTTGGCCACACCGGCCGCGTCAGCTTCTTGTAATCGGTCACCGCCGGATTGCTGGGATACGAGCTCGGCGCCGAGACATAGATGATCTCGGCGGCGATCGGCTCGAAGCCGGCATAGAAATGGTTGGTCGACTTGATCAGCAGCACGTCCTTGCTCATTGGATCGACACCGATGTTGGAAAAAATATCGGGCTCGAAGGTTTGCGTGCGGTTGGTGTTGAGGATGATGTCGACCTCGGTGCCTTCGATGCGGACCAGTGCCGCCGGTCCGAGCGTCACCCGGCTTGGGCCGAAACTCTGCCATCCCTCCGGAACCGCCTTCAGCACCTTGACGCGCGCGTCGATCGGCTCGCCCGCCAACGGCCCAGCCTTGCCGCCGAAGCGCAGGTCGATGACAGCGCCTTCGCCCGCAGCCTGGCAGAAGGTCACCGCGATCGGGTCCCAGATCGTCGCCACGCCAACGTTCTTCAAGCCGCGTTCCAGCATGGCGCGCAGCACGACGGTGCCATCGCCGGCAACGCCGCCACCGGGATTGTCCCAGATATCGGCGATGACCACCGGCCTGTCCTGTCTTTCAGCCCGCACGGCCAAGGCGCGATCGATGCCGTCGGCGGCACTAAGCATCGTCATCGCCGTCTTCTCGCGCATGGCATAGAGCTCCCGCCCCAGCCGTTCCGCCAGCGCATCGCCCTTTTCCTTGTCATTGTCGGTGACGACCAGGATGCGCGTGCCCATCTCGGGAACATCCGCCGCCATGAAGCCGTGGATGACCGAGACCGACAGCACGCCATCCTTGCCCTGCAGCGCCTTGATGCGGTCGACGAAGGAGCGCATCGGCTCGCGGCTGGTCGGCAAAACCTGGATCATGCGGCAGTCGAAGGTCGAGATGACCGGCTTGATTTCGCCGCGCGCCGCCGCCAGCCCGAGCTCGACGACATGCTCGCCGCGTTCGTAGAAATCGGTGTGCGGGAACTCCAGGAAATAGGCCATGATATCGGACGCCGCCACGCGCTTGGGCGTCAGATGGCTGTGCGGATCGAATTCGGAGGCGATCACCACATCCGGCCCGACCATTGCGCGGACGCGCTCGAGCAGATCGCCTTCACAATCGTCGTAGCCTTGCGCCACCATGGCGCCGTGCAGTCCGAGGATGACCGCATCGACCGGCAGCGCCGCCTTGAGCTGGCCGAGAATCTCGTCGCGCAATGCCTCATAGGTCTGCCGCTGGACCAGGCCGCCGGGCTCGGCCCAGGTGGCGGTGCCTTCGATCACGGTCAGTCCCTCGGCGGCCGCGCGCCGGCGCAAGGCGACGATCGGCGAGGAGCACAGCGTCGGCGTCTCCGGATGCTTGCCCGGTCCGGCATAGAAGGCCATCTCGAACGAGGCCCGGTCTGTCGGCACCGGCGAAAAGGTGTTGGTTTCCGTCGCCAGCGAGGCGGTGAAGATGCGCATGAAAGCTCCAGAGTGGACTTTTGTTTTCGCAATTCCGGACGGAAAACCGCTGCACACTTTTCCTGGAATTGCTGGGATTGCTATTTGACGGCCCCGAGCGCCAAACCCCGAACCAGGTAGCGCTGCAGCCAGATGAACAGGATCGCCACCGGCAGCGTCGCCAGCAGCGTCGCGGCCATGACGTGATGCCACTCGATCGTGTAGCGGCCGGCGACCAGCGAGAACACCTGGATCGGCAGCGTATAGCTTTCCTGGCTGCGCAGCATGGTGAGCGCGACGACGAACTCATTCCAGGCGTTGATGAAGGTGAAGATCGCTGTCACCGCGATTGCCGGCAGGCAGAGCGGCAGGAACACTTTTCGCAGCGTCAGCCAGCGGCCGGCACCCTCCATCCAGGCGGCTTCCTCGAGATCGCGCGGAATGGTGTCGAAATAGCTCTGCAGCATCCACACGGTGAAGGCGACGTTGAAGGCCATGTAGATGAAGCCCAGCGCCGTCGTCGATTCGACCAGCCCCCAGGCGGCCATCAGCCGGAACAGGCCGAGCACCAGTACGATCGGCGAGATCATCTGCGAGATCAGCAGGAACTGACGGAAGGCGCCGTAACCGGCAAAGCGGAAGCGCGACATGGCATAGGCCGCAGGCACCGAGATCAGGATCGCGCCGACCGTGGCGATGACCGAGACGTAGAGCGAATTGGCCAGCGCCTGACCGAAGCCGGTGGCTACCCACATGTCGGAGAAATTCGACCAGCGGAACTCGCTCGGCCACCATGTCGGCGACAGCACCTCCTGCCGCGGCTTGACCGCGGTCAGGAACATCACCGCGAAGGGAAAGATCGTCACCACGATCAAGGGCGCCAGCAGCAGCCATGCGATGACGGTGCGTTTGAGTTTACTTGTCATGCGCGCTGCTCCCGCATCGCCAGCCGCACATAGATCATGGTGAAGATGAGCAATATGGCGAACATCACCAGCGACACGGCGGAGGCCTCGCCCAGCTTGCCGATGCGGAAGGCGAGCTTGTAGAGGTGGGTGACCAGGATATCGGTCGAGTTCGCCGGCCCACCTTGCGTCATCACCCAGATGATCGGGAACGAGTTGAAGACATAGATCGTGTTGAGCACGATGGCGATGTTGATGAACGGCTTCAACAGCGGAAAGGTGATCTCGCGGAACTGCTGCAGCGGTGTCGCCCCTTCCAGCGCCGCCGCCTCGTAGAGATCGTCGGGGATCGACGACAGGCCGCCGAGGAAGATCGTCGTGGTGAACGGCACCGTCACCAGTATGCCGATCAGCACCTGCATCGGAAAGGCGGTCTCGGCCTGCGCCAGCCACTGGATGTTGTGGTCGATCAGGCCCAGCCCGATCAGCGCCGAATTCAGCATGCCGCTTTCACCGCTCAGCGCCCAGCGCCAGACGACCGCCGTCATGGTCAGCGATACCGCCCAGGGCAGCATGATGATGACGCGGGCAATGCCGCGGCCATAGAAATCGGTATTGAGGATCATCGCCACCGGAACCGACAGCAACAGCGCCCCGCCAACCACCAGCACGGTCCACAGCCCCGTGCGCCAGAGCGCGGCGATGAAATCGGGATCGGCGGTGAGCGCGGCAAAATTGGTCAGGCCCGAGAAATCGCGCAACTGGCCAAAGCGGCTGACGTCATGCGTCGAGATCTGGATCAAATCCCAGACCGGCCAGAAGATGACGACCGCCGCCAGGAACAGGCTGGGCAAGGTCAGGAGGTAGGGCAGGAAGCGATTTTGCATCGGCTGGCTTTGTACCGCGTTGCGGGGAGATTGGATTTCGCTGCTTAACAGATTGAGTTGGTCCGGCCTCGTTCTTTTCAGGACACCGCTTCAGGATTGCTTACAACCGTAAGCGCCGTCCTCACTTGCCTGCCCGTCCTCCGCAGCAGTTGCGGAAGGGAGCCCTTCCTCTCCCCCGTCGACCGGGGGAGAGCGACTGTCTGGGGTGTCAAGTTGCATTTGCGAACTCGGCTCGCGCATCGCGTGCTTTTGCATTGAGGATGACGAGGAGTTTTCGGGCGAGTGCGATGCGGATGAGCATTTTGGACTTTCCGGCCTGTTGCAACCGCTGAGCGAACGCTTTGAGATGGGGATCGAACTTGGCCACGATGGCCGCGACGATGAAGAGGATGCCTCGCGGCCCGGCGCGTCCGCCGCGCACATGCCTGTTGCCGGCCCGCCTGCCGCTGTCATCTGCGATGGGGGCGAGGCCTGCCAGCTTAGCGATGGCTTTGTTGGAGATGAGGCCGATCTCAGGCAGTTCGGCCATCAGGCGGGCGACGGTGCGCCCGGCCACCCCCTTGAGCGAACGGAAGGCCCGCTCCAGCCTGGCCCACAGCGGATCGTCGTCGATCATCGAGGCAATCTCGCCTTCCAGCCGTCGTTGCTCGCGCTTGAGGAAGGCCAGCATGGCCTCGATGCTGGCGCATGTCTCGGCGTCGCGTGCGGCACTTCTGCGCTGCTTGTTGATGGTCGCATCGCCGACAACCTGGCAAAGCCGCGCAACCAGTGCGGCGAGCCGCTGCTGGGCAGCGCTCGGCGGTGGCGTGGGGACCGTCTTCTTGACTTCGCTGTAATGGGCGATGACAGCAGCGTCGATCCGGTCGGTCTTTTCCAGATAACCCATCGCCTCGGCGAAGCGACGCACGCTCTTGGCATTGACCACGCCGCACGGCATGCCATGCGCCCACAAAAGCATGAACCCCAGCCTCTCATAGCCGCCCGACGCCTCCATCACCGCCATTGCTGCGCCGTGGCCACGGCAGAACAGCCAAAGAGCTGCGATGCCCGTCGCGTCATTGGCGAAACGCTCTGCCGCACCGCCTGGCCAGACATGCGCGTCCAGCCAATCCTTCGAAACATCAACTCCACAAATGATCTTGTTCACGGTAACCTGCCTTGTGCGTACGGTTGGAACCAAGCGACTGTTCGGTCGTGCGTGACGAAGGCGAAGATCCCAAGCTCTCCCGCGGCTGTAACCTCAGGTGGTACGGGCGACTTCGCCAAGCCAAGGTCCGGGCGGCCGCCCGGACCTTGGCTCAATCGCTTCAATCCCACGAAATCGCTCTCGTGTAGATACAAGGTGTCGAGCGAAGCTCGACGGAGTGGGGGTCGACCCCTGGGCGCAAGGCGATGCGAGGCTTGCGCCTGGTGCTCTTCCTATATCCGTTCGCGGCGGCTGCCAGGTGGTTCCCCCACTCCGTCTCGGCTTCGCCGAGCCACCTCTCCCCCTCCGGAGGGAGAGGAAAGGAGCCTGGCTGGGCGGCGCCGACGTAGACGATTTTGTTTCTGCTGAAGATTGAGTGGCGCGCCCCGCCTGAGTCTGGGGCGCGCCACGGGGCGCAGGGAGATACGCCCTATTCCTTCAGCAGCCCCTATTTCTCTAGCACCGCCCCTACTTCTTCAACACTGCATTGGCCTTCGCCGCCGCGTCCTTCAGGCCTGCCTCGGGGTCGCCGCCGAGATAGATCTTCTGCATGGCGTCCGACGTGATCTGGGCGACTTCTTCCCAACCCGGGATGACCGGCGCGAAGCGGGCGTCGGGCAGGAGCGCGGTGAAGGCGGCCAGATCGGCGTTGTTGACGTAGTAATCCATCTTGGCCTCTTCCTTGTTCACCGGCAGGAAGCCCTCGCCTTGCGTGAACTTGGCGCGCTGCTCCGTGGTGAACAGGAAGTCCATCAGCTTCCAGGCCTCGTCCTTGTTCTTGGAGTTCTTGAACATGATCATGGAATCGGTGACGCCATAGGTGCCGCGTGCGCCGGTCGGACCGGCCGGAATGGCGGCGACGCCGTATTTCAGCGTCGGTGCCTCGTCCTTGATCTGGTTGGATAGGAAGGGCGCGGTGATCATCATGCCGACCTTGCCCTGCTTGAACAGGTTCTGCACGTCCTCACGGTTGTTGGAGGTGACGCCCGGTTCGGTCAGCCCCTCGTCGATCATCGACTTGTAGAGCTTGGCGGCTTCGAGCGCGCCTGGCGTGCCAAGGCCCGACGTGCCGTCCTTGTTGAGGATCTCGGTGCCTTGCGACCACATCGCGTAGTAGTAATAGACGTCCGTCTCGATCTCCTTGCCCTGCAGGCCGAACCCGAAGGCGCCGGTCCCCAGCGCCTTGATCTTGCGGGCGTCTTCCTGCAGCTCGGTCCAGGTTGCCGGCGGCTTGGCGATGCCGGCCTTCTCGAACAGTTCCTTGTTGTAATACATGGCGCGCGCCGAGGCGGCGATCGGCAGGCCGTAGGTCTTGCCGTTCATGATCGAGGGCGACAGGAACGTGTCGATGAAGCGGTCCTTGAATTCGGGCGTGATGTAGCCATCGAGCGGCTCCGCGACATCCTGCTGGACAAAGTCGATCAGCCAGCGCGTGCCGATGATCGACAGATCGGCATTTGTGCCGGCGGTGATGTCGGTGGTCAGCTTCTGCAGCAGCACATCCCACGGCACGACTTCGAACTTGACGGTGATGCCGGGATTCTTCGCTTCGAATTCCTTCTTCACTTCCTCGAAATAGGGGCCGGTCTTGGCGCTGTATTCGGCAACGGTGACCCGTACTTCACCCGCATTCGCCTGCGCCGCGAAGGCCAGCATGCTCATTCCGGCCATCAGGCCGACAGTCCATTTCGCAAGGTTCATCTGATCTCTCCCATTTTGTCCGCGCCTTTGCGCTCCTTGAGCCTGATCGTTGGCACAAGATTTATGTGACTTTCCTACATTATCGATGAATCAGCCGCATGCAAGCGGATTAATATGTTGCTTAATTACATTCCCTTCATTAGCCTGCCGGCATCTGCCTGACCTGCGGGAGGAGCAAGCGCCGTGGTTTCGAAAGCCGAATTCGAAGGCCGCACTGTCGTTGTCACGGGCGCCGGCGGTGGCCTTGGCTCGGCGATCGTCGCACTGCTGGCCGACAGGGGCGCGCGGGTGGTCGGCTGCGACCAGTCCGACGAGGCGCTGGCCAGCCCACACCTTGCCTCGCGCCATGTTTTCAACCTTCTCGACCGGGCATCGGTGGAGAAGGCCATTGCTGCCGTGCTCGACAAGGATGGCGTGCCCGACATCCTGATCAACAATGCCGGCTGGACACGTGCCGAAACGCTGAAAGCGCTGACGGCGGACAAGATCGAGCACGAACTCGACCTCAACCTGACCGGGGTGATGATGTTCGCCGACCCCATTGCCAAGGCAATGGCCGCGCGCGGTTCGGGCAATGTCGTCTTCATCTCCTCCGTCAACGCCATCGCGCATTTCGGCAATCCCGCCTACGCCGCCGCCAAGGCCGGCATCAACGCCTATGCCAAATCGATCGCGGTCGAGCTTGGCCGCAGCGGCGTGCGCGCCAATGTCGTCTGCCCGGGATCGATCCGTACCGCCGCCTGGGACCATCGCCTTGCCAAGGATCCGGAGATCCTCGGCAAATTGCAGCGGCTCTACCCGCTCGGCCGCATCGTCAACGCTTCGGAAGTAGCCGAGGCGGTGGCCTTCCTTGCCTCGGACCGCGCATCGGGCATAACAGGCGTGGTGATGCCCGTGGATGCCGGGCTGACCGCCGGCTGCCTGCCCTTCATCGACGACATATTGGGAGCGTGACCATGACCGACGTCGAGTTTCGCGACCTGTCGAAATCCTTCGGCCAGCACAAGATCCTCGAGAACATAAGCCTCGATATCAAGAGCGGCGAGTTCGTGGTGCTGGTCGGCCCATCCGGCTGCGGCAAGTCGACCTTGCTGCGCATGCTGGCTGGCCTGGAGACGATCACCTCTGGTGACCTTTTGATCGGCGGGGTGCGTGCCAACGACTTGCCGCCGCAGCAGCGCAACATCGCCATGGTCTTCCAATCCTATGCGCTGTTCCCGCATCTCAAGGCCTCCGACAACATCGGCTTTGGCCCGAAGATCCGCGGCGAGACGCGCACGGCCATCGACGACAAGGTCAAGAAGGCCTCCGGCGTCCTCAACCTGTTCTCCTATCTCGACCGCTACCCCCGGCAATTGTCGGGCGGCCAGCGCCAGCGCGTCGCCATGGGCCGCGCCATCGTGCGCGAGCCGTCGGTGTTTCTGTTCGACGAACCGCTGTCCAATCTCGATGCGCAGTTGCGCGTGCAGATGCGCGTCGAGATCAAGGCGCTGCACCAGCGGCTGAAATCGACCATCGTCTACGTCACCCACGACCAGATCGAGGCCATGACCATGGCCGACCGCATCGTCGTGATGGACCGCGGCCGGATCCAGCAGGTCGGGGCGCCGCTCGAACTCTACGACAGGCCGGCCAACAAGTTCGTCGCCGGCTTCCTTGGCTCCCCGTCGATGAGCTTTGTCTCCGGGGCTCTCAAGACGACGCCCGAGAGGACCTGGTTCGAGTCGATCGGCGGCGGCCGGCTTGCGCTTGCCGGCAACCCGCTGCCGGCGGGCAGCGCGGTCGAAGCCGGCATCCGGCCCGAGCACTTCATCATCGGTGAAACGACCGACGCCATGGCGCTGAAGGTGGATGTGGTCGAGCCGACCGGCTCCGAGACCCATGTCTATGGTTCCATTGGTGTCGACGCGGTGCGTGCCGTGTTCCGCGACAGGGTGCCGGTCAGGCCTGGCGATCTGCTGCCGGTCTCGGTCGATCCCGCCAAAATCCATCTGTTCGACACCGCGACGGGCCTGCCGCTGAGATGACGACGGAAGCGCCAATGACGAATACACGCGCATGAAGACGCCGGCCGACATCATCACGCGGCTGCAGCTGATATCGCAGGACGGCACCAAGTCGGACCGCCGGCTGGCGGGCCTGGTACTGTCCGATCTCGACTTCGCCTCCAAGGCGGCGATTTCGGAGATCGCCGGGCGCGTCGGCGTCAGCGAACCGACGGTGACCCGCTTCTGCCGCAATCTCGGCTGCGAGGGCCTGCGCGATTTCAAGTTCTACCTGGCGCAGGCGATCGCCATCGGCGGCCAGTATCTTTCGCCCGAGCCGCTGAGCCGCGACGCGCGCGAGCAGCGCATCGCTTCCGCCATCACCGAAGCGGCGATCTCAGCCATCCAGCGCGCCAGCGAGAACCTCGACATGACGACGCTGGTCGCCGTCGCCGAGCGGCTCGCGACGTCGGGCAACGTTCTGTGCATCGGCTCCGGCGGCATCTCCTCGATGATGGCGACGGAGATGCAGAACCGGCTGTTCCGGCTCGGCCTGCCGGTGCTGGCGCAGATCGACGGCCAGCTGCAGCGCATGTACGCCGCCGTTGCCACGCCCGAAACCACACTGGTCGCCTTTTCCGTCTCAGGCTATGCGCGTTCGGTCATCGAAGCGGTACAGGTCGCCCAGCAATATGGCGCCACCACCATCGCCATCACCGCGCCGGACTCTGCCCTGGCCAAGGTCGCCGACACGGTCATCCATCTGCAGCCGCTCGAGGACGGCAACATCTACAAGCCGACATCGTCGCGCTATGCGCTGCTGGCGATCGTCGACATGCTCGTGACGTCGGTAGCCGAGACGCGCGGCCCGAAGGTGCTGGAGAATTTGCGCCGCATCAAGCAGAGCGTGAACACGCTGAAGGTCGACGACCCAAGGCTGCCGCTGGGGGATTGAGAGCCAGCGACGAGCCTGGCGATCTCCCCCCTCGTGGGGGAGATGTCCGGCAGGACAGAGGGGGGCGCTGTCCCGCAGACAGATCAAGGGTCTCCATGCCGCACAAGCGGTGGGATCAGCCGCCGAGCGCTTCAATGCTCCGTGACAGCGCCTCCGGATCACCCGCGACACGCAGCGTCTTCAGCCTGGCCGTACCGCCAGCGACAACCGAAACGGCCGAAACAGGCACTCCCAGCGTCTTGGCGGCCAGTCTTTCCAGTGCTTGATTGGCGGCGCCGTTTTCCGGCACGGCGCGGACCCGCACCTTCAGGTGGCTTCGCCCGTCCGCCGCCGTTTCGACGCCTTCGAGCCTGTCCACGGAAGATTTCGGCGTCAGCCGCACGAACAGATCGATGCCGTTGTCGCGGATGCGGAACGGCGCGCTCATGCGGTCGTCAGGCGCCCAGCAGCAGCGGCGCCACCGTGGTGAGGATGAACTGCCTGAGGAAGAACAGGATCAAAAGCAGGATGATCGGCGAGATGTCGATGCCGCCAAGGTCCGGCATGAAGCGGCGGATCGGCCGCAGCGCCGGCTCGGTCAGCCGGTAGAGCATGTTGCCGATGCTACCGACGAACTGGTTGCGCGAGTTGACGACGTTGAAGGCGTAGAGCCAGGAAAAGATCGCCGAGGCGATGATGACCCACCAGTAGAGGTCGAGCGCCATGACGATTGTTTGAATGAGGGCGAGCATGCCGGTCTCCAATTGTTGCCGACATGTAGCCATTGCATGCGATACGGGCAAGGGCTGGCTTTGCATGGGCGCCAATGCCGAACCATGACCGTTTTTCGCTCGGCTCGATGCCGGTGTGTCAAAAATGGTCCGGTCACGGCACCGAGGCTTCATGGACAAAGCCAATCCCCAAGCTCTACAAACCGGCCGCGGGCACGCGCGACGTGAGTCGGCGTAGACCCCGATTTGTTTCAAAGGAAAATGCATGCACATTCGGTCGGTGGTTGTACGGTTGGGAACAGTCGCCTTGGTGGCGGTTGGGGCATTCGCCTTGCCGGCCCAGGCCGAAGGATTCCAAAACATCGTGCTTTCGGCCACCGAGCATGCGGAGCAGACGCAGGCGACATTTTCACCGGACACGGCGAAGATTTTCCTCTCCGCCGACCTGACGGACGAGGTGGCTTCGGGATCGAAGCTCACCGTGAGCTGGATTTCGGTCGATTCCGGCGGTGTTGCGCCGGCGAACTACAAGATCGACGAAGTCAACTTCGAAATCGGCGCGATCGACAACCACGTCGACTCCTCGATGACCAAGCCGGATGCCGGCTGGCCGGTCGGTACCTATCAGGTGCAGATCGCTGTCGACGGCACTGTGAAGGAAACGGTCGATTTTTCCGTGAAGTGACCGGCGGCGCCAATTGGTGTCTCCTTCACAACCGTCGTTGAACGGTGCAATCCGTCATCACCGGCGCCGAGGTGAGGCAGGAAGCGGCGGATGGCCGCTTGTTGCCGATCGTGCCGACGAATGGGCGAATACGCGAAACCGGCAAGGCCGCGTTCCACCGGCGGTGACCTGACGTCGAGCGGTCGATAAATTCGGCAAAACGCCGCCTTGACAGAAAACCGCCACGCCCGATAAATGCGCCATCCGTTGGACGGGGCTGTAGCTCAGCTGGGAGAGCGCGTCGTTCGCAATGACGAGGTCAGGAGTTCGATCCTCCTCAGCTCCACCAGCGGAATAATCGATTTTCCCCTTTTGCTGCGCCGCCAAGACGCAAGCAGCGTCCCATGGATCGCTCATGCATCGCGATGCGGCGCCTCGGCGCCGATACCCCCAAAAAAGGCCACGGGCCATTTCACGCGGTTTCCAAGGCAAGACGATTGTCAATTGGACTTATGGCGATGGCCACTGCGGGATCGGCGCTATTTTTTTTGCAAGCCGCCCCATTAGACTGGCGTTTTCAAATCAGTTTTTTCTGTGTGTTGTGACAAGGCGTTTCGGTGGGGGCGACCCGAAGACGCTATATGGAATCCGAATCGAAATGAAGAATTCGCCTGCGAAAGCAAAGACGTGTCCATTCGCGAGAATCTCGCTGCAAATCTCAGACGGCTCTGCAAGGATCATGCCTCCGTTAGCGCGGTATGCCGTGAGTTGGGTATCAACCGCACACAGTTCGAACGTTACCTGCAGGGGCAGACCGTTCCGAACAAGGCCACTGCCAAGCTGATTTGCGACTACTTCCACATCAGCGAACCCGAACTGTACCGGGATCCGGGTACGCCCGAGCCCACGGTAGCCGGCCTGCCGCCGATTTCCGAAACCCTGTTCAAACAGATGATCCGCCCGCCCGCCCCATCGATCGCGGGAGGCACCTATTTCACCTATTTTTCGATTCCGGCCCGTCCTGATCTGTTGATGCGGTCGGTGACCTTCGTGCGCCGCGAGGCCGAACTGGTCACGTTCCGCAGGGTCACCGGATGGTCGGAGCGCCGTGGCTCGACTTGGGCGCGGGCGCGCGGCAACCACTATGGCGTGGCCATCTCGCGCCTGAACTGGATCTATTTCAGCGGCGTAAACCGCCGCCAGACCGGCGAACCGTCCCTGATCTCCGTTCAATGGGCTCCCATCTCCGAACCGGTGCTGATCGGCAAGGCCATGCTTCTGACCGAAGCCGGGCCGGCATTCGTATCGGTCATCATGCGGCAGGATCTGTCCGGCATCCCGGCACGGCATGCGATCCGCATGGCGCATGTCGTCGGGTTTGACGATCCGGCCATCGATCAGCTGGTCGTCAGCCTTGCCCGCGATTGGCAAGACCAGTCTCCCGGTTACGCTAAATAAGAATAAGGATACCCCGAAAAAGCGTATGTTCCCGACAGGCTACTCCATATCTGAGCAAAATCGATTTTTTAGACTTTATGGACAAGAAAGATATTTTAGACAACATTGGCTTTACTATAATTTTAACAAACTGTTAACTCTTTCGACCTTACCTTTCTTCTCGCGGATCCCGCTGTGGGGATCTCTCAACAGATCCCATTGGGGGTCGGGAAAGGGACGAAAATGGCCAAGAAAGTGAACAATGCCTCGAAGCTGACGGTCGCCGCGGGCACGCAGACGGTCTTCTTCTCGCAGGGCATGCACTACAACAAGCGCTGAAGTCGCCCGGTGCCCGACAGGCCGTCGGCCTGTCGGTGCCTTGCTTCCACAAGGTGCCTCGCTTCCACAAACGGCATTCAGCATCATGAAAATGCGCTCTTCGAAAACGCTTGTCTTCTACCCCGGGACCAACAAGGTCACGGCCTGCAATTTCCTGACCAGAAGTGTCTTCGAATGCAGCCCCGAGGTGATCGGCCTTCTCGCGTCCTGGGACGAATGGGCCTCCACGGCGGAGATCGCGCGGGCCCACGGATGGTCGAAGGCCGAGCTGAATGCCGTCGTCCCGCAACTGCTTGATTTTTCCGCTCTGATCACCGCCGGTTCGCCGCTGGCCGAGCAGGAGACACAGTTCTCCGGGCAATGGAACTGGGGGCTCCCGACCGCGCTGATGCATTTCTGCGTCCAGGACTCGGAGTTCATGACCATCGAACAGGCCGAGGCTCGGCAAATCGAACGCGCCGATCACGTCGCGCAGCCCGACCTCCTGCTCAAGAACGCCGCGGGCGCCATTGCGCTGCCAAGCGCACTGGATGACAATGAACTCCTCGCCTTGATGGCGCAGCGCCGCACCAATCGCACGGCGGCCGCGCCTACCATCACTGCAAAACAGCTTTCCGACTGCCTGTTCGCGGGCATGGGCATCACCGGCGAAACCAGCAATTGCGTTGGCGCCCTGCCACTGGGCATGACCCCTTCTGGCGGCGCGCGAAACCCCTATGAAGCCTACGTGGTCGCACTGGGCGTCGAGGGCCTGGAGCCTGGCATCTATCACTATTCCGCCGCCGACCACGATCTCGGCAGGATCTCGGCCAACCATCTGCCGAAGATCTCCGAACTGGTCGGCGGGCAGGAATGGGCGGATGCCATGCCTTGCCTCATTCTGCTTTGCGCCAGCCTCGACCGCACCATGTGGAAATATGAGGATGCCAACGCCTATCGCGTCGTGCTGATCGAAGCCGGCCATATCGGCCAGAACATGATGTTGGCGGCAACCAGGCACGGTTTGTCGGCCTGCCCCACGGCCGCGCTCAGCCATACGGCGATCAAGCGTCTTCTCGGCCTCGACCGCCTCACCGACGCACCGATCTATGCCTTGACCCTCTCGACCCCGGAACCAGGCCCGCATCCGACGGGTCGGTCAATTAATTAGCCGCCTCAATATGACAGGAGCACCAAGTGGCAAATCAGTCCCTACGTCAGTCGGAGATCGATAGCCTTCAATATATCGCGTCGATGACCAATGAGCTGGTGCAGATGGCCGAAGCAAGCCGTTTTCCCATGATCTCTTATCTGCTGGGCATGGCCTATGCCGAGGCCTTCGATGTCTTGCGCGGCGCGCGGCCGGCAAGGCATGCGCAACTCAGCGGCAATCCGATGCATCCTCCGCCGCGCGCAAAGGAAAACCACGCTCAGCCGAGGAGCGCGTAGTCGGATGCAGTCGCCAGCCTTGTGCGCGCCGGCGGGCTCGTCGCCGAACCGGTAGGAGACACTTTGTGCGCTGCAACGCCTGCTGCCGCTCCTGAGAAAGGCAGCCGCAGACCTCGACCATGCCGGAATGGTCTACTGATTCGAGCAGGCCAAAGCCGAGATTGCCAACATACGCAGAGAATTGAGGGGACCCGCAGATGAACATGATCGCCGCCATCAGGGCCGCCGACGCCAGCGAAAGCGTCTTCGGCCGGCTCCATGCCCTGATTTCCAGCCGGCCGGCATCACCGGATGCCGCGCGCGGCGAAGCCCGTCAATTGATTTCCACGGCAGTGGCCGACACCTGGCAAGCCGACAGCCTCTGGGGCGCGGCGGACGCTTTCCATGCCCATTTCGACTTCATGATGCAGACCGTCGAGATCAATGGTCCCGGCGATCCGAACCTCGCGACCCTGCGCACGAAATGCCGCTTCTACCTGGAGCAGGTCGAAGCGCTGTGCCAGTCGATGAGCCTTCGGTAGAGAGCTGGTTTCGGTTTTTCCCGGAATTGCTTCAGTTTCCCGGATGGCTTCAGTTTCCGGATTACATCAGTTCCGAAGGCTGAACACGAAGGGCGCAGTGCGGCTGACGTGCTCGCCGAGTTCCGGTGGGGGTGCCGGAACGGTGGCCCCCTGCAGTACGGCAAGCGCGGCCCGATCGAGTTCGGCGTCGCCGGACGAGCGCACGACACGTGCCGATATCACCCGCCCGGATCCGTCCACCGTGAAGGTTACGTTGGTATTGCCTTGCGCGCCCCTGGATTTCGCGGCGCTCGGATAACGCTTGTGCCGATTGATCCATGCCGTCAGCCGCGACTCCCACTTGGCCGGGCTGATACCTGAAAACCCTGCCGACGACTTCGGCGCTGCCGCCTTGGCCGCCGGCCTGCTGTTCGCGCTTGCGGCGGCCACTGTCCTTGCCGGCTCCGCCTTTTCCTTCCTTGGCCGTGGCTTGGGCTTTTCGACCGGCTTTTTCGCCTTGGCCTGGACCGGCTTCTTTTCCTCGGGCTGCTCGAGCGGCTTTGGCTGCGGCAGCGGAACGACGACCTCCGGCGCGACCGTCTCGACGACATCGGGAACGACCTCTTCCAGCGGCGGCTGGTCGACTGGTTCTGCCTGGGTCGGCTTGGTTTCGTCGGGCGGCACCGTTTCAGGCTGCTCGGCCGGCTGCGCCTGCTCGACCACCTTCTCGGGTTCGGCTTCGACGGCCTTTTCGGTCTCCTCGACCGGCTCGGTCCGGTCGGGTACCGCCGCATCCAGCATCGCGGCCTGTTCCGCCGGCGTGATCACCATCGGCGACATCTCGATCACCAGCGCCGGCGGCGGTCCGCCATCCGTCTCGATCGGACTGAAGCTCTGCACCGCATAGGCGACTGCGACATGAGCGCCGAGCACCAGCGCGGCCGCGCCTGCCCACAAGCCAAGATCGCGCCAACGAAGGCGCGACAGCTCAGCCGTGGGCATGGCGGCCGCTTGTGTCATGGCGCTGCCGCTCCGGTGGCGGCGGGTGCGGGGGCGTCAGCCGCGGGCACCGTCTCCAGGCCGACCAGCGCGATCTTCAGGTAGCCGGCGCCGCGCAACAGGTTCATCGCTTCCATCAGGTCGCCATAGGCGACCGCCTTGTCGGCGCGCAGGAAGATGCGCGTCTGCTTGTCGCCCTTGGTCTTGCCGTCCAGCGTTGCGGCGAAGACCGGGCGCGGCACGGTGTCGTTGCCGATCGCCAGCGTCAGGTCATCCTTCAACGTCAGGAACAGCGGCGTTTCCGGCCGCGGCGCGGGCGTTGCGGTCGATCCCGGCAGGTCGACATTGACATCCACCGTCGCCAGCGGTGCGGCGACCATGAAGATGATCAGGAGCACCAGGATGACATCGATGAACGGCGTGACGTTGATCTCGTGGCTTTCCTCGATATCGTCATCCATGGCCTGGCGGATCCTGCTTCCCATCCTATGCTCCCGCTACTCCGCCGCCATCGCCGGCGCGGGCGCGACCGTGCGGAAATCCAGGTCACGGCTGACCAGCCGTTCGATGCCCGCCGACGCATCGGCCAGGATCTGCCTGTAGCCGGCTATCGAGCGCGCGAAGACGTTGTAGATGACGACCGCCGGTATCGCCGCGACGAGCCCCATCGCGGTGGCCAGCAGCGCTTCGGCGATACCGGGTGCGACCACGGCGAGATTGGTGGTCTGCGCCTGCGATATGCCGATGAAGGCATTCATGATGCCCCAGACGGTGCCGAACAGACCGACGAAAGGCGCGGTCGAGCCGATCGTCGCCAGCACGCCGGTACCGCGCGACATGCGCCGCGACGCCGCCGCCTCGATGCGCGACAGGCGCGAGGCGACCCGCTCCTTCAGCCCGTCGCCGGAGACATGGTCGAGCGCGCCGGCGGAGAGCGTGGTCTCTTCCTCCGCCGCCCGCACCAGGAGCGCGCCGGGACCGCCGCTGCGATCGAGCGCGCGGCTCGCCTGCTTCAACGTGGCGGCATCGCCGATCGCGCGGACGGCGCGGCTGATGCGCAGCTTGCCGCCAAGAATTTCCAGCGATTTCGCCAGCCATATCGTCCAGGTGACGAGGGACGCGAAGGCCAGTCCAATCATCACCCCTTTCACGATGATATCGGCGGCCATGAACATGCCCCATGGCGACAGGTCGTGCGGCAAGGTCAACTCCATTGCCGCCGAAGATCCGGCTGTCGCATTCGGCGCGCCAGCTGGCTGCTGTTGCGCGGGTGCCATTGTTGCCGGTGTGGCAGCCGCCGGTGAGGTAGGGGCGGCCGGTGCAACGGGTGCCGCGGCAGCAGGTGCCTCGACAGTGGGGGCGGTGCCGGCCGGTTGCTCCTGGGCCGTTGCACTGGCAGCCGACAAGATCACTGATGCGACCAACGCTGCCAACAAACCATTTCTCGACAAGAGCCTCTTCCTTGTTTTCACAGCGGCGAGCCGCTTCCTGTTTGCCGCCGCCCCGGCCTACTGCACGTAGCCGACGGGTTGGCCGGTGACCGGGTGCGCGAACACGCCCATCTCCACGCCAAAAATGCCTTTCAGCACGTCGCCCCGCATGATTTCGCCGGGGGTGCCGCGCGTCAGCAGCTTGCCGTCCTTCAAGGCGATCAGTTCGTCGCAATAGCGCGCCGCCATATTGGGATCGTGCAGCACCACGACGACGCAGAGGTCGCGCTTGCGGCTGAGCTCCCGGACCAGCCCCAGCACCTCGACTTGATGGGCGATGTCGAGCGCCGAGATCGGCTCGTCGAGCAGCATGACGCCTGCGTTCTGCGCCACCAACATGGCAAGCCAGGCGCGCTGGCGCTCGCCGCCCGACAATTCATCCACCAGCCGGTCGGCGAAACCGTCCATGTCGGTCAGGCCGAGCGCTTCCTCGACATGCCGCCTGTCCTCGGAACCGAAGCGGCCGAGCGCGCCATGCCAGGGATAGCGCCCCAGCGTCGCCAGTTCGCGCACGGTGAGGCCGGTCGCCGCCGGCGTCGTCTGCGGCAGGTAGGCAAGCGCACGGGCGAACTCACGCGCGCCCCATTGCGGCAGCGGCCGTTTGGCGAAGGTGATGGCGCCGGAACTTGCCGGCTGCTGGCGTGCCAGAAGCTTGACCAGCGTCGATTTGCCAGAGCCATTGTGGCCGATCAGCCCATAGACGCGCGAGCGCTGCAATTCGAGCGAAACCGGGCCGAGCAACGTCCGCTCGCCGACGGCAAAGCGCACCGCGTCGATTTGAAAGGCAGTCTCGGCTCCAGCCACCGTCATGGCTCTTCTCCAGTGCGGCCGCCGGACGTCCAATTTCTGGCGGCGGCAGGCAGGTGCCCGGTTGACTATGAAACATGACCTTACTAGTCAAGATTGAAGATGACTGCAACGATCAACAATTCGTCGTGACCGCAGATATCGCGACGAGATTCTGAGAGACAGGGGTTGCACCGGATGATCAGTGGACGCGGATCAAGGCGGAGAGGCGCAAACACACGCAATGATGCCCAGCATCTGGTGTCGGCGCATTGAACCACTATGGTTGGTCGAAAACAGGGAGCCACCGATGATCAAGGCAACGCCCTTCGACTACCCCTATGACGGCAGGCTGGTCGCCGAAAACACCGCGCTCGTCGTCATCGACCTGCAGCAGGATTTCCTGTCGACGACGGGCTATTTCGCCAGGCAGGGATATGACCCTTCACCGCTGCGGGCGATCCTGCCGACCGTGAACCGGCTGATATCAGCCGCGCGCAGAGCCGGCATCACCATCATCCACACCAGGCAAGGATACCGCGCCGACATGGCCGACATGACGCCCTACGAGAAATGGCGCCGCAAGCGCTCCGGCCTCGACGGCACCGAGATCCTGCTGCGTTCGGGTCCGGGATTTCAGATCGTTCCGGAGATCGATGTCGCGCCTGATGACATCATCGTCGACAAGACCTGCAACAGCGCCTTCACCTACACGGATTTCGAGCTCGTGCTGCGCGCGCAAGGCATCACGCATCTGATGTTTTCCGGATGCACGACCGATGTCTGCGTCCACACCACGTTGCGCGAGGCCTGCGACCGCAATTTTCAGTGCCTGACGATCTCGGACGCCTGCGCCAGCGGCGACCAGGGCGCGCACGAGGCGGCGCTTCACATGGTGACGGTCGAGGACGGCGTCTTCGGTGCACTGGCGGATTCAGCCGCTGTCATCGACGGCCTGTCGCGGCTTGGCGACAGGCCTGCAACAACAAAGGGCTGATGAACCTCAACCTGCGGCGCGAGTCTCCGGCCCTGTGCGAGACGCATACGCCCCGGGCTGGAAGGCGTCATCTTCGCGACGCGCCAACGAATTGCGCAGCAAGGCGAGCGTTTCCCGGCCGACCGTCGCGATTTCGCGCGGCGTGTCCACGCCCACGATCATGAACTCATCGATCCCGAGAGCCGCATAGGCAAGCAGCGACAGCGCGACCTGAGCCGGCGGCCCGGACAGGTCGACCGCCTTGTGCCACGTGGCGGACGCACCCCGGTGAATCCGGACCGGAAGCGCGAAGCGCAGTTTGCCGGCGCGGCCATGCTCGGCGGCGGCACCGCGCGCCCGCTCCATCAATTGTCTGATTTCATCGATCGAGCCCGGCGCCAGTTCGAAGACATCGGCATGCCGGCCGGCCACCTTGAGCGCCGTTCCGGATTGTCCGCCCATGCGGATAACGAGGTCGGCGCCGTGAGGACCCTTGCGCGGCACATAGCCGCCCTTGATGCTGTAGAAGGCGCCTTCGTGGTCGAAGGGCCGGTCGTTCGACCACAGCCGCTTCAAGAGCACCAAATATTCGTCGATGCGCTGCCAGACGACGCCATGTCCGACCGGAC
The DNA here is from genome assembly GCF_000176035.2 of Mesorhizobium opportunistum WSM2075. Taxonomy (NCBI): domain Bacteria; kingdom Pseudomonadati; phylum Pseudomonadota; class Alphaproteobacteria; order Hyphomicrobiales; family Phyllobacteriaceae; genus Mesorhizobium; species Mesorhizobium opportunistum. The sequence goes on along the minus strand of NC_015675.1, from coordinate 1,177,265 downwards.
GTGCCTCGGCATCGTCATCGTTCAACGGCTCGCTGATCATCCTGAGCGCCAGCCGTCCGCCGCTTTCCCTGTCGATCGATGCCAGTTGACGGGCCGCCACCGTCGGTTCGATCACGCCGGCCCAGTGGGTGAGCACCACTTCCAGCGAAGCGGTGCGGTTAAGCACTTGGGAAGCGAGATCCATATTGGTCAGCAGCCCTGCCGAATCGTCGACGACGATCTTGCGGAAGCCGCTATCCTCGATCAGCCCGAGCTTGGTCGCCGTCTCGGCGAAATCATAGAAGAAGGGCGCCGTGGCATCGGCGGTCTTGCCGGGTACATGCGTGAATTCGATCGGCATTTCATCTCCTCCATCTCTGGAATCATGGATGCGGTGAAGTTCGAATCCCAGCCGCGCGCAAACGCGCCGGGAATCCGGTTCATTCAACTCCGATTGCCTGAAAATATGGGGCAACTAGCCCCGTCAGTCTAATGTCTCGGGGCCAGCCTGAAGCTCAGGGAATAAGGCCGAGAACGACCGCCCCGGTGAACATGAACGCAAGGGCAAAGACGAGATAGGCGAAAGCGCCGGCATAGGCCGGGCGAAATGTCTGGGCATTGGCCACTCTCTGGCCGCCGCTGTCAGTCTGAGCGTTCTGGATATAGGACATATCGACCTCCGTCTCGCTGGTTAATCTATAAAACTTGTAGACTTTGTCGATTGCTATTTTTTGGCCAAAAGCAGAATTATTTTCCCGATTCGGGCGACAAATTGGTTGCGAATTGCTGAGAGCGCTTGTCAGCGCGATGGATCAGCGGGGCGTTCGCATTGCCGCGAAGCGACCGAACGGACCTATGTCTTTGTTCCCGCTGCACCCAATTCGTCCATTGGCCGCCCGCTGCGCGCGCGGTAGCATCGCCCGAGCACACGAAGACCATCAACCATGGGGAACTGAAAATGGGCACGAGACTGGCCGGCAAGGTCGCCATCATTTCGGGCGGCGCCACGGGAATGGGCGGAGCGGCCTCGGAACTGTTTGCCGCCGAAGGCGCCAAGGTCGCGATCATCGACCGCAATCGCGAGGCGGCAGCCGCCACGGCGGCGGCGATACGTGCGCGGGGACACATAGCCGAGCATTTCGTCGCCGACGTGTCCGACGAAGCGCAGGTCGAGGCCGCGGTGAAAGGGGCGACCGAAAAGCTCGGCCCGGTCACCGTGCTGTTCAACCACGCCGGCACCATCGTCATCAAACCCTTCCTGGAGACGACGGTTCAGGAATGGGATTGGTTGCACGCCGTCAATGTCCGCTCGATGTTCCTGATGACGCGCGCCGTGCTGCCCGGCATGATCGCGGCCGGCGGCGGCTCGATCGTCTGCACCTCGTCGATCTCGGCGGTGGCGGCGACGCCGATGGAGGTGCTCTACGACACCACCAAGGGCGCCTGCCACATGTTCGCCCGCGCCATCGCCGTCGAATTCCGCGACCGCAACATCCGCTGCAACGCCGTCTGCCCCGGCTTCATCCGCACGCCGCACGGCCTGCGCGAGGTCGCCGATCTCGGCAGGCTCGGCATCGATGTCTCCGACGCGGCGCTTGCCGCACAGCAGGGCCGGATCGGCGAGCCGGAAGAGGTGGCCAAGGCAGCGCTGTACCTCGCCAGCGACGAATCGAGCTTCGTCAACGGCACGCATCTGTTCGTCGACAATGGTTTTACGGCGATGTGAGGCGACAGCCTGGCGCCTTCCTCTCCCCCGTCGATCGGGGGAGAGGTGTCGAGCGCAGCTCGACGGAGTGGGGGTCGACCCTCGGCGCGGTACAGGAAGTTCTTGCGCCCGAATGCGCTTACTATGCCCGTTAGCGACGGTTGCCAGGTGGTTCCCCCACTCCGTCTCGGCTTCGCCGAGCCACCTCTCCCCCCTCCGGAGGGAGAGGAAAGGACGCCCTACTCGTCTACCGCTCTTCCCGCCGAAACGGCTTCAACAGCGCCGACGGCGCCACCGCGTTGCGCGACATCACGGCCATGGCAACGATGGTGAAGATGAAGGGCAGCATCAGGAACGCCTCGTAGGGGATGTGCCCGAGGCCGCTCGCCTGCATGCGCAGTTGCAAGGCATCGACGAAGGCGAACAGCAGCGCCGCGCCCGCCGAGCGCCACGGATCCCAGCGGCCGAAGACGACCAGTGCGATCGCAACCCAGCCCCGTCCTGACACCACGCCGAAGGTGAAGGCGTTGAACTGCGCCATCGACAGGAAGGCGCCGGCCAGTCCCATCAGCGCCCCGCCGAGGATGACCGCCTGGAAGCGGGTGGCGATGACGCTGACGCCGGCCGAATCGGCGGCACGCGGGTTCTCGCCGACCATGCGCACCGACAGGCCCCATGGCGTACGGTAGAGCACGAAGGCGGCGAGCGGGATGGCAAGGATCGCCATGTAGACCAGAGCGAACTGGTTGAACACCGCCGTCCCGATCACCGGAATATCAGACAGCAGCGGGATCGGCAGCGTCTGGAAACCCTTGATGCTGGGCGGTACCGATTGCTGGCCGAAGATCAGCCGGTAGAGGAAATAGGCAAGGCCGGACGAGAACAGCGTGACGCCGATGCCGCAGACATGCTGGCTCAAGCCCAGCGCCACGGTGAACAGCGCGTGCAGCGCGCCTATCAGCATGCCGGTCAGCACCGCCACCAGCACGCCGAGCCACAGGCTGCCGGTGAGACTGGTGGCGGTGAAGCCGGTCATCGCGCAAAGCAACATGATGCCCTCGATACCGAGATTGAGCACGCCGGCCCGCTCGGAGAACATTTCGCCGAGCGTGGCAAAGGCCAGAGGCGTGGCAATGCGGATGATCGCGGCCAGGAAGCCGACCTGAAAAATCTGTTCGAACACCGCGCTCATCGGACAGCTCCGACGCGGCGGATGCGGTAGGCGGTGAACAGCAGCGCCACCAGCATGGCCAGCAGCGCGGTGCCCTGGATGACGTCGCTGAGGAAGGCCGGCACGCCGGTCGCGCGCGACATCGCCTCGGCCCCGGTCATCACGGCCGCCAGGAAGATCGCGGCCGGCACGACACCGAGCGGGTTGAGCCGCGCCAGCATGGCAACGACGATGCCGGAATAGCCGTAGCCCGGCGAGATGTCGCTCATCACCTGGAAATGCACGCCACCAACCTCGCCGACGCCGGCGAGCCCCGCCAGTGCGCCGGACAGCAGCGCTGTCGAGATCAGCACCCGCTCGACATGGATGCCGCCATAGCGGGCCGCTTCCGGGTTTTCGCCGGTGACCCTGATGCGGAAGCCGAGCGTCGTGCGCACGATCAGGAACCAGATCAACGGCGCGGCGATCAGCGCCACGATGACGCCGAGATGCAGCCGCGTGCCCTCGATCAGCACCGGAAAATTCGCCGAATCCTCGATCGGCGGCGAGATCGGATAGCCGCTGAAACTATCCTTCCACGGCCCTTCGATCAGCGCCATCAGCGCGTAGTAGATAACCGAATTGAGCAGCAGCGAGGAAACGACATCATCGACCTTGAATTTGACCCTCAGCGTCGCCGGCACCAGCGCGACCGCAGCACCTGCCGCAGCGCCCGCCACCGCCATCAAGACCATGGCGAGTGGCCCCGGCATCGGGATCGCGCCGACGAAGCAACTGGCGACCGCGCCGGCGAGCAATTGCCCTTCGGCGCCGATGTTCCAGAATTTGGCCCGGAAGGCGACGGCCACCGCCAGCCCGGTGAAGATCATCGGCGCCGCGCGCACCATGGTTTCGGTGATCGCATAGCTGTCGCCAAGCGAGGCGGTGAACATCACGCCATAGGCCTCGATCACGCCGGCGCCGGCCAGCGCGATCAGGCCGCTGCACAGGACGAGCGTCGCGCCGATCGCCAGCAGCGGCAAAGCGAGGTTGAACCATGCGGGCGTCGAGGTGCGGACTTCCAGGCGAAACATCAGGCGTGTCCCTCCGCCCCGGTCATCATCAGCCCGAGCCGCGCGATCGTCGCATCGGCGCTGTCGAGCGTGCCGGCGATGCGGCCCTCATACATCACCGCGATGCGGTCGCAGAGCACCAGCAGTTCCTCGAGGTCCTCGCCGACAACGATGATGCCGCAGCCCTTGGCCCGCATGTCGAGGAACTTTTCGTGGATGAAACGAGCCGCACCGATGTCGAGGCCGCGCGTCGGTTGCGACACGATCAGCACCTTCGGATCGAAGGCGAGTTCGCGTGCCAGCAGCGCCTTCTGCAGATTGCCACCGGACAGCGCGCCGGCGCGCGTCATCGGCCCGGGGCACCTGATATCATAGGCCTTGATCTGCGCCTCCGCAAAGGCGCGGATCGCATCCGGTTTGAGCAGGCCCTTGCTGCTGAACGCCGCCGTGCCGATGCGCGGCAGCACCATGGAATCGGCAAGCGGCAAATTGGTGACCAGCCCGGTGGTCATGCGGTCTTCCGGGATGCGGCCGAGGCCAAGCGACTGCACCTCGCGCGGGGAGAACCGTGTTACTGGTTTGCCGGCTATCGTCATCCGCCCGGTCTCGGGCGCCCGTGTGCCGGAAATCACCTCGGCCAGCGCTCGTTGGCCATTGCCCGACACGCCGGCGATGCCGAGGATCTCGCCGCCGCGCACGGCAAGCGATACGCCGCGCAGCGCCGTGCCCGAATGCCGCGCGGTGGAAATGCCGTCGAGCGTCAGCACCGCCGCACCGGGCGTCGATGGCCCCCGCGCCGGCGGCACGATCTCATGGCCGCACATCAGTTGCGCCATGGCGGCCGACGTCGTGTTGGCGGGGTCGTCGACGCGCCCGGCGACACGGCCATGCCGCAGCACCGTGCAGCGATGCGTCAGAGCGCGCACCTCGTTGAGCTTGTGCGAGATGAAGATGATGCCGAGCCCTTGCGCCGCCATCGAGCGCAGCGCCGAAAACAGCCCGTCGACCTCGCTCGGCGCCAGCACCGCCGTCGGTTCGTCGAGGATCAAAAGCTTGGCGCCGCGAAACAGCGCCTTGACGATTTCGAGCCGCTGCTGCTCGCCGACCGACAGCGCCGAGACCGGCAGGTCGGGATTGAGCGTCAAGCCGTGCTGGCGACCGATTTCGGCGAGCCGCGCCAGCCCGCCGGCGCGGTCGATCCGCCCCGCCTTGCCGGGAATGCCGATCAGCAGGTTTTCCAGCACCGTCAGCCGTGGCGCGAGATGAAAATGCTGATGCACCATGCCGATGCCTGAAGCCAGCGCATCGGCCGAACTGGTGATCCGCACCGGCCGGCCCTGGATCAGGATCTCGCCGGCATCCGGCGCATAGGCGCCGAACAGCACATTCATCAGCGTCGTCTTGCCGGCGCCGTTCTCGCCCAGCAGCCCGAGGATTTCACCGGGCGCGACGCTCAGGTCGACAGCCTCGTTCGCCTTGACGGCGCCGAAGCGCTTGGTGATGCCGCGCATTTCGATGAGTGGGGCGGGCAAGGACAAGGATACTCCTGATCAGACTTGGCTTTGTGATCCAGCTTTGATTGATGGGGATGCGCGAGGCGCCCCCCTCTGGCCTGCCGGCCATCTCCCCCTCAAGGGGGGAGATCGGATGTCACTTTCGGCTTCGCCAATTTTCCACGCCGAATAAGGGTGCCGCCGACAAAGCTGCCAATCTCCCCCCTTGAGGGGGAGATGTCCGGCAGGACAGAGGGGGGCGCCTAGCACCAACCCCTAAAGACCAGAACTCAATCCGAAACCGGTGTGTTCTCGTCGACATCCACCCGGAAATTGCCTTCGAGGATCTCGGCCTTCTTCTTCTCGACCAGATCCTTCACGTCGGCCGGCAGCGTCTTGTCGAACTTGTGATACGGCGCCAGGAACGATCCACCCTTGGCCATCCGCGAGAAGTCGCCATAGTCCTGCGCGGTGAAGACGCCGGCCTTGACCAGCTTGATCGCCTGTTCGACCGTCGGATACATGTCCCAGACCGGGCCGGTGATGACCGTGTCTGGGCCGAGGCTCGACTGGTCGGACATGTTGGAGATGGCGAACACCTTCTTCTCCACCGCCGCTTCGATGACACCGAAGCGCTCGGCGTAGATGACGTCGGCGCCGGCATCGATCTGCGCGACAGCGGCTTCCTTGGCCTTGGGTGGATCGAAGAAGGAACCGATGAAGGCGACCTTCTTCTTGATGTTCGGATTGACCTCCTTGGCGCCGGCGAAGAAGGCGTTGACCAGCCGGTTCACCTCCGGGATGCCCATCGCCGCGACGGCGCCGATGGTACCCGACTTCGACATCTTGCCGGCGATCATGCCTGACAGATAGGCCGGCTCGTGGATCCAGTTGTCGAAGACGCCGAAATTGGGATCGGCGGGGCCGGCGCCCGAGCCGAACAGCCAGGCGGTCTTCGGGAATTGCTTGGCGGTGCGCCGCGATTCACGCTCGGCGGCGAAGGCATCGCCCAGCACCAGCTGATAGCCGCCTTGCGCATATTCGCGCATGACGCGGCTGAAATCGGCGGTCTGCACTTTCTCGGACCATTTGTATTCGATGCCGAGTTCCTTCTCGGCCTTCTGCAGGGCGACGTGGATCTGGTTGTCCCACGGCTCCTCGATCGGCGTGGCGAAGATCGCCGCCACCTTCAGTTTTTTGTCCTTGGCGAAGGCGGCACCCGGCAGCATGGCCGCGGCCAGGCCAAGCGCGCCGAGCTCAAGCACATTGCGTCGCGACAGACCTTCGCGGGCGGAATGAGATTTGTTCTTCCGGTTATCCATTGCAGTCCCCTCTGTTCGACAGCCGTGTCGAGCCGGCTGTTCTAAAAATCAGACGGGGAACTATGGAACGGGTCCGGACTTTTGTCCACATGGTCAAATTTGATGGCGTGCCCAATCCGGTCTTGATCCTGGCCAGCCGAGAAACCTGCGGTCAAGCCCGTTCGAGCGCGATGGCGATGCCCTGGCCGACGCCGATGCACATGGTGGCTAGGCCGTAGCGGCCGCCGCGTTCGCGCAGCTCCAGCGCAGCGGTACCGGAGATGCGGGCGCCGGACATGCCCAGGGGATGGCCGAGCGCGATGGCGCCGCCATTCGGGTTGACGTGCGAGGCATCCTCGGCGATGCCGAGCTGGCGCAACACGGCGATGCCTTGGGACGCGAAGGCTTCGTTGAGCTCGATGACATCGAACTGTTGCGGCGTCAGGCCGAGCCGCGCGCAAAGCTTTTGCGTCGCCGGCGCCGGACCGATGCCCATGATGCGTGGTGCCACACCAGCGGCGGCCCCTCCAAGGATGCGGGCGATCGGCGTCAGGCCGTATTTTTTTGCAGCGGCCTCGGAGGCGACGATCAGCGCTGCCGCCCCGTCATTGACGCCGGACGCATTGCCGGCCGTCACCGTGCCGCCTTGGCGAAACGGCGTCGGCAATTTGGCCAGCGTCTCCACCGTAGTGCCGGCGCGGGGATGCTCGTCCTTCGAAACCACGATCGCATCGCCCTTGCGCTGCGGGATCGTCACCTCCGTGATCTCCTTCGCCAACCGGCCATTGGCCTGTGCGGCGACCGCCTTGTCCTGGCTGCGCACGGCAAAGGCATCCTGGTCGGCGCGGGAGACGGCGAAGTCTTCCGCCACGTTCTCGCCGGTCTCCGGCATGGAATCGACGCCATACTGCTTCTTCATCACCGGGTTGACGAAGCGCCAGCCGATGGTGGTGTCGTAGATCTCCGCGTTGCGCGAAAACGCCGTGTCGGCCTTCGGCATGACGAAGGGTGCGCGGCTCATCGATTCGACACCGCCGGCGATCATCAGCTCCGCCTCGCCGGCCTTGATCGCGCGTGCGGCGATGGTCAGCGCATCCATGCCGGAGCCGCACAGCCGGTTGACGGTCGAGCCCGGGATTTCCTTCGGCAGGCCGGCCAAGAGCAGCGCCATGCGCGCCACGTTGCGGTTGTCCTCGCCGGCCTGGTTGGCACAGCCATAGACGACATCGTCGACAGCCTGCCAGTCGATGCCGGTGTTGCGCTCGACCAACGCCTTCAGCGGAATGGCGCCGAGATCGTCTGATCGCACCGAGGACAGCGAACCGCCGAAGCGGCCGATCGGCGTGCGGATGTAATCGCAGATATAGGCCTCGGCCATGTCATGCAGCCTTTGTTTTTCCGGTTCCTTCATGCGCCGCCTTGGTGCGGGCCTGCAGGTCGCGCAATGTCTTGAGTTCGAGTTCACTTGGCGGCGGGGTTTCGTCAAGCGCCTCGGCGAACTTAACCACCCAGCCACAGCTCTCCTGCACCTGCTGGCGCGAGACACCCGGATGCAGCGACACGACCGTGAATTCCTTGGTCAGCGGATCCGGCTTCCAGATCGCGAGATCGGTGATCAGCAAGGTTGGCCCAGCCGTGTCGATGCCGAGACGCTTGCGATGATCGCCGCCCTCGCCATGGCCGAAGGAAGTGAAGAAGTCGATCTTCTCGACCATGCCGCGCTTGCTCTGCGCCATGGTGATGTAGATCTCCTTCGACGAGGTCGCGATCTCCGGTGCGCCGCCGCCGCCGGGCAGCCGGGTCTTCGGGTGGAAATAATCGCCGATGACGGTGGTGTTGATGTTGCCGAACTTGTCGAGCTGCGCCGCACCGAGGAAGCCGATCGAGATGCGGCCGCCCTGCAGCCAGTAGCGGAACATCTCCGGCACCGCGACCGTGGTGACCGCGGTCTCGCACAACTCGCCATCGCCGATCGACAGCGGCAGCAAATCGGGCGCGGTGCCGATCGTGCCGCTTTCGTAGATCAGCGTGATGTCGGGCGCATGCGTCAGCCGCGCCACATTGCAGGCGGCGGACGGCGCACCGATGCCGACGAAGCAGACATCGTCATTTGTGAGCGCACGGCTGGCGGCAATGGTCATCATCTCGTTGGGGGTGAAGCCCAAGCCCAATGGAGCGTCGCTCATGCCGCTTTCCTCAGATGCTCGACACGACCAGCAAAATCGTCCGCGCTCTTTTCGATGACGTTCGCCTGCATCCAGGCCTGGAACTTTTCCCGATCGGCGGCGATCTCGTCCCATTCGAGATAGGCGGCATTGTCGCGCCCATAATAGCCATGCGCGTAGGACGGATGCGAGCCGCCGGGCACGACGGAAATCGCCGCGATGGTCCAGCGCGGCAGCACGGTCAGATTGGGGTGCAGGTCGTCGAAATTGTCCACCACCTCCTCGACCGTCACCACGGCGCGTCTGGCCGCCAGCACGGCTTCCTTCTGGATGCCGATAATGCCCTCGACCAGCACATTGCCTTTCCTGTCGGCCTTCTGCGCATGGATGAAGGTGACGTCGGGCCGGATCGAGGGAACGGCGGCCAGCACCTCGCCTGTGAACGGGCACGTGACCGATTTGATGTTCGGGTTGACCGCCGCAAGGCCCGCGCCGCGATAGCCGCGGAACACCGCGCAGGGCAGACCGGCAGCACCCGCCTCATAGGCATTGGCCATGCCGGCATGGCTGTGCTCCTCGACCTCGATCGGCCGGGGGAAGCCGTTCTCGATGGCGTCACGGGCGCGCCGGAGCAGACCGACGCCGGGATTGCCGACATAGGAGAAGATGATCTTCTTCGCCATGCCCATGCCGATCATCTGGTCGTAGATCAGGTCCGGCGTCATGCGGATCAGGGTCAGGTCGCGAAATCCCTGGCGGATCGCCTCGTGCGCCGCCGCCGTCGGGATCAGATGGGTGAAACCCTCGAAGGCGACGGAATCGCCATTGTTGAGGTTCTCAGCAACGGCCTGTTTGAGCGGCAGGAACTTGACCATCGCATCGGCTCCGCGTACAAAAAGTTCGTATTGCGAACATATGTTTAATATGTGATACTTTTTAAGCTGGTCGAAGACGCGGAGTCAATCCCGGCAGCGGGACCCTTCCATGGAGGCCTGATGGACGAAGAGACCGTTTCCCGTGACCATGTCGGCTCGCTCGAGCGCGGCCTTGCCGTCGTGGAAATCCTGGCGCGTCATCCCCAGGGCATGACGCTGACCGAAATGGCGGAGGAGGCCGGCCTGACCCGTGCCGGCGCACGCCGCTTCCTGCTGACGCTGGTTGCGACCGGCTACGCCACCCAGGACGGCCGCGTGTTCTCGCTGTCGCCGCGCCTGCTGACCGTCGCCCGCACCTGGCTCGGCGGTGGCTCGCTGTGGAGCTTTGCCGCGCCGATCATGCGGGCGGTGGCGGCGCAGCTGAACGAGGCCTGCTCGGCGGCGATCCTGTCGGGCCCGGATGTCGTCTATGTCGCTCGCATTCCCGGCCGCCGCATCCTCAGCGTGTCGCTCGATGTCGGCACCAGGCTGCCGGCCTATTGCACCTCGATGGGACGCATCCTGCTTGCCGGCCTGCCATCGGGGGAATTGGACGCGTTCCTCCGCCAGGCGACCGTCGAGAGACGCACGCCGAAGACGATCACCGACAAGAAATTGCTGGCCGAGGCCATCGGCAAGGCGAAGGCCGAGGGCTTTGCCATCGTCGACGAGGAACTGGAACTCGGCCTGCGCTCCATCGCCGTGCCCATCCGCGACCGCTCAGGGAGCACGGTCGCGGCGATCAACGTCTCGACGCAATCGGCGCGGTTTTCTGTCGCCGAGATGGAACGGGAAATCCTGCCGGCGCTGCTTGAGGCCAGGCAGCGCATCGAGGATTTTTTCGTCGTTTAAGAGGACTTGCCAACATTCAACGTCGACGGGACAGCACCCCCCTCTGGCCTGCCGGCCATCTCACAACCCTCAATGCTTGATCCGGTCCCGCATCGCGTACCACAGCATGCCCAGCACATAGAGCGGCCCGCGCAGCGCCGTGCCGCCGGGGAACGGCATCGGCGTCAGCGTCGAGAACAAATCGAGCCGAGAGGCATCACCTGTGATCGCTTCGGCGAGCAACTTGCCCGACAGCGTCGACAGGATGACGCCCTTGCCGGAATAGCCGTGCGCGAAATAAACCTCGCCATAGTGCCCGACATGCGGCAGTCGCGATGTGGTCACCGACACCAGCCCGCCCCAGGCATGGTCAATGCGGCAGCCCTTGAGCTGCGGGAAGGTGGATTCCATGTGCAGCCGCACGAAGCCGGCAATATCGGCCGGCGGCGATGGCGTATAGCGCTCGCCGCCGCCGAACAGCAGCCGGCCATCCGCCGACATGCGGTAATAGTTGACGACGAAGCGTGTGTCGGACACCGCGACATTAGCCGGAATGACGTTGCGCGCGCCTTCCAGCGGCTCGGTGGCGACGATGTAGTTTCCGACAGGCATGATGCGGCTGTTGACGCGCGGCTCCAGCCCGTTGAGCAGCGCATCGCCCGCCAGCACGACATGCTTGGCCCGCACCGATCCCTTCGATGTCGAGACCCGGATCGAAGGTTCGCGCTCCAGCTTCACGGCCACCGAATTCTCATGGATGACGACGCCGGCGGCCAGGGCTGCGCGGGCAAGGCCGAGCGTGTAGTTCAGCGGATGCATGTGGCCGCCGAGCGGCTCGTACATCGCGCCGTGATAGGGCGTGTCGACCTTGGCCCGGGCCTCCGCAGCCGACAGGATCTCGACATCGCGGAACTTCATCACACTGTCGAGGCACTTGGCTTCTTCTTCCAGATCCCTGAGGTCGGAACCGTTGACCGCGCCGACCAGATGGCCGGTCAGCCTGAGATCGCAGTCGATGGCATGGCGCTCGATGATGTCGAGCACCAGGCTCCTGGCCTCGAAGGCGAGATCGAACAGTACTTTCGCCCGTTCGGGGCCATAGAGCTTGACCAGCCCCTTGGCGCCCTTGCGCAGGCCGGGGATCATCTGGCCGCCATTGCGGCCAGACGCGCCCCAGCCGATCTTGCCGCCTTCGAGCAGCACCACCTTCAAGCCGCGCTCGGCGGCGTGAAGGGCCGCCGACAGGCCCGTGCAGCCGCCGCCGACGACCACCAGATCGGCTTCGACATCGCCGACCAGAGCCGGATGGTCCGGCGCCGAATTGGCGGTGGCGACATAATAGGATTGGCCGATATCGAGGCCGGAATTGAAACCCCTTGAAGATGCCATGATCACACCTTCAGCAGCAGGTGGTCGCGTTCCCAGCTCGTCACCACGCCCTGGAACAGGTCGAGTTCGACGCTCTTGACGCGCAGGTAGGTCTGGAAGAAGTCCTCCCCGAGCAATTTCCGCACCGGATCACAGGCCTCGAAACGATCGAGCGCCTCCTCCATGGTTTTCGGCAGCGTGCTTTTGATCTTGTAAGCATTGCCCGACGCTTCGGCCGAGCGCGCGAGTTTCTGTTCGATGCCGAGATAGCCGGCAAGCAGCGAACCGGCGATCGCCAGGTAAGGGTTTGAATCCGCACCCGGCAAGCGGTTCTCAACCCGCCGCGCGGCGCGCCCGCCGGCCGGCACGCGCAGGCCGCAGGAGCGGTTGTCGTGCGACCACTCGATGTTGGCCGGCGCGCTGTGGTTCGGCCTTATGCGGCGGAACGAATTCACGTTGGGCGCGAACAGCGGCATGATCTCCGGCACGTATCTCTGCAGGCCGCCGATGAAATGGCCGAACATCTCGGTGTCGGCATCGTCCTTGCCGGCAAACAGCGTGTTGCCGGCCTCGTCGATGACGGACATGTGCAGATGCATCGAGCTGCCGGCCTGCGCGGCGATCGGCTTGGCCATGAAAGTGGCGTGCATGCCGCATTGCTGCGCGGCTTGCCGCGTCAGCCGCTTGAACAAAAGCACCTTGTCGGCCAACGGCAGTGCGTCGCCATGCAGGAAGTTGATCTCCAGCTGTGCCGTGCCCGATTCGTGGATCAGCGTGTCGAGCGGCAACCCGGCGGCCGCGGCATAATCGTAGATGCGGCGGATCACCGGCTCGAATTCCTCGAGCGCTGCCATGTCATAGGGATGCTGCACGCCCTCGGCGCGGCCATTGCTGCCGACCGGGGCGGTCAGCGGCTTGTCCGGATCGGGGTTGGGCGCGGTGAGATAGAATTCAAGCTCCGGCGCCACCACCCCGCGCCAGCCGCGCTGGCGGTAGAGTTCGAGAACGGCGCGCAGCACATGGCGTGGCGAGGCCATCCATGGCCTTCCGTCCATGTGGAAGGCGTCGGCGAAGACATAGGCCTTTCCCGCGGCGGCACCCGGCGCCAGGCTGAGCGTCGAAACGTCGGGCACCATGCGCATGTCCGGGTCCGAATAGGCAAAACCCTCGTCGATCGAGCCGGAATAGCGGCCGTCGATGCTGACCAGGAAAGCGCTGCTCGGCAGATAGAGCGCGCGGTCTTCCAGGGCCTTGAGAAACTTCGCTGTCGGCAGGGCCTTGCCGCGCAGCACGCCGTTCATGTCGGGCACCAGGCATTCGACCTCATTGATGCGGTGCTGGACCAGCCAGGCCTTGGGATCGTTGGTCGCGGTATTCATGTTCTTGTCAGGCATTTCGTTCACGTCCGTATCAGGGAGAGTATGGCTTGCGCGGCCACGTCCGTTCCGGGTTTCAGCGCCATCTGGGCTGCATTTTCCTTCAGGCGGGCGCGCATGGCGTCATCGGCCAGCATGCCGAGAATGGCTCTCTCCAATACTCCTTCGGTCCAGCCGTCACGGCCGATATGGTCGCCGGTGCCGGTCTCCTCGGCACGGCGTGCATTGTCGTGTCCGTCCCAGCAATAGGGCATGATCAGCGACGGCACGCCGAAGCGCAGCGCCTCGCAAAAGCTGTTGTTGCCGCCATGGTGGATGAACAGGTCGGACTTCGCCACCACCGAGGGCTGCGGAAACCAGGCGTCGAGATAGACATTATCCGGCACCGCGCGATAGGCGTCGCGCAACCCGCCGACATTGACGATGAAGCGCGCCGGCAGCCTGTCGAAGACGGCGAGCATGCGCTCGATCAGCCCGACATCCATGGCGCCGAGGCTGCCGAAGCTGACATAGACCAGCGGCCCCTTGTTGCGCGGGAACACCGGCACTTCGAACGGCCCTTCCGAACGCACGCAACCTTCGAGATAGACGAAGCGCTCCGGATCGAGCGGCGCGGCGCGCTCACGGCGCACGATTGCCGGCGTCAGCAGCAGATTGAGATCGGGCGACGTCTCCAGGAACAGGCCTTTCGGCAGCGGTGCCAGGCCGGAATCCACGCGAAAACGGTTGAACCGATCATGCGCCGGCGCCGAGGCGGCGAGATAGCGCGCCTCGAACGCCGCGCGTTGCGGGTCATCGGCACCCATTCCCGAAAGGTAGGGCGGCACTTCAGCGTCCGGCAGTTCCGTCTCGGCGCAGGAGACGACACGCACCCATGGACAACCGGCGGCGGCAATGGCCGGGAACATGATGACATTGTCGAGCACGATCGCATCCGGCTTCAGCCGCCCCAGCAATTGGCGCAAAGGCGCCTCGGCATTGACAGCGGTGTCGACGATCGCCTGCCATGTCGGCGCGACATAGGTTTCGAGCTGGTCGATCGGGCTCAGCCGGAAATGCGGCAGGTGCCGGCGCACGAAGGCCTGCCAGTAGCTCTGGCGCTCGCTGTCGCTCAGCGGCTCGTCGGTCGGCAGCTGGTATTCCTGGAAACCATAGTCGGCAAAGACACCGGAGAAGCCGGCATGGCAGATGAAGACGGGCCGGGCGCCCTTGGCGCGCAACGCCTGCGCGATACCGACGCAATTCAATGCGGCGCCGAAGCTTGCTTCGGGAAACAGCGCGATGGTCGGGCTGGCTTTGCGCGTCAATTAGTCCTCGTCATTCCGGCCGGCTGATCATGCCGAACAGTGCGGGCGCCCCGCGGCTGGCCGCTTGCGGTCGCTGGTTGCGGGATAGCCGCAGGTGAATGCGAAGCAGATCGGCAGCCACCTCATACTGCCGGCTTTCGAGATGGTCGAGTATGTTCAAATGTTCCAGCAACGATTGCCGCAGCCTGAACACGTTGACGCCGGCATAGATGCCGGGCAGCCGGCGCAGCCTGAGATGATCGGCCAGTGCATCGGCGACGAAGCGGTTGGCGCTGCCCTCGGCGATCATGCCATGGAAATCGATGTCCAGCCGCTGGAACTCGCGCGTATCGAACGTGGCATCCGGCAGCGCCGACAGCGCGTCCATGCCCTGGCGCAGCGCCGCCGCCCGCGCGCCATCCAGCCGGAAGCCGGGTGTCAGGATCGCCGCGGGCTCCAGCAGCAAGCGGAACTCGTAGCTTTCGCCTTGCGCCTCCGGATCATCAGGCGTGCGGCGGAAAAGCCAGGACTGGCCCGGCGCACGGTCCAGCAGATTCTCCTCTGTCAGTTTATTAAGCGCTTTTAGTACCGTCTTTCTCTCGGCACTGTACCGTCGCATCAACCCGGCGGCGGTTACCGTCTGGTCCAGCCTGCGCGCCGACCGGTCGCGCAGGATCGCTTCGGCAAGCTCGTCTTCCTCGGTAATGGGCAGCTCGGCCGATATGGCCGGCTGCGCGGCGAGGTCGACGGCCAGATGATAGCCGGTATCGGCCTGCCAGCGCACGACACCCCGCTCCGCGAGCAGGCTGAGTGCCGCCCGCACCGGCGTGCGCGAGACATTGCATAGCGAGGCGATCTGCTGCTCGGGCAGGCGGGCGCCCGGCTCGAAGCCGCGCTGGCGGGCCACATCCAGGATGCGCTGCGCCAGGTCGAGATGATTGGTGCGAGGTCGTCGGGCTGCGGCTTGCATGACTAGTCTCGATGGGCGGACATGACCCGCATGGTTTGACCGATCGGCTTCTAAGACGCAATCGGCCAGATTCTTCGATTGCTTGGCAAATTATGGATTGACGTACTTTTTTCTGCAATAGTACTGTGCGGGCAATCGGCAGGAAAAAGGCCGAGGGAACAGGATCGGAGCCGCGAGACAGATCGCGCCGGATCCAACACAGAATTCGACGATCAACCCGAATGGGAGTCTGCCATGACCGCTACCAGCCCGCGGCGCCGTGCGCTCAAGGTCTCTTCAATCGCTCTCGGCCTCGCTTGGGCGCTGTCGGCGCCGGCTGTCGCCGCCGACCTCGTCATTTCCAATTGGGACGGCTACATGGCGCCCGACGCCATGGCCGCCTTCAAGACCGCGACCGGCGTTTCCGGCGAAGTGGTGGTGCACGCCACCAATGAAGAAATCATGGGCAAGCTCATCGCCGCCGGCGGCAAGGGCTATGACGTGGTCTTCGTCTCCTCGCCCTTCGCCGAAGTGCTGAACAAGCTTGGCCTGACCGAGCCGATGGACCACGCCAAGATCCCGAACCTCGCGAACCTCTACCCGGAAGCGACCAAGCTGCCGCACGATGTCGGCAACACTTTCTCCGTGCCTTACACCTGGGGCACGACGGGCCTTTGCTACCGCTCGGACCTGATGAAGGTGGCGCCGACGAGCTGGAGCGACCTGCTTGCCCCGTCCGACGAATTGAAGGGCAAGACCACCATGCTGGCGACGGATCGCTGGCTGCTCGCCGCCGGCCAGCTCGACAAGGGCTTTTCGGTCAACGAGACCGATCCCGCCAAGATGGCCGAGGTCAAGGACCTCTTGATCTCGGCCAAGAAGACCCTGCTCGCCTATGACGACACCACCTTCTATTCGAAGCTGGTGTCCGGCGAGGCGCTGATGGTGCAGGCCTGGGACGGCTGGTGCAACTACGGCATCGCCGACAAGCCCGAGATCAAATACGTCATTCCCAAGGAAGGTTCGGATCTCTGGGTCGACACGATGGTGGTGATGAAGGCTTCCGCCAACAAGGACGCCGCCTTCCAGTTCATCAACTTCATGCTCGATGCCAAGAACCACGCCTGGGCGGCGCAGAACATCGACTACAAGGTGCCGAACAAGCCGGCGATGGAGAGCCTGCCGGCAGACTTCCTGGCAAAGTTCCCCAACATGGCGATGCCGGTGGCCGACCTCGTCAAGTTCGAGCAGCTGCGCGACGTCGGCGAAGCCCAGCGCGACTATTCCAAGATTGTCAGCGAGATCAAGGCCGCGCAGTAGGCGTTAGTCTTGAATTAAGCGTGCGTTCCGTGGCGCCCCCCTCTGGCCTGCCGGCCATCTCCCCCTCAAGGGGGGAAATAAGCAGTTCTGATGTTCCGCTCGCCCTTAAGCATTGGAGATTGACGAAGGCGATGCCACAGCCAATCTCCCCCCTTGAGGGCAGGGGAATCGCACATGAGTACAAACGTACTCTTGTGCGATGTGTGGAAATCGATTCTGAGGGGACCTCTGGATGATCGGAGGTCGGCATGGTGTTCCTGGATGTATTCGGCGAGGTTCCGGACCCGCGGGACTTGACCGCGCAGCATCCGTTGCCGGAGATTTTGTTCGTCGCGCTTGCGGCGGTACTTTGCGGGGCGACGCACTGCACGGAGATGGAGCTGTTTGCCAGGAGCCGGCTCGATTTGTTGCGCCAGTTCATCCCGCTCGAGCGTGGCGCGCCCAGCCACGACACCTTCAGCCGGGTGCTGGCGGCTCTCGATCCTGTCGCCCTCAACGAGGCCTTCATGCGCTTCATGGCCGCGTTCGGCGAGCAGGCGCGCATCGATGCGCCGAAAGGCCAGGTCGCCGTCGACGGCAAGAGCCTCAGGCGCGCCTATGCCAAGGGCCGCTCGCATATGCCGCCGCTGGTGGTGACCGTCTTTGGCTGCGACACCTTCATGAGCTTGGCCCAGACCGTGGCGCAGGAGGGCGGCGAGGTGCAGGCCGCGATTGCGGCGCTCGAATTGTTGTCGCTCAAAGGCTTGACCGTCACCGCCGACGCCTTGCACTGCCATCGCCGCATGACCAAGACCGTGCGCGACGGCGGTGGCCATTACGTGATCGCCATCAAAGGCAACCAGTCGAAGCTGGCCGCCGAAGCCAACACCGCCCTCGACAAGGCGGCGGCGGGCAAAGCAACCAAGTTCCATCAGACCGAAGAGGACGCGCATGGCCGTCACGAGGTGCGGCGTGCCTTCGTCATTCCCTTCGCGCAGACGCCGGGCAAGAATGCACTCGTCGACCTTTGCGCCATCGGCCGTGTCGAAAGCTGGCGCACCGTCGAGGGCAAGACCACACACAAGGTCCGATGCTATGCGCTGTCGCGCAAAATGCCGGCACACGAACTGCTGGCCACAGTACGCCGCCACTGGAGCATCGAGAATGACCTGCACTGGCAACTCGACGTCCTGCTCGGCGAAGATCACATCAGAGGCCGCAAGAACAACACAGCCGCCAACCATGCCATACTTCGGCGCCTCACCCTCAATGTTCTCAGAGCTGACCCCGAAAAAATCCCGCTCAGCCACAAACGACTCAAAGCACGATGGGCCGATCAAGACCTGCTCAGCCTCTTTACTCATATGCGATAGCCCTACCCTTGAGGGGGAGATGCCCGGCAGGGCAGAGGGGGGCGCTTCGTGAAACACTTCCCCTCCCGCTCCGCCCTGCTGATGGCCCCGGCGCTGGTCTGGTTGACCGCGCTGATGGTGGTTCCCTGCACGCTGGTGCTGGCGCTCGCCTTCTTCCGGCGCGGTATTTATGGCGGCATCGATTACACCTTCACGCTGGAGAATTTCGGGCTGGTCTTCGACCCGCTCTATGCCGGCATCTTCCTGAAGTCGGCGCGCATCGCCGGCACAGCGACGCTCATCGCGGTGGTGATCGGCTATGCCGCCGCCTACGCGATCGCGGCGGCACCGCGCCGGTGGCAGCCGGTGTTCCTGTTCTTTGCCGTGCTGCCGTTCTGGTCCAACTACCTGATCCGCACCTATGCCTGGATCGTGCTGCTCAACCGCGAGGGGCTGATCACGCAGCTCTTGCGCTGGTTCGGCTACACCGGCGAACCGCCATCGATGCTCTACACGGAAGGCGCCGTCATAGCCGGCCTTGTCTACAACTATTTGCCCTTCGTCATTCTCGCCTGCTACGCACCTTTGTCGCGCCTCAACCCCGAACTCGCCGAAGCCTCGCGCGATCTTGGCGCTTCCGCCGTCACCACATTCCGCCGTGTCATCCTGCCGCTGACAGTGCCCGGCATTGCCGCCGGCGCGGTCTTCGTCTTCGTGCTGTCGATCGGCAATTTCGTCACCCCCGCCCTGCTCGGCGGCGGCCGCTTCCAGATGATCGGCAACCTCGTCTACGACCAGTTCCTGACCGCCAATGACTGGCCCTTCGGTGCCGCACTCGCCATGGCGCTGATCGCCATCATGCTTCTCGTGCTGATGGCGCAGGCGCTCGCCGCCGACCGCGCCTCGGGGCGTGCGGCTGAGGCGAAAGGCAATTCCGATGGCTGAGCGCGGCGCAATCCTTGCCTTCTCCCCGTTTAGGGGGAGAAGGTGCCCCGAAGGGGCGGATGAGGGGCGGCGCCTGTCTTTGCCATGCTCAGCGCTGCCCCTCATCTGCCTGCCGGCATCTTCTCCCCGTGAACGGGGAGAAGGACGCAGCTCGTTCACTCGGCTCCAAGCAACCGGAGGTTCGAGATGAATCGATCCTTTACCCGCACTCTCAGCATGCGGACGGTCCTCGTTCTCGTCTTCGCCTTCCTCTACATCCCGATCGCCGTGCTGGTGGCGCTGTCCTTCAACGAAGGCGGGCTGCCGACGGCATGGTCCGGCTTCTCGTTGAAATGGTATGCCTCGCTGGCCCACAACTCCGCCATCCTGTCCGCCGCGCTCAACACGCTGATCGTGGCACTGGTCTCGACAGCCATAGCCACCTTGCTCGGCACGCTGCTGGCGATCGGCGTCGAGATGCGCCGGCAGTACGGCAAGGGGCTCGAAGCGCTGATCTTCGCGCCGATGATCATCCCCGACATCGTGCTGGCGATCGCGCTGCTGTCGTTCTTCTCCATGCTCAATTTGACCATGGGCCTGCACACCATCATCCTCGCCCATGTCGTCTTCAACCTCGCCTTCGTCTGCTCGGTGGTGCGCGCAAGGCTGAAGAGCTTCGACTGGTCGATCGTCGAAGCCTCTGCCGATCTCGGCGCCTCCGCGCTCACCACGTTCCGGCGGGTGACCTTGCCGGTCATTCTGCCGGCGGTGATCGCCGGAGCCCTGCTTGCCTTCACGCTGTCGGTCGACGAGTTCATCATCGCCTTCTTCACCGCCGGAGCCGGCCGTGCCTCGACCACGCTGCCGATGCAGATCTACGCCATGATCCGCTTCGGCATCACGCCGGAGATCAACGCGCTGGCGACCATCGTCATGGCGGTCTCGATCACCGCGCTCACCCTGTCGCAGCGGCTCAACCGTGGGATTATCGGCCAATGAGCGAACCGCGCACGCTGCTGGCCATCGATCATGTGTCGAAGAATTTCGGCCGCGTCACCGCCGTCGACGGCATCTCGCTCGATATCCGCGAGAACGAGTTCTTCGCGCTGCTCGGGCCCTCCGGCTGCGGCAAGACCACGCTGCTACGCATGCTGGCCGGCTTCGAGACGCCCAATGACGGCCGTATCCTGCTCGACGGCCGCGACATTGCCCGGATGCCGCCGAACAAGCGGCCCGTCAACCTGATGTTCCAGTCCTACGCGCTGTTTCCGCATATGAGTGTTCGGGCCAATGTCTCCTATGGCCTGGAGATGGAGCGTTTGCCGGCTAGAGAGATCCGCTCCCGCGTCGACGCCATCCTGGCGACCACCGAACTCGTCCCCTTCGCCGACCGCAAGCCGGAGCAATTGTCCGGTGGCCAGAAGCAGCGCGTCGCGCTTGCCCGTGCCCTGGTCAAGCGGCCGAGGCTGCTGCTGCTCGACGAGCCGCTCGGTGCGCTCGACAAGAAGCTGCGCGGAGCCATGCAATTGGAATTGAAGCGCCTGCAGCACGAGGTCGGCATCACCTTCGTCATCGTCACCCATGACCAGGAGGAATCGCTTGTCATGGCCGACCGCATGGCGGTGCTGAAGGACGGCAAGTTGCTGCAATGCGATACGCCGCATGCGGTCTACGAACATCCGGCGGATCGCTTCGTCGCCGATTTCATCGGCGTGATGAATTTCGTTCCGGGCAAGGTCGCCGCCGACGGCGTGACGGCCGCCAATGGCGTGCGCATCGCCGGCAAGGTTCCCGCCGCGCTCCCGCCCGGCGCATCGGCGGTGGCCTCCGTGCGGCCCGAACGGATCCGGCTGTTCCCGTCAGCAGACACCGCCAACCGCACCACCGGCACGGTCGAGGCGCTGGCCTACCAGGGGCTCGACTTGCAACTACATGTCCGCACGCCGCTGTCGCCCAAACCGTTCCTGGTCCGCGTCACCGCCGATGCCGCCGACCGCCGGCCGGTTTCGTCAGGCGACCAGGTCGAACTCGGCTGGGATGCCGCCGATGTCAGAATTTTCGCAGAATAACAGGAGAAGCCTGATGGCGCAGAAGACGATCGCGTTCTTTCCAGAGGCGGCCTACGGCCCGGCGCTCAATTCCGTCGGCATCGCGCAAGCCGTCGAGGCGCGCGGCCACAGAGCCGTGTTCCTGTCCGATCCCGGCTTCGTCGACGTCTACAAGGGCTACGGTTTCGAGGCGCATCCGGTGAATCTCTCCGAACCGATGCCCGCCGAGCAGATGGCGAAATTCTGGGAGGATTTCATCAACGGCCACATCCCGAATTTCCGCAAATCGCCCTACGACCAGGTCGACAATTACGTCAAGGATTGCTGGACCGCGATCGTCGACAGCGCCAAATGGGCGCAGAAGGACCTGCCGGGCGTCCTGGCTGCGATCAAGCCCGATGTCATCTGCGTCGACAACGTCATCCTGTTCCCGGCGATCAAACAGTACGGCAAGCCGTGGGTGCGCGTCATCTCCTGCTCGGAAAACGAGATCGAGGATGAAGACATCCCGCCGCATCTCTCGGGCTGCGGCGAGAACGACCATGCCGGACACCAGCGCTACCGCGACCATTTCAATGCGGTGATCAAGCCGATCCATGACGACTTCAACACCTTCCTCGCCGCCAACAATGAGGCGCCCTATCCGATCGGCCAGTTCTTCGAGGCCTCGCCCTACCTCAATTTGCTGCTCTATCCGGAGGCGGCCAAGTTCAAGCGCCGCCATCCGCTCGATCCGGCACAATTCCAGTATCTCGAAGGCTGCGTGCGGCAGGAGAAGCCCTACACGGTGCCGACCTTCGCGAAGAACAATGACGGGCCGCTGCTCTACGTCTCCTTCGGCAGCCTCGGCGCCGGCGATGTCGAGTTGCTGAAGCGCATCATCGCGACGCTGGGCAACACACGCTACCGCGCGCTGGTCAATGTCGGCGGCTACAAGGACCAGTACACGGACGTGCCCGGCAACGTCATCGTCGACAGCTGGTTTCCGCAGCCCTCGGTCATCCCGCAGGTCGATGCCGTCATCCACCATGGCGGCAACAACTCGTTCACCGAGTGCCTCTATTTCGGCAAGCCGGCGATCATCATGCCTTATGTCTGGGACGGCCACGACAACGCCACCCGCGTCGAGGAAACCGGCCACGGCTTCGGCATGCCGCGCTACGACTGGACCGATGCCGAGCTGGTCGCCAGGATCGAAGCCTGCCTGACCGATCCGGCCATGAAAGCGAAGCTCGCGAGGACATCGGCACAGATGCACGCGCAGAACGGGCCCGAGAAGGCGGCGGGTTTGCTGGAGGGGTTGCTGTGATCGAGGTGTCGAGCTTGAGCACCCCCCCTCTGGCCTGCCGGCCATCTCCCCCGCAAGGGGGGAGATTGGCAGCTTCGCAGCCGGTTCTCACTCTGCAGCCTTGGTGATTGGCGAAGGCCGAGACAACATCCGATCTCCCCCCTTGCGGGGGAGATGGCCGGCAGGCCAGAGGGGGTGCCCTGGCTCGGCATATCAACGTTAAACATCGCGCCACCAGAGCACACTCATGACCTCGTCCGCCCCGCACCTACACCAAGCCTCCACCCGCACCGACCTTGTCGACTGGGGCCTCCAACCGGATGCATTGGCAGGCACGTCCCACTCGACCGGCAAACTCCTGCACAAGGGCCCGAACAACCAGCCGGAATCCGGCATCTGGGTGTGCACGCCGGGCCGCTGGCGGCTCTCGATCCCACGCGACGAATTGTGCCATTTCGTCGCCGGCCGGGCGACCTACCGGTCCGATGTCGGCGAAGTGATAGAAATCTCGGCCGGGACCGTGGTCATGTTTCCCGCCGGCTGGACGGGTGCATGCACCGTGCATGAGACCATGCGCAACGTCTACATGCTGGCGTGAGAAGCATGGTCCCGAACCGAAGGACCGCGACAGCGAAAAGTGGGAACCGGTTTTCGGACAAGATCATGCTCAAGCAAGAATCCACTGCACAGGAGCAAGACATGCCGACACCGCATTGGCCGAAGGCCTCCACCGTGGAACTGGAGGATTGGGGCGCGGGCGCCAACACGCTCGCCGGCGCGCCGCGCGCGTCGGGCAGGATCCTGTCGCAGAACCCGGACGGTTCGAGCGAATGCGGCTTGTGGTCCTGCACGCCGGGCACCCGCAAGGTCACGTTTGCGTCGGGCGAGTTCTGCCACTTCCTGTCGGGGCACGGCAGCTATGTCCATGACAACGGCGAACAGATTCCGGTCGAGGCCGGCACGCTGGTGTTCTTTCCCGCCGGCTGGACCGGCATTTCCATCATCACCCAAACGCTGACCAAGGCTTTCATGTGCCGCTGAGCACTCTTTCGAGGACATCCCTATGACCACGCCAATCATGCAATCGCCGCTCGCCGTCACCGACCTCGTCGACTGGGGCGTCATCCCGACCATGATCGAGGGGCAATCCCACACTTCGGGCAAGCTGCTCTACAAAGGGCCGGAAGGCCGCTCCGAATGCGGGCTGTGGGTCTGCACACCCGGCAAATGGCACTGCCACGTCACCCGCGACGAATTCTGCCACTTCCTCGAAGGAAGCTGCACCTATGTCCATGAATCCGGCGAGGTGATCGAGATCGAGCCGGACACGGCGGCCTTCTTCCCGCAGGACTGGAAGGGCGTCTGCACCGTCCATGAGACCATCAAGAAGGTCTACATGATCCGCTGATCGGATCCGAGAGGATGTCCATGAACTTCTCCCCTGACCGGCCAACCTTCTTCGTCAATCCGGACTACCGGCCGATGGCCGGCGCGTCAAAACCGGTGATCGACCCCGCGACGCTCGAAACCGTCGGCGCGATCACGGCGGCCAGCGACGGCGAGATCGACGCCGTGCTCACCGCCGCGACCACGGCGCAGGCAGTCTGGAAGACGCTCGATGCCAAAAGCAGGGCCAAGCACCTGCACGCCGTCGCCAACGCCATCGAGGCGGCCGACTTCACCCGCTGCGCGGAACTGATGGTGCGCGAGATGGGCAAGCCCTATCCGGAAGCCATCGGCGAGATCGCCAATTGCGCGCCGATCTTCCGCTACTATGCCGAGATGGCGCGCGACGATGCCGGGAAGATCGCCGGCACGACGCAGGCCGGTTCGTTCCAGTATGCGCGCTACGAACCTTACGGCGTGTCCGTCCACATCATGCCCTACAATTTCCCGATCCTGCTGATGTGCTGGACGGTGGCGGCTTCGCTCGCCGCCGGCAACGCCTGCATCATCAAGCCAGCCGAGGCGACGACGCTGTCGACACTGGACTACATGACCGTGTTCCGCGCGCTGCCCGAAGGTCTGGTCTCCTGCCTGCCGGGCGGGGCGGCCACGGCGCAGGCGCTGATTGCCTCCGATCGTACCCATGCCGTCGCCTTCACCGGTTCGGTCGCCGCCGGCAAGGCCGTCGCGGTCGCCTGCGCTGAGCGCATGAAACCGTGCGTCATCGAGGCCGGCGGCAGCGATCCGCTGATCATCAGCGAGCACGCGCCGCTGGAGGTCGCGGCGGCCGGCAGCGTCACCGCGGCCTTCCATCTCACCGGCCAGGTCTGCACCTCGGCCGAGCGCTTCTTCGTCGTCGATCAAGTTCATGATCGCTTCGTCGCACTTTTCGCTGAACGGACGCGCGCGCTGCGCATCGGCAACGGCATGGACAAGACCGAGATCGGCCCGCTGGTCAGCGAAGCGGCCCGGGCCAAGGTCATGCGTTTGGTCGACGATGCCATCCGCAACGGCGCCATTGCAGTCACCGGCGGCCGCATCCCGCCGGCGCACAACACCGGCTGGTTCTACGAGCCGACGATCCTCACCGGCGTCACCCCTGACATGGCGATCGTGCGCGAAGAATGCTTTGGCCCGGTCGCCGCCATCTGCCGCGTAAAAAATTTCGACGAGGCGATCCGGCTTGCCAATGACAGCCCGTTCGGGCTTGGCGCTTCCGTCTTCACCACCGATTTCGCCGAGGCGCATGAGGCCGCGGAACGGCTCGAGGCCGGCATGATCTGGGTCAACAATCCGCTGATCGACAATGACGCCCTGCCCTTCGGCGGCTGGAAGGCTTCCGGCCTTGGACGAGAACTCGGCCGCCAGGGGCTGGATGCCTTCCGCCGCTCCAAGATGGTCATCATCGACCACAAGCCGGCGATCCAGGAATGGTGGTACCCCTACCCCGACAGTTGGTTCCGCGAGGCCGGCGGCCGCAAGCACGTGTGAGAGCTACGGCGTGGCAAGGGCGCGCCAAGCGCATTTACGTTTCGACCAATACCCGTGAGATCAGGGCAGTCGCGCGGACGAAATCGCTCATCGACCGCCGTGTGATCAGCCCGTCGCGCCGGCCTCCCAGGAACCGGTCTCGGCCATCGCTTTAAGCCGCGGGGCCGGCTTGAACACATCCTTGCCGGTCCGTTGGCGCCAATACTCGAGCCGCTCGACGATCCTGGCCGGCCTTTCGAGACCGGCCCAGAACATCGGGCCGCCCTTGCCGATTGGAAAACCGTAGCCATTGACCCAGACGACATCGATGTCGGATGCACGGGCAGCTATGCCTTCCTCAAGAATCTTCGCGCCCTCATTGACCAACGGATAAAGCGTGCGCTCGATGATTTCGTCCGCACCGATCGCGCGCGGCGCGATGCCACGCTCGGCCGCCTTGTCGCGGATCAGCGCCTCCACCTCGGGATCGGGAATGCCTGACCGCGCGCCGGCCTCATAGAGATAGAAGCCTCGGCCGGTCTTCTGGCCGAAGCGTCCTTGCTCGCACAGCGTGTCGGCGATGACGGCCGTCTGGCCGCGCGCCTTGCGGTTGCGCCAGCCAATGTCGAGGCCGGCGAGATCGCCCATCTGGAACGGCCCCATCGGCCAGCCGAAATCGGTGAAGGCCTTGTCGATCTGGCTGGGTGTCGCACCCTCCAGGAGAAGCTCTTCCGACTCCGAACCCCGTGCCGCCAGCATGCGGTTGCCGACGAAGCCGTGGCAGACGCCGACGACGACGGCCACCTTGCCAATCCGCCGCGCCAGGTCGACGACGGTCGCCAGCGCATCCGGCGCGGTCTTGTCGGCCCGTACGATTTCCAGCAGTTTCATGACATTGGCCGGCGAGAAGAAATGCAGGCCGACCACATCCTGCGGCCGCGAGACCGAGGCGGCGATTTCGTCGATGTCGAGATAGGAGGTATTGGTGGCGAGGATGGCGCCCGGCCTGGCCACCGCAT
Source organism: Mesorhizobium opportunistum WSM2075 (assembly GCF_000176035.2). Classification (NCBI taxonomy): domain Bacteria; kingdom Pseudomonadati; phylum Pseudomonadota; class Alphaproteobacteria; order Hyphomicrobiales; family Phyllobacteriaceae; genus Mesorhizobium; species Mesorhizobium opportunistum. Next base: position 1,150,829 of record NC_015675.1, on the reverse strand, counting down.
CGATCTTGCCGAACACCTCCTTCTTCACCGCCATGTCCTCGAACACCGCCTCGACGATCAGATCGCAGTCGGCGAGGTCGGCATAGTCGGTGGAGCCCTTGAACTGGGCGAGCCGCTGACGCTTGGCGTCCTCGGTCAGGGAACCGCGCGAAACGGAGACGGCATAGTTCTTCTCGATCGTAGCCAGCCCGCGTTGCAGCGCTTCCTCGCTGGTCTCCAGCAAAGTGACCGAAAAACCGCCATTGGCGAAGGCCATGGCGATGCCGCCGCCCATCGTGCCGGCGCCGATGACGCCGACGCGCGCGATCCTGCGCTTGGGCGTGTCCTTGCCGGGAACCTTTGCCGCCTCACGTTCGGCGAAGAACAGGTGCCGCTGCGCGCGCGACTGATCGCTGGCGATCAGTCCAGCGAATAGCGCCCGTTCCGCCGCCAGCGCTTCGTCGAAGGGCAGCGTAACGGCATTGCGCACCGCTTGCGCACAGGCGATCGGCGCCTCGAGGCCCCGCGCCTTCCTGGCAAGATCCGCCGCTTCGGCATCGAAGGCCGCCAGGTCGGTTTCCTTGAGGCGGTCATCGCGATCACGCACCGGCGTGAAGGGACCACCCTTGGGGGCCAACTCCCTGGCAAAGTTCACGGCATGTGTGGACAGATCGCCTTCGAAGACGGCATCGACGAGACCGGCGGCATGCGCCTCCTCCGCACCGATCGGCGTGCCCGAGACGATCATCTTCAATGCTTTCACCGCGCCGACCAGGCGCGGCAGCCGCACCGTGCCGCCGCCACCCGGCAAGAGACCGAGCTTCACTTCGGGAAGGCCAAGCTTGGCGTGCGCATCGGCCACACGGAAATGGCAGCCGAGCGCCAGTTCTAGGCCACCGCCGAGCGCGGTGCCGTGGATGGCGGCAACGGTCGGCTTGGCGATGGTTTCCAGCATGGCCACGATAGCGCGCAGCTCCGGCGGCTGCATCGGCTTGCCGAACTCCGTGATATCAGCGCCGGCGACGAACGTCCGGCCGGCGCAGGCGATGATGATTGCCGCGACCGAAGCATCGTCGCGCAGGGCAACCAGCGCCTGCATCAGTGGCTCACGGACATGAAAGCTCAGCGCGTTGACCGGCGGATTGTCGATGGTGACGACGGCGACATCATTGTCCCTGGTAACGCTGATAACATTGGACAAGCTGAACCTCCCGAGACCGACTGCGATCGGGAGGGTTTACTAGGCCGCGCCGCGAATGGGAACCGCGCGTCGCTCTGGCACAATGCTTGTCCGGAAGGGCTGTAGGGCGGCGAAGGCGCTAAATATTACCGCAGCGCCTTCTCCCCACCTGCGGCCGTGATCACGCCAACGATAATCAGCCCCGTCAGCAGCAGCCGCACGCCGGCACTGACCCCAAAGGTGTTGAGCATGGTCAGCAGAAGTACCAAAAAAAGCGCCGCGCCCCAGACGCCTGGCACATTGGCCTTGCCGCCGGCGACCGACGTGCCGCCGATGACCACCACCGCGATCGAGGCCAGCAGATATTCATTGCCGATATCGACATTGGCGCCGCGGAAATAGCCGGCGAGCAGCGCGCCGTCGATGCCGCCGAGCGCGCCAGAGAGCGTGTAGGTGAGGAAACGGATGCGGCCCACATTGACGCCGGCGAGCCAGGCGGCGCGGATGTTCTGGCCAATCGCCAGCACCGAGCGGCCATAGATCATGCGCTGCAGCGCAATGGCCGCACCGATGGTGAACAGCACGGTGAGGATCGCCAGCACCGGAACGCCCAGGATCTGCCAGTTGGCGAAATTGGCGAAGCCCGGCGGTGGCTTGATCTGCAGCCCGCGCCCATAGCTGATGTCTATCGACTGGATGATGAAGCTCGCCGACAGCGTGGCGATGATCGGCGGGATGCGCAGCGCCCAGATCAGCAGGTAGTTGGCCGCGCCGATCGCCGCCCCGCAGGCGAGCGCCGCCAGCAGGCCGACCACGATCATGGAATCGCTGCCGCCCATCACCTTCATGGCGACCGCGCTGGCAAGACCGATATTGGCCGGCAGCGACAGGTCGACATTGCCCGGGCCCAGCGTGATGACGAACATCTGGCCGACACCAACTATGACGGTGAACACGGCGAGCGACAGTGCCGCCGTGACCATGCCGCCGCCGCCGTAGCCGCCGGTGAAGGCGATCGTCGCCAGCCACACCACGAGCGCGCCGACGAATGACCATATCCACGGTTTGCCGGCCAGCGATTTCACCAGCGTCATCGCTCACCTCTCTTTGCGGCTGATCAGCACCCGCGCCGCCAGCACGATGATGAGGATGGCGCCGTTGGCCGCCACCTGCCAGTCGGGCGGAATGTGCATGAAGGTGAGCAGCGGCGAAGCGGCCAGCGCCAGCGTCAGCGCGCCGATCACCGCGCCGATCGGCGACACCCGGCCGCCGACGAACTCGCCGCCGCCGAGGATGACTCCGGCGATCGCCAGCAGCGTGTAGCCATTGCCGATATTGGCATCGGCCGAGGTGGTGATGCCGATCAGCGCCATGCCGGACAGCACGCCGAACAGGCCGGCCAGCGCGAACAGCACGATCTTGGTCTTGAGCAGCGACCAGCCGGCGCGCTTGAGCGCAGCCGGATTGCCGCCGGAGCCGCGCAGGATCACGCCATAGGAGGTCCGCATCAGGCCGAAATGGACGATGAGGCCGATAAGCAGTGCTGCGATGATCGGGAACGGCACCAAGGGCGGCTTGAACGACATGATCGCCAGCAGCCAGTCCGGCGCCTTGCCGCCCGGCTTGGGCAGCACAAGAATGGCCAGCCCCTGCCAGACGAAGCTCATGCCGAGCGTCACCACGATCGACGGCAAATTGCGCAGATGGATCAGCGCCCCGAGCAGCGCATAGATGCCGATCGAGCCGAGCAGTATGGCGACGCCGATCAGCGGCACGTCCTTCAGCCAGGTCGCGGTGACGCAGCCGACGAAACCGACGAAGGTGCCGATCGACAGGTCGAGCTCGTTACCCGCGATGACGAACATCTGCGCGATCGTAGCCAGCGCGATCGGTATCGCCAGGTTCAGCATCAGGCTGAACCCGAAATAGCTGATGGCGCGCGGGTTGAGCCAGGCGATGGCGATGAGCACCAGCGCCAGCGACAGCGCCGGCAGCAACCCGCGCAGCAGGCGCGCGCGTGCCGCGCTGCCGCGCGCCGCGGACGCCTTGAGACCGTTTTCGAGTGTTGCCGCCGTCATCTCAGGCCGCATCGCCGAAGGATGACTGGATGATCTTCTCTTCGGTCAACTCGTCGCGACGCAGATTGGCGACGATGCGGCCGTTCTTGAAGACGTAGATGTGATCGCAATTGTCGAGCTCTTCGGTTTCGGTCGTGTACCAGAGAAAGGTGCGGCCGCGGCCGGCCTCTTCGCGCACGAGGTCGTAGACTTCGAGCTTGGTGCCGATGTCGACGCCGCGCATCGGATCATCCATCAGCACGATCTGCGCATCCGAGCCGAGCACGCGGGCAAACAGCGCCTTCTGCTGGTTGCCGCCCGACAGCGAAAAGATGTTGTTGTTCATGTCGGGCGTGCGAATGCCGATCTTCTTTTGCCAGGACCGCGCCAGTTCGGCCTCGCGTTGCGGCGAAATCAAAAGTCCGTTGCGCAGGCGTGCCAGCGAGCCGATGCCGATGTTCTCAGCGATCGACCATTGTGGAAAGATGCCGTCCGACTGGCGGTCGCCGGCCACCAGCGCCACCGGCGCTGTCACCTCGATGCCCTTCCTGGCGCGTGAGGCCGCGCTGAAGATCGACAGCAGCAGGTCGGTCTGCCCGTGTCCGGCCAGCCCGGCAAGGCCGATGATTTCGCCGGCACGGGCGACAAGATCGGTGCCGTCCTTCTGCGCGGCGGGTCGCGCCCGCACCCGCAATGGGCTGGCGGCGGATTTGGCGACAGCGGCTTGCGCCGCGATCTTGCGGCGCGCCTCCGCCCCGCCCATCACCGTCACCAGCCGGTCGCGATCGAAGGCATCCGCCGCGTCCGACGCCACCACCTTGCCGTCGCGCATCACCACGATGCGGTCGGCATTGCGCAGCACCTCGCCCAAGACGTGCGAGATCAGGATGCAGCTTTTGCCGCTGGCCACGAAGCGGCGCACGAAGGAGAGCAGCTGGCCGGCCGTATGCGCGTCGAGCGAGGATGTCGGTTCGTCGAGGATGACGAGGTCGAGCCGATCTTGCGTGACCGTGAAGGCACGGGCGACCTCGACCATCTGGCGCCGGCCGATCGACAGGTCGGCAACGATATCCGATGCCGAAATGCTGTGGCCGGGAAAAATCTCGTCGAGCTTGGCGGAGATCAGCTCGGCCGCCTTGCGCCGCCAGCCGAAGCCGGTGAGCGAAGCGTGGTTGATGCGCGTGTTCTCGGCGACGCTGAGATTGGGGCACAGCGACAGTTCCTGGAACACGCAGCGTATGCCTAGCTGCTGCGCGTGTGACACCGAGTAGCTGTCCTCGACGGCGCCATGCACGCCGATCTTGCCGCTGTCGGGCATCAAGGTCCCCGCCACCATGTGCATGAGCGTCGATTTGCCGGCGCCATTGTGGCCGACCAGGCCGACGCACTCGCCGGGCCCGACATGGAAATCCACCCCGCCCAGCGCGCGAACGGCGCCGAATTGTTTTTCGGCGCCGTTCAGTCTGATGATGTCGGCGTTTCCTTCAGGCATGCTCAACGATATCCGCTTGCCGGCATGGATGCCAACGCCACATTCACTTGATGTTGGCTTTGATAGCCGCGATGGCTTCTTCCTGCGTGTATTCGTGTGTGGCGACGCCGCCCTCCTTGATCTTCGGCAGGGCTGCCTCGAAATCGTCCTGGGTGAAGGCCAGATATGGCACCAGGAGATCGTGCGGAATATCCTTGCGGCCGTCGAGCACCTGCTGCGCCACCCAGAAGGCGAGCGTCGACACACCCGGCGCGATCGAGGCCGACCAGGTCTGGTAGCCGTCCTTCTCCTTCTGTTCCTTCCACCACTTCAGCTCGTCCTGCCGGTTGCCCATGATGATGGTCGGGCGCGGCTTGTTGGCGGCGGCGAAGGCCTGCGCGGCACCATAGCCGTCACCGCCCTGGTCGACGATGCCGACGACATCGGGCAGCGACGGCAGGATGGTCGCCACCGCCTTCTGCGCCGTGGTCTGGTCCCAGTCGCCGGTCACCGAACCGACGATCTTGAACTCGGGATGAGCGGCGACGCCTTCGAGGATGCCGGCATGGATGGCATCGTCGATCGAAGTGCCGGCAAGGCCGCGGATTTCCAACAGGTTCCCGCCCTTGGGCTGGAATTTGGCCATCTGCTCGACTTCCTGCTTGCCCATGTCCTTGAAGTCGACCACGACGCGGTAGGCGCAAGGCTCGGTGACGATGCCGTCGAAGGAGACGACGACGATGCCGGCGTCGCAGGCCTGCTTGATGGCGCCGTTGAGCGCGTCGGGCGAAGCCGCGTTGATGACGATGGCGTCATAGCCCTGCAGGATCAGGTTCTGCACCTGGGCTGCCTGCGTCGGCACTTCCTTGTCGGCGGTGGTGAAGATGTCGGCCGCGCCGACCACCTTGTCGTCGACCGCCTTCTTGGTGACGATGCCATAGCTGTCGAGCATCGCCTGCCGCCATGAATTGCCGGCGTAGTTGTTTGAGAATGCGATCTTCTTGCCGCTGGTATCGGCGAGTGCCGTGCCGGCGGTGAGCACCGCTGCGAGCGTGCCGAGGACAAATAGCTTCTTCATGTCATACTCCTCCCGAGAGTTGCTGGTCTTGAGGGCTGTTGGTGACTATCGCGCTTGCGTACCTGTTTTTTATCTATTGTCAGACAAAAGTGCAGAAGGCCGGCGAGCTGTCAACTGCAATCAGCGAGGGCGTGCCGATCAACTTGCGGTGCAATGATTGAAATGGCTCCGGGTCCTGTCTAGGGAGTGGGTCAGGAGACCGAAACGGAATGCCAGTGACGCCAAAAAATGCCCCGGGCGCCCCGGGAATTCCGGCGCGCTGGACGTCAAGCGCCAAGAGTGGCGTCGGCACTTCGCTTTCGCCGACCGGTCAGATCTGGTTCACCATCAGCCACGGCATCCTCAACGAAGTCTACTACCCGCGGCTCGACAGCGCCTGCACCCGCGACCTCGGCCTGCTCGTCACCGGTCCCGACGGCTACTTCTCGGAAGAAAAGCGCGATGCCGCGCATACCATCGAGCCGTTCGAGGACGGCGTGCCGGCCTACAGGCTGGTCAACACCGCCACCGATGGCGCCTACCGCATCGAAAAGCGCATCCTTGCCGACCCGGCACGCGCCGCACTGCTGCAGGAAATTACCTTCACGCCGCTCAAGGGCACGGCTGGCGACTACCGCATCTACGCCTTGCTGGCGCCGCATCTGGTCAATGCCGGCATAGGCAACACCGCCTGGATCGGCGCCCACGACGGAAAATCCATGCTGTTCGCCTCGGGGCGCGGCTCTTGTCTGGCATTGGCTTCGTCGCTGCCCTGGCGAGACTGTTCGACTGGCTATGTCGGCTTCTCCGACGGCTGGCAGCAACTGACCCATGCCGGCAAGCTCGATCCAGCCTGCCAGCGCGCCGAGAACGGCAATGTCGCGCTGACCGGCGAGATAGGCTTCACATCGGCCAGGACAAGGGCCGTGCTGGCGCTGGGTTTTGGCGCGACACCGGATGAGGCCGCGGAAAACGCCTTCGCCAGCCTGAAGCGGGGCTTCGAGCCTGCCGCGAAATCCTACGTCCAGAACTGGCGCAAATGGCAGGCCGGGCTGCTGCCTCTGGATCGGCACGCGGCGTCTGGGGTCAACAGCTATCGAACCAGCACCGCTGTCCTGGCGACGCACCGCTCGATCACGGAGCCGGGCGCGGCGGTCGCCAGCCTGTCCATCCCCTGGGGCTTCGACAAGGGTGACGACGACCTCGGCGGCTACCATCTGGTCTGGCCGCGCGACCTTGTCGAGACGGCGGGCGGATTTCTCGCGGCAGGCGATGCCGCCTCGGCGCTGCAGATCCTCGATTATCTCAGCTCCATCCAGCAGCCGGACGGTCATTGGCCGCAGAACGCCTGGCTCGACGGATCCGCCTATTGGCCAGGCATCCAGATGGACGAATGCGCCTTTCCGCTGCTGCTGGCCGATGCCTTGCACCGCGCCGGGCACCTGCCACGTACCAGGCTCGCCACCTTCCAGCCGATGATCGAGCGCGCCGCAACCTATGTCGTGCGCAACGGACCCGTGACCGGCGAGGACCGCTGGGAAGAGGACGCCGGCTACAGCCCGTTCACGCTCGCCGTCGAGATCGCCGCATTGCTTGCCGCCGCCGACCTGCTCGACGCCTGCGGCAAGGCGGACGCGGCAACCTATCTGCGCGAGACCGCGGACGTCTGGAACGACCAGGTCGAGCGCTGGACCTATGTCACCGCCACGGCCACCTGCGAGGTGGCCGGCGTCGACGGCTACTATGTCCGCATCTCGCCGCCCGACAGCGCCGAGGCCGGCTCGCCGAAGGATGGCTTTGTCCCGATCAAGAACCGGCCACCTGGCGACACCGATCGGCCGGCGCAAGAGATCGTCAGCCCGGATGCGCTGGCGCTGGTCCGCTTTGGCCTCCGGGCCGCCGACGATCCGCGCATCGTCGACACCGTCAAGGTCATCGACGCGCAATTGCGCTGCGCATTGCCGCAAGGGCCGCTCTGGTACCGCTACAATGGCGACGGCTATGGCGAGCACGAGGACGGCTCGCCCTTCGACGGCACCGGCCAAGGCCGGCCGTGGCCGCTGCTCGCCGGTGAGCGCGCCCATTACGAACTGGCGGCAGGTCGCAAGGACAAGGCCGCCGGCTTGCTCGACACGCTGGAACGATCCGCCGGAACCGGCGGCCTGTTGCCGGAACAGGTCTGGGACGGCGTCGACATGCCCGAGCGCGAACTGTTGCGCGGCAGGCCATCGGGCAGCGCCATGCCGCTGGTCTGGGCCCATTCGGAGCACATCAAGCTGTTGCGCTCGCTGCGCGACGGCGCGGTCTTCGACATGCCGCCGCAAGGCGTGAAGCGCTACATCGAGGACAGGACCGTATCGCCGTTCAGGACATGGCGCTTCAACAACAAGATCCGTGCGCTGCCTGGGGGCAAGACGTTGCGCGTCGAGCTGCTGGCTCCGGCCACGGTGCATTGGAGCATCGACAACTGGACGACCGCCCAGGACAGCAAGACCGAAGAGAATGCTTTCGGCATCCACCTTGTCGATCTGCCCGTCGCCGACCTCCCCAGCGGAAGCACGCTGACCTTCACTTTTTTCTGGCCCGGGAACGGCGATTGGGAGAATGTCGACTTCTCCGTCACATCGGGCGAGCAGGATAGCCGCTAAAATCCTCCCTCGACAAACCCCAAATCTCCAGCAAACAGGGACGAAACCATGCAGATCGGAATGATGGGACTGGGCCGGATGGGCGCCAACATGGTCCGCCGCCTGATGCGCGACGGCCACGAATGCGTCGTCTACGACATCAACCCCGCCAGCGTCGCGGCCCTGGTCGGTGACGGCGCCCTGGGGGCGGCGTCGATGGCGGAATTCGTCGGCAAGCTCGCCAAGCCGCGCTGCGTCTGGCTGATGCTGCCGGCAGCCATCACCGGCAAGATCATCGATCAGGTCTCGGCCCTGATGGAGCCCGGCGACATCGTCATCGACGGCGGCAATTCCTACTATCACGACGCCGTCGACCAGGCCGCGAAACTGGCCGCCAAGGGTATCCATCTCGTCGATGTCGGCACCAGCGGCGGTGTCTGGGGCCTGGAGCGTGGCTACTGCCTGATGATCGGCGGCCCCGACGTCGCCGTCCAGCACCTCGATTCGGTCTTCGCCACGCTGGCGCCGGGCGCCGATGCCGGCGTGCCCACCCCCGACAAGGCTGCCGGGACGGCACCGTTCGGTTACCTGCATTGCGGGCCGAGCGGCGCCGGCCACTTCGTCAAGATGGTGCACAACGGCATCGAATATGGCGTCATGGCCGCCTATGCCGAAGGCATGAACATCCTGAAATCGGCCAATGCCGGCAAGCGGCAGCGTACCGCCGACGCCGAGACCAGCCCGCTGGAAAATCCGCAATATTACCAGTTCGACATCGACCTTCCCCAGGTCGCCGAGGTCTGGCGCCATGGCAGCGTCATTGGCTCCTGGCTGCTCGATCTCACTGCCGGGGCGCTGAAGAGCGATCCGGGCCTGGCACAGTTCGGCGGCCGGGTCTCGGATTCCGGCGAGGGCCGCTGGACGCTGAAGGCGGCGATCGATACCGGCGTGCCCGCCCCCGTGCTGTCCTCGGCGCTGTTCGACCGCTTCTCCTCGCAAGGCGAATCCGAGTTCTCCGACAAGTTGTTGTCCGCCATGCGCTATGCCTTCGGCGGCCATGTCGAGAAGCCGAAGGCCGGCAAGTGACGGCGGCAGGGGAGACGCGCGCATGAGCCAGGAACGGTCCGACACGCTGGTGCTCTTCGGGGCGACCGGCGACCTCGCCCACAAGAAGATATTTCCGGCGCTTTACCAGATGGTCGCCAAGGGCACGCTCACCGAACCGGTGATCGGCGTCGCCTTCGACGCCTGGGATTTGAAGCAGTTGCAGGCCCGTGCCCGCGACGGCATCGTCAACGCGCTCGGCAAGATCGACGAAAAGATCTTCGCCAAATTCGCCAATTTGCTGCGCTATGTCAGCGGTGACTACCGCGACGGCGCGACGTTCGAAAAGCTGAAGAGCGCGCTCGGCAGCGCCCAGCGGCCGCTGCACTACATGGCGGTGCCGCCGACCATGTTCGAGACGGTCGTGCAAGGGTTGGAGCAGTCGGGCACGGCACACGGCGCGCGGCTGATGGTGGAAAAACCCTTCGGTCACGATCTGCAGTCGGCGCGCTGGCTGAACCGGGTCCTGCACCTGGTTTTCGACGAACAGTCGATCTTCCGCATCGACCACTATCTCGGCAAGGAAGCGATCCAGAACCTGCTCTATTTCCGCTTCGCCAATTCGCTGCTCGAGCCGATCTGGAATCGCAACTACGTCGAAAGCGTGCAGATCACCATGGCCGAGGATTTCGGCGTCGAAGGGCGCGGCCGCTTCTATGACGACGTCGGCTGCATCAGGGACGTTATCGAGAACCATCTGCTCAACATCCTCTTGCTGCTGGCCATGGAGCCGCCCGTCGGCCGCTCGGCCGACGACCTGATCGACGAAAAGGTGCAGGTGCTGCGGGCGATCAGGACGCTGACGAAGGACGACGTCGTGCGCGGCCAGTTCACCGGCTATCTGGCGGAGCCCGGCGTGGCGCCGAACTCGCCGGTCGAGACTTTCGCGGCGGTGCGTTTCTTCGTCGACACCTGGCGCTGGCAGGACGTGCCGTTCTTCATCCGCGCCGGCAAGAACATGCCGGTGCATGTCACCGAGGTGGTGGTGCGGCTGAAGCGGCCGCCGCTCGACGTCTTCGACCCGATCAAGCCGGCCGACCAGAACTACGTGCGCTTCCGCATCGACCCGCAGGTGGTGATCGCCATCGGCGCGCAGCGCAAGGCGCCTGGCGACGACATGGTCGGCGAGCAGGTGGAACTCACCGCGCTCGACGACAGCAAGGGCGACATGCCGCCTTACGAACGGCTGATCGGCGACGCCATGAACGGCAATGGCCAGCTTTTCACGCGCCAGGACGCGGCCGAGCTTGCCTGGCGCATCGTCGGCCCGGTGCTCGGCGACACCACCCCGCCGCACCTTTACGAGCCCAGGACATGGGGACCGGCGGACGCTATGGCCAACTTCGGTCCGCCAAATGGCTGGATCGACCCGGTAGCATGAGCGGAGGGGAAGCGATGGCCAAGGCGGCGAACCAGACAGCATCGGACACCGGCAAGATCGTGCTTTCGATCGACATCGGCGGCTCGCATGTCAAGATCCTGACCAGCGCCGGCGGAGCGGAACGCCGGGCCGATTCCGGCCCGGATCTGACGCCGCGGCAGATGATCGATACCGTGAAAAAGCTCGCCGAGGGCCTGTCCTACGACGTCATCTCGATGGGCTATCCCGGCCCGGTGCGCCACAACAAGCCGGTGCTCGACCCCATGAACCTCGGCAAGGGTTGGGCCGGCTTCGATTTCGACGCGCAGTTCGGCAAGCCGGTCAAGGTGGTCAATGATGCGCTCATGCAGGCCATCGGCAGCTATGAAGGCGGGCGCATGCTATTCCTGGGCCTCGGCACCGGCCTTGGCGCGGCGATGGTCCTCGACAATGTCGGCCAGCCGATGGAACTCGCCCATCTTCCTTACAGGAAAGGCAGGAGCTTCGAAGACTATGTCGGCGAACGCGGCTTGGAAAAGCACGGCAAGAAGAAGTGGCGCAAATATGTGTTCGACGTCGTCGGCCGGCTCCGCGCCGCCCTGCAGCCCGACTATATCGTCATCGGCGGCGGCAATGTCGACAAGCTCGACGAGCTGCCCACCGACAGCAGGCGCGGCGACAACACACGCGCTTTCGAAGGCGGCTTTCGTCTGTGGCGAGACAAAGCCTTGATCGTCTGATATTATTACGTTTTAGTATAGTTGTTCAAAATCACGTGTGACGCCACGTCAGTCATTGCATTAAGCAGATTTGCCGACTAGGAAGTTCGCCGAACTACACTGCGGCGCGACCAAGGGGTCCACGAAAGTCGCTTCAGCACTTAGAGTTTGCGCACTGTCCTTTCGAAAACGAGCCCGATTTTCGAGGCTGCGCGCCATAGACGGAGGAAAGATTGACCGACGATAGCAACGACGCTCGCAAAGACATCGACCTTCTCGAGCTGACCGCTCATATTGTGTCCGCCTACGTCGAGAAGAACCGCTTGCCCGCCTCCGGCCTGGCCGACCTCATTGCCAGCGTCGCCACGTCGATCAGCAGCCTCGGCAAGCCGGCCGTTCCGGTGGCGGCACCCCTGGTCCCCGCGGTCAACCCCAAGAAGTCGGTGATGCCGGATTTCATCATCTGCCTTGAGGACGGCAAGAAGTTCAAATCGCTGAAGCGCCACCTCGGCGTGCATTTCGGCCTGAGCCCGGACGCCTATCGCGCCAAATGGGGTCTGCCGTCGGACTACCCGATGGTCGCCCCCAACTACGCCGCCTCGCGTTCGCTGCTGGCGAAGTCGATCGGCCTTGGCCGCAAGGCGGCCGTAGTGGCGCCCGTCAAGGGCAAGGCCCGGAAGGCCAAGGTTTCGGCCTGACCATTCAAAGCTGAGCCAAACGTTAGGACGACTGGAACAGAAGCCTGCCGGCGAATTCGCCTTGGCAGGCTTCGTGCTTTTGTGGCTTGGATAGACCAGACAGGATGATCTGGGGGAAGCCATGAACTACACCAGGATGGTGATCGAGAAAGAGGCGCCGGAGGAATACGGCTACGACCGTATCCGTTACAATCTCTCCGAAAGCTCGATCGCCGACCAGAAGCTCTCCGAAATCGGCCTGTCGCTGCCCGACCTGACGCTCTTCTATGGCGAGCATCGCGGCGATAGGGACTTGCGTGCGCTGATCGCGGCTCAGGATGCCGGCGTTTCGCCCGACGATGTGCTGGTCACCGCCGGCGCCGCCGGCGCGCTGTTCATCATCTCGACCGCGCTTCTGTCGGCCGACGATCACCTCGTCGTCGTCAGGCCAAATTACGCCACCAACATCGAAACCCCCAGGGCGATCGGCTGCGCCATCGGCTTTGTCGACCTCGCCTTCGACGACGGCTTTGCCATCGATGTCGAGGCCGTCAAGGCGGCGATGCGGCCAAACACGAAGCTGATCAGCGTCACCTGCCCGCACAATCCGACCGGCACGATGATGAGCCGCGCCGAACTCGACGTACTGGTGGCTTTGGCCGAAGCCCGCAACTGCCATTTGCTGGTCGACGAGACCTATCGCGATCTCTCCTATGGCAGGCGGCTGCCGTCGGCGGCCTCGCTGAGCCGGAAGGCCATCAGTGTCTCGTCGCTGTCGAAAGCCTTCGGCATTCCCGGCATCCGTATCGGCTGGCTGATCACCAGGGATGCGGCCCTTCAGGAGATGTTCCTTGCCGCCAAGGAGCAGATCGGCATCTGCGGCAGCGTCATCGACGAAGGTATCGCACGCGGCATGCTGGAGCGCCGGGACGCCTTCCTGGCGACGCTGCTGCCCGAAATGGCAGGGCGACGCGACATCGTCCAGGCCTGGATCGACCGCGAGCCGCTGATCGACTGGGTGCGGCCCGAAGGCGGTGTCGTCGGCTTCCCGCGCCTCAATGTCGAACCCGGCTTCGACCTCGACCGGTTCTATGTGAACCTGCTGGAAAACCACGGCACCTATGTCGGACCCGGTCACTGGTTCGAGATGCCGAAGCGCTTCTTTCGCGTTGGTTTCGGCTGGCCGACCGAGGCCGAGTTGAGGGGTGGGCTCGATGCCATTTCGGCCGCGCTGCGACAGTAACTTCCTTGTGCGATGGATCGACCAAGGCGAAAGTCCCTTGATCCAGGCCTGATTTTGACGCATATGCCCGCCGAACTTTGATAAGTTTCATTGATCGGAACAGCGCCCATCCGGGAAGTGCCCCGCCGGTCAATGTCATAGCAACGGGGCCTCACTCGATGACATCTCTGCAAACTTCCCCGGAGCAGCGTTACGCCGCCTTCCGGCACAAAGCCTTCCTCAGCTATTGGACGGCGCGCTTTCTCACCACCTTCGCCACCATGATCGTGTCCGTCGCCGTCGGCTGGCAGATCTATGATTTGACGCGCGATCCCTTCGATCTCGGCATTGTCGGCATCGTCCAGTTCCTGCCGTCGCTGCTTTTGGTGCTGGTCACCGGCGTCGTCGCGGATCGCTTCGGCCGCCGCCTGATCATGGCCCTGGCAACGGTGGTCGAGGCAAGCTGTGCGCTCGTTCTCCTGTACTTCACGCTGCGCGGCCTCGTCAGTCCGCTGCCGATCTTCGTCGTTCTGGCGCTGTTCGGCATGGCGCGCGCCTTTTACGGACCGGCCTCCTCGTCGCTGTTCGCCAATCTGGTGCCGCCGGAAGATTTCGGCAACGCGATTGCCTGGAACTCGTCCGCCTGGCAGACGGCGACGATCGTCGGCCCGGTCGCCGGCGGCCTGCTCTATGGCGTCTCGCCGGAAGCCGCCTACGCCGTCGCCTCCGCGCTGATGCTGGTGGCGGGCCTGCTGATCTTCACCATTCCCAAGCCCGCCCAGCAGACCGCAACCGACAAGCCGACGATGGAAACGCTGTTTGCCGGCTTCCGCTACATCTGGAGCGAGAAGATCGTGCTCGGCGCCATCTCGCTCGATCTCTTCGCCGTCCTCCTGTCCGGCGCCTCGGCGCTGCTGCCGGTCTATGCGCGCGATATTCTTGAACTCGGTCCCTGGGGCCTCGGCCTGTTGCGCTCGGCGCCCGGCATCGGCGCCATCTGCGTGGCGGTCTGGCTGGCCGGGCACCCGCTTCGCGACAATGCCGGCAAGATCATGCTCGGCTTCGTCGCGGCATTCGGCGCCTGCACCGTGCTGTTCGGCCTGTCGACCATCACCTGGCTGTCGATCGTCGCCCTTGCCTTGCTGGGCGCCACCGACATGTTCAGCGTCTACATCAGGGAAACGCTGATCCAGTTGTGGACGCCGGACGAAGTGCGCGGCCGCGTCAACGCCGTCAACCAGGTCTTCGTCGGCGCCTCCAACGAGGTCGGCGAATTCCGTGCGGGCACCATGGCGGCATTGATCGGAACGGTGCCGGCGGTGGTGATCGGCGGGGTGGGCGCCATCGCGGTTGCGGGGTTGTGGGCGTATCTGTTCCCGCAATTGCGCAGGGTTCGCCACCTCAACGGGCGCAACTGATTGAGTACCGGATCCATGGATCCGACGTTTAGGCTGGTCAGGCTCCGCCGACGACGGCTGAGATGGGCCGTTTCCTGACAGTCTGTTTCGGGCCTCCACAAACGAAAGCTACCGTTCGGCAACCGATTCCATTGCGGACGCTAGCGGTCACCGGTAACTGCTCGAAAGCTGTCGTTTCCGGCACACCACCTGTCGGCGTGACGGGGCCGAGAACGGACTATCCACCTTCAGCTGGACTGGGAAATAGTTTTACAACTATTATTCGCTATCCCTTAGCAACTTCTTTTCGCAGAGATAGTGAGTACTGCGTCCCTCGACGGCAGGGATCTCTGGCTATTCTGTATAATTTCGCGGCCTTTTCCACCACATAGCCACAGTGCTCACTTCACAAATTACAACCATTGTGAGCACATTCTGGACGAGAATCATACTTTCTGGCCGGGTCGTAGAATGAAAAACAAATCTGACTTCGACCTGTTCTTCGACCTCAATTTCAATTCCCTCAATCAGACCGGCTTCGAACAATGGTTCGCCACGATGGCTGCATGCGTCTATGGCGGGGACTTCGAACTCATTAAGGCAGGTGGACCGAAAGGCGACAAGAAGAGTGACGGCCGACGTCTCTCCACTGAAACCATATTCCAGTGCTATGCACCTGAGTCGCCTGCAAAATTTGCGAGCAATGCTGCGAAAAAGATGGCAGATTCATTCCCGGAGGTGGTCAAGTTTTGGCCAACGATGAAAGTTTGGCACTTCATTCATAACAATGATGGTGGGTTGCCAACCTCGGCGAGCGATAAGATCGAGGAGTTGCGGAAAGCCTATCCGAGCATCAAATTCCTCTCAGGCTCGCGGCGATTCCTGAAAGACGAGTTGCATGACAAACTATCTCTGCAGCAACTGGTCCACCTTTATCCAAAGGCCGCCCTGAATATCGAAGGGGTGCAGATGGAGCATATTCGCCCTCTCCTAAAGCGGATCATCACCGAACGTGGGAAGCAATTCGGTTCAACGGAGTTTGGCGAAATACCGGATAGGGCTAAGCTGGAATTCAATCGGCTTAGCGAGGCATCGAAATTCGATATCCGCAGGGCCCGGAGCAATGTGGATGTAGTGGGCCGGTTCCTAGACGGTCAAAGCAATCCGGCAGCGGTCAGCGTCATCCAGTCTGCGATGCGTGAAAAATATCTTCAGCTCGTCGACCTTGGATACGGTCCCGACGATATTTTTTTCAAGTTGTGCGATTATGTTCGAATCGCCGCGACGTCGGAAGAAATCGCAGCCTCTCATGTCATCATAACCTATTTCTTTGATTCCTGCGACGTTTTCGAGAACGTGCCGGTGTCCTGATGCTTTTGCCCACGAAGCACATCAAGATCGAAAATGCACTTTTAGGGGTGGGCGCTGAGGTGTTGGCGGAACTGGATCGCCCCAAGACCGTCTCTACACTGTTTCATGACGTCCAGGCGCATCGGTCAGAGTATGAAATGACGACGATAGAATTCGACTGGTTTCTGCTCGCGGTTGATTTCCTACATGTAGTCGGTGCCGTGCGCCTAGAGGCGGGCGTCCTCAAGAAGCTCAACCAATGATCACTGAAATCTACAGCAACCTGCCGAGTTTCAGAACCCTGACATTTAAACCGGGGATGAGCATCCTGCTGGCTGAGAGGCATGAGGCCTCGAGTGCACGCGACACGCGCAATGGTACCGGAAAGACCAGCATGGTCGAGCTGATCCACTTGCTAGTGCAGGATCGAAAGAACCCTGACGACGATTTTCACAAAGAAATCTTAGTGGGCCGGACATTCGGAGCGAGGTTTCGCGAGGCCAAGCACCAATTTACAATCGAACGAAGGACGAATCCTGGCAAGGATAAAGATGAGGCCTTCCTTGACGGCGTCTCAATCGACTTTAAAGAGCTTCGGTCAAGGCTTGCGCGGCAGTGGTTCGGGTTAACTGACGAGGACGCTGGAAGCATATATTCACCCAAATTCGGCGCATTGTTCGCATTTTTTGTACGAAAGGCGAGAAACGGGGCCTTTAATAGCCCGGCCTTAAATTCGTCTGACCAAAGCGCTTGGGAGTCAGGTCAATCTCGCTTACCTTCTTGGCTTCGACTGGCGTCTAGTGCAAAAACTCCAGCTTCTCAAAGAAGAAAAGAAGAAGGCTGACAACCTTGTTGGAATGATCCGCGAAGGTTACTTTTCCAATGGCGCACTCGATCTGAACAAGATGCAATCTCGCCTCGACATTCTTGAGGTTGAGGTGGAAAGAAAGCGCGGCGAGATCGCTTCGATGGAAGTCGTCGACGGCTATCGAGACCATCAGCAGGTCGCCAATGGAATCGCTGCTGAAATCCGAGACTTGAACGAAGCAAATCTACGGGACCTTGACCTTAACGAGAACATCAATCTGGCTTTGCAAGAGGTCGAAGAAGCGAAACTTGCTGATGTGAAAACAATGTACGAGCAGGTTGGCATTTTCTTCGCCGACCATGTCAAGCGTCGGTTCGACGAAGTGACTGAATTTCATAGAAAGCTCGCTCAAAATCGACGCGCGCAGCTGAACGACGAGAAGACTCGGGCACTACAGCGCATAAAGGACCGGCGAACTCAGATTGACCGCCTGCAGAAGGCCCTTAAGGAGAAAATGGCGATCCTGCGCTCGGGCATCGCAATTGATCGAATGACGTTGATGCAGTCCGAGCTGACCGCCCTTGAAAGAGAGATGGCGGACCTCAACCAACAAATCCCGCGCCTTCGTGATGTGATTGAGGATCAGGCTAGTCTTAAGCGACAAATTGGCGAGCAGGTGGAACTAATCGGACGCGACGTGTTGGAGCGCGAGGACGTCCGAAAGTTTGCTGTCCAAGCCTTTGCCGACGTTTCTAGATATCTCTACGACGAACCTGGTAATTTGATCATCGGGCGCTCTAAGGGTGTAGGCGGTCTCGAAATTGACACGGATATCGTCGGAAAGAAGAGCGGTGGCAAAAGCCACATGCAGGTGTTCTGTTTCGATTGGATGCTTGCCCAAGCGGCAAAGCGATACGACCGGTCGCCAGGCTTTCTGATCCACGACAGCCATATCTTTGACGGTGTAGACGGACGCCAAATCGGTCTTGCGCTCAGCTTTGCCGAGCAGAAATCCCGCGAAATTGGCATACAGTATATCGTCGCGATGAACTCCGACGACCTCGACAAAATCAAGACCGAGGAAACCGCCACCGGAGAGCCAATTTTTGATCCAGAACCGTTTATCATAGACCCCCGTCTTACCGACGATGAAGCTGGGGGACTGTTCGGCGTCCGGTTCTAGGTTAAAGACTCGCCGCTATTATCAGCACTTAAGTAGTTCATGATGAATGACCGCTATCAGGACCCGGTCACGAACGGAGAGCGAAAAGCGGTCGTCCACGCCTCGGCAGGCGTAGTCGTCTGCGGTTCAATCCCGGCCGCTCAGAGTAACAGAGAGTTGACCCTATCCCACTGCTGGCCTGCCGAACACCATGCGCAAAAACTCGTCAAGCCAGCGCTTCAGATGTAGATCCCAGATCAGCCGGCCCCCCAAATGATCGCGGCCGGGCTGCGCGCCGGGCAGCTCGAAGCGATGCGCGCCGCGCACCACCCAGCGCTGCATCATCACCCTGGTCAATTCGCCGTGGAACTGGATGCCCCAAGCATTGTCGCCATAGCGGAAGGCCTGGTTGGGGTAGGTCTCCGCCGTCG
This sequence comes from Mesorhizobium opportunistum WSM2075, assembly GCF_000176035.2. Classification (NCBI taxonomy): domain Bacteria; kingdom Pseudomonadati; phylum Pseudomonadota; class Alphaproteobacteria; order Hyphomicrobiales; family Phyllobacteriaceae; genus Mesorhizobium; species Mesorhizobium opportunistum. Next base: position 1,132,228 of record NC_015675.1, on the reverse strand, counting down.
CCAGCAAGATCGCGTCGCTCGGCAGCGAAAAGCCTTCGCGATGGAACTGGTAGACCATCTCGGGCCAGTGCATCAGCTTCTTGCCGGCTTCGGTCGCCTTGAGCGGATACCAGCCGATCTCGACCAGCCCTTCGCCGTGACCCTCGACCTTGCCGCCGAGATGGTTGACCAGCATCTGCGCGCCAAGGCAGATACCGAGCAGCGGCCGGTTTTCCTTGAGCGGAATGTCCAGCCAGCTGGTCTCGCGGCGGACGAACTCGTCCTCGTCATTGGCGCTCATCGGTCCGCCGAACACCACGGCGCCGGCGTGGCCATCGAGCGTTTCCGGCAACGCATCGCCAAGCGGCGGCCGGCGGATATCGAGATCGAAACCCTCTTCGATGAGCATGTGGCCGACGCGTCCGGGGCTCGAATTCTCTTGATGCAGCACGATCAGGATTTTTGGCTTCGGGCTCGTTTGGCGCGGCATCGGCAGGCGGGATCCCGTCTATTCGTCGCTGGAGGTTCCGCGCGCGCCGGGCGCTTGCGCCGCCGCCTTGCGGCGCGCCTCGACCCGGTCGTGGCGCTCGACGCCGATCAGTTCGGCGACGCGCCACACCGTGTTGTCCTCGAGTTCATGCAGCTCGCCATCAGCATAGACGATCTCCCACATCAGGCCGATGAAGGCCTTGCGCCCGTCCGCGTCGAGGTGGCGCTTGAGAACGCTGGTGAAGGCATAGAGGTCAATCGCCTCGTTGTCGGCGCGCTCGCCGGCGGCGGCGAGCGCCTCGAGTTCGGCACCGCTGATCGAGTAGCTCTCGGCCAGCACCGCCTTGAATCGCTCCCATTCGACATCCTGCCGCACGCCGTCGGCATTCATCACATGGTAGAGCAGCGCCGAGGCGGCGACGCGCGGATCGTCCGTGCTGGCATGCGTGCCGGAACTGGCCGGCAAGTCCCTGAGAAACGACAGAACACGTTCGAACATCAATTCATTCCCAACCGCCCGATGGCCAAATCAAAACAGCCGGAAGCGGCGCGGCGACTTCTCCGCCTCGTCGTCCGGATCGACGCCGGGATCGTCCGGCAAGCGCGTCAATTCTTCCGCCGGCTCCACGCCCTCGGCATCGGCCGGCACCGCCGCGAACGCCGCGGCCGTAACCGGCTTGACGTGGTCCTCGCGGCTTTCAGCCGCCTTGCCCGTCGCCTCGCTGCTCGCGGCGGCGTGTTCGATCACGTCGGCCGGCGTTTCGCTGGCCGGCTTCGCCAGCGCCTCGATGACCGGCACGGCGGCACCCGGCGTCTCATCCCGGCTGTCGATGAGCTGGCCAAGCCGCTCCATCGGCGCACGCCACTCGAAGGCATCGAGCCGGCCGGTGACCGGCGATACCGGCGCCCAGCGTTCCGAAACGACGCCGTCGGCGACCCAGGCCGGATCGCGCGGCGCCCGTACCGCCTTGGAGAGCAGCTGCCTGACCTTGCCCTGGTCTCCGGTCTCGGCTTCCTCGATGTCGGCGAGCAGCAGATAGGCGCCCTCGCGGCGGTCCATCCGGATCGCCGCCTCGGCCTCGCGGCGCGCGGTCGAAAAATCCATCGCATCGAGCGCGGCGCGCGCCACCGTCATCGACGATTCGGCGTGGTTCTTCTTCATCTCCTGCAGCTTCTTCGCCCGGTTCAGGCGGTCGAGCACGGCGTCGCCCGGCCTTGCATGGGTATAGAGCTCGGCGACCTCCGGATGCGGCTCGGCCTTCCATGCCGTCTCCAGGATCTTCGAGCCCTTGCGCACGTCGTTCTGCTTGAACAGCGCCGCGGCGGCGGCGACGGCGGCGGGGGCAAAGTCCGGCCGCAGCTTGTTGGCCTCCAGCGCCGCTGTCCTTGCCGCGTTGGGGTCGCTGTCGGCGAGCGACTGCGCCTTGGCGGTCAGCAGCACGGCACGGCGGCGGTTGGCGGCGTCGCGTTCGATCTGCCGTGTCGACTTCTGCGCATCGACCAGCTTCAGGGCGCCGTCCCAGTCGCCGCGCGCGGTCAGCTCCTCCAGCGTCGATTCAGCGGCCCAGGCAAGCTGCGGCGCCATCACAGCGGCACGGCCGGCATAATGGCGCGCCGCGTTGCGGTCGCCCAGGCTCTCGGCTTCGAGATAGAGGCCGCGCAGGCCGAGCAGCCGCATTTCGGGATCGTCCAGCATGCTCTCGAATTTCTGCCGCGCGCCTTCGTGATCGCCTTCGAGCAGCGACGCTTGCGCCTCAAGGAGATGGATCAGCGGCTCCTGGTCGGAGCGGATCAGCTTGGCCGCTTCCTTGGTCTTCTTGCGGGCCAGTGCGCCGTCGCCGGCGCCGGCGGCGATCATGCCGGTCGACAGCGCCTGATAGCCGCGGTCGCGGCGGCGCACGCGGAAATAGCGCGAGATGGTGTAGGGGCTGTTCCACAGCGACTTGACGAGCCACCACGCGATCATCACCGCGGCCACGACGGCGACGACGGCCACCGCCGCGACCATAAGGCTGACCTGGTACTGGTAGCCGTTGAAGGTGATGACCATGTCGCCCGGCCGGTCGGCCAGCCAGGCAAAGCCCAACCCTAGCGCGAAGACGACGACGAGGAAGGCGAGCAGGCGGATCATTGTGTTGCCCTCATGCCTTCATCGCGCTGGAGATCAGCGCGTCGACCTGGGTTTCGACCTCGACGCGGGCCTTCAGTTTGCCGGCAAAGTCAGCGCCGGCGGTCTTCACCGCTGCCGGCAGCGTGTCGTATTCGCTGAGCGCCTTGGCATAGTCGCCCTGATTGACCGCCACCTCCATGCGCGCGACCGTTTCCGGCGCGCCGGCCCCTTCGACGGCGCCAATCGGCCGGACCTTGACCAGCGATTCGGCGCTCGACATCAAATTGTCGAGGAAGCCGGCATTCTGGTCGACCGGCGTTGCGGCGGCGACCATGGCATTGGCCGCGGCATCCATCTGCGATGCGATCTCGGCACGGGTCGGGACGCCCTTTTCGGCATAGGGTCGCAAGGTCGCGAGTTCAGGCGCGTTGGGCGAAATCGCGGCCAGCGTATCGAGTTCGGCCGAGAACGGCGCGCCACGGTCGAGCGCCGCCTTCAGCGCCGAGGCGGCGATGGCGAGCGCGATCTTCGGCTGCGAAGCCTGGGCGTCGACCTTGCCGGAGAGCTGCGACACCGACTGTTCGAGCGCGGCGAGCCGTCCGTCCTGGGCCTTCGCCGCCTCGCCTGTCGATTTCACCAGCGCATCGAGATCGGCCAGCTTTTCGTTGAGCGGGCCGAGATCGACCGGCGCCGCGCGGCCGGCCTTGCCGAGAGCCGCGACCGCGGTTTCGATCTGCTTGACCTTGTCACCGAGTGCGGCGAGCCCGGCATTGTCGCCGGCGCCGCCGGATTCAACCGCCGATTTCAGCGCCGCGACATCGGCCCTAACCTGCTCCAGGCCCGAAGAAAGCCCGACCAGCTTGGCCGCTGCATCGTTGTTGCCGTCGGCCTCCTTCAGGCGGGTGATTTCGCTCTTCAGCGAGGCGATGTCGCTGTTGACGCCATCGAGCGAGACGCCGGCGCCGGAACCCGGCGCGCCGAGCAGACCGGCGAATTGCAGGCCGCCGGCGCCGACCAGCGCGATGACACCGCCGATGATGCCGGCGGTGAGGCCGTTGAGGCCGCCACGCTTCGGCTGCGCTGCCATTGGTCCGCTCCTTGCGTCGGGTTTTCCCGCGCCTGCGTTGGTTTCACCAGTCTTGGTTTCCCCAGTCTTGGTGGTTGCGTCCTCAAAATTGTAGTCGGAAGAAGGTTTGGCGCGGTCGGATGGCGTGTCCGAGCCGGGATAAGGCATTTCCGGCTCGGCGGCCTTGGCCCTTGCCGCCGTATCCGCCCCGGACTGTCCCGCGGCGGCATCGGCATGCTCCCAGGGTTCGAGATCGACCTGGTCGGCATGCACCGGCTCTTCGGGAGCCTCCGGCTGCGAGGCGTTCGCGGCTTCCTCCGCCTTCGCCTCATCGGTCTGGGCCGCATTCCCGGCTGCTGCATCCCCCGCTGCTGCGTCCCCCGCTGCTGCGTCCCCCGCTGCTGCGTCCTTGCCGGCATCCTCGTCGACGACGCGCGAGACGGCACCTGGCTCGAGATCGATGGTCACCGGGTCGCGGCGTCCTTTCGAGTGTCGCATCTTCGGCGTCTTGACCATGCCTGGGCTCCGCAAAATTCGCTTCGTCTCAACGCCTGGCGGCGCGTGATGGTTCAGAAGGGTCTAGCACATCACCAAGCGGTGAAAAGGGGCGGTGTGATGACGCGGGTCAGCGGGGCGCCCGCAAAAGTGCCAGCAGCGCGTCTTCGTCGGGCGTCGCGGCAATCTCGATTGCTTTGCCAGCGCTATAGTCAAGAGCAGCGGCGATGCGCTGGGAAAGCACCAAAAACCGTGTTTTTTCAAAGAGTAGTTTCAAGGCGGGCCTTGCGGCCAAAACCTGCATCGCGGCAGCCGCCTTGGCCGAATAGAGCAGCACCGCATCGACCGGTTGGCCTGACGTCAGCGCAAGGACGTCCCCATCGGAACAACGCACCGCCGATGTGTCGTAGGTCTCCACGGCGTGGACCTGGACGCCAGCGGCTTCCAGCCGCTGTTCGAACACCGGGAACCGCACGCGTCCGCAGAGATAGACGATCGTCCTGCCGGAAAAGGCATCGCCCATGTTTTCGGCCAGCGCCTCGGCATCGCCCGGACCCTCGCGCACCGACAGGAATCCTGCGCCGCGCGCGGCTTCGGCTGTCCGCTTTCCAACGGCATGGCAAGGCAGGGCCGCGAGCGCCGCGATGATTTCTTCCGAAGCATGACGCACGGCGTTGGCGCTGGTGACGGCAACGGCGAGAGCATCAGCCGGAACCTGACCGGCATCGGCAGGCAAAGCCGCCGTTTCGGTCAAAGGCAGGAGAATCGGCTGGAAACCCGCCTCCAGAACCCGCCGCGCCGTACGCGAAGCCCCCGGTTCCGGCCTGGTCACCAGCACGCTGGGCATTTTCACAGCCAGCCGTCGAAGAACTTTTCACCGGCCTTGGCCCGCACCGTCCTGGCGGCTTCCGTGCCGATGAGGGCGGCATCCTGCGCCGGCCCTTGCAGGTCGATCGTGTGCGACTGCGTGCCGTCGGGCGAGATGATCAGGCCGGCGAAAGAGAGCTTCCCACCCTCGATCGCCGCGTAGCCGGCGATCGGCGTGCGGCAGGAACCGTCGAGCGCCGCCAGGAAGGCGCGCTCGCAGGCGAGCGCCTGTCCGGTCGGCACGTCATGGATCGCCACCAGCATCTTTTCGACAGCGCGATCGCCGATGCGCGTCTCGATGCCGATCGCGCCCTGGCCCGGCGCCGGCGGAAAGACGTCGAGCGGGATCAGGTCGGTGACGACATGGTCGAGCCCGAGCCGCTTCAGCCCGGCATAGGCAAGGATGGTGCCGGCGGCGACCCCTTCGTCCAGCTTGCGCAGCCGCGTCTGCACATTGCCGCGGAACATCACCACGTCGAGATCCGGCCGCATGCGGCGGATCAGCGCCTGCCGCCTGAGCGACGACGAGCCGACCTTTGCGCCTCGCGGCAGGTCGGCGATCGTCTTCGTCGCCTTGCCGACATAGGCGTCGCGCGCGTCCTCGCGCGACAGGAAGGCCGAGAGTTCCAGGCCATCGGGCAGTTGCGTCGGCATGTCCTTCGACGAATGCACGGCGATGTCGATCGCGCCCGCCAGCAGCGCCTCCTCGATCTCCTTGGTGAACAGGCCCTTGCCGCCCGCCTCCGACAGCGGCCGGTCCTGGATGCGGTCGCCGCTGGTCGAGATGACGACCACCTCGAAGGCCTCCGCCGGCATGCCATGCGCGGCCATCAGCCGCGCCTGCGTTTCATGGGCCTGGGCCAGCGCCAGCGGGCTGCCGCGTGTTCCGATTTTCAAGGTTGTTTGCATGGCGCGCGGTCCGTGATAACCCCCGGCCAGAGCATTTTGCAGCCAAGTGGAGTCACTTGGCGTCGCAGAAATGCGGCTAGAATAACCGAGGCCTTCCGGGCTTTCTCCTAACGGGGAAAGCTTCACGATACAATCTTCGGAGACAGCGACGAATTGATCCGCGTTCTGGGCATTGAGACGAGTTGCGACGAGACCGCCGCCAGCGTCGTGGCGCTGGAGGGCGATGCCGCGCCGAAAATCCTGTCCAACATCGTGCTCAGCCAGATCGAGGAGCATGCCGCCTTCGGCGGTGTCGTGCCCGAGATCGCCGCGCGCGCCCATGTCGAGGCGCTGGACGGCATCGTCGAGGCCGCCCTGGCCGATTCGGGTGTGCAGCTGGCCGATATCGACGCCATCGCCGCCACCGCCGGTCCCGGTCTCGTCGGCGGCCTGATCGTCGGCTTGATGACGGCCAAGGCGATCGCGGCGGCGGCGAGCAAGCCGCTGATCGCCGTCAATCACCTCGAAGGCCATGCCTTGACGGCGCGGCTGACCGACGGGCTCGATTTCCCTTATCTGCTGCTGCTGGTTTCCGGCGGCCATACGCAGATCCTGGCCGTGCGCGGCGTTGGCGATTATCAGCGTTGGGCGACCACCATCGACGATGCGCTCGGCGAAGCCTTCGACAAGACCGCCAAGATGCTCGGCCTGCCCTATCCCGGCGGTCCGAACGTCGAGAAGGCCGCGCAGGCCGGCGACGCCACACGCTTTGCCTTTCCCCGTCCGATGAAGGGCTCGGCGCAGCCCGATTTCTCCTTCTCCGGCCTCAAGACCGCCGTGCGCCAGACAGCGACGGCCATCGAGCCGCTGAGCGACCGGGACGTCGCCGACGTCTGCGCCTCGTTCCAGGCCGCGGTCGCCGATGCGCTGGTCGACCGTGTTTCTCGTGCGCTGGCGAGATTCAGCGAGACATTTCCCGGCACGAAAAGTCCGGCTTTGGTGGTCGCCGGCGGCGTCGCCGCCAACCGCACCATCAAGGCGACGCTGGAACGGCTGTGCTCTCAGGCCGGCTTCACCTTCGTCGCGCCGCCGCTGAAGCTTTGCACCGACAATGCGGCGATGATCGCCTGGGCCGGTATCGAGCGGCTGCGCGAAGGCATGGCACAGGAGAACGGCTTCGATTTCGTGCCCCGTTCGCGCTGGCCGCTGGACAGCATCTCGGCGCCGATGGTCGGCTCCGGCCGGCGGGGAGCCAAGGCATGACCAAGAGGGGCATGATCAAGGAGGGCATGGTCGAGAAGGGCATCAGCGGCAGCGACCCTGTGCCAAGCGGCTGGCGCGTTGCCGTGCTCGGCGGCGGGGCCTGGGGCACCGCTTTGGCGCTGGCCATGCTGCGCGCCGGCCATTTCGTCCGCCTCTATGCACGCGACCCGGAGACCGTCGCCGCGATCGACCGCGGCGAAAATCCACGCTATCTGCCGGGTATCGCACTCCAGGCCGGCATCGTGGCGACGAGCAACATCCAAGCAGCGCTCGACGGTGCCGATTGCGTGCTGGCGGTGACGCCAGCGCAAGCGCTTCGTGCCATGCTGACAGCCGCCAGGCCGCACATGCCGGCCGGCATTCCGCTTGTTCTCTGTGCCAAGGGCATCGAGCGCGACACCGGCGCCCTGCTGTCTGCGATTGTCGAGGAGATCCTCCCTGGAAACCCCGTCGCGGCTCTGTCCGGCCCGAGCTTCGCCACCGACGTTGCCCGCGGCCTGCCGACAGCGGTGGTGGTGGCGGCCCGCGACGAGGCGCTGGCGGCCGACCTTGCCGCCCGCTTCTCGGCCGAGAACCTGCGCTGCTATTCGAACGATGACCTGATTGGCGTCGAGATCGGCGGCGCCTTGAAGAACGTCTTTGCCATCGCCGCGGGTGCCGTTACCGGCGCCGGGCTCGGCGCCAGCGCCCAGGCCGCCATGGTGACGCGCGGCTTTGTCGAACTGCGCCGCATCGGTGCCGCCTTCGGCGCCCGTCCGGAGACCTTGATGGGGCTTTCCGGCCTTGGGGACCTGCTGCTCACCTGCGCGTCCGCCCAATCGCGCAACTTCGCCTATGGGCTGGCGCTCGGGCAAGGCAAGGAACTTTCCGGACTGCCGCTGGCCGAGGGCGTGCCGACGGCGGCCATCGCCGCGCGCATCGCCGCCGAGCGCAACATCGATGCGCCGATCATCGCCGCCGTCGCCGCCATACTGGACGGCACCATCACCGTGCGGCAGGCCGTGACGGCGCTGATGACCCGGCCGCTGAAGACTGAAACCAACGATTGATCTGACGACAAGGGAGAAGACCATGCTGTTTGCTTTTGTTTGCAAGGACAGACCGGGAAGCCTGCAGGTGCGCCTCGACACGCGGCCCGAGCATGTCGCTTTTCTCGAAGGATTGAATGCTGAAAAAAAGCTGGCCTTTGCCGGCCCGTTCCTCGATGCCGACGGCAAGCCCAATGGCAGCCTCGTCGTCGTCGAGGCGCCGGATTTGGCGGGAGCGCAGGCTTTGTCGGCAGCCGATCCCTACGCCAAGGCCGGGCTGTTCGAAAGCGTCGAAATCCGCCAGTGGAACTGGACCTTCAACAAGCCTGCGGTTAGTTAATCCTGCTCGCTGGTGCGCAAGGAGGAGCAAAAAGAATGAACTACTGGCTGTTCAAATCCGAACCCTCGGTCTTCTCCTTCGAGGCGTTGAAGGCCAAGGGCAAGGCCGGCACGCAATGGGACGGCGTGCGCAACTATGCCGCCCGCAACAATATGAAGGCCATGCAGATCGGCGATCTCGGCTTCTTCTACCATTCCAACGAAGGGCTGAACGTGGTCGGCATCGCCGAAGTCTGCGCGCTCGCCCATCCCGACAGCACGACCGACGACCCGCGCTGGGAATGCGTCGACATCCGTGCGGTCAGGGACATGCCGAACCCGCCGACGCTCGAGGAGGTGAAGGCCAACCCAAAACTCGCCGACATGGCGCTGGTGCGGCTCGGACGGCTTTCCGTGCAGCCGGTGACCCCGGCCGAATGGAAGGAAGTCTGCCGCATGGGCGGCCTGACGCCCGCTCCGTGACGGTACTCACGCCAAACAGCGCGCAAAAATTCATCCTCGACAATACGGCACTGATGGCGCCGCCGCATGTGCCGGAGATTCTTCTGCACCTCGCCGACGAAGCGCACGATCTCTGGCAGCGGACCGAGGACGAACTGGTCGAGATCGGCCTGCCGCCGCCCTTCTGGGCATTTGCCTGGGCCGGCGGCCAGGGCCTCGCCCGCCATGTCATTGACAATCCCGGTACCGTGCGGGGCAAGCGCGTGCTCGATTTTGCCTCGGGCTCCGGCCTCGTCGCCATCGCCGCCGCCAAAGCGGGCGCCGCGAAGGTGATGGCCGCCGACGTCGATCCGTTCTGCGCCACCGCGATCCGTCTCAACAGCGGGGCCAATAATGTCCAGGTCCAATTCCTCGGCACGGACTGTGTCGGCACCGATGCGGGCTGGGACGTGATCCTCGCCGGCGACGTCTTCTACGACAAGCCTTTCGCCGACCGGCTGATGCCTTGGTTCTCGGTTCTCAAACGGCGCGGTGCCGATATCCTGGTCGGCGATCCCGGCCGCTCCTATCTGCCGCGATCGGGGCTGGAGCCGCTTGGCGTCTACGAAGTCCCGGTGACGCGGGCGCTCGAGGATGCCGAGGTAAAGCGCACGACTGTCTGGCGACTGCTTGACGCCGTCGCCGAACAGGCGTTTCCATGAATTTGTATCTGGAGCAATTCCAGGAAAAGTGTGAGCGGTTTTCCGTCTGGAATTGCGTCAAAATAAAGAGTTGGAGCGGTTCGCCGTTTCCATGAAACGGTGAAACGCTCTGGAGGGGGAAGCTCATGGATTTTTCAGCAGTGAACTGGCTGGCGGTGATCGCCGCCGCTATCGTTGCCTGGTTGTTCGGCGCGGCCTGGTACATGACGTTGAGCAAGCCGTGGCTCAAAGCCGCCAAGCTCGATCCGGCGACGATTAAGAAATCACCGCTGCCCTTCGTCGTCAGCTTCATCGCCGAACTGGTCATGGCCACCATCATGGCCCTGGTCGTCGGCGCGATGACCGGTGGTGAGCCGACATGGCTTGCCGGCCTTGTCTTCGGCTTCGTGCTTTGGCTGGGTTTCGTCGCCACGACGCTTTCGGTCAACCATCGCTACGAGAATTTCGGCTGGGACCTGACCCTCATCGACGGCGGCCATTGGCTGGGTGTCTTGCTGATCATCGGTGCGGTGATCGGCTGGTTCGGCGCCGTGGCAAGCTGAGACGACGGGTTGACGATGGCGGATGAGTCCGGATTTCCGCGCGACCTGGTGTTCACCCGCGTCTGTCACGTCAAGCAAGGCTATGACGACCGGCGCCGGCACATCGTGCGCGAGTTCGAGCGGCGCGGCGTGCCGGTCTACTTCTACACCGAATGGGACCGCCCAGACGTCACCCCGGAGATCCGCGCCGAACTGGTCGCTCCCGGCTTTGTCCACCCGCCTGCCGTCTCGCTGGCGCTGAAGCATGTCGGCATCTGGCGCGATTTCCTCGAAACCGACCTGCCCTATTGCCTGGTGTTCGAGGACGACGTTTTCCTCGCTCGCGACTTTGTCGCCAAGTTCCGCCAGGGACTGGCCGAACTCGGCAGCCCCGACCGCAAGGCCGTCATCTATCTCGGCAATGGCAGCAACTACTACACGCCGAGCTGGAAATTGCGGAAGGGTCAAAGGCTCTACCCCGCGCTGCATGCCAGATGCGCGGATTCCTACCTCATCACCCGCCCGGCCGCCGAAGCGCGTTGCGCCTGGATCGCCCGCAACAAGATATCCACGGTGATCGACCATCTGGCCGAACAGATGGATGAGGAATTGGGTGTTGAAATGCTGTGGTTCGAACGCCCGATCGTCGAGCAAGGCAGCGAAAACGGAGCTTTCCACACCTCCGTTGCCGGCAAACCGCATCCGCTTCTCTACAAGAAACTGAAATGGAAGTGGAAGAAATACACCCGCATGATCTTCGGCCACAACGCCCGGTCGTGAGCGGGAATTGACGGCCTATGCCCTGTCCGTCGTGCGCGTCCTGGCCACTTCCTCCAGGATCCAGTCGCGAAAGGCGACGATGCGCGGGTCGTCGGCCATGGCTTGGGGATAGACCAGGAAATAGGCGAATTCGGGCGCGACCTTGATGCCAAGCTCGAAAGGCCGCACCAGCCGGCCCTCGGACAGGTCGTTGGCCACCATGGCGAAATCGGCGAGCGCGACGGCGTTGCCGTCGATCGCCGCCTGGATGGCATCCGAGGAATTGACGAAGACGATTGTCCGGCTGTTGTCGAAATCGTCGACGCCGGCCGCCGCCATCCACATGCGCCAGTTTGGCCATGTCACGCCCTGGCGCGCCCACTCGATATGGGCAAGCGTGTGATGGAAGAGATCGCGCGGCTCGCGCAAGGGCGGCCCGGACGCCAAAAGGCCCGGGCTGCACACTGGAATGATGACGTTGTCGAACAGGCGGTGCGCGCACAGCCCCGGATATTTGCCGGCGCCGAAACGGATGCCGACATCGACATCGTCAAGATCGAAATCGCGCAGCCCGTAGGCGATGTCGAACCGGAGCTCGATGCCCGGCCGCTGCTTGCGAAAATCCTCGACCCGCCGCATCAGCCATTTTGTCGCGAACTGGGCGTCCAGCGTCACCTTCAGAAATTCCGTCCCACGCGCTATCTTGCGCGCCCGCATGGCGGCCCGGCCAAGCAGGTCGAGCGCATCGGTCGCGGCCTCGAACAGCACCGTGCCGGCCTCCGTCAGCCGGATCGTGCGGCTGGTGCGCGTGAAAAGCACGATGCCGAGCTGATCCTCGATTTCCTTGATCTGATGGCTGACCGCGGCCGGCGTCAGGCCAAGCTCGTCGGCGGCACGGGTGAAATTGAGGTGCCTGGCCGCCGCCTCCAGCGTCCTCAGCGCCCGCGTTCCCGGCAGCAGGGTCGCCATCAGCGGGGGATCTCGGCGAAGCGGTCCATGGCGCTCTCAATCCTCAAAGAAAACTTGATGATCGAGCAAAAACTACTCGTTTCCTCCCAAGATTTCAATCGGGCATGATGGGGACATCGAAACACCATCAAACCGGATTTGATGTCCGGACGAACGGATGCCATCATGTCTCACACCGCTTTTCATCCTGCATATGCCGCCCGCCCGGCCCGGCTGGCGGCGATCCGTGCCTGGCTGCGTCAAGCCAGGGTAGCCGTCAATCTTCCGCACCAGAACGTCGAGGACCTGTCCGATCGCCAACTGCGCGATATCGGCGCCGGCCGCAAGGACGTCGCCCGGGCAATGGACCGCGAGATGGGCCGGCTGGGCCTTCTCGACATCGGCTGGCAACAGCCCAGGCGAAAGGAGTAGGGAGTAGGGAGTAGGGAGTAGGGAAATTAGACGGCATCGACGCGTAACCCTACTGCCTACTGCCTACTGCCTACTGCCTACTGCCTACTGCCTACTGCCTACTGCCTACTGCCTACTGCCTACTGCCTACTGCCTACTGCCTACTGCCTACTGCCTACTGCCTACCTCACCACCCTGACCACCGTCCTGTCCGACAGCAGTGGCAAAAGCCGCGCCATGGTCCGCGCCGTCACCGCGACGCAGCCTTGCGTCGGTGTGAAGCCTGGCCGCGCCAGGTGGAAGAAGATCGCGCTGCCGCGCCCGCGGCGGCGCGGAGCGATGTTCCAGTCGAGCACCAGGCAGGCGTCATAGAGCCGGTCGTCGCGCCGCATGCGCTCGTGGCTGGCGCCATAGGGAATCTTGACCGGACGATTGTAGTTGCGGTCATCAGGCACCTCGCACCAGCCGAGATCGGGCCCGATCGGCGTCATCGCCAGCCGGGTCCGGCGCGCGCCGGCAAACTGATCCCCTCGGAAATAGCCTGACAGCACCCGCATCGAGCCGAGCGGCGTGGCGCCATCGCCCTCACGCTTGTCGGCCGAGATGCCGCCACGCCCCAGCGCGCAGGCAAACACCGTGTTTCCGGCCTGCAGCAGGCCCTGGGTTGGGTGCCCGGGCCTCGCCCGCACGGTCAGCACACGCAGCCGTTTTACCAAAATTGCGCCGGCTGCATTGCGATCGTGTTTTTTCTTGTATGATCGTGCCACGGAACAAATCACTGTGATCGGCTGTTGTGCCGGCCAGCTTCCGCATAAATACGCAGCGGTCAACTGAATTCACTTTTCAAAACAACGGATTGATCCATGACTTCACGCACCATCCTGATCGTCGACGACGATGACGACCTGCGCGGCACACTGGTCGAGCAATTGTCCCTCTACGAGGAATTCGACGTGCTGCAGGAATCGACTGCGGCAAAAGGCGTCAACACGGCGCGCGGCGGCCTCATCGATCTGCTCATCATGGATGTCGGCCTCCCCGACATGGATGGCCGAGAGGCGGTGAAGATCCTGCGCAAGGGCGGCTACAAGGCGCCCATCATCATGCTGACCGGCCACGACACCGATTCGGACACGATTCTCGGTCTCGAGGCCGGCGCCAATGACTATGTGACGAAGCCGTTCCGCTTCGCGGTGCTTCTGGCACGCATCCGCGCGCAGCTGCGCCAGCATGAGCAGAGCGAGGACGCCACCTTCTCGGTCGGTCCCTACACCTTCAAGCCCAGCCAGAAGCTGCTCATCGACCCGCGGGGCGCCAAGGTGCGGCTGACGGAAAAGGAAGCCTCGATCATCAAATATCTCTATCGCGCCGACCAGAAGGTGGTGACACGCGACGTGCTGCTCGAAGAGGTCTGGGGCTACAATTCCGGCGTCACCACGCACACGCTGGAAACCCATGTCTACCGGTTGCGCCAGAAGATCGAGCGCGATCCTTCCAATGCGGAAATTCTTGTGACAGAAAGCGGTGGCTACAAGCTGGTTCCTTAAGCATTTCATTATCCAATGAGCGGTCTGGGCGGGACCGCTTTCGGGTACGATCCTGTCGGAGGGGATTCAGGGTCTGCTCGTGAAGGAGGGATTGGACTGACCGTTCGGGGACGCAGCTAGAGATGGCGTTGGATGACGACATCCGCATCCTGTCCGCCGTGAGGCTCTTCGAGGGCTTCACGCAGGAACAGTTGCGCCTACTCGCCTTCGGCGCCGAAACCACCTTTTTGCAGGCCAACCACAAGCTTTACCGTGAAGACGACGTCGCTGACTCGGCCTATGTCGTCGTCAGCGGCCTCATCGTGCTCTATCGCGAACAGAACGGTGAACGCATCCCGATCGGCAAGGTCGGCCCCGGTACCATGCTCAGCGAACTGGCGTTGATCGCCGACACCAACCGGTTGACCAGCGCGTCGGCCGAGATCGACTCGGAAGTGATCCGGCTCAGCCGCAAGATGTTCCGCCGCATCCTGGAGGAATATCCGGAAGTCGCGGTGAAGTTGCATGAGCGCATATCCGAGGAATTCCAGGCGATGATCCGCCGCATCGAGAAACTGGCGCCGCGCTTTTCGGAGTGAGCGGGAGAAGCACGTGGATTTCCAGCTTGTTCGCGCCACCGAAACCGACCTGCCTTTCATCATGGCGACCGAACGGCGCGAGGGCTACGACGCATTCGTCGGGCGCTGGGACGAAGCGCGCCATTGCAAAGCACTTGGCGATGACAGCCATGCCTATTTCGTTGGGATCGCTGGTTCCGTGCCGATTGGCTTCGTGATCCTGCGCGATTGGGCTTCCGCCGAACGGGTGACACTGGTCAAGCGCATGGCCGTCGTCACCCCGGGGCAGGGCCAAGGCAGAATGCTGCTGGCGGCGGCGGTCGACCGGGTATTTGTCGAAACCGAGCCTATCGGCTCTGCATCAGTCTTTTCCCGGACAACCACCGCGCGCGGCGTGCCTATGAGGCTGTCGGCTTCACGGCTGAAGGCATTGCGCACGGCAGCGCGTTTTTCCAGGGTGTGCATCGTGACGAACTGGTCATGGCGCAGCTGCGGCCGGAGTGGGAAGATCGCCCCTGATAATCAGTCCAGGTCGAACCGCGCAATCACCGGCACGTGGTCCGACGGGCGTTCCCACCCGCGCGCCAGGCGCAGGATTTCGTAGCCGGTGAAGCTTGGCACCAGGTTCGGCGACGACCAGACATGGTCGAGCCGCCGGCCCCGGTTCGACGCTTCCCAGTCCTGCGCGCGATAGCTCCACCAGGTGTAGAGTTTCTGTTCTGATGGAACGTTGAGCCGCATCAGGTCGATCCAATTGCCGGCCAGCCGCATCGCTTCGAAGTTCTCGGTCTCGACCGGCGTGTGGCTGACCACGTTGAGCAGTTGCTTGTGCGACCAGACATCATGTTCGAGCGGCGCGATGTTGAGGTCGCCGACCAGGACCGAAGCCGAGACCTCGTCATGCTCGGCGCGGATGGCGTTCATCTCGGCGACGAAATCGAGCTTGTGCTTGAATTTCTTGTTGATCACGGGATCTGGCTCGTCGCCGCCCGCCGGGACGTAGAAATTGTGCACCAGGATCGTCTTGCCGCCGGCCCGCACCGTCACCGACAGATGCCGGCTGTCCTCGATCTCGCAAAAGCGGCGCTTCTCGACCACCGCGATCGGCCGCCGCGCCACCGTCGCCACGCCGTGGTAGCCCTTCTGGCCGTGGAAGGCGATGTGCTCATAGCCGAGCTTGCGGAACGCCTTTTCCGGAAACAGCTCGTCGGGAACCTTGGTTTCCTGCAGGCACAGCACATCCGGCGCCTGCTCGACCAGCAAGCGCTCGACGATCGGCATGCGCAGGCGCACGGAGTTGATGTTCCAGGTGGCGATGGAAAAGGGCATGCGCGGGAATCCAGTCCGGGGCAGAGCAAGCCCCGCCAGCTCTAGGACGGCCGGACAGGACATTGTGCCCTATGAAGTTGGTTCCTGAACTACTGCCAGCCGCGCGATATAAAAACAAGCGGGTGCTAACCGCCAATCTCAGCGCCGCCCCTCATTGCCCTGCCGGGCATTTCTCCCCGTAAACGGAGAGAAAGAAGCTGGCCGGGCCGCAGCGCCTTCTTTCAACGCTTGCAACTGGCGAAATCGGCGATGACAGCGTCCTTCTCCCCGTTCACGGGGAGAAGATGGCGGCAGCCAGATGAGGGGCAGCGCTAACGCCCAAAAACCTTGCCGCAGCGACGGAAACTACCTTGTCTTCGTATTCAGCTCGCGGTTGGCCGTATAGTCGATGGCAAAGGTGTCGGGAGCGAAGCTGACGCCTTCCTTGGTGTTGAAGATCATCACCGTGGTGTCCTTGCCCTGCGCATCGGTGATCGTCCACTGGCGCAAATCATAGGTCTTCGGATCGAACATCATGGTGATGCGCGCATTGCCGAACACCGACTTGTCGGAAAGCTGGATGGTGGTGAGATCATCCTCTTGCTTGACGCTTTTGACGCGGTCGCCGGAGAGGTCGATGCGGTCGTCGAGCAAAAGTTTCAGCGGCGTCTTCGACAGCGGATAGAGATCGGACGTGTTCATTTTCTTGTTGAGGATGACCACCGACTTGCCGTCGGAAATCACCTTGAAATTCGACGAGCCGTCATAGTTGAAGCGGATCTTGCCCGGCCGTTCGAGGAAGAACTTGCCGCCGGTCTGCTCGCCCTTGGGGCCGAACTGGACGAATTCGCCACTCATCGATTTGACCGCGGAAAAATGGTCGGCGATCTTCTGCGCGGCAGCGGGCACGGCCGCCTGCGCCGAGGCCAGCAGCTGGAACCCGGGCACCAAATTGATGGCGGCGGCACCCGCGAAGGCAAGGCCAAGGCCGAGCAGCTGGCGGCGCGTCGGGGCAAGATCGCTGAGCACTGAAAGATCGTTTTTCATATCGGTCACTCTCGTCTGATTCCTGATTTGGTGGCTGTGGTGGACCCCCAGTTGGGCTTAAGTTTGACCGGGCGAACGCTGCCTCCTGCCATGAACGCGCCAGAAAGTTCAAAGTTGCCGCGAACGCCCCATCGTCAGAACTTGTCGTCTTCGGTCGGCACCAGGATTTCGCGTTTTCCCGCATGGTTGGCCGGGCCGACAATGCCTTCCTTTTCCATCTTCTCGATGATCGAGGCGGCGCGGTTGTAGCCGATGCCGAGACGGCGCTGGATATAGCTGGTCGACGCCTTGCCATCGCGCAGCACCACGGCGACCGCCTGGTCGTAGGGGTCGTCGGAATCCTCGAAATTGCCGCCGCCACCGCCGCCCGATCCGCCCTTGCCGGACGGCTCGTCATCCTCCTCGTCGTCATCCTCGGTGATGGCGTCGAGATATTCGGGCACGCCTTGCAGCTTCAGATGCGCAACGATCTTCTCCACCTCCTCGTCGGCGACGAAGGGGCCGTGCACGCGCTGGATGCGGCCGCCGCCGGCCATGTAGAGCATGTCGCCCATGCCGAGCAGCTGTTCGGCGCCCTGCTCGCCCAGGATGGTACGGCTGTCGATCTTGGATGTGACCTGGAAGGAGATGCGGGTCGGGAAGTTGGCCTTGATGGTGCCGGTGATGACGTCGACCGACGGACGCTGCGTCGCCATGATGACGTGGATGCCGGCGGCACGCGCCATCTGCGCCAGGCGCTGCACAGCACCTTCGATGTCCTTGCCGGCGACCATCATCAGGTCGGCCATCTCGTCGATGATGACGACGATGTAGGGCATCGGCTCGAGATCGAGATCCTCGGTCTCGTAGATCGCCTCGCCCGTCTGGCGGTCGAAGCCGGTCTGCACCGTACGCGAAATCTTCTCGCCCTTCTTCTCGGCCTGTTGGACGCGTGCGTTGAAACCGTCGATGTTGCGCACACCGACCTTGGACATCTTGCGGTAGCGGTCCTCCATCTCGCGCACGGTCCATTTCAGCGCCACGACCGCCTTCTTCGGATCGGTGACGACCGGCGTGAGCAGATGCGGGATGCCGTCATAGACGGAGAGTTCCAGCATCTTCGGGTCGATCATGATCAGCCGGCATTCCTGCGGCGTCAGCCGGTAGAGCAGCGACAGGATCATCGTGTTGATGGCGACCGACTTGCCCGAGCCGGTGGTGCCGGCGACCAGCACGTGCGGCATCTTGGCGATGTCGACGATGACCGCCTCGCCATTGATGGTCTTGCCCAGCGCCAGCGCCAGCTTGGCCTTGGTGGTCTCGAAATCACGGCTGGCCATGATTTCCCGGAGATACACCGTCTCGCGCTTGGCGTTCGGCAGTTCGATGCCGATGGCGTTGCGGCCAGGCACCACGGCGACGCGGCAGGCGATCGCGCTCATCGAGCGGGCGATGTCGTCGGAAAGGCCGATAACGCGCGACGATTTGATGCCCGGCGCCGGTTCGAGCTCGTAGAGCGTCACGACGGGACCCGGGCGGACGGCGATGATCTCGCCCTTGACGCCGAAATCTTCCAGAACGCCTTCGAGCAGGCGCGCATTCTGTTCCAGCGCGTCCTTGGAGAGGCTTGGGTCTCGCGCGACGTTCTTCGGTTCGGACAGGAAATGCAGCGACGGCATTTCGAACGTGTCCGAGCCGATCATCGATGTCTGCGCCTCGCGCTGGACGCGGGCGCCCGGGGCCGGGCGAGGCGCCGGCGCCTCGACGCGGGTGGCGGCATCGGAACGGAACTGCTGCACCTTGGCCGTGGGCGCGGCGCGGCGCGGGGCGACGGGCTCGTCGTCGAAATCCATGTCCCGGTCGTCGCGGTCGAAGATGTCGTCATCGTCGGGATCGACGGAAACGCTGCGGTCATTGACCATGGCGGCGAAGAATTCCGGCTCGACGCGGGCGCGGCCGTCCTGACTCATGCGTGATTCGGCGAACTCAGCCGATTCGACCCGTTCGGCGGCACGGCGCCAGGCGCTGGCGCGCGGCTCCATCTCCGGCTCGTACTCGTCCCGCTCGCGCTGGCGGCGCACGGCGCGGCGATGCATCCATGCACGCAACGAGAGCCACCAATGGGTGATCGCACCGAGTGCCAATATGCCCTCGTCGCCCTCATCCTCATCATTGTCGAACAAAAGCTCGTCCTCGCGCGGGTCAGCGGCGGCCGGCTCTTCCATGACGGCGAAGCCGTTCTTGCGTCCGGTCAGCGCCGCGCCGTAGGCAAACAGCCAGAGTGCCGGCGCGGCCAAAAGCACAGCAAGCACGCTGGCGATCAGCCCGGTCGGATAGCCGCCGATGAGGACACCGGGAATCTTGAGCACCATGTCGCCGAACACGCCGCCGAGGCCGGTCGGCAGCGGCCAGGTCTTGGGCGGGACGATGCAGCCGGCGATCGCGGCGCAAAGCAGCGCGAAGCCGAACCAGTACAGACCGCGCTTGGGCAGCCTGTCGACACCGCGCGCCGAAAACAGGAGGTAGCCCCAGATCACCGCCGGAACCAGCGCGGCAACCGCGGCGAGGCCGAAAAACTGCATGGCAAGGTCGGAGAACACCGCGCCGGCATAGCCCATGGCGTTGGTGACGATGTTGTTCGTCGCGTGCGAGAAGCTTGGATCGGCAACGTTCCAGGTGGCGAGGCTGGCGATCCCGAAGGCAACAGTCAGGAACAGGCCGACGCCGACAAGCCGGCCGACCTGGCGTCGCGCGAAAGCCTGGATGCCGTGCCCCGTATCGGCCATCGCGAGCGGTGCTGAAGCCCCTGAACGCATGCTCTTCCCCGTCAGTGATTGCCTGGCCCGAGCGCATGGCGCACTCCGGCAGATTCGGAGGCCAGACTAGCCGTGGGAAGGTTAAGGCTGCATTAACTATAAGGCCGGTGGAGCCACTCCCATTGCATGAAAATCTTCCGGCCAACCCAGCCGCATGAAAATGGCGGGCGCGTTGGCCCGCCATCCATTCGTTTTGGGATCGGGCAGCGCGTTACTTGTTGGCCCCGCCAAGCGCCTTCACATTGGCGCAGAACTCGGCATGAGGCTTGCTCATCGCCGCGTCCTGGCATTCCTTCATCATGGCGTCCTGCTTCTCCTTCGGCATGGCCATGAAGGCGGCCTTGAATTCTTCCATCGGCTTCATGGTTTTCATGCTGGAATCGGTGAAGAACGGCGCCATGTTGTCCGGTTCGTCGAGAGCACCGGCAAGTGCCACGCCACTGACCATGGAAAGCGCGAGTGCCCCGAGGCAGATATTCTTGAAGTTCATGTGAAAATTCCTTCCCTGTGTTTAAAAAAACGATCGTCGGAACGGCGATCGTCCCCATAGTTCGGGGCCAGGGCGGTCAATGTTTCCTCGAAAAGCTTGTTCACGCGAACGTGATTTCGTGAATCCGGGCAGCGACAGAATGCCTGCACCAAAAAAGAGGCCCGGATGCGATCCGGGCCTCAAGGCGTGAACTCCTTTCGGGAGTGTCACGACGGGATTTTCTTCGAAGCAATTCCAGGGTGCAAGTGCATTGCCGCCCGCGATTGCGTGGAACAGGCAGGGGACCGGCGGGAGGAGGATCCGCCGGTCCCGTTGGCCAAGCAGGCCTTATGGCACCACTTCGCCATGCTGGGAGATGTCGAGGCCCTCGACCTCTTCCTGGGTCGTCGGACGCAGCCCAACCAGTGCCTTGACCACGTAGAGGATCACGAAGGTGGCGACGGCTGTCCATACGATGGTGACCGCAACGCCGTAGATCTGCTTGCCGAGCGAAGCGCCCGATGACAGGCTGTTGATCGCAGGATCGGCCAGCACGCCGGTGAGCAGAGCGCCCACCACGCCGCCGACGCCGTGCACGCCGAAGGCGTCCAGCGAGTCGTCATAGCCGAATATGTGCTTCACCTTGACCGCCGAGATGTAGCAGATGACGCCGGCAAGAATGCCGACGATGAAGGCGCCGGTCGGGTTGACGAAGCCGGAAGCCGGCGTCACCGCGACGAGGCCGGCGACGGCACCCGAGATGATGCCGAGCACCGAAGGCTTCTTGGCGACGATCCATTCGGCGAACATCCAGGCCAGCGCCGCCGCGGCGGTGGCAACCTGGGTGTTGAGCATGGCCGCACCGGCAAGGCCGTCAGCCGCCAGTTCCGAACCGGCGTTGAAGCCGAACCAGCCGACCCACAGCAGCGAGGCGCCGATCACCGAATAGACCAGGTTGTGCGGCGCCATGTTGGTGGTGCCGTAGCCTTCGCGCTTGCCCAGGACCAGCGCGCAGACCAAGCCCGCGACACCGGCATTGATGTGGACGACCGTGCCGCCCGCGAAGTCGAGCACGCCAGCTGAGCCGAGGAAGCCGCCGCCCCAGACCCAATGCGCGATCGGCACGTAGACGATGAGCAGCCAGAGCGCCATGAAGATCAGCAGCGCCGAGAATTTGAAGCGCTCGGCGAAGGCGCCGGCAATCAGCGCCGGGGTGATGATGGCAAAGGTCATCTGGAACATCGAGAAGACGAACTCGGGAATGTTCGCGACCCCCGGCAGCCACAACGACGAGGTCGTGATCCCGTGGTGGAAGAATTTCGAGGCGCCGCCGATATAGCTGTTCATGCCGCCGCCGTCGGAGAAGGCCAGCGAATAGCCGAACATGAACCACAGCACCGTCACCAGGCAGGTGATGGCAAAGCTCTGCATGACGGTGGCAAGCACGTTCTTCTTGCGCACCATGCCGCCGTAGAACAGCGCCAGGCCGGGGATGGTCATCATCAGCACCAGCGCCGTCGAGGTCAGCATCCAGGCGGTGTTGCCGGTGTCGAGCACTGGCGTTGGCGCGGCCGCCGCCGCGGCCGGAGCCGCTTCCTGCGCGAAGGCGGCGACGCTGCCCAATGCTGCGAGAGCGAGCGAGCCCAAAAGGGCGGCGCGTCCCGTCGTCTTCAAGGTAGAAGAAATATTCATTGAACTCTCCATTGGAATACGTGTTCGCCGCTCAGAGCGCGTCGGTGTCTGTTTCGCCGGTGCGGATGCGCACCGCCTGATCGATGCCGAAAACGAAGATCTTGCCGTCGCCGATCTGGCCGGTCTTGGCGGCCGCCGTGATGGCTTCGACGGCCTTGTCGACCATGTCGCTACTGACCGCGACCTCGATCTTGATCTTCGGCAGGAAACTGACCGCGTATTCCGCCCCGCGATAGATTTCCGTATGCCCCTTCTGACGCCCGTAGCCTTTGACTTCGGTGACGGTCAGGCCCTGGATGCCGACGGCGGTCAGCGCTTCGCGTACCTCGTCGAGCTTGAACGGCTTGATGATTGCCATCACGATTTTCATAAGGTTTCACCCTTTGCTGTTGCGGTGACCCGCGTTTGCACGACTTCACCGATCCCAAAGAGCCGGAGAGTGCCAACAAGGATTCAAGCTTCATGCCAATTGCGGAGGCAGAACATTAACCCGTTGTAAACAAAAGGATTGGGAGGCTGTCGGCCGCCACGTGCACGCAGACGCGCCAAGGCGTATGCACAAAAAGTGTGCAATTTTTCGAAATTGCCTATTTCGCCGGCTTTGCGCATGCTACCGCAACACGGAGCCGGTTTTCGCGGACAAACGGTTTTCGTTTGTCCAGAGATCCTGCTCAAACAAGACTCGCGGTGCTCAACGCTTGAGCCGGATCAAGCCTTCCTGGGCCATCGAGGCGATCAGCGTGCCGTCGCGTGCATAGAGCGTACCGCGGCTGAAGCCGCGCGATCCCGAGCTCGACGGGCTGTCCTGCGCATAGAGCAGCCAGCCATCGAGCGCGTGCGGCCGGTGGAACCACATCGAATGGTCGAGGCTCGCCGCCTGAATATCGGGATCGAACAGGCCGCGCCCATGCGCGAAGGTCGAGGTGTCGAGCAACGTCATGTCGGAGAGATAGGCGAGCAGCACCGACTGCAGCGCGCGGTCGTCGGGAACCGGCCCGGCAAGGCGGATCCAGACATTCTGGCGGGACGGCAGCTTGTCGCGGCTTTCATAGTGCTGGAGATTGACCGGCCTGAGCTCCAGCGGCCGCTCGCGCGCCCAGAAACGGCGCACCGCGTCCGGCACGCGCTCGGCTTTTTCGAGCAGCTGACGCTGCGTCTGCAGACCTTCCGGCGGCGGCACGTCGTCGGGCAGCGCGAATTGGTGTTCGAGCCCCTTCTCGTCGACCTGGAACGAGGCTTCCAGCGAAAAGATCGCCTGTCCGTGCTGGATCGCCAGCACGCGGCGGGTGGTGAAGGAGCCGCCGTCGCGAATGCGGTCGACCTCGTAGATGATCGGCACCTTGATGTCGCCGGGCCGCATGAAATAGCCGTGCAGCGAATGCACGAAGCGGTCCGGCTCCACCGTACGCTGCGCCGCCACGAGGGCCTGGGCGATGGTCTGGCCGCCGAACACGCGCTGCCACTCCACCTGGGGGCTGCGACCACGATACAGATTGTGTTCCAGCCTCTCGAGGTCGAGAATGCCGAGAAGCTCGTCCATGGCCGCCGTCATGTTTTGTGACCTCGCCTCAAAATTGCTATGGCGGTTTCCGACAGGAAGAACGAGCCGTCAAGGGCGCAAGCCCCGGTCGACGCGCAAGGAGCCAAGACATGGAACGCAAGGCGGACGCCAAGACCAGATCCGGGCTCGATGTTCTCGTGGCCGGTGCCGGCTATGTCGGCCTGGCCACCGCCGTCTCGCTGAAGCAGGCCCGCCCGGGCCTTGCCGTGGCGCTGGTCGATGCCGCGCCCGCCGGCGCCTGGCAAAAGGATGGCCGCGCCTCGGCGATCGCCGCGGCCGCCTGCCGCATGCTCGACCAGCTCGGCGTCTGGGCCGAGATCGCGCCGCAGGCGCAGGCGATCACCGAAATGATCATCACCGATTCGCGCAGCACCGATCCGGTGCGCCCGGTCTTCCTGACCTTCGGCGGCGAAGTGGCGCCGGGCGAGCCCTTCGCGCATATGGTCGCCAACCAGGTCCTGAACGGCGCCTTGCGGGCCAGGGCCGAAAGGCTCGGCATCGACATCATCGAAGGTGTTGCCGTGCAAGGCTTCGAAACCAATAGCGCCGGCATGTCGGTGCATCTGGCCGACGGTGCCGCGCTGACGGCACGGCTTTTGGTTGCCGCCGACGGCGTCAATTCGAAGCTGCGCGACATGGCCGGCATCAAGACGGTGAAGTGGGACTATGGCCAGTCGGGCATCGTCTGCACCGTGGCGCATGAACGCCCGCACAATGGCCGCGCCGAAGAGCACTTCCTGCCAGCCGGCCCGTTTGCCACCTTGCCGCTGAAACCCGATGAGGACGGCACCAACCGCTCGTCGATCGTCTGGGTCGAACGCGCGGAGGATGCCAAGGCGCTCGTGGAAGGCGACGATCTCGTCTTCGAGCACGAACTCGAACTGCGCTTCGGCCTGAAGCTCGGCGAAATCCGCGTCGCCGACAAGCCGCGCGCCTGGCCGCTCGGCCTCACTATCGCACGTGCCTTCGTCGCCCCGCGCATCGCGCTTGCCGGCGACGCAGCCCACGGCATCCACCCGATTGCCGGCCAGGGGCTCAATCTCGGCTTCAAGGATGTGGCGGCGCTCGCCGAGGTGATCGTCGAGGCGGACCGGCTCGGCCAGGACATCGGCGCGCTCGACGTGCTGGAACGCTACCAGCAATGGCGCCGCTTCGACACGGTGCAGATGGGCATTACGACGGATGTGCTGAACCGGCTGTTTTCCAACGACATCGCCCCGCTGCGCACCGTCCGCGACATCGGCCTCGGCCTCGTCGAACGCATGCCGCGCCTGAAGGATTTCTTCATCCGCCAGGCGTCGGGACTGTCAGCCGGCACGCCGCGCCTGTTGAAGGGCGAAGCGATCTGACCGTCTCACGGACGGACACGCCAGAGAGTGCGGTCAAGCCTAGTTGACCTCGAAACCGAGCTTCTGCCGCAGCCGCAAAATGCGCTGGTCGGCGATCTCGAGGCGCTTCTCGCCGCCCTGGGCGGCGCGGTTGATCATCTGCAGGAGATCGTTGCGTTCCGACACGTCGAGACGCTCGCGCAGGAACGGCGCCAGTTTGTCGATGACGATCGTCGTGTCGTCGATCTGCGAGGCCGCCCATTTGGCGTAGATCACCGCCTCGTCGGTCTTCTTCTTGTCGGCGATTTCCGAGATCACCGACCGGATGACGGCCTCGCGCTGCGGCAGCACGGGTCCATCCTCGGAGACGAGCGCGGTGATGAGCGTTGCCGCCGCCACCACCGGGTCGTCGATCGCCGTCAGCGGCGACAGGGCCGCCTGCTTGCGCAGCTTCTTGCGGCGCACGGAGCCCTGGACCCGGCCGATCACATCGGCAACGTCACGCGCGGCCTCGTTCATGGCCTTCATCCGGTACCACCAGAGCGCCGCTGCTCCGAGCACGCCAAGAACGGCAATCAGGAAAGGCATGTCGGATTCCCCCAAGATCCCGGCGACGATAGGAGAACTCTCGGCTTGCTTCAACGGCGAAGAAATCTCGGCGGCTCCGCCAGGCACCTAGAGCAATTCCAGGAAAAGTGTGAAGCGGTTTTCCGTCCGGAATTGCGTCAAAACAAAGAGTTAGAGCAGTTCACCGTTTCCGTTAAACGGTGGACTGCTCTATCCCGTTGGGCCGCAGGCAACCAATCCCGCCTATGATCCCGGCACATTGTAGATCGCGCGCACCTCGATGGTGCCCAGTTCAGCCAGCGGAATGTCGCCGGCGATGTCCAGCGCCTCCTCGAGACTGTCGGCTTCGATCATCACGAAACCGAGCAGCTGCTCCTTGGTTTCGGCGAAAGGGCCGTCGGTGATCAGGCGCTTGCCCTCGCGCCGCCGCACCGACTTCGACGTCCTCACCGATTGCAGCGCCTGCGCGATGATCAGCTTGCCCGCTTGATCCAGGGACCTGTCATGGGCCAGCGAATCGGCATCGAGCTTGGCCATCCCCTCCGGGGTCAGCGCGTGGAGATCCTTCTCCTCACCATAGACCAGGCAGACATATTTCATTTCGAACTCCCGTGCTGGGATGAATCATAGGACGCCGCGACGAGCATGTCAGCCTTGCTGTCGACTGCCGCCGCATGGTCGAGAAAGCACGCCGCGACCGCGATGATGGCGATAGCCGCCAGCAGCCTGCCGAAACCGGACGCCGGCGGATCCAGCCACAAGTCTTGCCGTCGCTGAGCCTTGCGGCCCGGGCTCTTCCACTGTGCGAAA
This sequence comes from Mesorhizobium opportunistum WSM2075, assembly GCF_000176035.2. Taxonomy (NCBI): domain Bacteria; kingdom Pseudomonadati; phylum Pseudomonadota; class Alphaproteobacteria; order Hyphomicrobiales; family Phyllobacteriaceae; genus Mesorhizobium; species Mesorhizobium opportunistum. Next base: position 1,106,242 of record NC_015675.1, on the reverse strand, counting down.
AACAGATTGTCCATGTGAACCTCCATCCGGCCACAACCCCGTGGCCGCCCGCAGGACGGTCGGGCCGGATGGAAGTCGACATTTTTGCACGCACTTTTTTCAAAAAGTTCGAAACCGTCGCAGCCCAACACCGCGCAATGTCCAAAGAGCACAGTGGCCTTCGTGTCCGCGCGCGCTATAGTTGACCTGACGCCGGGCTCACCCAGGCAACCAGCCAAGACAACCGGCCACCGCAACCAAGGAGGACTTCATGGACCGCACTGCAAACGCCGTCTGGAAAGGCAATCTGAAAGAGGGCCAAGGCACGCTCGACACGCAGAGCGGGACGCTCAAGGGCACGCCCTATTCGTTCAAGGCGCGCTTCGAGGACGAGAGCGGTAAATCCGGCACCAATCCGGAAGAGCTGATCGCGGCGGCCCACGCCGGCTGCTACGCCATGCAGCTTTCGCACTTCCTGGCCGAGAACGGCACGCCCGCCGCCGAGCTCGACGCCAAGGCCGTGGTGACGTTGGTTCCCGGCACCGGCATCACCGGCAGCGCCATCACGCTGGTCGGCAAGGTGCCGGGCATCGATGCGGCGAAATTTGGGGAATTGGCCGAGAAAGCCAAGGCCGAATGCCCGGTCTCGAAGGCGCTCGGCGCCATCAACGTATCGCTCGACGCCCGGCTCGGTTGAGCAGACGTGACCTGAAATGACGAACGCCGGCCTGAGAGCCGGCGTTTTCAGTACCGGCGCCGACGCCCCTGCGCGGCAACCTGGGATCAGAGCAATTCCAGGAAAAGTGTGAAACGGTTTTCCGTCCGGAATTGCGTCAAAACAAGAAACTAGAGTGGTTCGCCGCTTTCGTGAAACGGTGAACCGCTCTGGCAGCCTCAACCGCCCAGCGCATCAAGCCGGGCGCGTAGTGCGGCGACTTCCTGCTCCAGTGCTTCCAATCGCGCTTCCAGGTCGGAGGCAGGCATGGCCGGCGCGCTCCGCTGCGCCGAAAGGGCTGCAACGTCCACCGGGCCGGCGAGAAGATGCACGTAGCGGTCCTCGCGTTGGCCTGGCCCACGCGGGATTTCCTGGATCAGCGGCGGGCGACGGCCGATCAGCATGTCGAGTTCACCGCGCAGATCCTCGATCGACGAAAACCGCGCCATGCGCTCAGTCCGCGCCAGGAGTTCATGCGCCGTCTGCGGCCCGCGCAACAGGAGCAGGCCGAGCAAGGCGGTCTGCGGCGTGGTCAGCGAGAAGCGCTGCGCCATCTGATGCTCATAGCGCTCCACGCGCGAGCCGAACATCTGCCGCACCAGCCCCTTCTGCTCGAGCAGCTTCAGTGCCCGGTGCACCTCTGTCTGCTCCAGCGCCATGACAGGTTCGCGCGCCGTCTTCTGGTTGGCGGCGGCGAGTGCTGCATTGAGCGTCAGCGGATAGACATCCGGCGTCAGCTCCTTCTTCTCGATCAGGCAGCCGAGCACCCGGGCTTCGACGGGGGAAAGGATGGGAAGGTCTTCGCTCATTGGATGAGTATCCTTTTTGAGGTCGAGGGACAGCACCCCCCTCTGTCCTGCCGGACATCTCCCCCGCAAGGGGGGAGATCAACAGCTTCAGCGCTGTCCATCCACTCTTGCAACGGTGGAAAGTAGCGAAAGTCGAGATGACGGCCAATCTCCCCCCTTGCGGGGGAGATGTCCGGCAGGACAGAGGGGGGTGTGACGGATCGCTACGGACGACAATTTCGTCGAAACTGATCTCTGCCTAGACCCGTCTCTCCACCATCATCTTCTTGATCTCGGCGATCGCCTTGGCCGGGTTCAGCCCCTTGGGGCAGGTCTGGGCGCAGTTCATGATGGTGTGGCAGCGATAGAGCCGGAACGGATCCTCGAGATTGTCGAGGCGCTCGCCCGTGGCCTCGTCGCGGCTGTCGATCAGCCAGCGATAGGCCTGCAGCAGGGTTGCCGGGCCGAGATAGCGGTCGCCGTTCCACCAGTAGCTCGGGCACGAGGTCGAGCAGCAGGCGCACAATATGCATTCGTAGAGCCCGTCGAGCTTCTCGCGGTCCTCATGGCTCTGCAGCCATTCCTTGGCCGGCTCCGGCGACACCGTCTTCAGCCACGGCTCGATCGAGGCGTGCTGGGCGTAGAAATTGGTGAGGTCGGGCACCAGGTCCTTCACCACCTGCATGTGCGGCAGCGGATAGACTTTCACGGCGCCGGAAATGTCGTCGCAGCCCTTGGTGCAGGCCAGCGTGTTGGAGCCGTCGATGTTCATGGCGCAGGAGCCGCAAATGCCTTCGCGGCAGGAGCGGCGCAAGGCCAGCGTCGGGTCGATCTTGTTCTTGATCCACAGCAGCGCGTCGAGCACCATCGGCCCGCAATCGTCCATATCGACGAAATAGGTGTCGATGCGCGGATTCTCGTCATCGTCGGGCGACCAGCGATAGATGCGGTATTCCCGCAGATTGGTGGCGCCCTCCGGCTTCGGCCAGGTCTTGCCCTGCTGGATCTTCGAGTTCTTGGGGAGCGTCAGTTCGACCATTTACCTCAGGTCCTTTCGGATGACGAGCTTCAGCCCGGACCAGATTTCATTGACGGCGGCGACCTTCACATCGACAAGGTCGAGCTTCAGCGCTTCAGTGCGGACAACGCCTTCGGTGACGTCGGTCGGCACCTTCGACGCTTTTTTCGGCCAGGACACCCAGACCATGCCGCCGCGCTTGATCGCCGCCTCGACATCGCAAAGGCGATCCTCGATCTCGGCGCGCTGCCGGGTGAAGGCATGGACGGCGTCGTATCTTTGATGGCTGCCCGAAATGTCGGACCATTCGGCAAGCCGGTCGACCTCGGCAAAGGCCACGGCGTCAGCCAAGTCGTCGAGTTCTGGCGGCAGCGCGATGAAGGCAGCGGTCATACCGTCCTTCAGGCCGAGCTTGGCCGGAAGGGGCGTGCCGGAATATCCCGCTGCCACCAGCGCCATGGTCAATACACCCTGGCCTTGGGCGCGATCTTGGCCGGGTTGATACCGCCGTCGGCTTCCTTGCGCTGCAATTCGGTGTGCACCGGCCGATAGCTGAGCGTCACCTCGCCGGCTTCGTTGAGCCGCGCCAGCGTATGCTTGCGCCAGGTCACGTCGTCGCGCGCCGAAAAGTCCTCGCGGGCGTGTGCGCCACGGCTCTCCTTGCGCGCCGCGGCGCCATAGACCGTGGTGATGGCATTGGCCATCAAATTTTCCAGCTCAAGCGTCTCGACCAGGTCGGAGTTCCAGATCATCGAGCGGTCGGACACTTTTATGTCCTTGAGCTCGCCCCAGATCTGCGAGACGCGCTTGCAGCCATTGTCCAGCGATTCCTGAGTGCGGAACACCGCCGCGTCCTCCTGCATCGCCTTCTGCATCTTCTCCCGCAGCACCGCCGTCGGCGTCGAGCCGTTGGCGTGGCGCAGCCGGTCGAAGCGGTCCATGATCTTTTCGACAGAGGCTTCGTTGGGCGAAGGGATCGCCGAATTGCGGTCGATGACCTGGCCGGCCCGGATCGCCGCCGCGCGGCCGAACACGACCAGATCGATCAGCGAGTTCGAGCCCAGCCGGTTGGCGCCGTGCACCGAGGCGCAGCCCGCCTCGCCGACGGCCATCAGTCCGGGCGACACCCGGTCCGGGTTTTCAGCGGTAGGATTGAGCACTTCGCCCCAATAGTTGGTCGGCACGCCACCCATATTGTAGTGCACCGTCGGCAGCACGGGGATCGGCTCCTTGGTCAGATCGACGCCGGCGAAGATCTTGGCCGATTCCGAAATGCCGGGCAGCCGCTCATGCAGGACGGCCGGGTCGAGATGGTCGAGATGCAGGAAGATATGGTCCTTCTTCGGACCGACGCCGCGGCCTTCGCGGATTTCCAGCGTCATGCAGCGCGACACCACGTCGCGCGAGGCAAGGTCCTTGGCCGACGGCGCGTAGCGCTCCATGAAGCGCTCGCCTTCGGAATTGACGAGATAGCCGCCCTCGCCGCGCGCGCCTTCGGTGATCAGGCAGCCGGCGCCGTAGATTCCGGTCGGGTGGAACTGCACGAATTCCATGTCCTGCAGCGGGAAGCCGGCCCTGGCCGCCATGCCGCCGCCGTCGCCGGTGCATGTGTGTGCCGACGTCGCCGAGAAATAGGCGCGCCCATAGCCGCCGGTCGCCAGCACCACCATCTTGGCCGAGAACCGGTGGATGGTGCCGTCGTCGAGATTCCAGGCGACGACGCCGGTGCAGGTGCCGTCCGGCTCCATGATCAGGTCGAGCGCGAAATACTCGATGAAGAACTGCGCGTTGTGCTTCAGCGACTGGCCATAGAGCGTGTGCAGCATGGCATGGCCGGTTCGGTCGGCGGCGGCACAGGTGCGCTGCACGGGCGGGCCTTCGCCGAAATTCATCATCATGCCGCCGAAGGGCCGCTGATAGATCTTGCCCTCTTCGGTGCGCGAGAACGGCACACCGTAATGCTCGAGCTCGTAGACGGCGGCGGGCGCCTGCTGGACCATATACTCCTGCGCGTCGATGTCGCCCAGCCAGTCCGACCCCTTGACGGTATCGAAAAGATGCCATTGCCAGTTGTCCGGGCCCATATTGGCGAGCGAAGCGGCAATGCCGCCTTGCGCGGCCACCGTGTGCGAGCGGGTCGGGAACACCTTGGTGATGCACGCCGTGCGCAGGCCCTGTTCGGCCATGCCGAGCGTGGCACGCAGGCCAGCCCCTCCGGCGCCGACGACCACCACATCGAACTTGTGATCGACGAAAGTATAGCCTGCCGTGTTGGCCGATTTCGCGTCCTTGGCCAAATCAGCCTCCGAATGCCAGCTTGAGCAGGGCGAAGATCGAGGTGACGCCGACCGCTACGGTGAAAAAAGTATTGAGCGCGATGAGCGCCAGCTTCATGCCTTCGCCATGCACGTAATCCTCGATGATCACCTGCATGCCGATACGCATATGGATCAGCCCGGAGACCAGCACCAGGGCCACCACCAGCGCCACGAACGGATTGGCAAGCGCTGCCCGCACCTCCGCAAAACCGGCGCCGTTGAGCGCGATCAGGAACCCGACGAAAAACAGGATCAGCGGGATGTTGGCGATCGCGGTTAGGCGCTGGCGCCAGAAATGTCCGGTGCCTTCGCGGGCGGAACCCAGGCCGCGGACCCTGGCCAGCGGCGTGCGCATGTCGGTCTTGCCAGTGCTCATGATCAGGCTCCCCGCGCCATGTAACCGGCGACCCAGATCAGCAATGTGAGCAGGATCGAGCCGGCCAGCGTTGCCCAGGCGATCTTCGATGCCGTGTCCTTTTCAAGACCGGCGCCGGTGTCCCAGACAAGGTGGCGCACACCGCCCAGCATGTGGTGCATCAGCGCCCAGGTGTAGCCGAACAGGATGAGCCGGCCGAGCCAGGTGCCGAAGGCCCAGTTGACCCAGTCGAAGGCGCCTTGCGAGCTTGCCGCCGCCATCAGCCAGATCGCGACCAGCAGAGTGCCGAAATAGAGCGCACCGCCGGTGATGCGATGGATGATCGACATCGTCATGGTGATCGGCGGCCGGTAGATCGTCAGATGCGGCGACAGCGGCCGTTCACGTCTGGCATTGGCGCGGGTGGCTGGTGATCTGCTCATGGCTCCCCCAGTTCGACGTCCGGAGCCGCGATGGAAAGCGGCATTTGCCGCCCTGATGTATGACTTCGGACAGCGGGTTTCTAATGCTCTTTTTGCACCGCGTCAAAGCCAGAAAATCGTTTTGGAAACGTCATTTAGTCTGACAAAAAAGCAGGCTAGGGCTTCAATCGATTAGGGGCTGCTAGCCCCCGCCGCGCTCGATGTCGCTGCAGTGCAGCATACGCAAGTCGTTAGCCGTGCGATCTATCGCCTGCAGGTCCGCGGCGTCGAACCCCTCTTCATCACCAGCGCCTCGCGCCCGTCGATCACGATTGCGTTATGCGTGGCGGCTTCCTGATAGCGGCTGGACTGGTTGGCGGGCGACGCCACGAATTCTTCGGTCGCGCCATCCGGCTCGATCACGCGCAACGACGAGCCGAGATTCTGAATGGTGATCGCGCTGCCATTGCCGCATCCATAGGTTCCCGTACCCACTGCGGATCGCGGCGCGGTAAGGTCGGTGGTGATCTTCGTTGGCGATGTCGGAGGCGCCACGGCTGCCATGGATTGCTGAGCCGGCGCGGGCGAGACGGTGTTGGCCGCCTTCGGCGCATTGTCCTGCGGCACACAGGCGGCAACGATGGCGAGCAACGGAAGAAAGGACACCCAAACCGTCCGGCGTAGCGCCATATGCTGTCCTCCCCTGCGGCAAACTAGCCGCGATGCTTTGCCAAGATCAAGGTCGACCCGATGGCTGGCGGCGATGGTGCGGCCAAGCATGGCCGAATGATGGCCGCGGGGTTTTCCCTCAAGTCGGAAATTAACCATGTTTGGCGAGACATCGCGGGCAATCGCGACGGCCTCTTAACAAAGGTTAAGAAAAGGTTAATTTCTGATTCGAGGAGCCAATGCATGTCGCCCAAAAACGCGTCAGCGGTTTTGGGACAATGGCATGCATCCAAACAAGGATTAAGGCGCGTCGCGACGCGCTTTGGCCTTTAACCATCAGGAGGACGCCATGCGTTCCAACTCTGGCAGCTCGCGCCTCGCGGCGCTCATCGTGGCGGCCTCGGTCGCCGGCCTGGCGACACCCGCACTTGCGGGGGCTCGCCACCAGGATCGCGTCTACGCCGATTCCTTCGGCAATCTCGTCATCGACAGCGCCGCCGGCTACAAACGCATCATCGTCGGCGAAGGCAAGCTCGCCAAGCAACTATCCGACTACACCAGCGCCGGCCAGCCCAAGGTGATCTACCAGGACGAAGCCGACGAGATATCGGGGGACGGCGATTGCTACCGGCCGCCGGTCTTCGTCAAAGGTCGCAGCTATATGTACGGGCTTTCCGAAGGCGAGATGCCCGAACTCAGCCCCTGCCGCTAGAGCATGATCCCGAAAAGTGGGAACCGGTTTTCGGAAGAGATCATGCTCCAAGAAAAGAGTTGGATCAGGATGACGGTCCAACCAAACGTCATCCTGATCTGGAACTCACGACGATTGCGTTAGCCGGCCACTCGCCTCCCGGTCCGGCTGAGACACGTACGCAGTCGCGACCGGCATTCTTCGCCAGATAGAGCGCCTCGTCGGCACGCCGCATGAGATCGGCAACGGTTTCGCCCGGATGTAGTTCGGCAACCCCGAAGCTCGCCGTGCAGCGATTGTCGGCCGGCAGCCCGTCGATGGGCAGCGTGCCGAACGCGCTGCGCGTGCCCTCGGCGAACAGCCGGGCGCCGGCAAGGTTGGTTCCCGTCAGGATGATGGCGAACTCCTCGCCACCGATCCGGCCCGCGGCGTGGTGGCCGGCGGCGGCCTCTCGAAGGAGGCCGGCGAAGGTCTCGATCACCCGGTCGCCGGACGCATGGCCGAAACCGTCGTTTATGCTCTTGAAATGATCGAGATCGGCAATCACCAAGGCGACCGGCACGCCTTGCCGCACGGCGCCGAGCACCGCCAGTTCGGCCTGGCGCGTGAAGCCACCGCGATTGAACAACCCCGACAGCGTATCCACCTCCGACTTCGAGATCACTTCGACCAGCACATCGCGAGCCAGTATGGCCAGCGTCAGCAGTGCCAGCGCCAGCGCGAAGACGGTGCCGAGCGACTGCGACACCAACGCGTAGTTGCTTTGCAGGTAGGCCTGCGGATTGGCGCCCCAGCCGCCCAGCGCATGGGCGATGAACGGCTTGGAGGCGAACTGCAGGCCACTGGCCGCGAGCACCGCCATCAATATGAGATCGAGCCGGCCACGCCTTTGCCTTGACGACCAGACGATGGCCAGCCCGACGAACTGCATGATGGCATAGGGAAGCTGGTAGGCCATCATGCGGACCAGCGACTGGCGCGGCAGGTCCTGGACGAAATAGACGGCGACGGTGGTGGCGAAAAGGAAGAACAGCATCGGCGACCATGGCGGCGCCACGCCGTATTTGCGGGCCAGCCCGCCATTGAAGGCGATGGTGGCGGCAAGGAAGACCGCGAAGGCGGCGACCACCGGGAGCCGCGCATCGGTGAAGGCGGGAATGCTGAATTCGATGGCCGAATAGACCATGCCCAGCAGGTAGCCGAAGGCAAACCAGCGCGCCGGCGCGCGGCCGGCATCATGCAACGCGACCGCCATGAAGGCAGCCGCCAGTAAGCCGGCAACCGACAGGTTGATCAACAGGATGAAGTTGGCGCCGCTCATCTTCTTTTCAAACCCCGAGCCCCACCTAAGCATCGACGGGCGAAAAAGACGTTAACGCGAGGCCGGGCGCGCCGGATCAGCTCGCCTTGAGCGGCTCCGCCACGAACACCGTTTCCGGTCGCTCGTAAGACAGGCGCACACTGTCGCGGCCGTTCTTCTTGGCTTTGTAGAGCGCCTCGTCGGCGCGGCGCATCAGAGGCTCCAGCGCCTCTCCGCCGCTGCGCGCCGCCACGCCGAAACTGGCGGTGACCTTGGTGCCCGGAGGAAGCCCGTCGACGCTGCCGGCCGAATAAAGCGTGCGCACGGCCTCGGCGAACAATCGCGCCGACGCGAGATCGCTGAGCGGCAGGAGCACCGCGAACTCCTCGCCGCCGATGCGCCCCGCGGCACCCCGCGTCCCGGCCGCCGCCTGAAGCTTGGCGGCGAAGTCGGCGATCACGCGGTCGCCCGCCGCATGGCCATGCACATCGTTGAGCGCCTTGAAGTGGTCGAGGTCGGCCAGCACCAGGGCCACCGGGAATTTTGCCCTGGCGCAAGTCTCCAGCAGCCTCGCGGCGCGCTCCTCGAAACCACGGCGGTTGAGCAGGCCCGACAGCGGATCGGTAAACGTTTCGGTCTTCAGCGCCTTCATCACGTCGAGTGCGGCGGCGGTGAACAGGCAGAGCGCGATCAGCAGCGACAAAAGCGCGTGCGACAGCAGCGCCGTCGTCCAGTAGGACGAACCATAGAACCCGTCATAGCTGGCAAACGGGCCGTGCGCGATGACCACGACGAGAGTGCGCACGAAGAAGTTGACGCCCGACAGCAGCGACAGCACGAACAGGATTTTTTCCGTCGGGCCGTTATTACGCACCGGTCTGAGTTCGGCGGCGACCAAGAGACTGATGCCGCCGAAGGCGAAATTCATCGCCAGGATACGCCAGGTGAGATCCGGCGCCACGAACAGGAACCAACAGAAGGACACCAGTCCGCCAAGCGCCAGAACGCCGATCCCGACATAAGGCACCTTGCGGCCGTAGCGGGCGACAATGGCGCTGGACAGGCAGCAGCCGGCAATGGCGAAGCAGATGTTGGACACCAGCTTGGTCAGCACCATGCCGATTGGCAAGGTGAAATACTGGAACAGAAAGCCCGGCGCCGAGACGCAGTAACTTATCGCCAGCACGGCCAGATAGGGACGATGGCGCTGATGGGCCCATAGCACGAGGAAGGCCGCGCCGAGTGCCAGCGCGATCGTCGGATTGAGCAGCGCTATCAACAGACCGGTGTCCAAAGGACGATGACTTCCCCTCGCTGACGTCAGGGAAGACCTTAGAGCGCAAGCGCAAACAAGCGGTTAAGCCCGGGCCAAGTCTCGACATATTGTCAGGGAACCCCAACCCGCGGCCAGCGTTCTGAGGTCACAATCGGGAGCAGCCCATGGCCGACATGATTACACTGACCGACCACGAAGCAATCCGCTCGTGGGCTGCCGGACGAGCCGGTTTTCCCGCGATCGTCGATATATCGCCCGAAGCGGGAACACAGCCCATGTTGAGGCTGGTCTTTGGCCAGCATGCCTACCAGGATCAGGACCAGCCGGAACGGCCGATCAATGCCGGAGGCTATGAACTCGTCGAATGGGACGAATGGTTCAGGCTCTTCGAAGAGCAGCAGTTGGCGCTTGTGGTCGCTTCCGACCAGCCGGGACGCCGGGAGGAGTTCCACGAGCTCGTCCGCCGCGACGGAAAACCCTGAACCCGAGCCCGCGCGGCTCGGGTTCTGTTGAAGTTGGGATTATTTCCAGTCGCGGATGTCGACGAAGTGGCCGGCGATCGCCGCCGCCGCCGCCATCGCCGGCGACACCAGATGGGTGCGGCCCTTGAAACCCTGCCGGCCCTCGAAATTGCGGTTCGAAGTCGAGGCGCAGCGCTCATGCGGCTTCAGCCGGTCGTCGTTCATGGCCAGGCACATCGAGCAGCCCGGCTCGCGCCAGTCGAAGCCGGCGGCGAGGAAGATCTTGTCGAGACCTTCCGCTTCCGCCTGTTCCTTGACCAGGCCGGAGCCCGGCACGATCATCGCATCGACATGTGCGCTGACCGTCTTGCCTTCGACCACCTTGGCGACGGCGCGCAGATCCTCGATACGGCCATTGGTGCAGGAGCCGATGAAGACGCGGTCGAGCGCGATGTCGGTGATCTTCGTCCCCGGCGTCAGGCCCATATAGTCGAGCGCGCGCTGCTTGGAGGTGCGCTTGTTCTCATCGGTGATGTCGGCCGGGTTCGGCACGATGCCTTGCACCGAGACGACATCCTCGGGCGACGAACCCCAGGAGACGATCGGCGGCAGCTTGGCCGCGTCGAGCACGATCACCTTGTCGAAATGCGCCCCTTCGTCCGACTGCAGCGTCTTCCAGTATTCGAGTGCTGCATCCCAGGCAGCGCCCTTCGGCGCGCGCGGCTTGTCCTTGACATAGGCGAAGGTCGTCTCGTCGGCGGCGATCAGGCCGGCGCGCGCGCCGCCCTCGATCGACATGTTGCAGATCGTCATGCGGCCTTCCATCGACAGCGAGCGGATCGCCTCGCCGGCGTATTCGATGACATAGCCGGTGCCGCCGGCGGTGCCGATCTCGCCGATGATGGCCAGGATGATGTCCTTGGCGGTGACGCCTTCCGGCAGCACGCCGTCGACACGCACCAGCATGTTCTTGGCCTTGCGCTGGATCAGCGTCTGCGTCGCCAGCACATGCTCGACCTCGGAGGTGCCGATGCCGTGCGCCAATGCGCCGAAAGCACCGTGGGTCGAGGTGTGGCTGTCGCCGCAGACGATGGTCATGCCGGGCAAGGTAAAGCCCTGCTCGGGACCGATGATGTGGACGATGCCCTGGCGGATATCGTTCTCGGAATAATATTCGACGCCGAAATCCCTGGCGTTCTTGGCCAGCGCCTCGACCTGGATGCGGCTTTCCTCGTTCTTGATGCCGAACTTGCGCTCGGGCGAGGTCGAGACATTGTGATCGACCACGGCCAGCGTCTTTTCCGGATGCCGGACCTTTCGGCCGCTCAGGCGCAGGCCTTCGAAGGCCTGCGGGCTCGTCACTTCATGGACGAGGTGGCGATCGATGTAGAGCAGGCAGGTGCCGTCGTCCTGGCGGTCGACGACATGGTCGTCGAATATCTTGTCGTAGAGGGTGCGCGGTGCGCTCATGTGCGTAAATCCGTCGATATGAGAATGGAAAGGAGCAAATGCCGGCAGGTTGGATCCGGCACAACGACCTGGACAGGTCGGCCTAGCTAAGTCGGCTGGTCAGCGCGCCGCTGACGCGCGCGGAAAAGCGCGACGGCAGGCGTTTTCTGTCCTGCAGCACGAACCCCTTGTAGGCCGGATCGCCAAAAAGCTCTTCCATGGCGTGGCTCATATCAATGTTTTGGCTTTTCGGCAATTGCGGCGTGGCGCGGCGCGGCTTTCCCTTCTCCCCTTGTGAGAGAAGGTGGATCGCCGCGCAGCGCCGAGACGGTTGAGGGGTGCGCGAAGGATCTCCGTCTTTGCCAAGCTGGAAACACCCCCTCATCCGACCTCGCTTCGCGAGGCCACCTTCCCCCACAAGGGGGAAGGAAGAACTCGCAGCTCACAGCACCTCGAACACAAACGTCTTCACCAGCGCATCCGGCTCAGCGATCGCGTAACAGCGAAACCACGGGCTTTGCTCCACAGGCCGCCATTTCCTTGTCCGCTCCAGCTCATCGAACGCCGCCTGAAAACCGCCGTTTTCGAACACCTGGTCGCGCACGGTGAAGATGGCGTGGCCGCCCTTTCTGGTGATACGCACCAGCTCGTGCAGGCCCGAGGCCGGCGCGTGGCTGATGGTGAAGACGCCAGTCGAGAAGAAGGCGCGGAAATACCCGTCCGGCCATGGCAACGGCCCGCCAAGCATCGCCTGCTTCAGCTCGCCATAGGCGTTGCGGCTGCCGGCGATCTTCAGCATGTCGTCCGAGAGATCGAGCCCGGCAATGTCGCCGTAACCCAACGCCTTCAGCGACGGCCCCGACAAGCCGGTGCCGCAGCCGGCGTCGAGCAGCGGCCCTTCACCCGCCGGCACGTGGCGCGCCACCCAGGCGGTGATCAGGAACGGCAGCAGGTAGCCGAGCGAGGCGGTTTCGCTGTCATAGGTCGCGGCCCATGCGGCGTAGGCCTCTTCAAGCGCTTCCGGCGTGTCGGCGCCGTAGACGGAATCCAGCGCGGCATTGGCCTTGTCGACGATCATGAAACCTCCCAACCAGATATGTCGGGATGATCGTAACGCCGTCCTTGTCCAAAAACTATTCCTCGTGCTGGCGACGCAGCCGCCGCTCCAGCGCCCTCAGCGCCAGCGACAGGCCGACGGTCAGGATGAGATAGATGTAGGCTGTTATCGAATAGGTCTCGAAGAAGCGAAAGGAGCCGGCGGCATAGACCTTGCCCATCTGGGTGATATCGGCGACGCCGAGCACCGAGACCAGTGAGGAATCCTTGACCAGGGCGACGAAATCATTGCCCAGCGGCGGCAGGATGGTGCGGATTGCCTGCGGGAACACGATCAGCCGGAAGCGTTGCGCGCGGCTCAGCCCGAGCGCCTTCGCCGCCTCGATCTGGCCTTTTTCGACAGCCTGGATACCGGCGCGGAAAACCTCCGAGATAAAAGCCGAGTAGCCGATGGTCAGCGCCATGACTGCGCGCCACAAAAGCGACACGTCGCGCACCAGAAGCTCGCCGAACAGGCCGGCATTCTGCAGCGGCGCGGTCAGCGCGTTCCAGGCCGCGACGAAGGCCGGCGCGCCGGCGAAGGCGATCCAGAACAAAAGCACCAGGATCGGCACGCCGCGGATGATCTCGACATAGAAGCGGGCGATCTGCCTTAGCCAGCGCGAGCCCGACAATCCCATCAGCGCAATACCGAGACCAATGGCGGACGCCAGCGAAAAGGCGACAACGGTGACGAAGACGGTGACGCCGATGCCCTTGGCGACCGTGGCGAAGACCTGGGCATAAAGGTTGCTGGTGGCGATGAACAAGGCCGCCGCCAGGGCCAGTGCTGCGGCAACCGCAAGCCACCAGGGGAAGTCGGGCTTGGAGGAGGACAGAGGTGCCATCAGGCAATGCTGACAAGGCAGATATCGCGAAGGTCAGGTGCCAAGGCGCCCCCCTCTGTCCTGCCGGACATCTCCCCCTCAAGGGGGGAGATTGGCAGCCTCGTCGGCGGTACTCTTCTTACAACATTGCTGATTAGCGAAATCGGAAAAGACATCCGATCTCCCTCCTTGAGGGGGAGATGCCCGGCAGGGCAGAGGGGGGCGTTCAAGCGCAAAGTCAGCGGGAAATCACTGCCCCATCTTGTAGTCAAGGAACCACTTCTTGTTGAGCGCATCGAAGGTCCCATCCGCCTTCAGCGCCGCGATCGCTGCGTTGACCGGCTTCACCAGGTCGGACCCCTTCGGGAAGATGAATCCGAAATCCTCGGTGCCGAGCGGGCCGCCGATCAGCTTCAGCTTGCCCTCGGAAGCATCGACATAGCCCTTGCCGGCGGTGCCGTCGGTCAGCACCACGTCGACGTCGCCGGACTTCAACGCCTGCACCGTGGCGCCGAAGGTCTCGAACAGCTTGATGCGCGGGTTCTGCTCGTTGCCATCGAGCACGCTGTAGACGGCGGTGTAGAAGGGCGTGGTGCCGGCCTGCGCGCCGATCAGCCCGTCCTTGAAGGCGCCGAAGGTCTTGGCATCGGTGAAGCGGCTCTCATCGCCACGCACCAGCATGAACTGTTCCGAGCGCATATAGGGGTCGGAGAAATCGACCTTCTGCTTGCGGTCGTCCTTGATGGTGATGCCGGTCATGCCGATGTTGTACTGGTTGTCGGAAACCGCCTGGATCATCGCATCCCAGGAGGTGTTCTGGTATTCGACCTTGAAATTGAGCCGCTTGGCGATTTCGTCCATCGCGTCATATTCCCAGCCGATCTGCTTGCCGGTCTTGGCATCGATGAATTGCAGCGGCGGATAGGCGTTCTCGGTCACCACCACTACCTTCTTGCCGCCGAGATCGGGCAGCGCCTGCGCGAGGGCGGCAACGGGCGTCAGGATGAGGGCAAGCAGGCCGGCCAGCAGCAGTTTCGATTTGATCATGACACACTCCCGAAAATTGAAAGCGCCCGGACATCGGCCGGGCTTGCAGGAAAATCCGCGCCGACTTTAGCTTGCCGCAAGCGCCACGCAAGACGGTCCGCTGCGTCGGTGCAGGCGAAAAGGGATTCCGATGCCCTCAATCGATGAATTTCGGGCCGGGAATTTCGGGGTGATCGGCTACACCGAGTCAGGGGTCAACGCTTCCGCGTCCGCCGGCCGGTCATCGGCGATGGCGCCGCGCATGCTTGAAACGAGGCGGGTGAGTGTCGCGTGCAAGGCTTTCACGTCGCCCGGCTCCAGCGGCACGGCGCAAGCCAATGCGGTGGACACGTCCTTCATGCGCGCGCGCAACGCCTGGCCCTTGGCCGTCGGTTCCACCAGCACGCGGCGCTCGTCCGCGGCGTCGCGCCGGCGAGTGACGAGACCGCCTGCTTCCATCCGCTTGATCAGCGGCGTCAGCGTGGCCGAATCCAGGCCCAGCGCCACGCCCAGCTCACCAATCGTGCTTGGCGTGCGCTCCCACAGCGCCAGCATCACCAGATATTGCGGATAGGTCAGACCAAGCGGCTCGAGCAGCGGCCGATAGACCTTGGTCATCAGCCCGCTCGCCGAATAGAGCGCGAAACAGAGCTGCTGGTCGAGCCGCGGCACGGGAAACGTCCCGGCGGCCTCCGCCGGGACGTCGCTGGCACCTCTTGTGGTCTTTCCCGTCATACCGCCCTTACCGAAAGCGCTACGTCGATGTTGCCCTTGATGGCATTCGAATAGGGGCAAACATTATGCGCCTCCGATACAAGCGCTTCCGCCGCCGCCTGATCAAGGCCTTTCGTCTTCACCGCGAGCGCGACGCCGAGCTTGAAGCCTTCGCCATTGGGAAGAAGGCTGACGGTAGAGGTTATCGCGGCATCCTCGAGCGGCAGCTTCTGCTTACGCGCGATGAAGCGGACGGCGCTTTCGAAGCAGGCGGCGTAGCCGACGGCGAAAAGCTGCTCGGGATTGGTGGCGCCACCCGGCCCGCCGAGCTCCTTGGGCATTGCCAGATCGACCTTGAGCAGGCCGTCGCTGGTCTCGCCATGGCCGGCGCGGCCGCCGGTGACGTGAGCCTGTGCCGTATAGAGTGCCATATCAAATCTCCAATTATCGTGCGCACGATTGTTTAGTACACAAGATAATATGCCGTCAACGCCCCGCATCCGATTTCCGGGGCCGAAAGCGTTCACGGTCTGGTGAAACGAAAAAAGGCGGCCGAAGCCGCCTTTTCGAATGTACTTTCCGAAACCCTTATTCGGCCGGGGTCGCTTCCGCGGCGGCCTTGGCTGCTGCCTCGGCCTCGGCGGCTGCCTTCTTCTCGGCGGCTTCCTTGGCGGCAGTCTCGGCGGCCAGCGCCTGGGCAGCGGCGACCTTCTCGGCCTCGATGCGGGCCTTCTCGGCGTTCAGCGCATCGCGCTCTTCATCGTTGAGCTTGCGGGCGCGCACGCCGGTGTTTTCCGAAATACGGGCCGACTTGCCGCGACGGTCGCGCAGGTAATAGAGCTTGGCGCGACGCACCTTGCCGCGACGCACGATCTCGACGCCCTCGACCATCGGCGAGTAGACCGGGAACACGCGCTCGACGCCTTCGCCGTAGGAGATCTTGCGGACGGTGAAATTTTCCTGGAAACCGGAACCTGCGCGGGCGATGACGACGCCCTCATAGGCCTGGACGCGGGTGCGGGTGCCTTCGGTCACGCGGACCTGGACGCGCACGGTGTCGCCGGGCTGGAACTCGGGAAGCTTGCGCTTGGCTTCGATCTTGGCGGCCTGTTCGGCCTCGAGCTGACGGATGAGATCCATCTCAATAATCCACTTCTTGTTCTTCCGACAGTCAGAGCGTCCGACACTCGCCTTGCAGTTCCAATGACCGCTCGGCTATGTCCTTTGTCGAGAAGACATCCATCTTCAGACATCGGACAGGGGCGACTACACCGTCATTGTTGACGGGCCCGGCAGATTTTTCTTGCCGGTACGGGCGGGCACATACAGCTATTTCAGCACTTTGTCACGCCCGCGCCAGAGACTTTTTTGCCGGCATGGCCCCATTGTAATACCGTTCGTGCCGGGTTGCGCTGGTCACCGGGGCTTTCTAAGCCTGACATAACACAGTTTTCCACGGCGGCATTCCATGTCTGTTCTCGACGCCACCCTGCTTTTCCTGGCGGGCTTCCTGTCAGGCGCCGCCAACGCGGTCGCCGGCGGCGGCACCTTCATCACCTTCGGCGCCATGACATTGGTCGGCGTGCCGCCGATCGTCGCCAACGCGACCTCCTCGGTCACGCAATTTCCAGGCTATATCACTTCGACGCTCGCCTATTGGACCGACATCAAGCATTTCTGGCGCGGTGCCCTGCTGCTGTGCCTGATCTCGGCTGCCGGCGCATTGGCCGGCGCCTTCATCCTTCTGGCGCTGTCCAACCCGTCCTTCCGCGCCATGGTGCCGTGGCTGCTGCTGGCGGCGACGGCGCTTTTCGCCGCCGGGCCTTGGCTGAAGCCGGCACCGAAACCAGGGCATGAGGCGGCCGTCGGCTCACTTGCCGGTTCGCTGGCGCAGTTCGCCACCGCCATTTATGGCGGCTTCTTCGGCGCCGGCATGGGCGTGATGATGCTGGCGACGCTCGGCCTGACTCAGGCCGGCGACTACCACCGGCTGAACGCGCTGAAGAACATGCTGGCCGTGGTCATCGCGGCGGTCGCCATCGTCGTCTTCGTCTCGGGCGGCGTCGTCGCCTGGCCGCAGGCGATCGTCATGATCCCCGGCGGGGCGCTCGGCGGCTATGCCGGCGTGTGGATCGCCAAGCGCGTGCCGCAGAACGTGGTGCGCGGCTTCGTCATCGCGGTCGGCCTGTTCCTAGCCTTCTACTATTTCAGCAAAGGCTGATCGCCGAACAGATCCGGCCGGCGTTCTTTCGTCAGTTTCTCGGACTCCGCCCGCCGCCAAGCGGCGATCTTCTTGTGATTGCCCGAAATCAGCACTTCGGGGATCTCCCGACCCTCGAATTCCTGCGGCCGCGTGTAATGCGGGTGTTCGAGCAGGCCGTTTTCAAAACTCTCTTCTTCGCCCGACACCGCATTGCCCATGACCCCGGGCAACAGCCGCACCACCGCGTCGAGCAGCACAAGTGCTGCAGGCTCGCCGCCTGAGAGGATGAAATCGCCGATCGAGACTTCCTCCAATTCCCGCGCGTCGATCACTCGCTGGTCGACGCCTTCGAAGCGGCCGCACAGGATGACGGCTCCCGGCCCGGCGGCGAGTTCGCGCACGCGCGCCTGCGTCAACGGCTTTCCGCGTGGGCTCATCAGCAGGCGCGGACGCAAATCGCCCTCAGGAGAGGCGTGGTCGATCGCCCTGGCGAGCACATCGGCGCGCATCACCATGCCGGCGCCGCCGCCGGCCGGCGTGTCGTCGACGGTGCGATGCCTGTCGGTGGCGAAGTCGCGGATCTGGATTGCTTCCAGCGACCAGGTGCCGGCCTCGAGCGCCCGCCCGGCCAGCGACAGGCCGAGCGCGCCCGGGAACATCTCGGGATAGAGCGTCAGCACCGAAGCCTTGAACGTCACCGGTTGCCCCCGGCATCGCGCGGCCCGCGCGGCCGGCCCTTCGGGTCGAAATCCTCTTCACGCGGCGGCTCGCCATCCTCGTCCTCGACAAGCCCGGCCGCAGCCGGGTCGATGCGGACAAAACCCTCGGCGATCGACACCTGCGGCACGGCGGCCTGCGTGAACGGAATCAGCACGCCCTTGCGGCCGCCCAGCGTCACATCGAGAATGTCGCCGCCGCCGAAATTGTGCACCGCGACCACCTTGCCGAGCGCCGCACCCGTATCGTCGCGGACCTCCAGCCCGATCAGGTCGGCATGGTAGAATTCGTCCTCCTCGCCGTCGTCGGGCAGCATCGAACGGTCGACGAACAGTTCGGTGCCCGCAAGCGCCTCGGCGGTATTGCGGTCGGTGACACCCTTGAAACGTACCACGACGACCGTGTTGGCGGGTCGGATGTCGATGATCTGGAAGGCACGGCCGTCCCGGGAATAGAGCGGCCCATAGTCGGCCAGCGCCATCGGCTCGCCGGTGAAGGTCTTCACCCTGAGTTCGCCCTTGATGCCATGGGCGGCGCCGATCACGGCCATCTGGACGGGGTTTTGCGGCTTGCTCATGGCGCTTTACTTTCGTCATCCACGGGCGGAGCAGGCGCGAAGCGACTGCGCAGACCCGAGGATCCATTCCGTTACGGTGACCAGTACGCAAGGCGGTTCAGGAGCCAATCACCAAGGTTTGGATTTGCCACCGATCGACTGTCTCCTAGCCCCACAGGGCTGCGATTTCAATGACGGCCTCTTCACCGCTTCCTAACCCGGGTGCCCGAAAATGGCAGCGAACCGGAACGACACCATGCAGGAATTCCTCATCCCGGCAAAACCCGATCTGCAGGCAGCACGCGAAGGCTGGCTGAAGATGCTCGCGCGAGAACGTCGGCTGTCACCCGAGACGGTGGAAGCCTATGAGCGCGACACCCGCCAGTTCCTGCATTTCCTCACCGGCCATTGCGGCGGATCGCCCGGCATTTCCGACATTGCCAATCTGCGCCCGGCCGACCTGCGCGGCTTTCTCGCCGCCCGCCGCAACGCCGGCGCCGGCGCCCGCACGCTTGGCCGGGGTCTCGCCGGCATCCGCTCGCTGCTGCGGTTCCTCGAACGGCGTGGCCTCGCCAATGCCGCCGGGGCGGCAGCCTTGCGTGCGCCGCGCCAGCCCAAATCCCTGCCCAAGCCGCTGACGGCAAGCGATGCCAAACATGTGGTGTCGGTGGAAGGCCAACTTGCCGAAGAACCTTGGATCGCCGCCCGCAACGCCGCCGTGCTGACGCTGCTCTATGGCTCCGGCCTGCGCATTTCGGAAGCGCTTGGCCTCGCCGGCGCCGATCTGGCGTCGGAAGCCGACACCGTGCTGCGTGTTACCGGCAAGGGCGGCAAGACACGGCTGGTGCCGGTGCTGCCGGTGGCGCTCAGGGCAATTGCCGAATACCGCCGGCTCTGCCCCCATCATCTCGACCCGAAGGGGCTGTTGTTTCGCGGTGCGCGCGGCGGCCCGCTCAACCCGGCCATCATCCAGCGCGACATGGCCAAGCTGCGCTCGGCGCTCAACCTGCCGGACACCGCGACGCCGCACGCGCTGCGCCATTCCTTCGCCACGCACCTGCTCGGCCGCGGCGGCGATTTGCGCACCATCCAGGAACTGCTCGGCCACGCCAGCCTGTCGACGACGCAGATCTACACCGGCGTCGACACGACGAGGCTGCTGGAAATCTACGAATCGGCGCACCCTAGGGCGTGAACCCTTCAATTTTGCAGTGCCAGTTAACCGTTTTGCCGCTTTTTGCGCTTACCAACGGTGTCATGAAACGCGTCATCGCCATCGCCGACCGCGCAGCGCACGTCTCGCTGAAACTGCTCGTCGCGCTCAACATCCTGTTTTTCCTGTCGTTCCTCGCCGTCCTGCTGTTCGCGGCCGGCAGGGCGCATGCCGAGATCCCGACTTGCACCGGCGCCGACATGGTGTCGGCCCTGCAGAAGAATGACCCGGCCGCCTACCAGAAGATCGAGGCCGAAGCCACCGCGACGCCGAACGGCAAGGGCCTGCTGTGGAAGCTCGAGAAGCCGGGCGAACAGCCATCCTTCCTGTTCGGCACCATGCACATGACCGATCCGCGCGTCACCACGCTGCCGCCGGCCGCACAGAAGGCTTTTGACGCCGCCGGCACCATCATTATCGAGACCACCGACGTGCTCGACAAGCAGAAGATGATGACGGCGATGCTGAAGGAGCCGGACCTGATGATGTTCACGGACTCCACGACGCTGTCGTCCCTGCTGAAGCCGGACGAAGCGGCCGCCATGAACGCCGCGCTCGACGCACGCGGCATCCCGCCGGCCACCGTCGCCAAGATGAAGCCGTGGATGCTGTCGGCCATGATGGCGCTTCCGGCTTGCGAGCTCGCCCGCCAGTCCGGCGGCGCGCCGGTGCTCGACGTCAAGCTGGCCGAAAGCGCCAAGGCTGCCGGCAAGCCGGTGGAGGGATTGGAAACGGCCGAGAGCCAATTGCGCGCCATGGCTTCCTTGCCGCTCGCCTTTCACATGAAAGGCCTGGTCGACACGCTGAAGCTGGGCGACAAGGTCAACGACATCAACGAAACCATGATCGTGCTCTATCAGCGTGGCGACACCGGCATGTTCTGGCCGCTGTTCCGCGCCGCCATGCCGGAGGAGCAGAACGACGCCTCAGGCTATGCCGCCTTCGAGGAAACCATGATCACCAGCCGCAACAAGGTGATGGTCGACCACGCCGAGCCGATCCTGGCCAAGGGCAATGCGTTCATGGCGGTCGGCGCCCTGCATCTCCCCGGTCCGCAGGGACTGGTCGAGGATTTCCGCAAAGCTGGCTATACCGTCACTGCCGTGGGGCTTTAAGCCCTATTTGATCAAGACCTGAGCCAGCATCGCCGGAACGATCATGCGGTGGAACGGCATGATGATGGCGAGATACGTCCGCCCAAACAGATTGTGCGTCTTCACGATCGTCGACGCCGCCACCTCCTGCCGGCCCGCGCCGAGGTCGTTCACCTCCACCAGGATGCGGAAATCGAGATGCCGGTCGTCCAGGCCAAGGACGACCCTGCCATGTGCCTGGCTGATGAGCGGAAATATGCCGATCCTGGTTTCCGGCGGTGCGTCGGGCTCCGCCCCCGTTTTCAGCCCAAATGGCTTGACGGCGAGGTTGCGTAGCCGCGTAAGCCGGTCGACCCATCGCGGTGTCCGCCCCAGGACGCGTTCGGCCGCGCCAATGGCGGTCAGGGCAAGGCCATCGGTTGTCAGCACGTATCGGTCGGCGAACTGAGCGCCGGCAAGATCGCCTTCGGGATCGGGAAAAGTCTGTGCAGTGATCGTCATGCCGGCAATCCCCAACAACCAACGATAGCATCCGTTGGCTTGGCTCGCTGCGTGGCGAAACGCCGCCGTCCGGCGAGGCACCAGTGCTCGAAATCAAGCTGGCGGGAGGCGCCATCTTCCAGTCCTGAGCGACTGGTCGAGGATTTCCGCAAAGCCGGCTATACTGTCACCGCCGTCAATTGAGTCGGACGGCAGCGGAGGGCCACAGGCGCCGTGTTTCCGGCGGTTTGCTCCGCTAGCGTGAAACCCATTCAACGGTTGCGCGTTGATGGCTGTTGATTGATCATTTTCATCCACGGAGGACACTTTTATGGCGAATCCATCAAACGACACTCCCAGGCCGAGTGGCGGCAGCGGTGGCAGTCCCTGGCTGATTGCGCTGGTCGTGGTTATCCTGGCGATTGTCGCTTATTATGTTTTCGGAAGAAGTGGCGAACACCCGGCACCCGCCGAACCGCCAGCGGCCAGCACACCGGCCCCGGCGCCCGCGCCGGCTGAACCGATGAAGCCAGCCGAACCAGCGCCTGCGCCCGCTCCGGCACCAGCACCAGCCCCGGCGCCGGCTCCGGCTCCGGCGCCCGCCCCTGCGCCAGCACCGGCTCAGTAATCGGCTCGAAATCGAATACAAACGGCCCGCCGAAAGGCGGGCCGTTCTGTTTTTGGGCCGTTGGAGACTTTGACGCCAAGCTACTCCCGCGCGTTGGTCGCCTTTAAATGTGGATCGGCTTGAAGAACGTCGCCAGCGCCGCTTCCTTGACCGCTTCCGACATCGTCGGATGCGCATGGCAGGTGCGGGCGAGGTCTTCCGACGAGCCGCCGAACTCCATTAGCACCGCCGCCTCGTGGATCATCTCACCGGCGCCGAAGCCGACGATATGAACGCCAAGCACGCGGTCGCTCGTCTTGTCGGCAAGGATCTTCACGAAACCGTCGGTGTGCAGCATGGCGCGTGCCCGGCCGTTGGCGGTGAACGGGAATTTGCCGGCCTTGTAGTCGATGCCGGCCTTCTTCAGCTCTTCCTCGGTCTTGCCGACCGAGGCGATTTCCGGGCTGGTGTAGACGACGCTCGGGATGACGTCGTAGTTCACATGGCCGGCCTGCCCGGCAATGGTCTCGGCCACCGCCACGCCCTCGTCCTCGGCCTTGTGCGCCAGCATCGGCCCGGCGATGACGTCGCCGATGGCGTAGATGCCGGGCACATTGGTCCTGAGATGACCGTCGGTCTTGACCCGGCCGCGCTCGTCGGCCTCGACACCCGCTTCCTTCAGGCCGAGCGTGTCGGAATAGGCGCGGCGGCCCGTGGCGATCAGCACCACGTCGGCATCGATCGTCTCGGCAGCGCCGCCCTTGACCGGCTCGAAGGTGACGCTGACGCCCTTCTTTGCCTTGGCGACGCCGGTGACCTTGGCGCCGAGCTTGAACTCGAAGCCTTGCTTGGAGAGCAGGCGCTGGAACTGCTTGGAGACCTCGCCGTCCATGCCGCCCAGGATGGTGTCGAGGAACTCGACCACGGTGACCTTGGCGCCGAGCCGCGCCCAGACCGAGCCGAGCTCGAGCCCGATGACGCCGCCGCCGACCACCACCAGATGGTCGGGAACCTTCGCCAGCGACAGCGCGCCGGTCGACGACACGATGACCTTTTCGTCGAAGTCGACCTTGACCCCGGGAATGCCGGCGACGTCCGAACCTGTGGCGATGACGAGGTTCGCCGTCTCGATCTCCTCGACCTTGCCGTCCTCGCCGGTCACCGAGACCTTGCCGGCCGCGACTACCTTGCCGGTGCCGCGGAAACTATCGATCTTGTTCTTCTTGAACAGGAAGGCGACGCCGTTGACGTTGGACGTAACCGTGGTGTCCTTGTGCGCCATCATCTTCTTCAGGTTGAGCTTCGGCGCCGGTATCTCGACGCCCAGCGTATCGAAGGAATGGCCGGCCTCGGCGAACATTTCGGAGGCATGGAGCAGCGCCTTGGACGGGATGCAGCCGATGTTGAGGCAGGTGCCGCCGAAGGTCGCGTTCTTCTCGACCACCGCGACCTTCAGCCCAAGCTGCGCCGCCTTGATGGCGCAGACATAGCCGCCCGGTCCCGATCCGATGATTACGACGTCATAAGCCATGTTAATTTCCCTTTGCTTGGCGCTCAACGGCCGCCGCTGACATTCAGGATCGCGCCCGTCGTATAGGACGCGGCGTCGGACAAGAGATAGAGGACCGCGCCCGCGACTTCATCCGCCGTGCCGGCTCTTTTCATCGGCAGCATGTCGCGGAACCGTTCCACCCGGTCCGGCTGCCCGCCGGAGGCGTGGATTTCGGTGTCGATAATACCGGGCCGCACCGCGTTAACACGAATGCCTTCCAGCGCCACCTCGCGGGCGAGCCCGATGGTGAGCGTGTCGACGGCACCCTTGGAGGCGGCATAGTCGACATATTCGCCGGGCGAGCCCAAAGTCGCGGCCGCCGACGAGATGTTGACGATGGCGCCACCCGAACCGCCATAGCGGGTCGACATGCGCTTCACCGCCTCGCGGGCGCACAGGAACGCACCGACGACATTGACGCGCATCATGCGTTCCAGCCGCGCGACATACATCTCGTCGACCCGCGCCTTGAGATCGACGATGCCGGCATTGTTGACGAAGGCATCGAGCCGGCCATAGGCGCGGTCGACGGCACCGAACATGGCCACGACATCGGACTCCACGCCGACATTGCCCTTGACCGGAAACGCTTCTCCGCCGGCGGCCCTGATCTGGGCAACGAGCGCGTCGGCGGCATTCCGGTTCGTGGCGTAATTGACCGCGACGCGGTAACCGGCCTTGGACCCGAGCCGGCAGATCGCGGCGCCGATGCCACGGCTGCCGCCGGTAACCAGCAGCACCTTTTGCGCCTCACTCATTCCTGGCACCCCTTCAAGGCAAACACATCCCACGGCACTTTCGAAAACCCGCCGCCGCCATACAGTTTGGACTGGCGCAGCGCCGGACCGAGATCCGGCAGGATCAGCGTCTTCGGCGCTTCGACACCCTCGGCCGGCAGCAGGCCAATGCCGCCCTTGTCGTCCGACGTGTAGATGACGCCATGCCAAAGCGTACAGGCGGCAAGTTCATCCCCGGTAGCATCGCCCTCCGGGCATTTGTACATCAGCGCGCCATTCGGCCGCGCCACGCCTTCGTTCCACATGACGATTCCGTTCAGCACCACATTGTTGTCGAGGATCATGCGGAATGTGTTGGTGACGGTGGCAGAGGTGCCGGTCGGCGTGAAGTCTATTTCGCTGCCGCTTTGAGCATCGCCATAGACGGCGAGTTCGATGGGGCAGGCAGCATGAGCAACGGAAGCCGCTACGAGAGAAACTATCGACCCAGCGATAAATCCGATCATGGGCGAAGCGACGTTTGTCATCAGCTAGCCCGATCACCTTCTCGGCCGTCGGCGTTCTCCAGCACCTCGAAATCGGTCATCAAGACCAGTGGTTCGCCAGTGGCGTCCAATCCCCAGAAGGACTTATACCCGCCGTCACCGAAACCAGTATCGAACATAGCGACGTTGAGCGGGTTTCCTTCCATCGGACTATCCATGCCAAACCTGTCGAGAGACCACGCAACATCAGCAAGATAGTCGTCAAGTTCTTCCTGGTCGGTCATCAACGTCAGGAGCGACTTGTCCATGAACGACGCGACAGCGTCATCCACGATAAATTCAAGAAATTCCGACTCATAAACCGGTGGGCGATCGCGAGCGAAGGTGGCCAATTCCCAGCTCACCGGCAAGCCGGTACCAAATCGCAAGACTGCCGCGGCAATGCGGCCCTGCGCCTGAAGCAGCATGACTGGGTAGCGTCCTGGCTTCACCTTGCGGCTGAACGCAGGCCGTCCTAGTCCGGTGATCAGCGGATCGCAGGCGACGATTTCGCCGGTCGGCAGCTCAAGCTCACCGATTGTGGTGGCGGTGATCTTCCGCTCCGCCATCTCGGCTTCGCTCAGGGCGAAGACGCCGAGATTGCTGCTGACCTCGGAGGCGTCCCAATCGGCGGGCGAAGCGACCAGAGGCCGATCGTAGAAAAGCCAGACGCGTCCACGCCGAAACCATCGGCGTAGTGTATCCGGCCAGCCGCTCATTGCGGATCAGCTCCGATCACAAATCCAGCACCAGCCGTTCCGGATCCTCCAGGCTTTCCTTGACTCGCACCAGGAAGGTCACCGCTTCCTTGCCGTCGACGATGCGGTGGTCGTAGCTCAGCGCCAAATACATCATCGGCCGGATCACGATCTGGCCACCGACCACCACCGGCCGGTCCTGGATCTTGTGCATGCCCAGAATGCCCGACTGCGGCGCGTTGAGGATCGGCGTCGACATCAGCGACCCGTAAACGCCGCCATTGGAGATGGTGAACGTGCCGCCCTGCATGTCGGCGACCGACAGCTTGCCGTCGCGCGCGGCGATGCCCAGCCGGCCGATCTCCTTCTCGATCTCGGCGATCGACATCTGGTCGGCATCACGCACGACCGGCACGACCAGGCCCTTCTCGGTGCCGACGGCGACGCCGATATGGGCGTAGTTCTTGAAGATGATGTCGGTGCCGTCGATCTCGGCATTGACCGAGGGGATTTCCTTCAGCGCGTGGGTGACGGCCTTGGTGAAGAAGCCCATGAAGCCGAGCTTCACGCCGTGCTTCTTCTCGAACACGTCCTTGTACTTGGTCCTCAGCGCCATCACCGCCGACATGTCGACCTCGTTGAAGGTGGTCAGCATGGCTGCGGTCGATTGCGCTTCCTTGAGCCGGCGCGCGATGGTCTGGCGCAATTTGGTCATCCGCACGCGCTCCTCGCGCGAGGCGTCGTCGCCGGAGGATGGCGCACGCATGGCAACCGGTGCTGGTGCCGCCTTCGGCGTCTCGGCCGGCTGCGACGGCGCGCCCTTCGAGATAGCATCGAGCACGTCGCCCTTCAACACCTGGCCGCGCTTGCCCGAGCCGGAAAGCTGATCAACAGACAGATTGTTCTCGGCGATCAGTTTGGCGGCGGCCGGCGCGGGCGGCATGGTGCGCGGCTCGACCGGGCCGGCATCGCCGGCGATCCTGGCGGTCTCGGCGGCGGCCTGCTTGGTGGTGTGCGCCGCGTCGGGGCTCGACGCCTGCGCCACCGCTTGGGGCTTGGCCTCCTGCTTGTTCGCGGGGGCAGCGCCAGCACCGCCCGCCGAAATCATCCCCAGCAAGGCGCCGACGCCGACCGTCTCGCCTTCCTTGGCGGTGATCTCGCCCAGCGTGCCTGCGGCGGCGGCCGGAACCTCCACCGTCACCTTGTCGGTTTCGAGCTCGACCAGCGGCTCGTCGACGGCAATGGCATCGCCGACCTTCTTGAACCATTTGCCAATGGTCGCCTCGGTGACGGATTCGCCGAGAGTGGGAACGCGGATTTCGGTAGCCATTGTGCCTGTCCGTTCTTTCGGTTTTGTTGTTCGCCCAGATCTTCTCTATTCACCAAGCGCGTCTTCGAGCAGGGCGGCGAGCTGGGCAAGGTGCTTGGACATCAGCCCGGTCGCCGGCGACGCGGACGCCGGCCGGCCGGTGTAGCGCACCCGCTGATGCTTGGCGTCGATATGTGCCAGCACCCATTCCAGATAGGGGTCGATGAACGACCAGGCGCCCATGTTCTTGGGCTCCTCCTGGCACCACACCATCTCGGCGTTGCGGAAACGCGACAATTCGGTGATCAGCGCCTTGGCCGGGAATGGATAGAGCTGTTCGACGCGCAGCAGATAGATGTCGTTGATGCCGCGCTTCTCGCGCTCCTCGTAGAGATCGTAATAGACCTTGCCCGTGCACAGCACGACGCGGCGGATCTTGGAATCCTTGGTGAGCTTGATCGGCTGGTTGGGCAAGAGCTGGGCGTCGTCCCACAGCAGCCGGTGGAACGAGCTTTCGCCCGAGATTTCCGGCAGCGTCGACACCGCCCGCTTGTGGCGCAGCAGCGACTTCGGCGTCATCAGGATCAGCGGCTTGCGGAAATCCCGCTTCAGCTGCCGGCGCAGGATGTGGAAGTAGTTGGCCGGCGTCGTGCAATTGGCCACTTGCATGTTGTCCTCGGCGCAAAGCTGCAGGAAGCGCTCCAGCCGTGCCGAGGAGTGCTCCGGGCCCTGGCCTTCATAGCCATGCGGCAACAGGCAGACGAGGCCCGACATTCTGAGCCACTTGCGCTCGCCCGAGGAGATGAACTGGTCGAACACCACCTGGGCGCCGTTGGCGAAGTCGCCGAACTGCGCTTCCCACAGCGTCAGCGCCTTAGGCTCGGCCAGGCTGTAGCCATATTCGAAGCCGAGCACCGCTTCTTCCGACAGCATCGAGTTGATGACTTCGTAGCCAGCCTGCGCCGCCGACAGATTGTTGAGCGGGATGTAGCGGGTCTCGTCGCGCTGGTCGTAGAGCACCGAATGGCGCTGCGAGAAGGTGCCGCGTTCGGAATCCTGCCCCGACAGGCGGATCGGGTTGCCGTCGAGCAGGATGGCGCCGAAGGCCAGCGCCTCGGCCGTCGACCAGTCGATGCCTTCGCCCGATTCGATCGCCTCGCGGCGGTTTTCGAGGAAGCGGATGATCGTCTTGTGCGCCTCGAAGCCCTTCGGCACCTCGGTCAGCTTCTTGCCGATCTCCTTCAGCGTCTTGACCGGCACAGCGGTCTTGCCGCGCCTTTGTTCGTCCTGGTTGTCGGCCGTGCGCAGGCCCGACCAGGCGCCGTCGAGCCAGTCGGCCTTGTTGGGCTTGTAGTGCTGGCCGACTTCCCATTCGGATTCCAGGTGTGCGCGCCAGTCGGCCTTCATCTGGTCGAGTTCGGCCTGGCTGATATGGCCCTCGGCGATCAGCCGTTCGCCATAGATCTGCACCGTCGTCTTATGGGTGCGGATGTTGCGGTACATGATCGGCTGGGTGAAAGCGGGTTCGTCGCCCTCATTGTGGCCGAAGCGGCGGTAGCAGAACATGTCGACCACAACCGGCTTGTGGAACTTCATGCGGAATTCGATCGCCACCTTGGTGGCATGCACCACGGCTTCCGGATCGTCGCCATTGACGTGGAAGATCGGCGCCTCGATCATCTTGGCGACGTCGGACGGATAGGGCGACGAGCGCGAGAAGCGCGGATTGGTGGTGAAGCCGATCTGGTTGTTGATGATGAAATGCAGCGTGCCGGCGACGCGGTGGCCACGCAGGCCCGACAGGCCGAGGATTTCGGCGATCACGCCCTGGCCGGCAAAGGCGGCGTCGCCATGCAGCAGCAGCGGCAGCACCTTGGCGCGCTCCTCCAGCGGCACGATCTCCTCGCGGCCGCGACCGAACAGAGAGTCCTGCTTGGCGCGCGCCTTGCCCATCACAACCGGATCGACGATCTCCAGATGCGAGGGGTTGGCGGTCAGCGACAGATGCACCTTGTTGCCGTCGAACTCGCGGTCCGACGAGGCGCCGAGATGGTACTTGACGTCGCCGGAGCCCTCGACCTCGTCAGGCGCAGCGGAGCCGCCCTTGAACTCGTGGAAAATGGCGCGGTGCGGTTTGGCCATCACCTGGCTGAGCACGTTCAGCCGGCCGCGGTGGGCCATGCCGAGCACGATCTCCTTCATGCCGAGCTGGCCGCCGCGCTTGACGATCTGTTCCAGCGCCGGAATCAACGCTTCACTGCCGTCGAGGCCGAAGCGCTTGGTGCCCTTGTACTTGACGTCGATGAACTGCTCGAAGCCTTCCGCCTCCACCAGCTTCGAAAGGATCGCCTTCTTGCCGGTGGCGGTGAAGGAGATTTCCTTGTCGGCGCCTTCGATACGAGCCTGGATCCAGGCCTTTTCCTCGGGATCGGAGATGTGCATGAACTCGACGCCGAGCGTCGAGCAATAGGTGCGGGTCAGGATCTCCAGCATCTGCCGGATAGAGCCGAATTCGAGGCCGAGCACGTTGTCGAGGAAGATCGGCCGGTCGTAGTCGGCTTCGGTGAAGCCGTAATTCTCGGGCGACAATTCATTGTAGTCCTCGAGCGGCTTGGCGATGCCGAGCGGGTCGAGATTGGCGTGCAGATGGCCGCGCATGCGGTAGGCGCGGATCATCATGATGGCGCGCACGGAATCGCGCGTCGCCTGGTGCACATCGGCATCGGACAGCACCACGCCGTTGGTGACCGCCTTGTCCTTGACCTTCTTTTCGATCGTCTTCTCGACGATGCCCCAATTGCCGTCGAGCGCCGACACCAGTTCGCCATTGGCCTGCAGCGGCCAGGAGGGCTTTGCCCAGGAAGCGCCCTTGGCATTCCTGCGCACATCGCCGGCATCGTCCTTCAGCCCGGCGAAGAACTCCTGCCACTCGGGATTGACCGAGGCGGGATCGTCCTCATAGGCGGCATAGAGCGCGTCGATGTAATCGGCGTTCCCGCCATAGAGGAATGAGGTGAGAGAAAACTGGTCGTTGGCCTGATCTTGTCTTGCCATGTCACTTAGCGGAGCCGCGCTCCGTCTCCTTGTCAGAGCGAATAGGGAGTAGCGAATAGCGAGTGGGGATTTCCCTGGGCCGCGCGCTACTTTGTTCTTCCCTATTCGCTATTCACTACTCACTACTCACTTAACCCTTGATCGCCTCGACCAGCGTCGTGCCCAGCCGTGCCGGCGACGGCGATACCTTGATGCCGGCCGATTCCATCGCCGCGATCTTGTCTTCCGCGCCGCCCTTGCCGCCGGAGATGACCGCGCCCGCGTGGCCCATGGTGCGGCCGGCCGGCGCCGTGCGCCCGGCGATGAAGCCGGCCATCGGCTTCTTGCGGCCACGCTTGGCTTCGTCCTTGAGGAACTGCGCGGCGTCTTCCTCGGCCGAACCGCCGATCTCGCCGATCATGATGATCGACTTGGTCTCGTCGTCGGCGAGGAACATCTCGAGCACGTCGATGAACTCGGTGCCCTTGACGGGGTCGCCGCCAATGCCGACGGCGGTGGTCTGGCCGAGGCCGACATTGGTGGTCTGGAACACTGCCTCATAGGTAAGTGTTCCCGAGCGCGAAACAACGCCGACCGAGCCCTTGCGGAAGATGTTGCCGGGCATGATGCCGATCTTGCATTCGTTGGGGGTGAGCACGCCCGGGCAGTTCGGCCCGATCAGCCGCGAGGCCGAGCGGTCGAGCCGCGCCTTGACCTTGATCATATCCATCACGGGGATGCCTTCGGTGATGCAGATGATCAGCGGGATCTCGGCCTCGATCGCTTCCAGGATCGCTTCGGCGGCACCCGCCGGCGGCACATAGACGACGGACGCATTGGCGCCGGTCTTTGCCTTGCCCTCGGCGACGGTGGCGAAGATCGGCAGGCTCTCGCCCTTCGAGCCGGTCCAGGTCTCGCCGCCCTTCTTGGGATGAATGCCGCCCACCATCTTGGTGCCGTGATAGGCCAGCGCCTGTTCGGTGTGGAACGTGCCGGTCTTGCCGGTCAGGCCCTGCACCAGCACCTTGGTGTTCTTGTCGACGAGAATGGACATCTGAGCCCTTTTCTAAAAACCGTTGATCGAGGAAGGCGAGACGCGCCGGTAGACGCCGCTCACCATGTCTTGCCAGCTATCGCTGCCGGCAGGTTTGAAATGCAGTCGCATGCGGTAGGTGTCGGCATCGTCAAAAATATATGTCACGCGCGCCGCGCCGCGCCGCGACGACCGTTCCAGAACCAGTTCGCTGCCGTCCCACGTGCCCGAGGCCGGCGATGTCGGCACAAAACCCATCGAATCGAACTGGTGCATGGTCACCGCACCGCTTTGCTGGTCGAAGCCGAACACATTGTGCGCGCCGAACGAAACCGTGCCGTCGCGGCGCTGGCGATAGCGCTGCACCACGAACAGGCCGCCGAACTGTGCCTCCGCCAGCACTTCGGAAGTCGCAGTGCCGGCATCGGCCCATTGCGTGCCCGAAACCTCTTCCTCGCCGCGCCACGCGCCGACCAGCGCCTGCAGGCGCTGGTGGTCGGCCGAGAGCGAGGAGAAGGGCGACGCATTCATGGCTCAGAGCCGCTTCAGGTCGGTGACGGTAAGATCGCTCTTGGCATTGCCGGTGTTGAGCGTCGTCGCCGGCTCGAACATCAGCACCACTGGCTCGGCGGTCAGCGAGCGCGGCCGGTGCTCGACGCCACGCGGCACGACGATGAAATCGCCCTCGCCAAGCTCGACCGGACCATCACGGAAATCGATGGCGATACGGCCGCGCAGCACGAGGAAGGCTTCGTCCTCATTGTCATGCGCGTGCCAGTCGAAGGCCTCGCCGAACTTGGCGACCTTGGCCTGGCTGTCATTGACGTCGCCGGCGATATGCGGATCGAAGACCCTGGTGATCTTTTGATCCGCCGCCTCGACCAGGTTTATCTTGCGCGGAGGCACCGGCTCAGCCCTTCACCGCCGACACGATCTTCTTGGCCGCGTCGTCGAGATCGTCCGCCGACACCACGTTCAAGCCGCTGTCGTTGATGATCTTCTTGCCGAGCTCGGCATTGGTGCCTTCCAGGCGCACCACCAGCGGCACCTTCAGCCCGACTTCCTTGACCGCGGCGATGACGCCCTCGGCGATGATGTCGCACTTCATGATGCCGCCGAAGATGTTGATCAGGATGCCTTTGACCGCCGGATCCTTGGTGATGATCTTGAACGCCGCCGTCACCTTCTCCTTGGACGCGCCGCCGCCGACATCGAGGAAGTTGGCGGGCTCGGCGCCGTAGAGCTTGATGATGTCCATCGTTGCCATGGCAAGGCCCGCGCCGTTGACCATGCAGCCGATATTGCCGTCGAGCGCGACATAGGCGAGGTCGTATTTGGACGCCTCGATTTCCTTCTCGTCCTCTTCGGTGGTGTCGCGCAGTTCCATCACGTCGGGGTGGCGGAACAGCGCGTTGTTGTCGAACGACACCTTGGCGTCGAGCACGCGCAGCCGGCCGTTCTTCATGACGATCAGCGGGTTGACCTCGAGCAGGCTCATATCCTTCTCGACGAACGCCTTGTAGAGGATCGGGAACAGCGTGTTGCCATCGTTGGCAGCGTCGCCGTCAAGCTTGAGCGCCGTGTTGAGCGCCTTCAGATCGGCCGCGGTCACACCCTTTTCCGGATCGATGGCGACGGTGATGATCTTTTCCGGCGTATCATGCGCGACCGCCTCGATGTCCATGCCGCCCTCGGTCGAGACGACGAAGGCAACGCGGCCGACCGAACGGTCGACCAGGATCGACAAGTACAGCTCGCGCTCGATGTCGGCGCCGTCCTCGATGTAGAGGCGGTTGACCTGCTTGCCGGCAGGCCCGGTCTGCTTGGTGACCAGCGTGTGGCCGAGCATCTCGTTGGCGTTGGCGACGACATCGGCCACCGACTTCGCCAAACGCACGCCGCCCTTGGCATCGGGGCCAAGTTCCTTGAACTTTCCCTTGCCGCGGCCGCCGGCGTGAATCTGGCTCTTCACCACATAGAGCGGGCCGGGAAGCGCTTGTGCCGCGGCTTCCGCCTCATCGGCCTTGAACACCGGCACCCCCTCGGCCACCGGCGCGCCAAAGCTCTTCAGCAGCGCCTTGCCCTGATATTCATGGATGTTCATATGGGTTGTCTCCAGATCGGCTGCTGGGGTTCACTTAGAGGCGAGTTGCGGCGCGATCTTGACGCAGGCCTCGGTCAGGCCCTGCACCGTCGCCACCGAAGCGTCGAACATCTTCTGCTCGGCCTTGTTGAGGTCGATCTCGATGATGCGCTCGACACCGCCGGCGCCGATGACCACGGGAACGCCGACATAGGTGCCCTTGACGCCATACTGGCCGGAAAGGTGCGCCGCGCACGGCAGCACGCGCTTCTTGTCCTTGAGATAGGCTTCGGCCATCGAGATCGCCGAGGCGGCCGGGGCGTAATAGGCCGAGCCGGTCTTGAGCAGGCCGACGATCTCGGCGCCGCCGTCGCGGGTGCGCTGCACGATCTGGTCGAGCTTCTCCTTCGAGGTCCAGCCCATCTTGATGAGATCGGGCAGCGGAATGCCCGATACCGTCGAATAACGGATCATCGGCACCATGGAATCGCCGTGGCCGCCGAGCACGAAGGCGGTGACGTCCTCGACCGAGACCTTGAATTCCTCGGCCAGGAAGTAGCGGAAGCGCGAACTATCGAGCACGCCGGCCATGCCGACGACATGGGTCTTGGGCAGGCCGGAAAACTTCTGTAGCGCCCACACCATGGCATCGAGCGGATTGGTGATGCAGATGACGAAAGCCTTCGGCGCGTATTTCTTCAGGCCGGCGCCGACCTGTTCCATGACCTTGAGGTTGATGCCCAGCAGGTCGTCGCGGCTCATGCCCGGCTTGCGTGGCACGCCGGCGGTGACGATGCAGACATCGGCGCCCTCGATGCCGGCGTAGTCGTTGACGCCGGTCAGCCGGGAATCGAAACCATCGACCGGCGACGACTGCGCGATATCGAGCCCCTTGCCTTGCGGGATGCCCTCGGCGATATCGAACAGCACCACGTCGCCGAGATCCTTGAGGCCGATCATGTGGGCGAGCGTGCCGCCGATCATGCCCGAGCCGATGAGCGCTATCTTGTTGCGTGCCATGTGAGGATTTTTTCCCTTTGTCTGTGACTGCGCCCAAGTCTTTGACGACTTGATGACGGTGCCGAGGAAGGAGGCCGGAATGCTGCGGGAAACCGCGAGATTTCGCCGCACCCAATAGCCCCGGTGCGTGGTAAATTCAAACGATTATTTTGGTGTGAGCATTTTCAATCGGTTAGATGGTTTGGGGTTTACGTAAACGTCAAAGTTTGTAAGCCGACTTGGAGGTATCTACACAATGAAGATGGAGATCGTAAGGCTTGAAGCCGGCGATGACGCCCTTGTGATGCGGGTCGCCGAGGATGTGTTCGAGTCTTGGAAGCTGCGGGACAGCGGGGGGCGCGAAGGATCTCAACCTTGTGAACCTTAGGCCTGCGCCTGCGCCGCCTTCGCCTTCCGACGCTCCGCCCAATCCTCCAGCCAGTCCCGGCTCTGCATCTCGATCAGGCGTGAGGCCGTGCGTTCGAATTCGAACACCTCTACGCCGCGCTTGGCCACATAAAGCTCTTGCGGCGGAGCGTCGGCGCTCACCACCAGCCGTGTGTGATGGTCGTAAAGCGTGTCGATCAGCAGGATGAAGCGCTTGGCCTCGTTGCGTTTGCCTTCGCCCAGCACCGGCACATGGTCGATGAAGACGGTCGAGAAGCGCCCGGCAATGGCCAGGAAATCGCGAGCGCCGAGCGGCTTTTCGCAGAGATCGGCGAAGGAAAAACGCGCCGCGTCGCCGGCGGCGGCCGGCACGATCACTTGCCGGCCCTTCAGCGTCAGCGATGTCGCGGCCGTCGGCGCGCCGCGCGTCATCGTTTGCCACGCCGCGTCGAGCATATGGTCGGCGGCAGCGTCCGCCGGCGTGACATAGACCGGCGTGCGGGCGAGCTTTTCGAGCCGGTAGTCCTTGTCACTGTCGAGCGACAGCACCTGGGCGTGCCGTTCCAGTATGGCGATGAACGGCAGGAACAGCTGGCGGTTCAGCCCGTCGCTATAAAGGTTCTCCGGTGCCACGTTCGAGGTGGCGACCAGCACCACGCCGCTGGCGAACAATGCCGAGAACAGCCGCGACAGGATCATCGCATCGGCGATGTCGGTGACCGAGAACTCGTCGAAGCACAACACCCAGGCCTGCTCGGCCAGCGTCTTGGCAACCGGCGGGATCGGGTCGTCTTCCCTGACCTCGCCATTCTTGCGCGCCTGCCGATGCTTCTGGATGCGGTCCTGCACGTCGGCCATGAAGTCGTTGAAGTGGACCCGGCGCTTGCGCCGGACCGGTAGCAGCTCGAAGAACATGTCCATCAGCATGGTCTTGCCGCGACCGACGCCGCCATGGATATAGAGGCCCTTGACGATGTCCCGCGTCTCGCGCTTGCGGGCAAACAGCCAGCCCAGCGCACTCGACTTGTGCGCCAGCCGTTTTGCCGAGATCTCCGATGTCAGCCGGTCGAGTGCCGCGGCGATGCGTTCCTGCGCCGGATCGCGTTCGATCCCGCCGGTTTCCACCAGATGGTCGTAGCGCTGCCTGACGGTCGCATGGGTCTGGAGGCCGTCACGCAGATGCATCGGTCACGTCGTTTGTACAGAGCAAGAATCCTCAGGGACTAGGTGTGTTGAGATTCAGGTCAGGCCTAGCCGAGAATGGTGGCTTTCGAGAACCGGAGCGGAGCGTACTTAAAGTACGTGAGCACCGGAAGCGCAGAAAACCGCCGTTCGCAGGCCGGCATCACCTGAATATCGGCATACATAGCCTACCTTGTAAGCGAAATCGCCTGGCCGCTGGAAGTCTGGCCGTCGAATTTCGAGCCGCCCGAGGAATAGAGCCGCGCCAGCGAACCGCCATTCTCGTCATAGAGCGTCAGCTGCTTGCCGGCGACGTTCCAGGACTTGATGCCGTCGATCGGCGCCGGGCAATGCAGCGGCCCGGCGCGGAAGCCGGCGCCGAACTTGGTCTGCGGCGTCGCCACCTTGCAGCTCTGGCCGGCAACGCTGACGTTCCATACGCCGGCGACGCTGGCCGCGCTGAGGTCCGCGGCCCCTGCCGGCGCTGTGCCATCCGGCGGCAAGGACGCGACCTGCGTGTTCGCCGGCGCTGTCGGGAATTGCGCTGGGTCGGTGGTGCCGGGCGCGGCCGGCGGCGGCAGCTGGTTGGAGGTCACCTGGCCGGCCGGGGCCGGCTGCAGCGGCGCCGGCTGCTGGTCGTCCATCGACGAGAAGCGTGAGGTCGAGCAGCCGCCCGCAAAAAGCGCTGCCAACGATACGGCCACCAGACCGCTTTTCGAAAAATTCATTGCAACCTCCGTCGGATCCGGCTGGGGGGATGCCGTCCGCGCAATCTCACCTCCACCAAGATGGAGAAGGTGGCGAAATTTCAACCCGATATGGTTAAAATAGGGTTTGCAGCAAGATTTGTTGCAAATTTATCGCATTTACGGCGCTAGACGCGCGCTCGGCACGAACACATATCCGTCCGGCCCGACGATATGGCATTCGCGCAAGCCATGCGGCTTGTCGATCGAGCCGGCCAGCACGATGTGGCCATGTTCCAGTGCCGCCGCCTCGACCGCATCAGGATCCGCGCCATAGAGACGCAGTTCGATGCCGGCGCCGCGCGTCTCGATGCCGGCGACGACCCCGGTCATCGGATTGTCGAGATAGGAGTGGTCGGCGTGCAGCATGAACACCGATCCCAGAAGCTCGATCGCCGCGAAATCTTCGTCGGCATAGATCATATGGGCGCCGAGCACGTCCCGGCAGAAGGCCTCCATCGCCGCCATGTCGCTTACCAGCAGGTTGACGCCGATGCCGCGCGCCAGCGAGCGGCCGAAATCCTCGGCCTTCATCCATGGCGTCTTCGTCCGCTTCATGGCCATGGCGTTGTCCTCGCTCCCAATCCTTGGCGATCCCACTCGAACCGGGGCGATCCTAGTCGAACCGGCTGCCTCACCCTTGGCATTCGCTCGCCAAATGCTTGCGCCAGCCAAGGCAGCGCTTATGTCTAGAAATCCAACCCTGCCGGAGCGCAAGAATTTGGCCGCGAGACCGAAAGTCGCCAACCGCTATTACAGCGGCCCGCCCAGCGATCATTTCGACGGCAGCCTGTTCTTCAATCCCGGCGGCCAGTTGCCCGGCCGTTTCGCCGATCTGCTGAAATGGCAGTTCAGCGGCCAACGCGCCAAATGGCCGGCCACCGATCCGAGCCCCCTGCCGCAGGCGAGGCCGGCGGGGCGAGTAAACGGCTCCGGTCTGACCGTGACCATGGTCGGCCATTCGACCTTGCTGGTCCAGACGGCCGGCCTGAACATCCTCACCGATCCGGTCTGGTCGCCGCGCGCATCGCCGTTTTCCTTTGCCGGCCCAAAGCGTATCAATCCGCCGGGGATCGCCTTTGCCGACCTGCCGCCGATCGACCTCGTGCTGGTCAGCCACAACCATTACGACCATCTCGACCTCGCCACGCTCAGGCAGTTGAAAGCCAGCCATGACCCGCTGCTGATCACTCCGCTCGGCAATGACATGCTGATTGGCCAGGCGGTTCCCGGCATGCGGCTGGCGGCGCATGACTGGGGCGACAGGATCGAGCTCGGCAATGGCGCCTTCATTCATGTCGAGCCGGCGCATCACTGGTCGGCGCGCGGCGCCCGCGACCGGCGCATGGCGCTGTGGGCCGGCTTCGTTGTGGAGACACCGGGCGGCAAGACCTACTTCGCCGGCGACACCGGCTTCCACGATGGCATCAACTACCGGCTGATGGCTGGGAAGCATGGTGGCTTCCGCTTCGCCATCCTGCCGATCGGCGCCTACGAACCACGCTGGTTCATGGCATCCCAGCACCAGAACCCGGAGGAAGCGGTGCAGGGCATGAAACTGTGCAATGCGGCTTTCGCCGCCGGCTGCCACTGGGGCACGTTCCAGCTCACCGATGAGCCGATCGACGAGCCGGTCCGGAAACTGGCCGAGGCGCTTGCGGCCGAGCAGCTGTCGCCGGAGCGCTTTCGCGCCTTGCGGCCCGGTGAAGTCTGGGACGTGCCCTGAGGCTCGGTATCTGCCTGGATTGGCGTTTACCTCACGGCGGTTTTCGCCCACCATGATGTCATCATGTCTCGAGGAACGGAGTCGCGCCTCATGAAAACAGTCCTGGCAGCCCTCGTCGCCGCCGCAATCTCCACCTCGACGGCCTTTGCCGGTGAGATCGGCGACCGTGCCGCCGAAGCCGAAAAGCTGCTCCAGTCCGGTGATTCCGCCGGCGCGCTGGAAAAGTTCCGCGGTGCCGAGGACGCGCTGTGGGAGGCGATGCCGCTCGCCGTCCTCAACGTCAAGCACGTCGACACCGCGGCGGGCTTCGGCATCTACACCGAGCGCGCGAACCACATCTATAAACCCGGCGAGAAGATCGTGCTCTACATGGAGCCGGTCGGCTACGGCTACGGCTCCGACGGGCTCGGCAACAAGCAGATCTCGCTTTCGGTTGACCTGACCGTGGTTTCAGCCTCCGGCGAGGAACTCGGCAAGATGGAGAAGATCAGCCGCGTCCAGGTCGCCTCGCGCTCGCGCAACCGCGAACTGTTCTTCAAGCTGGACCTGTCCCTCGATGGCTTGCCGCCCGGCAAATACCGCTGCGACTTCCTCATGCACGACGAGAATTCGAGCAAGACGGGGCCGTTCAGCACCGACATCGAGATCGCCGGCTAGGTTTCGCCGCTGACATTCCCTCGCGAGCGACGGAACCCAAGCACGACAGCAGCGTTTTCATGCAGTTACAAAATCTGTCGGCTCGAGAGGCATTTCCATGCTCAGATGGATCATCATTCTCCTGATCATCGCCGCCGCCGCCAGCCTGCTCGGCATGCCGGCGTTGGCCGGGGCCGCAGCCACTGGCGCGCGCATCCTTATCGGTATCGTGCTCATCATCTTCCTGCTGATCTTGTTTGGGGTCTTCGCGGTGACGTAAAGCGGCTGCGCACTGGTAATTCCCGCCCGTTTCCGCCATATAGCGCCAAACGGACACGGAACTTTTCGGAGCGATGGCAAGCACGACCCCTTTCGCCAAGATGAACGGCATCGGCAACGAGATTATCGTCGCCGACATGCGCGGTCGCGCCGATCGGGTGACGGCGGCCGCGGCGATCACGCTCAACGCCGATGCCGCGACCGGCTTCGACCAGATCATGGCGATCCATGACGCAAGGACGCCGGGCACCGCCTTTTTCATCGACATCCTGAATTCCGACGGCACCGGTGCACAGGCCTGCGGCAACGGCATGCGCTGCGTCGTCCAGGCGCTCGCCGCGGAGACTGGCCAAAAGAGCTTCACCTTCGAGACCGTCGCCGGCATCCTCAACGCCAGTGAACATGCCGACGGCTCGATCTCGGTCGACATGGGCATGCCGCGTTTCGGCTGGCAGGACATTCCGCTGGCCGAAGAATTCCGCGACACCCGCATGATCGAATTGCAGATCGGCCCGATCGACGCGCCGGTGCTGCATTCCCCCTCCGCCGTCTCGATGGGCAACCCGCACGCCATCTTCTGG
This sequence comes from Mesorhizobium opportunistum WSM2075, assembly GCF_000176035.2. Lineage (NCBI taxonomy): Bacteria > Pseudomonadati > Pseudomonadota > Alphaproteobacteria > Hyphomicrobiales > Phyllobacteriaceae > Mesorhizobium > Mesorhizobium opportunistum. Next base: position 1,066,764 of record NC_015675.1, on the reverse strand, counting down.
GTCGACCGCGACGTCTGGTCCTACGAGCTCGACCGTTTCGGTCCGCTGCTCGAAAACCACCCGATCTTCCCCGAACGCGCCAACATCACGATCGCGCAGGTCACGTCGCCCGAGAGCATGATCATCCGCACCTGGGAACGCGGCGCCGGCCTGACCAAGGCCTGCGGCACCGCCTCCTGCGCCGCCGTGGTGGCAGCGGCCCGCACCAGGCGGACCGGGCGCAGCGTCAGCCTGCTGACCCCCGGCGGCGGCACGCTGCATGTCGAATGGCGCGACGATGACCACGTCATCCTGACGGGTGCCGCCGAATGGGAATTTTCCGGCAGCTTCGATCCCTCGACCGGCGCCTGGGCCCGCGACACCGAAAGCGCGGCCTGATGTCGGTTGCTCTGTCCAAGAGCCCGAACGTCGATGGCTCCCTTTCCGAGGCCCCTAGCCGCATCGACGTGGTGACCTTCGGCTGCCGGCTGAACACCTATGAATCCGAGGTGATGCGGCGCGAGGCCGAAACGGCGGGTCTCGGCGCGCTGGCCGGCGGTGCCGTGATCTTCAACACCTGCGCCGTCACCGGCGAGGCCGTGCGCCAGGCCAGGCAGGCGATCCGCAAGGCGCGCCGCGACAACCCGCAGGCGCGCATCATCGTCACCGGCTGCGCCGCGCAAACCGAGCCTGAAAAATTCGCCGCAATGGACGAGGTCGATCTCGTGCTTGGCAATGAGGAGAAGTTGCGGGCGCATTCCTATCGCGCGCTGCCGGATTTCGGCGTCAATGACACCGAGAAGGCCCGCGTCAACGACATCTTCTCGGTGCGCGAAACCGCCGGCCATATGGTCGACGCCATCGAGGGCCGGGCGCGTGCCTTCGTCCAGGTGCAGAACGGCTGCGACCATCGCTGCACCTTCTGCATCATCCCTTACGGCCGCGGCAATTCGCGCTCGGTGCCGATGGGCGCCGTGGTCGAGCAGGTCAAGCGTCTCGCCGGCAATGGTTATGCCGAGATCGTGCTGACCGGCGTCGACATGACGTCTTTCGGCGCCGACCTGCCGGGCGCGCCCAAGCTCGGCAAGCTTGTGAAGACGATCCTCCGGCAGGTGCCGGACGTGAAGCGCCTGCGGCTGTCGTCGATCGATTCGATCGAGGCCGATGACGAACTGCTCGACGCCATCGCCAACGAGCCCAGGCTAATGCCGCATCTGCACCTCTCGCTGCAGTCGGGCGACGACATGATCCTGAAGCGCATGAAGCGCCGCCATCTGCGCGACCAGTCGATCCGCTTCTGCGAGGATGTGCGCAAGCTGCGCCCTGCAATCGTCTTCGGCGCCGACATCATCGCCGGCTTCCCGACCGAGACCGACGACATGTTCGAGAACTCGATCAATATCGTCGCGGAGTGCGGCCTGACCCATCTCCACGTCTTTCCGTTCAGCCCGCGCGAAGGCACGCCCGCGGCACGCATGCCGCAGCTGCGCCGCGAGGTGGTCAAGCAGCGCGCCGCCCGGCTGCGTGCAGCCGGTGAAGCCGCCTATCGGCGTCACCTGTCGTCACTTCCCGGCACGCGCCAGTCGATCCTGATCGAGCGTGACGGGCTTGGCCGCACCGAAGGCTTCACGCTTGCCGCATTGGGCACCGGCGCGCCGGGCGAGATCGTCGAAGCGACAATTACTGACCACGATGGCGCCCGGCTGATCGCGGCCCCGCTTGCCGCTTGCGCCGCCTGAGAAACGCAAAGCATGGCTGGTTTTTTCAAGAAGATATTTTCGTTCGGCAAGAAAGAAATTGTCGAGGAGCGGATCGACGAGACCGCCCCCCTCCCGCCGATCAAATGGGATGCGCTGGACGCGCTGAAGCCGGCGGCCGAGCCTGCGCCCCACCCTCCCCCCGAGGGGGAGGGTCGACGCGAAGCGGCGGGGCGGGGTGACAGCGCCGACGCCAGCGCCAGTCACCCCCACCCCCGAGCTGCGCTCGGGACCTCCCCCCTCGAGGGGGAGGTAAAGCCCGCGCCTCAGCCGGCACCCGAAGAACCAGCACCCGAGCCGGCGCCCACCATCCCGCCTGCGCCCGAGCCGACGGTTCCATCCGAGCCGGAACCGCTGCCCGGACCGGAGCCGGACGAGGAGCCGGCACCCGCGCCAGAGACCCCGGAGCCACCGGCGCCAGAGGAAATTCCGGTACCCCCGGCGGCTCCGGAGCCCGTTCCCGAGCCTCAGCCGCAAGAAGTTCCTGCTCCCGCGCCGGCCGAGCCGGAAATTGTTCCGTCGCGCCCGGAGGGACCGCCGGAACAAGCGCCCGTCGAAGTGCCGGTCCCGCCTGCCGAGGTCCCAGCCGAACAGCCCGCACCTGTCGAGGTGCCGCCGGCCGCGCCTTCCGCACAGCCGACTTCAAAGGCCAGCGCCGCCCCTCATCCGCCTGCCGGCACCTTCTCCCCGTATAGGGACGGGGAGAAGGAAGAAGCACCAGCGCCCCACCCTCCCCTCGATGGGGAGGGTCGACGCGAAGCGGCGGGGTGGGGTGATAGCGCCGACGCCGACGCCAGTCACCCCCACCCCCAAGCTTCGCTTGGGACCTCCCCCATCGAGGGGGAGGTAAAACCAGCGCCTGTTCCGCCACCGCCGGCGCCGGAGCCCAAACCCGCTCCTGGCAAGGTGACCGTCACCAAGAAGGTCGAGCAGAAGGCCGAATCGGCGAAGGCGCCGGAGCCGGCACCGAGGCGCTCCTGGTTCCAGCGCATGCGCGACGGGCTCGCCCGCTCCTCGCGCGAACTCACCGGCAACATCGCCGGCGTCTTCACCAAGCGCAAGCTGGACGAGGACACGCTGCAGGACCTCGAAGACGTACTGATCCGCGCCGATCTCGGCATGGAGACAGCCTTGCGCGTCACCGATGCTCTAGCCTCCAGCCGCTACGGCAAGGACGTCTCCGACACCGAAGTGCGCGCCATCATGGCGGCCGAGGTGGAGAAGGTGCTGACCCACGTCGCCATGCCGTTGGAGCTCGACCTCTCGCACAAGCCGCATGTCATCCTGGTGGTCGGCGTCAATGGCACCGGCAAGACCACGACCATCGGCAAGCTCGCGGCAAAACTGACCGATGGCGGCCTGTCGGTTATGCTCGCCGCCGGCGACACTTTCCGCGCTGCCGCGATCGAACAGCTCAAGATCTGGGGCGAGCGCACGAACTCGCCGGTCATCGCCTCCAAGCTCGGTGCCGATGCCGCCGGCCTCGCCTACGATGCTTTCGAACGAGCGAAGGAAGCCGGCTCCGACGTGCTGATCATCGACACCGCCGGCCGCCTGCAGAACAAGACCGAGCTGATGGCGGAACTGGAAAAGATCGTCCGCGTGCTCGGCAAGCTCGACCCGGAAGCGCCGCACACCGTGCTGCAGACTGTCGACGCCACCACCGGCCAGAACGCGCTCAACCAGGTCGAGATCTTCCGCAATGTCGCCGGCGTCAACGGCCTGGTGATGACCAAGCTGGACGGCACGGCGCGCGGCGGTATTCTGGTGGCGATCGCGGCAAAGCACAAATTGCCGGTCTATTTCATCGGCGTCGGCGAACAGGTCGACGACCTCGAACCTTTCTCGGCAAGCGAATTCGCCAGGGCGATCGCTGGAGTTGCGTAGCGGCATGATCCCGAAAATTTTTGAACGGGATCGTGCGTAAGAAGGAAGATCATGAACCCACCCATTCTCGAACGCGACCCGTCCGACCCGCAGAAAGAGAAGAAGGAAGGCGTCAATCCGCTGCTCAAGCTGGTGCTGGAGCTGGGTCCCTTGCTGGTCTTCTTCTTCGCCAATGCGCGCGGCCCATGGCTGGTGGAGAAATTCCCGGTGCTGGCCGAGTTCGGCGGCCCGATCTTCGTCGCCACCGGCCTGTTCATGGCCGCCACAGCCATCGCGCTGGTCGTGTCCTGGCTGCTTATTCGCAGCTTGCCGATCATGCCGTTGGTGTCCGGCGTCGTCGTCTTCATCTTCGGTGCGCTGACGCTCTATCTGCAGGACGACATCTTCATCAAGATGAAGCCGACCATCGTCAACACGCTGTTCGGCGGCGTGCTGCTCGGCGGCCTGTTCTTCGGCCGGTCGCTGCTCGGCTATGTCTTCGAATCCGCCTTTAAGCTCGACGCCGAAGGCTGGCGCAAGCTCACTTTCCGCTGGGGCCTGTTCTTCCTGTTCCTGGCCATCGTCAACGAAGTGGTGTGGCGCAATTTTTCCACCGATGCCTGGGTTACCTTCAAGGTCTGGGGCATCATGCCGATCACGCTTCTGTTCACCTTCAGCCAAATGCCGCTGATCCTGCGCCATTCGCTGGACGACAAGGCCGGCGGGGAAGAAAAGGCCGGCAAGTAGAGCAATTCCAGGAAAAGCGCGTAACGCCTTCCCTAGTGAATTGCCTCAAGAACCAAATGGGAGAGAGGGTCATGGAATTCGTCACCACGCGCGAGGAGTTGCGGACGATCTACAAGACGCCGCGGCCGACCGATGGTTCGATTCGCAAGGAATTGAAGGCGCTCGATGGCCATTGCCGTTCCTTCATCGGCAAGAGCCCGTTCGTGCTGATCGGCTCCTCCGACGGCGAAGGCAATTCCGACGTAACGCCGAAGGGCGACAAACCGGGCTTCGCCGTCGTTCTCGACGACAGGACCATCGCCATTCCAGACCGGCCCGGCAACAACCGGCTGGACACGCTGGAAAACATCCTGCGCAATCCCTCGGTCGGGCTGCTTTTCCTCATCCCCGGCATGAACGAGACGCTACGCGTCAATGGCGATGCCCGCATCACCGTCGACGCGGGTTTGCGCGAGCGCCTTGCCGTCGACGGCAAGGAGCCGCAAAGCGTCATCGTCGTCACCGTCAAGGCTACCTACATGCATTGCGCCAAGGCCTTCATGCGCTCCGACCTGTGGAAGCCGGAGACCTGGTACGACCGCGCGACGCTGCCGACGCTCGGCCAGATCCTGCGCGACCAGTTGGCGCTGGCCGATTCGGCCGAGGCGACCGACCGCTGGCTGGACGACGAATACAAGCAGACCATGTGGTAGGCTTTTCCGGACACGATTCGTCCGAACTGGCCTCACCGACTGTGCTGAACATCCTCGCCATCTCCGGCAGTCTGCGGGCCGCCTCCACCAATTCGGCCTTGGTCGAAGCATTGGCGCGCAACGCGCCGGCCGGATGCCGCGTCACCGTCTATGACGGGCTCGGCCGCCTGCCGATCTTCAATCCCGACGATGAAGGCGAGCGGACACCGCACGCAGCCTCCGATCTGATCGATGCCGTCACCGCCGCCGACGGCATTATCGTCTCCTGTCCCGAATATGCCCATGGCGTGCCGGGCGGGCTGAAGAACGCGCTCGACTGGCTGGTGTCGCGCGACGCGGCCGTCGCCAAGCCAGCTATGCTGGCGCACGCCTCGCCGCGCTCGTTGTATGCCCGCGCCGCTTTGGCCGAAATCATGCGCACCATGTCGTTCGCGCTTTATGAGGACGCGGTGCTGGAGATTGCGCTGCTGGGGAAGAAGCCGCCGCAGGTAGAGGCTATTTTGGCTGAGCCGGCGAATGTGACAGCGATGCGCGACGCGCTCAAGGCTTTCGCGGGCTTTATCCGCGCACGTTGAATGGCGCCCGCTCTTCCTTCTCCCCTTGCGGGAGAAGGTGGCCTCACGAAGTGAGGTCGGATGAGGGGTGTTCCAGCTTGGCGCCGACGGCATTCCGTCACCCACCCCTCAACCGTCTCGGCGCTGACGCGCCGATCCACCTTCTCCCACAAGGGGAGAAGGGAAGACCTACCCCTTCCGCAACGTCTCGACATCGGTTTTGCCGACATACCAATCGCGGGCGTTGACCTCTTCGAAGACCACCCAGACATCGTCATTGCCGAGCCCGGTGGCGTCCATGATGGCCGCGGTGACTTTCTTGGCGATGTCAGCCTTCTTGCCTGCCGGATCGGCGGCGATCACTTCCTTGACGATGCGGATGTTGACGAATGGCATGACGTCCTCCCCTTCAAATGGCTAACGCCGTTGAGAGACCGTTTCGAAATTCGCTCTGGCGAGTCATATGATGGTGGTTTCGAGAACCGGAGCGGAGCGTACTTTTGGGTACGTGAGCACCGGAAGCGCAGAAAACGCCTTTAGATGGCCGTCAGAGTAGAATTTCCAAACGGTCTCACTCAAAAAGTCTTGGCTCCGTTCACCATCAGCCGCACCATGTAGAGCGAGGTGGTGCCGGCGATGTAGAGACAGTTCAGCTTGTTGCCGCCGAACACGCAATTGGCGGTCACCTCCGGCACCTTGACCTTGCCGATCAGCGTACCGTCCGGATCGTAGCAATGGATGCCGTCGGCGGCGCTGGTCCAGATGCGCCCGTCCGCGTCGAGCCGGAAGCCGTCGAACAGGCCGGCCGTGCAATCGGCGAAGACCTTGCCGCCCGACACCTTCTTGCCGTGCTTGCCGACATTGAAGACCCGCATATGCGCCGGGTTCTCGGCGCCATGCGTGCGACCGGTGTCGACGACATAGAGCAAGCTCTCGTCCAGCGAAAAGGCGAGCCCATTGGGTCTGACCATATCGGTGATGACGGCCTCGATCTCGCCGGTATCGGGATCGACCCGGTAGACGTGGCAAGCACCGATCTCGCTCTCGGCCTTGTCGCCCTCATAGTCGGTGTCGATGCCGTAGGTCGGATCGGTGAACCAGATCGAACCGTCGGACTTCACCACCGCGTCATTGGGCGAGTTCAGCCGCTTGCCCTTCCATTTGGCGGCAATCGTGGTGACCGAGCCGTCATGCTCGGTACGGCTGACGCGGCGGCCGGAGTGCTCGCATGTCACCAGCCGGCCCTGCCGGTCGACGGTGTTGCCGTTGGAATTGCCCGATGGCTGCCGAAAGACGCTGACGCTGCCGTCCGTCTCGTCGTAGCGCAGCATGCGGTTGTTCGGAATGTCGGACCAGACGACATAACGGCCGGCGGCGAACCAGGCCGGCCCTTCCGCCCAGCGGCATCCGGTGAACAGCTTTTCCACCTGCGCGTTGCCGTTGAACAGGCGCGCGAAGCGCGGATCGAGAATTTCGTAATAGTCTGCGGCCGCCATGCATTTCCTCCCGGTCTCACGTGACGCCGGATCAAGCCAGCCCGCGATCGATATGGCAAGACAGGACGCCTGCAATTTGTATGACAAAACGGAGAGGAAGCGCCCGGTCGACCTGGCTCGGCTGCCCGCCGTTCAACCGCGGCGCACTTTAGGACCCGATTAACCGGCTATGCGCTGCGCGCAATGGTGCATTGCAACATCTTCTTTTTGCAACGCACCAATACTATGTCATGTTCCGTACTGCCAAGGGAGGAAGAACCCGCCGCCAGAATGCGGCACAGAAGGACCCTTGCTATGATCTTCAACGATCTCATGACCCGCGCTCGCACCAGCATCGCCAAGCGCAAGCACTACAACCGCCTCGTCGCCGAAATCGACAGCTTTTCCAGCCGCGACCTCGCCGACATGCGCGCCGATCGCTCGGAAATGCTCTACCAGATCCACAAGCAGATCTACGGCTGAGCCACATTCGTCATCCTCGGGCTTGACCCGAGGATCCATGCCGCGACTTCAAGCGAAGAATGCAGCGGCTCGGAATAGCGGTTCTATCCACGGTGAGAGTCCCCAATTCTGGCTCCGCCTTGCCTGCCATCAACATCACGGCATGGAAGGCGAAAGAGCACCGTCAGTTCGGCGCCGCCAATACCTTGTCGATCTGTGGCAGCAACAAATCCCTTGCCGTCTCCGCCGTCAGCGGGCCGACATGCTTGTAGGCAATCTTGCCGTCCTTGCCGATGACGAAGGTTTCCGGCACGCCATAGACACCCCAGTCGATCGCCGCGCGGCCGGCTTCGTCGACACCGATGGCCTGGAACGGATTGCCGAGATCGCCGAGGAACCGGCGGGCGTTTTCCGGCCGGTCCTTGTAGTTCAGCGCCGCCATCACGAACCGCTTGTCCTGCGACAGCGCCAGGAGCACCGGGTGCTCTTCGCGGCATGGCGCGCACCACGACGCAAAGACGTTGACCAGGGTGACCTTGCCGACGAAGTTTTTGGAATCGAGCCCCGGCAGGTTCGATCCTTCCAGCGCCGGCAGGTTGGTCTGCGGCGCCGGCAGGCCGATCAGCGCCGACGGCACTTCCGAAATATCGCGCCCCGACAATAGCTGCGACAGGAACAGTCCTGCCAGGCCGAGGAAGACCAGCAGCGGCAAGAGCACGAACAGGCGCCGGCCGCGTGACGGTGTTTCGGTTTCGCTACTCACGGCTTTGCTGTCCCAGCCCTATCGGAACGGCGCTTCACGCCGGCCGCTTCGAGTTCGGCGAGTTCGCGCTTGCGCGCCCGCTGGTCGAGCAGGATCCAGCCGATCAGCCCGGCCAGGACCAACGCGGTGATGGCATAGGCCGCGGTGACATAGAGCGCATGCGCACTCATGCGGTCCGCTCCATTCCAGCGTCTCTTTCCAACCGTCGTTCGGTCATGCTTTCCCTTAACCGCGCATCGGCGGCTTCGCAATCGGGCGCCGCGCCGCAGTCCTCAGGCCCATGGTCTTCAGTCTTGTACTGCCGCATCAATCCGTACCGTGGCGCAAGGCCAGCGCCGCCGACACCGGCCCCAGCACGGCAAGAAACAGTGTCAGCGCGGCAAGAATGAGGAAAGGCTGCAGGAAAGGATCGGGATTGGCGGTGGCGCCATAGCTCGCCGAAACGCCGAAGATCAGCACCGGTATGGTCAGCGGCAGCACCAGCACCGAGATCAAGAGCCCACCGCGCGGCAGCGCCACCGCCACCGCCGCCCCGGCGGCACCGATGAAGGTGATCGCCGGCGTGCCGACCAGCAGCGTCAGCGCCGTGGCGCCTATCGCCAGCGGCTCCATATTCATGAACAGCCCGAGCAAAGGAGCCGCGACCACCAGCGGCAGCACGCTGCCAGCCCAATGCGCCAGGCATTTCACCAGCACCGTCAGCGCCAGCATGTGCCGGTCGTTGCCGAGCACCAGGAGATCGAGCGAGCCATCCTCGCGATCGGCCTGGAACAGCCGGTCGAGCCCAAGCAGGCAGGACAGCAGCGCGCCGATCCACAATATCGCCGGGCCGATGCGGGCCAGCAGCCTGAGGTCGGGCCCGACGCCGAACGGAATGGTGGCGATGACGGCCAGGAAGAAGATGACACCGGTCAAAGCGCCGCCGCCGGCGCGGATGTTGAGGCGGATGTCGCGGAGGAAGAGGGCTAGCATGATGTGAGATGTCGGCGCCCAGGCGCCCCCCTCTGTCCTGCCGGACATCTCCCCCTCAAGGGGGGAGATTGGATGTCACCTCGGCTTTCGCCAATCTTCAACGTCGGAGGGCTGGCGAGACGCATGAACTGCCAATCTCCCCCCCGGAGGGGGAGATGGCCGGCAGGACAGAGGGGGGCGCCTCGCACCATCATCAATCCGTTTCCCCCATCACCAACGTCTTCGCCCCATCCAATCCCAACGGCAGATGCGTCGCCGCGACAATCATCCCACCCTCGGCGCAATGCCTCGCCATCAGCCCCGCAAACCGCGCCTCCGAAGCCTTGTCCAGCCCCGCCGTCGGCTCATCGAGCAGCCACAGCGGCCGCTGGCTGACCAGAAGCTTGGCAATCGCCGCGCGCCGCCTCTGTCCTGTCGAGAGATAGCCGAACGGCAGATGGCCGATGCCGCCGAGCCCGACGGTCTCCAGCGCCTCGTCGACGCCGACGTCTCCGCTACCGTTGAAATCGCGCCAGAAGCGCAGGTTTTCCGCCACGCTCAGCGCCGGCTTCATCGCGTTCTGGTGGCCGAGGTAATGACAGGCCGAGGCAATGGACGGAAATGCCTCGCCGCCGCCTTCGAGCAGCAACCGGCCTTCGGCCACCGGCAACAGCCCGGCGACGATCCTGAGCAAGGTCGATTTGCCCGATCCGTTCGGCCCGGTGACGACCAGCGCCTGGCCTCGGTCGAGCGCAAAACCGACGCCGGAAAACACCGTCTCGCCGCCGCGTTCGCCGCCCAGATTTTCGGCGATCAGCCGCATCCCTCGCCTGCCCTGAAATCAATGTTTCGCGAGCGCTGCCGCATCGCACAAATTTGCTCCGCAACTGTCTAGAACTATTCCAGAAAATTCTCTATATGCGGTGCATCCGTGCCAGCGGTCGGCGCGGGAACAGAATTTGCGCCGAACCAGCGCACGCGCCGCCTTGAACGGCTCGGGTTGCTTGGGAACGGACAGCGGAAATGGCCGTACCCGCACCTTTGCGCGTGATTGCATGCCATCGGCGTCCGTTCCCTTTCAGGCTGAACAGACAAGGACGGATCGCACGTGTCAAAATCCCTCGATAGCTTCAACTGCCGCCGCACCCTGACCGCGGGCGGCGCCGAGTATGTCTATTTCGACCTCGTCGAGGCCGAGAAGAACGGCCTCACCGGCATCGCCCAGCTGCCCTATTCGATGAAGGTGCTGCTCGAAAACCTGCTGCGCAACGAGGACGGCCGTTCCGTCACCAAGGACAGCATCCAGGCGGTCGCCGGCTGGCTGACCGACAAGGGCACGGCCGGCGTCGAGATTGCCTACCGCCCCGCCCGCGTGCTGATGCAGGATTTCACCGGCGTTCCCGCCGTGGTCGATCTGGCCGCCATGCGCGACGCCATGGCTTCGCTCGGCGGCGACCCGCAGAAGATCAACCCGCTGGTGCCCGTCGACCTCGTCATCGACCATTCCGTCATCGTCGACGAATTCGGCACGCCGCTGGCTTTCGCCAGGAATGTCAAGCTCGAATACGAGCGCAACGAGGAGCGCTACAAGTTTCTGAAATGGGGCCAGCAGGCGTTCCGCAACTTCCGCGTCGTGCCGCCGGGCACCGGCATCTGCCACCAGGTCAATCTCGAATATCTCGGCCAGGTGGTGTGGACCAACACCGAGGACGGCGAAACCACCGCTTACCCGGACACCTGCGTCGGCACCGATTCGCACACCACCATGATCAACGGCCTTGGTGTGCTCGGCTGGGGCGTCGGCGGCATCGAGGCCGAGGCCGCCATGCTCGGCCAGCCGGTTTCCATGCTGCTCCCTGAAGTCATCGGCTTCCGCCTCACAGGCAAGCTCAAGGAAGGCGTCACCGCCACCGACCTGGTGCTCACCGTCACCCAGATGCTGCGCAAGAAGGGCGTCGTCGGCAAGTTCGTCGAGTTCTTCGGCCCTGGCCTGTCCAACATGACGCTGGCCGACCGCGCCACCATCGGCAACATGGCGCCCGAATATGGCGCCACCTGCGGCTTCTTCCCGGTCGATTCGGAAACCATCCGCTATCTGACAATGTCCGGCCGCGAGGAAAGCCGCATCGCGCTGGTGGAAGCCTATTCCAAGGCGCAAGGCATGTGGCGCGAAGCCGGCTCCACCGACCCGGTCTTCACCGACCTGCTCGAACTGGAGCTGAGCAGCGTCGTGCCGTCGATGGCCGGCCCCAAGCGCCCCGAAGGCCGCGTCGCGCTGGAAGGCATTCCGGCCGGCTTCGCCAAGGCGATGGAGACCGAATACAAGAAGGCGGCCGAAATCTCCAAACGCTATGCCGTCGAAGGCACCGGCCATGATCTCGGCCATGGCGACGTCGTCATCGCCGCCATCACCTCCTGCACCAACACCTCGAACCCGAGCGTGCTGATCGGCGCCGGTCTTTTGGCGCGCAACGCCAACCGGCTCGGCCTCAAGCAGAAGCCGTGGGTGAAGACCTCGCTGGCGCCCGGCAGCCAGGTGGTCGCCGAATATCTGGAAAAGTCCGGCCTGCAGAAGGAGCTCGACCAGATCGGCTTCAATCTTGTCGGCTTCGGCTGCACCACCTGCATCGGCAATTCCGGCCCGCTGCCGGCGCCGATCTCCAAGACCATCAACGACAAGGGCTTGATTGCAGCCGCGGTGCTCTCCGGCAACCGCAATTTCGAAGGCCGCGTCTCGCCCGACGTGCAGGCGAACTATTTGGCGTCACCGCCGCTGGTCGTCGCCCATGCGCTGGCCGGCACTGTCACCAGGGACCTGACCACCGAGCCGCTCGGCGAGGACAAGAACGGCAATCCGGTCTACCTCAAGGACATCTGGCCGAGCTCGACCGAGATCCAGGAGTTCATCGAGAAGAACGTCACCCGCGAGCTGTTCGCCCGCAAATATGCCGACGTCTTCAAGGGCGACGAATACTGGCAGAACGTCAAGGCGCCGGAGGGCCAGACCTATGCCTGGGACGACAACTCGACCTATGTGCAGAACCCGCCCTATTTCGCCGGCATGACCGCCGGTTTCGGCAAGATCGGCGACATCAAGGGCGCCCGTGTGCTCGGCCTTTTCGGCGACAAGATCACCACCGACCACATCTCGCCGGCGGGCTCGATCAAGGCGGCGTCGCCTGCCGGCAAATACCTCACCGACCACGGCGTCGGCGTCGCCGACTTCAACCAGTACGGCACACGCCGCGGCAATCATGAAGTGATGATGCGCGGCACCTTCGCCAACATCCGCATCCGCAACCACATGCTGGGCGAGAACGGCCGCGAGGGCGGCTACACCATCCACTACCCGTCGAAGGAAGAGGAATCGATCTACGACGCGGCGATGGAATACAAGAAGGAAGGCGTGCCGCTGGTCATCTTCGCCGGCGTCGAATACGGCAACGGCTCCTCGCGTGACTGGGCGGCCAAGGGAACGAACCTGCTTGGCGTCCGCGCCGTCATCGCCCAGTCCTTCGAGCGCATCCACCGCTCGAACCTGGTCGGCATGGGCGTCATCCCCTTTGTCTTCGAGGAAGGCACCTCATGGGCTTCGCTCAACCTCAAGGGCGACGAGGTGGTCGAGATCGACGGCCTGAGCACCATCAAGCCGCGCCAGACGATGAACGCCAAGATCACCTATGGCGACGGCACGGTGAAGAACGTGCCGATCATCTGCCGCATCGATACGCTGGACGAGCTCGACTACTTCAAGAACGGCGGCATCCTGCAATACGTGCTGCGCGATCTGGCCGCGTAGCGGCAAGGCAGTAGGGCAGTAGGCAGTAGGCAGTAGGCAGTAGGGAATAGAACACCTACTGCCTACTGCCTACTGCCTACTGCCTACTGCCCTTGCTTCGGCGCCCCGAACCGCGCCGCCGCCGCCAGCAGCACGCCGAGCATCAGCCCGTTCAGGATGTGCCACAGGAAATGCGTGCCGAGCGGAAAGCTGCCGCAGACCATCGGGTCGATCATGCGGCAGATGACGGACACCACGAAGATCGCCGAACCGGCCAGATTGTACCAGCCTGCGCGGTTGCCGCTCACCGTCACCCAGACGCCGAAGAAGGCGAGCGCCAGGAACGGCGGCAGATAGCCCGTCGTGCCGTTCGATGCCTGCCGCAGCCAGTCCGGCACGGCGAAGGTGATCAGCCCGGCAACCGCGTAGAAGACGACGAAGACAGCGATCGCTTTGCCCCATTCCATGCCGAGGAAACGGCGCAGGTTGAACAGCGTATAGGCCAGGGTAAAGCCTGCGATCGGCAGGATATCGGCCCAGATCGTGCCCCTGGTGGCAAAGGTATGGAAGATCGTCGAGCCGATGCCGATCGCCACCACCCACCAGGCCAGCACTCGCGCGAAGGTGCCGGTTTTGTGCCGCCGCACTTCGAGCACACCCCATAATCCTGCCGCAATGAAGGCGACGTTGGTCAAAGCATTCGTCGGCTCGGCCCAAAGTCCAGAACCGGTCCGCTCGCAATAGAGATCGACAGGGGTCAGGAGAGTTTGCCACATGGTGATGATCCCAGCCCGAATCGAACCGCGTAGTGAAATGCAGTGCCCACTCCTATTGCGACCTTACCTGCGGCTGCAATGGCAAAATTTCACCGCAACGTGACTTCCCGTTGACTTCGGCTTCTGCCACATATTTCAGCAAATCAGAACAAAGCCGGCATCACCGGCGGGAATTGGAATGGTCATGGCCTCGCGAAGATTCCTGTGGCTGGCAGCCTTTGCGCTGGCCTTCTCGGCGTTTGCCGGTGCTGGCCATGCCAGCGAATCCGAGAAAATGCATGCGGAACCCCAGGCCGACAGGCCGCTCGGCGTGGTCGAGCTGTTCACCAGCCAGGGCTGCAGTTCCTGCCCCCCGGCCGATGCCTTCTTCGCCGAACTCGCCACCAAGGACGACATTGTCGCGCTCGCCTATCACGTCGACTATTGGGACTATCTCGGCTGGAAAGACACCCTGAGCCGCAAGGAGAACACCGAGCGGCAATACGACTACATGCGCGCCTTCGGCAGCCGCTCCGTCTATACGCCGCAGGCGGTGCTCAATGGCCGCATCCATGTCAACGGCGCCAATCGCACCGAGGTCGACGGCGCGCTCGCCCGCATGGCCAGGTCCGGCGAAGGCATGCGCGTCGCCATCAAGGTCAGCCGGACCAGCGACCGCGTGATCATCGATGCCGGCGATGCCGGCACCGGCCCCAGCGATGCCCATGTCGTCATCGTCTATTTCGAGCCGCCGCAAACGATCAACATCGCCCAGGGCGAGAACTCCGGCCGCAAGATGACCTATTGGAACGCGGTCACCGGCATCCAGACCGCGGGCATGTGGCACGGCAAGGCGCAGCGCTATGAATTGCCGATAAGTGAGATCGTCAAGAAGGGCGGCTGCGCCGTGCTCTTGCAATCGGCCGGCAAGGACGGCATGCCCGGCCCCATTCTCGGCGCCGCCTTCATCCACAAGCCCTGATTTCGCGAGCAATTCCAGGAAAGTGGAAGGCGGCTTCCCGGGAAAAGCGCGTGGCGCTTTCCCTTGGGAATTGCGTCAAAACAAGAGTCTAGTGCCCGGTCAGCCGGTCGGCGAAGGCCGCGAGGCGGGACGTCCGCCCGAGGCCGTTTGCTTCACGTTGGTCCGCGATGCGATAGAGCTGGTACATGGAGTGGACGCCGAGCCAGCGCAGCGGTTCCGGCTCCCATTTCTTGACCGTGCGGTTGACCCAGGGCAGCCCGGTCAATTCGGTATCGTGGCCGAGCACGAGGTCGCGCAAGGTGCGGCCCGACAGGTTCGAGCTCGAAACGCCGAGCCCGACATAGCCGCCGGCCCAGCCGATGCCGGTCTCCCGATCGAAGCCGCAGGTGGTGCACCAGTCGCGCGGCACGCCGAGTGTACCGCACCAGGCGTGGTCGAGGCGCACGCCCTTGGTCTGCGGCAACAGCCTGGTCAGCATCTCGTGCAACTGGTCGATGGTCGCCTGCTGGGTCTGGCCGCGCACATCCGTGCGCGAGCCGAAACGGTAGGGCACGCCACGGCCGCCCATGGCGATCCGGCCCTCGCGCGTGCGCTGCGCGTAGCAATAGGTGTGCGCGGCATCGCCCAGCACCTCGTAGCCGCTCCAGCCGATCGTGTCCCACAGCTTCTGCGGCAGCGGCTCGGTCACCACGATGGCGCTGTTCAACGGCAGCCAGAGGCGCTTGAGGCCGGGAATCCCGGCCGTGAATCCTTCGGTGGCACGCACGATCTTTTCGGCGCGCACGATGCCGCGATCGGTGGTCACCTTGCCTTTTTCGATCGCCAGAACCTGCGTCTGCTCATAGGTCGGGACGCCTGATCGCGCGACCGCCGCCGCCAGGCCTTGCACCAGCTTGGCCGGTTGCACGCGGGCGACGTTGCGGACGACGAAGCCGCCCAGCACCTTGTCGATGGCGATGCGCTCGCGTGCCTCCCGCGCGTCGAGAAAGGCCAGCCTCTCCGGTGGCATGTCCCAGTGCAGGAGCTCATCGTATTCCGCCCTGGCGCGCTGCAGCTGCGCGGTGTTGGTGGCCACGGTGATGTTGTCGACGCGGCGGATATCGGCATCGATATCCTCGGCCTGCGTCACCGAGATCACTTCGTCGACGGTGCCGAACATGGCGCGCTGCATGTCGATGACAGCGCCCCGCGACGAGGACGCCGCATATTTCTCGCGCGACCAGCTGAACCCGCCCGACAGCCAGCCGCCATTGCGGCCCGAGGCGCCGAAGCCGGCGAACTCCTTCTCGACGATGGCGATGCGCAGCGAGGGCTGCGCCTTCTTCAGGTAGTAGGCCGTCCACAAGCCGGTGTAGCCGGCGCCGACGATGCAGACATCGGCCTCGATGTCGCCGGGCAGCGCAGGGCGATAAGCCGGCACGCCGCCTATATCGGCATACCAGAACGACACGTCGCCATTGTGCTTGGCTTGCATGGGGATGCTCTCGAATGGTTCAGGTGAGCGTGACAGGATTCGAGGCTGCGGTCGCGCCAATCATGACGTGGGTTCGCAAACAAGCTCTCGGTCGAGGGAAAGCCGCCGTCGCGGCGATGCGGGCATGAAAAAACCGACGTCAGCTTGCTTCTGACGTCGGTCATTTAGGTTTTGGGATCGTCGCACCCGGTTTTTCCAAGGAAAAACCGAGGTTGGTTCGATCCGACGCAGACCCGTGGGCGGGGGGCTTGGGGTTTACGAGCCGGTGCCGGACCGAACCGTCTCAGGCAACGCCGGTAAATTCGTCGGACATTGGGGCATGAGCGCGGATAAAAAAAGGCAGAAATGTGGCGAAGCATCACCAATTCCAACATGCGGTTCGCAAATGTGACTGGACGTGACCGAAACGGCGCGTCGCTGGCGCTGCTTCGCCGGCTCTTGCAATTCGATGGCGAAGGGGCCAACTTTGGTTGGCAAAGATTCATTTTCGAAGGATCGAGGCATGACCGATGACAGCGGCGGGATGGGGGATGGGGACGCATCCGCAATATTGATCCCGCTGCACGAGGCGCGACGCGAGCGCCTCGACCAGCCGGTGCGCTTCGAGCGCCGTGAACTCGACCAGATCCTAAGGCTCTACGGACGCATGGTCGCCGCCAATGAATGGCGCGACTACGCCATCGACCATCTCACGGACCGCGCCGTGTTTTCCGTCTTCCGCCGCGCCAGCGAAGTGCCGCTTTTCCAGATCGTCAAGGACCCGAAACTGGCGCGCAAGCAGGGCGCCTTCGCCGTCATCGCCGCCGGCGGCCGCATCCTCAAGCGTGGCCAGGAACTTGGCCGCGTGCTTGGCGTCTTCGACAGCAAGCTGAAGGTTGTAGAGGCCTGAGGCGGGAATTGGGGAATTGGGGAATTGAGGAATTGAGGAATTGAGGAATTGAGGAATTGAGGAATTGAGGAATTGAGGAATTGAGGAATTGAGGAATTGAGGAGAAACAGATTCGGCGACTGATGTAACTGCCACCTTCTTTTGTTCTCCAGTTCCCCAATTCCTCAGTTCCCCCTGCCCTCGCGAAATCTCCGCTCCGGCAGCGAGCCCGGATCCGGCGGGAGCGATGCGCCGCCATTCAGCGGCAGTTGCATGAACACCGTGTCGAGCCAGCGGCCGTGCTTGTAGCCGGAGCCCTCGAGGCGACCCGAATGGCGGAAGCCGAGCCTTTCATGCAGCTTGACCGAGGCGCTGTCGGGACGGCCGTCGCCGATGACCGCGATGATCTGGCGGAAGCCCGCCGCCTCCACCGCCGCGATCAGGCTTTGCATCAGTCTGAGGCCGACACCCTGGCCCTTGGCGTCAGGCGCGACATAGACCGAATCCTCGACGACGAAGCGATAGGCCGGGCGCGGCCGGAAGGCGCCGGCATAGGCATAGCCAAGCACCGCGCCGTCCCTTTCCGCCACCAGATAAGGGAAGCCGCCAGCCGTCAGCGCGTCGAATCGCTTGCCCATTTCGGCGCGGCCGGGCGGCTCCAGTTCGTAGCTCGCCGTGCCGTTCGTCACCGCGTCGGCATAGATTTCGGTGATGGTGTCGAGGTCGGCCGAGGTCGCCGGCCGGATCGCAATATTGCTCATTCTTTACGCAGGCCTTTCATTTGCCTTCGATAACAGCAAAGGCCGGCGCAAAAGAAAAGGGCGGCCGTTGGGCCGCCCTTTCCAAACTCGATGGTCCAGTCAGGCCATGACGCGTGCCTTAGCGGCGGTCGCCCATGAACTGCAGCAGGAACATGAACAGGTTGATGAAGTCGAGATAGAGCCTCAGCGCGCCCATGATGGCCTTGCGGCCGGCGACATCGGAAGCATCACCCTCGAAATACATCTCCTTGATCTTCTGCGTGTCATAGGCGGTGAGGCCGGCGAAAATCAGCACGCCGATCGCCGAAACGGCGAAGGACAGCGCCGACGACTGCAGGAAGATGTTGATCACCATCGCGATGATCAGGCCGAACACGCCCATGATCAGGAACGAGCCCATCGCGGTCAGGTCGCGCTTGGTCGTGTAGCCGTAGAGCGACAGCGCGCCGAAGCCGGCGGCGGTGGCAAAGAAGGTCTGCGCGATGCTTGCCGTGGTGTAGACCAGGAAGATCGACGACAGCGACAGGCCGACGAGGCCGGCATAGACCCAGAACGTCGTCTGCGCCGCCGAAACGCTCATCGATTGGACGCGGAACGACAGGAACATCACCGCGGCCAGCGGGGCTAGAATCACCACCCAGCGCAACGGCGAGCCGAAGATCGCGTAGCCGAAGGAGGTCAGCATTTCACCGCTCGGCAGCGTTGCGACAGCCGAGGCCGGATCGGTGGTGGTGGCCAGCATGATCGTGCCGACAGCGGCAAGGCCGGTGATGAGGAGGCCAAGCCCCATCAGATTGTAGACCTTGACCATGTAGGCGCGCAGGCCCTGATCGATATCGACGCCGGCGCCGGGCACGACGCGCGTCTGATAATTGCGAATGGGTTCAGCCATTGTAGTCCTCTATTGCTTCTGCCCCGTCCGGTGTCAGGTCCACCCGGACCCAGGCGCCGCTGGCGGGGCTCCAGCATGCCTGTGGCGAAATATGATGGTTATTCGCGTCGAGAACAAGACCGTAACCGGATGTAACGGTTCGTGAGAGGCCGAAATGCCGATTCCCGGGCCTTCCGGCCGGCGTCCTTACCAAGATTTAACCTGGAATGGCCGTTCCGGCCCTGAATTTACAGGTTGCGCAGCACCGGTGCCGCCTTGTGGCCGAGCACCCGCCAGGTGCCCGCAAGACCGATACCGACCGTGATCACCAGCGCGAAGACGATGGTTGCGACCGCCACCTCCGGCATGAAATGCGATGGCAGGGTCATGATGCGGGCGACGATGTACCAGGCCGCGATCCCGCCGGCCGCCAGCGCGAAGAGTGCAGTGGCCAGTCCGATCAGCATGTACTCCAGCGAGAATGCCGTTATCAGCGTTCGCCTGGTCGCGCCAAGCGTCTTCAGCACCACCGCGTCATGGATGCGCGCCCGGTTGCCGGCGGCAAGCGCGCCGGCCAGCACCAGCACCGAGGCGATCAGCGCCACGCCGGCCGCGGCGCGGATCGCCGTGCCGAGCTGGCCGACCAGCCGGTTGACGACATCGAGCGCATCCTTGACGCGCACCGTCGTCACCGCCGGAAAGGCGCGGGTGACGGCATTGAGGATGCGCGCATCGTCGGCCGTCGTGGCGCTCTTTTCGGTCAGCGTCGCCATCCACCCATGCGGGGCGCCAGTGAATGTGTTGGGCGAGAACACCATGACGAAATTGATGCCCATAGTCTCCCATTCGACCTGGCGAAAACTGGCGATCCTGGCCGTGACGTTGCGGCCGAGAACATTGACGGTGACGGTGTCGCCGAGCTTCAGCCCGATTTCCTTGCCCTCCTGCGCCGAAAACGAGACCAGCGGCTCGCCGGAATAATTGTCCGGCCACCATTTGCCCTCGGTCAGCGTCGCGTTCTCAGGCTGTTTCGCATCATAGGTCAGGCCGCGATCGCCTTTCAGCACCCAGGCGCCTTCGGCCGGCACCTTGACCTTGTCGACGTCGACGCCGTTCAGCGCCATCACCCGGCCGCGCAACATCGGCACCTTGGCCAGCGTGCCCAGCGGCGCCTCCTTGCCGATCAGGGCGGAGAACGCATCGACATCACTGCCCTGGATGTCGACGAAGAAGAAGTTCGGCGCCCGCTCGGGCAGATTGCCGGATATCTGCCGCCGCAGATTGCCGTCGATCAGCGCCAGCGTCACCAATAGCGTCAGCCCGAGCCCCAGCGACAGCACCACCGAGGGAGTCAAGGCGCCGGGCCGGTGGATGTTGCCGACGGCAAGCCGGAGCGCCACGGAGCGCACACGCGGGCTCTTCCTCGCCGCCCACTGCACCAGCGCGCCGACGAGGCGCAGCACCAGGAAGGCGAAGATCGTGGCCCCGACAAAGATCGAGGCGATGCGCTGGTCGCCCGAGAACAGGATCGCCAACGCCGCCAGGAACAGCGCTATGCCAAGCGCCGAAGCGACGTAGACGAGGCGCGGCTGGCCGCGGCCTTCCAGCCCCATCTCCCGGAACAGCGCGGTCGCCGGCACGTCGCGGGCGCGGCCGAGCGGCAGCAGCGCGAAGGCCAGCGTCACCAGCAGCCCGAACAGCGCGGCCATGCCGAGCGCGCCGGGATAGAAGCCGCCTTGCGCCGGCACCGGAATGACCGACTGCAGGGCAGCGCTTGCCGCGAACGGCATCAGCGCCCCGATGACAAGGCCGAGCACGATGCCAAGGGCCGCGATGATCAGGATCTGCACCAGATAGACGGTAAAGACGAAGCCGCCGGAAGCGCCAAGGCTCTTGAAGGTGGCGATGACGCCGCGCTTGCCGTCGAGATAGGCGCGCACCGCATTGGCAACGCCGACGCCGCCGACCACCAGCGCCGTCAGCCCGACCAGCGTCAGGAACTGCGAAAACCGCTCGATGTTGGCCGACAGCGCCGGGGCGGCATTGCCGCGCGTGCGGATCGACCAGCCGGCCTCGGGAAAATCCTTGGCCGCCTGGTCCTGGATGGCTTTCAGCCGCGCCTCGTCGGCGTCAGCGGGCAGCCGGATCCTGTAGGCGTTCTCGACCAGGCTGCCCGGCTGCACCAGCCCGGTGGCGGCCAGCGCCTCGGCCGAGATCATCAACCGCGGCGCGAAGCCGAAACCATCGGACACCGCATCGGGCTCGGTGACCAGCCTGGCGCGCAGTTCGAAGGTGGCGGTGCCGAGCTTCAGCCGGTCGCCGAGCTTGACATGCAGCCGTTCGAACAAAAGATCGGGCGCGGCCGCACCGAAAACGCCGAATTGCCTGCCGAACAATTCCTGCACCGTCAGCGCCGGCTCGGTTTCCAGCGCGCCGTAGAGAGGGTACGCATCGTCGACGGCCTTGGCCTCGACCAGCGCCTGGTCGGACCCGTCGGCCAGACGCGCCATCGAGCGCATGCTGGCGGTGCGCGAGACCGCACCCAGCGCGTCGAGGAAGCCGCGTTCGGCCGGACTGGCGTCACGCTGGTTGATCTGGAAGCGAAGGTCGCCGCCAAGCAGCGTCTGGCCTTGGCTGGCGACGCCGGCACTGATCGAGCGCGCCACCGAATTGACGCCGCCGATCGCCGCGACGCCAAGCGCGATGCAGGCGAGGAAGATCAGGAAGCCGGAAAGGCCGCCGCGCATTTCGCGCAGCGAGAAGCGGACGGCAAGCTTCAGTGTCCGCGCCATCGGCATCAGGCGATCACCTTGACCGGCCCCGGCGTCTCGATCAGGCCGGAGCGCATCGAGACCTGGCGCGAGCAGCGCGCCGCAAGAGCCGGATCATGGGTGACCAGCACCAGCGTCATGCCGCGTTCGGCCGCCTTGGCGAACAGGAGATCGGCGACCTGCCGCCCCGTCGCCTGGTCGAGATTGCCGGTCGGCTCGTCGGCGATGAGGATGCGCGGTGACGGCGCCAGCGCCCGGGCGATCGCCACGCGCTGCTGTTCGCCGCCCGAAAGTTCGCCGGGATAATGGGTGACGCGGTCGCTGAGGCCAACCGCGGCCAGTTCCCGCTCCGCCACCGAAAACGGATCGGCGTGGCCGGCCAACTCCAGCGGCACCGCGACATTCTCGAGCGCCGTCATGTTGGGGATAAGATGAAAGGATTGGAACACAATGCCAATGTTTCGGCCACGAAACGAAGCAATCTGGTCCTCGCTTTTGCCGTTGAGCAGCTCGCCGGCGATCCGTACCGTGCCCGAATCGATCCGCTCCAGGCCTGCCAGCACCATCAGCAAGGTCGACTTGCCGGAGCCCGACGGGCCGACGATCCCGGTCGCTTCGCCGCGCGTCACCTCGAGGCTGATGCCCTTCAGCACATGGACGGACGAGGCGCCTTCACCGAGCGTCAGGGATACGTCTTTCAACTCGATGACGGCTTCTGTCAAAATGAAAGCGTCCTATATGGGAGGGGAAGGCTCTGCTTGCCGGAAGCCGTCGCCGGAAGAATTCGTTTGCTCATATGGGGCCTGCCGCATGTCTTTCAAACGCCGCATTGCCGCAGGCCTGATCGTTTTCCTCGCCATTTGCGGCGCCATTTCGTCGGCGCGCGCCGAGCCTTTCAAGATCGTCGGCTTCGGTGACAGCCTGATGGCGGGTTTCGGCCTCGGACCCGACGAGGGGTTTACCGACAAATTGCAGGCAGCACTTCGTGCCAAGGGCCATGATGTGGCTGTCGCCAATGCCGGCGTTTCGGGCGACACCACCAGCGGCGGCCTGGCGCGGCTCGACTGGTCGGTGCCCGACGGCACGCAACTGGTCATCCTCGAACTTGGCGCCAACGACATGCTGCGCGGCGTCGCGCCCGACATCACCAGGAAGAACCTCGACGAGATGCTGGCCAAGCTGAAAGGGCGCAAGATCGCCGTGCTGCTGGCCGGCATGCGCGCCGCGCCCAATCTCGGCGCCGAGTATCAGAATGCCTTCGACGCCATTTTCCCGGGCCTGGCGAAGAAATACGACATCGACCTTTATCCATTCTTCCTCGACGGCGTCGCCGGAGAGCCCGGCATGCAGCTCGAGGATGGCTTGCATCCGAGCGTCAAAGGCATCGACCGGATGGTCGAGCGCATCCTGCCGACGGTCGAGAAGGCCATCGCGGCTGCCCCGAAAGCTTCGTGAGGACCGAACCGGAACAACTTCCGCTGCGGAAGCTTAGTTAAGGACCTGCGACCAACAAACCACTTGCTCCATTTGATTATCGATGATTCGCTACGGGTGACAGTTTCGATTCGAGGAAGGGAGGCTTTTCATGCCGCGTCTTTTCACCGCCCTCGAAATTCCGCGTGATGCCGCCCTTTCGCTGTCCCTTTTGAGGGGTGGCCTGCCCGGGGCGCGCTGGATCGATGTCGAAAACTATCATCTGACGCTGCGTTTCATCGGCGATGTCGAGGGCCATGTCGCCGACGAGATCGCCAACGCGCTCGACCGCGTCCACCGCCCGTCCTTTTCGCTGACCCTGACCGGCGTCGGTGCTTTCGGCCAGAAAAAACCGCATGCGGTATGGGCCGGCGTGTCGGCTTCGCCCGATCTGGCGGCACTTCAGGGGGAAATCGATCGCATCTGCCAGCGGCTCGGCATCCCCGCCGACCCGCGCAAGTTCATGCCGCATGTCACTCTTGCAAGGCTGCGCAATTCGAGCCCGCTGGACGTCGCCCAATATCTGTCGGCGCGCGGCAATTTCTCGACCCTGCCGTTCCGCATCGGCCGCTTCGTCTTGATGTCGTCGCGCGATTCGGTCGGCGGCGGACCCTATATCGTCGAGGAAGCGTGGCCGCTGTCGAGCACCGATGCCCGCCCGGCCAGCCGCGTCGCCAGCGCCTCCGACGCCTCGCGGATCATGCGGTAGACCTCGGCGAAAGCGTCCTCACCGTCGTAATAGGGATCCGGCACGTCGCGTGGTTTTCCCTCGGCGAAGTCCAGGAACAGGTGCACCCGGTCGCGCATCACCGCCGGCGCCAGCGCCTTCAGGTCGCGAACATTTGACCGGTCCATGCCCAGGATCAGGTCGAAGCGGTGAAAATCTTGTGGCGTGATCCGGCGTGCCCGCTGTGCGGAAATGTCGATGCCGTGATGCACGGCAATCGCCATCGAGCGCGGATCGGGAGCGGAGCCGATCTCCCAGCCGCTTGTGGCGGCCGAATCGAGCAGGATATCCTGGCCGAGCCCGCGCTCCGCCAAGACCGTGCGAAGCACGCCCTCGGCCAGTGGCGAACGGCAGATATTGCCGAGGCAAACGAACAGAATGGATTTTATCGGCTTCGCGCTCATCGATCCGGAATTTCCTTGCGCATGTCGTTATCCCAAAACCGCAACGCACTTTTGGGCGACATGCATTATGGTGACGACTTCAATCGAGATAGCATGGGAAAAGAACATGGCGAGAGAGAAACTGGACAGGCAAGCCGCCGAAGCAGCGCTGACCGGGCTCGACGGCTGGTCACTGGCCGCAGATGCAGGATCCATCAGCCGCACCTTCACCTTCAAGAATTTCTCCGAGGCCTTCGCCTTCATGACCCGCGTCGCGCTTGCCGCGGAAAAGATGGACCACCACCCCGACTGGTCGAACGTCTACAAGACGGTCGAGGTCACGCTCAACACCCATGATGCCGGCGGCCTGACGGCACTCGACATCGAGTTGGCCAAGAAGATGAACCGCTTTGCCGGCGGCTGAACATTGCCTTTCCATGCCCGCAACCGGGCGCGGATCGCCAAATCGGCACCGGCATCTTGCAGCAGGGTTCGGCTTTCACCACATTTTCGCTCGCGAGGCATGCGCTTGGATACGCATGAGGCCCGCGAGGAGTGATTGATGGCGCAAGAATCCGGTTTTGATTTCTTCGGCTTTGGCGACAAGCTCGCCGGCGAGAGCGAAGTGCGCGAAAAATTCTGGCGCACGGCCAAGAAGGCCGCGCGGCAGATTCCGTTCATGGAAGATGTCGTCGCCGCCTATTACTGCGCCATGGACAAGAACACGCCGATGCGCGCCAAGGGCATATTGGTGGCGGCGCTTGGCTATTTCGTGCTGCCGGTCGACCTCATCCCCGACTTCATCTTCGGGCTCGGCTTCACCGACGACATTGCCGTGCTGACCGCCGCGATCACCGCCGTCAGCGCCCACATCACGCCGGCGCATCGGCAGGCCGCCAGGGATGCCATCGCCGACAAGGGTTGAGCGTCCAGATGCCAGCCAGGCCTCTGGATCCAGGCGTTCGGAGGCCCGGCAAAAAAGTCAAACTCTTGCCGCTTTCGTGGCCTCCAAGTCGCCGAAGGGACGTCGCGCCAGCCGCTGACAAGGCGGCGGCGCGAAAATGGCGGCGGTTTCCTAGGGTGAGTGTCCTTTTCTCAAGGGAAGTTCACCGTTTGGTAACCCAGATTAAATCAAAATGAAGCGACGGCAGGACGCCATGCGGCCCGCCTCCGCACCATTTGGAATACGGGAAAAACGATGCGCGGATTGATTGCACTAGTCTCGGGTCTGGCCTTGGTGGCCTTTGCAGCGCCGGCGCTGGCGCAGCAGGCGACCAAGATCGGCCAGCACAATGCCTGGGGCACCTACAGCTACCAGGCGTCGGGCGGCAAGGTCTGCTATGTGCTGACCGTACCGACCGACAAGCAGCCGCCGACGCTCGATCATGGCGACATGTTCTTCTTCGTCAGCCAGCGCCCCGGTCAGCAGGTCTCCTACGAGCCCCAATTCATCGCCGGCTACAATTTCCAGGAAGGCTCCAAGGCCACCGTCACCATCGACAAGAAATCCTTCTCGATGTTCACGCGCGGCAAGTCGGCCTGGGTCGAGAATGCCGCCGAGGAACCGGTGCTGATCGCCGCCATGAAGACCGGCAGCGACATGAAGGTTTCGGCGAAGTCCGGCCGCGGCAACCCGACCTCCTATGTCTTCTCGTTGAAGGGCATCTCGGCGGCGCTGTCGTCGATCGCCAAGTGCAAATAGGCACGAACCATATTTGAACCGGAGGCCGGGCCGCAAAGCCCGGCCTTTTGCTTTTTTCGGACCCTGCGCCTCAATCCTGCGGGGCCGGCGTGGCTTCCGCCCGCCGCCGCCGGATCGCCTCGGCGATGAAGACGCGCGACAGCGCGTGATAGAGCGGCTCGTGCGAGATCATGCGCGCCGTGCCGTAGCCCAGCATCGAGGCCAGCATCAGCGCGATGACATTGTCGTGATTGCCGGTCATTTCCAGGATGATCACGAAAGCCGTCATCGGCGCCTGCACGACGCCGGCGAAATAACCGGCCATGCCGAGCAGCGCCGCCGCCCCGGTGCTGGCGCCGAGGACGAGGCCGAGCGAACTGCCGATGCCGGCGCCGACCGCCAGCGATGGCGCGAAGATGCCGCCGGGAATGCCCGAGACCATCGACAGCAGCCCGGCCAGGAACTTTTCGGCGAAGAAGAACCAGGGCAGCGGCGTGCCCTCGACGGCGCCCCGCGCCTGCACATAGCCGGTGCCGAAGGTCAGCCCGCCCGAGGCGATGCCGATCGCCGCAACGGCAAGCCCGCAGACGGCGGCCACCAGCAAGGCGCGCTGCAGGGGTTGCCCGGTATGCCCGCGCCGGATCCGCCGCGTTATCTTCAGCGCCAGCAGCGAGAACATCGCGCCGAAGCCGCCGCCGATGACGCCGCAGGCGATCACCAGCGGCCAGTCGGCGGCAAACGCGATCGTCTCCTTCGAGACGCCGAAATAGGTGTAGTTGCCGAGCAGGCCGAGCGAGGCGATGCCGGCCAGGATCACCGCCGTCAGCACCAGCCCGTTGGTGCGCGCCTCATAGGTGCGCCCCATTTCCTCGATGGCGAAGACGATGCCGGCCAGCGGCGTGTTGAAGGCGGCGGCGATGCCGGCCGCCGAGCCGGCCAGGATCAGGCCGCGCGCCTGCGCCATGCCGCCCCAGCGTGCCGCCTGCAGCATCAGCGACGCGCCGACCTGCACGGTCGGCCCCTCGCGGCCGATCGAAGCGCCGCAGAACAGGCCGACGATGGTGAGCGCGATCTTGCCCGCCACCAGCTTGAGCGAGAGGATGTGGCTGCGGTCGTCGTCGTCGCGCAGGTGCCGGGCGGCGATCGCCTGCGGGATGCCGCTGCCTTGCGAGCCGGGGAAGAAGCTGTGGGCCAGCCAGGCGCACAGCACGAAGCCCAGCGGCGTGAGGATGAGCGGCAGATAGAAACGCCAGCCGTCCTCGCTGCCCGTTATCAGATGGAACAGTTCCTGCGCCCTGTCGGCCAGCACCGCGAACAGGACGCTGATCACGCCGATGCCGACGGCGCCGGCCCAAAACACCAGCCGCGGCTGCCAGACGCGCCGCGAGCCCCACATGGCGCGAGAACGCCGCAACAGGGGATATTTTCGCGAAGGGCCGGCCATGTCTGTCCTCGGATGGAGGCTGAGCCCTAGAGCAATTCCAGGAAAAGTGCGACGCGGTTTTTCCGCCCGGAATTGCGTGAATCAAAAAAGATAGAGCGGTTTGCCGTTTCGGTGAAACGGTGAAACGCTCTAGCACAGACATGACGCCGATCAAGCCCGCCGGCGCCTGCGCCGACGGGAGCAGTCGCTACGGATTCAGACCTTACATGGCCATTTTTTCACATTCGGCCTGGGCCTTCTTGGTCGACGTATCGATCATGTAGGCTTTGCCCTTGGCGTCGGTCATCATCATCATGCAATGCTTGATCGGCTTTGCCATCTTCATCATCTCGGCACTCATCTTCGCATCCGGCATCATGGTGCCCATGTGCCCGTCCGGCATGATCGCCGTCACCTCCCCGCCTTTCATCATGGTCATTTTGCCCATCGCGTCTTCGGCAAGTGCCTGCGAGGCGAAAAGGCCGACGAGCCCTGCAAGGACGGCGATCTTGATCGAGTTCATTGTGCATACTCCCATTTGTCGAGGGCATGGTTGCCCCTTTCAGACTTCGAAGCCGGCATGAGAATCGTTACGCCAACACGACAATGTGATCGGTCCCAGCGCACCGGAAGCTGCCGCAAGGCCGGCGTAGCGGGCGTTGTCGTGCGTCAAACCGGGTGGTCCGTGAATTCTCGGTTCAGCCCCATGGGTTCGTCCGTCGACCAGAACCTTCACGATCGAGACACCGCCGGCACGAAGACGTTGTGTGCCATCCGGCATGACTCCGCCCTCAACCTGTGCTATGCGCCGCGCTTCACGTCCGGCACGATGTCTGAACATTGGCCGCAAACCGCTTATATCTGTGAAACCATGACCCTTTCATTCGACCTCACCGCTGAAGGCGCACGTGACGCGTTGCGCGCCCGCGCCTCGTCGGCCGAAAAACCGTCGCTGATCGGCCTGACCCGGGCCGAACTCGGCGAAGCGCTGGTCGCTTCGGGCATCGTGCCGGAACGCCAAGCAAAAATGCGCGCCCAGCAGCTCTGGCACTGGATGTATGTGCGCGGCGTTTCCGACTTCGCCGGCATGTTCAACATCTCCAAGGACCTGCGCGCCGAACTCGACAAGCATTTCACCGTGGCGCGGCCCGAAATCGTCGAGGAGCAGATTTCCGCCGACGGCACCCGCAAATGGCTGTTCCGCTTCCCGCCGCGCGGCGCCGGCCGGCCGGTCGAGATCGAGACCGTCTACATCCCCGAGGAAGGCCGCGGCACGCTCTGCATCTCCTCGCAGGTCGGCTGCACGCTGACCTGCTCGTTCTGCCACACCGGTACGCAGAAGCTTGTCCGCAACCTGACTGCCGAGGAAATCCTGGCGCAATTGCTCACCGCCCGCGACCGGCTCGGCGATTTTCCCGACCGCGATACGCCGGACGGCGCCATCGTGCCGGCCGAGGGCCGCAAAGTGTCCAACATTGTCATGATGGGCATGGGCGAGCCGCTCTACAATTTCGAAGCGGTCAAGAAGGCCCTGCTGATCGCCTCCGACGGCGACGGGCTTTCCTTGTCGAAAAGACGCATCACGCTGTCGACCTCCGGCGTGGTGCCCGAGATCTTCCGCACCGGCGAGGAGATCGGCGTCATGCTGGCGATCTCCCTGCACGCCACCAATGACGATCTGCGCGACCTCCTGGTGCCGATCAACAAGAAGTATCCGCTGAAGGATCTGATCGCCGCCTGCCGCGCCTATCCCGGCCTGTCGAACGCCAGGCGCATCACCTTCGAATATGTGATGCTGAAGGACGTCAACGATTCCATCGAGGACGCCAAGGGCCTGATCAAGCTGCTCAAGGGCATTCCGGCCAAGATCAACCTGATCCCGTTCAATCCATGGCCGGGCACCAATTACCAGTGCTCGGACTGGGAGACGATCGAGAAATTCGCCGACTACATCAACAATGCCGGCTATGCCTCGCCGATCCGCACGCCGCGCGGCCGCGACATCCTTGCCGCCTGCGGCCAACTGAAGTCGGAATCGGAGCGTATGCGCAAGGTCGACCGGCTGGCGCTGGAAGCCATGATGATCGCGGGGCACGGCGAGGCGTGAACCGTCTCGTCGCCGGGCTCAAGCGTTTCGCCACCATAGCAGTCGGTTATGTCGCCGCCGTGCTGACCTCTATCTTGGTGCCCGTCCTGCTGATCACGCTTCTGGAAGGGATCGAATACGGCAACTGGTCCCTGGTTTTCACCTTCGACTGGCTGGGGTCCTTTCCGCTCGCCGTGCTGACCGTGGCCGTCTGCGCGCTGCTGGTCGTCGGTCCTGCCATCGTTCTCGCCGAATGGCGGTCGCTGCAAGGATGGTTCTACTTCGCGGCCACGGGGGCGATCACGTCGATCGCCTTTGGCGTTTTGGTTCCGGGTTCGGCGGGAGGATTTGTTTTCAATCCTGGCTTCCTCGGTTTCCTGGCCACCGCCGGCACCGCTGCCGGTTGGGTCTACTGGCTTCTGGCTGGGCGTGGGTCCGGTCAGCTCAAGCAACGGGATCCGTGATGGGCCGCTTGGTCACCTACATCGTGCGCCTTGCCGTCATCCTGTTCGGCTATGCCGTCGCCTCGCTGGCGGTAAGTGCATTCGTGCATGTCCTTTTCCTGGCGCGTGAGGGCTACAACCCGGCTTTGCCCGGACCGATGACCGCCGCCCCGCTCGTTTTGTCGGTGCTGTTCGTGGCGTTGTTCGCCGCTCGTCTCGTCTTTGTGCCGGCGGCGCTCGTCATTTTGATCGGCGAAGTGCTCGGCCGGCGCGACTGGCTGTTCTACGCGCTCGGCGGCGCCGTCATCACTTTCGTGTCACTGGCCTTCATGCCGGACGCCGCTTATGTCGAGACCAGTGCCAGATTGGAGATTACCGGCAGCGGCATGGTCGGCGGCATCTTCTACTGGCTCGCCGCCGGGCGCTGGGCCGGAAGCTGGTGGAAGAACGACAGGCCGGCTACTTCGCCTGGGCCGTCAGGATCTTGAGCGCGAAGGCCGAAAACACGCCGGCAAAGAGATAGTCGACCACCCGCGTGACGCGCGGGCTGGCTTTCATGGCCGCCGAGAACTTTTCCGCCGCCAGCACCATCGGCGCCGTCACCGGGATCGACAGCACGATGAACATGAGCCCAAGGAAAAACAGTTTTCCGGGCGCGTTCGGGTCGTGCGCGGAGACGAATTGCGGCAGGAAGGTCATGAAGAACAGGATGATCTTCGGGTTGAGCAGGTTGACGCCGAGCCCCGCCGCCCAGCTGCGCAACAGCGAGATCCGCGGGCCCGTCTTCTTTTCCGGCGAGAAGGCCGAGCCCTTGGCGATCGCCTGCCAGGCCAGGAAGACGAGATAGCCGGCGCCAAAGATCTTCAGCCCGAAGAAAGCCATCGGCGAGGCGACGATCAGCGCCGAGATGCCGACCACCACCAGCGTGGTGTGGATCAGCGTGCCGCACAGCGCGCCGGCCATCGAGGCAAAGCCGGTGGCCCGCCCCTGACTCAGCGTGCGCGAGACGAACAGGGTCATGTCGGGTCCAGGCGTGATCGCCAGGATCACGGTGGCGATGGCGAACTGGATCAGCGTGGTGGTGTCTGGAATGAACGACATGGAAGGCCCCGGGAAGACCTGGAGCCTATACAAGGCGCGTCGCGCCGGCGCCAGATGCCTAGTTAGTGCATCTCCGGCGGGCACCCTCGAGCGGCAAGGGCCTTTTTCTTTTAGGTGGCCGGACGCTTCGGAGCTTCCTCACGTGCATCGATCAGGCTGACGATCCATTCCACATCGCGAAGAGTTTCAGAGACGCCAGCCGCCATGCGCTGGATCAGTAGTCTGGCGCCGCGCATGCTTGCTCGCTTTGCCGTTCCTGCTAAAAGGCGCTCCGACAATGCGTGACGCCCAAGTGTCCGCCATCGACGGAGCAGAAATGTCCAAAACCAAAGACGTCAACAAGGTCGTGCTCGCCTATTCCGGCGGCCTCGACACATCCATCATCCTGAAATGGCTGCAGACCGAGCTCGGCGCGGAGGTCGTCACCTTCACCGCCGATCTCGGCCAGGGCGG
Organism: Mesorhizobium opportunistum WSM2075; assembly: GCF_000176035.2. Taxonomy (NCBI): domain Bacteria; kingdom Pseudomonadati; phylum Pseudomonadota; class Alphaproteobacteria; order Hyphomicrobiales; family Phyllobacteriaceae; genus Mesorhizobium; species Mesorhizobium opportunistum. The sequence goes on along the minus strand of NC_015675.1, from coordinate 1,035,488 downwards.
CGAACTGGAGCCGGCGCGCAAGAAAGCCGAGATGATGGGCATCAAGGACATCCGCGTCGTCGACGTGCGCGAGGAATTCGTGTCCGACTTCGTCTTCCCGATGTTCCGCGCCAACACCGTCTATGAAGGCACCTACCTGCTCGGCACCTCGATCGCGCGTCCGCTGATCTCCAAGCACCTCGTCGAGATCGCCAGGGAGACCGGCGCCGATGCGATCGCGCATGGCGCCACCGGCAAGGGCAACGACCAGGTTCGCTTCGAGCTTTCGGCTTACGCGCTGAACCCCGACATCAAGGTCATCGCGCCGTGGCGCGACTGGTCGTTCAAGTCGCGCACCGACCTGATGAACTTTGCCGAACAGCACCAGATCCCCGTGCCGAAGGACAAGAAGGGCGAGGCGCCGTTCTCGGTCGACGCCAACCTGCTGCACTCCTCTTCCGAGGGCAAGGTTCTGGAAGACCCATGGAGCGAGCCGCCGGAATTCGTCCACCAGCGCACCGTTTCGCCGATGGATGCGCCCGACAAGGTCACCGAGATCGAGATCGAGTTCCTGAAGGGCGACCCGATCGCGCTCAACGGCAAGAAGCTGTCGCCGGCAACCATGCTGGCGGCGCTCAACGATCTCGGCCGCGACAACGGCATCGGCCGGCTCGACCTGGTAGAGAACCGCTTCGTCGGCATGAAGTCGCGCGGGGTCTATGAGACGCCCGGCGGCGCCATCCTAATCGTCGCGCATCGCGCCATCGAATCGATCACGCTCGACCGGGGTGCTGCCCACCTCAAGGACGAGTTCATGCCGCGCTACGCCGAACTCATCTACAACGGCTTCTGGTTCGCGCCCGAGCGCCTGATGCTGCAGGCGATGATCGACAAGAGCCAGGAAGACGTCGAAGGCACGGTGCGGCTGAAGCTCTACAAGGGCAACGTCATGGTCACCGGCCGCAAGTCCAGGAAGACGCTCTATTCCGACGCGCTGGTCACCTTCGAGGACGACCGCGGCGCCTACGACCAGAAGGACGCCGCCGGCTTCATCCGCCTCAATGCGCTGAGGCTGCGCACGCTGGCAGCGCGCAACCGCAATAAGTAAGTCGGATGGGCAGCCTCGGAAGATGCCTGGCGTCGCTGGTTTTTCTCGCGACGCCGGCGATGGCCGAGGATTTCGATCCAGCCTCGCTCGACCTCGCCACGCTGATAGAATGCAGGGTGGACGTCCCGACCTACAATGGTTTTGCCCTTTGGTTGGCCGGCGAACCCGGCGCGGTGGATAGGCTTGGCTGGAAGGAGGTTCCGTCAGGCAATCCCTTCCTGCGGCAGTACCAGCTCCCCGCCCCGGTGCATGTCTTCGGGCGCGAGACGACGACGATCGTCTTTACCGCGACAGGGCCGATGGCGGTGCTTGACGGCATCGTCGCCCCCGACCTCGCCCGCCAACTCAGTATCCCGGCGACGGTCTCGACACCGGACAAATTCCTTGGCGAGAAGGTCGTGGCCGAAAGCACCGAGGACACCGGCGGCGTGAGCCTTGCCACGCGCATCACGCTCAACGTCTCGACCGTCGAGTCCCATCCCGGCAAGACACTGGCCGGCTGCTCCTATGCGCTTGATGTGAAGTAGCCACCCAGACGCTGAAGCCGTGTTTGCCGCTCCCGTCATCAAAAAGCCCGGCGCGTGGCCGGGCTCTTGTCGAATAGAGATTTCTATCAGTCGGCGTCGATCGCCGTGGCGATTTGGGCGATGGCCTGTTGATAGACGCTCGCGGAATTCCAGCCGGCAATCGCGCCCATATTCGCGTTTGCGCTCGCGCCGGCGCGCCAGCCGTGGCCTTTGAGGAAGTTGGCGGTGGAAGCGAGCGCCGTCGCCTTGTCGCGCAGGTTTCCGCTGCCGACCGCATACTTCAGGACATTTCCGGGCAGGAACTGCGTGTGGCCGACCTCGCCATGCATGGCGCCGACCGACGAGGCGCTCAGCGCTCCGCGATCGACCAGCTTCAAGGCCGCAATGGCATGCGGGTGGAAATAGTCCGGGCGGCGGCAATCATAGGCCAGCGTCAAAATGGCGGAGACCGTGTTCTGGTTGCCCATGGAGGCACCGAAGCCGGTTTCCATACCCCAGATGGCGAGCAATACGCCCGGCGAGACGCCGTAGTTCCGTTCGATCTGGTTGAACAGCGCGGCGTTCGACTTCTTCAGCGCACGACCCTTGGAAATGATCGCGGACCCGCCACGGCGCTTCATGAAGGCTTCCACCGAGCCGCTGAAAGCCTTGTGGATTGCACGGTCGGCGGAGATCGTCCTTGTTGCGTAAGTGGCGCCGGCCAGGGCGGCCAGACCCCTCGAGCCGACACCTTCGGCCTTGGCGTCCGCGGCAAAATCCTGTTTCCAGGCCTCGAACCCGGCACCGGTCTTGCCGCAGCTGGGCCCTGCCTGCACGCCCGTTGCCAGCGCAAGTACCGCCACTACAGTGGCCGCTAAAATCCTACCCTTGGCAAGAAATGCCATGTTGTTCTCCTGGTTGCCTGATTCACGTCCCGCGCGAATTTGCCAGCGAAACGCGCTCTTGTCACTGTCTCAGACGCGCTCTTTGTCGCGTCTCGGACGTGCTCTTGTCACTGTCTCTACCGCAATGCTGGCGAATGCCGTGAAATCTGCCTACGATCAAGTGATTATTGTGGCGGGTGCGGCCGAAACCTCGCCGATCCTTCCACCATGTTGCTGAATGGTGTCACGGTCGGGAACGACGCCTGATGATCGGCGTTTGAACGACGTCCTTCCCCCAGATTTGACGGTTGAGACCGACATGAAACTCTTCGACTGCCCGCATTGCGGCCACCGTCTCTACTTCGAGAACGCCCAGTGCCTGAATTGCGGAAGTCTCGTGCTCTATGATCCCGGCCATTCCCGCTTTGCCCTGTCGGGCGCCGACGGCGCCTTCCAGTGCACCAACGCCGACGAGTGCGCCTGCAACTGGATGACCGAACCCGGACAGGCTTTTTGCCGTGCCTGCGTGCTGAACCAGCTGATCCCCGATCTTTCGGTCGGCGGCAATCGCCGCCGCTGGATCCGGGTCGAGGCGGCCAAGAAGCGCGCCATCTATTCGCTGCTCGCCTTCGGCCTGCCGGTCGCGCCCAAGCAGGCCCCCACCGACGAGATCGGCCTCGCCTTCGACTTCCTCGCCGATCCGATCGGCGGCGGCCCGGGCGGCGAACGCATCCTCACCGGCCACGACAATGGCCTGATCACGCTCAATGTCGCGGAAGCCGATTCCGCCGAGCGCGAGAAGCGCCGCGTCGAGATGGGTGAGAATTATCGCACGCTGCTCGGCCATTTCCGCCATGAGCTCGGCCATTATTACTGGGACCGCCTGATCCGTGACGATCCGCAAAGGCTGGAAGCCTTCCGCGCCCTGTTCGGCGATGAACGCGCCGACTACGAACAGGCGCTGAAGACCTACTATGCCAACGGCGCGCCTCCCGACTGGCAACAAGACCACATCTCGGCCTACGCCACCTCGCATCCGTGGGAGGACTGGGCCGAAACCTGGGCCCACCATCTGCACATCACCGACACGCTGGAGATGGTTCATGCGCTGAACTTCCCGCTCGGCCGGCTGGAGACGGTGGAGGCCAACGACCTGCCGCAAGGCGACACCGGCGGCGGACTGCAGGCAGCACCTTCGGAACCCGCAAACACGCCCGAGCCCTTCGACAAGATCCTTGCCCGCTGGCTGGTGCTGTCGGAAGCCTCCAATTCGATCAACCGCTGCATGGGCCTGCCCGATCTCTACCCCTTCGTCATTTCGGACGCCACGGCGCGGAAACTGGCCCTGGTTCACGACCTTTTGACCGGCTTGCCGAAAGAACCGGGAACAAATCGTGAGTTGGCGCAAGCGCTTTAGCCGGAACGCATGCGCCGCTGCCCCGTTTTCACCGCCGAGGGACCATGAAAACGGAGAGAAACCATGAAATCCGTATTGTTTCCCGCAGTCGCCGGTATGCTGACCGTGATGTCGGGTTCAGCGCTTGCCGATACCGCCGTCTCGGCGGTCACCGATCTCAACGTTCGCGCCGGCCCCGGCCCGCAATATCCGGTCATCGGCGTGCTCGCCGCCGGCCAGTCGGCAACGCTCAATGGCTGCATCGAGAACAGCAAATGGTGCACCATCGCCGAAGCCGGCGGCCAGGGCTGGGTCTATTCCGACTATGTCACGGCCGATTTCGGCGGCAGCCGGGTGGTGCTGACGCAGCGCCCGCACGGCTCCAGCGTCGCCGTCGTCTCGCCGCCGGAAGACATCGGCGACTACTCGACCGATTATACCGGAGCGATCGTCGCCGGCGAGCCGGTCGATGCCATCCCGCGACCACCAGCCGAAGTCAGGACCTATGTCAGTACGCACCGTCTCGACCCCGTCTATCTCGAAGGCGAGGTGGTGACCGGCGCAACGCTGCCCGACACCGTCGAACTGCGCGAAATCCCGGACTATAACTACCGCTATGTCTATGTGAACGGCCAGCCGACGCTGGTCGATCCGCAGACGCGGCGCATCATGTACGTGGTGCGCTGATAAAGACCAGCGGTCGCCGAAGCGGCCGCTGCGACTGCTCCCTTCTCCCCGCCTCTATACGGGGAGAAGGTGTCGGCAGGCGGATGAGGGGCAGCGCGGACCTGACGCAATTGTAGCCCTTGTCTTGACTCTTCGGCCGATTTCCTGTCTACACGCCTCGAATTCCGCGACGAGTATTCCTCCGAGCAAGCCGACCAGGACGCCGAAGCCTCTTTGAGGCCAAGTGCTGTAAACCGATCCTGGAGGCCAACATCCGGCAGCGCTGAGCGCCCCCGGGTGCTTTTTGGTTTTGGGCTTTGCTTTTGCTTGGACAGTTGGCGCGAACGCATTACCTCTCGGATCGAACCCGAACCGAGATTGAAGGACGATCGATGTTTGAATCGCTACAGGAGCGCACAAGAGGCGTGGAGGGCCATCGGCCCGACAGGGATTGCTATGAATCCAAGGCGCTCTCGCGCGGCGAGTTGACCAATGTTTGAGTCCCTGCAGGAGCGTCTTGGCTCCATCCTGAACGGCCTGACCGGCCGCGGCGCGCTGTCGGAGGCTGATGTCTCGGCGGCGCTGCGCGAGGTGCGCCGTGCGCTGCTCGAGGCCGACGTGGCGCTCGAAGTGGTGCGCGCCTTCACCGACAAGGTGCGCGATAAGGCCGTCGGCGCCGCCGTGCTGAAGTCGATCAAGCCCGGCCAAATGGTCGTCAAGATCGTCCATGACGAGCTGGTCGACATGCTGGGCGCCGAAGGCGTGGCCATCGACCTCAATGCGCCGGCGCCCGTCGTCGTCATGATGGTCGGCCTGCAGGGCTCCGGCAAGACGACCACTTCGGCCAAGATCGCCAAGCGCCTGACCGAGCGCCAGAACAAGAAAGTCCTGATGGCCTCGCTCGACACGCGGCGGCCCGCCGCGCAAGAGCAGCTGCGCCAGCTCGGCGAGCAGGTCAAGGTGGCGACGCTGCCGGTCATTGCCGGCCAGAACCCGGTCGACATCGCCAAGCGCGCCGTCCAGGCGGCCAAGCTCGGCGGCCATGACGTCGTCATCCTCGACACTGCCGGCCGCACCCATATCGACGAGCCGTTGATGGTCGAGATGGCCGACATCAAGAAGGTGTCGAGCCCGCACGAGATTCTGCTGGTCGCGGATTCGCTGACCGGCCAGGACGCCGTCAACCTGGCGAAAAGCTTCGACGAACGCGTCGGCATCACCGGCCTTGTGCTGACCCGCATGGACGGCGACGGCCGCGGCGGCGCCGCACTTTCGATGCGCGCCGTCACCGGCAAGCCGATCAAGCTGATCGGCACCGGCGAAAAGATGGACGGGCTGGAGGAATTCCACCCCAAGCGCATCGCCGACCGTATCCTCGGCATGGGCGACATCGTCAGCCTGGTCGAGAAGGCCGCCGAGAACATCGACGCCGAGCAGGCGGCGGCGATGGCCAAGAAGATGCAGTCGGGCAAGTTCGACCTGAACGACCTCGCCCAGCAGCTTCAGCAGATGTCGAAGATGGGTGGCATGGGCGGCATCATGGGCATGATGCCGGGCATGGGCAAGATGAAGGACCAGATGGCCGCCGCCGGTCTCGACGACAAGATGTTCGGCCGCCAGCTCGCCATCATCTCCTCGATGACCAAGGCCGAGCGCGCCAATCCCGATATGCTCAAGCACTCGCGCAAGAAGCGCATCGCCGCCGGCTCCGGCACCGACGCGGCCGAGATCAACAAGCTCCTGAAGATGCATCGCGGCATGGCCGACATGATGAAGGCGATGGGCGGCAAGGGCAAAGGCGGCGGCCTGATGCGCGGCATGATGGGCGGCCTTGCCTCCAAGATGGGCCTCGGCAGCATGATGCCTGGTGGCATGGGAGGTATGGGCGGGATGCCTGACCTGTCCAAGATGGATCCCAAGCAGCTCGAAGCCTTGCAGAAGCAGGCGCAGGCCGCGGGCCTTGGCGGTATGAAGGGTCTTCCTGGCGGTAGTGGCCTGCCCGGCCTGCCCGGCCTGCCCGGCCTGCCCGGCGGCACGAAACTTCCGGGGCTTCCCGGCCTGGGTGGCGGCGGACTGCCCGGCCTTGGCAAGAAGAAGTGAGAATACGGATGAACGAAGACAAGGACATGGCCGACGCACGCACCATCCTGGCCGGCTACCGCGCCTCGATCGACAACATCGATGCCGCCCTCATCCACATGCTGGCCGAGCGCTTCCGCTGCACCAAGGCGGTCGGCGTGCTGAAGGCCGAGCATGGCTTGCCGCCGGCCGACCCGGCGCGCGAGCAGCAGCAGATAGCCCGTCTTCGCCAGCTGGCGCATGACGCACATCTCGACCCCGATTTCGCGGAGAAATTCCTCAACTTCGTCGTCCGCGAAGTGATCCGACACCACGAACAGATCGCCGCTTCGAGCAGCGGCGGGACAAAAAATCCGCTGCCAACGGCGTGACGAAACCGGCTGAGAAATCTCAGTCGAAATCCAATCAAACGAAATCAGAGCTTTTAGGAGAAAAGAAATGGCACTGAAGATCAGACTGGCCCGTGCGGGTTCGAAGAAGCGTCCTTACTACCACGTTGTCGTCGCCGACGCCCGTTCGCCGCGCGACGGCCGGTTCATCGAGTCGCTCGGCTCGTGGAACCCGCTGCTGCCCAAGGACGGCGAGCGCGTCAAGGTCGACGCCGACCGTGTCAAGCATTGGCTGTCGCATGGCGCCCAGCCGACGGACCGCGTGCTGCGCTTCCTCGACGAGGCCGGCCTTGCCAAGCGCGACGCCCGCTCCAACCCGAAGAAGGCCGAGCCGGGCAAGAAGGCGCAGGAGCGCGCCGCCCTGCTGAAGAAGGCGCAGGAAGACGCCGCGGCCGCCGTTGCGGCTGCTGCCGCCGCTCCGGCCGAGGCGGAAGCCGCCACCGCCGAGTAAAATATTGCTTCATCGCATCGACGAAACGGCGGGCCTGTGCCCGCCGTTTTGCTATTATCCGGCAATGCTACGGTGGCATCCAATGCATGTCGCCCAAAAGTGATCTCGGTTTTGGCGGGTCGACATGCATAAAACAAGGACCTGAAGCGCGTCGCATGAATCCGTCTCGACGCGACACGCTTTAGGCCGATGGAGCGGATGGGCGAACGGGCAATCACGGAAGACATCCTGTCCGGTGGCGTTGCCGGAAAGCTGTTGCGATGCACCGGCGCCACGACGGGCGTCGTTGTCTTGAGCGGATCCAGCGGCCGCGTCGACGTCGCTCGCGCGCGGCTGTTTGCCAGGCAAGGGGCGTCGGCGCTCGCTCTCCGCTGGTTTGGCGGCGAAGGCCAGGTTCCCGGCATCTGCGAGGTCCCTCTCGAGACGTTTTTCGCCGCAACCGACCATCTCGCCGGACTGGGATGCCGGCGCATCGTCTATGTCGGCACGTCCAAGGGTGCCGAAGCATCCTTGCTCGCGGCGGCCCATGACCCGCGCATCGATGCCGTGGTGGCGATCAGCCCGACATCGGTGGTTTGGGGAAACATCGGGCCGGGCCGCGACGGCATCGCCTGGCCTGAACGATCGTCGTGGACCCTGGAGGGGCTTCCATTGCCGTTCGTTCCAACCGACCCGAACTGGAACGCAAGCCATGTCGACGGCCTGGTGTCCTACCGAGAACTCTTCAAGCACTGCCTGACAAATTTCTGGGAGGAAGCGGCCAGGGCCGCCATTCCGGTCGAGGCAATCCCGGCCGAGATCGTGCTGGTCGCGGGCGGCGACGACGCGCTGTGGCCATCGCTGGATTTCGCCGAAGCGATCGTTCAGCGCCGAAAAGATGCCGGAAAGGCCACACGCCTGGTTTCAGCGCCCGACGCTGGCCACCGCATCCTCTTGCCGGGGGAAACCACCTCACGTTCGATATCCCACGCGCATGGCGGCAACGATCGCGCCGATGCGGATCTCGGCCGGGAAGCCTGGGAATACATCCGAAAACTGCTCTGACTCTTTGTTCTGACGCAATTCCCAAGGGAAAGCGCTATGCGCTTTTCCCGGAAAAACCGTCTCACACTTTTCCTGGAATTGCTCTGATTTATCCATCTTATGAAAACGGCGGGCCCGGGCCCGCCGTTTTGATCTCAGCCCGGAGGCAATCAATAGCCGCTCGGACAGCGGTCGACATAGACCCGACCATAGCGGTCGCGGTATCGGCACTTGCCGCTTTCGCTGGCATGGCCGATCAGCGCGCCGGCCACGGCACCGACAGCGCCCCCGACAACCGCGCCCTGCACCGGATCGCCCGCAACCGCGGCACCGACCGCGGCACCGCCAAGGCCACCCACGGCAGCGCCTTTTTCCGTCTGCGAACATGCGCCGAGCGCCGTCGCCAACACCAGAATGGTCAAGATTTTCGTCATCTTTTCGTTCCTCTCACACGCGGATCGCCGTCTCGCCGCCTGGTTCTTAACTCTCAGACGGCTAATTTGATCCCGAGGAGAACAAAGATCGCGATGCCGCCGGCTCGACAAGCGGTAGCGTGCCGTGCCGGTCATGCGTCGGTTTCGCGCTTCAGATTGGCGAGGCCGACCCCAAAATCCCCGCCGATCAACGAAATTGGCTATTGGCGAAAGCGGAAGCGACATCCGGGGTGCTGTCCCTCCAGCTTCACATCGCGACTATCGGCATTCATCGCTCGCGGCTATGGATGCATCCGGTGAGGAACAAATGACTGGCGAAACCGATCTGAAGACATTGCTGGCATCGATGACGCCGGAATTGCTGGATGGCATTTATGTCTTCGCCACGCTGGCGCCTGGAATTCCCCAGCCGGAAGGCCTCGAACCGCTCATGATATTCCGCGAGCGCGAGGGCACGACGCTGATCGTGCCCGAGGCGGCGGCCCATGCCGCCGGGCTGGCCGCCTCGTTCCGCTGCCGGATGATCACGCTGAACATCCACTCATCGCTGGAAGCAGTCGGCTTCCTCGCCGCCATCACCACGCGACTGGCAACCGCCGGCATGGGCGTCAATCCGGTCTCGGCTTTCTACCACGATCACCTGTTCGTGCCGGCGGAGCGGGCCGAGGAGGCAATGGAGCTGCTGATGGAACTGGCCAAGGAGAACAGAGTTTAGCGCGGCGGCCAAAGCTGCCGATCTCCCCCCTCGTGGGGGAGATGCCCGGTAGGGCAGAGGGGGGCGTGACGGAACGCCAACCTCCTTCATTTGCGACCAGTAAAAGGTCGGTGAGCACAACCGAGATCGATTGAGAGGAAAGAGGGACAGCGCCCCCCTCTGTCCTGCCGGACATCTCCCCCACGAGGGGGGAGATTGGCCTTCATCAATGCCTTCGCAAACCTAACACCAATCGGCCGAAGGCCGAGCCCGCGACCGCGGGCCGCCGGTCGTCCGGCGCCCTCGCGGAGGGCCAGCCGCGCAAGCGGCGATACGGCCCGTGAGCGAAAGCTGAATCGGCCGCAGGCCGAGCCCGCGACCGCGGGCCGCCGGCCGTCCGGCGCCCTCGCGGAGGGCCAGCCGCGCAGCGGCGATACGGCCCGTGAGCGAAAGCTGAATCGGCCGAAGGCCGAGCCCGCGACTGCGGGCCGCCGGTCGTCCGGCGCCCTCGCGGAGGGCCAGCCGCGCAAGCGGCGGTGCGGCCCGTGAGCGATAACCAAAGACCCGTCAGGCCGCCTTCTTCTTCGGCTGGATCAGTCCGCGCTCGACCAGCAGCTCGGCGATCTGCACCGCGTTGAGCGCCGCGCCCTTGCGCAGATTGTCGGAGACGATCCACATCGACAGGCCGTTGTCGACGGTCGAATCCTCGCGGATGCGCGAGATGAAGGTGGCGTCCTCGCCGGCCGATTCCAACGGCGTGATGTAGCCGCCATCCTCGCGCTTGTCCAAGACCTGGCAGCCCGGCGCATCGCGCAGGATATCGCGCGCCTCGTCGGCGGTGATCGGCTTTTCGAACTCGATGTTGACCGCTTCCGAATGGCCGATGAACACCGGCACGCGCACGCAGGTCGCCGTCAGCTTGATCTTGGGGTCGAGCATTTTCTTGGTCTCGGCCACCATCTTCCACTCTTCCTTGGTGAAGCCGTCGTCGAGGAAGACGTCGATATGCGGGATGACGTTGAAGGCGATGCGCTTGGTGAACTTCTTGACGTCGACCTGGTCGGCGACGAACACCGCGCGCGTCTGCGTGAACAGCTCGTCCATGCCTTCCTTGCCGGCGCCGGACACCGATTGGTAGGTCGCGACGACGACGCGCTTGATGGTGGCGGCATCGTGCAGCGGCTTCAGCGCCACGACCAGCTGTGCCGTCGAGCAGTTCGGGTTGGCGATGATGTTCTTGCGCGTGAACAGTGAGATCGCGTCCGGGTTCACTTCCGGCACGATCAGCGGCACGTCCTGGTCGTAGCGGAAGGCCGACGAATTATCGATGACCACGCAGCCCTGCTTGCCGATCTTCGGCGACCATTCCTTGGAGACGTTGCCGCCGGCCGACATGATGCAGATGTCGGTGTCGGAAAAATCATACTGGTCGAGCGTCCTGACCTTCAGCGTGCGGTCGCCGAACGACACTTCCGTGCCCTGGCTGCGCCGCGAGGCGAGCGCCACCACTTCGCTTACCGGAAAGCCGCGCTCTTCCAGTATGTTGAGCATTTCCCGACCCACATTGCCCGTGGCGCCGACGACTGCAACCTTGAAACTCATCGAAATCTCCTGTCCCTCTCCGCTTGGTTTTTGGAGAAAACCCGCCGGCCAATGCGGGTTCCGTCCCCCGGGCCGGACCCGGGAGAGGGTGGTTAGGCCAAGGGAATCACACCGTTTTGGTGGTGGTTTTGGCCATGGTTTTAGGGGAGCGGTAAGACGCGCGAACGCGCCCAGCCAGATGATTGTGGCCAGGGAGGTCGAATGCAATAGAAGCCATCAAAAGGCCGCGCATCGAAATGATCCCGTTCAGTGGCGGCTTTTACGCGGTTTGGTAAAAGAGTCAATTGCGTGTGCTGCTCTGCCTTCTCCCCCTGTGGGAGAAGGTGGATCGGCGCGACAGCGCCGAGACGGATGAGGGGTGCTCCAGCGGAGTGAGGCGTTGGTGTTCCCTGGAGCACCCCTCATCCGTCGCCTTCGGCGACACCTTCTCCCACAAGGGGAGAAGGAAGGCCGGTGCCGCTTGCCCTGTACAAGAGCGGCGGCAGGAAGTACGAACGGCCAAGATTGTTTGGCTGGCGATGCCGGCCCCGGCTCGTGCTCCCATGATGAGCGCAGAACCCCGAATTCCGAAAGAGTAAGATGTCCAACTTCGAAGCACTTGTTCCCGCGCTGGCAAAGGCGCTGGAAAAACGCGGCTATTCCGACCTGACCCCGGTCCAGAAGGCCGTCCTGGAGCTCGGCCAGGCCGATGCGCTGGTCTCGGCGCAGACCGGCTCCGGCAAGACCGTCGCCTTCGGCCTTGCCATGGCGCCGACGCTGCTCGACGGTGCGGACCGCTTTGCCCCAGCCACAGCGCCATTGGCGCTGGCGGTGGCGCCGACGCGCGAACTGGCGCTGCAGGTGACGCGCGAACTGGAATGGCTCTACGAAATGACCGGCGCCACGGTGGCGTCCTGCGTCGGCGGCATGGACATGCGCACAGAGCGGCGCGCGCTGGAGCGCGGCGCCCACATCGTCGTCGGCACGCCCGGCCGGCTGCGTGACCACATAACCCGAAACTCGCTCGACATGTCGGCGCTGAAAGCCGTCGTGCTCGACGAGGCCGACGAGATGCTCGATCTCGGTTTTCGCGAGGATCTCGAATTCATCCTCGACGCAGCCCCCGCCGAGCGCCGCACGCTGATGTTCTCGGCCACCGTGCCGCGCTCGATCGCCACGCTCGCCCAGGGCTATCAGCGTGACGCCGTGCGCATCTCGGCCGCCGGTGAGGAAAAACAGCATCTCGACATCGAGTACCGGGCGCTCAGCGTCGCCCCGGCCGACCGCGAGAACGCCATCATCAACGTACTGCGTTTTTATGAGGCGAAGAACGCGCTGGTGTTCTGCAACACGCGCGCCGCCGTCAATCATCTCACCGCGCGCTTCAACAACCGCAACTTTTCGGTCGTGGCGCTGTCGGGCGAGCTCAGCCAGAACGAGCGCAGCCATGCGCTGCAGGCGATGCGCGACGGCCGCGCCAAGGTCTGCATCGCCACCGATGTCGCGGCGCGCGGCATCGACCTGCCCAATCTCGAACTGGTCATCCACGCCGACCTGCCGACCAACCCGGAAACGCTGCTGCACCGCAGCGGCCGCACCGGGCGCGCCGGGCGCAAGGGCGTCAGCGCGCTGATCGTGCCGGGCAGCGCCCGCCGGCGCACCGAACGCCTGCTGCAGAGCGCCAAGCTGACCGCGACATGGGCAAGCCCGCCATCGGCCGACGACGTGATGCGGCGCGACGACGAGCGCATCCTTGCCGATCCGGCCTTCGACGAGCCGGTCAAGGACGACGAGCGCGCCTTCATCGACGCGCTTCTGAGCCAGCATGGCGCCGAGCAGGTGGCCGCCGCCTTCGTGCGCCAGTGCCGCGCCAGCCGCTCCGCGCCCGAGGATCTGATGGATGTGGCACCCTTCACGCCCTCGCGTGAAAGACCGGCGGGCGAAGGTTTCGCGCGCCGCGACGAAGCGCCCAGCCGGCGCGACGATTTCGGCGCCAGCGTCTGGTTTTCGCTGTCGATCGGACGCCGGCAGAATGCCGAGCCGCGCTGGCTGATCCCGATGCTGTGCCGTACCGGCAGCATCTCGAAGCGCGAGATCGGCGCCATCAAGATGCAGCCGGAAGAGACCTTCGTGCAGATCGCCGCCGACTGGGCCGATCGTTTCCTGACGGCGATCGGTCCCGACCGCAAACTCCAGGGCAACATCGTGGTCAAGCGGCTGGACGGCACACCGGACCTGTCGCGGGCCGGCTACCAGCCGCCAAGCCCCGACAAGAAACCGCATCGCGGCAAGGCGCCGTTCGACCCCAACGCACCGAAGCACAAGTTCGAGAAGCGTGCACCGGCAGCCGAACGCCCCGCCGCCGCGCATGAGGCGAAGCCGTGGGCGAAGAAGCCGGGCAAGCCGAAATTCGACAATGCCGGCCCGCCGAAGCACAAGAAGGCGAAGAAGCGGCCAGGTTGAGCATGATGCCGAAAAGTATGTGAAACGGGTTCCCGTCCGCAATCGCATCAAAGCCAAGAGATAGAGTGGGTCGCCGTTTCCGTGAAACGGTGAACCGCACTCGCGCTGTCGATCATTTGGATGTCGCCGCCTTGTGCTGCCGCGATGGCATCCATCATGCGGCCTCCGCCTTTCACCAGCGCACAAAGCGATTGTGGCTGATCGTGCGCGAGCCGTAGCGCGCTGGCAGACCGCGCCATGGCGTCCAGGCCCCTGTTGATCCATGCCAAAATCGCAAGATCGGTCGAGCGCGACATATCCGGAAAGGCCTAGTTGGTGTCGCCACGGAGGAAGAGCGTTGAAGGCAGCACTTGAAAACTACCAAGCCCGAATGCAGCGGGTGCTGGACCACATCGACCAGCATCTGGATGACGATCTGGGCCTGGAGGCGTTGAGCGGTGTCGCGGCGTTCTCGAAATACCATTTCCATCGGCAGTTCACGTCCACCTTCGGGTTGTCCGTGCATCGCTATGTCCAGCTCGCCCGCATGAAGCGCGCTTCATACAGGCTTGCCGAAAGTGACGCCCAAAGCGTCACCGATATCGCGATTGATGCCGGCTACGACGCGCCGGATGCCTTCGCACGCGCCTTTCGGCAACGGTTCGGACAATCGCCCTCGTCGTTCCGGAAGTCTCCCGACTGGGGGTCGTGGCTTATGGCCTTCGGGCCCCTCGAAAAAGCAAGGAACACGCTCATGCAGATAATCTTTGATCACACCGACGTGACGATCCGCGATGTGCCCCCGACGCCGGTGGCGATCATGGAGCATCGCGGAGACCGGGCGACGCTCCAGGACACCATCCAGCGGTTCATCGCCTGGCGTAAGGCCGCGGGCTTGTCGCCCGAGACAAGCCCGACCTTCAACGTCTTTCGTTCCGAAAGAGAGCCTGCGGTCCCGGCTGACTATAGCATGGACATCTGTGCCGGGACCGACCAACCGATCGAGGCGAATGACGCGCAGATGAAGGCTGGCGTGATCCCTGGCGGACGCTGTGCGGTGCTGCGCTACCCCGGCAATACCAACAATCTCGAACCCGCAGCACTTTACCTTTATCGTGAGTGGCTTCCTGCCAGCGGCGAGGAAGCACGCGACTTTCCAATCTATTGCCAACGACATCTGTCCCACTTCCCGGAGGGGCCGCTACGCGAAGTGGTCGTTGAACTCTTTCTGCCTCTGAAATAGCTCGGCAGGGCAGCGGCCTGTCCCTTCCGATCGCAAGAACGGACAGGCCGCTGTCCACTCCGATCTCGGCCATTCCGCATTTATGAGTTCACGGTCTGGATCATTTGCTGGCGTTCTTCATTCAAGCGCATGTTTTGCTTGACCACCTGGCTGTCGACTGTCGTCGAGCGGCCGTCTTCATCGAAACATGTCTTGAAATCGAAGGCAAAAGCGCTGGCCTTGTGGTCGTGAAGAAATTCGTGCCTGACCACGGCTTCCGTCCAGGTGGGCGTATAATCCCGCTCGACCCACCACAGCACATAGGGCGGCCAGGCGGGTTTGAGAAACCATTCTCGTCCGTGCCTCATCGCCTCCCTATGAATTCCGGCATAGGAGAATGCCATCGGCGATGCCAGGTCTTTCCACAGCGACAACGTCGATGGCGACCAACCGTCTCCACGTTCACTATAGAAGCGCGGAAAGACCTGCACGCCCCAGCTTTCGGGGCCGGGCTCTTCATCATAACCCGATCTGGCGATGAACCCTTCGCTCGTTTCGGCAACCAGAAAATTGCGATCGTTGCGGTCATGAAAGCCCTGGTTCACGGGATCACTGGCTGGAGCACGGAATATGCCGAAAGTGTACAGGGCAAGTCTTTTGCTCTTCATTTTACCTCCGCCAAAACAGCCCTGTTGCACTCGTTTTTCTCCATTGTTCCAGGCCAGTAACGGATCGAACCCGGCCGGTTCGGTCAGGCGTTCGAAGCCCGGGAGACCGACGCATGCAGACCGGCCTTGATGGCGGCCCAGCTTGCCGATGCAGGCGTCGGGCGGTGCTGCTTGGCGATGCGCTCGGCCAGCGACGAACGCCAGGCGTGGTCCTCCGCCATCCTGCGGGTGGCGGCATACCAGCCTTGCACATCTTCGGAATCGATCGCCGGCATCAGCCCGCCGGTCGCTTCGATCAGCGACGGCGCCGTCGACACGATGACCGGAACGCCGAAATCGAGGCATTCCGAGGCGCCGTAGCCCCAGCCCTCTATATGTGAGGGAAAGACGCCGAACGTGGCGCTGCGATAATACTGGATCAGCTGCTCGTCGCTGACCAGCCCGGTGAAGGTGATCGACTGGAGCAGTTCGGGATGCGCCTTGAGAAAGGCGCGCAGCGGCTCGATCATCCAGCCCCAGCGCCCGGCGCAGACAAGCCTTGGCAGCTTGACCCCTTCTTCCAGCGCCTGCTGCCAGATCCGAGCCAGCAGGATGTGGTTCTTGCGCACTTCGATGGTCGAGCAGTAGATCACGAATGGCTCGCCGGTCTCGATGCGCGACGTCGCGCCCATGCGCGATGCCGTCTCGTGCAGGATCGAGGGCATCGGGAACCGGTACACGACCGGCGCGGCGATGCCGGCCTTGCGCATGTGATCGGTGAGCGTGACGCCGACCGCGTCGGAAGCGCAGAACGCCGGCGCGCCCAAACGCACGAGCTGTTCGAGATAAGACCCGAAACGGCGCTCGCCGACGCTCGCGCCAAGCAGCTCGGGGCGCAGTGTCGGGATAAGATCGTGGCAGAGGAAGGCAAGCCTGCCGGCGGCACCAGAGACTGCGGACCGGTCCTCCTGGGTCAGGATGTGATGGCTGATCAGTACAAGGCCCGGCTCCGCCTCGGCGGTCTGACTCGCCGCGTCAGGCCGTGCTCCCATCCAGATCCGCGCCTGCTGGTAGAGACGGCAAATGCGGATCAGCAGCCCCGTTGCCTGGTAGACAATTCCCTTGCGGCCATTGGTCACCGTTTTGGCCAGATGACGGTCCGCCTCGCGCTTGCCCCACGGATGCCGCCTCACCGCTTCGAAAGCCTGCGCCAGTGCCGTGCGTTTTCCCGGCCACCGTTTGCGCCGATGCGATGAAATCTCGCCCGCCGCGACATGATCCTGTTCGAAGGGCGCAAGCGGCCGGAAGCGGCCTTGCCCGGGCCTGAACGCCACCACCTCGACGCCAGGATCGGGATCGTCCAGCGCCGCGTTGATGAGAAAGCTTTCCACCCGCGGGATGCCGGCCAGCCCCTTGCCGGGTGGCCAGAACATCAGGCCAGTGGCGTCGATCGCCAATAAAGAGGGGACCAATACAGAGGGGTCCGGCCTCGCAGGCCTCTCGGCCTCGCCATCTTCGGTCGCGACACTGGCATCGGGGCACTCGGCTGTCATTGTCTGCTTTGGGCGAGGATGGCTGCTTCTGATGTCTTATGCTTCATTTGCCGCTGATATGGTAGCCATGGCGCATGGCTTGCCCATGGGCGCGGCCCCATGCGACACCTTGGCAGGGACATTGGCGACAGGGGTGGCGCATGCGCGGCGAAGTTCTTCACTATGACGAGGATCAGGGCTTCGGCTTCATCACCGGAGCCGACGGCAACCGCTACACCTTCACCCGCGAGAACCTGCGCCGGCAAACCGCGCTAACCATGACGGCGGTCGAGTTCCAGCCGGGCGGCGGCCAGGCGCGCGATGTTTTTTCGATCGCCGGCCATACCACAAGCCCGGCTGCCGCAAGCCCGGTTGCCGACGCCGCCATGAATGCCGCACCGGCTCAAGCTGGTACCGCACCCGCAGCCGCCCCACCCCAGGCAGGGCATTTCGGCCGTTCCTCCGAGCCGGCCGAACCCAGCGACCTCTGGGGTTATTTCTGGCGGGGCCTGACCCAGAACTACTTCAATTTCGCCGGCCGCGCCCGCCGCAAGGAATATTGGGGCTATTGCCTGTTCTGGACGATCGCGTTGCTGGTGGTCATCGGCATCGGCGTTTTCGCCGATTCCGAGATGGGCAATTTCGATAACGCCGAAATCCCGGCGGTGACGGTCGGGCTCTTTGGTGTTTTCCTGCTGGCCACGTTCTTGCCCGGTCTCGGTATGATCGTGCGCCGACTGCACGACCTCGGCCTGACCGGCTGGCTCTGCCTGCTGATCCTCATCCCGACCTTCGGCAGCCTGATCATCCTGGTCTTCGCCCTGATCCCGACGCAGGGACGCGAAAACCAGTGGGGACCGGTGCCGGCGGGTGTCAGCACATAGCTTGACGTGCATATTGCAATCATGAACAACCTTGGGTAGTATGCGCATCGCAGCATGGCGGGGGCAAGGTATGCGTGGCGCGGTCTATCACTACGACCAGGACCAGGATTTCGGTTACATCAATGGGGTCGACGGTAAGCGCTATATGTTTGCCCGTAATGATCTGAACCACGGTGTGGCCCTCGTGAGAGGCACTCTCGTCGAGTTCCAGCCGGATGACGGGACGGCCCACAATATAGTCGCCGTTGCCTCAACCACGCCCTCGTCAGGCACCGGTCAACCACCTGAGCCTAGCCGGTTTGCCGAAAAGCGGCCTGCCGGCTCTACAGGACTGTGGGCCTATTTCAGGCAGACGGTGAGCGTGAATTATCTTAATTTCAACGGACGCGCACGCCGCAAGGAATTCTGGGCCTTTTGGCTGTGCTTTATCCTGGTGCAGTTAGCACTTGTTGGCTTCGGGATACTGGTGAATCTGGCCATTAATGGCTTTGGCATCAACGCGGGCCGGAGCTCGATAGGGTTTATACCCGCTCTTATCTTCACATTGGCATTCGGCCTGTCGTGGATCGCGCTTGTCGTCCGGCGTCTTCACGACATCGGCCTGAGTGGCTGGCTTGTCTTGATCTGCTTCATCCCAGTCATCGGCGAAGCGGCTTTTCTGGTCTTCGGACTTATACCGTCTCAGGTGGGCGAAAACCCTTGGGGGCCGGTGCCGGCAGGCGTCAGGGTCTAGAAGACCAGTCCCGATAAAAAAGAAACTTTCCCGCTCGAATAACAAAGTCGTCGCGCTGAAGATTCTTCTTGCAATTTAATCCGCGCACAGATAGTCTGTGCACAGATTGAATGGAGGCAAGACAATGTGGACCAATGAATACACCGCCATTTCCCCTCTCCCGGCGCAAGCCATCTGGAACGCACTGAAGGCGTTGCACGAGGGCCGTCTCGCCTATGAAGGGTCCGACACCTTCGTGCTGCACGGGCCGTTCGCCAAGGGTACCCGCGTCTCCGTGACGCCGGTGGGGCAGGACACGTTCGAATCGACCATCGTCGATCTCGTCGACAACGTCACCTATGCCGACGAGACGTCGTTCGGTGACACGAAACTGCTGTTCCGGCATACGTTGGTCCCGGTCGAGGGCGGCACGCAAGTCACCCACCGGCTTGAGATTTCCGGCCCCTCGGCCGCCGAGGTTGGACCCGAGCTTGGGCCGCAGATCAGCGGCGATTTCGACACCTCGATGACCAGGCTTTTCGAGCAGGCAGAGGAGCTGGCAAGCCGTGGCTGATGGGCAGGATTTGAACACACGCTTCAGCGGACCATCGGAGAGCCCGGGATTGCTGCTTTGGCGAACCACCATGCGCTGGCAGCGCGTCATGACGGCGGCGCTGGCGCCACTCGACCTGACGCATGTCCAGTTCGTGCTGCTGGCTTCGGCCATGTGGCTCGGTCGCGATGGCGAGCCGCCCAACCAGGTGCAGCTCGCCGCCCAGGCCGGCACAGAGGTGAAGATGACCTCGGATGTCGTCGCCCGGCTCGAGGCAAAGGAATTGATCGTGCGGGAGGCCGACCCCAGGGATTCCCGCGCCAAGGTGATCCGCATCACCCCAGCCGGAGCCGCCGCTGCCCAGCGCGCCATCATCGCTGTCGAGGCCGCCGACGTGGCCTTTTTCGAGCCGGTGGACGAAGCTCAGCTCGTTACTATGCTGCGGCAGCTGGCCGGCGATATTCGTTGAGGCAGGGCCCTGCGGCTTAAGCCAGGAACTTGGCGATGATCGCGTCGCCCATCTCGACGGTCCCGACCTCGGTCATGCCCGGCGAGAAGATATCCTTGGTGCGCAGACCCTGGTCGAGCACGGCGGCGATCGCGCCTTCCAGCCTGTCGGCTTCATCGACCATGCCGAAAGAATAGCGCAGGCACATGGCGAAGGAAGCGATCATGGCGATCGGGTTGGCGATGCCCTTGCCGGCAATGTCCGGAGCCGAGCCATGCACCGGCTCGTAGAGCGCCTTGCGCTTCTTGGTCTTGGCGTCGGGCGCGCCGAGTGAGGCCGACGGCAGCATGCCGATCGAGCCGGTCAGCATGGCGGCGATGTCGGACAGCATGTCGCCGAACAGATTGTCGGTGACGATGACGTCGAACTGCTTGGGCCAGCGCACCAGCTGCATGCCGCCGGCATCGGCCAGCATGTGGTCGAGCTTGACGTCGGAATAGCGCGCCTTATGGGTCTGGGTGACAACCTCGTTCCACAGCACGCCCGACTTCATGACGTTGCGCTTTTCCATCGAGGTGACGTGGTTCTTGCGCGTGCGCGCCAGCTCGAAGGCGACGCCCGAAATGCGTTCGATCTCGAACGTATCGTAGACCTGGGTGTCGATGCCGCGCTTCTGGCCGTTGCCGAGGTCGATGATCTGCTTGGGCTCGCCGAAATAGACGCCGCCGGTCAATTCACGCACGATCAGGATGTCGAGGCCTTCGACCACTTCCTGCTTGAGCGAGGAGGATGCCGCCAGCGCCGGATAGCAGATGGCCGGGCGCAGGTTGGCGAACAGCTCCATGTCCTTGCGCAGCCGCAGCAGGCCGGCTTCGGGGCGCACCTCGTAGGGCACGGCATCCCATTTCGGCCCGCCAACGGCGCCGAACAGCACCGCATCCGCCGCCATGGCCTTTGCCATATCGGCATCCGAAATCGCGGCACCATGCGCATCATAGGCGCAACCGCCGACCAGGCCTTCGTCGGTGGCGAAGTCGCTGCCGAGCTTTTCATTCATGGCAGCGATCAGTTTCTTGACCTCGGCCATGGCCTCGGGGCCGATGCCGTCGCCGGGGAGCAGGAAAAGATGCTTCGTTGCCATGAAAACCGTCCCAGAAAGATTTGAACCGGCGCTTTGCTAAACGCCAAGCGGGCTGGGCGCAAGCAGGAACGCAGCGATCAAGGACAACCTCGTTAGTTTGCGATCCTTCACGCCCCCCTCTGCCCTGCCGGGCATCTCCCCCTCAAGGGGGGAGATTGGATGTCACCTCGGCCTTCGCCAATCTCCTATGCCGAAAGCGAGGCGAGACGGCGAGGCTGCCAATCTCCCCCCTTGAGGGGGAGATGTCCGGCAGGACAAAGGGGGGCGCTGTCCCGCCGCCATCTCGCAAATTGCAGCGCCTGGCCTTCACCGATGCGAGAGAATATTCACCAGCCGGCCGAAGGGATCGCGCACATAGAAGCGGCGCACGTCCCAGGGCTCGTCGGCCGGCCCGTATTCGATGGCAAAGCCTGCCGTCTTCATGCCTTCGAGCGCCGCCTCGACATCGTCGACCTCGATCGAGAGATCCGGCACCGGCGTGCCGGAGCCGCCTTGGGCCATGAAGGAGACCTGCACCTGCATCTCCGCCTCGGAACCGTAGGTGGCGATCCAGCCAAGGTCCATCAGGACGTCGAGGCCGAGCACGTCCTGATAGAAGCACTTCGCAGCCGCGATGTCTTGCGTGGCAATATTGGCGACGATGCGCCGGACCTTCATGGCCTTGGCCTCAACTACCTGGAGCAATTCCAGGAAAAGTGTGAACGGTTTTCCGTCCGGAATTGCGTCAAAACAAAGAGATAGAGCGGTTCGCCGTTTCGTGAAACGGTGAACTGCTCTAGGCCGAGCGCCGCAGCGCCGTCACCTCGATCTCGATCTTCATCTCCGGCTTGTTGAGCTGGCAGACGATCATCGTCGCCGCCGGCCGGATGTCGCCGAACGTCTCGCCCAGGATCGGGAACACCACGTCCACGAAAGCCTGGTCGGTGATGTAGTAATGCGCCCGCACCACATCGGCCATGGCAAAACCGCCGTCCTCCAGCGCCTTGCCGATCGTCGCCAGGCAATTACGCGTCTGCGCCTCGACGCTGTCCGGCATCGTCATGGTGGCATAGTCGTAGCCGGTCGTGCCGGACACGAAGCACCAGTCGCCCTGCACCACCGCGCGCGAATAGCCTGCGGTTTTTTCGAACGGCGAGCCGGTGGAGATGAGTTTGCGCATGGTGAGGCCTCGCGGATGTTAGTGGCATTTTGCAGGGAAAGGGCTGGGGTGACCATGGGCCAAAGCAGGTGGATCAGCGGTGCAAACGCTTGTTGACGTCAGCGGGACAGCCACCCCCCTCTGGCCTGCCGGCCATCTCCTCCGCAAGGAGGGAGATTGGCAGCTTTGGCGGACCGCCATTCTTTCAATGTTGAAGATTAGCGAAAGTCGTGGTGACGGCCGATCTCCCCCCTTGCGGGGGAGATGCCCGGCAGGGCAGAGGGGGGTGTGAAGGATCGCGGCGAAATGGTTTTGTTCACCGCCACATCCCTAATTCGCCTCGCCCAGCGCTTTGTCCAGCGCCGCCTTCACATCGGCCGGCCAGGTCTTCACGTCAGGCCAAGCGTTCGGCTGGCCATTGTCGCCGCGGCGGGCGAAGTAGAGCTTGTGCTGGGCCGGGTCGACGGCCATGAAGCCGTCATTGCCGCCGCAATCATGCGGCACGCAGCCGCTGGCGTAGAAGGCGCCGGACGCGGTCTTTTCCGTGCCGCCGCCGACCAGCAAGCTGGTCGCCATGTCGGGCATGTCCTTGCCGAGCAGCGTCTCGGCTTGCTTGTAGACGGCCTCGTTGTGGAAGGCGTCGATGATGTTCTGGTACTTTTCCGGATCGATGTCTTTCCAGTCTGTGCCAGGTTCGGGCATGTAGGTCAGATTGCCTGAAATCGTCAGCCCGTCCGTCGGCGACCATTGCAAAGCCGGCTTCTGATCGCCCGGCAGCAGATAGGGCACGAAATAGATGGCGTTGTCGGACACCGCCGAGGGCGGCGCGCCGCACTCGTCCTGCTCGACCTTCGTGCTCTGGATGGTACCGCCTTCGGGCTTCCAGACGATTACCGTTGCCGGCCCGCATTGATTGCCGCCGTCGCCGACATCGAACAGCGCCACCTTGACGCCGCCGACCTCGACTATCTTGTCGAAGAAGACGTCATAGTTGCTGGCCAGCTGCTGGCCGTCATAGGCAAGCACCTTCTCGCCATCCTGCTCCGGCTGCGTGATGGTCAACTGGCCGCCCTCGAACGAGATCGGTGCTTGGCTGTCGTCGTCGGCAGCATCGGCGGCGCCCGTCCCCTGGTCGGTGGCCGGCTTTTCGGCCGACGGCGCCGGTTGCGCGGCCGGTGTCTCAGTCTGGGCAAACGCGCTCGCGGCGGGCATCAGCAACAAGGCCAACCCGCAAACGCCGGCAAGAAGCGAACGTGTCATGACTGTCCCTCCCTTCAGTCGCCGCAAACCCGGCCTGTGCGGCCGGGTTATATCTTCAGCAGGGGTACCGCTCAGGCCCAGGGGCGCTGTTCGGCGTTCTTCTTCTCGAACGAGGCGATGGCGCCGGCCTTCTCCATTGTCAGGCCGATATCGTCGAGCCCGTTGAGCAGGCAGTGCCGCTTGAAATCGTCGAGGTCGAAGGTGACGACGCCGCCGTCCGGGCCACGGATTTCCTTGGCTTCGAGATCGACCGACAGCGTGGCGTTGGAGCCGCGCGAGGCATCGTCCATCAGCTTCTCGAGATCCTCGGGGCCGACGGTGATCGGCAGGATGCCGTTCTTGAAGCAGTTGTTGTAGAAGATGTCGGCGAACGAGGTCGAGATCACGCAACGGATGCCGAAATCGAGCAGCGCCCACGGCGCGTGCTCGCGCGACGAGCCGCAACCGAAATTGTCGCCGGCGACCAGGATCTGCGCCTTGCGGTAGGCCGGCTTGTTGAGCACGAAATCCGGGTTTTCCGAGCCATCGTCCTTGTAGCGCATCTCTGCGAACAGGCCGGTGCCGAGCCCGGTGCGCTTGATCGTCTTGAGATAATCCTTCGGGATGATCATGTCGGTGTCGACATTGACGATCGGCATTGGCGCTGCGACGCCGGTGAGCTTGGTGAATTTTTCCATGGCTTTGGCCCGTTTTTTCGTTGCGGGGGAATTTGCTGAGGCACGGTTTACACAAAGCCGTGGCCAAATAAAAGCCAACTGTTCGTGCGCGATGCTGGCGGCAGACCCGCCCCGTCTCGACCGGGGGCCTCCAGCATGCAACTGGCGCTCTTCCCCTGAGCTACGGGCCACCGCAATGGCTGTATCATGCCGCACGCTGAAACTGAACCACCTCAAAAATGGCTTCGAAATCCTGGCCGGCTGATGCAATCTCGCTGCCATGGTTGAAAACTCCGAAATCCTCTACGCACGCGAGACCGCGCTCGACATCGCCGAATTCCGCCGCGTGCTGGTGGAATCCGGCCTTGGCGAGACACGGCCGATCGATGACACCGCCAGACTGCAAGCCATGCTGTCAGGTGCCAATCTGGTGCTGACCGCGCGTCTCGACGTGGAGGGCAAGCCGCTGGTCGGCGTTGTCAGGGCCGTCACCGATTTCTCCTGGGTCTGTTACATATCGGAGCTCGCCGTCTCCCGGTCGGCACAGGGGCTCGGCATCGGCAAGGGCCTGCTCAATGAGGCACGACGGCAGCTCGGCCCCTCCGTCGCCATCAGCCTGATCTCGTTACCCGACGCCGTCGGCTTCTACGAGCGCATCGGCATGAAGCGAATGCCCGACGCCTTCTGGTCGTCCCGCAAGCGCTGACTTCTTCTCCGCTGACCGCATCCAGACGTCAGATGGCGCGCGGTCTTGCGGCTTGACATGCAACCAAATGGTTGCATATTAGAGCCATGAGCATGGATGCCGTTTTTCGCGCCCTGGCCGACCCGACACGCCGGCAATTGCTGGACAGCCTCCATGCCAGGAACGGGCAGACCTTGAATGCGCTGTGCGCGGAAATGGCCATGACGCGCCAGGCAGTGACCAAGCACCTGGCGATCCTGGAGGAGGCAAACCTCGTCTCCACCATCCGTCGGGGCCGTGAGAAGGAGCACTACCTCAACCCGGTTCCGATCAACGAGATCGCCGAGCGCTGGATCGGCAAATTCGAGAGGGGGCGGCTGGCCGCCCTCAGCGACTTGAAGAAACGCCTCGAAAGGGAAGACTGATGAGCAACAGCTTTGTTTATGTGACCTACATCCGCACCACGCCTGAGAAGCTTTGGCAGGCGCTGACCGACCCGGAGTTCAACCGGCAGTTCTTCCTCTGCTCTTATCAGGAGAGCGAGTGGAAAGTCGGCTCAAGCTGGAAGCTGATATTCCCGGACGGCCGCGTCGCCGACAGCGGCGAGATCCTCGAGATCGACCCGCCCAAGCGCCTGGTCATCAAATGGCGAAACGAATGGATGCCGGAAGTGAAGGCCGACGGCTACACGCGCTGCACCTTCACCATCGAGCAGGACGGCGAGTTGATGAAGCTTGCTGTCACCCATGAGGCGGATGGCTCGCATAGCCTGATCGGCAACGTCGCCAAGGGCTGGCCGCTGGTGCTGGCCAGCCTGAAGAGCCTGCTCGAAACCGGCAAGGGTTTTGAGCGTCCGCCCTCCAAGGGATGAAATATCATTTCGATACCGAAACAAACATTATCCGGAGGCATCCATGACGTATGTTCCCATGGTGCATAGCATGACCAATGGCGAGACGATCATGGCATCGGCCGACCTCGGCGCGCCTGTTGAACACGTGTTCCACGCTCTGGTTAGCGATGAGGTCGAGCGCTGGTGGGGGTCCGCCGACACCTACCGCGTGGTCGACTGGTCGGCCGATCTTCGCGTCGGCGGCCGCTGGACGGTAGTCGTCAGGACGGCCGACGGCAGAAGCCGGCCGGCCGGCGGCGAATTCCTCGACATCGAGGCGCCGCGCCGGATCGTGCAGACGCGGGCCTATGCGTGGGACCACCCGACACTTGGCCGGCGAGAGACCAAAGTGGCGTATCTGCTGGAACCGATCGCGATCGGCACCCGCATTACGATCTGCCATGGCGGCTTTGCCGGCTTAAGTGAAGCGGCGGCTGAACATGCCGAGGGCTGGGGACGGGTGCTGAGCTGGCTGCAGGCATATTTGGATGCGGGAAACCGGGTGGCGGCTTGGACGCGCCTCTTTCCTTCTCCCCCTGCGGGAGAAGGTGGATCGGCGCGTCAGCGCCGAGACAGATGAGGGGTGTTCCAGCGGAGTGAGAGGTTGACGGGTTCTGTTCCCAGACCACCAACCTTGATGAGGGTATCGCCAAGCTGGAACACCCCTCATCCGACCTCGCTTCGCGAGGCCACCTTCTCCCGCAAGGGGAGAAGGAAGAAGCGCGCCTCAAATCACATTCAATTCCCGGAACGCCCGACCCTCCGCCACGCGCTCATACCCGAACGCCGAGCAATCCACCGTCCGGTAATCGCCATGCACGATCAGCTCAGCCAGCGCCTTGCCGACCGCCGGCGCCTGCTGCAGACCGTGGCCTGAGAACCCATTGGCGAAGATGAAATTGCCGACCTCGGGATGCGGGCCGATCACCGCGTTCTGGTCGAGCGTGTTATAGTCGTAGTGGCCGGCCCAGGCGCGCGTCGACTTGATCGCTTCGAAGGCTGGAATGCGGGTTGCCAGCACCGGCCAGATCACCTCTTCGAACAGCGGCCAATCGACCTCGAAATCCCCGGGTGCGGCCGGGCCGTCGCCCTCTTCCGGTTCGGCGCCGCCGGTGAGGTAGACCGAGCCTTCCGGGCGGACATAGATGCCGGAGGGATCGACCAGCAGCGGCATGTCGGCATATTTCTCGCGCGCCTCGAAGACGAAGACGTTGCGCTTGCGCGGCTCGACCGGCAGCTCGAGCCGCGCAAAAGCCGCGACCTTGCCGGCATTCGGCCCGGCGGCGTTGACGACGATGCCGGCCTCCAGCGTCTGGCCATTGTCGAGCTTGACGCCGGTGACGCGGTTGCCGTCGCGCGCGATGCCTGTGACATCGGCAGTGATGAAATCGATCTTCTTGTCACGCAGCGCCTTGCGGAACAGCGTCAGCATCGCATGCGCGTCGAACCAGCCTTCGCCGGTGCGGCCATAGGCGCCGGCGGAAATACCTTCGGTCGACAGCCAGGCGAAGCGCCGCGTCAGCTGCTCGGCGTCCTCCAACACGATGTCGGCGCCCTCGGCGATCTGCGCCTCGTGATTGGCCTTCAGGATCGGCAGCCCGGCCTCTCCGGCGAGGATGAGGTAGCCGCCCTCGCGGAAACCGATATCGGCATCGGTGCCGAACTCTTCCTTCAGCCGCCGAAACAGTTTCAGCGTGAACTGCGACAGCCGGATGTTTTCCGGAATGGAGAATTGCTGGCGGATCGAGGCCATGGACAGCGTCGTTGCCGCCTGCGCGAATTGCGGATCGCGCTCGATCAGCGCGATCGAGCCGGAAAACCCTTCCTCGCGCAGGTAATAGGCGATGGAGGACCCGACGATGGCCCCGCCGATGATGACGATGTCGTAGCGCACGCTTTATGCCTCTCCAAGCCTAGAGCATGATCCCGAAAAGTGGCCGCCGGTTTTCGGAAAAGATCATGCTCACTCTCATACTACCGGCAGAATGATCTCGAAGCGCGTGCCGGGCTCGCTGTCAACCAGCCGGATCATACCATCATGCGCTTTCAGGAGGGCCAGCACGATGCCGAGCCCCATGCCGGTGCCGCCGGTAGAGCGCCGCGTGGTGAAGAACGGTTCGAAGATGCGTGCCCGGTTGCTCGGCGAAATGCCGGCGCCGTCATCCCCGACCAGCACCGTCGCCTTGCCGCCGGCGCTTGCGGCGATGATCGAAACCTGCGTCGCGCCGTGCCGGGCCGAATTATCGATGAGATTGCCCAGCACGATCGCCGCGTTCTCCGCCGATATGCGCAAGGCCAGATCGCCGCCGACTTCGACGCGAACCGCCAGCCTGGTGTCGACCGGGAGCAGGGCAAGCGCTGCACCGATCGAGGTGCTTTGGCCGCTGGGCGCGAGATTTTCCGCCCGTGCCAGGTCGAGCAGCTTCCGCACCAGCAGGTTGAGCCGACCGGCATCGGTGACGATGTTGTCGGAAAAGCGCCGGCGCTCGGCATCGTCCATCGCCGAGCCGGAATCGCGCAGCAGCTCGGCCGCGCCCTGGATCGCCGTCAGCGGCGATTTGAGTTCATGCGAGACATGGGTGGCGAAAGTCTGGATCGAGTCCGATCGCGCCTGCAGCTTTTCGGCCATGTCGAGGAAGGCGGCGGAAAGCTCGGCCATCTCGTATGTGCCGTGGTGGTCGAGCGGCCGGATCGCGTCGCGGTCGCCGGCGGCGATGCGTTCGGTGCGGTCGATCAGCGCATAGATCGGCCGGCTGACGGTGCGCAGGAAGACCAGGCCGATGAGCAGCGTGCCGCCGAGGATGGCGATCGCCGCCAGGGTCACCTTGCCGCGCTCGCCATAGAGATGCTTGACGATGTTGTTGGGCGTCCGCGACACATAGACCACGCCGGCGACCTTGCCGTCGACGGCCACTGGCAAAGCGACGAAGACACGCACCTTGGTGCCGCGGCTGACCGAATAGAGCGGCGGCGTCGGCTGGTCGGGAATGCGCAGCCTGAGCGCGCTGGCATAGCGGCCACCGAGCGCGGCGCGCACCTCCTCGACCTCGCCGAGCGACTGCCCGACCTCGCCGCGCCCGGCGATGACGACACCCCGGGGGTCGAGCAGCCGGAAACCGGCCAGCGTGGTTTTCTGCGTGGCGTCGAGAATGCCCGACAGCCGCGTTCCGATCGTGGCGAAAGCGGGATCGGCGATTGCGGGCGTCGCCGCCGGCCGGGTCGGAAGCACATAATCCGAGGCGAGATCGAGGCGCGGCTCGATCGGCCGGTAGGGGCCGTCGGGATTGGTGCTTCGGCTCGAGATCCCATTTGCCCCAGGTGTCAGTGCGCCAAGCTTTTCCGGCGCGATGCCGGCGTCGCGAACGTCCTGCGCGTAGATGGCGGCAATGGCCGCGCCTTGCGCGATCAGTTCCGCCTCGGTCTGCCGGATCAGCTGGTTCTCGTAGAGCCGGAAGAAGAACAGGCCGACCAGCGGCAGCGCCATCACCATGATCAGGATGGCGACGACGACGGTGGCAAGCCGTGGCCGCCATTTGCGGCCTATCCATTTGCGCGAACTGGTCAGCCGCATCGGCCGAGCCGGAAGCCGACGCCATGCACCGTCTCGATGGCGTCAAGGCAACCCGCCGCCGCCAGCTTGGCGCGGATGTTGCGGATATGGCTGTCGACGGTGCGATCGGCGACGTGGACCTTGCCGGCATAGGCATTGGCCATCACCGCGTCGCGGTCGAGCACATGCGCCGGCCGCGCCAGAAACCCTTTCAGGATGGAGAATTCTATACCCGTCAGCGACAGCGGCTTGCTATCGAAGGCGGCGCCGTGGCTGGCCGGCACCAGAATAAGCTTACCATGCGCGAACTGCCTGTCGTCGGCCGGTTCGGGCGCCGCCGGGCGGGCGCGCCGCAGGATGACGTTGACGCGGGCGACCAGCTCGCGCGGGGAAAACGGTTTCGTCACATAATCGTCACCGCCCATTTCGAGCCCGAGGATGCGGTCGATCTCCTCGTCCCTCGCCGACAGGAACAGCACCGGCACATCGGATGTGTGCCTGAGCCGCCGGCAGACCTCCAGCCCGTCCATCTCCGGCATGCCGATGTCGAGCACGACCAGGTCGGGTGTGTGCCGTTCGATCGCTCGCAGAGCGGCCGCACCGTCGGAAACGGCAGCCGTCTTCATGCCGGCTTTTTCCAACGCAAAGCAGATCACCTCGCGGATATGCGGGTCATCGTCGGCGACGAGGATGTGATGCGGCATGGATCAGCGGTCCCGCGCGGTAGGTTGCGAGGGCTGAGGAAGCACGAGCGACCCCTTGCTGTCGAGATCGCGCAGCAGGCGCCAGTCTCGAAAGCTCCAGGCCCGCCAGTTGTTCTGGACGCTGCGATACCAGCTTTCGTCGCTGTCGCGCACACGCTCCAGCTCGCGGACAGCGCCGGCGGCAGGCGTCTTGTCCTGGTGATCGAAGAACCGGTCGAGCGCCGGAAACGCGCCCGGGCCAAGCGAGCGCAGATACCAGGCGTCGAGGGGAATGCCCTGGCCGGTCATTTCAAGGGAATGGTCGACATTGTAATTGGCGATCGTTGCCGCGAAGTTGATGAAGCAACAGCCATAAAGCGCTAAGGATAACGTCAGAAGATTGGCGGAGAATAGCCATTCGTTGGATTTTTGCAGGGCGATGCGGGCGATGATCAGCGCAAGGCCCGCCGCCACCAGAGCCATCCAGCCGAAAGCCGCGATGCGCCAGTAGGTCAGCGCATAGATGCCGACATAGAGGTCAAGCCGCAGGATCGACGAGATGACCAGCATGATGTTCTGCGCCACCCAGGCATAGACCAGCCGGCGGATGACCGGATCGGCCGAGGTCGCGCTGCCGGGCCGCAGCGCCGCGAGGACGAAACCGGCGGCGAGCAGCGCGGTTACGATAAGCGGATAGGCGCCGCGATGCGCATAGGCGGCGTAGCTCAAGCCGTCGGGAAGGCCCACCCCGCCCCACAGATAGGTGAAGTCGAGCCCGGTCTGCAGCGCGAACAGCACGTTGAAGACAACAAGCGCGCGCAGGATGGCCGCCTTGCCGAAAACGATGTCCTCGATGACGTGAATTTGCGGATTGGTCGCCGGCTGAGCAGCTGGGACATGGTTTGGCCGGGAAACGCGCCGACGAAATCGCGGCAGGCGTGGCCGCAAAAAGGCCCAGACGCCGGCGAGCACGAACAGCCAGAAGGCAATCCGCGCCAGCTGGATGAGATCGAGCAGCTTCAGAAGGTCGATCAGCGACAGCCAGTAGCCGATGACCGGATTGGCGGTGCCGAACAGCGCCAGGAAGACGGCGCCCAGTGTCAGCGGCATCACCCAGACGGCGATCGCCGCCAGCCGGACGCGGCGCCGGCCGAACCGGCGCGCTGTCCTGCGCCAGCGGATGAAATCGCCAACGAACCGAAACGGCGCCGCGAGCCAAAACAGGGCGATCTGCCGAGCAATGCGGGCGATACCGTGCCGCAGGCGTCCGCTCAGCGAAAGCGCGAATACGACAAGCGCCGCAAGCGCGATCGAGACAGACAAGGCGCTGGCATTTTCGGCGAGCGGCAGCAGCGCGACCAGCAGCGCGGCGGGCTTCAGCCAGACCCTGCTATCGCTGAAGGCCGCGGGATGCACGGCCACGACCGCGGCGGCGATCAGGATGGCGAACAGCAAAACCGTGATGCCGACCGGCTGGCCGTAGAACAGGAAATCCGCCAGCACGACCAGCAGCACGGCAATGCCGAAGCGGCTGCAATAGCCTGGTGCCGCTGTGAAAAACGACGTCATGATCTGACCTTCTTGGCAGCATCTGGCCTGATCGCATCCGGCCGCATTGGCGGCAGGCTCTTGCGGACAAAGGGAATGAGCATGGCGGTGGGATCCGCGCGTGGCGGATCGGCCAGCCACCATCCGTCGCTGCGCAACCGGTAGGGCAGACGGGGGCTTGCTCGCTTTTGCATGCCGTCTGTCTCGCAGGCCGACGGGGAAACCGTGCGGCGGATGCAAGGAGGTTTCCAGCAAGCGCGTGCAGTTTTCGTGCAGAGGCCGCGCCTGAGGGTGCCGCCCCAGCCAGGCTCCTTTCCTCTCCCTCCGGAGGGGGGAGAGCGACTGTCTGGGGTGTCAAGTTGCATTTGCGAACTCGGCTCGCGCATCGCGTGCTTTTGCATTGAGGATGACGAGGAGTTTTCGGGCGAGTGCGATGCGGATGAGCATTTTGGACTTTCCGGCCTGTTGCAACCGCTGAGCGAACGCTTTGAGATGGGGATCGAACTTGGCCACGATGGCCGCGACGATGAAGAGGATGCCTCGCGGCCCGGCGCGTCCGCCGCGCACATGCCTGTTGCCGGCCCGCCTGCCGCTGTCATCTGCGATGGGGGCGAGGCCTGCCAGCTTAGCGATGGCTTTGTTGGAGATGAGGCCGATCTCAGGCAGTTCGGCCATCAGGCGGGCGACGGTGCGCCCGGCCACCCCCTTGAGCGAACGGAAGGCCCGCTCCAGCCTGGCCCACAGCGGATCGTCGTCGATCATCGAGGCAATCTCGCCTTCCAGCCGTCGTTGCTCGCGCTTGAGGAAGGCCAGCATGGCCTCGATGCTGGCGCATGTCTCGGCGTCGCGTGCGGCACTTCTGCGCTGCTTGTTGATGGTCGCATCGCCGACAACCTGGCAAAGCCGCGCAACCAGTGCGGCGAGCCGCTGCTGGGCAGCGCTCGGCGGTGGCGTGGGGACCGTCTTCTTGACTTCGCTGTAATGGGCGATGACAGCAGCGTCGATCCGGTCGGTCTTTTCCAGATAACCCATCGCCTCGGCGAAGCGACGCACGCTCTTGGCATTGACCACGCCGCACGGCATGCCATGCGCCCACAAAAGCATGAACCCCAGCCTCTCATAGCCGCCCGACGCCTCCATCACCGCCATTGCTGCGCCGTGGCCACGGCAGAACAGCCAAAGAGCTGCGATGCCCGTCGCGTCATTGGCGAAACGCTCTGCCGCACCGCCTGGCCAGACATGCGCGTCCAGCCAATCCTTCGAAACATCAACTCCACAAATGATCTTGTTCACGGTAACCTGCCTTGTGCGTACGGTTGGAACCAAGCGACTGTTCGGTCGTGCGTGACGAAGGCGAAGATCCCAAGCTCTCCCGCGGCTGTAACCTCAGGTGGTACGGGCGACTTCGCCAAGCCAAGGTCCGGGCGGCCGCCCGGACCTTGGCTCAATCGCTTCAATCCCACGAAATCGCTCTCGTGTAGATACAAGGTGGCTCGGCGAAGCCGAGACGGAGTGGGGGAACCACCTGGCAACCGCCGCGACGGACATAGCAAGGGCACCAGGCGCAAGCCTCGCCTTGCGCCCAAGGGTCGACCCCCACTCCGTCGAGCTTCGCTCGACACCTCTCCCCCGATCGACGGGGGAGAGGAAGAGCCCCTTCCGCAACTGCTGCGGAGGACGGGCAGGCAAGGGGCAGCACGAGCTTTCGCGGTTGGCTCGTATCAGGTACCGGCCTTCTGCTTGCCTCGACTAACCACACGCGGCATAGATCGGACATGGATATCTATCGCCCGCGCCGTTCGGTGCTCTATGTCCCGGCCTCCAACGACAAGGCGCTGGCCAAGATCGCGCAGCTTTCCTGCGACGCCGTTATCATCGACCTGGAGGATGCCTCGGCCCCGGCCGACAAGATCGCCGCCCGCGGAAAGTTGGCGAAGATCTTCGCCGATGCCGATCGCCGCTGCGAGATGATCGTCCGCATCAATGCGCTGTCCAGCGAATGGGGCGCCGACGATCTGCTGGCCGCCGCAAGCTGCGAACCCGACGGCATCCTGTTGCCCAAGGTCGATACGCCGCGCGACCTGCTCGAGGCCGGCGATGTGCTCGACGACAATTTTGTCCCCGATAGCGTGAAACTGTGGGCGATGATCGAGACGCCCAAGGCGCTGCTCAACATCGGCGCGATCGCCGAACTTGGCCGCGATCCGGCCTCGCGCCTTGATTGTTTCGTTGCCGGAACGAATGATCTGGTCAAGGACACCGGCGTGCTGGCGACGCCGGACCGCCGCTACCTCGTGCCCTGGCTGATGCAGATGGTGCTGGCCGCCCGTGCCGGCGGCCTCGACATGCTCGACGGCGTCGCCAATGATTTTCGCGACCTCGACGCTTTCGCCCGCGAATGCAGGGAATCCGCCGCCATGGGGTTCGACGGCAAGAGCCTCATCCATCCGGCCCAGATCGAAGCCGCCAACCGCGCCTTCGTGCCAACAGTGCAAGCGGTGGCCGAGGCGCGCGCGGTGAAGGACGCATTCTCGCTCGCCGAAAATGCCGGCAAGGCCGTGATTGCGCTGAATGGCAGGATGGTCGAGCGGCTGCACCTGACGCAGGCTGAAAAACTGCTGGCGAAGGCCGCCGCCATCGGGGCATGATATCGGCCCAACGCTCGCGGGCTATGAATATTCACGACAGGACTTGAAAAATGAAGCTCTACCGCTTTCTGTCCGCTCCGGACGACGCCAGCTTCTGCCACAAGGTGACGGCGGCGTTGAACAAGGGCTGGCATCTGTTCGGCTCGCCGACCTACGCCTATGACAAGAAAGCCAAGACGATGCGCTGCGGCCAGGCCGTGGTGAAGGACGTCGAGGGCCAGGAATATGGGCCGGATACCAAGCTCAGCGACTGGTAGACTCGATCAAAGACAGCGTCAGGCAGCCTCGGCGATTTCAAGACGCACGGTAAGCCCGGCCAGCGCGGCAAGGTTGATCAAGGTGTCCAGACTGAAATTGGCGATCCTGCCCCGCAGGAGGTCGTTGAGGCGCGGCTGGGTAATCCCGAGCCGGTTGGCCGCTTCAGCCTGGGTAACGTCCCAACTGCGCACCCGCTGTTCAATCGCGATCAGCAAATTGGAACGCATAGTCATGTTGGCGGCCTCGGCTGGAGTATTTTCCAGCGCGTCCCACACGTTCTCGAAACTCTGACGTTCCATCGTCATACCTCCACTAGATTTGCTTGAACCGCGATACGGCAAGATCCAGATCTCGTTTCGCCGTTTGTTGCGTCTTCTTCTGGAAGGCGTGCAGCACATAGATAGCGTCACCTATGCTCGCGACATAAAGCACCCGGAACGCGCCGGCATCGTCACGGACGCGGATCTCCCGCACGCCGGGGCCTACTGTCGTCATCGGCTTCCGGTCGCTTGGCTCAAACCCGAGCTGAACCTTATGCAACTGGACACCCGTTTCCTTGCGCGCCGCTTCTGGAAAATCCCGGAGCTGCGCAAGGGAATCTCCAAGAAATCTAGTCGCTTCACCGGCATGCGAATCTTATATCAAAACTTGTATAATTTAACAAGGCGATGGCGCACGTGATCGGCTCTCGGCCTGCTCCGACGCAGGCTGTATTGAGATTCAGGTCAGGCCGAGTCGAAAATGGTGGTGCCCGAGAACCGGAGCGGAGCGTACTTTTGGGTACGTGAGCACCGGAAGCGCAGGGGATCACCATTTGCAGGCCGGCCTCACCTGAATATCGGCACAGCCTACTCGGCAGCCTCTTCGATCCGCTCCATATCGTCGTCCGACAGGCCGAAATGGTGGCCGATCTCGTGGATCAGCACGTGGGTGATGATGTCGCCCAGCGTTTCCTCGTTTTCGGCCCAGTAGTCGAGCATGGCGCGGCGATAGAGCGTGATGCGGTTCGGGCCTTCGCCGGTCTGCGGGTTCCAGCGTTCGGCGATGCCGCGTCCCTCGAACAGGCCGAGCAGGTCGAACGGGGTTTCCAGCGACAAATCGTCCATGATCTCGTCGGTCGGGAATTCGGCGATCTGAATGACGATCTCGCCGGTCAGCTTGCGAAACTCCTCCGGCAGATGGGCATAAGCCTCCAGCGCCAGGAACTCCAACTCCTCCATCGAGGGTGCAAGTTCGCCGTGCCAGGTGCGGGTTTTGTAGATGCGAGCCATGCTTTGTCCTTTGATCCCGGCATATAGGCTTTCGCACCGGAATCGGCAAACGGTGCGGCCGGTGCGCCCCGCGCTTGCGGATAGCCAGGAATAAATTCCTTGTGACTCTGCTTGACTCTTCGGACCGCCTCTGGAATCTATTAGAACATAACAGGAACAATTGTGAGTGGAAGCTGACCGTCATGGCGATGACCGCCGTGGCGCGGGAGACTGTTTTTGCCCTGCGCCGCCAGATTGCGAAGATCGAGGGAACCCTGCCCGAGCGCCTGCAGGCGCCGGCTGCCGCGCCCCTTGGTGCTGGCGCCAGCCCCGATCCCGTCTCCAACCTTGATCTCACGCCCGCCGATCTCACCTCCAGCCTTGATCTTACGCCCAGTCTTGATCTTACGCCCAGTCTTGATCTCACCATCGTCCGCCGCGGCCTTGCCGCGGCGCCGCCGGATGCCTTCCTGCCGATCGGCGTCGGCCGCCTCGATGCGGCCCTGAGCGGCGGCCTGCCGAAAGCCGCGCTCAGCGAAATCCATGGCCTGGAAACCCGCGATGCCGGGGCCGTCGCCGGTTTCGCCCTGTCGCTCACCAGCCTGATCCTCAAGCAGGCGCAAGGGCTGCCCATCTTATGGATCGGCACCACGGAAATCTTCCGCGAGGCCGGCTTTCCCTATGCCAGGGGACTGCATGCGTCGTTCGGCATCGAGCCGGAGCAATTGCTGTTTTCCGAGGCGCCCAGGCTTGTCGATGCGCTGTGGGTCGCCGAGGAGGCCGCCAGGATGACGGCGCTCGCTGCTGTCATCCTGGAAATCCGCGGCAATCCGCAGCGGCTGGACCTGACCGCGACGCGCCGGCTGCATGCGCGGGCGATGAGTGCCGGCCGGCCGGTGTTCCTGCTGCGGCAGGCGGCAGAGCCCGAGCCGACGGCGGCGCCCGTCCGCCTTATCGTCGCGTCGGCGCCGGCGGTGCCGCGCGCCACGGTCGCCGGGCCGCTCGCCGGTTCGATCGGCCGTCCGGCCTTCACCATCACCATCGGCAAGAGCCGCACGGCCCTGCCTGGACAATTCACACTGGAGTGGAACCCCGATGAACGCGGATTCGATGAAAGAGCGGGCGACGAAAGAAGGCGCGAAAGAGACCGGGCAAAGGATCCTGTCCCTGTGGTTTCCCTATCTGGCGGTGGAAAGAATCCTGCGCCATCGTCTGGGGCGGTCCTGGCGTTCCCGGCCTTCGGATCACCTGACGCCATCTCACCCGCCGCTGGTGATCAGCCACCGCCAAGGGAACGCACAGCGTATCTCGGCCCTCGACGAGCGGGCTGAGGCGCTGCACCTGAAACGCGACATGGGCATTGCCGACGCGCGCGCCATGTACCCGTCGATCGACATCGTCGAGGCCGATCCCGAGGCCGACCGGCGCCTGCTCGAAGGCCTTGCCGACTGGTGCGACCGCTACACCCCGCTGGTGGCGATCGACGGCACCGATGGGCTGTTTCTCGACGTCACTGGCTGCACCCACCTGTTCGGCGGCGAACGCGCCATGCTGGACGACATCCTGTCGCGCTTCTTCCATCAGGGTTTTGCCGTCCGTGCCGGGCTTGCCGCGACACCGGGCGCGGCCTGGGCGGCGGCGCGCTTCTGCGGCGACCGCATCGTCGTGTCAGGCGAGGAGGAGGCCCTGCTCGCGCCCCTGCCGCTGGCCGCACTGCGCATAGCGCCGGAAACCCGCACCAGCCTGGAAAGCGTCGGCCTGCGCACGGCGGGCGCCGTCATGGCGGCACCGCGCGCCCCGCTTGCCCGCCGCTTCGGCGGCTCGCTGCTTCTGCGCCTCGACCAGGCGCTTGGCCGTCTCGACGAAGCGGTCTCGCCGCGCCTTCCCATCGCGCCGCTTTCGGTCGAGCGCCACCTCGCCGAGCCCGTCACCCTGACCGAGGAGATCGAGCGGCTGGTGGGCATGCTGGCGACGACCTTGAAGGCCGATCTCGAGCGCCGCGGCGAGGGTGCCCGGACGCTGGCACTGCTGCTCTTTCGCGTCGATGGCGCCGTCAGCCGCATTGCGCTCGGCACCTCGCGGCCGATGCGCGATCCCCGGCTGATCCAGAAACTCTTCCATGAAAGGCTGGCCGCGCTCGAGCAGCATATCGATGCCGGCTATGGTTTCGACCTGGTGCGGCTTTCCGTGCTGGCGGCCGCCGCCTTCGACATGCAACAGGCCGATCTGACCGGCGAGGTGAGCGACGACGGCGCCGATATCGCGCTGTTCGCCGACCGCATCCGCGCCCGGCTCGGCGAGGGCGCCGTCCTGCAGCCTGTCGTCGTCGAAAGCCATCTGCCGGAACGCGCTGTCGCGACCATCCCCTTCACCGAGGCCCCGCGCCGGACCACGCCGCCAAGGAAACCGGACAGGTTGCAGGCGCCGATGACCATCTTCCCGCCGGAACGGCCGATCCGGCTGTTCCGCGCGCCCGAGCCGATCGAGGTGCCGGCCACCGAAATGCCCGAGGGACCGCCGCTGAATTTTCGCTGGCGGCGCGCGCTCTACCGGGTGACGCGTGCCGAGGGGCCCGAGCGCATCGCCGCCGAATGGTGGCGCGAGGCGTCGGACGATGCCGCGGCATCGACACGCGACTATTTCCGCATCGAGGATGCCGACGGCCGCCGCTACTGGCTCTACCGGCAAGGGCTTTACGGCGGCGCCTCGCAGATCCCGCCGCGCTGGTTCATGCACGGGATCTTCGCATGAACGCGCTGACCGTCATCCCCTATGCCGAGTTCGGCATCCAGTCGAATTTCTCTTTCCTGCGCGGCGCTTCCAAGCCGGAGGAGCTGGTGGTCGCGGCCAAGCTGCTGGGCTTCTCCGCGATCGGGCTTGCCGACCGAAACACGGTGGCCGGCGTGGTGCGCGCCTGGCAACAGGCCAAGGTCGAAAAGCTTTCCTACCATCCCGGCTGCCGGCTGGTCTTTTGCGACGGCACGCCGGACATCCTTGCCTATCCCAGGAACCGCAAGGGCTGGGGGCATCTGTGCCGCATGCTGACGCAAGCCAACCTGCGTGACGAGACCGAAAAAGGCGCGACGTTGCTTCAGCGCAGCGATCTGCTCGAATGGGGGGACCTTATGTCGCTCGCGGTCCTGCCTGATCCGATGGCGGGCGCTGAAGACAGTCTCGCCCTCATCCGCCAGCTCAAGGACCGCTTCGGCAGAGCCCTGCGGCTGGGCGTCTCGCCCGATTATGCCGGCAATGACCGTTTCCGGATCGAACAGGCGGCGGCGTTTGCCGAGAGTGCCGGCATCCCGCTGATGGCGACCAACGACGTTCTCTACCACACCGCCGAGCGGCGGCCGCTGCAGGACGTGCTGACCGCGATCCGCCTCAACACGCCGGCCGCCGAGGTTGGGCTGCAGCTCACCGCCAATGCCGAGCGCCATCTGAAGCCGCCGATGGAGATGGCCCGCTTGTTCCGCCGGCATCCGCAGGCGCTGACCGAGACCTTGCGGTTCGCGGAAGAGCTGACCTTCTCGCTGAGCGATCTCCAATACAACTACCCCGACGAGCCGACGGAATCGGGTCTCGGCCCACAGGCGGAGCTTGAGAGACTGGCGCGGGAGGGAGCCGCCAGGCGCTACCCGGCCGGAGTGCCTGCCTCCGTGATCAAGCGCATCGGGGAAGAACTCGCCCTCATCGAGCGCCTCAACTACGCCCGCTATTTCCTCACCGTCCACGACATCGTCAAATACGCCCGCAGCCAGGACATACTGTGCCAGGGCCGTGGTTCGGCCGCCAATTCGATCGTCTGCTTCTGCATCGGCATCACCGAAGTCGGGCCGGACAAGATCGATACGCTGTTCGAACGCTTCATTTCCGAGGAGAGGAACGAGCCGCCCGATATCGACGTCGATTTCGAGCATGAAAAGCGCGAAACCGTCATCCAGTACATCTACGAGAAATACAGCTCCAAGCGCACCGCGCTGGCCGCAGCCGTCATCAGCTATCGCGGCCGCTCGGCGCTGCGCGAAGTGTCGAAGGCGATGGGCCTGTCCGAGGATGTCAGGGCGTCTCTGTCCGGCTCGATCTGGGGCTGGTCGACCTCCGAGCTTGGCGAGAAGGAAGCCCGCGCCGGCGGCCTTGACCAGACCGACCCCGTATCGAGGCACGTGATGGAACGCGCCAACGAGATCATGGGCTTTCCCCGTCACCTCTCCCAGCATGTCGGCGGTTTCGTCATCACCCGGGACCGGCTCGATGAGATCGTGCCGATCGTCAAGACGGCGATGGACGAGCGCAAGATGGTCGAATGGGACAAGGACGATCTCGACGCGGTGAAGATCCTCAAGGTGGACATCCTGGCGCTCGGCATGCT
Organism: Mesorhizobium opportunistum WSM2075; assembly: GCF_000176035.2. Classification (NCBI taxonomy): domain Bacteria; kingdom Pseudomonadati; phylum Pseudomonadota; class Alphaproteobacteria; order Hyphomicrobiales; family Phyllobacteriaceae; genus Mesorhizobium; species Mesorhizobium opportunistum. Next base: position 995,780 of record NC_015675.1, on the reverse strand, counting down.
GACCTGCCTGCAGCGCGCCTTCACCTTGCTTACGGAGCACTATCCGAAGGCGCGGGATCCGTATGGGCAGCCCTATGTGCTGGCCACGCTGCCGCCGGAGGACAAGCAGGTCTACAAAATGATCTGCCGCGCCGACACGATCGGCGTCTTCCAGATCGAATCGCGCGCCCAGATGTCGATGCTGCCCAGGCTCAGGCCACAAAATTTCTACGACCTCGTCATCGAGGTGGCGATCGTGCGGCCCGGCCCGATCCAGGGCGACATGGTCCACCCCTATCTGCGCCGCCGCCAAGGCAAGGAGGAGGCCGAGTATCCCAAGCCGGAACTAAAAGAGATCCTCGGCAAGACGCTGGGCGTGCCGTTGTTCCAGGAACAGGCGATGAAGATCGCCATCGTCGCCGGCGGCTTCAGGCCGGGCGAGGCAGACGAATTGCGCCGCGCCATGGCCACCTTCAAGCGCACCGGCACCATCGGCAATTACCGCCAGCGCATGATCGACGGCATGATGGGCAAGGGCTACACGAAAGACTTCGCCGAACGCTGCTTCAAGCAGATCGAGGGCTTTGGCGAATACGGCTTTCCGGAAAGCCACGCCGCCTCCTTCGCCTTGCTCGTCTATGCCTCCTGCTGGTTCAAGACCTTCTATCCCGACGTGTTCTGCGCTGCGATCCTGAATTCGCAGCCGATGGGCTTCTACCAGCCGGCGCAGCTGGTGCGTGACGCGCGCGACCACGGCGTCGATATCCGCGAGGTCGACGTCAATTTCTCCACCTGGGATTGCACCCTGGAAGAAGCGCCTTTCGACCCGGCCCGCATCCTGCCGCGCCATGCCGAAATGCGCGGCGTCATCGAGACGGCCCATGCCGTGCGGCTTGGCTTCCGACAGATCAAGGGACTTTCCAAGGAACGCATGGAGCAGTTCGTCACAAGGCGTGGCGACGGTTACTTGTCCGTCCGTGACGTCTGGCTGCGCTCCGGCCTCGATGTCGACGAGATCGAGCGGCTGGCGCAGGCCGATGCCTTCCGCTCGCTCGGCCTCGACCGACGCGACGCGTTGTGGGCGGTGCGCGCGCTGGACGGCAAGAGTGCCGCCGAGAAGCTGCCGCTGTTCGACCAGCCGGCCCTGCGCCTGCGCGAGCTGGAACCCGAGACCAAGCTGCCGAAAATGCCGCTCGGCGAGCATGTCATCCACGACTACCGCTCGCTCGGCCTGTCGCTCAAGGCGCATCCGGTGGCCTTCCTGCGCGGACGGCTCGACCGCGCCGGCGTCACGCCCAATGCCAACCTTTCTTCCGTGCGCGACGGCAGGCGGGTCTCCGTCGCCGGCCTCGTGCTGGTGCGCCAGCGCCCCGGCAAGGGCAACGCGATCTTCCTGACGCTGGAGGACGACAAGGCCGTCGCCAACGTCATCTTCTGGGAGAGAACCTTTACCCGCTTCCGCCCCATCGTCATGGGCGCGCGGTTCGTGAAGGTCAGCGGGAAATTGCAGTCGGAATCCGGTGTCGTCCACATCGTCGCCGAGAAGATCGAGGACCTGACGCCCTGGCTGACCGTGCTGCTGGAGAAGGTCAGCCAAGCGGGAGCGCCGGACGCTGCTTCTCAGGGGCACGTCTCCAGGGATGGTGCGGATCGCGATGGCCGCCCCGCGCTGCGCAACGCGCCGATCAAACAGGATCTCGCGGCGTTATCCGGAGAAGCGGAACAGGTCATGCCCAAGGGGCGCAATTTTCAGTAGCTGCTCCACAGTGCCGGCCATCCGAAAAGCGCCGCGACCCCCCGCGCACCTCTCCCCCACTTGGGCAGGGCACAAGGGTTGGCGAGTTTGCGCCTTTCCTCTCCCCCGTCGATCGGGGGAGAGGTGTCGAGCGAAGCTCGACGGAGTGGGGGTCGACCTTTCGTTGAAGCAATGTTTCCGACTGATCGCTGCTTGCCTTGCTCGCCAGGGTGTTCCTGCCTTGCGGCGACCGCGCGTTTGGCGAATGCCTTCCCCCACTCCGTCGCTGCTGCGCAGCGCCACCTCTCCCCCCTCCGGAGGGAGAGGAAGGGCGCCCAGGTTGGCGAACTCGCGCCTTTCCTCTCCCCCGCAAGGAGGTGTTTGGACCGTGGACATCGCGAACAGGGGGAGATCAGCAGCTCCTGCAACGCTGGAGATTGGCGAAAGCGAGGACGACAGCCAATCTCCCTCCTTGTGGGGGAGATGGCCGGTAGGCCAGAGGGGGGTGCTGTCCCGCCAGCCTCTGGCAATCTTCTCGTCGCATATGTTCGAACCTACGATGTCCCACCCAATTTCGGCGGCGACAGCACATCCTCCGCCGAAATCGTCCGCGCCTCCGATGGCAGCATGATCGGGATGCCGTCGCGAACCGGATAGGCGAGCTTGGCGACCCGAGAGATCAGCTCGCCCCGCTCCGGATCCCAGGCGAGCGGCCCCTTGGTCAGCGGGCAGGCCAGGAGTTCCAGCAGCTTGGGGTCGACAGTGCTCTTCCTTCCGTCACGCCCATCCGCCATCGTGCCTCCTCCAGCTTCGCGCCGAAGATGTGTTGATATCCGGGTCAGGCCGAGTCGAAAATGGAGGCTTGCGAGAACCGGAGCGGAGCGTACTTTCGTACGTGAGCACCGGAAGCGCAGCAAGCCGCCATTTGCGGCCGGCATCACCCGGACATCGACCCATCTTACTGCAAGCTCGAGCCAAAATCTTCATTTTCGCGCGCCAGCGCCATCTCCGTGATGGCGATCAGCGTTTCGGCGCGCGTCTTCAGGTCCGCCGCTTCGAGCAGCGCCTGCTTTTCGGCCGGCCCGTAGGGCGCCATCATCGAAAGCGCGTTGACCAGCATGGCGTTCTCGGCGCGGCTGACGCTTTCCCAGTCGGCCTCCAGGTCGTTGGCCTGCAGATAGGCGCGAAATGCTCTCAGGAGCGCGGGCCGGTCGATCTCGTCCGCCGCCTGGTCCTCATCAAGGTCGGCGAGGAAAGGCGCCGGCTTGGCCTGGCGAAACGGCGTCTTGACCGTCAGTTCGTGGGTGATGCGGAACCGGCACACGCCCTGCAGCGAAATCAGGTAGCGACCGTCGCCGGTTTCGGAAAAGGCGATGATGCGCCCGGCGCAGCCGACATTGCAGAGCTCCGGCTCGCCATCGTCGCGCAGCGCGCCGTCGAGGCGAGGCTGGATGACGCCGATGAGCCGCGACCCGGCAACCGCCTCGTCCACCATCTGCAGGTAGCGCGGCTCGAAGATGTTGAGCGGCATGCGGCCGCCTGGCAGCAGAAGCGCCCCCTCGAGCGGAAAGATCGGGATCGCTGACGGCAAATCCTTGGCGAGCCGGTAATGCGCGTTTCCCGCTTGCACCTCATTCCTCCGATCGCTTCCACAAGGAAGCGCGTCAACTCTGCCTGGTTTTTCCTATCTGGCGCTTTGGCCTGATCTCGCAAGCCTGTGCGACAAAACAACCGATAACCGGCTCAGGAAAACAGCAGCGACGACAATTTGCGCCGCGCCGCCAGCGTCGCCTCGTCGGCCATGCCCCAAGCCTCGAAGAACTGCAGCAATTGCGTCTTGGCGCCGTCTTCGTTCCACGCGCGGTCGGCCTTGATGATGGCCAGCAGATTGTCCGCCGCCGCCGTGCGCTCACCCCTTGCGTTCTGGATCATGGCCAGATCGAAACGCGCCTGATGGTCGTTGGGATTGTCGGTCAGCCGGCGCTCGAACTCGGCCGGATTGCCAAGCGAAGCGGCTTGCGCCGCCAGCGCGATCTTGGCGCGCACGGCGGCAAGCGCCGGCGCATCCTTCTTGGCCTCCGGTGCCGTCGCCAGCAACGCTTCGGCGCCGTCCGTGTCGCCGGCCTCGAACAGCAACTCGCCAAGCCCGGCGATCGCCTCGATCGTATCCGGCGCCTGCGCCAGCACGGCGTCATAGATGTCGGCGGCGGTCTGCATGTCGCCGGCGTCACGCGCCTCGGTCGCCGCCGCCAGCGCCTCGGCCACGGCCGGCGCGCCATTGCCCTTGCCGCCGACCTTGGTGATGAATTCGGCGATCTGGCTCTCGGGGATGGCGCCCATGAAGCCGTCGACCGGCTGGCCATCCTTGAAGGCGATGACCGCCGGAATGGACTGGATGCCGAGCTGGCCGGCGATCGAGGGATGATCGTCGATGTTCATCTTGACCAGCTTGACCTTGCCGCCGGCGGCCCTGACCGCTTTTTCCAGCTGCGGGGTGAGCTGCTTGCAAGGCCCGCACCACGGCGCCCAGAAATCGACCAGCACCGGCTGGCGGCGCGATTCCTGGATGACGTCGGCGGCGAAGGCGGCGGTCGTGGTGTCCTTGATGACATCTCCAGCAGCAGCGGGACCGGCGGCAACAGGTCCGGCGGGCGCTTCGCCAAGCGCGACTTTCGCGCGCGCGGGCTCGGTTCCGCCATACTGGACCGAGGTCGAATACTGGCCGCCATTGCTGCCGAATGACCCGCCAAACGGATTGTTGTCGCTCATCTCGTCACCCTTTCGGTTGCGCCGCCGGCCCGCGGGTCGGCGCAAAGTCTTCATTGGAAGTCGGTTTCGCCATCCATGTGGCGATCACGCCGAGACTTTCAAGATAGCAGCATCATGCCCGGTTGCCTCGACGAATCTGATCAGGTCGGCCGCCGCGATCGATGTCGTCGCTTCATTGGTCAGCGGATGCGCGTTGATGACGGCATGCTCCATCAAATCCTTGTCGAGCACCAGCTTGACCCGGTTTTGCCTGTCGTTGATGACGCCAAACACGGTAACCGCGCCCGGCGCGACGCCGAGAAGCTCCATCAGCATCTCCGGTTTGCCGAACGAAACCCGGCCGGCGGCGCCGATCAGCTGGTGGATCTGCTTGAGATCGACGACGGCGTCCTCGCCGACGGTGACCAGGAAGAAATTGTCCTTCTTGTCCTTCAGGAACAGGTTTTTGGTGTGCCCGCCGGCGATTTCGCCGCGCAGCGCCTGCGAATCGGCGACCGTGTAGAGGGGTGGATGGCGTATCGTTGAAACAGCGATCCCGAGTTCGGCCAGGAATGCAAAAAGTTCGGCTTCGGTTTTCGGCATCGATCTTCTTCTTCGTCCGTTTGCTTGCCTTGCCGTTTACGGCCAATGAGGCGGCAGACACAAGACCATCGCGCAAGGCGACGGTGAAATCCGCGCCGAGCCGGCGGTTTGCCGGCATCACCCCGGAGCTTGTAAAAAGGCTCGCGATTCCCTGTTGCAATCGCAGCGCTCTTCAGCCATATAGGCCCGGCTTGCGGCCAAGACGCCGTGTGAGCGGGTGTAGCTCAGGGGTAGAGCACAACCTTGCCAAGGTTGGGGTCGAGCGTTCGAATCGCTTCACCCGCTCCAATTTCCTTCCAGGGAATCAAGCATCTACGAAAAGGCCGGGCTGTTGTCCGGCCTTTTCGTTTATCGGGGCGGAAACCGGAAAGCCCGGAAAAGCGGAGCCTTTGGGCGGACCAAAGCCAGGGTGACCAGCAGCGGCCGGCATTTGCACGGATCAGCTCAGAATGTCACGCGAGCCACGATCTTCGCCGGCTTTGCCTGGGGAATTGCGGGCGCGATCGTCTCCGGAACCTGGAAAGCCCTCAAATTCCGTGCCTTGCTGGTCGATCCCGGTATGGCTGCCTCCGCGGCGGCGATGTCCTTCGCGCTGACCTGCAGGGACTTGCAAGCGCCTTTCTGATCCCAAAGGTTCCTGGCGACCACGCTTCCGACGGCAGCCGTTATGGCGTTTGGCGCCACGTCGTTGGGGGCCACTTGTCGAGCCTTGATCAGCGCCTTGATCGCTTCGCCGAGAATTGCGGCGGAATCATCGAATTCTATTCCGCGAACCTGGTCGAACCGCTTCTCGCTGCTGCCGTCCACTATGCAATGGTGAGCGATAAAGACCCAATCATGAATCATATAGGCCGGCGCGTAGCCCCAAGGCGACAGTCCCTTGAAGACCTGCGCGATTTTCGGGATCGAACCGCCATCCGTGTACATGAGACCCGGCTGGATCGTGCTGCCCGGAGCAGACGGATCCGATCGATGGAAGATCAATGGATCTCGTGGGTCGGGCACGAACAGGAAATTTCCGTCGCCCGAGCTGTTGCCCTCACCGACCCACATAACGAAAAGGCTTCCCGACAGCTGACCCGTGGTGAGTTTCTGATAGTCGATTGAACCGCACCCCGCCGCCATGGCGACGAGCAGTCCCAACAGGCCCATGGCTGTCCTTTTCAGGGCACCGGCTTTGTCGATCCTCATGAAATCTCCCCCCTGCGCAAGTTTTGACATGGAATGCCATTGTTGTCTCGGTCGAGCCTTCCGCGAGGCCGCCACGCGGCTGCTCCGCTCAGGGATGATGAAGTTCGAGCAAACGGCTTGATTGTCCGCACCCGCAATGCTCCGTTGCCGCTTCAAGCATGCGGAGAAAGACTATGACCGGCTTTGTCGACCGCCAGCGCGCCGCGCATTTGATGCAACGGGCCGGCATCGCGGCGCTGGTGCTCTCAGCGCCCGAGGCGTTCCACTATGCGACCGGCGCCTGGATCGGCCCGGCGGGCCTGTTCCGGCGCGCCGGAGGCGGCTTCGTCGTCATCCCGGCCCGGCAGGACCTGCCGATCGGCGTCGTGGTCGCCGACTTCAACGCGGCGCAGCTGCGGACCGCCGCGCCCGAGGCGGTCGTGCGCTCGCACCCGATCTGGATCGAATCCGCACCGGTCGAGACAGTATCTCACGGCCTTCCCCTGGCCGGGCGCATCGAGGCGGGCCTCGCCTCGCTCGGCCGCGCGCCGGATTTCTCCCGTCCCGCCACGTTCGACCTCTCCGGTTCGGTGCGCCAATTGCAGTCCCTGCTCGCCGAATTCGGGCTGGCGCGCGCGACGCTGGGCGTCGACCTCGACTTTATCCCCGCCGCCGATTTCGCCGCCATCCAGGCCCTGCTGCCGGATTGCCCGATGGTCGACGGCTCGCCGGTGCTGGATAGGCTGCGGGCCATCAAATCGCAGCGCGAGATCGATCTCCTGCAGCAAGGCATTTTTCTCTCGGAAGCCGGGCTGGAGCGGCTGCAGGTGGATGCGATGGCCGGCATGCGCCAGGCCGATCTCGTCGCGCTCTACCGGCAAGGCGTCGCCGACGCGGCGGCCGGGCTGTCCCATGCGGTGGCGACGGCGGAATATGTGACGCTGGGCGCCCGGGCCAAGGGCGCCGACGCCAAAGCCACGGCCGGCGATCCCTTGAAGTGCGACATGGTCTGCACGGTCGGGTTCTATGCCTCGGACATGTCGCGCAATTTCACCTTCGGGCCGCCTTCCGCCGACCAGGCGGAACTGCACGCCATCGCCGAGCGCGCCTTCGAGGATGGGCTGGCCGCGCTCGTGCCGGGAAACACGCTTGCCCATGTGCACCGGGTGACCACCGAAAGCCTGGCACGGCAAGGGCTGCGCTCCTACCGCCGCGGCCATTTCGGTCACAGCGTGGGTCAATCGGTCTTCTCCGAACAATGGCCGTTCATCGCCGCCGACAGCGATGTCGAGATCGAGGCCGGCATGGTGCTGGCCTTCGAGATCCCGCTCTACATAGACGGCCTCGCCAGCTTCAATCTCGAGGACCAGTTCCTGATCACGCCGGAAGGGCCCAGGCCGATGAACCGGCTGCCGAGGCGGCTGGAGGGGATTGGGTAGGCCGGCACTCTACGGCGCCCCTCTCTGGCCTGCCGGCCATCTCCCCCACGGGTGGGGAGATTGGCTGCCGTGACCGCTTTCGCCAATTTTCAACATTGCAAGAAGACGAGCCGGCGCCGAAACGTCCAATCTCCCCCCTTGAGGGGGAGATGCCCTGCCGGACAGAGGGGGGCGCCACGGAACTCGACGTTGATTGCCTAGCCAACTAACCACTCACCGGCGGCCGCCTCTCCCTCCACGGCATCGCCTGCTCCAACTGCGCCGACGCAGCCAGCACCGTCGCCTCGTCACCATAACGGCCGACCAGTTGCACGCCGATCGGCACGCCGCCTTTCGACCAGCCGAGCGGCAGCGAGATCGCCGGCTGGCCGGAAATGTTGAAGGGGAAGGCAAACACCGCATCCGTCCATTTGGCGTTGTAGGGGTCGATGTCGGTCTCCGACATGTCGTAATAGCCGAACGGCCGTGGCAGCTGCGTCAGCGTCGGCGTGATGAAGAGATCGTAGGCGCTGAGATCGGCGACAATGTCGCGGCCGACCTGCCTGAGCTGCTCGACATCGCTGATGTGCCTGATGCCGCTGGTCGCACGGCCGCGCTCGATAATCGCCCAGGTCACCGGCTCGACGTCATCTGGCGTTACCGGCCGGCCGATCACCGTTTCATGGTAAGCGAAGGTCGCCGCCGTCTGCACGCAGGTCATGTTGGTGTAGGTCGCCCAGACGGCATTGGCGTCGAGCGGCATGTCGTGCTCCTCGACGTCGTGACCCAGCCCTTCAAGCGTCGCGACGGTCGCCAGCACCGCCGCCTTCACCTCCGCGTCGATCGCCGTGCCGTTGGGCGGCGTCACGGAAAAGCCGATGCGCAGCTTCTTCGGCGCCCGCGCCGACAGGATGAGCCAGGAGCCGTCCGGGACCGGCGGCGTATAGGGGTCGCCCGGCAGCGCGCCGGATACCGCGTCGAGATAGGCCGCGGTGTCGCGCACGCTGCGCGAGCAGCACAGGAAATAGGCGCCGCCATACCAGTAGTCGCCGAACGGCGCGAGGCTGACGCGGCCGCGCGACGGTTTCAAGCCAACGATGCCGCAGCAGGAGGCCGGAACGCGGATCGAACCGGCGCCGTCGCTGGCCTCGGCGATCGGCACCATGCGCGCGGCGATGGCCGCCGCCGCGCCACCGCTCGAGCCGCCGGGCGTGATGCCCTCCTTCCACGGGTTCTTCGTCGTGCCGTAGAGTTTCGGCTCCGTGGTGATCGACCAGCCGTTTTCCGGTGCGTTCGACTTGCCGACCAGCACCAGCCCCGCCGCCTTCATGCGGCGCACGACCTCGGTGTCGAAGTCGGCGACGATGTCTTTCAGGTAGAAGCAGGAATTGGTGTTCGGCGCGCCAGTCCAGGACGAGGCGAGTTCCTTGAGCAGGAACGGCACCCCGGCGAAAGGCGCCGATCTGTCGACCGCTTGCGCCTGCGCGCGGCCCATGTCGTAGAGGCGATGGATCACTGCGTTGAGCGCCGGGTTGAGCCGCTCGACCAGCGTGATCGCCGCCTCGACCAGCTCCGCCGGCGAGACCTGGCCACCGCGCACCAGTCCCGCAAGGTCAAGCGCATCGGACTCGGCATAGGTTTTCAGCAGACTGTCGGTGACCATCTTTCTCTCCCTTGCATGTTCCCGCATCGCCAAGGGCGACCCCAGCCGTCGCGGTTGGATCATGCTGTGGTGGGGCTGGTTCCTCCTCCAGCGCCAGCCACCGGATTGCGTCAGGCCAGCTCGACGGTGCGCCCCAGCACGATGCTCTGTTCGGCGGCGAGCACGATGCGCAGGCTGTTGACCGCCGCATCCATCTGCTCGGTCAAATCGAGATCCTCGCGGATGGCGCGCAGGAAGAATGCCTGCTCGCGATCGCACAGTTCCTGATGCCCGGGCTCGTCCTCCATGCTGACGATCTCGTCCGGTTTGGAGAAGTTCTTGTCGCCGTCGACGGAGGCATAGTGGATCTTCAGCGCATCGGTCTTGGTGTGGCGGTCGATGTCGGCCGAATTGGAGACCTCGGCGTCCTTGTCATTGCTCGCGGCCTGGCCGGCGACGATCGACACCGCGCCCTTGGGCCCGACCACGTCCTTCACGAAATAGGCTGTCTCGCTCATCATCGGCCCCCAGCCGGCCTCGTACCAGCCGACCGAACCGTCATCGAAGGTGACGTGCAGGTGGCCGTAATTCTGCTTGTCGGCCTCCGCCCACAATTTGGCGCCGATGCCATGCACGCGCACTGGCTTGGCGCCGGTGAGCTGGCACATGACGTCGACATAGTGCACGCCGCAATCGACGATCGGGATCAGCGAATCGATCAGGTTCTTGTGCCAGTGCCAGGCGGTGCCGCTGCTCTGCTGGTTGAGATTGAGGCGCATCACCAGCGGCTTGCCCAGCGTCTTGCCGACCTCGATGAACTTGATCCACGAGGGATGGACCCGCAGGATATAGCCGAGCACCAGCTTGCGGTTCTTCGCCCGTGCGGCGGCCACGACCTTTTCGGCGTCCTCGATGTTGGTGGCGAGCGGCTTTTCCATGAACACATGACAATTGGCCGCGATCGCCTTCAGCGCATATTCGGCGTGGGTGTTTGGCCAGCTGTTGATCGACACGGCGTCCGGCCTGGTTTCCTTCAGCGCCAGGTCGAAATCCTCGTAAAGCGGATAGCCGGCTAATTCCGCCGGTATCTTCGTGTTGCTCTTGATCGACCGGCTCATGATGCCGACGAACTGAAAACCGTCCGACCGGTGATAGGCGCTGGCATGCGACGCACCCATATTGCCGAGACCCACCACCAGCACTTTTACCTTGTCGGCCATTTCAGCCCTCCTGAATTCTTCATTGAATGTGCGCGGCGATCGGCAGCCGCTCGTATGTCTATCCGGGACAATCACCTTTCCTCTCCCCCGTCGATCGGGGGAGAGGTGTCGAGCGAAGCTCGACGGAGTGGGGGTCGACCTTCGCGCCCACCTAAGGGCTACTTGTTCGCCGGATCGTGCCTATCTTGCGACGACTGCGCGTTTGGCGAACGCCTTCCCCCACTCCGTCGCCGCTACGCGGCGCCACCTCTCCCCCCTCCGGAGGGAGAGGAAAGGAGCCAAGCGGGCCAAGGGCGGCGCTCACCTCGGCGCTGACCCTCACTTCACCGCCGAATCGAACAGATGCGCCTTGATCTTCTCGACATCGAGCGCGGCAAAACCTTCCGACAGCTTGACGCCGTCGGCATCGGCCTTGACCTTGGCCTTGTCGAAGTCGTTGGCCGCGGGAATGAGGTCGTTGGTGCAGACCTCCTCGGCCTTCACCGGATTGGTGATCTGGCCGATCTTGTGGATCTCGTCGAAGAAGCCCTGCCAGCTCGCCATGTCGTGCGAGCCCCAGCCGCCGCGCTTGTCCATGTCGCCACGGAAGACGTTGATCTGCTGCAGGATCGAGGTGGTGCCGAGCTCCGGCCCGAGATTCTTGGCCAGCGTCGGGAACTGCTCGAACACCGCTTCGACGGCCGCGCGTGGATTTTGATAGCCAAACTCCAGGCCCATCGCCCAGCCGCGAAGGTATTTCTCCAGGAATGCCTTCTTGTCGGGATCCTCGAGGTCGGCGGCGCGCACCACGAACGTGTTGGCCGGCAGCTTGGAGTTCTTCACGCCGAGCCAGTATTCGAAGTCGAGGCCCTTGGCGATCCATTCGGCGCGCAGCCCTTCCCATGACAAGGCAGCGTCACCCTGGCCGCCGGCAAGCGCCGTGCCCCAGGTCGGCCAGCCGGCCTCGACATATTTGACCTTCTTGATGTCGACGCCTTGCGCGGCGAGCAGCGGATCGGTGATCGACTGCCAGGCGGCGGAGCCGAGCAAGATGGTCTTGCCTTCGAGCTTCTTCAGGTCGTTCGACCCCTCGCCCTTGCGGAAGGCGATGCTGAACGTGTCGCGCGCGCCCATGTGGAACACCGACTTCAGCTTCATGCCGTTCTGGATGGCGAAGGAGAACACGCCGGGCGACGGGAAGCCCATGTCGGCCTGGCCGACATCGACGAACTTCACGGTCGCGGTGCCGTCCGACGGCCCCGGCTGCATGTCGGTCTCCAGCCCGTCGAAATAGCCGGCCTTCTTGGCCGCCCAGTAGGGATAGTCGTCGAGCACTTCGAGCGTGCCGCGCGGCGATATCCAGGTGAATTTTCCATAGGCCTCGGCCTTCGCCTTGAAGCCAGTGGCGCCGAGCGCCGTCGCGGTCACCAGGCCGGCGCCGGTCACCTGCAGGAAAGTGCGGCGGCTCATTCCCGCCTGGCGGATGAAATTGTCTCTGGTCATGGCATTCCCCTTTTTGTTTGACGTCAGTCTGCCACCCGCCTCCCGGGCGTCTTGCTTCAGATCTTCATGCCTCCCAGCTCGCCCACTTCTTGCCGATCAGGAAGAACAGCACGTAGATCAGAATGCCGAGCGTCGACAGGATCAGCACCACGGCGAAGAACTGCGGCATCTGGATCATCGACGAATAGGTGGTCAGCCGGTTGCCGAGGCCGAAGCCGCCGCCCACCATCTCGGCGCCGACGGCGGTGAGCAGGCCGAAGATGGCGCCGATCATCAGGCCGACCAGGATCATCGGCAGCGCCATTGGCGCGCGGATCTTCCAGAATATCTGCAAGGTGCTGGCGCCATAGGAACGCGCCAGCGCGATCTTGGCGCTGTCGACGCGGCGAAAGCCGGTGGCGGCGTTGATCATCACCATCGGCCCGGCGGCCAGCGCCACTGCGATGATGCGCGGCGTGTAGCCGAAGCCAAAGCGCAGGATGAGCAGCGGCACCAGCGCCAGCATCGGCGTGGTGACCAGCAGCAAAATGTAAGGCGCGACGATTTTTTCCGCGAACGGGAACTGGGTGATGACGGCGGCCAGCACCAGGCCGACTGCGGCGCCGATGGCAAAGCCGGACAGCAGCTCGACCAGCGTGTAGCCGAGATGCGGCGCGATCAGCGGGAACTCGTCGAACAGCGCATAGGCGATCGAGCTCGGCGGCGGCATGATGTAGAGCGGCACATGGAACAGCCGCAGCGCCAGTTCGATGCCGCCGATGATGACGACGGCGACGGCGACGATGGCCGCCACTTCCTTGCCCGACTTGATGCCGGGACCGCTGGCGAAGGCCGACAAATTGGTCAGGCTGACATCGTGGCCGTCGCCCGACTTGGCGCCCGACTTGGACTTGGAGAATTCCGGGATGGCGTCGCTCACGGCCTGATCCTCACGATCTCGGCGCTGGTGCGCTCCTGTTCCGGCGCCTTTGGCCTGGCGCGCTCGCCGACGATGTCCATCTTGATCCGGTTGGTGAGGTCGAAGACCTCCTTGGTCGCCATGATCTCCAGTGAGCGTGGGCGCGCAAACGGCACGCGGTATTCCCTGGCGACACGTCCCGGCCGCGCGCTCAGCACCACCACCCGGTCCGAGAGAAAAATCGCTTCCTCGATGCTGTGGGTGATGAAGACGATGGTGGTCTTGGTGTCGAGCCAGATCTCCTCGACCAGCCGGTTCATCTCCTCGCGCGTAAAGCTATCGAGCGCGCCGAACGGCTCGTCCATCAAAAGCACCGAGGGCTTCAGCGCCAGCGCCCGCACGATCGCCGCGCGCTGCTGCATGCCGCCCGAAAGCTCGCGCGGGAACTTGCCGCCGAAGCCGTCGAGCCCGACCCGGTTGAGCAGATGCGCGATCCAGGCGCGATCCGGCTTCTCGCCCTTGATCTCGAAGGGAAAGCGGATGTTGGCGTCGAGATTGCGCCACGGCAGCAGGTTTGCTTCCTGGAAGACGATGCCGATGTCGGGATGCGGCCCGGTGATCGCTTTGCCATCGAGCCGGATTTCGCCGCTGGTCAGGCCATGCAGGCCCGACATCGACCACAAAAGCGTGGTCTTGCCGCAGCCGGACGGGCCGACGATCGAGACGATTTCATTGGCGCGGACATCGAGGCTGCAGCGGTCCAGCGCCAGCAGGTCGCCGGACGCCGTGTGATAGATCTTGGTCGCTGCCTGCACGCCAAGCTTCGGCGTTGTTATCTCGCCCGCGTTCATCCGCCCCTCGGAGATTGCGTGATGATCCAATGGTCATCGGACTGCCAAAAATCAGTCTGTAACTATCCTACTTTGCTGTCAAGCGCCGGCGATGGTAACCGTATCATCAAAATTCCACTGTGATGCTAGTGCATTGTTTTTACGATATTTTCTACATCTTGAAATTCGTGTTGCTTTCCTACATACTTGCCGGAAAGAGCGCGGACATGCCCTGCGGCACGCAACGGTTGCACCGTGGCCGGGGCGCATGGAACGACAGCGTGCAAACATGATAAGAGGTCAGATCCAAAGGGGCGGAGGAAGACCCACTTCATGACCGAAGCTGCGAGCCACGAAGAGCCTGTTCCAGATCACGACCATGATGGGCGCGAGCCTGTCAGGCGCATTCCCGACATCATCTCGCTGGTCAAGGATTCCTACAGCGAGTTGCGCCGGGCCGAGCGCCGCGTCGCCGATGTCGTGCTCGACGATGTCAAATACGCGGTCGACGCTTCCAACGCCGCCCTTGCCCAGCGCGCCGGGGTCAGCGAACCGACGGTGACGCGGTTCTGCCGTGCCATCGGCTGCGAGGGCCTGCGCGATTTCAAGCTCAAGCTGGCGCAGAGCCTGGTCGTCGGCGCGCTCTATCTGGCCAAGTCGCCGGCGCCGGGCAGCGGCAACGGCATGCCGTTCTGGAATGCCGTGTTCGGCGAGGCGCGCCGGGCGCTGCAGGAGGCCGAGCGGCAGCTCGATCCGGTTGAGTTGCAGAAGGCCGCCGAGCTGATCGCCAAGGCGCGCCAGGTCACGGTGTTCGGGCTGGGCGGCAGCTCTTCGGCGCTGGCGCAGGAAACCCAGTACCGGCTGTTTCGCTACGGCATCACGGTCAATGCCCAGTGCGACCCCTATCTGATGCGCATGACCGCCTCGACCTTAAAGCCCGGCGACCTGGTGATCGCGATCTCGGCGACCGGGCGCACGCGCGAGGTGATCGAGGCCGTCGAACTCGCCAAGCATTACCGCGCCAACGCCATCGGCGTGACCGCGCCCGACACCGAACTCGCGCGCGCCTGCGACGTCAGGCTGGCCGTGGCGGTTCCGGAATATCCCGACACGCTGAAGCCGACGGCCTCGCGCTATGCCTTCCTGGCTATGATCGACCTTTTGGCCGTGGCCTCGGCCTACAAGCTCGACGCCTCGGCCCGCGAGACGGTCCGCCGCATCAAATACAACGCCCAGATCCACCGCACCGGCAAGGAGATGGAGCCGCTGGGAGATTAGGTACGACTTTCCCTTCTCCCCTTGTGGGAGAAGGTGGATCGGCGCGCAGCGCCGAGACGGTTGAGGGGTGCGTGACGGAGCGCCGTCGGCGCCAAGCTGGAACACCCCCTCATCCGACCTCGCTTCGCGAGGCCACCTTCTCCCACAGGGGAGAAGGAAAGGCCAAGTTGCGCCAATGGGAAACCAAAGAGGAAAAGACATGCTCGAAATGGCACCATCGAAACAGGCCGCCGCATGGTTCGAATCCCTGGCACGCGCGCTCGCGGCCGGTGACGTTGCCGCTGCGAGCAACCTGTTCGTCGACGACTGCTACTGGCGCGATCTGCTGACCTTCACCTGGAACGTCACCACCATGGAAGGCCGCGAGGCGATCGCCGACATGCTCAAGTCAACACTGGCGACGACCAGGCCGACGGCATGGCAGCTCACCGGCGAAGCGACCACGGACGAAGGCACGATCGAGGCCTGGTTCACGTTCGAGACCGCGGTGGCCTCGGGCCAGGGTATCATGCGCCTGCGCGACGGCCGCTGCCGGACGTTGTTCACGGCGATGACCGACCTTAGGGGGTTCGAAGAGCGCAAGGGCGCGGCGCGGCCGCTCGGCGTGCGCCACAAAGCCGACCCCGAGCGCGAGACCTGGTCGGAGGCGCGGGCGCGCGAGACGCGCGAACTCGGCGCATCCGAGCAGCCCTATTGCCTGGTCATCGGCGGCGGCCAGGGCGGCATTATGCTCGGTGCGCGGCTCAGGCAGCTCGGCGTGCCCACTATCGTCATCGAGAAGAACGCGCGGCCGGGCGATTCCTGGCGCAACCGCTACCGCACACTCGTGCTGCATGACCCGGTCTGGTACGACCATCTGCCCTATATTCCGTTCCCGGAAAACTGGCCTGTCTTCACGCCCAAGGACAAGATGGGCGACTGGCTGGAAATGTACACGCGCGTCATGGAGCTCAACTACTGGGTCGCCACCAAATGCCTCAGCGCTTCCTATGACGAGGCGGAAAAGGTCTGGACCGTGGTGGTCGACCGTGTTGGCCGGCAGATCACGCTGAAGCCGAAGCACATCGTCTTCGCCACCGGCGCCTATGGCCCGCCGCGAAAGATCGACCTCGCCGGCGCCGACCAGTTCAAGGGCGAATTGCTGCACTCCAGCCAATATGCCAGCGGCGAGAAATTCCGCGGCAAAAAGGTTGCGGTCATCGGTGCGGCGAGCTCGGGGCATGATGTCTGCGTCGATCTTTGGGAAACCGGTGCAGACGTCACCATGATCCAGCGCTCGCCGACCACCGTGGTCAAATCGGACACGCTGATGGAAGTCGGCTTCGAGATCTTCTCGGAAACCGCGCTGGCGCGCGGCATCACCACCGAGAAGGCCGACATGATTGTCGCCTCGACGCCGTTCGCGCTGGTGCCCAAGGGCCAGCGCGCGCTCTATGAGGTGATCAAGGCGCGCGACGCCGCCTTCTACGACCGCCTGCGCGCCGCCGGCTTCGCCATCGATTTCGGCGACGACGAGACCGGCCTGCTGATGAAGGCCTATCGCACCGGCTCCGGCTACTACATCGATGTCGGCGCTTCGGACCTGATCATCGAAGGCAAGATCGGCATCCGCAGCGGCGTCGCCATCAAGTCGCTGACGCCGAATGGCATCCTGTTCGAGGACGGAAGCGAACTCGAGGCCGACGCCATCGTCGCCTGCACCGGCTACCAGTCGATGAACGAGAATGTCGCCGCGCTCGTCTCGCGCGAGGTCGCCGACAAGGTCGGTCCCTGCTGGGGCCTCGGCTCCGGCGTCAAGGGCGATCCCGGCCCCTGGCAAGGCGAGCTGCGCAACATGTGGAAGCCGACGGCACAGGAAGCGCTCTGGTTCCACGGCGGCAATCTGGCGCTGTCGCGCTTCTATTCGAAATATGTCGCGCTGCAGATCAAGGCGCGGATGGAAGGCATCGCGACGCCGGTTTATGGCAAGCCGAGCAACGCCGCGTAAGGTCGACCCCCACTCCGTCAAGCTTCGCTCGACACCTCTCCCCCGATCGACGGGGGAGAGGAAAGGCGCGCGTTAGCCAGCCTTGGCACCTTCCTCTCCCTCCGGAGGGGGGAGAGGTGGCTCGGCGAAGCCGAGACGGAGTGGGGGAAGCCGCTCGCCAAACGCGCCGCCGCCGCAAGACAGGCACAGCCCTGCCGAGATCGGCTAATCACTCGTGCCGATGCCCGAAGTGCCTTGCCGCCACCTCGACATGCGTATGCGCGGCATGCGCCTCGAAATGCTCGGTCTCGTCATGATCAGGCGTCTCGTTCGGCCACCATGTGCCGCCGATGACGATGCCTTCCGACACCAGCCGCTGGTCGGCGACCAATGAGGCGCCGACCGCGTCGACGAAGGTGAAGCGGCCCGGCCGCTGCCGGAGCACGGCGACATCGCCGACCGTGCCCACAGCCAGCGTGCCGAGGTCCGGTCTTGCGATAGCCCGCGCCGGCCCTTGCGTCGCCGCGCGCAGGACTTCGACCAGCGGCATGCCGAGCGCCATCAGCTTCGACATGCAGACCAGAATGTCGAAGGCCGGCCCGTCGACGCAGTAGAGATGCACGTCGCTCGAGATCACATCCGGCGCCAGTCCTTCGGCGAGCATTGCCCGGGCAACGTCGAAATCGAACGAGCCCATGCCGTGGCCGAGATCGAAGATGACGCCGCGCTCCCGCGCCAGCCGCATGTCGGGCCGCACCGCGCCGGAGGCGAAGACCGGCGCGTTGGGAAACGGCCGGAAGCAATGGGTGAGAATGTCGCCCCGGCGCAGGCGCGGCAGCACTTCGGAGCGGCCGGGCGGCGGCTCGTCTATATGCGCCATCAGCGGCAGGCCCGCTTTGTCGGCGGCCTCCAGCGCGAGATCGACCGGGGCGATGCCGCTGGTGCCGCCGGCATGCTTGCCGGAGCGGACTTTGATGCCGACCACGACATCGGCGTGCTCGCGCGCGGCGGCAACCACCTCGCGCGGCTCGCAGAGCCTGAGATCGCCGCATTCGCCGACCGACACCGTCTGCGAGAAACCGAAGATGCCGGCAAAGGAAATGTTGACATAGGCCAGGATGCGCACCTTCGAACGCTCCATGACGTGACGGCGGAAGCCGAGGAAATTGCCGGCGCCGGCACTGCCCGCGTCGATGAAAGTGGTGGTGCCGCTCTTGGCCGCCAGCCGGTCGGCATCGACGCCGAGCGAGGTGCCACCCCAGTAGACGTGGCTGTGCAGGTCGACCAGGCCGGGTGCCACGATGCAGCCCGTCGCATCGATCATCCGCGCGGCGCTGTCCGCTGGGATATTGGCATCGACCGCGGCGACGCGGCCATTGGCGATGGCGACATCGCGCGGCGCGTCGAGGCCAGCCGCTGGATCGATCAGCCGTCCGCCCTTCAGCAGGAGGTCGAATTGCATTGAAGTAGCCTCCGCTTCGTTAGGCTTCGCTCAAAGAGGTCTGTAGGCGACGGCCTCGACTTCGATCTTGATGTCGATCATCAGCCGCGACTCGACCGTGGTGCGGGCCGGCGGGTCCTTGGGGAAGTGCCTGCCGTAGACGGCGTTGAAGGCGCCGAAGTCGCGCGCGTCCTCGAGCCAGACCGTGGTCTTCACCACATCGTCCATGGTGCAGCCGGCCAGCGCCAGCGCGGCCTTGACGTTGGCAAGCACCTGCTCGGTCTGTTCCGTAATGCCGCCCTTGACCACGATGCCGTCGCTGCCGACCGGAACCTGGCCCGAGACATAGACGAAGTCGCCGGCCCGCACGGCGGGCGACAGCGGCACATGCGACGTTCCAAAAGTCTGCTTGGGCAAGGGTGACCTCCTGTAATGACGCGGCACCGCGCCCTGGCGCGGCCGCCTTGGCCGAGATTTACCCCGATCGGGACGATCCGGATAGAGGCCTTGTTGGAAAGCAACATTCTTCGAAATCCACGTTGCTTTATTACACGAGCGCTTGCATCGTGCGCGCGCCGGGCGGCTCACGAAACCGCTGCGGACTCGTGCCTTCCCGACTGGAGAAACCGACAATGACCTTCGACAAGAACCCGTTTCCGCCAGGCGATGCCAACCGCCACGCGCTGTGGGAGATGCTGGTGCGGCGCGACATCGACGCCTTCATCGGCCAGGACTGGTCGATGGTCGAACATGATTTCGTCGCCGAAAGCTTCTTCGGCATGCACGCGCATTTCCTGCCCAACGCCGACGCCTGGCGGCTGCAATTCCCCAGGCTGGAAATCTATCGCGACGAGTGGTTGCGCCAGGCCAGCGAGACGGCGGCGACGGAATTCGCCGAGCCGCTGCGCGAGGCGCTGTTTCGCGTCACCAATCTGCGCGACATCGATGTCGACGGCGACCGCGCGGTGCTGCACAAGAAGTTCGACGGCACCGTCTCCAAGGCGGATGGCAGCGTCGACCGGCTGAAATGGCAAACGCTGTATTTCTGCAGGAAGGTCGCCGGCAGCTGGAAGATCGCGGGCTTCGTCGGCTACATGCCCTATCCGCTGGGCGGCTGAAGCAATTCCAGGAAAAGTGTGAAACGGTTTTCCGTCCGGAATTGCGTCCGCTCTGAAGCCGCCCTGGAGACAGGCCGCGGCACCGTGATCAGTAGAGCGTTATGAAAGCCGGGAACAGCAGGCCGGTGTGCCTGAAATACTCGATCAGCTCGATGGCCGGGAAGATGGCGAGGAAATAGAGCCCGTCGAAGAATGTGCGCTTGAGCGCCCGGGGCGAGAACTGCAACTGATCGTCGTCGCGGTAGAGCAGCGGATTTGGCCAGAACCGGGGAGTGGCCTTGATATAGGCGGCATAGGCCGGGCCGAACTTGCCCAGGAGGTATTCGGCCTCCTTGCGCGCCGTGACGCGGAAGATGAGGAAGCTGACCACGCCAAGCGCGACGGCCGCCACCAGCGAGCCGTAGAGCAGCCCGATCCCAACCGCGCCGATCGTCGAGAAGAAATAGAGTGGGTTCTGGCTTATCGAGAACGGTCCGGTCGAAACCAGTTCCTCGTTCTTCTTGCCGCCGACATAGAGGATGCTCCAGAGCCGGCCGGCGACGCAGGCGAGCACCAGGCAGAAGCCGAGGAATTCGAGCGTTTCGTGGCCGTTCGAGCCTTCGCTCAGCGCCGGCTTGGTAAGGAACAGAAGCAGCACCGCCAGTACCGCCGCCGCCCGCACGAAGATCAGCCGCTTGCGCTGGACGAAGGCCTCCGTGACCGGCTTGAGGGAAGCGTAGCTCATTCGTCTTTTCCTGGGGCGTTCATTGCGATCAGGCATTGGGGCACGCCATTGATGGCGGATACAAGGCCGTGGCCTTCTATCAGCGCAACACGAGAGGTTCGTAAAGGCTTTTTGCCAGCCACTGACCATTCTTACGAATTTGTATGCCACCGGACAGGCTGGAGTGAAGTCGCTTCCCTATTGTCGAGATGCCGGACCGCCATTTAGGGGCTGGCTTCGATTACCGCAGCCGGACCGCCTTCATCAGATAGGCCGGTATCAGCAAAGGGAATGGTTTCATGAGAAGATTTGCACCTGCCGTTGCAGTGGGCATCCTCGCCGTCTCGGCCTCGATTTCCACCGTTTATGCGGCCACCGCGCCTTGCGAGGAGACGCTGAAGGCCCTTCGGGCCGCTGAAGCGGCAGCCAAGCTCAGCGCCACCGACAAGGCCAAGGTCTCGGAGCTGGAGGCCAAGGGCATCGAACGCTGCAACGCGGATGACGACAAGCGCGCCGACGATTTCTTCGCCCAGGCCATGAAGGTCATGGGCAAGTAACCCGCCACAGCCATCGAGGATTTCGGCCATGCTCGCGCCTCACACCCATCCCGCCGCACCCGCCCACAACAGGGTTCCGGACGTCACCCTCGATTTCTGGCTGATCAAGCTGATGGCGGTGACCATGGGCGAAACGGCTGCCGACTATCTCGCCGTCAATCTCGGGCTCGGGCTGACCGTCACCTCGCTGATCATGACCGGCGTCCTGATCGTTGCCCTTGTCCTGCAGTTCGCGCAGAAGCGCTACGTGCCCTGGGCCTACTGGCTGGCGGTGGTTCTGATCAGCGTCGTCGGCACGCTGATCACCGATAACCTCGTCGACAATTTCGGCGTGCGCCTGCAGACCACGACGATCGCTTTCTCGGTCACGCTCATTGCGACTTTCGCCGTCTGGTACGCCAGCGAAAGAACACTGTCGATCCACACCATCTTCACCACCCGCCGCGAGATCTTCTACTGGCTGGCGATCCTGTTCACCTTCTCGCTCGGCACCGCCGCCGGCGATCTCGTCGCCGAGAGCTTCGAGATGGGCTATCTGACGTCGGGTCTCATGTTCGGCGGCGTCATCGCGTTGATCGCGCTTGCCTATTATCTCATCCATCTCGACGCCATCCTGGCCTTCTGGCTCGCCTACATCCTGACGCGGCCGCTCGGCGCCTCCTTCGGCGATTTTCTGTCGCAGCCGTCCGAATATGGCGGCCTCGGCTTCGGCACCACCTTCACCAGCCTGATCTTCCTTGGCTGCATCATTGCCCTCGTTCTCTACATGACCCTGAAGAAGACCGACGACGAGGCCGACGAAATCCTGCTCGAGTCGGATTAGGCACAGGGCGGATGCGCCAGCGTTGACAATTGTCGAAACCCCACCGCTTCGTCATCCTCGGGTCTGTGCCGCGTCGCTACGCTCCTTGCTCCGCCCAGGGACTAAGGTTTGTGCCATCCTAGGAACGGAACCGGGCCGGTGATAGCCTCTCCCCGATATCGGCAATCAACCGGACCAGCCATGCGACTTCTGCTTGTCGAGGACGACCACAGGACGGCCGACTACATCGTCAGGGGGCTGACGGAGGCCGGGCATGTCTGCGACCTGCTGCGCAACGGCCACGACGCGCTGTTCGCGGCGACCAGCGGCACCTACGACGTGATCGTGGCCGACCGGATGATCCCCGGTCTCGACGGCTTGTCCCTGGTCAAGGCGATCCGCGCGGCGGGGGTACGCACGCCGGCGATCTTCCTCACCTCCGTCGGCGGCATCGACGACCGCGTCGAGGGGCTGGAAGCCGGCGGCGACGACTATCTGGTCAAGCCCTTCGCCTTTTCCGAGCTGCTCGCCCGCATCAACGCGCTCGGACGCCGTCCGGCGGCTCAGGAACAGAAGACGGTTCTGCGGGTCGCCGACCTCGAGATGGACCTGATCATGCGGCGCGTCGTCAGGCAGGGCCGGCCGATCGACCTGCAGCCGCGCGAATTCAGCCTGCTGGAGGTGCTGATGCGCGGCGAGGGCCGCGTCATCACCCGCACCATGCTTCTGGAGCGCGTCTGGGATTTCCATTTCGACCCCAGGACCAGCGTCGTCGAGACCCATATCAGCCGGCTGCGAGCCAAGATCGACAAGCCGTTCGAGACCCAGCTCATCCATACCGTCCGCAACACCGGCTACAGCCTGCACGCATCGCCTTCGCCATGACCGCGACATGGGTCCGCCTGCTGCGCAGCACGCCGTTCCGGCTCGCGCTGACATTCGCCTTCCTGTTCATGCTGGCCTTCGTGCTGGCGGGCGCCATCGTCTACCAGATGATGAGCGCCGATCTCGCCGAGCAGCTCGACGACACCATCCGGGAGACCTATTCGGTCATCGCCGCGACCTATGGCGACAAGGATCTCAAGGAGCTGGTGGAGACCGTCGAAAGCCACTCCGCGCGCAGCCTGAAGAAAGAACAGCTGTTTTCACTTACCGACGCGGCCGGCAACCGACTGGCCGGCAACTTCACCGCGGCGGGACTTCCCGACGGGTTCTCGGCCTTCGACGCCGTATTGCCCGGCGTACCGCCGGACACCGAATATCGCGCCTTTTCCGGCGCGGTCGGCGGCAACACCCTGACGGTTGCCTTCAGCCTTTCCGAGACGGAGGAACTGGAGACGATCATGCTGATGAGCTTCGGCTGGGCCACCCTGATTATCACCGGCCTGGCGGTGGCCGGCGGCGCCCTGCTCGCCTCGCGCGTCCAGCGCCGTCTCGATGGCATTGCCGCCACCATGGTCGATGTTTCGCATGGCCGGCTGGACACCCGCATTCCGCTGACCGGCAAGGGCGACGATATCGACATCGTCTCCAGCCAGGTCAACGCGGCGCTCGACCGGCTGTCGGGTCTGGTCGAAGGCATGAAGCAGGTCAGCGCCAACATCGCGCACGATTTGAAGACGCCGCTCAACCGGCTGCAGATGATCCTGGAGAGCGCCGCCGACAAAGCCGGGCCGGACCAGGACGTTTCCGGCGATCTGGCGGATGCGCGCGCCGAGGGCCATCAGATCAACGAGACTTTCGATGCGCTGCTGCGCATCGCGCAGATCGAGGCCGGCGCGCGCAAGGCGCGCTTCACCGATGTCGATCTCGGCGAGATCCTGGAAACCATCGCCGAGATCTATGCCGACGTCGCCGACGATGACGGCAAGTCGCTGTCATTGGTGCAGCCGCGGGAGGTGACGGACCGCATCCATGGCGATCGCGAGCTGCTGACGCAGATGTTCGCCAACCTGGTCGAAAACGCGCTGCGCCATTGCCCGCCGGGCACGACGATCAAGCTGTCGGTGACGCGCCGCGGCGGACATGTCGTCGGCAGCGTCGCCGACAATGGACCAGGCATCCCGGCCGAGGAGCGTGAAAAGGTCTTCCAGCGGCTCTACCGCTTGGACCACAGCCGCTCGACGCCAGGCAGCGGCCTCGGCCTCAGCCTCGTCAGGGCCATCGCCGACCTGCACGGGGCATCGATTGCATTGGAGGATTGTCGGCCTGGGCTGGCGGTGGTGGTGGGTTTTCCCATCGCGATGGATTAGCCGGCGAAGATACAGCCAATCTCCCCCCTTGCGGGGGAGATGCCTGGCAAGGCAGAGGGGGGTGCTGTCCCGCCAACCTGTCGATGTCTGGCGACCAATCGGTAGGCTCACGCCTACAACAAACCGGGCGAGGCCGGCGTTCCTTCACACCCCCCTCTGGCCTGCCGGCCATCTCCCCCGCAAGGGGGGAGATCGGCTGTATCGCCCTCACCGCTCTATCCTTGTCGACAGGATGATCGACGACGAGGTCCGCTCGACGCCGTCCATGGCGCCGATCTGGTCGAGCAGCGCGTCGAGGTCGCGGATCGACGGCGCATCGACGATGACGATCATGTCGAAATTGCCGCTCACCGAATGCAGCGTCCTGACCGGCGGCAATGCCTGCAAAGCGCGCACCACCTTGTCGGCGAGCTTCGGCGTCACGGTGAGCAGCACATGCGCCTTGACCAGCCCCTGCTCGTAATCGGCGGAGAGCTTGACGCCGTAGCCGGCGATGATGCCGCGCTGCTCCAGCCGCTCGATCCGGCTCTGCACCGTGGTGCGCGACACGCCGAGCTGCCGCGCCAGTTCGGCTGTCGAGGAGCGTGCGTTGGCGCGCAGCAGGGAAAGCAGGGCCTGTTCGGCTTCACTGAGCATTTCGACGAATCCCTTCGGCGATTCAACTAAAGATAGGTTTCACTCTGCCAGATTTCACGCTTCCTTTCGACAGGCAAGCTGCGATCCTGGTCCCACAATCAGTTCGAGGGATCAGTCATGAAGAAAATCATCGTCGTCGGCGCCGGCAAGATCGGCTCGACCATTGCCGAGATGCTTGCCGCAACGGGCGACTACCACGTCACCCTCGTCGACCGCTCGGCGGCGCAGCTCGCCGCGGCCGAAGCGTCCGATGGCGTCGAGACGCTCGAACTCGACATCGCCGCAGTAGGCACGCTCGAAGCGGCGCTCGCCGGCAAGTTCGCGGTGCTGAGCGCGGCACCCTTCCATCTCACCACGCGGATCGCCGAAGCGGCGGCCAGCGCCGGCGTGCACTATCTCGACCTGACCGAGGACGTCGTCTCGACCCGCCGCGTCAAGGAGCTGGCGCGCTCGGGCAAGAGCGCCTTCATTCCCCAATGCGGCCTGGCGCCCGGCTTCATCTCGATCGTCGCCAACGATCTCGCCAGCCGCTTCGACACGCTGGAAAACGTGCGCATGCGCGTCGGCGCCCTGCCGCAATACCCGTCCAACGCGCTGAACTACAATCTGACCTGGAGCACCGACGGCGTCATCAACGAATATTGCGAGCCGTGCGAGGCGATCGTCGAGGGTGATCTGGTCGAAGTGCCGCCGCTGGAGGAGCGCGAGGAGTTCTCGCTCGACGGCGTCACCTACGAAGCGTTCAACACCTCGGGCGGGCTCGGCACTTTGGCCGAGACGCTGAAGGGCAAGGTGCGCACGCTGAACTACCGCACCATCCGCTATCCCGGCCACGCCGCGATCATGAAGGCGCTGCTCAACGACCTTGGGCTCCGCCATCGCCGCGAGGTGCTGAAGGACATTTTCGAGAGCGCGCTCCCGGCAACGCTGCAGGACGTGGTCATCGTCTTCGTCACAGTCTCGGGCCGCAAGAACGGCCGCCTGCTGCAGGAGACCTACGCCAACAAGATCTATTCGAAGCGGATCGGCAGCGTGGTGCGCAGCGCCATCCAGATCACCACCGCGTCCGGCATCTGCGCCGTGCTCGACATGCTGGCCGACGGCAGCCTGCCGGCAACCGGCTTCGTCAAGCAGGAAGAGATCGCGTTGGACGCCTTCCTAGCCAACCGCTTCGGCCGCGCCTACGCCCAGCACGAGATGGTGAGCCGGCTAGCGAGCTGAGGTAGCGCTCAGGTTCGCGCCATTCCTCTCCCCCGTCGATCGGGGGAGAGGTGTCGAGCGAAGCTCGACGGAGTGGGGGTCGACCTGGCTCAGGCGTTGCTATTCAAGCCGAAACGATGCCTCGCCCTGATCGAGGCCCTGTGGTGAGTTGCCAGCGGCGGCGCATTTGAGGACCGGCTTCCCCCACTCCGTCGCTGCTTCGCAGCGCCACCTCTCCCCCCTCCGGAGGGAGAGGAAAAGTGCCCTCAAATATGCAGCGCGTGGCCTAGCGCCTTGAGCGCTGCTTCCTGGAATCCCTCACCCTGCGTCGGATGGGCATGGATCGTGCCGGCGATGTCCTCCAGCCGCGCGCCCATCTCCAGCGCCAGCCCAAAAGCCGCCGACAATTCCGACACGCCCTGCCCGACCGCCTGGATGCCGAGCACCAGATGGTTGTCTGCGCGGGCGACGACACGAACGAACCCATCCTCGCCCATCTTCGTCATCGCCCGCCCATTGGCGGCGAACGGGAACAGGCCGATCTTGATCTCGCCGCCGAGCGCCTTCGCCTCCTCCGGCGACAGACCGGCCGTCACCAGCTCGGGATCGGTGAAACAAACGGCGGGGATTGAGCGCTTGTCCCAGCTGCGCTTGTGGCCGGCGACGATCTCGGCGACCATTTCGCCTTGCGCCATCGCCCGGTGCGCCAGCATCGGCTCGCCGGTGACGTCGCCGATGGCGAAGATGCCGCGCATCGAGGTGCGGCACTGGTCGTCGATGCGGATGAATTTTCCGGCCATGTCGAGGTCGATCTGGTCGAGCCCCCAGCCTTCGGTCACCGGCTTGCGGCCGACCGTGACCAGGATCTTGTCGGCGGCAATTTTGGCGCTCTTGCCGTCCGCGGTCTCGACCAGCAGCGCATCGCCCTTGACGCCCTTGGCCTTGGCGCCCAGCATCACTTCGACGCCGAGCTGGGCGAGCCGTTTCACGACAGGCCGGGTGAGTTCGGCGTCATACTGTGCCAGCACGCGCGGCAAGGCCTCGACCACGGTCACCGCCGTGCCCATCTTGGCGAAGGCCATCCCGAGTTCCAGCCCGATATAACCGCCGCCGACCACCGCGAGCTTCTTCGGCACCTCGTTCAACGCCAGCGCTTCCGTGGATGAAATCACTGGCCCGCCGAAAGGCAGGAACGGCAGTTCGACAGGCGCCGAGCCCGTCGCGATGACGATCGCCTCGGCGCGGATCACCTGTACGCCGGTCTCGGTCTCGACCGCGACGGTCTTGCCGTCACGGAATGTCGCCCAGCCATGCACGGTCTTCACGCCGGCCTTCTTGAGCAGGCCGGCAACGCCGCTGTTGAGCCGGCTGACAATGCCGTCCTTCCAGGCGACGGTTTTGCCGAGGTCAAGCGTAGGCGCGGCGACCGAAATGCCGAGCGGGCTCTTGCCGTCGGCCATATGCGACACCTTCTCGAACTCTTCCGCCGCATGGATCAGCGCCTTCGACGGAATGCAGCCGACATTGAGACAGGTGCCGCCGGGCTTGCCGGCCTCGACGATCACCGTATCGACGCCGAGCTGGCCGGCGCGGATGGCTGAGACATAGCCGCCCGGACCGGCCCCGATGACGAGCAGCTTGCAGGAGATTTCTTTCATCTTGGCTGTCCTTTCGGCGAACGCCACGGCGCGCCTTCCCTTCTCCCCTTGTGGGAGAAGGTGGATCGGCGCTTTAGCGCCGAGACGGATGAGGGGTGCTCCAGCGGAGTGAGGCGTTGGTGTTTCAGCGGAATGAGACGTCTGCGTTCCCTGGAACACCCCTCATCCGTCGCCTTCGGCGCCCCCTTCTCCCGCAAGGGGAGAAGGGGGAGCCTGGATCCCGACGCTTCGTGCTTCGCGATCAACATCCCCCTCAATCCACAAAGATCAGCGCTGGCGTTTCCAGCAGCGCCTTTATCCGCTGGATGAACACCGCCGCGTCCCAGCCGTCGATCACCCGATGGTCGAAGCTCGACGACAGGTTCATCATCTTGCGCGGAATGAACTGGGTGCCGTCCCACACCGGCCGCACCATCATCTTGTTGACGCCGATGATCGCCACTTCCGGGTGGTTGATGACCGGCGTCGTCACGACGCCGCCCATGGCGCCCAATGAGGTGATGGTTATGGTCGAACCGGACAGCTCGTCGCGGCTCGCAGTACCCGACTTGGCCGCTTCGGCCAGCCTGACGACCTCGGCGCCGCAGTCCCAGATGTCGCGCGCCTCGGCATGCTTGACCACCGGCACCACCAGGCCCGACGGGGTCTGCGCGGCGATGCCGATATGAATGCCGCCATGCTGGTGGATGATGCTGGCCTCGTCGTCGAACAGCGAATTGAGCTGGGGCTGCTCCGATATCGCCTTGACCATCGCCCGCATCACGAATGGCAGCAGCGTCAGCTTGGGTCTCTCCGCACCCCCCTTGGTGGAGCGCTTCTCCTTGTTGAGCGCGGCGCGCAATTCCTCCAGCGCGGTGACGTCGATCTCCTCGACATAGGTGATGTGTGGGATGCGCGACTTGGACAGCGTCATCTTCTCGGCGATCTTGCGCCGCAAGCCCACCACCTTGATGTCCTCGACCGCGTCGTTGCGGGCAAGGCCCGATGCCTTGGCCACCTGCGGCCCGCGCGCCAGGAACGCCTCGATATCCTCATGGCCGATGCGGCCGGCCGGGCCTGTTCCCGCGACCTGCCTGAGATCGATGCCGGCCTCTTTCGCGCGCAGGCGAACAGCTGGCGATGCCAGCGGCTTTTCACCCTCCGGACGCGGCGCGCCGGAGACGGATATCTTTGCCGAACTTTTCGAAGCGGCCGGGGCGGGTTTCGCCTCCGGCACACCGGCCTTCGACTGAGCTTTCGTGGTCGGCGCGGCGCTCTCGGGCTTCGGCGTCGGAAGCTTCGCCGGAGGCTCGGCGGCCACCGGCCCTGCGTTGGCGCCGCCCTGCGGCCTCACATTGCCCTCGCCAGCCACTTGCAGCCGCACGATCGGCGAACCGATCGCCACCGTGTCGCCGATCTCCGCGCCGAGCCACAGGATCTCGCCATCGACGGGCGATGGAATCTCGACCGTCGCCTTGTCGGTCATGACGGCGGCGAGCACGGTGTCCTCGCGCACGATGTCACCGACCTTGACGTGCCATTCGACAAGTTCGGCCTCGGCGACGCCCTCGCCGACATCGGGCAGCTTGATGATGTGTTCGCCCATCTTAAGCTCCCATCGTTTCAATAAGGGCTCGGCCGACCCGCGCCGGTCCGGGGAAATAGTCCCACTCCTGCGCGTGCGGATAGGGCGTGTCCCAACCGGCGACGCGGGCCACCGGCGCTTCCAGATGGTAGAAGCAGTTTTCCTGCACCAGCGCCGACAGCTCGGCGCCGAAGCCGGAGGTCAGCGTCGCCTCATGCACGACGACGCAGCGCCCGGTCTTCTTGACCGAGGCCACGATCGTGTCGAGGTCGAGCGGCAAGAGCGTCCTCAAATCGATGATCTCGGCATCGATGCCGGTCTCCTCGACTGCTGCCTGCGCGACATAGACCATGGTGCCGTAGGCAAGCACGGTGATCGCCGAGCCCGCCCTGCGGATCGCCGCCTTGCCGAGCGGCACGGTGTAGTGGCCGTCGGCGACCTCGCCGAGCTCATGCTTCGACCACGGCGTCACCGGCCGGTCGTGATGGCCGTCGAAGGGGCCGTTGTAGAGTCGCTTCGGCTCGAGGAAGATCACCGGATCGGGATCCTCGATCGCCGCGATCAGCAGCCCCTTGGCGTCATGCGGGTTGGACGGCACCACCGTCTTCAGGCCGGACACATGGGTGAACAGCGCTTCCGGGCTCTGGCTGTGCGTCTGGCCGCCGAAAATGCCGCCGCCGGTCGGCATGCGCACCACGATCGGGCAGGTGAAGTCGCCATTCGAGCGATAGCGCAGTCTGGCTGCCTCCTGGGTCAGCTGGTCGTAGGCCGGATACATGTAGTCGGCAAACTGTATTTCCACGCACGGCTTCAACCCATAGGCGGCCATGCCGATGGCCGAGCCGACAATGCCGGATTCGTTGATCGGCGCGTCGAAGCAGCGGCTCTTGCCGTATTTGGCCTGCAGGCCCTGCGTGCACCGGAAGACGCCGCCGAAGAAGCCGACGTCCTCGCCGAACACGACAACCTTGTCGTCGCGCCCCATCGACACATCCATGGCATCACGGATCGCCTCGATCATGGTCCGCCTTGGCATGGCTTCAGACTCCCGCCTGCTGGCGCTGGCGCCGGAGATGCGGCGGCATTTCGGCGTAGAGCCCTTCGAACATGTCGCGCGTCGACGGCTTGCCGCCGGCATGCAGCGTGCCGTGGCTTTCGGCCTCCTTCTGCGCCGCGATCACCGTGTCGAGGATTTCCGCCTCTGCCTGCGCGTGCCGTTCGTCCGACCAGACGCCGAGCCGGATCAGGTGGTTCTTCAGCCGCATGATCGGGTCGCCGAGCGGCCAGGCGTCGGATTCGGTCTTTGGCCTATAGGCGGAAGGATCGTCCGAGCTGGAATGCGCGCCGGCGCGGTAGGTGACATATTCGACCAGCGTCGGCCCAAGATTGCCGCGCGCCCGCTCCGCCGCCCATTTGGCCACGGCATGGACGGCGAGATAGTCGTTGCCGTCGACGCGCAGCGACGGAATGCCGAAGCCCAGCCCACGGGCGGCAAAGGTGCCCGAACCGCCGCGTGCAATGCCCTGGAAGGTCGAGATCGCCCACTGGTTGTTGACCACATTGAGCACGACCGGCGCTTTGTAGGTGGAGGCGAACACCAGTGCGGAGTGGAAGTCGGACTCCGCCGTCGAGCCGTCGCCGATCCAGGCAGCCGCGATCTTGGAATCGTTCGAGATCGCCGAAGCCATCGCCCAGCCGACCGCCTGGATATACTGCGTCGCCAGATTGCCGGAGATCGAGAAGAAGCCATGCTCCTTCGACGAATACATGATCGGCAGCTGCCGGCCCTTCAGCGGGTCGGCCTCGTTGGAGTAGATCTGGTTCATCATGGTGACCATCGGATAGCCGTCGGCGATGAGCAGGCCGGCCTGCCGATAGGTCGGGAAGTTCATGTCGCCCGGCGATAGCGCCTTGCGAAAGGCGCAGCTCACCGCCTCTTCACCGAGATGCTGCATGTAGAAGGATGTCTTGCCCTGCCGCTGCGCCATCTGCATGCGCGCGTCGAAGGTCCTGAGCGTCATCATGTGACGCAGGCCCTCCAGCAGCTCCTCGTCGGTGAGCAGCCCGGCCCACGGCCCGACCGCCTCGCCATCGCGGTTCAGCACGCGGATAATCGAGAAGGCCATGTCGCGGATGCTGCGCGGATCGACGTCGATATCGGGACGCGGCACCGAACCGGCCGAGGCAATGGTCACATTGGAGAAATCAGGCGTGCCGCCCGGCCGCACTTCCGGCTCGGGAACATGGAACCGCAACATCCCAGCATCGGTCATGACCTTTGTCCTCCAATGTTGCCTAGTGCCGATATTTGCACATCCGCGCCGCCAGACCAGTGCGAATTCGCTTGGGCAGGCCTCGCGCATCGGACCGGCCACGCCGGCATCTCGCGCATCAAGATGAAGATATGTCCGCGAAATTTCTTGTCGATGTTGAGGGCTGGCGCGCAATTAGGGCCAAGATTGCCGGGAGTTTGTCGGAAGATAAGGCGATTGGCTGGCAAGCTCGCGCCCTTCCTCTCCCCCGTCGATCGGGGGAGAGGTGTCGAGCGAAGCTCGACGGAGTGGGGGTCGACCTTTCGTTGAAGCGATGGCTCCGCCTCAGTGCCGCTTGCCTGAGTTCTTGCTCGCCAGCGTGTGCATCTCTTGCGGCGGCGCGATTGAAGAGCGGCTTCCCCCACTCCGTCGCTGCTGCGCAGCGCCACCTTGTATCTACACGAGAGCGATTTCGTGGGATTGAAGCGATTGAGCCAAGGTCCGGGCGGCCGCCCGGACCTTGGCTTGGCGAAGTCGCCCGTACCACCTGAGGCTACAGCCGCGGGAGAGCTTGGGATCTTCGCCTTCGTCACGCACGACCGAACAGTCGCTTGGTTCCAACCGTACGCACAAGGCAGGTTACCGTGAACAAGATCATTTGTGGAGTTGATGTTTCGAAGGATTGGCTGGACGCGCATGTCTGGCCAGGCGGTGCGGCAGAGCGTTTCGCCAATGACGCGACGGGCATCGCAGCTCTTTGGCTGTTCTGCCGTGGCCACGGCGCAGCAATGGCGGTGATGGAGGCGTCGGGCGGCTATGAGAGGCTGGGGTTCATGCTTTTGTGGGCGCATGGCATGCCGTGCGGCGTGGTCAATGCCAAGAGCGTGCGTCGCTTCGCCGAGGCGATGGGTTATCTGGAAAAGACCGACCGGATCGACGCTGCTGTCATCGCCCATTACAGCGAAGTCAAGAAGACGGTCCCCACGCCACCGCCGAGCGCTGCCCAGCAGCGGCTCGCCGCACTGGTTGCGCGGCTTTGCCAGGTTGTCGGCGATGCGACCATCAACAAGCAGCGCAGAAGTGCCGCACGCGACGCCGAGACATGCGCCAGCATCGAGGCCATGCTGGCCTTCCTCAAGCGCGAGCAACGACGGCTGGAAGGCGAGATTGCCTCGATGATCGACGACGATCCGCTGTGGGCCAGGCTGGAGCGGGCCTTCCGTTCGCTCAAGGGGGTGGCCGGGCGCACCGTCGCCCGCCTGATGGCCGAACTGCCTGAGATCGGCCTCATCTCCAACAAAGCCATCGCTAAGCTGGCAGGCCTCGCCCCCATCGCAGATGACAGCGGCAGGCGGGCCGGCAACAGGCATGTGCGCGGCGGACGCGCCGGGCCGCGAGGCATCCTCTTCATCGTCGCGGCCATCGTGGCCAAGTTCGATCCCCATCTCAAACCGTTCGCTCAGCGGTTGCAACAGGCCGGAAAGTCCAAAATGCTCATCCGCATCGCACTCGCCCGAAAACTCCTCGTCATCCTCAATGCAAAAGCACGCGATGCGCGAGCCGAGTTCGCAAATGCAACTTGACACCCCAGACAGTCGCTCTCCCCCCTCCGGAGGGAGAGGAAGGGTGCCAAAGCTGGAAGCCGCCCCCGCATCATGCTAACCCACCCTTCATGGCACAGAAGAAAGCTTTCGAGGTCGATTCGTGGCTCGCGAAGCCTGACGCGCGCATCTCAATCGTCCTGCTTTACGGCCCCGATCGCGGCCTCGTTTCCGAGCGCGCGAAAGCCTTTGCCGCAAAGACCGGCCTGCCGCTCGACGATCCCTTCTCGGTGGTCCGGCTCGAGGGCTCGGAGGTCGATCGCGACGAGGGCCGGCTGCTCGACGAGGCCCGCACCGTGCCGATGTTTTCAGACCGGCGCCTGCTCTGGGTGCGCAATGCCAGCGGCCAGAAGGCGCTGGCCGACGATGTCAAGGCGCTGGCCGCCGAGCCCGCGCGCGATGCCATCATTCTTATTGAAGCCGGCGATTTGAAAAAAGGCGTCGGGCTGCGCGCCGTGGTCGAGGCCGCAGACATAGCCATGGCGCTGCCCTGCTATGCCGATGAGGCACGCGACATCGATACGGTCATCGATGACGAGTTGCGCAAGGCCGGCATGTCGATGACGCTGGAGGCGAGGCAGGCGCTGCGCCGCAATCTCGGCGGCGACCGGTTGGCCTCACGCGGCGAGATCGAGAAGCTCGTTCTCTACGCCCACGGCCAGAAGGAAATCGGGCTCGAAGAGGTGCGGGCCATGTCGGGCGATGTGTCCGGCGCTTCGTTCGACGACGCCGTCGACGCGCTGCTCGAAGGCAAGGTCGGCGACTTCGACACCGCCTTCACCCGTCACTGCCAGTCCGGCGGGCCACCTTTCCTGGTGCTGTCCTCGGCCATGCGCCAGCTGCAGCAGATCCAGGTGATGCGCGGCCAGATGGAACAGGGCGGCCGCAACGCGGCCTCGGTCGTCGCCGGCGCCCGCCCCCCGGTTTTCTTCTCGCGGCGCAAGCTCGTCGAGAAGGCGCTGGAGCGCTGGAGCAGCGACGCGCTTGGCCGTGCATTGACCCGGTTGCAGACGGCAGTATTGCAGACGCGGCGGCGGCCGGATCTGTCGGCGGCGCTGGCAAGACAGGCGTTGCTGGGCATCGCGGTGGAAAGCGCGAGGCTGGGGCAGCGTGGCTAATCTCCCCCCTCGAGGGGGAGATGTCGCCGAAGGCGACAGAGGGGGTCGGCACGACCGGACGCCAACCTCTTCTTCCCCTTCAGCAGGACGCCGGCGCTTGATGGAGACGACCTCCTCTGGCCTGCCGGCCATCTCCCCCTCAAGGAGGGAGATTGGCAGCCTCGCCGATTTCGCCAATCATCGAGACTGAAAAAGAGAAGGGCTGGCAACGCCAGCCCACGCCGAATCCCGAAGGTATTTCGCCGGCTAACTACCGTTCCTGCTTCAACCGCCGGCACAGCTCGTCGAGCTGCTCCAGCGACCGATACGAAACCCTTAACTCGCCGCCCTTGCCCTTGTGATCGATGGCCACGATCATGCCGAGCGTGTCGGTCATCAGCTTTTCCAGCGCCAGCGTGTCGGCATCCTTTTCCGGCGCGCCCTGCGGCTGCTTCGGCTTGGCCGGCGTGGGACCGACCGGCATCTGCGCCAACGCCTCGGCCTGGCGCACCGAAAGGCCCTCCTCGACGATGCGCTTGGCCAGACCGGCCGGATCCTCCGCGGTGACCAACGTACGGGCATGACCCGCCGACAGCGCGCCGTCGACCAGCATGTCGCGGATCACATCCGGTAGCTTCAACAGCCGCAGCGTGTTGGCGACGTGGCTGCGGCTCTTGCCGATGACATTGCCGAGATCGGCCTGGGTGTAGCCGTGCTCGTCGATCAGCTGCTGATAGCCCTGCGCTTCCTCGACCGCGTTGAGGTCGGCGCGCTGGACGTTCTCGATGATCGCCAGCTCGAGCGCGGTGCGGTCGTTGACCTCGCGGATGATGACCGGGATCTCGGTCAGACCGGCGCGCTGCGCCGCCCGCCAGCGCCGCTCGCCGGCGATGATCTCGTAGCGGCCCGCCTGCGTCGGCGATGGCCGCGCCACCACCGGCTGCACCACGCCATGCTCGCGGATCGACTGGGCGAGATCGGTCAACTCGGCATCGCCAAAATGCCGGCGCGGATTTTTCGGGTTCGGGCTGATGAACTCGATCGGCACCTTGCCATCGGCGCTCATGCCGGGCTTTTCGGGTGCCGCCGGCCGGTCGATTTCGCCGATCAGTGCTGCCAGCCCACGGCCCAGTCTCTTTCTCGAAAGGTCTTCGCTCATCTTTATTCCAAGTCTTCTTTATTCAAGGTCTCAAGATCGTTTCGGTATCGAATCGGCTGTTAGTCCTGCATCCGGTCTAATCAAGCGGCACGCAATTTGCGCTCGCGACGGATCACTTCCGAGGCCAGTTGCAGATAGGCCTGGCTGCCGGAGCACTTCAAATCGTAAAGGATCGCCGGCTTGCCGTAGGACGGCGCCTCGGACACCCGCACATTTCGCGGAATGATGGTCTCATAGACCTTGTCGCCCATATGCTGCCGCACGTCCTGAACCACCTGGTTGGCGAGATTGTTGCGGCCGTCATACATGGTCAGCACGATGCCCTGAATGGTGAGGTCCGGATTGATCGAGCGACGGACCTGCTCGACGGTTTCCAGCAATTGGCTGAGGCCTTCGAGCGCGAAGAACTCGCATTGCAGCGGCACGAGAACAGAATCGGCCGCGGCCATTGAATTCAAAGTCAAAAGGTTGAGTGACGGCGGGCAATCGATCAGCACATAGCCGAACGGCGCTCCGCGCTCGGTCGCGGCGCGCAGCGCGTTGCGCAGTTTGAGCACCCGGTCGGGCGCCGAGGCGATCTCCATTTCGATGCCGAGCAGGTCGAGCGTCGACGGCACGATCGACAGGCCTGGCACCGCGGTCGGGATGGCCGCTTCTTCCAGCTCCAGCTCGCCGGTCAGCACGTCATAGGACGACACCGTCCGGTCCTTGCGGTCGATGCCGAGGCCGGTGCTGGCGTTGCCTTGCGGGTCGAGATCGACGATCAGCACCTTTTCGCCGATCGCGGCCAGCGCGGTGGCGAGGTTGATGGCGGTGGTGGTCTTGCCGACACCGCCCTTCTGGTTGGCTACGGTGATGATTCGGGGGCCGTTCTTCATCATGGATTTATGCCAGAAATTCATTTTTGGGTCGCCAATGGCTCGACGAGTCGAAGATCAGACAGGTCGCAGGTCGGACAGTTCGAGGATGACGCCATGCGGGTCGGTCACACTGGGATGTTCTACCAGATCGAAGGCCCATCGGTTAACGCTTTCTTGCACTTCGGCCCGATAATCCCGGCCTTTGTGGAACAGGCCGCGCGCGCCGGTCGTCAGCCAGGGCGCCGACAGATCCAGCAGCGTCGGCAGCGAGGCCAAGGCCCGCGCCGTGACGATTTGCGGTGTCGAAACAAGCGCATGGCTTTCGTCGATGCGGCGGGCCACGACCCGGGCCGGCAGGCTGAACTGACCAACAACGGCCTGCAGGAAGGAAGCTTTTTTGCGGTTGCTTTCCACCAGGTCGATGCTGGCGCCGTCGCGCTCGGCAAGCAGGAAAGCCATCACGAGGCCGGGAAATCCGCCGCCCGAGCCGATGTCGACCCAGCGCTTGGCATCAGGCTCCAGTCGCGCCAGCTGCGCGCTGTCCAGGATGTGACGCTGCCAGACGTCGCCCGATGTCGACTGCGCCACGAGATTGATGCTGCGGTTCCATTTCTGGAATATCTCTTCGAACGCCACCAGGCGATCGAATGTTTCACGTGAAACCGGACCGGCCGCGCCCTGCAGGCTCTCTAGTGAGCTCACGCAACAACTCTTCGTTCGCTCTGCGGCCTCTGTGCAGCCTCATGGTGCCGGACATGGGCCACAATGATCGCCAGCGCCGCCGGCGTCATACCTTCCATGCGCTGCGCGTCGGCAATGGAACGCGGCCGCCGCGCCTGCATCTTCTGCTTCAATTCATTGGACAGGCCAGGCACGCCGGCGAAATCGACGGTTTCCGGGATCAGCCGGCTCTCCTCATGGCGAATCTGCGCAACATCGGTCTTCTGCCGATCGAGATAGACGGAATATTTCGCCTCCGTTTCGAGACGCTCCGCCGTCTTGGCATCGACCGCGCCAAATCCCGGCTCGACCCTGGCCAGCCAGGCCACATCGACATCGGGATAGGCCAGCAGCTCATAGCCGGACCGGCGCACACCATCCCTGTTGATCTCCAACCCGTGCCGCGCCGCCTCATTGGGGGTCATCGTCAGTGCCGTCGCCAGCGCTCGCGCCTCGTCTAGCCGGCGCATGGCGTCGCCGTACCGCTGCATCCTTTGCGCCGAGGCAATTCCCAGCTTTGCAGCGAGAGGCGTCAACCGCTCATCCGCATTGTCGGCGCGCAGCGACAGCCGGAATTCGGCGCGCGAGGTGAACATCCGGTAGGGTTCGCTGATGCCGCGGCTGGTCAGGTCATCGACCATAACGCCGATATAGGCCTCGGTGCGGCTGAGCACGATCTGCTCGCCGCCCGATGCGCGCCGCGCCGCGTTGAGCCCCGCAAGCAAGCCTTGGCCCGCGGCTTCCTCATATCCGGTCGTGCCATTGATCTGTCCGGCCAGGAACAGCCCGGCGACACGCTTCGTCTCCAACGTCTGACTGAGCTCGCGCGGATCGACATGATCATATTCGATGGCATAGCCGGGCTGCAGCATCACAGCCCGCTCCAGCCCGGGAATGGTCTTCAGGATGTCGAGCTGCACATCCTCCGGCAGCGAGGTCGAAATGCCGTTGGGATAAACCGTGTCGTCGTCGAGCCCTTCTGGCTCGAGGAAGATCTGGTGGCCGTCGCGGTCACCGAACTTGACGATCTTGTCCTCGATCGACGGGCAATAGCGCGGCCCCACGCCCTCGATCGAGCCGGAATACATGGCGGAGCGAGCGAGATTGGCACGGATCAACTCATGCGTGGCCGTGGTCGTGCGGGTGATGCCGCAATCGATCTGAGGCGTCTCGATGCGATCGGTCATCAGCGAGAACGGCACGGGATCGTCATCCGCCGCCTGGCTTTCCAGCGACGCCCAATCGATGGTCCGCCCATCCAGCCGCGGCGGCGTGCCGGTCTTCAGGCGGCCGAGCGCGAAGCCCGCACGGCTCATCGTTGCCGACAGGCCAAGGCTCGCCTGCTCGTTCATGCGGCCGGCGACAATCTTCTTCTCGCCGATATGAATAAGCCCGCGCAGAAAAGTACCGGTGGTCAGCACCACGGCGCCGCAGGCAAGTCGCCTTCCATTGGCGAGGAGCACAGCGGCGATCCGTCCCTCTTCGATCTCAAAGTCGAGCACTTCGGCCTCGATCACGTCGAGATCGTTCTGCTGCCGAATCGCTTCCTGCATGGCAAGGCGATAGAGCTTCCTGTCAGCCTGGGTGCGCGGTCCGCGCACCGCCGGGCCCTTGCGGCGGTTGAGCAGGCGGAATTGGATGCCGGCAGCATCCGCAACCCGGCCCATCAGCCCGTCCATGGCGTCGATCTCGCGGACGAGATGGCCCTTGCCGAGCCCGCCGATCGCTGGGTTGCAAGACATCACGCCGATCGTGTCGAAGCGCAGCGTCACCAGCGCCGTGCGGGCGCCGGCGCGCGCGGCAGCACTGGCCGCCTCGCAACCCGCATGGCCGCCGCCCACCACAACCACCTCATAGTGATCGGTCATTTCCAAATCCTGGACTCGAATAGAATGCAGGGACACATGTCCCCGCAAGATCAAGCTGTCAAGAAAACTTCGCGGCTAGTTTCACGTGAAACAGGGCAATGCGTCTATACCCTCCCCCTTGTGGGGAGGGTCGCTGCGAAGCAGCGGGGTGGGGGGTGCGGCGCTGACCCCCACCCGGACCTGCGGTCCGACCTCCCCACGAGGTAGGGCGTGGCGCCGTGTTTTCGCTGAGTCACCACGGCTGGCGATGTTTCACGTGAATCACCAACCGTCCCTTTCAGGCGCGTGCGTGTTTCACGTGAGTCATTTTCCGATGCAGAATTGCGAGAAGATAACGTCGAGCATATCCTCGACGTCGATGGCGCCGACAATCCGGCCCAGCCGATCGGCGGCCAACCGCAGCTCCTCGGCACGCAGCTCCTGGCCGGCAACGCCACTGTCGATGGCGCGAACCAGATGCCGCTTTGCTTCGTCGAGCAATTCGACATGGCGCAGCCGCGACGGCAGGACATCGCCAACGTCGCCTGCCGCATCCGCCGCGCGCCGGCCGATCTCCGCCAGCAACGCATCCACCCCGGCCCCGTTCACGACGGAAATAACGAGATCATACCGTCTGGCCGCTTCCGCGGACGCTTGCGCGTCCAACAAATCGAGCTTGGTTCCGACGCGCAATGCCGGGATCGCCGCCGACAACGGCCCGATATCCCCGGGGTCTGCTACGTCTTCCAACACCAGCAGGAGATCGGCGCGGTCGGCCTTCGCCCTCGCCCTTTCAATGCCGATCGCCTCGACCTTCCCTGGCGTGTCCCGCAACCCGGCCGTATCCGTCAGCCGGACGCGCAGCCCTCCGAGATCCAGCGCCACTTCCAGCAGATCCCGCGTCGTGCCCGGCTCATCCGTTACAATAGCGGCATCTCTCCGCGCCAAGGCGTTGAACAGGCTCGACTTGCCGGCATTGGGCGCACCGAGAATGACGACCTCGAACCCATCGCGAATGATCTCGGCGGCATGGAATCCGGCAATGTGCCGATCGATCTCGTCGACCATTACATGCACATCAGACCAAACCGCATCCGAAACGGAACCGGGCACATCATCCTCGTCGGCAAAGTCGATCTCCGCCTCGATCATCGCCCGCGCATGGATCAGTCGCCGACGCCAGCCGAGATAGAGTTCGCTCTGGGCGCCCTCGGTATTGCGGATGGCGAAGCGGCGCTGCGCCTCGGTCTCGGCATTGACCAGATCGGCGAGTGCTTCGGTCTCGACCAGGTCAACCTTGCCGTTCAGGAAGGCGCGGCGCGTGAATTCACCGGGTTCTGCGTGCCTGACGCCGTCAAAACCGGCGATCGTCTGCAGCATTCCAGCGACAACAGCGCGCCCGCCGTGGACATGGAATTCCGCGACGTCCTCTCCGGTGAAACTGGCCGGACCGGGGAAGAAGACGACCAGGCCGTTGTCCAGCACCGTTCCATCCGGCGCTTTGAACGCGCGCAGGGTCGCCGCGCGCGCCTTAACCATCCCGCCGGCAATCGTTTCGACTACGAATCGAGTCTGCGGGCCGGAAATGCGCAGCACCGCGACCCCAGCCGGCAGCCGGCCGCTCGACAGTGCAATGATGGAATCGCCTGAAAACATTTGCCCGCTTTGTTGAACCGCCCTAGCTTCCGCCACACGTTGAACCGAGTTTGCCCGAGTTGCCTGCCGTGACATTGCCCGCGAAAAACCTGCTTGCCGACGAAGCCAGCCCCTATCTGCAGCAGCATAGCGGCAATCCCGTCCATTGGCGGGCCTGGTCGCCGGCTTCTCTCGAGGAGGCAAAGGCCCTGGGCAGGCCGATCCTCCTCTCCGTCGGCTATGCCGCCTGTCACTGGTGCCACGTCATGGCCCATGAAAGCTTCGAGAATGACGACGTCGCCGCCGTCATGAACCGTCTGTTCGTCAATATCAAGGTCGACCGCGAGGAGCGTCCCGACATCGACCAGATCTACATGGCGGCCTTGTCCTCCATGGGCGAGCAGGGTGGGTGGCCGCTGACCATGTTCCTGACGCCGGACGGCAAGCCGTTCTGGGGCGGCACCTATTTTCCGCGCGAGGCGCGCTATGGCCGACCGGGTTTCATCCAGGTGATGGAGGTCGTCGACAAAGCCTGGCGCGAGAAGCGGGCGAGCCTGCACCAGAGCGCCGACGGCCTCACCACCCATGTCGAGGCGCGGCTTTCCGGCACGCATTCCAGGGCGCTTCTCGATCGCGACACGCTGTCCGAACTCGCCGGCCGCATCGACGGCATGATCGACCGCGATCTCGGCGGCCTGCGCGGCGCACCAAAATTCCCCAACGCGCCATTCATGCTCACCCTGTGGCTGTCCTGGCTGCGCGACGGCAATGCCACCCACCGCGACGACGTGCTCGTCAGCCTCGAGCGGATGCTGGGCGGCGGCATCTACGATCATATCGGCGGCGGGCTCAGCCGCTACTCGACCGACGCGGAATGGCTGGTGCCGCATTTCGAGAAGATGCTCTACGATAATGCGGAGTTGATCCGCTTCTGCAACTGGGCCTTTGCCGCAAGCGGCAATGATTTGTTCCGGGTACGAATCGAAGAAACCGCCGATTGGCTGCTGCGCGAAATGCGCGTCGATGGCGGCGCCTTTGCCGCCAGCCTCGACGCCGACAGCGATGGCGAGGAAGGGCTGTTCTACACCTGGAGCAGAGACGAGATAGAAGCCGCCCTCGGCGACGATTCTGCCTTGTTTTTCAAGTACTTCACACTTGCCAGCCCGCCAGCTTGGGAAGGCAAGCCAATCATCCACCAAACCAGCGCCCAGCTGTCCGAGAGCGTTGCCGATCGTGAACAGCTCATCCCGCTCAAGGCCAGGCTTCTTGCCGTGCGCGAGGGGCGCGTCAGGCCAGGCCTCGACGCCAAGACGCTCACCGACTGGAACGGCCTGATGATTGCTGCGCTGGCCGAAGCCGGCCGCTCGCTGGCGCGGCCCGACTGGATCGATGCCGCAGCAAAAGCCTTCGCACATATCAGCGCCGCCAGCCGCGACAACCGCTTGCCGCATTCGATGCTCGGCGCCCAGAAATTGTTCCCGGCTCTGTCGAGCGATTATGCCGCCATGACCAATGCCGCGATCTCGCTGTTCGAGGCGTCCAGCGATTGGAGCTATATCGACCATGCCGGCCGGTTCGTCCAACAGCTCGACCTCTGGCATGCCGATGCCTCGGGAACAGGCTATTATCTGACCGCTTCGGACAGCACAGACGTGCCGATCCGCATCAGGGGCGATGTCGACGAAGCCATTTCATCGGCCGCCAGCCAGATCATCCAGGCACTGGTCCGGCTCGCCTCCGTCACAGGCGATGTCGACCTGCAGGAGCGGGCCTGGACGATCGCCGAACATGCCGCCGGCCGCGCCGAGCACCAGGCCTATGGCCAGGCCGGCATCGTCAATGCCTGCGCGCTTGCCATCGAACCGCTGAAACTGGTCATCGTGGACGCGCCGGAGGATCCAAAGCTCGTTCCGGTAGCGAATAGAAGCCCCGACCCGCGGCGCGTCGATATCATCGTGCCGATCGGTACGGCAGCGAATCGACCCTTGCTGCCGGGTGGAATCCTGCCGCCGACCAACAGGCCCGGCGCCTGGCTGTGCACCGGTCAGGTCTGCCTTCCCGCCGTGACCGATCCGGAAGAGCTCGAGCGTCTCCTGCGTCGCCGATAGATCACGTGCCCTCAGCCCGCGACGCCGGAGCCAAAATTGCCGTTTCAACCGGCGCCGCGGCGGGCCGCGACTTGAACAGCAAATCCTTGGCGGCAACCATCGCGCCTATCGTGATGAGCACGCAGGCGAGCGCCACCGACCAATGGAACACGCCGAACCCTGCCAGCAGCAGCACGATCACCGAAAACAGCGGCGCGGCGTAGGACAAGGCGCCGAGGATCATGATGTCCCCGTGCTTGCAGCCATAGTCCCAGGCGTAGAAGCCGGCGCCCAGCGGGATCGCACCGAGGACGAGGATGGCACTCCATTGTGTCACGGTCTGCGGCCAGACGGTGGTCTCGAGCGTCAGGTGAAGTGCGAAGGCGACCGCCGCAGTGATGAAGCAATAGCCGGCCACGACATCGGTCGGCACCTGGCCGAACCGGCGTGACAGCACCGAATAGCCGGCCCAGATGAAGGCGCAGAACAGCGCTATGACATGGCCCTTCATCACGCCGTTGGCGAGGCCGATAGTGCCGCCCTTGGTGATCACCACGATCGCGCCGGCAAGACCAAGGACAACACCGACAATGTGGTGTACCCGCAGCCTTTCACCCGGCAGGAAGGCGGCGAAAACGACGATCAGCAATGGCCAGAGATAGGCAATCAGGCTGACCTCGACGGGCGGCGCCGACTGGATCGCGAAGAAATAGGCGCAATGGTAGATGCACAGTCCCGCAACCCCTGTCGCCCAGACAGGCCATGGCTGCCGCAGCGACCGGATAGCCCCCGGCCGGAAGATCCAGCTGCTTGCACCGGCGAGCGCCCCAAGCAGGAATGTCATGGCCGCAAGCTGAAAGGGCGGGATCGGCCCCGCCGCCGTCGACAGCAGCGCCAGGAAGGACCAGGTCAGGATGGCCGAAAAGCCGATCAGGGTCGGGATTGTCTTTTTCACGTCGTCGGCACCTGCGAAGTGCTACTCGTCGCATGAAGACGGCGTTGCGTGCTGCCGCATATGGCCATTCGGTATCGGGAATGCGACCTGATCCCGCCAAAGCAAAACCCCATCCCGGTCTCCCGGAATGGGGCTCAATGCAAAAATCCGAACCTTTCGGACCGACCGTTACGTGTTCATCGAATCGAAGAAGTCGGCGTTGGTCTTGGTCTGCTTCAGCTTGTCGATGAGGAACTCGATTGCGTCGGTGGTTCCCATCGGCGCCAGGATGCGACGCAGCACGAAGATCTTCTGCAGGTCGGCGCGCGGCACCAGCAGGTCCTCCTTGCGGGTACCGGACTTGAGGATGTCCATGGCCGGGTAGATGCGCTTGTCGGCGACCTTGCGGTCGAGCTGGATTTCGCAGTTGCCGGTGCCCTTGAACTCTTCGAAGATGACTTCGTCCATACGGCTGCCGGTGTCGATCAGCGCGGTGGCGATGATGGTCAGCGAGCCGCCTTCCTCGATGTTGCGGGCCGCGCCGAAGAAGCGCTTCGGCCGCTGC
Source organism: Mesorhizobium opportunistum WSM2075 (assembly GCF_000176035.2). Lineage (NCBI taxonomy): Bacteria > Pseudomonadati > Pseudomonadota > Alphaproteobacteria > Hyphomicrobiales > Phyllobacteriaceae > Mesorhizobium > Mesorhizobium opportunistum. Next base: position 952,123 of record NC_015675.1, on the reverse strand, counting down.
AGGGCGTTGGCGTCGACACCGCCGGTCAGCACCTTGCCGGAGGACGGCACCACGGTGTTGTAGGCGCGGCCGAGGCGGGTGATGGAATCGAGCAGGATGACGACGTCGCGGCCGTGTTCGACCAGGCGCTTGGCCTTCTCGATCACCATTTCGGCGACCTGCACGTGGCGCACCGCCGGTTCGTCGAAAGTCGAGGATATGACCTCGCCCTTCACCGAGCGCTGCATGTCGGTCACTTCTTCCGGCCGCTCGTCGATCAGCAGCACGATCAGATAGCATTCCGGGTGGTTGGCGGTGATCGAATGGGCGATGTTCTGCATTAGCACCGTCTTGCCGGTGCGCGGTTGCGCGTTGATCAGCGCGCGCTGTCCCTTGCCGATCGGCGCCACCAGGTCGATCACGCGCGGCGAGATGTCCTTGCTCGTCGGATTGTCGATCTCCATCTTCAGCCGCTTGGTCGGATAGAGCGGCGTCAGATTGTCGAAGTGGATCTTGTGGCGGATCTTTTCGGGGTCGTCGAAATTGATCGTGTTGACCTTGAGCAGCGCGAAATAGCGCTCGCCTTCCTTCGGGCTACGGATCGGCCCCTCGACGGTGTCGCCGGTCTTCAATGAAAAGCGGCGGATCTGCGAGGGCGAGATGTAGATGTCGTCGGGACCGGGCAGATAATTGGCATTGGCCGAGCGCAGGAAGCCGAAGCCGTCCTGCAGCACCTCGACCACCCCGTCGCCGATGATCTCGATCTCCTGGGCGGCCAGTTTCTTCAGGATGGCGAACATCAGCTCCTGCTTGCGCATGACGCTGGCGTTTTCCACCTCGAGCGATTCGGCATAAGCGATCAGCTCTGGCGGTTTCTTGTTCTTGAACTCTGCGAGTTTCATTTCTTGCATAGACGGACTCTGAATCTGCTTTGGGGAAAATATATCGGCGGGATGCGACAAATGCCGGGCGCGGCCGAAAACAGTGAAGGGCGGCGCATGACGGGAAGGAAGACCCGTCTTTTATCGTCGGTCGGGTGAAAGAGCAAGCTGCGTTTTACGCGACCGATAGAGGCCTAGAACGGCTTGACGACAACCAGGATCACGATTGCGATCATCAGCAATGTGGGGATCTCGTTGATCATCCGCCAGTGCTTCGCGGACTTTTCGTTGGCATCCTCGGCGAATTTCCGCACCGCGCCGGCCAGATAGCCGTGGACGGCGGACAACAGCAGCACGAAACCGATCTTGGCGTGCAGCCAGCCACCCTGGAAACCAAAGCCTTTCCAGGCCAGCCATAGTCCGAACATCCAAGTCGCGATCATCGCCGGATTGATGATGCCGCGCAGCAGGCGCCGCTCCATCACCTTGAAGGTCTCCGACTGGACCGAGCCCTTCTCGGCATCGGCGTGATAGACCAGCAGCCGCGGCAGATAGAGCATGCCGGCCATCCAGGAAATGACGGCCAGGATATGGATCGCCTTCGCCCAGGGATAGAAACCGTCGGGTGCAACGAAAAACAACAGCGCCGTCAGCACGATCAGCGCGGCGATGCCGACGGTCATGCGCATCATCGCCTGGCCGGTGCTGCCCCCACTGTTAGTCGTGTTGCCTGAATTGTTCATCTCTTTTGGCCGAGCCATCAGCGTGCCGCGCTCCTCACCAGTTTCACCATCGCCTCGACATGCGCCACCGGCGTCTCCGGCGTAATGCCATGGCCGAGATTGAAGATCAGCGGTCCATCCCCCAACGCCCCGAGAATCGCGTCGACGCCATCGGATAATGCCTTGCCGCCGGCCACCAGCCGCAAGGGATCGAGATTGCCCTGGACGGCACCAGAGCGCTGCAAGTCCTTTGCTGCCGCCAGGGGCACCGTCCAGTCGATCCCCAGCCCCGCCACACCGGTCTTCTCGCGATAGCTCTGGTAGCGGGCGCCGGCGCCCTTGGGAAAACCGATGACCGGCACATCGGGATGAACGGCTCTTACCTGCCTGACGATCTCGGCCACCGGCTCGACGCAGAACTGTTCGAAGGAGGCGTCGTCGAGCACGCCCGACCAGGAATCGAAAATCTGCACCACGTCGGCACCCGCTTCGATCTGGCGGATCAGATAGGCGGCGGAATGATCGGCCAGCACCTTCAGCAGCTGTTTGAACGCTGCCGGTTCGCGGTAAGCAAACAGCCGCGCCGGTGCCTGGTCCGGCGTGCCATGGCCGGCGATCATGTAGGTCGCCACCGTCCACGGCGCGCCGCAGAAGCCGATCAGCGTCGTCTCGTCAGGCAATCTTGCCCGCAAGCGGCGAACCGTCTCGTAGACCGGTTCGAGATTCACGTGAAACACATCGCTTTCCAGAGCCAAAATTTCCGCTGCCGAGATCGGCGTCAAAAGCGGTCCTCTTCCCTCCTCGAAGCGCACGTCGCGGCCAAGCGCATGCGGAACGACAAGGATGTCCGAGAACAGGATCGAGGCATCGAAGCCGAAGCGTTCGATCGGCTGCAGCGTCACTTCGACCGCAAGGTCGGGATCATAGCAGAGGTCGAGGAACGAACCGGCCCGCCGGCGGGTTTCACGATACTCCGGCAGATAGCGTCCGGCCTGGCGCATCATCCAGAGTGGTGGAGGAAAAATCGCCTTGCCCTTCAGGACATCCAGCATGATCCGGTTCTGGGGCATCGAGCGCTCGCTTCTCCAAGCCTCTTTCTAATCAAATATTCTTATATCTAAGATTCTTCTGATTCTAAGAGTCTGTTGGTTCTGGTGGTTGCCACCTGTCCCGCTTCATCAGGCAAAAAGCCAGCAAGCATATTGTCGCGCGCTCGTTTGGCCGGATTGTTGGGTTCTGGGGACAGTCGGGAATCCATCATCGCTTCCAAAGCCTTAGGACCCGGCCGGAAAACCCGGCCCTGTGGACAGGCCAAGGCCAAGCAAATCCGTCCACGGACTTGTCCCCAGCCCTCCGACGAAGCTGACAGCACATCGAATTGTGGACAAACTGGCATCTGATACAGTCGCCTCCAACGAGCCTGGCTCGCTGTCCAACCTTATCCACATCCGCCCACAGCCCCAGGTGATCCCTGTGAACAAACCCCAGAGCTTCTTTCACCTGCACCTGATTTCCGACGCGACCGGCGAAACGCTGCTCGCCGCCGGGCGGGCGGCTTCGGCGCAATACAAGGACGCGCGCGCCATCGAGCATATCTACCCGCTGATCCGCACCGAAAAGCAGGTGGCGAAAGTGTTCGAGGACATCGAGGAGGAGCCCGGCATCATTCTCTACACCGTCGTCGACCAGAAACTGGCGCGCGGCATCGATGAGCGCTGTGCGGCGATGGGCCTGCCCTGCGTCTCCGTGCTGGAGCCGGTGCTTACCGTCTTCCAGTCCTATCTAGGCACGCCGGCCGGCCGGCGCGTCGGCGCCCAGCATGTCCTCGACGCCGAATATTTTCGCCGCATCGATGCGCTCAACTTCACCATGGACCATGATGACGGCCAGTTGCCGCTCAACATGGACGATGCCGATGTCGTGCTGATCGGCATCTCGCGCACCTCGAAGACGCCGACCAGCATCTATCTCGCCAATCGCGGCATCAAGACCGCCAACATTCCGATCGTGCTCGGCGTGCCCGTTCCCGAAAGCCTGGTCGCGGCCAAGACCCCCCTGGTGGTCGGGTTGATCGCCACCGCCGAACGCATCTCGCATGTCCGCCAGAACCGCATCCTGGGCAACAGCAGCTCCTACGTGCCGACCGATTATGTCGACCGCGCCGCCATCAACGAAGAACTCGCCTACGCCCGCCAGATCTGCACGCGCCATGGCTGGCCGATGATCGACGTCAGCCGCCGCTCGATCGAGGAAACCGCGGCGGCGATCGTTGCCCTGCGGGGGAAGTCGCGCTAGGGCAGACGAGATAAGTGAGCATTCCGTCACGCACCCCTCATCCGTCGCCTTCGGCGACACCTTCTCCACAAGGGGAGAAGGAAGAACTCGGCGCTAGCGTCCCGCAGATTACCACCAGTTGGCGATTTGCAGCAGCGTCAGCGCAGCACCTCCCTTCTCCCCTTGTGGGAGAAGGTGGCCGAGCGAAGCTCGGTCGGATGAGGGGTGCGTGACGGAACGCCAACTCTGGTGAACAAGCATGACCGAGAAAATCATCCTCGCTTCCGGCAGTCCGTTCCGCAAGGCGATGCTGCTCGATGCCGGTATCGACGTCGAGGCGGTGCCGGCCGAGGTCGACGAGCGCGCGCTCGAGGCGCCGTTGCAGGATAGCGGTGTTTCGCCGGAAGACGTCGCCCTGGTGCTGGCCGAGGCCAAGGCCACCGAGGTGAGCGAGCGCAGGCCAGGGGCCCTGGTGCTCGGCTGCGACCAGACCTTGTCGCTGGGTGACGAGGTGTTCCACAAGCCCGCCGACATGGAAGGCGCGCGGCGTCATTTGCTGGCGCTGTCCGGCAAGACCCACCAGCTCAACAGCGCTGCCGTCCTGGTGCGTGACGGCAAGGTGCTGTGGCGCCATGTCGGCATTGCCTCCATGACCATGCGCAAGCTCGATCCCGCCTTCATCGGCCGCCACCTCGCCCGCGTCGGCGCCAGGGCGCTGGCCAGCGTCGGCGCCTACCAGGTCGAGGGCGAAGGCGTCCAGCTCTTCGAGAAGATCGAAGGCGACCATTTCACCATTGTCGGCCTGCCGCTTTTGCCGCTGCTGGCCGAACTGCGCACGCTGGGAGCGATCGATGGCTGAGGCGACGAAGAAGGCCTTTGTCACTGGCCATCCGATCAAGCATTCGCGCTCGCCGAAGATCCACGGCCATTGGCTGGCCAAGCATGGCATCGACGGCAGCTACGAGGCGATCGATGTCGCGCCGCACGACTTTGCCGAATTCCTGGCAACCCTGCAGGCCAACGGCTATCGCGGCGGCAATGTCACCATCCCGCACAAGGAAGCCGCCTTTGCGCTGGCCGGCCGCCGCGACCAGGCGGCGGAGGAGATCGGCGCCGTCAACACGCTGTGGTTCGAGGACGGCACGCTGTGGGGCGGCAACACCGACGGCCATGGCTTTGCCGCCAATCTCGACGACCACGCGCCGGGCTGGGCGAACACCGGCCCCGCGGTCGTGCTCGGCGCCGGCGGTGCCTCCCGCGCCGTCATCCACGCGCTGAAAGAGCGCGGCATTTCCGACATCCGCATCGTCAACCGAACGCTCGCCCGGGCGGTGGAGTTGCGCGATCGTTTCGGCGCCGGCGTTTCGGCGCACGGCATGGCTGAGACCGGCGAACTGCTTGTCGATGCCGGCCTGCTGGTCAACACCACGGCGCTCGGCATGGTCGGCAATGAGGGCCTCGCCGCCGATCCGGCCCTGCTGCCGAGCCATGCGATCGTCACCGACCTTGTCTATGTGCCGCTGGAAACACCGCTGCTTGCCGCCGCAAGCGCCCGGGGGCTGAAGACGGTGGACGGCCTCGGCATGCTGCTCAACCAGGCCGTGCCCGGTTTCGAACACTGGTTCGGCGTCAGGCCGCAAGTCACGGCCGAGCTGCGCGCGATCATCGTAGCCGACCTGGTGCCGAAACCATGATCGTGCTCGGCCTCACCGGTTCGATCGGCATGGGCAAGTCGACGACGGCCAAGATGTTCGCCGAGGCCGGCGTGCCAGTCCACGATTCCGACGAGACGGTACACCGCCTCTATGCCGGCAAGGCAGCGCCTCTGGTCGAGGCGGCTTTCCCGGGAACAACCGCTGCCGGCGTGGTCGATCGAGCAAGACTTGGCGCCCGTGTACTTGGTGACCCCGCCGCGCTGAAGCAACTCGAAGCCATCATCCATCCGCTCGTGCGCGCCGACGCCGACGCCTTCCTGGCCAGGCATCGTACCGCGGGCGAATCGATCGCCGTGCTCGACATTCCGCTGCTGTTCGAAACCGGCGGCCGCAACCGCGTCGACAAGGTCATCGTCGTCACCGCACCCGCCGAAGTCCAGCGTCAACGCGTGCTGGCACGACCAGGGATGACCGAAGAAAAGCTGGCGGCGATCCTGGCCAAGCAAGTGCCGGATGCCGAAAAGCGCAGGCTGGCGGATTTCGTCATCGACACCGGCGAGGGGATGGATGCCGCACGTGCTGAGGTCGATGCGATCATCGCGGAGTTCACTGGGGATCACTAGGCTCTTCCTTCCCCCCTTGTGGGGGGAAGGTGGATCGGCGCGCAGCGCCGAGACGGATGAGGGGGTGTTCCAGCGGAGTGAGGCGTCCGCTTTCCCTGGAGCACCCCTCATCCGACCGCTTCGCGGCCACCTCCCGCAAGGGGAGAAGGGAAAACAGGCATTTCCCATTGCCATTTTGTTCCGGTCTCGCGATTCTGCTCCCAGGAGCACCTGATTCGATGCGCGAGATCATCTTCGATACAGAAACCACCGGCCTGGATTCGCGCGACGACCGCGTGATCGAGCTGGGCGGCGTCGAGCTGGTCAACCGGTTCCCGACCGGCCGCACCTTCCACCACTACATCAATCCTCAAGGGCGCGCGATCCATGCGGAGGCGCAAGCCGTGCACGGCATCAGCGCTGCCGACCTCGCGGGCAAGCCGACCTTTGCCGAGATCGTCGAGGAATGGCTGGCCTTCACCGACGGCGCCAAGCTGGTCGCGCACAATGCGACCTTCGATATCGGCTTCCTCAACGTCGAATTCGGCCGGCTCGGCCATCCCGTCATCGATCCCGGCCTTGTCGTCGACACGCTGGCGCTGGCGCGCCGCAAGCACCCGATGGGCCCCAACTCGCTTGACGCCCTCTGCCGGCGCTACGGCATCGACAACGCCAAGCGCACCAAGCACGGTGCCTTGCTCGATTCCGAATTGTTGGCCGAGGTCTATATCGAGCTGATCGGCGGCAAGCAGGCCGCCCTCATCCTGGACAGCGCGACCGCGCCGGCGCAGCGCGGCGAAAATGTCCGCCACATCGAAATCATTGCCGCCGTGCGCCCGGGTCCGTTGCTGCCGCGCCTGACCGAGGCGGAGCGCGCCGCCCATGCCGCCATGGTCGCCACGCTCGGCGAAAAGGCGCTCTGGCTGAAGGCCACATCATCCGAGGCAAAGGCCGCGGCGTCGTAAGAGTCAGTACGGCCACTCGCCGCGACCCAGAGCCGCGATCGCCGAAATGATGCGCCCAAAGGCTTGCGCCGCCGCCGGCACCGTGGTGCGGGCGCGCAGGAAACTGTGCACCAGGCGTTTTTCCTCATGCCACCATGCCTTGCCGCCAGTCGCCAGGATGCGGTCGCGATAGGTCTCGCCATCGGATGACAGCGGATCGCATTCGGCCGTGACGATCACCGTCGGTGGCAGGCCGGAGAAGTTCCTGTCGCGCAAAGGCGAAAATGTCGGATCGTCCTGCGATTGCCGCTTGGCCGACCGCACGTCGCGGTAGAAGGCAATGTCGCCGACGGACAGCAGCGGCGCGTTGGCGTGTTCGACATAGGAGCCGGACCTCTCGTCGCCGCCGAGGCCGGGATAAATCAGCACCTGGCCGATCGCAGCGCGGGGATGACCGCGCGTCGCCTGCGCCACCGCCGCCGCCAGATTGCCGCCGGCGCTCTCGCCGCACAGCACGATCGGTTGGCCGGTCGTGGCCGCCGCCCATTCGAAGGCGGCCAGCGCATCGTCGAAGGCGGCGGGGTGGATATGTTCGGGCGCCAGACGGTAGTCGACGGACAGCACGGCATAGCCGGTGCCGGCACAGATTTCCGCGCAGATGTCGTCATGGCTGTCGAGCCCGCCAAGAATGAAGCCGCCGCCATGGAAATAGAGCACTTTTGCCCGCGCGGCGGTGCCGGCGAGCTGGTAGCGCCGGACGGGAATGTCGCGGCCGGCGGCAGCGATCAGCCCGTCCTTGGCGATGACGCCGGGCGGATAGGGCTGGCGCAGCGCCCGGCACATGCGGTCGTAGATCGCGCGCTGTTTGGCGATCGGCAGGTCGACGGTTTCGGGCGGATACCAGGCATTGATGGCGTCGATATAGGCCCACAGCGCCGGATCGAGCCGTGTCTCGTATTCGCCGCGGCTGGTCTTGTCAGTCATGCCGGCAATTCAAAGCTCGGCATAGAGCGCGGCCGCATTGTCGAAGCTGAAGCGCAGCGGCACCGAGCCCTCGACCTGCCAGGCCGTCACGCTTTCGCCCGCCAGCAGCCGGCAGGCGCCGTCGGTGTCGATGACCGCGCCGCCATAGAGCCGGTTGGCGAGGTTGAGGATGCCGGTCTGGTGCATGGCCGCGCTGCCGCTGCCGCAGGCATCCTTGACCAGCAGCACGCGAAATCCCCTGGCCACGGCGTCCTTCACGGATGCGTCGATGCAGGCCTCCGTCCAGACGCCGGCGACGACAAGCCATTCGATGCCGCTTGCCTTCAACTGATCGGCACCCGGCCCCGAACGGAAGGCGCTGGCCTCGGCCTTGATCAGCAGCGCCTCGCCCTCGGCCGGCGCCACCTCTTGGCAGATTTCGGTCAGCGGGTCGCTCTTGTCGGAGAAGGCCGACTTGCCGTCGGCCCCGACCGGGTGAAACGGCCGGTCCTGTTTGTCGAGATCGACGATATAGGCCCAGTGATAGAGCGGCACATGGTTCTGCCGCGCCGCCGCCTGCAGGCGCTGGACGTTGGCGAGGATGTTGGCAAAGCCCTCGACCAGATAGCGCGGATCCTGCCGGTGCTCCTCCTGCAGGTCGATGAAGACGGCGGCCACGGTGCCGCGCTTCATGGAGATGGGGCTTTTCATGCGGATGCGCCTGGGTGATGCATGGGCAAGGCAGCCAAAGACTCTTCCGTAGGCCGGCGGGACAGGAACGAGGCGCTCATTGGTTACCACCGTCAAACCTGCTTCTCCAAAAACTCGTCCTCATAGGGGAAGCGCGACAGAAGCTCCGTACCAGTCTCGGTGATCAGGATCTCGTCCTCCAGCTTGACGCCCTCGCGGCCGCCCTTCTCGCCTATATAGCTTTCCACGCTCACCACCATGCCTGGCACGATATGGCCGTCGCGGCCATAGGTCTCGTAATCCATGGCATGGGCAATGAACGGTGTCTCGCCATGCATGCCGACGCCGTGCATGACCGAGGTGTAGCGCTGGTCGACGAAACGGTCCGGGATCTTCCAGGCCTTCTCGGCGATCTCGCGGAACGCCATGCCGGGTTTGACGATCGAAATGTTGTGTTGAACCTGGTCATGCGCCATGCGGTAGAGCGACTTCTGGTAGTCGGTCGGCTTGCCCGGCCCGCAGCGGAAGGTGCGCGAGAAATCGGAATAATAGCCATAGCAGCCGATCGTGTCGGTATCGAGCGCCAAAAGTTCGCCGGGCCGGATCTTGCGGCCGCTGGCCTCGTTGAACCACGGGTTGGTGCGCTGGCCCGACGTCAACAGCCGCGTCTCGATGAACTCGCCGCCCTGGCGGATGACCTCGCCATACATGATGGCGAACAGCTCGTTTTCGGAGACGCCGGGTTTGATCGCCTCGCGCACCGCGTAGACCGCGGCCTCGGCGCCAGCCATCGACACCTGCAGGCACTTCACTTCCTCGGGCGTCTTCACCGCGCGCACGGCAAGAATCTCGCCCTGGCAATCCTTGACCTCGCAGCCGCGTTTTTCCAGCGCCAGCGCCTGCAGATGGCTGCAGCGGTCGAGCCCGAGCTTCATCGAGCCGCCGCCATGCTTTTTCAACAGTTCCGCGATCTCGTCGGCGAACGGGCCGGCGGTCTCGTCGTCGCGGCCGGAGACCGACGACCAGACGAGCTTGGAAGGACGCGCCTCGTCGATCGTGTCGAGCACCATCGAGACATGGTAGCTCTGCGGATACTCGAACAGCACGATCGGCCCTTCGGTCGGGATAAAGAAATAACGGGTCGAGTTGCGCAGGAAATAGCCGAACATGTTGCGCGAGCCGGTGGCGTAGCGCTGGTTGTAGGGGTCGAACAGCACGACCCCGCCATAGCCGGCCTCACGCATCCAGCCGCGCAGCTTGGCCAGCCGGCCTTTGCGCAGGGCGTCGGCGTCGATGAAGGACGGCTCGGTGTCGGACAACCACATGCCGCCCGCCGAATCCGCCGCCGCGGGGTGGCGCATGCGATCCTTGAAGTCGACGTCCTCGGTGCTGTCGGGGTCGAAAACGACGATGCTCATGGGTGGCTGGCCTTGGTGGGTTGGGAGGGCTGAGCATGGCGCAGCGGGGACCGGAGGATTGTGCGGAAAACCGCGTGTGTTGTGCGGAATGCCGCTGGGCCAATGAGAGATGCTGGCGGGACAGCACCCCCCTCTGCCCTGCCGGGCATCTCCCCCGCAAGGGGGGAGATCAGCTGTCATTTCCGGCTTTCGCCAATCTCCAGCGATGCAAGGTGAACGGCGGCATCGAAACTGCCAATCTCCCCCCTTGCGGGGGAGATGTCCGGCAGGACAGAGGGGGGTGCTGTCCCGCTAACCTCTCATAGCGTCAGTGAGCGCAAACTACTGCCTCCTCGCCAGTTTCGGCGCGTGCCCATGCTCTTCCCGAAAGGCCCGGGCAAAGCTCGACATCGAGGCGAAGCCGCAGGCCAGAGCCACGTCGCGCACGGCAAGCGTCGAGTGCGCCAGCAGGTCGGCGGCGCGTTTCAGCCTGAGCCGCCGGTAGTAGCCGTTGGGCGAGATGGCGAGTTCGGACCGAAAACTGCGCTCGAGCTTGTCGGAGGACACGCCGAGCCGGGCCGTCAGCTCCGCCATGCCGAGCCGCTCCTCCACCGCGTCCTCCATGATGGCGATCGCCGACAGCACCAGCTCGTTCTGCACGCCGGTGCGCAGCCTGAGCGGCATCAGCTTGCGGTCGACGCTGGAACGCAACTGGCTGTGCACGAACCATTCGGCGACGCCGGCGGCAAGCTCGGCGCCGTAATCCCGGGTGATGATCTCCAGCATCATGTCGAGGCTGCCGACGCCGCCGGCCGACGTAAAACGCTTGCGGTCGATGACATAGAGGTCGCGCCGCAGCTCGATGTTCGGGAACGCCTCGGTGAAGGCGGCCTGGCTGGTCCAGTGCAAGGTGCAGGCATGGCCGTCGAGCAGGCCCGCGCGAGCCAGGAAAAATGCCGCATCCGCCACCGCGCCAATATGCGCGCCACTGCGCAAGCTGCGGCGGATCCAGTTTGCCGCGTCCTCGGCGACCAGGTGATCGGCATCGCCGCCCGAGCACACCACGATGCGGTCGACCTTCGGCGCGTTCTCCGCGTAAAAACCCGGTTGGATGACGACGCCGTTCGAAGCCTCGACCGCCCCTTTCGTGCCGCCGACGATGATCCAGCGATAGCACTGCCGCTTGGCCAGCACATTGGCGGCGCGCAGCGGCTCGATGACGGAGCTGAACGCCATCATCGGAAAGCCGGGAAACACCAGCACCGCGAAGGTGAGGGTTTCGGTGGGTTTCGGGGGTTCGCGCGTGGCCATGATGTCCGCAGCCGAAATTGAGGAGGCTACAATTCGGGCAGATGGCGTTCGCGGTCAACCGGGATGAGCTATCCCCCCAGCGCCTGATCCAGATCGGCGATCAGATCATCGCCATCCTCGATCCCCGCCGACAGCCGCACCAACGAATCCGATATGCCGATCTCGACCCGCTTCTCGGCGGGAATGGACCCGTGCGTCATCAGCGCCGGGTGTTCGATCAGGCTCTCGACCCCGCCGAGGCTTTCGGCCAGCGTGAACAATTGCGTGCGTTCGAGGAAGCGTTTTGTCCCGGCAAGATCGCGGTCGAGCACGACGGTGATCATGCCGCCGAAGGCGTACATCTGCTGGACGGCGATGGCGTGCTGCGGGTGGCTGGCGAGGCCGGGATAGATGACGCGGCGTATGTCCTTGCGGGCTTCCAGCCACTGCGCGATCTTCAGCCCGTTGTCGGAATGACGCTCCATCCTGAGCGCCAGTGTCTTCAGGCCGCGCAGCGCCAGGAAGCTGTCGAACGGACCCGATATGGCGCCGATGGCGTTCTGCAGGAATTTCAGCTGGGCGGCCAGCTCCTTGTTGTCGCCGACGACGGCGGCGCCACCGACCATGTCGGAATGGCCGTTGAGATATTTGGTCGTCGAATGGACCACGATGTCGATGCCGAGTTCCAGCGGCCGCTGGATATAGGGGCTGCAAAACGTATTGTCGGCGACCGACAGGATGCCCTTGCGCTTGGCAAGTGCGGCGACGCCTTCGAGGTCGACGATGCGCAGCAGCGGATTGGTCGGCGTCTCGACCCAGAGCATCTTGGTCTCCGGCCGGATCGCGGCCTCCACCGCCGCAAGATCGGTGAAATCGACGAACGAGACCTGCAGGCCGGCAGAGCGCTTGCGCACCCGCTCCATCAGCCGGAAGGAACCGCCATAGATGTCGTCGGTGGCGACGATATGCGCGCCGCTGTCGAGCAGCTCCAGCACGGTGGCGATCGAGGCCAGCCCGGAGGCGAAGGCGAAAGCCGCCGAGCCGCTTTCGAGGTCGGCCACGGCGCGCTCGAAGGCAAAGCGCGTCGGGTTCTGGCTGCGGGCATATTCAAAGCCCTTGTGCACGCCGGGCGACTGCTGGCCATAGGTCGAGGTGGCGTAGATCGGCACCATCACGGCACCTGTCAGCGGATCGTGGCGCTGGCCGCCATGGATCGTGCGCGTCGAAAAAGCCAGGCGGTTTTTGCCCGCTGGTGGGGTATGGCTGGTCATCGTGCGCGCCTCAAATGATTGATCAGGTCGATGCGGGTAATCAGGCCGACGAACTCGTCGCCGTCGAAGATGATGGCGACCTCATTGCGGTCGAACACCGGCAGCAGCGCATCCAGCGTCTGGCTGGCCTGCAGCGTGTGCAGGTTGGAAGTCATCGCCGTGCGCACCGGCATGTTGAAGCGTTCCCAACGCCCGTCATAGGGACCGTCGACATGGGCAAGAATATCGCTTTCGTCGACGATGCCGACGAGCTTGCCATTGTCGAGCACCGGCAGCTGCGAGACATCGGATCGGCGCATGCGGCCATAGGCGTTGAGCAGGCTTTCGTCCGGCCCGATAGAGACGGTGTCGCCGGTGCGATGCGTGCGCATGACGAGGTCGCGCAGATCGCCATGCTGTTCGTGCTCGGCCAGCCCCTGCTCGGCCAGCCAGAAATCGTCGAACACCTTTGACAGGTATTTGTTGCCGCTGTCGCAGACGAAGGTGACGACGCGCTTGGCCGTCGTCTGTTCGCGGCAATAGCGCAAGGCCGCCGACAAAAGCGTGCCCGAGGATGAGCCGGCCAGGATGCCTTCACGGGACAAGAGATCGCGCACCGCCAGCATGCTCTGCTTGTCGGTGATCGAATAAGCTTTTTTGACCAGCGACAAATCGGCATTGGGCGGCACGAAATCCTCGCCGATGCCTTCCACCGTCCAGCTGCCGGCCTCTTCCATCTTGCCGGTCTTGATCAAGGGCGCCAGCACCGAGCCGACCGGATCGGCCAGCACCATTTCGGTCTTCGGGGAAACCTTGGCGAAGTAACGGCCAAGGCCGGTCAGCGTGCCGCCCGAGCCGACGCCGACAACCACCGCGTCGACATCGCCGTCAAGCTGCGAAAAGATTTCCGGGCCGGTGGTGGTTTCGTGGGCCAGCGGGTTGGCCGGGTTGGCGAACTGGTTGGCATAGAAGGCGCCGGGCACCTCGGCAGCGATCTTCTCGGCCATGTCCTGGTAATATTCGGGGTGGCCCTTGCCGACATCGGAGCGCGTCATGCGCACCTCGGCGCCCAGCGCGCGCAGATGCTGGATCTTTTCACGCGACATCTTGTCGGGCACGACCAGCACGATGCGGTAGCCCTTGGGAATGCCGACCTGGGCAAGGCCAAGGCCGGTATTGCCGGCGGTCGCCTCGACGATGGTGCCGCCGGGCTTCAGCCTGCCCTCTTTCTCGGCCGCCGCGATCATCGACAGCGCGATGCGGTCCTTGATCGAGCCGCCCGGATTCTGGCTTTCGAGCTTGATGAACAGCCGGCACTTGCCGGTGTCGAACTTGGTCAGCTCGACCACCGGCGTCTGGCCGATAAGGTCGAGAACCGATTTGTAGGGCGAACGCAGACGGGATGTCGCGCTTTCCGAGGGGTCGCTGTCAGGCGCGGCGATCTTGTGCTTGCTCATATCGAAACTCCCTGATCAAGCGACCGCCTCGCAGGCTGGGCGGCAGCGTAGCCTCTTTTCCGGCCGTTTACAGTTGGAAAGAAGATAGATCGTGCCAATCGGCCGGCCAGATAAGGAATGAAATTCCGGGTCTGGCGGTGGCGTACACCAGCCTCCCAATCCACGATTGGCGGGACGCACCCCCCTCTGTCCTGCCGGACATCTCCCCCGCAAGGGGGGAGATTGGCCGTCATCTCGGCTTTCGCCTATCTCCAACGGCAAAAGTTGGGGCCACCAGAGAAGCTGCCGATCTCCCTCCTTGCGGGGGAGATGGCCGGCAGGCCAGAGGGGGGTGCTGTCCCGCCGGCATCAAGAGGTTTGTCTCAGCCTAAGAGCCGCTTGCTCAGCCGCGCGCACTGCACGCGGATATCGGGGATGGCGTCGATTTCGAAGAAAGTGCCCCTGGTCAGCGGGCCGACCGCCAGGATCTTGGCCGAAACCGTGCCGTCGCTGGCGATGATCTCGCAATTGGCCGACACGTCGAGGCCGATGCGCAGCGGGTCCGGCCGGGCCAGCCCGCGGTCGACCAGCGAGCGCACCACGCTGTTCGACGAGGTCGAGATGTCGCGCACGATGCCCGAGCAATCATAGATGCGGGAGACGTCGAAGGTCTCGAGGCGCTGCGTGTGGCGCGACTGGACCTTGACCGTGAACTCCGCGCCGCGTGTGATGTCGATGACGCGTCCGGCCACCAGCCGGATGCGGCCGGACTGAACGGCCTGCGTCACCCGTGCGTAGACTTCGGGCGCCATGCGGTGGCGGTGGATGTCCCACCACGCCTTGGTGTGTTCGACGAAGCGGCGCTTGGCCGAGGATGGCCAGTTCTGCCAGATCTTCTGGTTGAACGGCCTGAGGCCGTCGACCACGTCGCGCCAGTCGACGCCGGCCTTCTGGCTTTCCTTGATCAGCTTGCGGAACCAGCCGACGAAATAGGAAAGCTGGGTGCCGAGCGGGATGTCGGCGACGTCGAGCTTGATCGGGTTGCCCTTGCGGTGCGGCGACGGCAGCAGGCCGCGCCGCGACACCGCGACGATGTCGCCGCGATGGCCGCGCTGTTCCAGCGCCAGGAAGGCATCGACCATGCTGAGGCCGGTGCCCAGCACCATGACGCTGCTGTCCGGGGCGAGCGCGGTGTCGGCTTCCGAGCCCATCCTGATCGCATGGCCCTGGGCCGGCTCCTCGTCATGGCCGGTGGCCAGCACCGCAAGATGGGCGACGACGCTGGTGCCGTTGGCAAGCGCGACCTCGACGCCGGACGCGGTGGGGGTGATCGACAGGCTTTCCTCGCGGATCAGGCGAAGCCGCCCCGTCTTGAGTTCGCGGGCCTCGAGTTCGTCGAGCAGTTCGCCGAGATAACGCGCATAGACGCTGCGCGGCGCATAGACCGGCGCCTGGTCCTGGGTGGCAAGGCCGCGCTCCAGCAGCCAGCGCCAGAAATTGCCGGGATCGTCGGCATAGGCGCTCATGCCGGCGGCGCTGACATTGAGCACATGCGCCGACAGCAGCGTCGAATAGGCAATGCCCTGGCCGAAATGCGGGCGCTTTTCGACCAGCGTCACGCGCAGATCGGGATTGGGCGATTTCAACAGATGCGCCGCCAGCACGACGCCGCTGGCGCCGCCGCCAACAATAATGATCGAATTGGCGCGCCCGCTCATGCGCGTTCCAGCCCCATGCGAACTGTCAGGATGCGACCTGTCAGGATGCGAGGCGTCAGGCCTGGATCTTCACCGCGTCCGCAAGGTCGTCGAGGCCGATGTCGCGCATTTCGGCCAGGCTGCGCTGGTCGAGCACCTCGGCGATCGCCTGCCGGACCTCGAGCATCAGATGTCGGACTTGGCATGTCGCCTCGTTGCAGTCTTCACAGCGCTGATATTGTGTGCGGCTGGCGCATGGAATTGGCGCCAGCGGACCGTCGAGCACGCGTACGACGTGGCCGATCTCGATCTCGTCGGCCGGCCGCGCCAGGCGATAACCACCATCCTTGCCCTTGCGGCTCTGGACGAAGCCGGCATTGCGCAGCTCGCCCAGGATGGCGTCGAGGAATTTCTTCGGGATGTTGTTGCCGGTCGCGATATCGCCGACGAAAGCGAGCTGTCCGGCCGGCATCCGCGCCAGGTGGACCAGCGCCTTGAGGCCGTACTTGCCTTTTTTGGTGAGCATGAACCGAACGTTTCTCTGTCATGCGATGGCTTCGAGCCATCCGTTGCGAAACGCCTGGCGTGCCTCCCCGCCGCGTCCAAGCATCCATGACACATAAATTCTAGTGACATGATATACAAGCCAATTGTGATTGATCTTGCTTGGTTTTCAAGCCGTTGCGGCCATTTTAGGCCCGGCTTGTGACGCCACGGACACAGAAACGCGGCTTGCGTGCCCCGAGGCCCGCGGCTGGGACCCGGCGCCACCGGCGATCGCCGCGATACGGTCGGTCTGGCCTCTCATCGTCGTCTCCGGCCCTCTATGTCGATAAGATTACTATACATAGCCTCCGGTACGTGGAACGGGTTGTCAAATCACAAGCCATTTGAAGCATGGATTTGCCTCCTGTTTGCCAAATTGGGAATTCTCCCCTGCAATTGCGGCATGAAGGTATCGGCTATCTTCGGCTGGTCATCCCGTGATCGTGCCCTCCCAGGTGCGAATCGTCAAAGCGGCGATGCCAGCGATGCGACAAGCCTGACGAGATCGACCTGGCGGCGAACATCGGTCTTCTCGAAAACATGCAGGAGATGTGTCTTGACCGTCGCGCTCGCCAGGCCGAGGGCCTTTGCGATCTCGCGCTGGGTGCGGCCGGCGACGATCAATTCCACGATGCGAACCTCGGCGGGGGTCAGGCCGTAGAGGGCCGCGAACGCATCGAAGGGAAGACTTATCGGTCTGTCGACCGGGGCGACGAAGAGGGCTGCTATCGCCCGCCGGAACAGGCCGGGACGACTTTCGCGCCGCTTCAGCGGCAGGACATGGATGATGCGCGGCTCTCCCGACAGGCCACGTGTCGGAAAACCGGTGCCGCCGCGGCGCCCGAGCGCGGCCTCGTTGCCGGCGGCCTGGGCGACCGCGTCCTCTATCGCCGACGAGATCGCGGGCGAGGCGTCCGAGACGACAAGGCGGCCATTGCTGACCTTGATGGGATCCTTGCGGGCCAGCATGGCCTCGGCGACCGGATTGGCGTGGACCAGGGTCATCAGTTCATCGACCAGCACGACGCCGACCGAGAGGCCGTCCAGCACCGACGACACGTTGGCGGCGGCTATCGATTGCAGTTCGAGCAGCTGGCCGATGGCGATGGCGCGCCGGAAATGCGGGGCCAGGAGACGCAAGGCGTCGAGTTCGGCGCTTCCGACGATGCCGGCCGTCTCATGCCGTCCGAAGGAAAGCGTGGAAACCATGCGCGCATTGCGCTCCAATCCGATCGCGACCGCGTCGACCACCCCTTGCGGCTGCGCCCATTCGAGAAAATAGCGGCTGGCGACAAGCGCGGCATCCGGCACGGCCTGCGACTGCGCGATCGGTTCCTCGAGCGGATATTGCTTTACCTTGGTGTCACCACCCCAGAGATCGACGAGGTCCTGGCCGTAAGCGGGAAGCTCGCCGAGCTTCACCGAATCGATGCCGGTTGCGACGCCGAGCGTAACCTCCCCGCCCGGAAGCGGATACACGCCGAGAACCGCGTAGCAGAAGTCCAGCTCGGTGCGGATGCTTTCAACCACCGATTGCCATCGCGCCGGATCGAGGACGCAATCGTAGATCGTGCCGATGAGTTCCGAAATGCGCTCCGCCGGATAGGAGCGGCCAGTCATGTCGCCGTTCATGCCGGCCCGCACGGGTTGACGGTCCCTGTCAAGCATCGCGTGCTGCTGCGCCGACATCGCTTCAACGGGATCGATCCCTCGTTCGATTTTGCGATTTGCTGTCTGAAGCCGACGCGGAGGTGGGGGCACACCGAAAGCCAACTGAAAGTCAGTAGAAAAAAATAGAAGTTGGGAGTCAAGCCTAATCCAAATGGTGGACGCCGCGATGCCTGTTTTGTGATTGGCTGCGCCGGCTTGAGGTTGAACTGAGTTCAAGGCACGTGACGCGCATCGGGAGAATTGCATTTCTCCGCCGCCAGTAATGCGTCGGCACATCAGCCAGGTCTTGAACCCACAGGACGGAACGGCGTCTATGCGCAGACACATTACATCTAACTAATACTTGGAGAGAAACTTCAAGACGACGTGCTTGTCAGCCCCGCCAACGGCCGTCTTACCCGAAGAACATCGAAGCAGCTCGCGAAAGCGGGGCGCCCGTTGCTGGCCTTGGCCGGCATCTGGCCAGGTGTCGCCTGGCCGGGAATCCCGACGACGTGCGGCCAAAGGAAGATCTGTCGGCATGTCCTGCACAGCGGAACTTTTCCTGAGTGCGATGCGTGGGGCCTTGCTGGGTTTCGCGGTCGCGGCTCCCATCGGTCCCACCGGCCTTTTATGCGTGCAGCGCACGATCGCGGGCGGCATCGCACCGGGTCTGGCGACCGGCTATGGGGCGGCGACCACACACTCGGTCTATGCCTCCATTGCCGCCGCCGGGCTTGGGGCGGTGGCGCATGTGCTGATCGGCTGGCACATGCTGCTGCAGCTCTGCGCGGGCATGTTCCTGCTCTACATGGCGGTGACGGCGGCGCGGCTGACGCCGTCGCTGGACGCTGGCCAGCAGCGGCGCATGCCATCGGGCCGGGCCTATGTGACAGGGTTGTTCTGGACGCTGGGCAACCCAATGACGCTGCTTGGCTTCTTCACGCTGACGCCGGGCATACTGGGAGCCGGCATCCCGTCCTGGGAAAGCCTGGCCATTGTCTCGGCCGGCGTGCTGCTCGGCTCGGCGGCCTGGTGGACGACGCTGACGCTGGCCACCAACCATCTGCGCAAGCGGCTCAGCGCGCGCGGGCTGCGCACCGTCAACCTCGTCTTCAGCTCGGGCCTGTTGGTCTTCGCACTGTCGCTGCTGGCAAGCGCGCTGCGGCTGGAGTTGCTGTAGCGGCGGCTGCGTCCGCGTGCCGCTTCAAGGCTTCGCTGCCTTCTTCGGCTGCACGGTGATCGAGGGTGCGTCGGGCGGCGGGGCGGCCTCGTCGGGTTTCTGTTGCCCGGCGGCGGGTGTGTCGGGCGCTTGCGGCGCTCCGGACGTCAGGTTGACCGACACGCCGTAGATCTTCCACTGCCGGTTCGCCGGCTCGAACAAAAGCTCAAAATTGACCTGCATTGGCACCGACGGGAAAAACCCAGCCATGTGCAGCATGCCGTTCGGTTCGATCTGCGGCAGCAAGGTCAGTTGCGGATCGAGCACGGCGACGGCTCCAAAGTCGAGCGCCTGCTTGCGTTGGTTGGCGAAGATGTCGCCGAGTTGGGCAGCGCTGTTGGCCTGGAAATTCGGCGAGCCGAGATCGCGCAGCACCGTATAGTTGCCGGTCTTGTTGGCCTGGTCGAGCGCCAGCAGCGTGCCGCGGATCAGGATCAGCACGCCGTTGCGGTCGATGTTGGCCGGGCGGGCGGCGTGGACCTTGTCGCCCTTCTCCGTCTTTTTGGCCTGCGCCACCGCAGCGCCCTGGGATGCCGCCAACAGGCCGAGCGACAGCAAGCCTGTCGCGGCGGCCCGCGCCATCCGCCTGAACGATGAAGATTGCGGGTGCTTCATGTGGCCTCTGAAGTTCATCCGAGATCGAGCCGCCGGCGGGGAGACAGGCGGCCGCGTCTGTGGGAACGCGGCCGCCAGCGGCTTTTTCAAGCCAGCCCCTCGCACCTCGGATCATGCCGACCGCATCAGTTCAGCGTCCATGACGCCCCGACGCTGACGCCGACATCGCCATGGTTGGTGGTGGCCGACAGAGCGGCGTTGAGACGGAAATCCTCGCTGGTGTTGTAGCCAAGACCAAGCGCCAGGCCGGATTGACCCTTGAAGTGGCCGAAGCCGCCGGCGAGCGACAGTTTTTCAGGCCTGTCGTCATAGCGCAGCCCCGCCGTCGCCAGCGCCAGCGCGATGCCGGCACGCGCTTCCGTGCGGTTTTCGCTGATCTGGTCACCGAGGCCCTGGAAGCCGGCCTCGAGCGCGCCGACGTGGCCGTCGAGCTGGGTAATGTTGGTGGTGTTGGTGGCTACCCGCGTGTCGAGGTCCGCGATCTCGGTCGTGTGCAGCGCAATCGCGGTGGTGTTGTTGGTGATGCGGGTTTCGTGATCGGCGAGTTCGCTCGTGTGGCTGCTCACAGTGCTGTTCAGCGTGCTGATATCGCTGCTGTTCTGGGCGACTTGTGCTGGCAGGTTCGCAAGCGTCGCCACATCGAACGTCGACGCCGCCAGATTGCCGGTGCTGTCCGTCGTCATCAGATAGGTAGGACCGGCCTGCGCGGCCTTGCTTGCCTGCGAAGCGACGCCGGTCAGCGTGTAGGTATTGAGGCCATTGCCAAGCATGACCTGGTTGTCGCGCGTCGTCGTTGCGCCCACGCCGATGGCGATGGAGTTGTCATAATTGGCCGTCGTAGCGTCGCCGAGGGCAATTGCATTCGCGGCATTTGCCGTAGCCCCGTTGCCGACGGCCGTGGCATTGCCGCCGTTCGCCTGGGCCGAGCTGCCAAGGGCGGTGGCGTTCACGGCATTCGCCTGGGCCGCGGTGCCGAGGGCGGTGGCATTGGCCTGGTTCGCCCCGCCGGCGCCGGCCTCGGCCCCAGTGCCGATGGCCGTCGTGTTCGCATTGTTGTAGTCTGTGGTCAGGCCGCCGGCGTTCGTGTCGAAAACAAGTCCACCGGCGCCGGCGTTTACGCCGAGCGCCACGCTGTTGTCCCCGAAAGCACCCGCGCCATTGCCCATCGCAACCGAGAGAGTGCCATTGCTATTGGCGGATCTTCCGCATGCGGTGCCGCCGGATGACGTCTGCGCGAAAGCCGCTCCACCATCCTGACCATTGAAATCCTGGCAAATGACTCCTGCCGCGCGCGCCGTGCCGGGCGCGAAGGCGACGAAGCCGGCAGCCACGACAGCCATGATGGCTGCGGTCCCGAGAGCGGGCACTTGGGAGGATGCCGCGCGCACGAAAGCCGCTGTTGCGGCAGACATCGATGCAATGTGTTGTCGCAGAGGACGCGTCGGCGTCACAGTTCTGATCCTTGTCCCGGCAATGGCGTCTTCCGGTATGCTCGCCCGTTCGCTCGTTTCCGCAATCACGCCCAAAGCCCTCGCCTCATTGCCAAATGATCAACCAAGTCTCGCCGGCTCGCGGTCCCGCGCGATGGCCAGGCCGGTGGAGAGGCTCCGGCCATGGCTGGGCTGAAATAAAGCAGTGCGCTACCGACCGTTCGTGCTGTCGTCCCCCGACAGCAGTCGCCTTGCAAAACACCGATGCCCTCGAATTCCGCGCAGGACCGCAGCACCCGACGGGCGCAAACGAACACAAAGAAAATACCGCGTCTTCCACCATTCGGTGGATAGCGACGGCCAAAGCCCGATGGTACCGCCAAAGACTGGATCACCATCTCCCTTGTGAGATGACAGGGCTTGCCCGATCCGGATCATGCGTTCATTTTGCTGCCATGCAGCAAGGGATGGTGCGATGCACTCTGCTTTCTCGATGGCTCAGTTGTCCGAACTGATCGGGCTGATCTACGACGCCGCGATCGATCCCTCTCGCTGGCCCGTCGCGATCGAGGAGATGCGCATCGCGCTTGGCTTCGGGACCGCCGCCATCCGCCTGCAAGCGTTGCCGTCGGGCGAGGTGCTGGTCAACGTAACCAGCAACATCCCGCAGCCCTATGTCGACCAGATGGTCAGCTACGGCGCTGAAATCGTCGAGCTATGGGGTGGCATGGCGGTGGTAGGCTCGCTGCCGATGGATCGGCCGGCGGTGTTGAGCCAGCTCAATCCCAACCTCGACACCACGACGAACCGCTATTTTGTGGAGCTCGGCAGACCGCAAGGCATGATCGATTCCCTGGCACTGCCGCTCGCGCGGGATGGGCGTGGTCTCGGCTCGCTGTCCTTCAGTCGCCATGTCGATGCCCCTCCCATCAGCGATCTGCAGATCGAGGCCGCCCGCTTGTTGATCCCGCACCTGCAGCGCGCCGCGACGATCAACCGGCTGCTCGACATGGCGGCGATCGCCCGGTCGACCTTCGAGACGGTGCTCGACACGCTGACAGCACCGATCTTCCTCACCACCGCGGATCTGCATGTCGTGCATGCCAATCCGGCAGCGCATGCGATTGTCGCCGGGGGCGAGCTGCTGAACATCCGCAACGGGATTCTCACTCCCAGCGTTTCCGCCGTGTCCCGCGCGCTGGCCGTCGCGGTTTCCCAGGCAGCGCAGGACGAGAGTGCCATCGGTCGCAAGGGGTTGGGAGTTCCAATGCGCTGGCGCGACGGCTCGGCTGGAGCCTTGCATGTCCTGCCGCTGCGCCCGGGGCGCGGGGCGTTCGATGCCAGCGTGGTCGCCGCGGTGTTTGTGGCACGCGCGGATACACCCTTTGTCGCACCGACCGCGCTAGTCGCGGCATTGTTCGGCCTGACGCCGGCCGAGGCGCGCGTCTTCGAGCAGATCGCGGCGGGCCGCACGGTTGAGGAGACCTCCGATGTTCTCAACATCGGCCGCAGCACGGTCAGGACGCATCTGCTGCGGCTGTTCGAGAAGACCGGCGTGCGGCGGCAGGTCGAGCTGGTTCAGCTCGCCGCGTCGCTCGCGTCGCCCGTAGCCGCCAGCGTCTGACCGGCTATGAGCAGGCGACAATCTCCATCGGAAACTGGAGACTTGCGGATCATGCAGTCAATTTTTTTGCAGTGCGGCAAGGGTGGTGGCGATGCGTTCTCCTCTCTCGATGGCTCGGTTGTCCGAACTGATAGGGCTGATCTACGACGCCGCGATCGATCCCTCGCGCTGGTCCGTCGCCATTGAAGAGATCCGCATCGCGCTCGATTTCGAGAACGCGGCCCTCAACCTGCAAGCGTTGCCGTCGGGCGAAGTGCTGCTCAACGTGACCAGCAACATGCCGCAGGACTACGTCGACCGGATCGCGGACTACGCCGTTGACATTACCGACCAGTGGGGTGGGCTGGCGATGCTTTTGGCGCTGCCGATGGATCAGCCCGCGGTGATGAGCCGCGTCAATCCAGAGGCGAGTACGACCAACCGCTACTCGCTGGAGTGGGCCAAGCCGCGGGGGTTGGTCGATGTCATGGGGCTGGGGCTCGCTCGCGACGAGCGTGGTTTTGGGTCGCTGGGCCTTGGCCGTCACGAGAGCGTGGAGCCGATCGGTGACCATGAGATCGAGGCCGCCCGATTGTTGATCCCGCACCTGCAGCGCGCCGCGACGATCAACCGGCTGCTCGACATGGCGGCGATCGCCCGGTCGACTTCGAGACGGTGCTCGACACGCTGACAGCACCGATCTTCCTCACCACCGCGGATCTGCGTGTCGTGCATGCCAATCCGGCGGCGCATGAGCTCGTCGCCGGAGGCGACCTCCTCAACATCCGCAACGGCGTTCTCATCGCCGGCGTGTCGGCCGTGTCCAGCGCACTGGCCGTCGCGGTATCGCAGGCGGCGCAGGACGAAAGCGCCATCGGCCGCAAGGGGCTGGGAGTTCCGATACGCTGGAAGGACGGCTCGGCCGGAGCCCTGCATGTGCTGCCGCTGCGTCCGGGGCGTGGAGCGTTCGATGCCAGCGTGGTCGCGGCGGTGTTCGTGGCCCGGGCCGATACGCCCTTTGTCGCGCCAACCGCGCTGGTCGCGGCGCTGTTCGGCCTGACGCCGGCCGAGGCGCGCGTCTTCGAGCAGATCGCAGCCGGCCGCACGGTTGAGGAGACGTCCGATGTCCTCGACATCGGCCGCAGCACAGTCAGGACGCATCTGCTGCGGCTGTTCGAGAAGACCGGCGTGCGGCGGCAGGCGGAGCTGGTTCAGCTTGCCGCGTCGCTCGCCGCGCCCCTAGCTGGTATGGCTCCATAGGCAGGCCGACCCGCAAGCCAACCTGCTCGATCACGCTGGCCAGCGACGCCTTCTTGATCTCCAATGAGATTTTTGTCTTCGCGCGTGCGGCGGGACCGAACAGTTCCGCTTCACAGACGTAAGTGGCGGCGCGTGGATGGGTTGCGTGCCGCTCGCCCCCAACATAGGGGCAGAGCGTTGCTCGAGCGCACCGTAGTTACTCAGGCCTCCCAAGCCAAAAGAGCTTTTCTTTTTCCTCATTGCTTAGTGAATCGTAGGAAAACCTATGCTCTATCCTATGATGTGGGGCGTGATCCGAGTTTTCATATTTCCAGACCGGCATCCAGCCTCTTGGCGTGTATAGTATTCCCAACTTCGCGTTCCTATCTAACCTCGCTTCCTGCGTTTTTCGAAATAGCTCGTTGATGTTCTCTGTTAGTTGAGCCAGATCTGCCGCAAACAATGCGCCATTCTTGTCTGGTGAAACGAAATAGTCGACATTTTCCCTAGCAGAAGCTACACGATGTATTACTATACATCCTCCGCCGGGTTGCTCGCATATTACGACTAAACCTCCGTTTCCATCGGGCGCAAATTCAGCTAACAAATTTTCTATCGGCATCATCTACCCTTTTTCTTTACGGACACCACGTCCAGCTGACTGAAGTTCAATGACTTCCGCTAGCGCTGCCAGGCGGGAAACCAACGTTCCGCCATTGGCGGTAGGCCACCACAAAAGGGATTTCGCGTCGTCCACCGTTCGGTGGACAGCGGCGGCTCAAGTTCGATGATTTCGCTGCCCGAGGCAGTGCCGCGATGTGACGACGGGCGCGCCACAGCCGCCATGTCCGCTTCGGCACCGCGCCACCGATAGCTTTTTTCCAACAAATCCGCCTTCGTTGGAAGGATTTAACTCTACAAGAACGATAGAATTAGCTGACTATCATGGGGCAATCCGGTTTTCTCGTGTTTCATGGAGCCCTTTGATGTCCACCATTTCGCGACGCATCCTTCTCCTGTCGTCGGCGGCCCTTGCCGGCGCCGCCTTCCTCGGTCCGGCCATGGCGCAGGACCTCAAGATCACCATCGGCTACCAGACGGTGGTCGAGCCCTCCAAGGTGCCGCAGGCCGATGGCGCCTATGAAAAGGCGACCAAGGCGGCAATAGACTGGCGCAAGTTCGATTCCGGCGCCGATGTCATCGCCGCGGTCGCATCCGGTTCCGTAGACATCGGCTATGTCGGTTCGAGCCCGCTGGCGGCGGCGGCCGGCCGCGAACTGCCGATCCAGACCATCTTCGTCGTCGGCCTGATCGGGCAATCCGAAGCGCTGGTCGCCCGCAACGGCGCCGGCATCGAGAAGGTCGCCGACCTCGCCGGCAAGAAGGTCGCCGTGCCGTTCGTCTCGACGACGCATTACAGCCTGCTCGCCGCGCTGAAGCATGAGAATGTCGACCCGAAATCGGTCGAGATCCTCAATCTCAGGCCGCCGGAAATAGCCGCCGCCTTCGCGCGTGGCGACATCGATGCCGCCTATGTCTGGGACCCGGCGCTCGGCCAGATCAAGACGTCGGGCAAGGTCGTTGTGGACTCTTCGCAGGTCGCCGCCTGGGGCGCGCCGACCTTCGACGCCTGGATCGTGCGCACCGACTTCGCCGAGAAGAACCCGGAAGCGGTGCGCGACTTCGTCAAGGTGACCGGCGCTTCCTATGCCGAGTACCTCGCCAAGCCGGACACCTGGTCGGCGTCGTCGCCGCAGGCCGAAAAGATCGCCAAGCTCACCGGCGCCAAGCTGGAAGAAGTGCCGGAGCTGTTGAAGGGCTATGTCTTCCCGACATTGGAAGAGCAGGCCTCCGACAAATTCCTCGGCGGCGGCACCGTCAAGGCGATCGCGGCGGCGTCCGCCTTCCTCAAGGAGCAAGGCAAGGTCGACGCCGTGCTGCCCGACTATTCGAAATACGTGACATCGAAATACGTCACCGAAGCGCAGGCCTCGAACTAGAGCAGCCCACCGTTTAACGGAAACGGTGAACTGCTCTAACTCTTTGTTTTGACGCAATTCCGGACGGAAAACCGCTTCACACTTTTCCTGGAATTGCTCTAGCGCTCAACCAGACACGCGCGCTTCTTCCCGACGCTGCGTGTTGCCTGCCCCGAAACCGCTGATGAAATGGATTTCGGGGCAGGCGGATTTCCCTCAAATTTGCGAGGACCCATGCCGCATCTCGTGCTCGACCCCCATCTCGTACTGGACAAGGTCTCGGTCCACTATGACGGCCAGCCGGCACCAGCCGTGGAGCGGGTGTCGATCGACGTCGCCAAGGGCGACTTCGTTGTCCTCGTCGGCCGTTCCGGCTGCGGCAAGACCTCGCTGCTGAATGTCGCGGCCGGCCTGGTCGCGCCGGCGCGCGGCACGGCCACGATCGATGGCCGTCCGATCACGGCGCCCGGTTCGGACCGGGCGGTGGTGTTCCAGAACGATGCGCTGTTCCCGTGGCTGACCGCGCGCGAGAATGTCGCCTTCGCCCTCAGGCTGCGTGGCGTGCAGCCGGTGGAACGGGCGCGGCGCGCCGACGCGCTTCTGGCGCTGGTGAAGCTCGACGGCGCTGGCGACAAGCGCATCTGGGAGCTTTCCGGTGGCATGCGCCAGCGTGTTGGACTGGCCCGGGCGCTCGCCGCCGAACCCGAATTCCTGCTGCTCGACGAGCCGCTCGGCGCGCTCGATGCGCTGACGCGCGAACGCATGCAGACGACGCTGCTCGATCTCTGGACGGCAAGTGATGTCGGCGTGCTGATGGTGACGCACGGCATCGAGGAGGCACTGGTGCTCGCCACCCGCATCGTCGTGCTGGCGCCCGGACCGGGCCGCGTGGTGCGGACCTTCGAGCCCGGCTTCTCCAGGCGCTACGCGTCGGGCGAGTCCATCCGCGCCATCAAGGCCGATCCGGCCTTTGCCACCGCGCGCGGCGAACTGACCGACGCCATCTTCGAAGGAGAGACGGCATGACCATTTCCTCCTACAGCGAGCGGCCCGGCTCCCGCATCGAGGAGGCCGACGGCCTGTCGGTGCCGTGGTCCAGGCCGAGCCCGAAGCGGACGGGCGTCTCGGCCCGCATCGTCAGCGCGGTCACCATCCTGGCGGTGCTGGCTCTATGGGCGCTGTCGGCCCGGCTGCAGCTGGTGTCGCCGGTGTTCCTGCCCTCGCCGCTCGCCGTGTGGAACAAGTTCATCGTCGTTATCCGAGACGGCTTCGTCGACGCGACGCTCGCCCAGCATGCCGTCGCCAGCCTTGGCCGGGTGTTTGCCGCGCTGATCGCGGCCATCCTCGTCGGCGTGCCGGTTGGCCTCGCCATTGGCATCAGCACGGTCGGACGCGGCATCTTCGATCCGCTGCTGGAATTCCTGCGGCCGATTCCGCCGCTCGCCTACTTGCCGCTGGTCATCATCTGGTTCGGCATCGGCGAGCCGTCGAAGATCCTGGTGATCACCATCGCCATGCTGGCGCCGGTTGCATTGTCGACCGCCTCCGGCGTTCGCGGCGTCTCGCAGGAGCGCATCAACGCTGCGCGCTCGTTGGGTGCCACGCATGCGCAAGTGGTCCGCCACGTCATCCTGCCCAGCGCGCTGCCCTCGATCCTGACCGGCCTGCGCATCGCGCTCGGCGCCGGCTGGTCGACGCTGGTCGCTGCCGAACTGGTGGCGGCGACGCGCGGGCTCGGCTTCATGATTCAGTCGGCCGCCCAGTTCCTGGTCACCGACGTCGTGGTGA
The DNA here is from genome assembly GCF_000176035.2 of Mesorhizobium opportunistum WSM2075. NCBI lineage: Bacteria > Pseudomonadati > Pseudomonadota > Alphaproteobacteria > Hyphomicrobiales > Phyllobacteriaceae > Mesorhizobium > Mesorhizobium opportunistum. The sequence goes on along the minus strand of NC_015675.1, from coordinate 924,271 downwards.
TGGGCATATTGGTGATCGCGGCCATCGCCTTCGTGCTCGAATTCACCATCCGCAGGATCGAGCGCGTGTTCGTCCCGTGGGCGGGACGCGAATGAAAAGCGAAAGGAGAACGACGATGACCCATTCCACCGCCGTGCTGTTCGCCCATTTCGGCAATTGGCTGCTGGGCCTTGCGTCCAATGACGAGGAGGCCAGGCGTGACGCCCCCCGCTCGCCCGCACCCGTCCGGCTCCAGTCCGGGCGCGACCGCCTGCCGCCACGCGACGAAAGTTTCTACTGGGCCTGGCAATATTGGTCGCAGTGAGAGAGCAGGATGCGCTGACCGGCTGTTCGGTTAGGTCCGTCTTGCAGCGGCTGCGCGACTGGCGAGCTTCCCCCACTCCGTCTCGGCTTCGCCGAGCCACCTTGTATCTACACGAGAGCGATTTCGTGGGATTGAAGCGATTGAGCCAAGGTCCGGGCGGCCGCCCGGACCTTGGCTTGGCGAAGTCGCCCGTACCACCTGAGGTTACAGCCGCGGGAGAGCTTGGGATCTTCGCCTTCGTCACGCACGACCGAACAGTCGCTTGGTTCCAACCGTACGCACAAGGCAGGTTACCGTGAACAAGATCATTTGTGGAGTTGATGTTTCGAAGGATTGGCTGGACGCGCATGTCTGGCCAGGCGGTGCGGCAGAGCGTTTCGCCAATGACGCGACGGGCATCGCAGCTCTTTGGCTGTTCTGCCGTGGCCACGGCGCAGCAATGGCGGTGATGGAGGCGTCGGGCGGCTATGAGAGGCTGGGGTTCATGCTTTTGTGGGCGCATGGCATGCCGTGCGGCGTGGTCAATGCCAAGAGCGTGCGTCGCTTCGCCGAGGCGATGGGTTATCTGGAAAAGACCGACCGGATCGACGCTGCTGTCATCGCCCATTACAGCGAAGTCAAGAAGACGGTCCCCACGCCACCGCCGAGCGCTGCCCAGCAGCGGCTCGCCGCACTGGTTGCGCGGCTTTGCCAGGTTGTCGGCGATGCGACCATCAACAAGCAGCGCAGAAGTGCCGCACGCGACGCCGAGACATGCGCCAGCATCGAGGCCATGCTGGCCTTCCTCAAGCGCGAGCAACGACGGCTGGAAGGCGAGATTGCCTCGATGATCGACGACGATCCGCTGTGGGCCAGGCTGGAGCGGGCCTTCCGTTCGCTCAAGGGGGTGGCCGGGCGCACCGTCGCCCGCCTGATGGCCGAACTGCCTGAGATCGGCCTCATCTCCAACAAAGCCATCGCTAAGCTGGCAGGCCTCGCCCCCATCGCAGATGACAGCGGCAGGCGGGCCGGCAACAGGCATGTGCGCGGCGGACGCGCCGGGCCGCGAGGCATCCTCTTCATCGTCGCGGCCATCGTGGCCAAGTTCGATCCCCATCTCAAAGCGTTCGCTCAGCGGTTGCAACAGGCCGGAAAGTCCAAAATGCTCATCCGCATCGCACTCGCCCGAAAACTCCTCGTCATCCTCAATGCAAAAGCACGCGATGCGCGAGCCGAGTTCGCAAATGCAACTTGACACCCCAGACAGTCGCTCTCCCCCCTCCGGAGGGAGAGGAAAGGAGCCAGCCTGCGTAAGCTCGCGCCTTTCCTCTCCCCCGTCGATCGGGGGAGAGGTGTCGAGCGCAGCTCGACGGAGTGGGGGTCGACCCTTTCGTCGCAACTCACCCCTGCCGGTTTGCCCATACCAGCCCGCCCAGGCCGACCAGCATGGCGGCGATGCCGATATAGAGCCATTGCGACTGGCCGCTCATGAAACTGCCGCCGACCACGCCGATGCCTTGCAGCGACCACAGCGCGCCGATGGCCAGCACGATCAAGGCCAGCAGATTTTTGGCCAGCAGATTTTTGGTCGGTCTCATTGACGGATCTCGCTTTCCCAGTCGATCGCTCGTGGCGCCGTGACCACGATGAAAGAGCCAAAGGAAGTGGCTCAATCCTGACGATTTCTACTTGGAGATTAATCCCGGATATTGTCAAACGGATCTCGCATAGCAGCGAAAAGATCATCGCGAATTGATCAAATCTCGCCAAGAAATCCCTGACAGACTGTTACCCGGCGACTCCAAACGTGTGCTCTTGCCATGGAACTGCCAGATGACTGCCGCATTTCCTGCCTTATTTCGCACCTAACGGCTGGGGTCTGTCAAAAACGGAGCCTTCCCCCAAATATGAAGAACACAAAACAGACCGCGATTGTCGCGGTAACGATCGCTGCTGGCCTGATGGTCGGCGCTTCCGCAACCTCGGCGACCGCTGCCGCTCAGTGTGGCCGTGCCTCGTGGTATGCCCTGCACTCCAGGACCGCATCGGGCGAGCGTATGAACCCATCGGCGCTGACCGCGGCCCACCGCACACTGCCTTTCGGCACCAAGCTGCGGGTGACCAACAAGAACAACGGCCGCAGCGTGGTCGTGCGCATCAACGATCGCGGCCCGTTCATCAAGGGACGCGTGCTCGACCTGTCGAAGGGCGCGGCCGGCCAGCTCGGCTTCATCGGCTCCGGCCACACCGCCGTCTGCATGGCACGCGTTTGAGATATCTGGGTCCGGCACAGGCCGGGCCCAGCAAGACCCGCCTTCGCAGCCGCACACTGAGCCGGCTCGCCCCGTTCAGGGCCGATTCCCAAGCCTTGGACGAAAGAAGGGCATAGATCACGCCACGTGACGTATTGCATCGCAGCAATTAGTTGTTAACTTCGCCGCGAGACATTTAGGCTCGGCGCGGCTCGTCGTCCCTTCGGTCGTGGCAGCAGCGGGGTTCTCGATGTTCTACCAGCTCTATGAAATGAACCACGCCGCCTTGCAGCCCGCGCGTCTTTACGCCGACGCGGTGCGGCTGTTCTATTCCAACCCGCTCAATCCGTTTTCGCATACGCCCTGGGGCCGTTCCATCGCGGCAACCGCCGAACTGTTCGAGCGCACCACGCGCCGCTACGGCAAGCCGGTCTTCGGCCTCGACAAGACCGTGGTCGACTGGAAAAGCGTCGCGGTCGCCGAAAAGACCGTCTGGTCGAAGCCGTTCTGCAATCTCGTCCGCTTCGAGCGCGCGGTTCCCGCCGGGCGCCGGCCGGATCCGAAGCTTCTGATCGTGGCGCCGATGTCGGGCCATTACGCGACGCTGCTGCGCGGCACGGTCGAAGCCATGCTGCCCTACGCCGATGTCCACATCACCGACTGGGTCGATGCCCGCATGGTGCCGCTGTCGGACGGCAGCTTCGATCTCGACGACTATATCGACTACGTCATCGATATGCTGCACACGCTGGGTCCGGACACGCATGTGATGGCCGTATGCCAGCCTTCCGTGCCGGTTCTGGCCGCGGTGGCGCTGATGGAAGCCAAGGGCGATCCTTTCGTGCCCTCGACCATGACCCTGATGGGCGGCCCGATCGACACCCGCCGCAACCCGACCGCGGTCAACCTGCTGGCCGAGGAAAAGGGCATCGACTGGTTCCGCGACAATGTCGTCATGCAAGCGCCCTGGCCGGTGCCGGGCTTCGGCCGCGAGGTCTATCCGGGCTTCCTGCAGCTGTCCGGCTTCATGAGCATGAACCTCGACCGCCACATTATCGCCCACAAGGACTTCTTCATGCACCTTGTGAAGCATGACGGCGACAATGCCGAGAAGCACCGCGATTTCTACGACGAATATCTGGCGGTGATGGACCTGACGGCGGAATTCTACCTGCAGACCGTCGACACCGTCTTCGTGCGCCATGCCTTGCCCAAGGGCGAGATGACGCATCGCGGCACGAGGATCGATCCGTCCGTCATCCGCAACGTCGCCTTGTTCACCGTCGAGGGCGAGAACGACGACATATCGGGCCTTGGCCAGACCAAGGCGGCGCAGGATCTGTGCGTCAACATCCCGGCCGACAGGAAGGCGCATTACATGCAGCCTGCGGTCGGCCATTACGGCGTCTTCAACGGCTCGCGTTTCCGCTCCGAGATCGTGCCGCGCATCGTCGATTTCATCACCAGCTATGGCCGCCAGACCCGGGTAGCGGTCAAGCCGAAGCTGGTCCGCACCGCCAAGCGATAGGCAATCGCTGCAAGACCGTTGACCGGTTTTGCCTCCGCAACGACTTCAAAAGACGAAAAAAAGCGGCGGCGGCCGCCGGAATCCGGACCAATAGGCGCAAAGGCCGGCCACAAGCCCGATTCTGTTGCACAATAGACGCTGTTCCTCCCCGCGGGTAACCATGCTGCAAATCAGACCGTCGTCGTAATTGACACGGACTGTAAATCGCCCTTAACTTTTCGTTAACAACAGGGTGAGCGGGGACAATGAATTCCTCAACGATGGCGCGAAGGCTGCGCGCGTGCGCGGCAGCAGCCGGGCTGGCAGTAACGGGAGGCTGGGTGGCGCCGGCTTTGGCGGCCGGAGCAATGGCGACGGGGGGTCTTACCTCGCAGCCGATCGGCCACTACGATTTCTGCAGGCTGCATCCCGGTGAATGCTCGATCCGTCCGCCCAGGCTGGCGCCCGCCGCCTTGACCGACGGCTTGATGCGCAAGCTGGTCAATGTCACCTCCAGGGTCAACGCCGCCGTCAAGCCGATGAGCGACATGGACATCTACGGCAAGGACGAGGTCTGGGCCTATCCCGACAGGGGCGTCGGCGATTGCGAGGACTATGTCTTGGAAAAGCGCCGCCAGCTCTCCCGCATGGGCGTCTCGCTGGCCAACCTCCTGATGACCGTGGTGCGCAAGCCCGACGGCGAAGGGCACGCCGTGCTGACGGTGCGCACCGACGGGGGCGACTATGTGCTCGACAATCTGACCGACAAGGTCAGGCCATGGGACCAGACCGGCTATCGCTTCCTCAAGCGGCAGGCAATCGACAACACCGGCCGCTGGGTCTCGATCCGCGGTGGCCAGCAGGTCCTGGTCGGGTCGGTGCAGTAGGTTTCGCGGCCCTCCTGGGTGGTCGCACGCGTTGCTTCGTCATCCGAGGGTCTGCGCGTCCGCTTCGCTCCCGCTCCGCCCGTGGATGACGAAAGCGAGGAGGTTCCTCGAGCCGTTACAAAAATTTCCGCACCTCCATGAACCATTTCGGTCCGGCCGGCGACACACAGCCGTGAACCGAAACCAAACATGGAGACTTCAAATGACTGCTTTTCTGCGTAACACCCTCCTCGCCGCCGTCGCGCTGTCGGGCCTGGCCGGATCCGCTCTGGCTGGCCAGACCGTTCCAAGCTGTGCCAACACGCAAAACAACGACGTTTGGGCCGGCCGCTGTTGCGGCGCTGGCACGTCGGAATGCCTGGGCGGCGGCAATGGTGGCCGTGACCATCAAGGCAATGGCGGCAGGGGCGGCAATGGCGGCGGCAGCACTGCCGGCAAGAATTGATCTCGCTGCAGCGCCCGCCGGCTGTTGTCGGCGGGCGCTGTTTTGCGTCGAGACGAATGCACAGCCGCCGCGGAATCCCCACAAAACCCGCTACGGCCGCCGGCCGAGCGCCCTGCGGATCGACGCGGTGATGTTGCGCAGCTCCGCCTCGTCGAGCTTTTCGATGTTCTCGGCCAAAAGGTTGGCGAGCTCGGTGGCGGCCGGGCTCAGGCCCGACGTGTCCAGCCTGACACGCGGATGCGAGGCCTCGGCCAGCCGCGCCAGCTCCTCGGCATCGTCCCAGATGATGTTGAAATAGCCGATGATCTTCTGGATCAGCGTCCAGGTCGGCGCGCCGCGCCGGCCATGCTCGAGCGCCGACAGATAGGCCGCACTGACGCCGATCGCCGCCGCCATGTCCTTCTGGCTGACGCCGCGCTCGCTTCGGAGCGCCCGCAGCTTCTCGCCGAACGGGGTCATGCGCCCGGCCCCGTGGCTTCGGGCCTCACGAGCGCACCCGCCGCAGCCTGATATAGAGCGCGCCCGAACCGCCATGGTTGCGGGCCGCATGGTCGTGGCTGGAGACCAGCGGCCGGAATGCCGGCGTCGACAGCCAGGCCGGCACCGCGCGCCGCAGCACGCCGTCGCCGCCTGAGGACGACCCCTTGCCGGTGATGACCAGCACATAGCGGATGCCGCCGGCATGTGCCCGGTGCAGGAACGAGAACAGCAGCGAATAGGCCTCGTCCTGCGTCATGCCATGCAGGTCGACGCGGCCCTCGATAGGCAGCCGGCCCTTCGACAGTTTGTCCAGCGTCGGGTCGTCGAGGCGGTGCGTGACATGCTGTGCCTTCGGCTTTGCGGAACCGGCGGCATTGGTGGCGGGCTGGGCCGGTTGCGACGGCGTCGGCCTGGCTTCCAGCGCAATGTCTGGAATGTCGACGGCGGTTCTGCCCTTCAGCGGCTTGGCTGAGCGCGCCACCAGGTTCCACAGCACGCGGTCATCCTCGCTGAGCCTATCTGGGCGCCTACTCATCGCGCGCCCCCGATCAGCGGGCGCGGCACCAGCGCAAAAAAGTCGGCGGCGTTGCGCACCACGCCGGCGATCTCGCCGGCGGCATCGCCCGAACCGGCGAACAGATCGCCGCGCGCCGGCCCGGTAATGGCCGAGCCGGTGTCCTGCGCGATCATCAGCCGCCGGAACGGTCTTTTGTCGAAAGCGGTGAGCGTCGGCGCGTCGATGTAAAAGGGCGTGCCGAATGTGTGCAGCAGCCGGTCGACGGCAATCGATCGGCCGGGCGTCAGCGGCACCTTGGCGGCGGCGATCGGGCCAAGGCCTGCGTCATCCACCGCTGCCTCGCGGAAGAAGATATAGGAGCGGTTCTGCCACAGGATCTCGTCGACACGGTCCGGATGCGCCTTGAACCAGGCGCGGATCGACTGCATCGTCACCTCGGCGAGCGGAATTTCGCCGAGCTCGCTCAGGATCTTGCCAGGCCCGGTGAAGCGCTGGCCGGATTTGGCGGCATAGGTGACGCGGCAGAGCCGGCCGTCGGTCATGGCGAGCCGCGCCGCCCCTTGCACATGGATGAAGAAGGCATCGACCTTGTCGGCCAGCCAGGCGATCTCCAGCCCTTGGCCGGCGAGCGCACCGCGCTCGATGGCGCCACGGTCGAAATATTCAGCCAGCCCGTCCACCGTCCGCCGCGCGAAGGCCAGATAAGGGTCCATGCCGTCGGGCCGGTTGGCGTCGCCGACATCGACGAGATCGGCCGGCCGCGACATGAGCGGCACGGAAAAATGCTCCGTCCGCACCGGCGACGCCTCGACCTGCGGCTCGTAGAAGCCGGTGACGAGGCCGGTCTCGGCCCGCACCAGCATGGGCACGAAATGGCGTTCGAAGAACGTGCGGGCCTGCGCCCCGTTCAGGGAAGAGACGCTGCGCGCCTCGGCATAGGCCTCCGCGAAGGCGCCGAAATCGACGCCGAGCGCACCGCTGCGATAGGGCTTGGACAGGACGTGGAAGGCGGAACGGCGAAAGACCTCGAAGGCCGATGGATGGTCGTCGTCGCCCCAGCCGGGGAGATCTTCAAAAGACTTGGCCACGAAGGAGGGCGATAGCGACACCGGAGCCCCCGCCTTTATCTGGGCTCAGTCTTCTTCTTCGGTGGCGACGAGCTTCCAGTTCGGATCGCGCGAGCGCGTGTCGCGGGCGAAGGTCCAGACATCCTTGACCTCGGCCACGGTTTCGGGATCGCCGTCGATGACGGTGCCGGCCTTGTCGCGCGTCGCCGAGATTAGCTCGCTGATAATACGCAGCGTGACATGCGCCTCACCGCCCTTCATCTCGGCCGACACGATATCGGCCTTGTCGATGCCGACGAAGGACGACTGGATCTTCTCCGACTTGGCCTCGCGCTCGCCGATCGCGGCGACGAAGCCGTCGAAAACCTCGCGCGATAGAAGGTTCTTCAGCGTTTTGCGGTCGCCATCGGCATAGGCCATGACGATCATCTCGTAGGCCATCTTGGCGCCGTCGACGAAACCCTTGGGATCGAAGGACGGATCATTGTCCTTGATCGTGCGCAGGCCCTTGTTGAGGTCGGTGTCCGGCTTGGCGAAGGCATCGATCGCAGCATAGGCGTCGGGTGCTGCCGGCTCGCCCGGCAGCCGCTTGCGCGGCAGCGACACCACGTTCTCGGGCTTCTGGGCGGCGTCCTTGTCGCCGGTGCGCGCCGCGGTATAGGGATCGAAAGGCGGCCGCTCGCTACCGGTCCGACGGCCCAGCACATTGCGCAGCTGGAAGAAGATCACCACCGCCGCGATCAGGAAGAAAATCGTGCCGAAGTCGAAGAATCCCATATCTTCCGCCAATCAATCCCTGCCTCGTGGCCGGACCGCCCGGCCCGCAAGCCCACGGTCGCATAGCGTTCAACATTCAAAGCATATAGAACGCAAGGCGCAATCATTCAAATCAAAGGCAGGCATACCTATCTAACAGCCCTAGTGCCAGCGGCGATTGGTCGCCAGCGGGCAAAACATCGAAAACGACCAAAACCACCGAAAGATTGGCAAGACTTGCGCATTTCGCTGCTTCCCCTTTTTCTTCTCGCACTTCCGCTGCTGGAAATCGCCGGTTTCGTCATCGTCGGCCGTGAGATCGGCGCGCTGGCGACGGTCGGCCTGGTGCTGGCCTCCAGCCTCGCCGGCGTGCTTTTGCTGCGGCACCAGGGTTTCGGCGTCATGTCGCGCATCCGCACCGAGATGAACGACGGCCATGATCCCAGCCGCCAGCTCGCCCATGGCGCCATGATCGTGGTCGCCGCGATCCTCCTGATCATCCCGGGTTTCATCACCGACATCATCGGCCTGCTGCTGTTCCTGCCGCCGGTGCGCGACCTTGCCTGGAGCCGGCTCAAGGGCCGCATCGTCGTCGCCACCAATTTCTCGACCGGCGGTTTTCGCGGACGCCAGCGCGACAAGGTCATCGACCTCGACGACGGCGACTATTCGCGCGAGGACGATTTGAAGCGCGGCCCGGATCACAATTCGCCCTGGCGGCGGCTCAAGGACGATTGAGACAGCGGCTGCAGCGTTCTGATTTGTTATGACCGGCCAGCGCCGCCCCAGCCAGGCTCCTTCCTCTCCCTCCGGAGGGGGGAGAGGTGGCTCGGCGAAGCCGAGACGGAGTGGGGGAACCACGTGGCAAGCGCCACGAACGGATTGAAAAGGGACCAAGGCGCAAGCATTGCCCGCCTTGCGCCAACGTCGACCCCCACTCCGTCGAGCTTCGCTCGACACCTCTCCCCCGATCGACGGGGAAGAGGAAGGGAGCCCTTCCTCAACGGCTGCGGAGGACGGGCAGCCATCGCCCCGCACCCGAAGGCGGCAAACCTTGTCTTGTCATGCCGACCATGGTAGCGAACGCCCGATTTCAATTCGGTCAGCAACGCTGCCCAGGCAAAAGGAAAAGGCTCATGGCCAGCAATGATGACGCGCCGGTCGGCGCGGCCAACGGAAACGGCAACGCGGCGCAGCAGCCGTCGCTCAACGTCCTGGCCCAATATGTGAAGGACCTGTCCTTCGAAAGCCCCGGCGCGCCCAATTCGCTGCGCGGCCGCGACAAGGCGCCCGGCATCGCCATCAACGTCAACGTTAACGCCAACCCGCTCTCCGACAAGCAGTTCGACGTCAATTTGACGCTGAACGCCAAGGCCTCCTTCGACCAGGAAGTGCTGTTCAACGTCGAGCTGGTCTATGGCGGCGTCTTCGCCATTTCCGGCTTCCCGCAGGAGCACATGCTGCCGATCCTGTTCATCGAATGCCCGCGCCTGCTGTTCCCCTTCGCCCGCCAGATCATCGCCGAGGCGACCCGCAATGGCGGCTTCCCGCCGCTGATGCTCGACCCGATCGATTTCGCGCAGATGTTCCAGCAGAAGATGGCCGAGGACCAGGCCGCGGCTTCGAAGACCCAGGTCAGCTGATTTCAGCCTGAGCGGACGTTTTGGAAAACCCGGCCTCGCGCCGGGTTTTCTGTTGGATGCTTCTACGTTGCAACGCTGGCGGGCCAGCAGCCATAGGCGGCACCGTTCTGATCGAAATACAACGACCGAGCCATGGGTCGACCCCCACTCCGTCGAGCTGCGCTCGACACCTCTCCCCCGGTCGACGGGGGAGAGGAAAGGCGCGAGCTTGCCGACCTTGGCGCCCTTCCTCTCCCTCCGGAGGGGGGAGAGGTGGCTCGGCGAAGCCGAGACGGAGTGGGGGAAGCCGCTGGTGAACGCGAAGCCGCGGGCCAGACGTGACGGAATCGGCGGTCGGGATTGACTCTCACGCCACAATCACCCCCTGCGGAGCACCGCATAACTCCTGCGGATTCCAGAACACTCCCTGGCGTCACCCAGCCCTATCATTCCCACCAGCAAATGGCGCCCCCGGCGGTCGCAGCCCCCCGCGTGGCGACCGGCCGGAACGCTCAACAACAGGGGAATGACCATGAAATTCATGCTGACCGACCGCAAACTGCACCCGCAAGCCGGGCCCGTCGCCGACGATTTCAGGAAGGGCGGCATCAACCGCCGCGAATATCTGGCGCTCATGGCTGGCCTCGGGGTCAGCGCCGCCGGTGCGCTGGCGCTCGGCGGTCTCGCCCCAACCCCGGCCCGCGCGGCCGAGCCGAAGAAGGGCGGCACCTTGCGTGTCGCCATGAACGTCAAGGGTTTCAAGGACCCGCGCACCTTCGACGGCGTGGAAATGTCGAATGTCGCCCGCCACTGCAACGAATATCTGGTGCGCTGGAACACTGATTTCTCGTTCGAGCCCTGGCTGCTCGAAAAGTGGGAGATGAGTGACGACGCCAGGACGCTGACGCTGCATGTGCGCAAGGGCATTTCGTGGTCGAACGGCGATGCCTTCAACGCCGACGATGTCGTCCACAACCTCACCCGCTGGTGCGAGGCGGGCGTGGCCGGCAATTCGGTCGCCGCGCGCATGGGCGCGCTGGTCAACGCCGACACCAAGAAGGCGGTCGATGGCGGCATCGAGAAGGTCGACGACTTCACCATCAAGCTCAATTTGCCGAAGCCAGACATTTCGCTGATCGCCGGCATGGCCGACTATCCGGCGCTGATCATGCACCGCTCCTATGACGGCGACGGCGATCCCATGAAGGCGCTGGCCATCACCACCGGCCCCTGCGAGCTGGTGAGCTGGGATGCCGAAACCGGCGCCGAGGTGAAGCGCAAGTCGAAGCCCTGGTGGAAGGGCGAATTCTACCTGGATGGCATCAAATGGGTCGATTACGGCTCCGACCCCAACGCCATGCTGTCGGCGTTCGAATCGGGCGAGATCGACACCGACCACGAGACCGCTTCCGATGCCGTCTCGCAGACCGACCAGATGGGGCTCAAGAATTCCGAGATCGCCACCGGCTCCACCATCGTCGCCCGCTTCAATGTCGGCAATGCGCCCTATGAGGACGTCAAGCTGCGCCGCGCCGCCCAGCTCGCCGTCGACAATGCCGCCGTGCTGAAGCTCGGCCTCGATGGGCGCGGCAAGCCCGCCGATAACCACCATGTCGGCCCCATGCATCCCGAATATGCCGATATCGGCCCCGCCAAGCGTGATGTGGAGGCGGCCAAGAAGCTGCTGGCGGAGTCCGGCAAGGCGGACCACGAATACGACCTCATCTCCGTCGATGTCGAATGGCAAAAGAGCACCGGCGACGCGATCGCCGCGCAGATGCGCGAGGCCGGGCTGAAGATCAAGCGCACCGTGCTGCCCGCCGCCACCTTCTGGAACGACTGGAGCAAATACCCCTTTTCCTGCACCGAATGGCTCGGCCGCCCGCTCGGCGTCCAGGTGCTGGCGCTCGCCTACAAGTCGGGCGCCGCCTGGAACGAAAGCGCCTACGCCAGCAAGGAGTTCGACGAGCTGCTGGACAAGGCGCTGGCCACCCCCGACGCCAAGGCGCGCAAGGAGATCATGGCCGGCATCGAGAAGAATTTGCGCGATTCAGGCATCATCATCCAACCCTACTGGCGCTCGGTCTACCGCACCTACCGCAAGGGCGTCGAAGGCTGCGAACAGCACCAGGCGCTGGAACAGCATTTCGAGAAGGTTTGGATCCAGTCCTGACACGCCCGCCGAGCTCACTTTTGGGCGACAGGCATAAGGGCCTGCGGGTTCCCATCCGCAGGTCACCAGTCATGACCGGGCATGCGAGCAAGCCCGGTCTAGCGCCGCAGGGCCACGTCCAGTTTTTGACGGTATTGGATGCGCGCCTCACGCGATTGCACCAGTGCCGGCGGTGTCGGCGGCAGCGTCGGCGGCGATACCGTGGAGCCGACGATGCGCTTCAACGTCGAACGCAGCGTGGTGTCATCATTGTCGAAATCGCCGTGATGGCGCGCGTGGCTGGCGCTGCCTGGTGATATCAGCCATTTGCGCGCCGGCTTCTTCCAGAAATCTTTTGGGATCGCGCCCGCGTCAACCTCCCTGCCCAGCAGCGGAACGCCGCTTTGTATGCCCGGAATATGCGGCCGGTCCTCAAAGGCATTGCTGACCAGATAGAGCAATGACTTGTGGTAGATATTGGCGCAGTCGTCGTCCTGTTCGGTGGCGTCATCCAACGTATAGAGGTCGAACGCCTCTATGACGCCCCTCTCGATCAGCGGCTTGTATACCGTATTGAACAGCTTCAGCGTGCAGGCCGGCGCCCAAAGACTGACGCTCTTTATCTTGACGCCCGCCTTGCCCAATCTCGCCGCCAGCGGCGCGAGAAAAATGGCTCCCGCGCTATGGCCCACCAGGTGGATTTCATCGATCTTGCCCGCGAGGTCGATGAGATGGCCGGCAGCCAGCCTCGCGGCCCCGTATTTCTGGCTGGAGGCCTGCTCGGCATTTTTCTTCATCTCGTCCCAAAGCGCCTTGCCGCCGAGATTTCGCGCGACGACCTCGAGCATGTCGTCGACCCGATCGAGCATGAAATCCTTGGCCTTGTCGAGGATGCCCTCGTCGCGGCGCCTTGTCATCGAGTCCTGGAGGATGTCGCGGATGGTGCTCCACACGTCGGAGCGCCAGATGAACGACAATGGATAGACCTGGGCCTTGAGCAAGGGGCCAAGGTTGTTGGCCACGGTCTGGATCGCGGAATCGATAGGAACCAGCCCGCCATGCGCATAGAGCAGGACACGCTTGGTCCGCCATGTGCTCATCGCCGCCGGCATACGCTCGGTCATCAGTGTCTTGAGCCCGTCCTCGGTCAGCCCATAGGTGTCCTTGCTATCGAGGATGCCGTCGTTCTTGGAGGTGATGATATAGGGCCGCAGATCGGCGTAAACCTGGCTTTCATAGCTGCGCGGGGCACCGGCGCGCATCATTGCAGTGGCGACGGGCGGCCCGAGATCGATGGGCGCCCCCAGTGCGGCCACCCAGACGTCCTTGCCGTTGGCCAGCCAGTCGGCATAGGAGAGGTTCGAAAGCCCGCCTTCGCCCCAATCGGGTCCCCAGCTGTTCTGGATCCAGAAGCCGCGCAAATCGTATCCCACGATGGCGAAGGCATGGCCGCCGATGGTTCCCGGCCGGAACGTGATCGCCGCATCGCCCTTGCCAACCTGCTGCCAGCCTTCGTGCACGGCCGCTGTCGCGTAGAGCACGCCGACTTCGCTGATCGCCGAGTGCATGGCGACCAGGTCCTTGTGATTGACGCGAAAATACGCACCGAGCGGCCGCCGGATCGCATCCGCCGACCGCTCGGAGCTCAATTTGGGGTCCGGCACCTTCTCCTTCCACAGGGTCATGGCGCAAAGCCCATGCTTGAACCAGCCCTTCATGGCGCCGCGCGCGCTGGATCCGGCATAGTCTTCGCCGGGCCATTCATCGTAGCGCTTGGCCATGGTGTAGAGCATCCAGGCGCTCACCTCGTCCGCGTTCGGGTTCTCGCCGCGGACACGCAACAGATAGTTCGCCGCCGTGGCGAGCCCGAAGCCCGTGCAGGCCCCTTCGCTGCCCTGGTTGAGCACTGGAATGCGATGGGATCGATACGTCGCCAGATCCGAGACCGGCGCCACGCGTATGAGTGTCGGGACAAAAATAGTGTCCCTGAAATCGACAGTATCGGGAAGTGCATCGAATGTGCGTTTCCTGGGTGCTTTGCGCGTTCCTTTAGCCACGTTCATCCCCCCTTGGTTGACTTGACCTGCCCAATGCTTGGAGCCCAAAAATGACTTCGATTTCTGGGAGAACGACATGCACTGGAAACAAAGAACTGAGGCGCGTCGCCTGAATCCGTTCAAGCGCGGTGCGCTTTAGTAGCCCTGCGCAAGTCAGACAATCACGGAAAGCCACTTTTGGGAATACGCATGGGTCGAATTCTATGGCTCTTCTTGCCGTGGCGAATGATTTTCATGTCCACCATAGGACGAACGGCAGCCGATTCGCCGGGAAGAGCATTCCGGCTCCAGCCTGCATCCGGTCCGCTTGATTGCCGTTATTGCAATGGAGAAGCGCCGCCAGCATCGGGCTTTGCCGACTATATTTGGCGCAGGCCCCTCTTGGGGAAATGGCCGGCGCGATGCCGTGTGACAATTGCCTGAGCCCGCGCCGGCCACCCAGCGACCTTGTTCAGGTCCGCCGCCCGATTTGTGTACCGGTCCGATATTGCACGAGCAACCGAGCCGGGAACTTGGTACGGTTTCGTACCGTTGTGTTGTATTACCGGCGAGCGGGCGATCAGCGACGGTTAAGCGCGTTCTTCCCTTCTCCCCTTGCGGGAGAAGGTGGATCGGCGCGCCAGCGCCGAGACGGATGAGGGGTGTTCCAGCTTGGCGATAACGTCACACAATTACGAGATCGAACCACCAACGCCTCACTCCGCTGGAGCACCCCTCATCCGTCTTGCCGCTCCGCGGCAATCCACCTTCCCCCACAAGGGGGGAAGGAAGACCGCCTCCCGCTCACCGCTCATCCCTCATCAGCGTCCAGATCCACCCGATAAAAGTCAGCACCAGGAACGGATAGCCGGCGGCGGGCAGCGGCGCCGAGGTCGGCAGCAAGGGCGCGCCCCACAGGATCATGCAAGCCGAGACGACAAACAGCACGGCGGCCACCAGCGCGGTGAGCCGCATCCACAGGGCAAATGTCGTGGGCGCGCTGACCATGAGCAGTGCCGCCGCCCAAAGCGAGATGCCGCCGACATAGGAGGGCACGCTGGCCTCCAACCCCGCCGCATTGCCGGCCATCAGCAAGGTCTCGCCGGCCAGGAAGGTCAGGAAGCCCGCGGCGACGCAGTCATTGCCCAGCCGCTGATATTTCATCGTCAGCAGCGCGGTCGCGACCACGAGTGCCGCGCCGTCGATCGTCCAGAGCGTTTCGCGCAACGGAGCGCTGGCGACGAAGGTGCCCGCCAGGCCGAAGGCGCCGCCGATGGCCAGGCCGAGAGCGGCGACGGTGTCGGAGGTGGTGCGCATGCGATGTTTCCCCCAAGTTGGGCGAGGATACGTCAAAGTGGGATATTGGTGAAGGGCGATACCAGTGGCAACGGGGCCATTGGGATTCCAGCACGCCGGTAAGCGCCTGTGATCCTAAGGTGCCTTTCGTGGGACATTTGCGCACCGGTGGACAACCTGTGGAAATGATTCCTTTTGTTGATTCACATCGGTGATGCTACACATGATTTCCTGACATGATTGCTTATTTTTCCCATTCGCGTTAGAAACAGAATCGAAATGGTAGGACGATGGTGGTCAAGCTACGCGAACACGAAAAGGCGGCTGTTTTCTCAATCCTGGTTCGCCAGCTCGAGGCGCAGGAATTGAAAGCTGCGGCAGAAAGGGAAATCGCCGCCGCCAATGAACGTGTGGCTGCCGCTCAAGCCATCATGGCAAATGTTCGACCGGCTTTGGCAGTCTTCGGATTCGACACTGGTGCAGGGAAGTTGTGGGACATCGTTAAAGAGGCGATTGGTGTCGAGCGCTACAACACGGCCTTCGAAGTTGCGAAGGGCGAACAAAATGAGAGCCGAACGGGTGCGTCAGGCGAAAGCCAGCAGAGCAAGACCGAAGACACGGGCAAGGGCGAAGGCTCCGGCCACAGCCGAAATGTAGATGAATCACATACGCCAAAGATTAAAGACATTGTTCTGGAGCGCTTGCGGCAGGCAGGTGACGCGGGCGCCCGCGCGTCCGAGATCAAAGAGTTCGTCTCGGCGCAGGGTATCGAAATGCATGAGAAGACAGTCGGCATGACTCTCTACCGGCTGTCGAACGAGGGTTCGGTGCACCGAGAAGGAAGAACTTGGGTCTTCATTCCTGAATCGGAGAGAGACGATAGAGGCCTAGTGGCTGAGGGTACGTCGGAACCGTCTTCCTCAGCTACCTCGTTTTTCGAATAAGGAGGCTGACATGCAACCTCCACAGCTTTTCCTGCCGATTAATGCCGTAAGAGCGGCGACAATCCATGAACACAGAATTGGAAAATCTACCTAACGAGGGAAAGCATGGGCTTCTGTGAAAGCGCCTGTGCAATCAAGGTCAGTAGGGTTTGGCCCGCCCAAGCGGATGCGGCTTTCGCGAGTACGTCAAATTTGCCTTCAGCACTGTCTTCCAAGACGACGAAAACACCGCCGTCGCCGCCGAGATCGTCAAGGGCTTGGGCTTCAAAGGTCACGCGGGAAATTTCGGTAAGCCATAGTGTTCGGTGATTGTCCAACTGAATCGAAAGGTCTTCATCCATGGCCGTACCCCTAGTTCTTCATCCTGCCGTTCGCGAACGGCGCGAGGCTCGAATGTCAGCGACCGCTCTTGCCGAGTATTTGATTTTGCAACCAGACGGGCAAGAGACAATCCTGCATGACTCGCGATTTTCCCGGCCGCCAATTGTCACGGCGAACGGCGATGCGATGCGAGCGCTACGAGCATACAATTGCGATCCCCGCCGCGACACAATCGCGCTCGATAGGGTTAAGGAAGCGTTAAACCAAAGGGCGGCGGGATGGGACGTAAAGCCAAAAACCCGAGACGAAGCTTTGCGCTGCATCGAGTCGATAGACTTGTTCCTGCGGCATGAAAACGCCTTTGGGACGAGGGCCATGGCGCTAAGCCAACCTTCGCAATTTGATGCAATAGATATTGAAGGTGTTTTGGTTTCTATCCGGCCTGATTTTTTGGTGAGTGGTGGGCGCGACCGCATAGGTGCTGGGCTGTTGCGCGTCGCAAAGGCTCCCGACCCGGATGGATGCAAGCTTGACGAAACCAAGCGCAGGCGTGGCGAGCATCGGCGTGAAATGGCCCGGTACATGGTTGCTCTGCTGCAAATGCTCTTGGAAGCCCAGGACGGGAAGATGGGCGTTCCGGACCGCGACCTTTGCTTTGTCGCCGATGTCCGCCTAGGGGAGCGCATCGGCCCAGCCACAGACCACGCAATCCGGCTCAGGTCTATTCGCGGAGCCTGTAGACAGATCGCCAAGCTATGGCCGACGATTACACCGCGTCCTGGTGTCCTGAGGAAATAGCGATTTCAAACTAGGGCACTATTACGCAGTTTAAGCGCTGGCGGGGGGCCCGCTGCCTCCGGCAGCTCCCCCGCTTTCGAAGCCTGTCATCGATCCACCGGATCGATGACTTGGCGCGCTTTGCGCGCCAACCGGCTTCTCAATCCCCCATCTTCAGCGCCTGAATAAACGCCTCCTGCGGGATATCCACCTTGCCGAACTGGCGCATCCGCTTTTTGCCTTCTTTCTGCTTGTCCAGCAGCTTGCGTTTGCGCGAGACGTCGCCGCCGTAGCTTTTGGCGGTCACGTCCTTGCGCAGCGCCGAGATGGTTTCGCGGGCGATCACCTTGCCGCCGATCGCGGCCTGGATCGGGATCTTGAACAGATGGTGCGGGATCAGCTCCTTGAGCTTCTCGACCATCTGCCGGCCGCGCTTTTCCGCCGCCGTGCGGTGCACCAGCATGGAGAGCGCGTCGACAGGCTCCTCATTGACCAGGATCGACATCTTCACCAAGTCGCCCTCGCGATAATCGGTCAGGTGATAGTCGAACGAGGCGTAGCCCTTGGAGATCGATTTCAGGCGATCATAAAAGTCGAAGACGACTTCGTTGAGCGGCAGGTCGTAGGTCAGCATGGCGCGCTTGCCGACATAGGAGAGGTCGGCCTGGATGCCGCGCCGGTCCTGGCAGAGTTTCAAGATGCCGCCGAGATAGTCGTCGGGGGTCAGGATCGTGGCGCGGATCCACGGCTCCTCGATGGCCGAGATCTTCACCACGTCGGGCATGTCGGCCGGGTTGTGCAGCTCCTTCATCGAGCCGTCATTGAGGAGCAGCCGGTAGACGACCGAGGGCGCCGTGGCGATCAGGTCGAGGTTGAACTCGCGCTCCAGCCGCTCCTGGATGATTTCCAGATGCAGCAGGCCGAGGAAGCCGCAGCGATAGCCGAAGCCGAGCGCCGCACTGGTTTCCATTTCGTATGAGAAGGAAGCGTCGTTGAGGCGCAATTTGCCGACGGCAGCGCGCAGATCCTCGAAATCGGCGGCGTCGACCGGGAACAGGCCGCAGAACACCACCGGCTGCGCGGGCTTGAAGCCGGGCAGGGCATGCGCGGTCTGCCGCTTGTCCTCGGTGATGGTGTCGCCGACGCGGGTGTCGGCCACTTCCTTGATCGAGCCGGTGAAGAAGCCGAACTCGCCGGGGCCAAGCTCGTCGACATTGATGCGGGCCGGCGTGAACACGCCGGTGCGCTCGACAAGATATTTGGCGCCGGTGCCCATCATGCGGATGGTCTGGCCCTTCTTCAACACGCCGTCGATGATGCGCACCAGAACGATGACGCCGAGATAGGCGTCGTACCAGCTGTCGACCAGCATCGCCTTCAAGGGCGCCGACGCGTCGCCTTCGCGCGGCGGCGGCAGCTGGTGGACGATGGCCTCCAGCACGTCGGGAATGCCGAGCCCGGTCTTGGCCGAGATCAGCACGGCGTTGGAGGCGTCGATGCCGATCACCTCCTCGACCTGCTCGCGGATGCGCTCGGGTTCGGCGGCCGGCAGGTCGACCTTGTTCAGCACCACGACGATCTCGTGGTTGTTGTCGATCGCCTGGTAGACATTGGCGAGCGTCTGCGCCTCGACGCCCTGGCTGGCGTCGACCACCAGCAGCGAGCCCTCGCAGGCGGCGAGCGAGCGCGACACTTCATAGGCGAAGTCGACATGGCCGGGTGTGTCGATGAGGTTTAGAATATAGTCCTCGCCATTCAAGGCGCGGTACTTCAGCCGCACCGTCTGCGCCTTGATGGTGATGCCGCGCTCGCGCTCGATATCCATCGAGTCCAGCACCTGCTCCTTCATGTCGCGCAGCTCCAGCCCGCCGGTGGACTGGATCAGGCGGTCGGCCAGCGTGGATTTGCCATGGTCGATATGGGCGACGATGGAGAAATTGCGGATGTGGTCGAGGGGCGTGCTCATGCCGCGCGCTTTAGCAGGGGCGGCAAGCGGCGGCAAGGCTTGCGGGCCAAGGGCTGCCCTATCGATCACAAAGCGGTGAGCCGCGCCAAAAAGCCCGCAATACCGGCCCGGCGGCCAGGAATGCTTAAACTTTGATCTATCGCGTTAGACCTTGGTTTGCCGGCTGCATGGTACCTGCGCAGTCTCTAATGCCTTTGGGGGTTGCGAAATGCGCAGGGTTGCCAGCGGGTTCGCCCGTTCACGCAGCGGGTCGATGATGCCGCTGTTCTTTCTCATGCTGGTGCCGATCATATCCGCCGTCGGCTTCTCGGTCGACTATACCAGCGCGGTCCAGACCCGGTCCAACCAGCAGCAGGCGCTGGATGCGGCGCTGCTGTCGATCACAACCATGGATACCACCTCGACGCTGGCGCAGCGCCAGGCGGCGCTGCAGGATTCCTTCATCGCCAACGGCGGACAAGGCACCGCGACGCTGAACAGCTTTGTGGCTGGTACCACCACCGCCGCCGCCACCGCCCGGGCCACGGCAAGTTTCGCCATGCCGACCATTTTCATGAAAATCGCCAGGATCGACACCGTGCCGGTTGCCGTCGTATCGGCGGTCAGCAAGCCGCCGTCGCTGGTAAACGCGACCTTCAAGGTCACCGGGGTGTCGGGCTACTGGAACAAGACGATGACGCTCTACGGCACGCAATTCGGTGCGGCGGTAGCCAAGCCGCTGATGACGATCGACTACACCTATGGCAACACCAAGGACCCCAAGGGCTACGGCACCACCAACGTCAGCGTCCTCACCACCGATTCAGCGGGGAAGACCGTCACCACCTTGGTTCAGAACCAGGTCTGCACCGTCGGCAACAACCCGCCCACCGGCGTGACCCTCAAGACCGACGCGAGCGGCACGAAATATTACTGTGTCGATACGATGTATCCGGCCAATAGCGCCGGCGCGGCGGTCGATGTCAGCACGATGGGCGGCCTCTATCTGCAGATGGACGTGCCGTCGGGTAACCCGAAGAAGCTGATGTCGAACGATCCGGCGACATCCAACCGGCTCTACAACGGGGCATACGCGAACAGTCTGACCGAGACCGCGACCGGTCAGACCGTCGATATCTTCAGCATCGTGCCCTGCGGCGCGACAAGCTACCAGGCCTGGGAAGACGGCGGCAACCCGGTCCCGGCGCCTGTCAGCAACGCCGACTTCTTCTACAACGTCACCGGCAAATGCGACTTCAACAAGCGGCCCTCGGCCACGGCACTGACGCAGTAGGAAACAGCCGATCTCCCCCTCAAGGGGGGAGATCGGCTGCTGCTGCGCCTTCGCCAATCTCCGGTGCCCCAGAGAGGCGCCTCCCGATCACAAACCGGTGAGCGCTGTAACGAAGCGGCGGAGGGCGGCGAAGTGGGGATATCGGCGGCGCATCGCAGCGCCGTCCCCACGGAGCAAAGTCGATGCCGAGATCACCAGCCGGAAGGTTCGCCCTGTTGTCCAGCCTGGGTGCGCTTGCGCTCGCGGCTAGCCTCGGTGCGGCGGCCGCGCAGCCGCTCACCGTGGTCGAGCTGTTCACCAGCCAGGGCTGTTCCTCCTGCCCGCCGGCCAACGCCAACCTCATCAAGGTCAAGGACCAGCCCGGTGTGCTGGCGCTGTCCTTCAACGTCACCTACTGGGACTATCTCGGCTGGAAGGACACGTTCGGCAGGCAGGAATTCACCCAGCGCCAGGTCCGCTACGAGCCGGCGCTCGGTCGCGACGGGCCGTTCACGCCGCAAGTGGTGGTCAATGGCCATGCCGATGGCGTCGGCGCCGCGTCCGGCGAAATCCAGCGTCTGATCTCCAGCGCCGGCCACACCAAGGGCCCGTCGCTGTCGCTCGATGGCGGCAAGGCCGTGATCGGCGCCGGTTCGGTGCCGGGCGGCAAGGCCGATGTCTGGCTGGTGCGCTACACCAAGGGCGTCGTCGAGGTGCCGGTGGCGCGCGGCGAAAACACCGGCCGCACGCTGCCCCACGCCAATGTCGTGCATGCGCTGACAAGGCTGGGCAGCTGGACCGGCGACGCCACAGCGCTCGATCTACCGGCGGCTTCGGGCGGCTTGAGCACCGCCGTGCTGGTGCAATCGCCGGGCGGCGGGCCGATCCTGGCCGCGGCGACCAATTAGAGTTCACCGGAGCGAAGATCCCGCTCCCGCAGAATTTGCGCAACGCCGCACGAGCGGCGCCGCAAGACCCCGGCCGCCAAAGCGCGAGCCCACCCAAGGAGACCACCATGACCGTTCTTTCCCGCTTGACGCTGCCGGCGCTCGCTCTCGCTTTGTGCTCGACGGCGCTGCTGGCCGGCGGCATCGCCCGCGCCGACGACGCCACCAACGCGATGAAGCCGGCCGCCAATGCGATGAAGCCCGCGGCCGACGCCATGAAGCCGGCAACCGATGCGATGAAGCCGGCCGATCCGATGGCCACCAACGCCATGAAGCCGGCAGCGGATGCGATGAAGCCTGCGGCGGACGCCATGAAACCCGCTGCCGACGCGATGAAGCCGGCGGCGGATGCCATGGCTCCGGCCAACTGAACATTGGCCGTGGCCGCTGTCCCTGGCGGGCTCCCTGTCCAGCCGGGGACAGTCCCTGGAGTTCTCGTAAAGTGCATGTCCGGCAAGTGCATGGCGCACATGAATGTGAGCCCATTCCGCAACTCACGGATCGCGCCGTCGTATCTGATCCAATAGACTGGTCCCAATGCAAGCCAAAAGGAGTGCAACCATGATCAATACCAGGAACCGTTCGATCGGCTTTGCCAGGGGCGCGCTGGCAGCGCTGGCGCTCGCCGCGGCGGGCGCCACCTTCTGGCTGACGCCGGCCGTCTCGGCGGAGGACGCCGTGGTGATCCCGCCGCCCGCAATGGACGAGAAGGCCGCCGGCGGCAGCGAAAAGGCAATCTTCGCCGGCGGCTGCTTCTGGGGCGTGCAGGGCGTGTTCCAGCACGTCAAGGGCGTCAGCATGGCCGTTTCCGGCTACACCGGCGGCGCCAAGGACGACGCCGTCTACGAGACGGTCGGCTCCGGCCGCACCGGCCACGCCGAATCCGTCGAGATCACCTACGACCCGTCGAAGGTCACCTATGGCCAGCTGCTGCAGGTGTACTTCTCGGTCGCCCACAACCCGACGCAGCTCAACTACCAGGGTCCGGATTCCGGCACCCAGTACCGCTCGACGATCTTCGCCGAAAACGATGCGCAGAAGAAGATCGCGCAGAGCTACATTGCCCAGCTCGACCAGGCCAAGCTGTATCCCAAGCCGATCGTCACCACGATCGAGACCGGCAAGACCTTCTACCCGGCCGAGAACTACCACCAGGACTTCCTGACGCTGAACCCGACCTATCCCTACATCGTCTACAACGATCTGCCCAAGGTGGCGAACCTGAAGGCGCTGTTTCCCAATCTTTACAGCGAGAAGCCGGTGCTGGTGCAGGCCGCCAGCAACTGAGGCATCCAGCGGTTTGCAGGCAACAGGTGAAAAGTTTGCGCGGGGAGCTAACACTCCCCGCGCCCCCGGGACCAACCGGTAGGCCACCCGCCCCCAGCCCAGTATATGGGCTGACGCCGATCGGTCCTTGGCCTGGCGTGGGCACGCTTGGGATCGTCCCACACCAGGGCTGAAGCAATTCCAGGAAAAGCGTCAGACAAGTGATGGAGCCGGGCGCGATGCCGGCATTCCGGTTCAGTCGCTCATCGTCACCGCGTCGCACGACACGTTCGGGTTCATGTCGGCGAAGGTGCCGGTCGGGTTCTTCTTCCACGCCCAGACATGCAGCTCGTAGAACGGTCCAAGGCCATAGCGGTTGGGCGCGCTGTTGAAGTTGAACAGCTGGCCTTCGAGCGAGGCCGGCCCTTTCGAGGTGATGTATTCCACCGCCACCAGCTGCAGCTTGCCGTTGGCCATCGGCTCGTACATCACGGCCTCGGGCTTTGCCAGATCGACGGCATCGTCCTTCAGGTAGGCCGCGTTGACATAATGGATGCCCATGGCGCCGCCGGTGATGCCGCTGGCGCAAGGGATCGGCGCGTAGCCTTCGCCGACGGCGGTCAAGACGCTCTCGAAGCGGCTGTTGGCCGCCCGCACCTTCGCATCGAGCCCGCCGCTGTCATGGGCACTCGCCGCCGTTGCCGCGATCGACAGGACCGACAGGTTGATGAGGTGCTTGGTCCACAGATGGATGTTCATTTTCTCTCCATTCATTGTTGAGGGTGCACAGGAGCGGCCTGCCGCTCCTGCTGCGAAATCGGATCTGGCTGGATCAGCGGTCGAACCGGGTGAAGTCCCAGTATTGCGGCAGCTCCACGAGCTCCGGCAGGCCGATGTCGCGTCTCAGATAGTCGCCCTGCGGAGGCAAGCGGCGCCGGCGCGGGCGCAATGGTGGCAACAGCAACGAGGCGAGCCGCCGGAGAACGCGGCCCAGTAATGGGCCGCGTCCGACCGGCCTCGAGGCCGCCCCCACCTCGCTGGACGCGTGGTCAGGCAAGCCGCCATAACCGCGAAGGGCAGTTGGATGCTCATTGTCGGCATCAACGGTAAAAGTAAGGGTCAAGAACCCGCACCTCCGTGATCTTGTCGACCGGCAGCATGTTCTTCTGGGCGGTGGCGCGGATCGCCTCCGGGGAGGGCGCGTCATAGACGCAGAAACTCTGCTTCTTGTCGGCCGAAACGAAGGACTGCACCCAGGTGACGCCCTTCTCGGCGTTGCGCATGATGACGCCGCCCATCGCATCGGCGCCGGCTTCATTCATCGGCACGTTGAGACCATCCGGAAAAGTACGTTCAACAACATAGCGAGGCATATCGGGTTTCCCTTTTTCATGGATTTGACACTCGGTTTCGAGCGCTGGGGCCTTTGATCACGCTCGCCAAACCCGCGCATCGGAACCATTCCCCATATTTGCCGGGACGATTCCCCATGTTTGCAACGTTGGTTGTCCGGAGCCACACAGCGGATACCGAACCCACCTATAGTGGTGGCTGAACGCGACACGACGGCAAGTCAGGCCACAATCGAGCGGATAATGATGCTTCTGGAACGGCAGACACAGCTGGAGCACCTGGACGGCCTGTTGGCGGAAGCCATGCGCGGCCACGGCCACGTAGCGGCCTTGTCGGGCGAGGCGGGCGCCGGCAAGTCGGCGCTTGTCGAGGCCTTCATCGCCGATGCCGGCGAGCGGGCGCGCATCCTGCGCTCCGCGTGCGAGGACCTGTCGATCCCCGATCCGCTTGGCCCGCTCTACGATCTGGCGCGCGAGGCGCAATGGCCGCTGCCGCAGGCGATCGATGCCCGGCAGGGCCAAAGACTGCCCCTGTTTTCCGACGCCCTCGCAGTGTTCGAGAGCAAGGCCCGGCCGACATTGCTGGTGATCGAGGACCTGCACTGGGCCGACGACGCGACCCTCGATTTCATCAGGTTCCTCGGCCGGCGGATTGCCAACACCCACATCCTGCTGCTCCTGACGGCGCGCACCGACCGCAGCGAAGGCCAGATGCGCGTACGCCGGGCGCTGGGCGAAATTCCGGCGGGTAGCATTACCCGCATCGAGGTGCCGTTGCTGAGCGAGGCCGCGGTGCGGTCGCTGGCCGCAAGCGCCGGGCGCGATGGCGAGGCCATCTACCGGGCCACCGCCGGCAATGCCTTTTTCGTCACCGAACTTTTGTGCGCCGACAACGAGACGATGCCGCCCGCCAGTGTTCGCGACGCCGTGCTGGCGCGCGCCGAGCGCCTGTCCGCCGGCGCGCGTTCGATGCTGGACGCGGTGTCGGTGTTTCCGCGCCGTGCCGACGCGTGGGCTCTGCAGGGCCTGTGCGGCGTCGCCAGCGCCGGCCAGCTTGCCGAATGCGTGTCGAACGGGCTGCTGGACGATCTGGGCGATGCCTATGCTTTCCGCCATGAGATCGCCCGCCGCGCCATCGAGATGACGCTGACGACCAGCCACAGGCGGCAGTTCAACCAGCGGGCTCTGTCGGCGCTGCTCGAACGGGGAGACATCGCCACCGCGCGTCTGGTGCATCACGCGGTCGAGGCCAGCAATTTCGAGGTGGTGCGGGAGCTGGCGCCGCTCGCCGCGCGCGAGGCGTCGAGGGTTGGCGCCCATCGCGATGCCGCCGGCTACTATGAAGTCGCCTTGCGCCAGGCCGACGGCCTGCCGGCCGAAGAGCGTGCCGCGCTCTACGAGCAATATGCCTTCGAATGCCACCTGATCGGCCGCATCGACGACGCCATCGCGGCGCAGGAACACGCGCGCAAGCTGCAGCGGGACCTGGGCAACGTGCTGAAGGAAGGCAACAGCCTCAGATGCCTGTCGCGCTTCGCCTATCTGCTCGGGGATCGGAAGACCGCGGATCTGCTAGGCGCCCAGGCCGTCGCGTTGCTGGAAACCGCGCCCGCCGGCCCGGAACTGGCGATGGCCTATTCCAATCTCTCGCAGTTGGCGATGCTGTCCGAAAGGCTCGACGAGGCATTGTCGCTGGGAGACAAGGCGATCAAGCTGGCCGGGCTGCTGGACCGGCCCGACATCTTCTGCCACGCCCTCAACAATGTCGGCTCCGCCGAGCAATGGCTGGATCTGGCCAGCGGCCGCCAGCGCCTCGCCCAAAGCCTCGAAATCGCCATCGAGCAGAATTTTCAGGAGCACGCGGCGCGCGCCTTCACCAACAGCGCCTGTGTCGAGATGAACCAGCTCGGCTATAGCGAGGCGCGATCCCTGCTCGAGCGCGGCATCAACTACTGCGTCGAAAACGACCTCGTCACCTGGCGCGATTACATGCGCGGCGTGCTGGCCCAGCTGCGGCTGCGTCAGGGACAATGGGATTTGGCGGAGGCCGAGGCACTCGACCTGCTTGCCAATGACCAGGCGACGGCTCTTGTGCGCTATCCCGCCGTGGTGGCGCTGGCCAGGTTGCGGGTCCGGCGTGGCGACCCCGGCACCGGGCCGCTTTTCGAGGAGATGATGCGCTTCCTGGAAAGGGGCGGGGAACTGCAAAGGCTGGCGCCCTATGCGCTGCTGATGGCCGAGCGGGCATGGCTCGGGCAAGCCGACACGGATGAGGCGCTGGACCTGATCGACGCGGCCGAGAGCCTGTCGCCGACGCGGGCCGTGTTCGCCGAACTGGCCTGCTGGCGGCAGGTACTGGTGCCGGATTGCGACCCCGGCGACACCACGGGCATGGCCGAACCCTACCGGATGCTGCTGGGCGGCGACTGGCGGGGGGCGGCGGATCTGTGGGCCGGAATGGGCGCTTCCTTCGAGCGGGGGCTCGCGCTTATGCAGGGCGACGAGCCGGCGCAGCGGTCGGCGTTGGAGATTTTCGAGCGCCTCGGCGCCGGGGCGGTGGCCCATAAGGTGCGCGAGATCATGCGGCGCAACGGCGTCAACAACATCGCGCGCGGTCCGCGCCAGACCACGCGCGCCAACAGCGCCGGCCTGACGCAGCGCCAGATGGAAGTGCTGCAACTGATCGAGCGCGGCCTCTCCAACAAGCGGATTGCCGAGCACCTCGCCATTTCGCCGAAGACGGTCGATCACCATGTCTCGGCGGTTCTGGGAAAACTGGACGCCATTTCCCGTGGCGAGGCGACGGCGGCGGCACGCGATTCCGGACTGATCTGAAACTCCGGCAACCGGCGCCGGTGCGTCAGTCGTAGGTCAGGTCCGTCGCCTTGCCGCCGAACACACGGTAGGCATAGAAGGAATAGAAGATGATGATCGGCAGCACGACCACGGTGCCGGCCAGGATGATGGCCAGGCTTTCCGGCGCCGAGGCCGCCTGCCAGATGGTCAGTCTGTCGGGCACCACGAACGGATAGAACGACCAGGCAAGGCCGGCAAAGCCGAGCATGAAGATCGCGGCCAAGGTCAGGAACGGCGTCAGCGCATGGCGGTCGTCGGGCTTCGGCAGATGGAAGGTCTGCCGCCACAGCCACAGGAACAGCAGCGCCGACAGGATAGGCAGCGGCGAGAGATACAGCATCTGCGGCCAGACGAACCATTTGTCGAAGATGCGCGGGCTGGCAAACGGCGTCGCCAGCGACACCGCCACCATGCCGAGCGCGGTCAGCACCAGCGCGGTGCGCAGCCAGCGCACCGCCTTCTTCTGCAGCTCGCCTTCGGTCTTGTAGATCACCCAGGCCGCGCCCATCGCCGCGTAGGCGGCGGCGAGGCAGAACGCCACCAGCACGCCGAACGCCATGCCGCCCAGGCCGACATCGAGGCCGAGCACATAGACGCCCAGCATATAGCCTTGCGCCAGGGAGGCGATGATGGATCCCAGGAAGAAAATCCGGTTCCAGCGGTGCTTGCGCTCGGTCGGCACCTTGGCGCGGAAATCAAAGGCGACGCCGCGCAGGATCAGCCCGACCAGAAGCACGAACACCGGAATGTAGAGCGCGGTCAGGATGACGCCATGCGCCATCGGGAAAGCGACCAGCAGCAGGCCGACGGCCAGCACCAGCCAGGTCTCGTTGGCGTCCCAGAACGGACCGATCGCGGCGATCATCGTGTCCTGCTCGGCATCCTCGGCGGCTGCGAACAGGATGCCGATGCCGAGATCGAAACCGTCGAGGATGACGTAGATCAGGATGGCGAGGCCCATCAGGCCGGCGAAGATCAGGGGAAGCAGGGTTGGCCAGTCATAGGTCATTTTCTCACTCCCCCGCCGCCGGCTGCGACATCGGTGCGTTGAGCACGCCCGGCAGCGGCGATCTATCGCCGTCCTTCGCCGCCTTCAGCGCCAGATGCACCAGCACGCCGAGATAGGCGATCAGCAAAAGCACGTAGAGAATGAGATAGATGGCGAGCGTCAGCGCGACATGGCTGCCGGCGACCGGACCGACGGCATCGGCGGTCTTCAGCACGCCCGTCACCAGCCAGGGCTGGCGGCCGATCTCTGTGGTGTACCAGCCGGCCAGCGTCGCCAGCCAGCCCGACAGCGCCATCGGCACCATCAGCAAGGCGAGCGGTTTCGGCAGGCTGTGACGGCGCTTGAGGAAGAAGGCGGCCGACCAGGAGACGACAAGCATCAAAATGCCGGTGCCGACCATGATGCGGAAGCTCCAGAAGATCGGAAAGACCGGTGGATGATTGCCGGGATAGTCGTTCAGCCCCGGCACCACGCCGCTGGTCGAGTGCCGCAAGATCAGACTCGCCCCATCCGGAATCGTGATCTCGAATTTGTTCTCCTTTGCCGCCTCGTCGGGGAGTGCGAACAGGACCAGCGGCACGTTGGGCCCGGTGTTCCAGTTGGCCTCCATCGCGGCGATCTTCTGCGGCTGGTGTTCCAGCGTGTTCAGCCCATGCTGGTCGCCGGCAAGGATCTGGATCGGGATCAGGATCGCCGCGGTGAAGACGCCGGTGCGCAGCGCCTTCCACATCGATTCCGAACGGTCGCCATAGAGGTAGCGCAGCGCCGAAAGGCCGGCGATCAGGAACGACACCGTCAGGCCAGACGCCAGCAGCATGTGCACCAGCCGGTATGGCATCGACGGATTGAAGACAATCGCCCACCAGTCGACGGCGTGCGCCTTGCCGTCGATCATCTCGAAGCCGCTCGGCGTCTGCATCCAGGAATTGAGCGCGATGATCCAGAAGGCGGAGACGGTGGTGCCGCCGGCCACCAGCACCGTCGCCAGCGTGTGGATGCGGTTCGACACGCGGCGGAAGCCGAACAGCATGATGCCGAGGAAGGCCGCCTCGAGGAAGAAGGCGGTGAGGATCTCGTAAGCCAGCAGCGGCCCGGCGATGTTGCCGACCGTTTCCATGTAGCCCGGCCAGTTGGTGCCGAACTGGAAGCTCATGGTGACGCCCGAGACCACGCCCATGGCGAATGACAGCGCGAACACCTTCACCCAGGTAAAATAGGCCCGCATCCAGGCGGAATCATTGGTTGCGTTGTAGCGCAGCTTGAAGAACAGCAGCACCCAGCCAAGCGCAATGGTGATCGCGGGAAACAATATGTGGAACGAAATATTCGCGCCGAACTGCATGCGCGACAGTATGAGCGGGTCCATGGCAGGCTCCGGCTGCTTCCAATATTCGCGAAGGATAGGCCCGTCGCGCCGGTCGGTCAAAGCGGCGTCCCGCCGCGAGGCGGAACGCCGCAGCGCCCCGCCAATATGACGCATGCGGCTCTACGCCATCGTTTCCGGTACCTCGCCAGGCGCGTGCGCGAACTTGCGCATCTTCAGACTGATCACGGCTTCGCGCACACGCCGATCGGCGGCGCTTGGCAAGCTGGCGGCTGACGGCAAATTCTACGTCAAGAACAGCCAGCGAGTGTTGGACCGGAAGCTCCTTTCGCACGAACAGGCACTGTCCAGCCGCATCCACTGCTGGCTCGCCCGGGCCGGCACTGTCTTGCTAATGCATGCCGCCCCAAAACGATCTCGGTTTGGGAGAACGACGTGCAGAAAAACACAGGTCATGGCCGATGCGACGGCGCGTCTTTGTCCAGAACTGTCAGCAGCGCCATTGACTTCCGGTTGCACGCAACGACATTCGGCCTATATCAGGGAACCTCTTTCAAGCAGCCTTTTTCACCCATGCCCTCCATCCTGTCCATTTCCGGGGTCTCCAAGACCTACGCCACCGGCTTCGCGGCGCTCAAGGAAGTCAATCTCGACATCCAGCGCGGCGAGATCTTCGCGCTGCTCGGCCCCAATGGCGCCGGCAAGACGACGCTGATCTCGATCGTCTGCGGCATCGTCAACCGCTCGACCGGCACGGTCACCGTCGACGGCCACGACATCGGCAAGGACTACCGCGCCGCACGCAGCCTGATCGGCCTTGTGCCGCAGGAACTGACCATCGACGCCTTCGAGAGCGTCTGGGCGACGGTCAATTACAGCCGCGGCCTGTTCGGCAAGCCGGCAAACCACGCCTTTGTCGAGAAGGTGCTGCGGGACCTGTCGCTGTGGGACAAGAAGGACGCCAAGGCGATCACGCTCTCGGGCGGCATGAAGCGGCGATTGATGATCGCCAAGGCGCTGTCGCATGAGCCGCGCATCCTGTTCCTCGACGAGCCGACTGCCGGCGTCGATGTCGAATTGCGCCAGGACATGTGGGCGATGGTGCGCCGCCTGCGCGAGGACGGCGTCACCATCATCCTCACCACCCACTACATCGAGGAGGCCGAGGCGATGGCCGACCGCGTCGGCGTCATCAACCGCGGCGAGATCATCCTGGTCGAAAACAAGGCCGAACTGATGCGCAAGCTCGGCCGCAAGCGGCTGGTGATGGAGCTGCGCAATCCGCTGACGACGATCCCGGAAGCCTTCTCGCACTATGCGCTGGAGCTGTCGCCGGATGGCGGGCAACTGACCTACACCTATGACAACCAGGCCGAGCGGCCGGGCGTCGCCTCGCTGATCCGCGATCTAGAGGCCGGCGGCATCCAGTTCCGCGACATCGACACGCAAAACTCTTCGCTCGAGGAGATCTTCGTCAATCTGGTGAGGAGGGAGCCATGAACCTCCGGGCTGTATGGGCGATCTACCGGATGGAAATGGCACGTGCTTTTCGCACCGTGCTGCAGAGCATCGTCTCGCCGGTCATCTCGACATCGCTCTATTTCGTCGTCTTCGGCTCGGCCATCGGTTCGCGCATCACCGAGATCGACGGCATCAGCTACGGCGCCTTCATCGTGCCGGGGCTGATCATGCTGTCGCTTCTGACGCAGTCTATCTCCAACGCCTCCTTCGCCATCTACTTTCCCAAATTCGTCGGCTCGATCTACGAGCTTCTGTCGGCGCCGGTCTCCTATCTGGAGATCGTCATCGCCTATGTTGGCGGCGCGGCCACCAAATCGATCATCCTCGGCCTGATCATCCTGGCCACCGCCTCGTTGTTCGTGCCGCTGCACATCGAACACCCGTTCTGGATGCTCGCCTTCCTGATCCTGACGGCGGTGACCTTCAGCCTGTTCGGCTTCATCATCGGCATCTGGGCTAAAAGTTTCGAGCAGCTGCAGCTGGTGCCGCTGCTGATCGTCACCCCGCTGACCTTCCTCGGCGGCAGCTTCTATTCGATCCACATGCTGCCCGGCATCTGGAAGACGATCACGCTGTTCAACCCGGTGGTGTATCTGATCAGCGGGTTCCGCTGGAGTTTTTACGGCAAGGCCGACGTCTCGGTCGGCGTCAGCCTCGGCATGACGCTGGTGTTCCTGGCCGTCTGCATAGCGATCGTCGCCTGGATCTTCCGGACGGGTTATCGGCTGAGGAATTGAGGCGGCTGGTGTTTGGCGATAGCGTGCATGGCGGCCTGGCGAATGCATTGTCTTATGCTGCGCTGGTCGACCCCCACTCCGTCTCGGCTTCGCCGAGCCACCTCTCCCCCGATCGACGGGGGAGAGGAAGGACGCCAAGCTTTTTGCTGTCAACGCTCGTCCAGCGAAGCTCCCTTCCTTTCCCTCCGGAGGGGGGAAAGGTGGCGCTGCGAAGCAGCGACGGATTGGGGAACCACGTGGCAATCAAGCCTCGGGCCGATCAGTCACGCCAATCACAGAAAATGTTTGCATAGCGTAGACCGAAGTGAGGGCGAGGAACCCAAGCCCTGTAGAGTTCAAATGGCCTTGACCAGCCGTAGCAGCCCCAGCATCTCGATATAGGTCCCTTCGCGGAAGGCGACATAGACCGGCTCTTCGACGCCATGGAAACGGCGCTTGAAGGCCGCCTGGCCCTGCAGGTTGAACCTGCGGCGGTTGACCCATGGCGACGAATAGGCGCGCTGGAAGGTGTTGCGCCAGAAATCGCTTTCGGCAAACCCGCTCGGGATCACGTCGACAAGCGGCGACAGGCCAAGCGTGACCACTGAGATGCCTTCCTCGCGAAAACGGTCGACCGCGAATTTGGTCAGGCCGATCTCGGCGTGCGGCGAGGCATCGATATGCTTGCGCTTGAAGGCTGTGGTGTAGCCGATGATCTTGCCGTCGCGACATATCGGATCGAAATCGAGCAACGCAATAAGGTCGCCGTCCGGGCCATGCAGGACGAAGCGGCGCATGTCGGTGCCGAGCTGATCGTAAAACGGACGGTTGAGGAACCCCATTTCCCAGCGCTTGACGATGCGGTCGCCGCGCCAATTGTCGGAGAGCCGCTGTATCTCGTCGAGATGGATCGTGCGTTTGTCCTCGTCGAACGAAAAGCCCTTTTTTAAAAGCCAGCGTTCGGAATAGCGCACGGTCTCATTGCGCTTGCCGGAAAAATCATGTTCGGGCAGGACAAGGCGAGTGTCGATGCCCAGCCGGTTGACCTTGTAGCCGAGCCCGGCCAGCACGCGTGCGGTCTCTTCGCCGATCTGCACGAACCACGGGTCGCCGGCGGTCTCGACGAAGCGCCTGATGTAGTCGGGCCGCCGGGCCGGCGCCGCCACCGGGTCGCCAAGCGCGAAATGATGCTTCATCTTGGTGCCGAAGGCGATGTAGCCGTCGGCGTCGCCAAAATAGGAGAGCTTCGCTTGCACGGCGGTGGAATAGGCGAGCGAGAAATCGCCGTAGCGGCGCACGATCGCCAGGCGTTCGACATGCGTCAGTTCCTGGCGCTCGACCTTGGGCGAGGCGCCCTCGAGGATTTTGTCGAAATAGATCCGCAAGGAGGGCATGGTCGAGATTTCCGCGTGCCGTCTGTGGCGCGACGTGTCTGTCGACACGCAGGACGCGCCACGGCGCCTTGTTTTTTCGCGGGAAGCCGAAATCGGTTGCCGGTTTCGAATTCCTGCGTCGGTAACGGGATCCGCCCCCGGACCTCGAATCAATCACATTGCCGCGACCTGATTATCGCCGATGCCGCCGATATGCCATATAGGGCGCGATGTATTGGGACAGAAGCCGGCAATCGGCTCCGGCCGGCGTGGCGGTGGAATGCTCCGGAGCGCAGCCGCAGCTTGGCGCGGGCCTCGAAAATCGCTGCCGATCCGCTGTATCGGGGGATCCTGCCCGCGATCAGACGGTTACAGCGCCCTGCGAGCGTTGCGGGGATGCTATAGTGGTTGAATGGGACCGAAGAATGAATGGCTGATACGACAACCAGACAGATGATGGAACAGGTGGCGGCGGTCGAGCCGGCAATCGTCATTGGCGCCGGCGCCGCCGGACTGGCTGTCGCACAGGCTTTGATGAAGGCCGGCGTGCCGACGTCGATCCTGGAAAAGGAAAGCCGGCTGGCCGAGCCCTGGCATCGGCGGCACCGGCAGCTGCGTCTCAACACCCACCGCGATCTCTCGACGCTGCCCGGCCTTGCCTATCCCACGGGTACACCCGCCTTTCCGCCAAGGGAGGTCGTCATCCGCCACATGAACGATTTCAGGGAGACGAACCGCCTGCCGGTGGAGTTTGGCGTTGCCGTCGAGACCATCGTCTTCAGGGGCGATCATTGGGCCATACGCACCAGCGCCGGCTCGCGCCTGGCGCGTCATGTCGTCGTCGCCACCGGCCGCGACAGGCAGCCCTTCACGCCGCAGTGGAAGGGCATGCAGGCCTTCGCGGGCCGGATCGTCCATTCGGCGGATTTTGGCGACGCGACGACCTATGCCGGCAAGAAGGTGCTGGTCGTCGGCGCCGGCAATTCGGGCTTCGACGCGCTCAATCATCTGGCCGACGTGGATACGTCCGCGATCTGGCTGTCGGCCCGCAACGGCCCCGCCCTTCTGCCCAAGCGGATCGGCAAGATTGCCGTGCACCGGCTTTCGCCGCTCATGGCGCGCTTGCCGACCCGCATTGCCGATGCGGTGATCGCGGCGACACAGCGCCTGGTTTTCGGGGACCTCACCAAATTCGGCATGCCGCCCGCGCCGTCGGGCGGCGTCAGCCGCCTGACCTCGGACTACACCGCGATCGCCGCCGATGACGGCGCCGTCGACGCCATCAAATCGGGCAAGATCGTCGTGGTGCCGGCGATACGGGAGTTCACCCGCGACGGCGTGATCCTCGCCAATGGCAGCCTGGTCCATCCCGACATCGTCATTGCCGCGACGGGCTACCGCACCGGGCTGGAGAGCATGGTCGGCAATCTCGGCGTGCTCGACAACAAGGGCGTTCCGCTCTTCAACGGCGGCGAGGCCGATCCGAAACTGCCGGGCCTCTGGTTCACCGGCATGCGGCCGAGCATTCGCGGCTGTTTCGCCAATGCCGCCATACTGGCCAAGGCGATCACCAGGCGAATTGCCGGCTCCTTCCCCGCATCCGCCGCGTCGGGCTGACTAAGGTCGAGGCGACGGAAAACACCGGGTATTCGTCAGCCCGCCATCGCCTTGACCTATTCGCTTGCCTTGTTATATAACATGTTATGATTATGCATCGAACAGGTTGATCATGGAAGATGTTCTGCAATCCCTTGGATATCTCTGCCTGGGCAGCCGGCTGAAGCGCATAGGCGAGCAATTGCAGGCCGATGCGCAGCGCGTGCTCGATGGCCTGGAGGTTCCGCTTCAGTCGAGTCAGTACCCGTTGCTGGCCGCGCTCGACAGGCTGGGGCCATTGGCTGTCGGCGAACTGGCGCAGTCGCTCGGGCTCACGCAGCCCGGCGTGACGCGAAGCGTGTCGCTTCTGGCCGAGTTGGGCCTGGTCGAAGCCACCCAGTCGGACGGCGACCAGCGGCGCAAGATGGTCTCGCTGACCAGGAAGGGCCAGCGCCTGGTCGACGTTGCGAAGCAGGACGTCTGGCCGCGCATCGAGCGCGCCGTCGCGGATCTGTGCCGGGATCTTTCGGGGCCGCTTCTCGATCAACTCGCCGCCATCGAGGACGGCCTGGCC
Organism: Mesorhizobium opportunistum WSM2075; assembly: GCF_000176035.2. NCBI lineage: Bacteria > Pseudomonadati > Pseudomonadota > Alphaproteobacteria > Hyphomicrobiales > Phyllobacteriaceae > Mesorhizobium > Mesorhizobium opportunistum. The sequence continues at coordinate 889,177 of NC_015675.1, read as the reverse complement.
ATGGCCCCGCTCGATCGACGCGTGAAAAAAGGCGCAGCGCAATGAAACATGTTCTCGACCGGCCCGTCTGGAGCGCACTGGAGACGCGGCATCGGGCTTTCGCGCAAGGCGGCAAGCTCGCCAGGCGCTACCAGCCGTCGATCGCCCTCTTCGCCGCCACCGCAGCGGACGATGCCGAAAGCCTGCAGTCATTGGCGGACCTTGTCGATTCAAGCGAAAGCGTGATCATGCTACAGGCCGACGCGATTGTCCTTCCGACCGGTCTCTCGGCAACACTGTCGGCAACCGCCGTTCAGATGCTTGCCGACGCGCCGGTGCAGGCCGTGTCTGATGAGCGCGTGCAGCGCCTGACGCACGATGATGTGGCCGAGATGCTGGCACTGGCCACGCTCACCAAGCCCGGCCCGTTCACGTCAGGGGCGCTGAGCCTCGGCGACTTCTGGGGCGTGAAGGTTGAGGGCAGGCTGGTGGCGATGGCCGGCGAGCGCATGAAGCAGCCTGGCTATAGCGAACTCAGCGGCGTGTGTTCGCATCCGGAATTTCGCGGCGCCGGCCTCGGCCGGCTGTTGTCCGTGTTCGTCGCGAATCAGATTTTAGCCCGCGGCGAAATCCCTTATCTTCACGCATATGCCACCAACACAGGCGCGATAAAGCTGTACGAATCCATCGGCTTCAGACTTAGAAGCACGATCAATGTGGCTGTCGCTCAGCGTGCCAGATAGAGCGACCCCAGGAAAATGTGAAACGGCATTCCGCCAGGAACCGGCCACCCCAAAAAGCCCGAGCAGTTCCTTGCCCCTGGCGTTCACGCCGATTTCGATTCCAGCCGCCGGAAACCGACGGCTTCCATCAGCATGTCCTCGTCGACCATGCCGGCATTGTGGAGCGCAAGCAGGGTGAGAGCCAACTCGCGCGCCTCGGTGGATTCGGGACGCGCTTCGCGCCGTCGGCAGGCCTCGTCGAACACGCGTTGCAGCCTGGCGATATCATCGGGTTTGAGCAGGCCACGGTCATAAACGGACTTAGGCATGGCGGTCTCCTGAAGGAAGAGTTAGGGCGCCATTCCTAAATTGCCAATCTTTCCCGAGGCTTGAACGGTTCAGGCCGGATGGGCCCCGGATCGCCGAGGCCTATCCCGCAATTACAAACCGGCGCCTGATATCAGACAGCGATCTTGCCGCCACCCTGTTTCGTAATCGCGACAACCGCCGGCCGTACCGGCATGTCCGGTTTGAAATCCGGCCAGCGGGTCGACAGATCCTCATAATAGGATGGGCGACCGAACGCTTCCCAGTCCTCGCCGCCGTCGCCCGGATGCTGGACGGCGACGAAGGCGGTCTGGTCGTCGGGCGCAAACAGCGGGCCGCACATTTCGGCGCCGATCGGCACGCGGAAGAACAATTTCGAGGTCGCCCGCGCCGATCCCTCCGTGTCGACCGCCCACAGGCCGTCGGTGCGGCCGGTGGCCTTCGGCCCCTGGCCGTCGGTGGCGACCCACAGGCGCCCGGCCGAATCGATCGCGCAATTGTCGGGCATGCCGAACCAGCCATTGGCCGTCGTCGCCGTCGAGAAGGTGGCGCCGACATCGGCCACCGAGGGATCGCCGCATTTCAGCAGCACTTCCCACCTGCCTTTGGCAGCGGCAAAATCGCCGCCCTCTTCCGATATTTCGATGATGTGGCCGAAGGCATTTTCGGCGCGCGGGTTGGCGGCGTCGACCTGGTCGGCCTTGCGCTTGGAATTGTTGGTCAGCATGACATAGACCTTGCCGTTGACGGCATTGGGCTGGATGTCCTCCGGGCGGTCCATCTTGGTGGCGCCGAGCAGGTCGGCGGCGCGGCGCGTTTCGATCAGCACGTCGGCCTGGCCGGCGAAGCCGTTTTCGGCCGTCAGCGGCCCCTGGCCGAAGACGATCGGCAGCCATTCCACCGAACCGTCCTCGGCGAACTTGGCGACATGCAGCGTGCCGTCGTCCAGCAGGTCCTTGTTGGCGGCGCGGTCATTGGCATTGAAGGTGCCCTTGGTGACGAACTTGTAGACATAGTCGAAGCGCTCGTCGTCGCCGAGATAGAAGACGACGCGGCCATCCCTGGCGACGATCGATTCGGCGCCCTCGTGCTTGAAGCGGCCCATGGCCGTGCGCTTCCTTGGCGTCGAAGTCGGATCGTTGACGTCGACCTCGACGATCCAGCCGAAGCGGTTGGCCTCGTTAGGCTCCTTGGCCAGGTTGAAGCGGTCGTAATGCGCGCCCCATTCGTAAGCGCCTTCAGGGATGCCGAGGCGCTTGTAGTTGGCGGCCTCCTTGTGGCCCTCCGGCAGTTCACCGGAGAAATAGCCGTGGATGTTCTCCTCGGACATCACATAGGTGCCCCAGGGCGTGACGCCGCCCGCGCAGTTGTTGATGGTGCCGATGACCTTGGTGCCCGATGGATCGGCATTGGTCTTGACGCGGTCATGGCCGGCGACCGGGCCCGACAGGGTCATTTCGGTGTTCGAGGTGATGCGGCGGTTGAGCTTGCCGTCGCGCACCACTTGCCATTTTCCCGAGACCTTGCGGATCTCGACGATGGTGCCGCCATGCGCGGCCATCTCGACATCGACTTGCTCCTTGCTGAGCGGCGCCACTTCGGCCGCCTTCTTGCCGTCCTTGTCGACGATCTTGACGATGCCGGGGAACATCAGATGCGGATTGGTGTATTCGTGGTTGACCACCAGCAGGCCATGCTCGGCGGAACCGTCGATCGGGATATAGCCGACATAGTCGTTGTTGTAGCCGAACTGCCTCGCCTGGGCTTCGGCCGACTGTTTGGCCGGATCGAACTCCGGCGAATCGGCAAACAGCGGATCGCCCCAGCGCAACAGCACGTCGGCGTCATAGCCCGGCGCGACATGGTGCTTGTCGTCGATGCCGGCCTCGAGTTCGTCGAATTTGAAGGCGGAGCCGTCCGCGGCACGGGCTTCGTCGGCGCTGACAAGTGCCAGCGGGCTGACGGTGGCGGCAATCGCCGAGACGGCGAGCGATCCCTTCAGGAAACCCCGGCGCGAAAACCGCGCGGCGATGATCTCGCCCATGGTGCGGTTGTCGGTGGGATTGATGGCCGGTCCGTCGTTTTCCTCGAGCAGGCTGGTGCGGAATTTGGCGTCGGGGGCGCGGTGTTCGGTCATTGGGGCCTCTGGCTTTGGAGTGGCTGGAGCTTGTGTCTTTCGACCCCTTACAGTCGGCCGGTCACATTTTCGTGACACGGCAAGTCGCTTTTAACGACATTCCACGAAGGCCGGCAAGGCGGCCGTGTCCGCATCTGCCGGGGAGCCGCGAAATGGGTTCTTGAACCGGCCAGGCAAGGGGGTCCTCTCCGTCACCGCCGCCACTCCCGCTCGAGGTGACCTTCAGGCTCGACGGCTGTTGTCTCCCCGTCGGCGGTGATGCGCGGCGCGGCCGCTCCATTGCCCGCGAGGCGGGTTCTCAGGCATGCGATATGGGACTTTAGTCCAAGCTTGCGCTTGCAAAGGTCTTGGGTGACAAACGCAACGGTCGGAGGTCGCTTCCGGTCACCACGTCTTTCGGCGATGTTGGTTGCACTGCAACGTTGGGATGGGCACGCCGGCTCAATCGACGGAGATCAGGATGTACGGATCGATCACGGCCCGTTGCCGACGGCTGACGCTCGGATCGGCGGCTTTCCTGGCGCTGACTCTTGCCCCCTATCAGATTGCCTTTCACGGCTCCGCCTTTGGAATCGACGCCGCCAGCGCACAGGCCGCCAGCGGTGGCCATGGCGGCGGTAATGGCGGTGGCAACGGCGGTGGTAATGGCGGTGGCAACGGCGGCGGTAGTGGCGGCGGCAACGGTGGTGGCAATAGCGGCGGCAACAGCGGCAATGGCAACAGCGGGAACGGCAACGGCAATAGCGGCGGCAATTCCGGAAAAGGCGGCGCCGCCTCCGGCAAGGGCCAGAGCGGCAGCCATGTCAACGCCGCGACCGGCGACAAGGTCGACATCAATGGCAGCACGATCACGGTCGAGCACCCGGACGGCTTGACGGAAAAGATCGAGAACGGCCGTTTCAGAATGCAGGATGCGCTCGACCGAACGATCGTCGACCGCCCGGCCACGCCGGCCGATGTCAAACGTCTTAAGGCTTTGTGAATCCGGGCCTTGTGAAGCTGGTCAACAGGCAACGGCCGGCTTCGCATGTCACCTCCGCCGCCCCCGGCGGAGGTGACCTCGTTTTTATCGATCCTCGCGCGGTTTCCCCCATGGCGCCGGCATAGCGATGGCGTCTATGCGCGGTTCCGGTCGCGGTCACGAAACTCACGCATCATCAGGGCCGCCTCGGTGCGGTTTCGCGCGTTGAGTTTCGACAGCACTCCGGTCATATGGTGCTTGACGGTCTTCTCCTGCAGATCCAGCCGCAGGGCAACTTCCTTGTTGCTGAGCCCCTCCGCCACCAGCCGCAGGATCTCGCTCTGCCGCTCCGTGAGTTGCCGCAGCCGGTCCGCCATGCCGTCGGCAGGCTGCTGGGACTGGAGATCGGAAAGCAGCCGCGCCGACAGCATCGGCGAAAGATAGCTCTCGCCTGCCACCACGTTGCGCAGGATGTCGGCGAGCGCACGCGATCCGACACCTTTGAGGACATAGCCGTGTACCCCGGCATTCAGGGCCTTGGTCACGTCGGCATTGGCCTCCGAAACCGTCAGCATGACGATCTTCTGGGCGGGATGGTTGGCAAGGATGCCTGCAACCGCGGTCAGGCCGCCGCCCGGCATGGAGATGTCGAGCAGCAGAATGTCGGGCCGCGCCGTCGACGCGATGCGTTCGGCGTCCTGCGCGGTCGCGCCTTCGCCGACCATCTCGAAGCCGCCGATCTCCGACAGGCTGCGCGTCACGCCTTCACGAAAGAGCGGGTGATCGTCGATGATGGCGATACGAATGGCTTCGGTCATGCTTGCTCCTCAACCGATAAACTGATCACCAAGCGCGTGCCTTGCGGTCCGGTCAAGGCTTCGAACTGGCCGCCAATGCTTTCGACCCGCTCCCTGAGGCCGGCGAGCCCCAATCCCTCGACCCGTGCCGCCGGGTCGAAGCCTGGTCCGCCGTCCGATACTTCGACGAAGAGCCGGCCGCCTTTCATTCCGGCAGCCACCGCCTGATCCTTGCCGCGGCCGTGGCGATAGGCATTGTTCAGCCCTTCCTGTACGAAACGATAGATGCTGATCTTCTCCGAAGCGCCGGGTTCGGGCAACTGTCCTGGCAGCGTGAGCGCCACCGACGTTCCGGTTCGGCGCTCGTGCTCTTTGACGGCCAGCCGCAATATTTCCGTTGCCGCGGCCGTCTCTATCTGCGGCAGGACAAGGCCGTTGCAGATGCCGCGTATCTCTCGCATCGCATCCTCGAGCGTCTTGCGGATCATCGCCACCTCGGTCGCGCGGTTCCCCTCCCAATGGTCATCGCCGGTAAACACCGGGCTGTCCATGCGTAGCGCCGCCAGGGCCACGAGTTGGGCCGGCCCGTCATGCAGGTCGGCGCCGATACGGCGCAAATATCTTTCATTGAGCGCGGTGGCGCGGCGGGACGCCCGCTGTACGCGCTGCCGCAAGGCGCTGTTTTGCGTCACCAGGTCCTGCAGCTCCGACACCTGGCGGCGCAGCGCTCCGCGCTGGTCGTCGATGGTGCGGCTGCCGCGCAGCACGATGCCCGACAGGAGCAGGAATGCCGTCAAGGTGGTGCCGGCCACGATCAGCCAGCTCGACAGCAGGGCGGAGGCCAGCGTGGCTTTGAAATCGGTGGCGATTTCGTAGAATTCGGTGACCGCCACCACATCGCCGGACCAGGGTTCGCGCACGGGATTGTAGATCTCCAGCAACGGCTCACCCGAAGCCCGCTCCTTCTCTTCGTTGTCGTCATACGTGTCGAACTGGGCAGCGACGTTGCCCTGGAAGGCGGAACGCAGGTGGTCGTTCAGATCGAAGCGGCGGCCGATCAGGGAGGAGTCTTTCGAATAGAGCACGGTGCCGTCGCGGCGCCACAGCCTGAACGAGACCAGGCGCTTGCCGAGCGCGCCCTGTCCGAGCGTTTCGTCGAGCGCCTGCTTGACGGATTCGCTGAGTTCCTCGCTTTTGCGCAGGTCGGGCAGCAGCGGCGCGATCACGCTGTCCACATAAAGCGCCGTCGTGGCGGCCGAATTGCGGGTGACGCCGTCCCGGATCTGCGTCGTCACCCAGGCACCCACCAGCAGCATGACGACCAGAAGGCCAAAACCACCGGCAACGAGGAATTGCACAGCGAGCGAAAGCTCGCTCCAGCGCCGCGCCAAGTTCTGAAAGATGCGTATCATGAGCCCCTGACCGCCCTTCGATCGATAGGCTGGGCGGCGTCGATACATTGAGCCTCTGTCTTGCCGTTGCCAAGACCTTCGTTTGAACGAGGTCGCTTGACGTCCCGGCGCGCTTCGGAAACAAGGGCCGCGGCACAGGCGGCGGCAGCCGCTTCGAGGAGGGACGGGACGTTGAGTTTTTCGGGATTGCTGCAGCTTGGCTTTTCGACGGTCATCTTCCTTTTGGCGGCGACCGCGGCCAAGCAATGGGGATTGGCGCCGAGCCTGGGCAAGATCCTTTTGACGCTCGCGCTCTACTCGCTGGGCAATCTGATCATGCTGCGGCTGATCCGCGAATTCGGCATGTCGGTGTCGTTCAGCCTCTCGGCGGTCATCCAGCTGGTCTCGGTCAACGTCGTGGCGCTGGTGTTCTTCGGCGAGCGCGTCAACGCGCTGCAGGCGACCGGCATCCTGCTGGCGATCGCCGCGGTGGCGCTGATCACGCTCGGGCCCTATCTGCAAGGACGATGACCCGAGATGACGGCTGCGATACCGATCCGATGAAAGACACCGCCACCACCTTGCTCAACCGGATCGAATTCCCGGTCCTGCTGGCCGGCCTGGTCATCGCCGGCGGGCTATGGGGCTTCGTGGAACTGATGGAACTGGCGCGGACAACCGAGCCGCATGGCTTCGACACCGAGATCCTGCTTGCCTTCCGCCAGGCGGGGCAGCCCGGCGTGCCGCTCGGCCCGCCATGGCTGGAAGGGGCGATGCGCGACATCACCAGCCTCGGCAGCACCAGCGTGCTGGTGCTGATCACGGCGGCGACGATCGTCTATCTGCTGTTGATCCGCAGGCCGGGAACCGCACTTCTCATCTTCGTCGCCGTGGCCGGCGGCCAGCTTCTGTCGAGCCTGTTGAAAGTTGGCGTCGACCGGCCCCGGCCCGAACTCGTTTCGCATCTGGTCAACGAGACGTCGCTCTCTTTCCCGAGCGGCCATGCGATGCTGTCGGCGGTGACCTACCTCACGCTCGGTTCGCTGGCGGCGCGCTTCCTGCATGGCCGGGCGACCAAGATCTACGTTCTGTCGCTCGCCGTGCTGACGGCGGTTCTGGTCGGCGTCAGCCGCATCTATCTCGGCGTACACTGGCCGTCGGATGTGCTGGCGGGCTGGTGCGCGGGCTTCGCCTGGGCGATGCTGTGCTGGTTGGCGGCGCGGCTTCTGCAGCGGCGCAAGGTGGTGAGCGACGATGCCTGATGGGGCGCCTGGTGCCCCTCAGGCCCGTCGTCAGATCAATCTATTGATCAGGTGCCCGCAGCCCGTCAGCATGAAAATTGTCGACAGCAGGCATGCCGACGTCGTCAAGGTCCTGAAAATTTTCAACTGCGTTGCCCCCTAGCCCCGATAGAAACACCCTATCCTGCAATTCCCGGGACGTACCAGAAAAATGAACACGGGATCTGGCCGAGGATCGCTGCCCATGGGCCTGGCCGGTATCGACCAGAAGACACGCGCCGAGCGCGCCGGCGTTTTGCTTCCGACCATCCGCGACGCGCCGAGCGCAATTGGCGGGGAAGTCTCTTCGCGTCCGGCTTCCATCAGGAAGAGGAGGGCCGCCGCGTCCTTAACGGTTGAGCGACCTTGGACCGCTGACGAATGGGCTGCCCCTGACATAAAAGCGCAGCGGCCGGTCCGCGTCCTTCGAAATGCCGATCCTGATGCCCTGCCCGATTTCGCCGTGTGGGTGATTATCGCTTGCGAGCCATAGCGGGCCCTTCCGGCAAAGATCGAGCCCGTCGAGCGAACGATCGATCCGCAACGCCATCGCCAGCCGTCCCGGTCCGCGCGCCAAATCGCGCAGGCGCTCGACACTGCGGTTCCGCCGCATGATCGCGATGCCTTCGAGCGGCTCGAGAGCCCTGATCAGAACGCCGGTGCCGGTGCCCTCCATCCCGCTCGAGACGTTCAGCATGTATGAGACGCCATAGGCGAGATAGACATAGGCGTGCCCCGGCTCGAGGAACAGCGAACGGTTGCGCGAGGTCATGCCCCGGTAGCCGTGCCCGGCGGCATCGCCGACGACATACGCCTCGGTCTCGACGATGCGGCCGCTGGCCATGCCTTCGGGCAAGTCGCGCACCACCAGCTTGCCGATAAGATAACGGGCGAGAGCGGCTGTATCGTCAGGCAATTCCGAACGGGCGATCGGGCGGTAGGAGGTCATCGTCATGGCGGCCGGGTTCTCAGGGGTCCATCCATGCCAAACCTCCCTGACCGTTGTTGTCGATGGACCGTCCTACCACGGCCCACCTCACGGCTGTTAGCGATGGTCGCCCGGGATGGCGCGGGATAGCCCCGAAGCGCCGGTTCTCAATCGAGCTTCAATGCCACCACCTCGCCTTCGTTCATCAGCGGCACATAGAGGATCGACTTGCCGTCGGTGCCGATGTCGGCGCTGCCCGGCTTGAAATGCGCCACTGCTTCCGGCGCACTGCCGGCCCTGTACCGGTAGAGCGTGCCGGTCATGTAGGCGGTGGCATAGATGGTGTCGCCGATGGCGACGACGCCGTCGAGGTCGGCGAATTTCTGCGCGCCGGGCAGCGGCGAGACCACCTTGCTGGCGAGGTCGACGGCCAGCAGCCCACCGGGTTCCGTTGTGCTGAAGTCGGGTTTGATGCCCTTGCCCCAGGAGGCCACGATCAGCCGGTCGCCATCGGCGAAGACGCCATTGGGCGAAGCCAGCATCGGATCCCCAGCGAACAGCTCGGGCCTGTCGCCGCCGATGCGGTAGATCGTGTCGGCCAGCATGTCGGTGACATAGACCTTGCCGGCCTTGTCCGATGTCATGTCGTTGAGGAAGACGGCATTCGGCACGGTGATGCTGGCGACCAGCCTGCCGCTGGCGAGGTCGACGACGCGGATTTTTGTGATGTCGGCGACATAGAGCTTGCCGCCCGATATCGCCATGCCCTTGGCGCGTCCATGCCGTCGGTCCAGTGCTGGGTCACCGTCTTGCCGTCCGGGGACAGCACACTGAGATAGCCGTTGCCGTCGGCATCGCCGGGATTACCGACGATGTTGGAAACGATGATGCGGTTGTTGGCGGCGTCGAACAGCGCCGATTCCGGCTGTTCGAGCCCCTTGGCGCGCCAGAGCTCGCCGGCCTGGGCGACCGGTGTGGCGGCGATGCCGATGGTGGCGGCAAAGGCGGAGAAGATAAGGCGGGCGGAAATGATGAGGCGGTTCATGGCTGGTCTCCTGTGATGATGGCGGACAGCTATGATTTTCGATACTTCTCGGGAAGCCTGAATGCTGTTAGTATCGAATATCGATACGAAACTCCCGGCAAGAGGTGCATCCCGTGAGCGGTCTGATCTTCGAGGCGCTGAAGCGGACGCTGAAGGCGAAGGGTGTCACCTATCGCGAGCTCGCCGAGCGCATGGGTGTTTCCGAGCCGACGGTGAAGCGCATCTTCCATGAGAAGAACTGTAAGCTCGACCGGCTGGTCGAGATCTGCGCGGCCGCCGGCGTCGAGCTGGAAAACGTGCTCGGCTCGATGAACCGGGGGCCGGGGCCGGTCAACCACATCGCGCCCGAGATCGAGCGCAGGCTGGCCGGCCGGCCGGCGCTGCTGTTCATCTTCGTCATGCTGTCGGAGAAATTCACGCCGCAAGGCATCATGCGCTCGCAAGGCCTGAGCGAGGCCTCGATGTTCCTCTATCTGCGCGACCTCGAGGAACTCGGCCTTGTCGCGCTCGGGCGGGGTCTATCGGCGAGGCTGCTGGTCGAGACGCCGATCCAGTGGAATTTCGAGGGGCCGCTCAGGCCGCTGTTCGAGATGACCAACAAGAACTTCATCGGCTGGGCCATCACGCACATCGAGAAGGAGGCGACCTTCATAAGCTTCTCCAGGCGGATGCGGCCGGAGACGGCCGAGATGGTCCGGCGCGAGGCGGAGGAACTGGCCGATCGCGCCAGGCTGCTTGCCCATCATGACCAGCACACCACGCCCGAGGACGGTCTCACCGGTTACAAATGGACGTTTGCCTTCGGGGCGACGCCGTTTCCGGCGATCATGCCGATCGGCCCGCATCCGCGCGATGCCGGTGCGCGCCCGCCAGAGCAGTCCGCCGCAAAAGGGCGGCGCCCGCTTCCGGCCTGAAAGGATTATTCTGCGGCCTTCGTCTCCGCGTCCGCAGCCTTGTCGTCCCAGGTCACGGCCCGGTAGTCGAAGCCATATTCCAGGGTCGGCTTGACGATGCGGAAATAGGGCGACAGGTCGAAGTCGCGCGGCGTGTACAGCGAGTGGTGGCGGATGTGCAGGATTTCCTTGCGCGAATAGCTCGACTGCGCCGAGGCGCGGCCGGGCGCGCGGGTGATCTCGGGCAGGATCGGATAGCGGATCTGGCCATACGCCTCGGCAATCAGCGTCGAGCAGATGGCGCGCGTCGGGTCGCCGGAGCCGAAGGCCAGCATGCGGCGGCGCCAGCGCACCGGCACCGGCGGCGTCGGCAGGAAATAGCGCAGCATGTCGAAGATGTTCTTGAGGTCGTATTTCAAGCCAAGCTTGCCGACCATGAAGGCGACGACCATGTCGCGGTCCTCCGGTGCCAGGCCGCTCGCCCGGCAGATGCGGGTGTTGTAGGTGCGGTAGCGCGACAATGGCACGGCGACGCAGCCTTCGCCCATGGTGACCTCGATCAGCCGGGGCCGCTCCGCTCCGTCTTCCGGCTTGGGCAAGGCATCGCCGACATAAAAGGCCGCATGCGACCATGTCGACTGGGTAAGGTACTTGATCGCCGCCGAGATCCTCTGGTTGCCCTCGACCAGCAGGATGTCGCCGGGCTCCAGCGTGCGGCGCAGCGTTTCGGCATCGGATGGCGTGTAGGGCTCATAGCCCGAGGATTCTTCCTGCAGCCGGCCGGCAAGCCAGCGGCCAAGGCGGTCGAGAAGCGTGTCGGCCGGCGCGGTCATAGCAGAGCGTGATTAACACAGGCTGGCGTGCGGACACCAGCCGCGGTCAGCCGGCCGATGCGCTGGCGTCTTCCTGCGGGCCGGCCAGATCGTCGCGCGCCTTGCGGGCCAGTCTTTTCGTCGCGTGCCTGGGGCTGTCGCCGAACAGGTCGGCGGCCTCGGCAAGGCAGGATTTCCTCAGGCTCTTTTCCGACCGCTTCAGCAGCTTGCCGAGAAGCTTGGTATCCTCGCGCGGCCCAAGCGGCTGGTCGTCGGCCTCGAGCAGCGTGCGCATGACGAACACATCATGCAGTTCGCCCAGCCGCTCGCCCAGCTCGTCGACGGCCTTGCGCCGCGCCTTGATCGGCGTCGGCCAAAGCCGGCCCAGCAGCGACAGGTGCATGCCGTGCGTCTTTGCCGCCTTGCGCAAATCGTGGAAATCGTCGGCTTCGCCGCGCGCGCCGGCCTTGTCGAGCGCCTTCCTGGCACGGCGCAGGGTGACGCGGGCGCCTTCGGCGAGCACGTCGGCGGCCTGCTCCGGCTGATCGGGCAAGGCAAGGCTTTCGATCCGCTTCATGCCGTCCTTGCAAGCGGCGATCGCCGCGCCGATTGCCGCCTGGAGGCCGGCGCCTTCGTGCAGATCATGCTGGCGGGCGACCAGCCTGTCGCGCACGGCATCGAGCCCGCCATCGGCGCTCTCCTTGGGAAAACCTGCCGCCAGCCGGTCGATGGTTTCGATCAGCGCCGTTGCTTCACGCGGGCCTGCAAGCAGCGCCGCCACATTGCGATAGCACTGGTTCTCGGTCGTGCAGAAAGTTTCGTCTCCGGAACGAACCAGGCGCAGCAAGGCACGTGCGCCCTTCAGCCGCTTGCGGCATTTGTGCAGTCCCTGTTCCGGCCGGTTCTGCGCCGTGTCCAGATGCAGCAGTGCCTTGCCAATCTCCTCGGCAAGGATGCGTCTGACCTCACCGGTCAGCGGCAGGCGCGGGTCGATGCGAAAAATCATGCGGCGATCTCCGGAATCCCCCCGAGGGCGAGCGACGCGTTGTAGAATTTCTGCTCGCCGGTGACTTCACGGCCGAGCCAGTCTGGCAGCATTTCGTCCGGCACGTCTTCCGGCGTCTCGAGTTCGGCCACCACAAGTCCTGCCAGCGCGCCGCCAAAGACGTCGACTTCGTAGAGATAGCCGCGATGCCTAACATGGTGGCGTGTCTTCTCTATGACACGTCCAAGAGCGAAGGCCAGCATCTCCTCGGCCTCGGCTAGAGGCACCGGATACTCGTATTCGTCGCGCTCGCGCGCCTTGCTGCCGAATTTGAGCGTCAGCTTGGCGGACACGCCGTCGCTGATGCGGATCCGCACCGTCCGGCCGGGCGCGGCGGCAAGATAGAACTGGCGAATGCGGATATCCGCCTCGACCAGGTTCCGCCATGCGGTGCTGGAGACCAGGAACTTGCGCTCGACTTCCTTGCCCATGGCCGCGCACTAAAGCGTTTGCCGCAGACGATGGCAAGACAGCCCCGCACACAAGTTGACTTTAATCAATCGATTGATTAAAGTTGGGCTATGATCAAATCGCCCGACGCCAAGAATGCACGCCGCGACACGCCCCCGGCGGAGTTGACGCGGGCCGCGCTCGTCCGCGCCGCGCTGAAACTGTTCGGACGGCAGGGCTTCGACGGCACCTCGACCCGCGAGATCGCGGCGGAGGCGCGAGCCAATATCGGTTCGATCGCCTACCATTTCGGCGGCAAGGAAGGCCTTCGCGCCGCCGCCGCCGACTTCATCGTCGAGACCATCCAGACCGTCGCCGGCCAGGCGCTGGGCAACAGCCAGGCGGCGGCTCCAACCGATCCCGAGGCGGCGAGGGCGCAGCTCTTCGCGGCGCTGGAGCGGATGGTCGGCTTCATCGTGGCGCAGCCGGAGGCCGGCGAGATCGTGCAGTTCGTGCTGCGCGAGCTGTCGCATCCCACGGCTGCGCTCGACCGCATCTATGATGGCGTGTTCGAGCCGACGCATCGCCGGCTGTGCCTGATCTGGGAGCAGGCGACCGGCGAGCCGGCCGAAAGCGAACGGACCCGGCTCACCGTGTTCACGCTGATCGGCCAGGTCATCTATTTCCGCATCGGCCGCGAGGCGGTGATGCGCCGCATGGGCTGGCATGACATCGGCAGCGCCGAGGCGGCAAAGGTCGTGGCGGTCACGGCCGACAATCTCAGCGCCATACTGGCCGCCAGGAAGAAGCAGAAATGAAGGGGCAAAGACCATGAGTTTTCTATGTTCGCTGCCGCTCGCCGTGCAGCTTTTCGGTGCCTGCGCCCCGGCGCCGCCGCTGGCCGTCGGCTATGTCGAAGGCGACTATGTGCTGCTGGCGCCGATCGAGGTGGCGCAGGTCGAGACCGTCACGGTCAAGCGCGGCGACCGCGTCACGTCAGGCGCGACGGTGGTGACGCTGGAAAGCGCCGATGCCAAGATCGCGGTGGCGCAGGCGCGGGCGAGCCTGGCGCAGGCGCAGGCACAGCTTGCCGACCTTCAGGTCGGCAAGCGGCCGGAAGAAATCGCCGCGCTCAAGGCCCAGGTCGACATGGCCAAGGCGCAGGCCGACGACGCCAAGCGCAAATACGACCGCGCCGCCGACCTGTTCAAGCGCGGTACCGGCACGCAGGCCGACTACGACACCGCTTCGGCGACGCTGGAGACCGCCAACGCGCAGGTTGGCCAGGCTGAGGCCAATCTCGCCGTCGGCGGCTTGCCGGCGCGCGCCGAGACGATCAAGGCCGCCGACAATCAGGTTAAGCAAGCGCAGGCCGCGCTCGACCAGGCCGAGTGGCGGTTGTCCAAGCGCATATTGGCGGCGCCCTCGCCCGGCCGCGTCAACGACGTCATCCGCAATCCCGGCGACACGGCGGGTCCGACCGCGCCGGTGATTTCGGTGCTGCCCGACGGGGCGGTGAAGCTCAGCGTCTATATACCGGAGGCCGCCTTCTCATCGGTCAAGGTCGGCAGCCTGCTCAGCGTGCATTGCGACGGCTGCGGTGCGGACGTCAAGGCGCGCGTCAGCTACGTTTCGCCCGATCCCGAATTCACCCCGCCGGTGATCTATTCGCTGGAGAACCGGCAGAAGCTGGTCTACCTCGTCGAGGCGCGGCCGGAGGGCGATGCGGGTCCGCTGCAGCCCGGCCAGATCGTCGATGTCGATCTTGCGGAAACGGCAAAATGAATGTCATCGACGTTCATGGCCTGGTCAAGCGCTTCGGCGACAAGACCGTCGTCGACCACGTGACGATGTCGGTCGCCGAAGGCGAGATCGTCGGCTTCCTCGGTCCCAACGGGTCGGGCAAGACCACCACCATCCGCATCATGTGCGGTCTGCTGACGCCGGACGAGGGCGAAGGCACGGTGCTGGGTTTCAACATCCGCACCGACTCGCTCAGGATCAAACGCGAAGTCGGCTACATGACGCAGAAATTCTCGTTCTACGAGGATTTGACGATCGGCGAGAATCTCGAATTCGTGGCGCGGCTCTACCGGCTGAAGCCGGTCGAGGAGCATGTCGCCAGGACGCTGGAAGAGCTCGGCCTCACCACGCGCCGCAACCAGCTGGCCGGCACCTTGTCGGGCGGCTGGAAGCAGCGTCTGGCGCTGGCCGCCTGCATCATGCACAAGCCGAAACTGCTGCTGCTCGACGAGCCGACGGCCGGCGTCGATCCGAAGGCGCGGCGCGAATTCTGGGACGAGATCCACCGCCTCGCCAGCGGCGGGCTGACCGTGCTGGTCTCCACCCACTACATGGACGAGGCCGAGCGCTGTCACCGCATCAGCTACATCTCCTACGGCAAGATGCTGGCCACCGGCACCGTGGCCGAGGTGGTCAGGAATGCCGGGCTGACCACCTTCGTGCTGCAGGGTCCGCGGCTCGATCAGGTGGCTGAAGCGCTGCAAGGCCGCCCTGGGGTCGACCAGGTGGCGCCGTTCGGCGCCACGCTGCATGTCGTCGGCTCCGACCGGAAGAAGCTCGAAGCAGCACTTGCCGATGTCGAGAAAGAGTACAAGGGCGTGACGGTGGCGCCGGGTGAAACCAGCCTGGAGGATGTCTTCATCCAGTTCATGTCGGGGTCGAAGGACAACATGGCATGAACGGCATCTTCTCCTTCGCCAGGCTCGGCGCGCTGCTGATCAAGGAATTCATCCAGATGCGGCGCGACCGCATCACCTTCGCCATGATGCTGGGCGTGCCGCTGATACAGCTCGTGCTGTTCGGCTACGCCATCAACAACGATCCGAAGAGCCTGCCTGCCGCACTGGTGGCGACCAGCAGCGACCCCTACACGCGCGCCATCGTCGCGGCGCTGCAGACCACCGGTTATTACCGCTTCGACCATGTCGCGCAAAGCGCCGAGGGGGCCGAGTTCCTGATGGCGCGCGGCGACGTCGCCTTCGTCGTCACCATACCGGCCGACTTCGCCAAGCGGGTCGAGCGCGGCGACAACCCGCAGATCCTGATCGAGGCCGACGCCACCGATCCTGCCGTCGCCAGCGGCGCCATCTCCACGCTCGGCACCGTCGCCAGCCAGGCCCTGCTCAGGGCCCAGGGCATGCAGGAAGCCGCCGCCGAGGCCGCCAGGGGACAGCTCGATGTCGTGGTGCACCGGCGCTACAATCCCGAAGGCATCTCGCAATACAACATCGTGCCCGGCCTGCTCGGCGTCATCCTGCAGATGACCATGGTGATGATGACCTCGATCGCGCTGACGCGCGAGACCGAGCGCGGCACGATGGAAAACCTGCTCGCCATGCCGTCGAGCCCGCTCGAGATCATGATGGGCAAGGTGCTGCCCTATCTGGCGGTCGGCGCCGTGCAAGTGGTGGTGGTGCTGGCGGCGGCGAAGCTTCTGTTCGCCATCCCCTTCACCGGGTCGATGTCGCTGCTTTTGTCGGCGGTGCTGGTGTTCGTGCTGTCGTTGGTGCTGCTCGGCTATACGATCTCGACCATCGCGCGCACGCAGATGCAGGCCCTGCAGCTCACCTTCTTCTTCTTCCTGCCGTCGATCATGCTGTCCGGCTTCATGTTCCCCTATCGCGGCATGCCGGATTGGGCGCAGACCTTCGGCGAGATCTTCCCGCTGACGCATTTCCTGCGCATCACCCGCGCGGTGATGCTGAAGGGCGCCGAGCTGCCGGCCGTGGCAACCGAGATTGGCTGGCTGGTGGTGTTTGTCGTTTTGTTTGCCGGCGTCGCGTTGGTCCGGTTCAGGCGTACGCTGGATTAGGGGCCGCGATATCGGGAAGTTTTGAAGTCGGCGGGACAGAGGGGGGTGCTCAAGCGCGACGCTTCCGCGTGGAGCGCCTAAGCCGCCGCCATGATCCCGGCATACGTCCCGAAATCGACATTGCCGCCAGACAGCACCACCGCGATATTCTTGCCTGACAGCTCGATCTCGCCCGACGACAGCGCCGCCAGCGCGACGCAGCCGCCGGGTTCGACCACCAGCTTGAGATAGGCCATGGCGTCGCGCATCGCCTGCGCCGCCGCCTGGTCCGAGACGGCGATGGCTCCAGTGAGGTTCCGGCGGTTGATCTCGAAGGTGATCACGCCCGGCTCGGCGGTCAGCAGCGCGTCGCAGATGGAATCATGGCCCGGCTCGTTCGAGACCCTGGCGCCTGCCGCGAGCGAGCGGCGCGTGTCGTCGAAATGCTCGGGCTCGACCGCCCAGACGGCGGTGCCGGGCGAAGCATCCTTGACGGCAACGGAGATGCCGCTCGACAGGCCGCCGCCGCCGCAGGGAACGATCACCGCGTCGAGGCCGACGCCAAGCGCTCTCGCCTGGCGCATCAGTTCGAGGCCGATCGTACCCTGGCCGGCGATGATGGCCGGATCGTCGAAGGGCGGCACCAGCACCATGCCCTTCTCGATGTAAGGGCGGATCACGGCCATGCGGTCGTCGCGAAAACGGTCGAAAGGCACCACCTCCGCGCCCATCTTGCGGACATTGCCGACCTTCATCGCCGGCGCGTCGGCGGGCATGGCGATGACCGCCTTGACACCGAACATGGCGGCCGAGGCGGCAACGCCTTGCGCATGGTTACCCGAGGAGAAGGCAACGACGCCCCGGCCGCGTTCCGCCTCGCTCAGCGACGACAGCTTGTTGTAGGCGCCGCGGAACTTGAACGAACCGGTGCGCTGCAGCGTCTCCGGCTTGAACAGGATGCGCGCGCCGAAGCGCTTGTTGAACTCGGCCGATTCGATCAATGGCGTTTCGACGATCAGGCCGGAGAGCCGGGCCGCGGCGGCGTGGATGTCGGCGATGCCGGGAGGGGTTGTCATGGCGGATCCTGCGAGATGTGGCACCTTCATGGTGCACGCAAAGGCCGGCGCGACGCCAACGAAAAGATGTAACCGCTACAAAATTTGGCGATTATGACGAGGTACAAAATGTCGCCAGCGTTGCGGCCGGCACACCCCCCTCTGTCCTGCCGGACATCTCCCCCGCAAGGGGGGAGATTGGCAGTTTAGAGGCCGCCGCTTCCTTGCGGCGTGTGAGATTGGCGAAGGCAAAGATGAAGTCTGATCTCCCTCCTTGCGGGGGAGATGGCCGGCAGGCCAGAGGGGGGTGCTGGCCCGCCGACATATCTGATTGTCTTCCAATCGCAGAGCATGCAGCCGGAGTCCCGCTGCCTGCGGCGAACCGGGTTCTCACCCCAGCAGCGTCCGCTGCCTCTTGGTCCCGCCCAGCTTGCGCCAGTTGTTGAAGCGGTGGGTGGCGGCGGCGAAGGAGATCTTCATCTGCTGGGCGACCGAATAGCGCGACTTGCCCTCGTCGAACATGCGGTAGCAGCACTCGACGCCTTCCTCGGTCAGCTTGCCGTCCGGGGCTTTGTTGTGCGGATTGGCGGGGTCGAACTTCTCGACCTGCTGCTCGACCAGGCCCTTCAGGCGCTGCAGGTCGGCCTCGATGCTGGCAATGAGATCGAGAACGGGCTTTGGGTCGAAATGCTCTGCGTGCGGCTTCGTCATGCGTTGATCCTCATCCTTGTCTTGAGTTCAACTATATAGGTTAACCTTTGCCAATAATGAAGGGCACGCTCCGGCGTCGGCTTCAACAATTCTTGAGCCGTGAGCAAGCGCGCGATTGACCCGGGGTCCGTCAAACCCTAGTTTAGAACAATTCTAAACTAGGGTGATTTGCTCATGCTTTCCCGCGTTTTCGGCTTCGGCCGCCGTCCCTTCGAATCGCTGTCCGAACAGGAGATCCTGGCGCTGGCCATTTCATCCGAGGAGGACGACGGGCGCATCTACCGGGCCTATGCCGATGGGCTGGCGGATAGGTATCCGCAATCGGCGAAGATGTTCGAGGAGATGGCGCATGAGGAGGATGGCCATCGCGATGCGCTGATCGAGCTTCATCGCAAGCGTTTCGGCGAGCGCATTCCGCTGATCCGGCGCGAACATGTGAAAGGCTATTACGAGCGCAAGCCCGATTGGCTTGTCCGGCCGCTCGGGATCGAAAATGTGCGCAGCCAGGCCGAGGTGATGGAGCGGCAAGCCTACCTGTTTTATGTCGAGGCGGCAAAGCGTACCACCGACGCTTCGACGCGCAAACTGCTCGATCATCTGGCGGCGGTCGAGCAAGGGCACGAGACGCTGGCTCAGCAATTGGAGCAGAAGCACGTGCCTGGCGAGGTGAAGGACGAAGAAGCGGCGGCCGAGCAGCGCCAATTCATCCTCACCTATGTGCAGCCGGGCCTTGCCGGTCTGATGGACGGCTCTGTGTCGACGCTGGCGCCGATCTTCGCCGCGGCTTTTGCCACGCATGACACCTGGCAGACCTTCCTGGTCGGACTTGCGGCCTCGATCGGCGCCGGCATCTCCATGGGTTTCACCGAAGTCGCCTCCGACGACGGCAAGCTCTCGGGACGCGGCTCACCGATAAAGCGCGGCGTCACGACCGGCGTCATGACGGCCGCAGGCGGCCTCGGCCACGCGCTGCCCTATCTCATCCCACATTTCTGGACCGCGACCGGCGTTGCCGCCGTGGTGGTGTTCTTCGAGCTATGGGCCATCGCTTTCGTCCAGAACCGCTACATGCAGACGCCCTTCCTGCGCGCCGCCTTCCAGGTGGTGCTCGGCGGCGCGCTGGTGTTCGCCGCGGGCGTGCTGATCGGGAATGCCTGAGCTTCTTACCTTCCCCCCTTGTGGGGGAAGGTGGATCGGCGCGCAGCGCCGAGACGGATGAGGGGTGTTCCCGCGGAGTGAGGCGTCGGCGATTTAGGCCTACGGTCTGGATGAAGAGTATCGCCAAGCTGGAGCACCCCTCATCCGACCGCGCTTCGCGCGGCCACCTTCTCCCGCAAGGGGAGAAGGAAGAACCGCGCCTCTCCCTCACCCATTCACCGCCCGGCTATCGACCGGCGCCTCGTCTCTCTCCGTCAGCCCATAATCCCTCATCACATGCGCGATGCGCAGTCGGTAGCCGGCAAAGATACCGCCGCGGCCGGCCTTCTGGGCCTGCCGGTGTTCTTCCGTATTGCGCCAGGCCTTGACCGCTTCCTCGTCGCGCCAGAACGACAGCGACAGGATGCGGTCGGGGTCGGCCAAACTCTGGAAGCGCTCGATCGAGATGAACCCATCGATGCCATCGAGCAGCGGACGCAGCTTGGCGGCGATGCCGAGATAGGCATCGCGTTTGCCCTCGGCCGGCTCGACCTCGAAGATGACCGCGATCACGGCAACACCTTTTCCCTTGGCATGATCCCGGTCTGAAAAGTCTGCAACTTTTCAGGATCAAGCCTTGGCGCATGCGGGCCGGAAGCCAGTTTCAGGAACATGCGGTCCTCCTTGAGGATGAATCGTTCACGCTTGGCGAACGCGTAGTTTGCCTTGCCGGCGGGGTCGGCGGCAAGCCGGGCGCGATAGGCTTCGTAGGCCGCCAGGCTGTCGACATTGTAGGCGGCGTATGCCGTCGTGGCCGAGCCCTCATGCGGCGCGAAATAGCCGATCAGGTCGGCGCCGCAGCGTGGAATGGCCTGGCCCCAGTTGCGGGCATATTCCTCGAAGGCAGCCTTGCCGAACGGGTCGATCTCATAGCGGATGAAACAGGTGATGGTCATGGTCGTCTCCTCGGATCGTTGCATCAATGGTTCGAGCGTGGTCGAAACGTCGCGCACTTGGGTTATGCTAGGCCGTTTCGTGTCAGGAGCCCTCGTGGCGTGCTTCGCCGCTTCCTTGAGCTGATCGGAGAATAATGCTTATCTGACAAGAATGCTTCGATAAGGAACGAACTATGCGTGAAGGACCCGACATCGCCCGCATCGCCAGCCTGGTCGGCGATCCGGCCCGCGCCAACATGCTGAACGCGCTGATGGGCGGCACCGCATTGACCGCGAGCGAACTGGCGCTGGAAGCCGGTGTCTCGTTGCCGACCGCTTCCTCGCATCTGTCGAAACTGATGGAGGGCGGCCTGCTGACCTTGGCCAGCCAGGGCCGCCATCGCTATTACGGCCTCGCCGGGCCTCAGGTGGCAGGCATGATCGAAGCCATCACCGGGGTCGCCGAAGCCGTCGGCCCGAAGCGCGTGCGGCCAGGCCCGCGCGACGGCGCCATGCGCGTGGCCCGCGTCTGCTACGATCACCTCGCCGGCGAGCAGGCCGT
The DNA here is from genome assembly GCF_000176035.2 of Mesorhizobium opportunistum WSM2075. NCBI lineage: Bacteria > Pseudomonadati > Pseudomonadota > Alphaproteobacteria > Hyphomicrobiales > Phyllobacteriaceae > Mesorhizobium > Mesorhizobium opportunistum. The sequence continues at coordinate 868,256 of NC_015675.1, read as the reverse complement.
GGCGATGCTCGATCGTCTGGTCGAAAAAGATATCCTGCAGCGTGACGACAAGGAAATCAGGCTCGGGCCGTCGGCCGCATCGCATTTCGCGGCAATAGGCATCGATGTCGGCGCCAGGCCACGCCGCCCGGTCTGCCGCGCCTGCCTCGACTGGAGCGTGCGCCGTTCCCACCTCGCCGGCACGCTGGGTGCCGCGATCCTCGACAAGATCCTTTTGGAGAAATGGGCGCGCCGCGAGAAGGACAGCCGCGCGGTGGTGTTTTCACCACCGGGAAAGCAGGCGTTCGAGAACGTGTTTCTGGGTTGATGGCTCAGCGGCGCTACTCCCGGCAGTCGTTGGCGGGATAGCACCCCCCTCTGGCCTGCCGGCCATCTCCCCCGCAAGGAGGGAGATTAGGCGCTCTCGCCAATCTCCAACGTTGCAGAAATGAACGACACTTTGAAATAGCCGATCTCCCCCTTGCGGGGGAGATGTCCGGCAGGACAGAGGGGGGGTGTGACGGAACGCTACGTCAGCCATTCTGCTGATGTTGCACTTGCATCGGAAGGTCTCGGCTTCGTCTCGGACCTATCCCCGCTTCAACACCTTCGCCACCTTGAAAAATTCCTTCCACGGGTCGGCTTCCTTCAACTGCTTCGCCGTCGTCTTGTCGCCGATCGGGAAGGCGTTGGGCGCCAGTCCGGCCTCGATTTCGGCCCAGGTCACCGGCATCGACACGGTGGCGCCCTTCTTGGCGCGCGAGGAATAGGGCGCGACTGTTGTGGCGCCCCTGCCATTGCGCAGATAGTCGACGAAGATTTTCCCGGTGCGCGCCTTTTTCGACAGTGTCGCCGTATAACGGTCGGGGGCGGCCTGCTCGAGCGCCCTGGCGAAATCATGGGCGAAATTCTTGACCTCGTCCCAGTCCGCCGAGGGCTTCAGCGGCACCAGCACATGATAGCCCTTGCCGCCCGATGTCTTGACGAAGTTCGGCAGCGACAGCTCGTCGAGCTTGCCCCTGATGTCTAGAGCCGCCTCGCGCACCTTCTTCACGTCGACACCTTCGTCGGGATCGAGATCGAAGATGATCTGGTCGGGCTTTTCGATCTCGTCGACGGTAGAGCCCCAGATATGAACTTCGACAACGCCGTACTGGACCAGCGCGGCGATGCCGTCGAAATCCCGGATGAACAGGATCTCCTCGCCGTCCGTCGGGTCCTTCATCCGGGCTATCTTGTCGCTCATCCCGGCCGAGGCGTGCTTCTGGAAAAAGCGCTGGCCGCCGACGCCATCGGGCGCCCGCACCAGGCTTAGCGGCCGGTTGATCACGAAGCGCTCCATGCGCGGCCAAACCTGCGCGTAGTGATCAAGCAGGCCCTGCTTGGAGATTTTTTCGTCGGGCCACAGCAGCTTGTCGGGATGGGAGAGTTTTACCGTGGTTGTCATCGCCCCGGCAGGTTTGCCAGCGCCGCTTCGCGCGGATTTCGCCTTGGCTGGGCTCTTGCCTCCTGGTTCCTTGCCCCCTGATGTCTTGCCCCCTGGTTCCTTGGGTGTCGCCGCCCTGGGCTTTTCCTGCACGACTTCCTCCGCCGGCTTGTCCTCGCGCAGCCCCTGGAACGAGGCATGGCGTATTATACGCTCCGATGTCCAGCTGCGGAACTCCACTTCGCCGACAAGCTCGGGTTTGACCCAGACCAGCCCCTTGCCCTTGGGAACGGCTGCGTCGAACGGCGAGGTATTCGCCTTCAGCTCATCGAGTTTCTTCTTCAGATCGTTGGCACCCCTGGTGGAGAAGCCGGTGCCGACGCGGCCGGCATAGTGTAGGCTGCCGCCCTCGTAATAACCGACCAGCAGCGAGCGCAGCCCGCGCCCGGTCTTGTCCGACGGCAAATAGCCGCCGATGACGAATTCCTGCCGCGCCGTGCATTTCGACTTCACCCAGCTAGGGCCGCGCCCGCTGCGATAGGGCGCGTCGGCGCGTTTGGAGACGACGCCCTCCAGTCCCATGCGGCAGGCATGCTCCAGCATGATCTTGCCGGGCTCGGTGAAATGGTCGGAGAAACGCACCGCCGCGTTCTCGGATGGCTTGCCGAGCAGTTCCTGCAGGGCTTGCTTGCGCTCGACCAGCGGCTCGCGGCGCAGGTCCTTGCCGTCGAGGCGCATCAGGTCGAAGACATAGTAGATGAAGCGGTTTGTCCGCTTTGCCGACAGATCCTGCTGCAGCAATGAGAAGGACGAGACACCGCTGTCGGCCAGCACGACGACCTCGCCGTCGATGATGGCGTCGCTGCACTTCAGGCGAGCGAGTTCGGCAACGATCTCGCCGCCGAATTTCTCCGTCCAGTCGAGGCCGGCGCGGGTCAAGAGCCGCACCTCCGTGCCGGCGATCTGTGCCTGCATGCGATAGCCGTCGAACTTCACCTCGTGCAGCCAGTCCTCGCCCGACGGAGCCTCCCGTTCCAGCGTGGCAAGCTGCGGTTCGACAAAGTCGAGTTTCCGGCCCGCGGCCTTCGCCTTGCCGGCGGCCGGCTTGTTGGAATGCCAGACTTTCGGTTTCTCGCCCCTGGCGGCCTTGCCCGCGCCGACCTCCTCGATCGTCAGGCCCGACTTCACCGATTGCGGCGCCTCCTCGAGGATATCCTCGCCCGGACGCGCCGCCGCATCGTCCGACTTGATCAGCAGCCAGTTGTCGCGCTTCTCCCCCGGGCGCGGCCTCAGCCGCACCAGATGCCATGAGCCATGCAGCTTGTGGCCCTTGAGCTCGAAGTTGATATGGCCCTTCTTCATCGCCTTGGCCGGGTCGGTCTCGGGAACCCATGTCCCCTCGTCCCAGACGATGACGGAGCCGCCGCCATATTCGCCCTTGGGAATGGTGCCTTCGAACCCGGCATAGTCGATCGGGTGGTCCTCGACATGGACGGCGAGCCGCTTTTCGTGCGGGTCGAGGCTCGGGCCGCGCGTCACCGCCCAGCTCCACAGCACCCCGTCATGCTCGAGGCGGAAGTCGTAGTGCAGTCTGGTCGCGGCATGCTTCTGGATGACGAAGAGACCGCCACCAACCTCGCCCTTCTTGCCGCGCGCGACCTTGCCGGCCGGTTCGGACGTCTTCTTGAAGTCGCGCTTGGAATGATACTGTTCGAGTCCGGCCATTGTTTTCTGGTTCTCAAGCTTCCCTGGTCCTCAGGCTTCTCTGGTCCTCAGGCCGATTTGCGTTTGGGCGCGGCCGTTTTCGGCTTGGCGCGTTTGGTTGCCGGCCTGGCTTTCGCCGACGAAGACGCTTTCGATGACCCGGAGTCCGACAGGCTCTTTTTCAACGCGTCGAACAGGTTGATGACATTGGAAGGTTTTGGCGCGGCCTTTGCCTTCGGCGCCTTGTGGCCGGCCTTCTTGGCGCGGATCAGCTCGAGCAGCGCGTCCTCGTATTTGTCGTCGAATTTCGACGGGTCGAACTTCGTCTTCTTCTTGTCGATGATGAGTTCGGCAAGATCGGTCATCTCCTGGTCGGTCTTCACCGCCTCGATCTCGCCGAACACGGTATCAGGCTGGCGCACCGTGTTGTCATACCGCAGCGTGGTCAGCACCATGCCTTTGCCGAGCGGCTCGATAACCACGGGCCGTTCGCGTCGATAGAGCACGATGCGCGCCAGCCCGGCCATCTTCTTGCCCGACATGGCGTCGCGAATGACGGCAAACGCTTCTTCCGACACCTTGTCGCCCGGCGTGACATAATAGGGCGTATCGAGATAGACCTGCTGGATCGAGGCCTTGTCGACGAAACCGTCGAGGCTCATCGTGTGCGAGGATTCGATCTGCACCGCCTCGATCTCGTCTTCCTCGATATGGATGAAATCGCCGTCGTCGAGTTCATAGCCCTTGATCTCGTCATCGTCGCCAAGCGGCTCGCCGGTCTCGGCGTCGACATAAATGCGCTTCACCGTATTGCCGGTCTTGCGGTTGAGGATGCGGAAAGACACCCTTTCGGTGTGGGTGACGACATTGGTCAGTTCGACGGCGCAGGTGACCAGCGACAGCTTCAGATAGCCCCTCCAGGCAGGACGCGGCGCCATGACAACTCCCTTCAGGAACGCGATGAAGGTGAGAACGGATGGCGCGCGCTCCAGTTCCTTGCCAGTTTCCTGATCGCTTGATGTTCGAGCACCTTGAAGTCAGGCCCGCATCGAAGCGTCCCGAACGGAAATTTCACGGGCGCGGCGGAAATTGAAACAGAACCGCGCGCGGGCGACATTCAAACGAAACATATGTGATGCAAAAGTCACACTGAGCGAAATGGCGACAAAAGGCACCGAAACACCCCGAATCAGCCGCATTCCGGCCACGAAGCGACGGGTTTTCGACCAGAAATTAACATCACGTTCACCGACTATTCACGCCTCGATGCTATCATTCTCGCAATTCGGAAGGGACATCCGAAAATCGGGACAGGGACAGGGTAAATGAACTTCCTCACGCACCTCATCGGCTATGCCGCCGCCATCCGCGAATTCGTCGCGCCGACCTACCGGCCCGAGCGCTACTACATGCGCGGTCCCGGTCCGGCTTGCGCCCGTCGCGGCACGTCGCTGGGCGCGCACTGACCATGACGTTCGAGAGCCGCCACAACAGCCGCATCTGCAGGCCCGGTGCCAACGCGCGTGCCACCACCTATCGCGCCGAGCGTCCCGTTCTGGGTGACCGGGTCCTCGGTGACGGGCGGCGTGCGGCATCGCCACATCTTTAACCCCGCCTGCGGCTGGCTTAGTGTCCGGGGACACGAGCAGCCGAGGCCCGCGTGACCGACCTTCCCCAATCAAATCTGCCCAATCAAGTCCCTCTGAGCCGTCAGGTACAAGCCGTCAGCTGATCGTCTTCGATGGCGTCTGCGTACTCTGCTCCGGCTTCGTGCGCATGGTGGTCAAGCTGGACCGCAAAAGTCGCTTCCGCTTCGCCACAGCCCAGTCGCCTTTCGGCGAAGCGCTGTTCAGGAAGCACGGGCTGCGCACCGACGCTTACGAAACCAATCTCGTCCTTGTCGACGGTGCCGCCTTCACGCGGCTCGACAGTTTTGTCGCCGTCATGGCGGAACTCGGCTGGCCGTGGCGCGCGGCCAAGGCGCTGTTGCTGCTGCCGCGCCCGCTGCGCGACTGGCTCTATGAGCGCGTCGCCAAGAATCGCTATGCCCTGTTCGGCAGGAAGGACAGCTGCGACATTCCGTCGGCCGAACTGCGCGGGCGGTTCCTTGGCTAGATTGCGATCTCGCCGCGCAACTGGCGTTGGTGCGCTATCGCGGCTGGCTCGTGCCATCCGACCCGCATGGCTCCAGCGCGATGGAGCCGCCGGCCTCCCTGCCGAGTTCCCGGCAGCCCTGAACCGTGCACAGCGTCCAGCCGCCGCCGGTTGCGCCGGAGGCGGCGAGAGAGACGTGACGCTGCGGCCCAACCTTCGGGACATAGACCCACCAGCCGTCTTTCAGCACCGCGCCCTCCGGCGGTTCCATGCCGGCGCCCGAACCCTTGATGCGCGCCTCGACCACTTGCAGCCCGGACGGCGTCACCTTCCAGTCCTCCTCCCATCGCGTCCGTTCCACCGAATGCGTCCAGGACAGCGTGAAGGCGGCGATCGCCAGCGTCACCGTCTTGCCGGCGGCGAGGATGCACAGGCTCATGCGCTGCTATTTCTTTGCTTGAGCATGGTCTCTTCCGAAAACCGGATCCCACTTTTCGGGATCATGCTCTGGCCCGCCGCGCCCGCCAGCAGTGCCAGCCGATCCAGGCAAGCGACAGCGCCCAGCCGGTTTCGTCCGTAAGCGGCACAGCCGCGACTAGGAGCACGCCGGCGGCGAAGGCGACCAGCCGTTCCCACCACGCCATGCGCGTGGCGAGGAAGCCGACGGCGGCCGCGCCCCACAGCACGATGCCCATGCACGCCTTGACGACGATATAGGCGACCTCGATGGGATAGCCGAACTGGGCGGCGATCGGCCCGGCATCCTGCAGCATCAGCGCCGGCGTGTAGACAGCCATGAACGGCACCACGAAGCCGGCGATGGCGAGCTTGGTCGCCTGGATGCCGATCTTGAGGCCGCTCTCCTTGGCCATCGGTGCCGCCGCGAAGGCGGCCAGCGCCACCGGCGGCGTGAGATCGGCCATGATGCCGAAATAGAAGACGAACATGTGGCTGACCACCAGCGGCACGCCGAGCGACAGCAGCGCCGGGCCGGCCAGCGACGAGGTGATGATATAGTTGGGGATGGTCGGGATGCCCATGCCCAGCACCAGGCAGGTCAGCATCGTCAGCACCAGCGACAGGAACAGGTTGTTCTCGCCGATCGAGATGATCCAGCCGATGAAGGTCGATGCGATGCCGGTCAGTGTCAGCGTGCCGATGACGATGCCGACGATGGCGCAGGCGATGCCGACCGGCAGCGCGTTCTTGGCGCCCTCGGCAAGTGAATCGACGCAGATCCGCAGCGTCTCGCGCCCACCCTTGAATGTGGCGCAGGCGATGATCAGGGCGGCGATGACCAGGCCCAGCACGTTGACGCCGAACTTCATGAACGAGGCGGCGGCAAGCCCGAGCGCCAGCCAGAAGACGATGCGGAAGGCGAGCGGCCCGATCGCCGCCGCCAATGGCGTGCCGAGGATGAGCACGATGGTCAGCGCCAGACCCATCGTGCCGGCGAAGACCGGCGTGTAGCCGGCGAACAACAGATAGATCAGCGCGGCCAGCGGCAGCACCAGTGGCCAGTGCTGCCGCACCGCGTCCCACGGGTTGGGCAGGTCCGCCTTGGCCATGCCGCGCAGGCCGGCCTTGCCGGCCTCCAGATGCACCTGCCAGAAGCAGGCGCCGAAATAGAGCAGCGCCGGGATGATCGCCGCCTTGACCACGTCGGCATAGGGAATGTTCAGCGTCTCGGCCATGATGAAGGCGACCGCGCCCATCACCGGCGGCATGATCTGGCCGCCCATCGAGGACGTCGCCTCGACCGCGCCGGCAAAGGCCGGGCGGAAGCCGAAGCGCTTCATCAGCGGAATGGTGAACTGGCCGCTTGCCACCACATTTGCGACGCCGGAACCGGAAATCGTCCCCATCAGCGCCGACGACAAAACGCAGACCTGCGCCGGGCCGCCGCGCCATGAACCGACGAGGCCGAGCGCGAAATCGTTGAACAGCGCGATCATGCCGGCGCGTTCGAGAAAAGCGGCGAAGACCACGAAGATGAAGATATAGGCCGCCGAAACGTAGATCGGCGTGCCGTAGATGCCTTCCGTGCCGTAGGCGAAGGTATCGACCAGCTGGGCGAAGTCGTAGCCGCGATGGATGAAGGGCGCCGGCAAATGGTTGCCGAAGAAACAATAGGCAAGGAAGATGAAGGCGATTGTCGCGAGCGGCAATCCCATCAGCCGCCTGGCCGCCTCGAAGACCAGCACCACCAGCACCGCACCGACGATCAGGTCCGGCGTGGTCAGGAAGCCGGAGCGCCGGATGAGGTCGGTATAGAACACCCAGTTGTAGAGGCCGGTGCCGAAGCCGAGCGCGCCGAGCGTCCAGAACATTGTTTTGGCGGCCATGCTTTTGGCGCGCAGATTGGCGATCAGGGCAAAGCCGAGCAGCAGCAGGAAGCCGACATGCATGGCCCGCACCACCTGACTCGGAAGGCTGCCATAGGCGGCGATGTAGATCTGGAAGACGGAAAAGGCGACGGCGATGACAAAGGCCGCCTTGCCGGCGATGCCGTCGCCGAACCCCGGCGGCAGGCCTTCGACTTGTTCTTCGGCGACAGGAAGGTGGAAAGTACTGGCGGATTTGCTGTCGGCTGGTTCGCTCATCCGACGCACTCCCAAGCAAGCGAACTGCAGCGCGAGGCGCCCCCCTCTGCCCTGCCGGGCATCTCCCCCTCGAGGGGGGAGATCGGCGGCATCGATGTCGGCGGAGGTTTTGCAAGGTTTGGCGAAGAACATAACAACGGCCAATCTCCCCCCTTGAGGGGGAGATGCCCGGCAGGGCAGAGGGGGGCGCTTAGCGAAGACATCTCAGATAAGCCGAGCGAACCTGCTACTTCACCAGCCCCTTCTCCTTGTAATACCGCTCCGCGCCCGGATGCAGCGGCACCGGCATGCCGTCGAGCGCCTTGGCCGGATCGATGCCCTTGGCGGCGGCGTGCGCGGCGGCAAGCTGGTCGAGATGATCGAACATCTGCTTGGTCATCTGGTAGGCGGTCTCGTCGGAGACGTCGGCGCGGGTGATGAGGAAATTGCCGACGGCGGCGGTGGCGACGTCCTCGCTCTGGCCTTCATAAGTGCCCTTGGGAATGACCACCGACAGATAGGGCGCGCCGATCTTGGCGACGTCCTCGGCCGGCACGGCAACGACGTTGATCGGCACCGAGGTGGCGAGGTCGCGGATCGAGGCGACGCCGAGTCCCGCCGACTGCAGCGTGGCGTCGAGCTGGCGGTTCTTGATCAGTTCGACGGATTCGGCGAAGGGCAAATATTCGACCCGGCCGAGATCCTCGTATTTCAACCCGGCGGCGGCGAAGATGGCGCGCGCGTTGAGTTCGGTGCCGGAGGCCGGCGCGCCGACCGACAGGCTTTTCCCCTTGAGGTCGGCAAGCGTCTTGATGCCGGACTCCTGGCTGGCGACGATCTGGATGTAGTTGGGATAGATGGCGGCGATGCCGCGCAATTTGTCGAGCTTGCCGGGGAAACCGGCCTCGGCATTGCCTTCGGCGGCGAGCTTGACGGAATCGCCGAGGGCAAACGCGATCTCGCCCTTGCCCTGCTGCAGCAGGTTGAGGTTCTCGACCGAGGCCTTCGTCGCCTGCACCTGCGTGCGCGCGCCCTCGATGCCCTTGCTGTAGATTTCCGACAGCGCCACGCCGAGCGGGTAGTAGACGCCCGACGTGCCGCCGGTCAGCACATTGATGAATTCCTGTGCCTTGGCCGCGGCAATGCCGAGGCCAAGCGACAGCGCCATGGCGCCGGCCGCAACGAACTTCGTCCTGAAATGGAACATCCGGGTCTCCTCCCTGAAAATATCGACCGCACCACCTCCTCGGTGCGAACCGGGCCAAGTTTAGACAGCGAGCCGCAAATGCCAACCCGCAATTCTACCCATTAGACGAACGGTTGAGTGGATGCGTGACACCTTCCGGCTTGCACTAGGCGCGGCCACGGCCGAAAGATTTTCACGGCACCTGTCGAAATCGGCCGACACCGCACGACATACGTCTGGCCCCGCAAGACGCGGCCTTCCAAACCACGGGAGAAAACCCATGCGATACATGCTTTTGATCAACAATGACGAAGCCGCGCTGGCGAACACGCCGGTCGAGAAGGCCCAACAGATGAGCGCGGCCTATGCCGCCTACACCGAAGCGTTGAAGAAGTCCGGTGCGTGGCTGGCCGGCGAAAGGTTGCGTCCGACCCAGGCAACCACCTCGGTGCGGATCGCCGACGGCAAGACCAACGTCATCGACGGCCCCTATGCCGACACCAAGGAGCAGCTTGCCGGCTTCTACATGATCGAGGCGGCCGACATCGATACCGCCATCGAATGGGCGGCGCGCTGTCCGGCGGCCAGCACCGGCACGGTCGAGTTGCGGCCGATCTGGGAAATGGCCGACTACATGCCCAAGAAATGACGATGTGCCGGGAAATAGCGATGTGATGGACAGTCGTCCGGAGATCGTCCGGGCGGCCGCCGAGGCCGCCGCCCGGCAAAGCTATGGCAAGCTGGTCGCCTGGCTGTCGGCGCGCACGCGCGACGTAGCCGCCGCCGAGGACGCGCTGGCCGATGCCTTTGCCGCGGCGCTCGAACGCTGGCCGCGCACCGGCGTGCCCGACAAGCCGGAAGCCTGGCTGCTGGCGGTGGCGCGCCGGCGGCGTGTCGATGCGGTGCGGCGGCGGCTGACCAGCGAAGCCGGCCGCGAGCATCTCAGGCTGATCGCCGAGGAAGCGGAGGCGCGCATGACCGACGAAGACTTGCCCGACGAAGACATGCCCGACGAACGCTTGCGGCTGATGTTCGCCTGCGCCCATCCGGCGATCGAATCGAGCGTGCGTGCGCCGCTGATCCTCCAGACCATTCTGGGTTTCGATGCCGCGGCCATCGCCTCTGCCTTCCTGGTCTCGCCGGCGACGATGGGCCAGCGCCTGGTTCGTGCCAAGACCCGTATCCGCGAAACCGGCATTCCGTTCCGCGTTCCGGAGCGGGCCGAACTCGGCGAGCGGCTGGACGCGGTGCTGGAAGCCATCTACGCCGCCTTTGCCGAAGGCTGGTCGGACCCGGCCGGCACCGAAACACAACGCCGCAACCTGGCGACCGAAGGCATCTGGCTCGGCCGGCTGGTGGCCTCGCTGATGCCGGATGAGCCGGAGGCGCTGGGTCTGCTTGCGCTGATGCTGTTTGCCGAGGCCCGCCGGGCTGCCCGGCGCGATGACGAAGGCGACTTCGTGCCGTTGGCGCAACAGGATTGCGAGCTGTGGGACCGTGCCCTCATCAATGAGGCGGAGGCGCTGCTGTCCCGCGCCGCGCAGAGTGGCGTCATCGGCCGTTACCAGCTCGAGGCCGCAGTCCAGTCGGCGCACGCGGCGCGACGGCTGACCGGTCGCACCGACTGGGTGGCGATCCGCGAGCTCTATGACGCGCTGTTTTCGATCGCCGGATCGCCCGTCGTGGCGATCAACCGTGCGGTGGCGATCGCCGAGGCCGAGGGCGCCGTGGCGGGACTGGCGGCCCTTTACGTGCTGGGTGACGACAAGCGGCTTGACGACTATCAGCCTTATTGGGCCGCGCGCGCCGGGCTTCTGGCCAGGCTCGGGCAAGTGCCGCAGGCGAGCGAAGCCTATGATCGAGCGATCGGCCTCGAGCGCGACCCGGCGGTACGACGCTTCCTGCAAGGCAAACGGGCAGCGCTGCGAAATTGACCTTCAGCCCGGCCACATCTCGTGCGAGGTGTTGAGCGTCTTCATCAGCGGATGGCCGCGCAGTCGCGCCCATAAGCGTTCGATGTTCGGCCATGCCATCCGCGCGCTCTCGATGTCTGGATGCCAGGCCACCAGCATGATGAGATAGATGTCGGCCAGCGACAGGCCGTCGCCGACCAGCCAGTCACGGCCTTTGAGCGCGTTGTCGAGAACGGCGAAGCCACGATCCATCTCGGCGACCGCGGCCTGCTTGACGGCCTTCGTGCCGTCGGCATCGGACGTGTAGCGAGGCGCGTAGTAGAAACGCAGCACCGCCGGATAGAGCACCGAAGACATGAAGGCCATCCAGCGCAGGAAATCGACGCGAGCCGGCGCGCCGATCGCCGGCGCCAGGCCGGCCTCGGGATGGCGCTCGGCCAGCAGGATGCAGATCGCCGCCGATTCGGTCATCGACCGCCCGTCCGGCAAGATCAGCACCGGCACCTGGTTCAGCGGGCTGATGTCGAGAAAGGCGGGATCCGGCCGGTCGGTCTTCGGCACGTCGATCTGCTCGAACGGAGCGTTCGCCAGCGCCAGCGCCGCCTCGACGACGAAGCCGCCGCTGCCGGGACGTGTGTAGAGCTTGTACATTGGATTCTCCCCCGGCCCGAAAGAAGACGGACCGGGGGCGATATGAACCGGAAGCAGGGTGGGGCTCAAGCGGGTGGCGGTCGCCACGGCTGGTTTTTTCAGCGGGCCAGGATTGCTATGCAACCTTGAAAATTGGCGAAAGCAGTGAGGCGCGTAATCTCCCCCTCGAGGGGGAGATGTCGCCGAAGGCGACAGAGGGGGTCGCCTCACATAGAGCGCCAACTTTCATCTCTCGCAAGGAGATCGCATCCGGTCGAACCGACCCCCTCTGGCCTGCCGGCCATCTTCCCCTCAAGGGGGGAGATTATGCTTTTCGAACGCGGCGCGAACGGCTGTGAAACTACGCCCCGAGACCTTCAAACAGGATCGTCGACAGATAGCGTTCGGCGAAGTCGGGGATGACCACGACCAGGGTCTTGTCCTTGTTTTCCGGCCGCGAGCCGACGACGATTGCCGCCTGCAAGGCGGCACCCGAAGAAATGCCGACCGGCACGCCCTCGAGGCGGGCGACAAGACGGGCATTGGCGACGGAGTCCTCGTTCGAGACCTTGACGATCTCGTCATAGATCGTGGTGTCGAGGATTTTCGGCGCGAAGCCGGCGCCGATGCCCTGGATCTTGTGCGGGCCGGGCTGGCCGCCCGACAGCACCGGCGATGCCTCCGGCTCGACGGCGACGACATGCAGCGAGGGCTTGTGCTTTTTCAGCACCTGGCCGACGCCGGTGATCGTGCCGCCGGTGCCGATGCCGGCGACGAAGATGTCGACCTCGCCATGCGTGTCGTTCCAGATCTCCTCGGCCGTCGTCTTGCGGTGGATCTCCGGGTTGGCCGGGTTTTCGAACTGCTGCGGGATGATCGCGTTGGGGATGGTCGCGGCCAGCTCGTCGGCCTTGGCGATGGCGCCCTTCATGCCTTTCGGGCCCTCGGTCAGCACCAGTTCGGCACCGAGCAGCGCAAGCATCTTGCGGCGCTCGACCGACATCGTCTCCGGCATGGTCAGGATCAGCTTGTAGCCCTTGGCGGCGGCGGCGAAGGCGAGCGCGATGCCGGTGTTGCCCGAGGTCGGTTCGATCAGCGTGGTCTTGCCGGGAGAAATCTTGCCGGCCGCCTCCAGCGCCTCGATCATCGCCACGCCGATGCGGTCCTTGACCGAAGCGATCGGGTTGAAGAATTCGAGCTTGGCGACGAGCTTGGCTACGATGCCCTTCTCCTTGGCGAATTTGTCGAGCCGCACCAGGGGCGTGTCGCCGATCGTGTCGGTGATGGAATTGTAGATGCGGCCGCGGCCGGGGGCGCGGGCGGAGGTGACGGGCTTGTTCATTGGTTTCGCTCCCAGGAGTCAGGCAAGTAATTTCAGGCAATTGGCGGCAAAGGGCCTTCGGTCGCGCAAGATAGACCGTCAGCGAAGAATATCCGAGTGGGGCGCATCTCTAAAGCGCCTGCGTCTCGGAAAAGCGTTTTCCGAAAAGGCCGATATCTGGAATATTTTGGCCGAGCAGGGGCTATTGGCGGGCAGCGATCGCCGCCGCGGCGCCGACCATGAAGCCGGCGGCGGTGCGGTTCAGCACCCTTAGCGCACGCGGCGATTTCAGGAACCAGCGCGCCTTGGCGGCCAGCGCAAGGTAGGGCACCAGCACGACGAACAGCACGACGATCGTCAGCGCGACGAGAATGCCGTAGTCGGCCAGCGTGATGGTCTTCAGGTCGACGATGGTCGGCGTGATCGCCAGGTAGAAGATCATCGTTTTCGGATTGCCGAGCGTGACGGTCAGCCCGGCGAGGAAACTCGACGCCAGTCCACCCTTGCCCTTCCGGGCTTCGACGGTTTCGGGTGTGATGCCGGCGGTCCAGAAGCGCCAGCCGAGAAATGCCAGATACGCGACGCCGGCCCATTTGATCGCCAGGAACACCATGCCGAAAGTCTGCGCGACGAAGGCGAGGCCGAGCACCACGGCGGTCAGGTAGGTGAGGTCGCCGAGCATCAGGCCAAAGGACATGGCCAGCGATGAGCGGAAGCCGGAGCCGAGCGCCCGCGCGACAAGCGCGGTGACGCCGGGACCTGGAATGGCAGCGGCTATGCCAAGGGCGGCACTGTAGGCGAGAAAGCCGGTGAGGGTCATGGCTGGTGGTCCCAGATTGGCCTGCCTTGTCGCATGGAACGGACCAGAATTGAATTCTCTGGGGACGGAATCCATTGCACCAGACATCCGAGATACGTCGCGCTGGCCCGCTCATCCGGGTGACGGGGCCTGCGCCGGCGCTGCAGGATCAGGAACGGCCGTCGCCATAGGTCACGCGCCAGATGGTGCCGTTGCCGTCTTCGGTCACGATCAGCGCGCCATCCTTGGCCACCGTCACGCCGACCGGCCGGCCCCACACCTCGCCGTTGGAGACGACGAAGCCGGTCATGAAATCCTCGTATTCACCGGTCGGCTTGCCATCCCTGAACAGCAGGCGCACGACCTTGTAGCCGGTCCGGTTGCCACGGTTCCACGAACCGTGGAGGGCGACGAAGGCATCGCCGCGGTATTCCCTGGGAAATCCCGCGTTCGCGGGCAGGTCCTTGCCGTCGTAGAAGGCGATGTTGAGCGGCGCCGAATGCGCCTGCATCAGCACATCGGGAATATCGACCTTGCCGGCAAGGTCGGGGCGCTCGCCCTTGTGGCGGGGGTCTTCGTTGTTGCCGATATAGTACCAGGGCCAGCCGTAGAAGGCGCCTTCCCTGACCGATGTGGCGTATTCGGCTGGCGTGTTGTCGCCCAGCGCATCGCGCTCGTTGACGACGCACCACAGCGCGCCGGTCGCCGGCTGGACGGTCATGCCCGAGCAGTTGCGCAGGCCGGTGGCGACGGTGCGGCCGTTCTTGCCGTCGGGGTCGAAGGCCTGCACGTCGGCGCGTCCCTCTTCGGAGCCCCAGGCGGCGCCGAGCGGCTTTGACTTGACCCATGCCTCGAGCCCGCCCCTCGGCCTCTTGCCCATGTCCCCGGCGGCGTTCGAGCCCGAGCCGACCGAGAGATAGAGCGTCTTGCCGTCAGGCGAAAAGGCGATGTCGCGCGTCCAGTGATGGTTCGATGGAATGTCGTCGACGATGGTTTCCGGGTCGGCGGATGCCTTGAGATCGCCATTGCGGTAGGCAAAGCGCACGATGCTGTCGCTGTTGGCGACATAGACCCATTGCGGATCGCTGCCCGGCGGATAGAAGGCAATGCCGTAGGGCTGGTTGAGATCGCCGGCGAAGATGCTTTTCTCGGCGGGTTTGGCGCTGCCCTCGGTCAAACGATAGACGCGGATCTGGTTGGCTTCGCTGTCGGCGACGAACAGGTCGCCATTGGGGGCTGTGCGCACCACGCGCGGATTGTCGATGCCCGACGCGATCAGCTCGGCTGAAAAGCCTTCCGGCAGTTGCGGTTTGGCGTCCGCCGGCCTTTCGGCAAGGCCAGCGCTGTTCGAGGCCGACTTGGCGACATTGGGCTTCGGCAGGTCTTCCGGCTTGATCAGGCGGCGCACCCCGGGCTTGTCGGCGCGCCAGTCGCCAAAGGCGGCCGGACCCCTCAGCACCGGCTGGTCGGCCTGCTGGGCGAATGCCGCGGTCGTGAGGAGTAGTGCGGAAAGGCCGGCCATTCGGATTCCAGCCATTCGGGTCCCAGCCATTCGGGTCCCAGCTATTCGGGCCATTGTCTTCCTCCACCTGGTCGCGAAGGAAACCAACGGCCGGTTTGTCCCTGGGTTCCGTCTTGCTTCCGGGTTCAGGTCCCGGCGGCGTAAAAATCGTCGTCGAGGCGCTTTTCCAAGGCGACGAGATCCGCCGGCAGCGGCAAGCCCATGGCGCGCATTTCGCGCAGCTTCTCGCGCAGCTGTTCCTGGATTTCGTGCTGGTCTTCCGGCTGGTTGACCATTTCCTCCAGCAGCAGGCTGATCCGGGCCTTGAACTCTTCGAGCGCCATTCTTTTTCTCCTTGGCGGCCAGGAAGCGCAGGAAGTCGCCGCTCGCAGGCCGGCTGAATATCAATACACCTAGCGCAGCATGCGCGATATCAGCTGCGCCGTGTAATCCACCATCGGCACGATGCGCGCGTAATTCAGCCGGGTCGGGCCGATGACGCCGAGCGCGCCGACGACGCGGGCATCCTTGTCGCGATAGGGCGCGACCACCAGCGACGAGCCCGACAGCGAGAACAGCTTGTTTTCGGAGCCGATGAAGATGCGCACGCCTGATCCCTGCTCGGCCAGATCAAGCAGCTGGATCAGCCCGTCCTGCGTCTCCATGTCCTCGAACAGGTGCCGCAGCAGTTCGATGTCCGCCTGCGCGGTGACGTTTTCGAGCAGATTGGCCCGGCCGCGCACGATGAGCCGCGCCGGCAGGCCGCTTTCGGCGCCCGCCCATACCGCCAGCCCCTTCTCGACGAGATCCTGCGACAGCGTGTCCAGCGCTGCCCTTGTCTCTTCCTTGATGCGGGCGATCTCGGTCCGCGCCTCGGCCAGCGTGCGGCCTCGAATATGCGCGTTGAGGAAATTCGAGGCCTCGTGCAGCTGCGAGACGGTGATGCCGGCGGGCAGCTCGACGACGCGGTTTTCGACGTCGCCATTCTGCGACACCAGCACGGCAAGTGCCTTGGTCGGCTCCAGCTGGATGAATTCGATGTGCTTCAGCGCCACCTCGTTCTTGGCGGCCAGCACCAGGCCGGCGCCGCGAGACATGCCCGACAGCATCTGGCTGGCCTCGGTCAGCATATGCTCCAGCGTCGCGCCCGAGCCCGAGGCCCGCACCTGTGCTTCGATGGTGCGGCGCTCCTCGTCGGAGAGATCGCCAAGTTCCATGAAGGCATCGACGAAGAAACGCAGGCCCGCCTGCGTCGGCAGCCGGCCGGCCGAGATATGCGGCGCATAGATCAGCCCGAGATGTTCCAGGTCGCTCATCACATTGCGGATGGTGGCCGGCGACAGTGAGGAGGGCAGGATGCGCGACAGGCTGCGCGAGCCCACGGGCTCGCCATCCCTGAGATAGGAATCGACGATGCGCCGGAAGATGTCGCGTGAGCGCATGTCGAGTGATTGAAGTGCAAGCGACTGCGAACCGGGATCGATTGCCTTGGTCATACGGCCAAAAACCTCCTTGTTCAGGATATAGACTTCGGCACGGTGGGCGCAACCCGGTGTCTGCATCAGATCGCCCGGCGTCTGTGTCAGATCGCCCGGCGTCTGTGTCAGATTGCTCGGTGCCGCGTTTGCGCTCAGCCGGCCATTTTCCTTTGCGCCCTAAGCTTGGTGAGGCTACAAGCCGGCCAAGATTCCGAAAATGACAAGAAAGAAGCCTGAATGCGCCCCTCCAAACGCCAATTCGACGAAATGCGTGCCATCTCCTTCGAGCGCGGCGTCTCCAAGCACGCCGAAGGCTCGTGCCTGGTGAAGTTCGGCGACACCCACGTCCTGTGCACGGCGAGCCTCGAGGAGAAGGTGCCGGGCTGGATGCGCAATTCCGGCAAGGGCTGGGTGACGGCC
Source organism: Mesorhizobium opportunistum WSM2075 (assembly GCF_000176035.2). Classification (NCBI taxonomy): domain Bacteria; kingdom Pseudomonadati; phylum Pseudomonadota; class Alphaproteobacteria; order Hyphomicrobiales; family Phyllobacteriaceae; genus Mesorhizobium; species Mesorhizobium opportunistum. Next base: position 851,223 of record NC_015675.1, on the reverse strand, counting down.
GAATATGGCATGCTGCCGCGCTCGACTGGCGAGCGCATGCGCCGCGAGGCATCCGCCGGCAAGCAGGGCGGCCGCACGCTGGAAATCCAGCGCCTCATCGGCCGTTCTCTGCGCGCCGTGGTCGACTTGCAGGCGCTGGGCGAACAGCAGATTACCGTCGACTGCGACGTCATCCAGGCCGATGGCGGCACCCGTACCGCCTCGATCACCGGCGGCTGGGTGGCGCTGTACGACTGCCTGCGCTGGATGGAAGCGCGGCAGATGACCAGCGTTTCCAAGGTGCTGAAGGACCATGTCGCGGCGATTTCCTGCGGTATCCATGACGGCCAGCCGGTCATCGACCTCGATTACATCGAGGATTCCTCGGCCGGCACCGACGCCAATTTCGTCATGACCGGCAAGGGCGGCATCGTCGAGATCCAGGGAACCGCCGAGGGCGAGCCGTTCTCCGAAGGGCAGTTCGCGGACTTGATGGGCCTGGCCAAGAAAGGCATCCAGCGCCTGGTGAGTTTGCAGCAGATGGCGGTGGCTTAGGGTCAAATGGCGGTGGCTTAGGTTTTAAATGTCGAGCTTGAACACCCCCCTCTGGCCTGCCGGCCATCTCCCCCGCAAGGGGGGAGATCGGCTGTGGTCGCGGATTTCGCCAACCACCGACGGTGCAAATTATGAACCGGCTTTGACGCTGCCAATCTCCCCCCTTGCGGGGGAGATGCCCGGCAGGGCAGAGGGGGGTGCCTCGTGACTCCCTCTGCCATTCTTGAGTCAGCGCTCTACGTCACAGACTTGCACGCAGCCGAACAATTCTATCGCGACACCCTCGGCCTTCACCTCCTCGGCAAGGTCGAAGGCCGCCACCTGTTCTTCCGTTGCGGACCCGGTGTGCTGCTCATCTTCAACGCCGAGGCAACCAAGATCCCACCCGCGCCCGATGCCAAGCTGAATGTGCCGCCGCATGGCACGGTCGGCGAAGGCCATCTCTGCTTTGCGGCGACCGCCGTGGAAATCGCGGCCTGGAAGGCCCATCTCAAGACGAAGAACGTCGCCATCGAAAGCGAATTCGAATGGCCGCAAGGCGGCCGTTCGATCTATATACGCGACCCCTCGGGCAATTCGATCGAGTTTGCCGAGCCAAGAATCTGGGGCCTTTGATGCATTCGCCAACTGTTCACTCACTTGACGGCAAGAAGATCGTCGTTGCCAGCCACAATGCCGGCAAGCTGCGCGAGTTCGCCGACCTGATGCGGCCGTTCGGCTTCGAGGCGAAGTCGGCCAAGGACTATGGCCTGCCGGAACCCGACGAAACCGGCACCACTTTCGAGGAAAACGCCTACATCAAGGCGCTGGCCGCCGCAAAGGCGACCGGCCTGCCGGCGCTGTCGGACGATTCCGGCCTGTGCGTCGACGCGCTCGACGGCGCGCCCGGCGTCTACACCGCCAACTGGGCTGAAACCCCCGACGGCGGCAGGGATTTCGCCATGGCCATGCAGCGCACCGAAGTGGCGTTGCAGGAAGTGGGAGCCGCTTTGCCGGAGCAGCGCAAGGGCCGCTTTGTCGCCGTCATCTGCCTCGCCTTCCCCGACGGCGAGGCCGAATATTATCGCGGCGAGGCCGAAGGCACGCTGGTCTGGCCGCCGCGCGGCGAGCTCGGCTTCGGCTACGACCCGGTGTTTCTGCCGGATGGGTTCGACAAGACCTTCGGCGAGATGAGCGCCGCGGAAAAGCATGGCTGGAAGCCTGGCCAGGCGACCGCGCTGTCGCACCGCGCCCGTGCCTTCCAGAAATTCGCCCAGGCACGATTGGATCTGGCGAGATTGGGCGAGGCATGAGCATGCTGCTCGACCGGGCCCCCGGCTTCGGCGTCTACATTCATTGGCCGTTCTGCGCGGCCAAATGCCCTTATTGCGACTTCAACAGCCATGTTCGCCACCAGCCGGTCGACCAGGAGCGCTTTGCCGCCGCCTTCGAGGCGGAACTGGCGACGATGCGCCAGCGCACCGGCCCGCGTGAGGTGACAAGCATCTTTTTCGGCGGCGGCACGCCCTCGTTGATGAAGCCGGAAACCGTGGCCAGGGTTCTGGACGCCGTGGCCAGGAACTGGACCGTGCCTGACGGCATCGAGGTGACGCTGGAGGCCAATCCGTCCTCGGTCGAGGCCGAACGGTTTCGCGGCTACCGGACGGCCGGCGTCAACCGCGTCTCGCTCGGCGTGCAGGCGCTGAACGACAAGGATTTGCGCTTCCTCGGACGCCTGCACAATGTCGAGGAAGCCTTGCACGCCATCGGGCTGGCGCGGGAAATATTCCCAAGGCTCTCCTTCGATCTCATTTACGCCCGGCCCGGCCAGACGCCGGAGGCCTGGGCATCCGAGCTCGAACAGGCGATCGGCCATGCTGCCGACCATCTGTCGCTCTACCAGCTGACGATCGAGGAAGGCACGCCCTTCCACGCGCTGCACGCGGCGAAGAAATTCATCATCCCCGACAACGACCACGCCGCCGACCTCTATGCGTTGACACAGGAGATCACCACGGCGCATGGTTTGCCGGCTTATGAGATTTCCAACCACGCCCGGCCGGGCGCCGAAAGCCGCCACAATTTGACCTACTGGCGCTACGGCGAATATGTCGGTGTCGGTCCCGGCGCGCATGGCCGCTTCGTCGAGCATGGCCGCCGCACGGTGACGATCGCCGAGCGGATGCCGGAGACCTGGGCCAATCTGGTCGAGGCCAAGGGCCACGGCATCACCGGCGGCGAGATCCTGACGCGCTCGGAGGAGGCCGACGAGTTCCTGCTGATGGGGCTGAGGCTGGCCGAAGGCATCGACCTGTCGCGCTACGAGGCGTTTTCCGGCCGCGGCCTGTCGAGCGCGCGGCTGTCGGTGTTGCAGGGCGAAGGACTGGTGGCGCCGATCGGCAATACGCGGCTGCGCGCCACACCGGCCGGCATGATCGTGCTCGACGCCGTGGTGGCGGATTTGGCGCGCTAACTTTGAAAAACGTCCTCTTCGTCTGCAGCCAGAACCGCTTGCGCAGTCCCACGGCCGAACAGGTGTTTTCCAAGCGCCAGGATATCGAAGTCGCGTCGGCGGGAACCAACCACGACGTCGATACGCCGCTGACGCATGAGCTGGTCGCCTGGGCCGACATCATCTTCGTCATGGAAAAGGTGCACCGCACCAAGCTGCAGAAGAAATTCAAGGCCAGCCTGACGAAGGCTCGGGTCATCTGCCTCGATATACCCGATAACTACGAGTTCATGGATCTGGAGTTGATCGAGCTTCTTAAGGCGCGCGTTTCACGCTATCTCGGTTGAAACCCTCACGCGCGAGGCCGCCCAAATGAACCTGACCTTCTCCTCCTGGCAATTATGGGCGCTGCTGTCCGCGGCTTTCGCGGCGCTGACGGCGATCTTCGCCAAGGTCGGCATCGAGAACATCAGTTCCGACTTCGCCACCTTCATCCGCACGGTCATCATCCTGGCCGTGCTCGGGGCGATCCTGCTGGCCAGCGGCCAGTTCCAATCTCCGGCCACGATCTCGGCAAAGACCTGGCTGTTCCTCGGCCTCTCCGGTCTGGCGACCGGGGCCTCCTGGCTCTGCTATTTCCGCGCGCTGAAGATCGGCAATGCGGCGCAGGTGGCGCCCATCGACAAGCTAAGCGTCGTGCTTGTGGCGGTGTTTGGCGCGATCTTTCTCGGCGAGCGCCTCTCCGGAGCGAACTGGCTTGGCGTCGCCCTTATCGCGGCGGGTGCTGTGCTGGTCGCCTATCGGGGGTAGCGGCACGCCATGGCGTGCGCTCTTCGTTTCAAGACGGGTGATGAAGATATCGAAGCGATTGGGCATCGTCCGGTCAGTGCTCCGTCGTGCTGTGGGGTTCGGTGTCGGAATGCCTGATGGTTGTCGGCACGGTGCTCATCGGCAAGCCGCGTGCGGGCCGCTTGGTCAGGCTGGCGTCGGTCTCGGCAGGCAGCCGCTTGTCCTTGGCCACGCAGTTGCGGCCGGCATAGTAGGGCTCGAAAGCATCCTGTATCTTAAGGCTGTCCATCATCTCCTCCCGGGGAATTAGGGACTAAATCTGCCAAACCCGGTTTCGTTCCCTACTGTGGCAAAGGAATGGCGATTGCCTTACATCGACGTGAGTTTTGCAAGCCCGCGCCAGCCATGCCAAACAAGGATTTGGCAGGCCAAACAGGGCCGAACGGAGAGTTGATCTGTGACCGGTGAGACGGGCAAGCGCAGCTATGTGGTCGGGCAGGCCGAGATCGCGGCCCGGCCGCTGGAGCCGGCGCTCTATCTGGTGGCGACGCCCATCGGCAATCTCGCCGACGTCACGCTGCGCGCGCTGGAGACGCTGGCCGCCGCCGACATCGTCGCCTGCGAGGACACGCGGGTGTCGCGCGTGCTGCTCGACCGCTACGGCATCCGCCGCCGCACCACGGCCTATCATGAGCACAATGCCGGCGAGGCCGGGCCGAAGCTGATATCGGCGCTTCAGGCCGGGCAGAGCGTGGCGCTGATTTCCGATGCCGGCACGCCACTGGTGTCCGATCCAGGCTACCGGCTGGTCGGCGAGGCGCTCGACCAGGGCATCCGCGTCGTGCCGATCCCCGGTCCGTCGGCACCGCTTGCCGCGCTGACGGCATCGGGCCTGCCGTCGGACGCCTTTTTGTTCGCGGGCTTTTTGCCGGTCAAATCAGGCCAGCGGCTGACACGGTTGGAAGCCTTGAAAGCGGTGCCGGCAACGTTGATCTTCTTTGAATCGCCGCGCCGGCTGGCTGAGTCGCTCGGCGCCATGGTTGAAGCCCTCGGCGGCGAACGCAAGGCCGCTATCGGCCGCGAATTGACCAAGACGTTCGAGGAGATGCGCACCGGCACGCTGCAAGCGCTGGCCGATTACTATGCGGCTGCCGATACGCCGAAGGGCGAGATCGTCGTCTGTATCGGCCCCGCCGAAGCCAAGGCGGACGAGCCCAAGGATATCGACCGTCTGCTGTTGTCGCTCGCCGCTGAAATGCCGGCCTCCAAGGCAGCGGCGGAGGCCGCGAAAATGACTGGCGGTCAGAAGCAGACGCTTTACCGGCGGCTGCTCGAACTCAAGGATGCCTCTGGAGAAGGCGACGGTGGCTGAGCGTCCGAGCGCCAGTCGCCAAAAAGCCTATCGGCGCGGCCATCGCGGCGAATGGCTGGCCGCAGTGGCGCTGATGCTGAAGGGCTACCGGATCCTGGCGCGCCGCCACCGCACCCGCTTCGGCGAGATCGACCTCATCGCGCGGCGCGGCGACCTCGTGCTGTTCGTCGAGGTCAAGGCGCGCCGCACGCTGATGGAGGCTATGGAGGCTATCGGCCACGAATCGGAGCGCCGCATCGAGGGGGCGGCCGACATCTGGCTGTCGCGGCAGGCGGATTATGGCAAGCTGTCGATGCGGTTTGACATGGTCGCCGTGCTGCCTTGGCGCTGGCCGGTGCATGTCGAGAACGTGTTTTATGGGAGGAGTTAGAGGGTTACTTGCCGGCGTTGCTCGCCCTTCGCGGGCTCAGGGCGTTCGTCGTTCGGAAAGCCAAGCAATTGGCTTTCCGTCCGCTACGCGGACCACTCCTCACCCCCAGATCATCAACGCCACCAGCCCGACGCCGCCGACCACCAGCCGCCACCAGCCGAACAGCGAGTAGCCGTTGCGTGAGACGTAATCGAGCAGGAAGCGCACCACGATGAGCGCCGTGACGAAGGCGGCGACGAAGCCGATGGCGATGATCGGCAGGTCGGCACTGCTCAGCACGTTGCGGTTCTTGAACAGGTCGAAGGCGAAGGCGCCGACCATGGTCGGGATGGCGAGGAAGAACGAAAATTCCGCCGCCGCCCGCTTGTCGACGCCCAAAAGCAGCGCGCCGACGATGGTCGAGCCCGAGCGCGAGGTGCCGGGGATCAGCGACAGGCACTGGAACAGGCCGATCTGCAGGTAAAGCCGGGTCGGAAACCGCTCGACGTCGCGATAGACCGGCTTGAGGTTCATGCGGTCCACCGCCAGCAGCACGATGCCGCCGATGATCAGCATGATGCAGATCAGCCTTGGCGATTCGAACAGCACCGTCTTGATGAAATCATGCGCCAGCGCGCCGATGATCGCCGCCGGCAGGAAGGCGATGAGGATGCCGATGACGAAATGCCTGGTCAGTCGGTCGTGCGGCAGTTCGAGCAGCATTTTCCAGAGGCGGCGGAAATAAACGCTGAGGATCGCCAGGATAGCGCCGAGCTGGATCAGGATCTCGAAGGCCTTGCCGGTCGAGTGGAAGCCGAGGAAATGGCCGGCGAGCAGGATATGGCCGGTCGAGGACACCGGTATGAACTCGGTCAGCCCCTCCAGCAGGCCGAGCAGCAGGGCTTCGACGAAGGTCTGGCTTTCCATGGCTACCTCGGCATTTGCGTGATGGCTGACAGAACGGCTTGCTTGTCATGGCTTGCAAGTCCCCCTATAGGTCGCAACACCCTGACGGCCCGCTAACCGGGCGGCCAAGACTTACCGGTGCGCCCTGCGATTCGCCAGTGTGGCAATCCGGAATTCGCCACAGCTGGGACGAGCGCGATGCGCGAATTCCGGATTCTGAGCCACACTGCCAACTTAAGTTCTGGTGTGGTTTGGATTTGAAGTTCCTGAACGCGGATGCCGTTGAGGGGACAGGAACTTCAAATCCGAACCACACCAGTGCGCTTTATCATCGCGGAACCATGCTGACGCTTTTCCACCATCCCATGTTCGCCACCTGCCGCTTTGTCCGCCTCGCCTTTGGCGAGTATGGCGAGGAGCTGGCGCTGATCGAGGAGAAGCCGTGGACCCGGCGCAAGGAGTTCCTGGCGCTGAACCCGGCCGGCACGCTGCCGATCCTTTTGGCCGAAGGCGACGTACCGATCGTCGGCGCAACGGTCATCTCGGAATATCTCGATGAGACGCGCGGGGTCTTGAAGCGCGACAAGCGGCTGTTCGCCGAGGATCCGATGCAGCGCGCCGAAATCCGCCGGCTGATCGACTGGTATCTCAACAAGGCCGAAAGCGAGGTCACAAGGCATCTGGTGCGCGAGCGCGTGCTGAAGCCGATCATGCCGGAAACGGCGGGCGGCGGCTCACCCGATTCAGGCGCGATCCGTGCCGCGCGCGCCAACATCCGCCAGCATATGAAATACACCAACTGGCTGGCCGGCACCCGCCATTGGCTGGCCGGCTCCAGGGTCACCTATGCCGATCTCGCCGCCGCCGCGACGCTGTCGGTGCTCGACTATCTCGGCGAGATCGACTGGCGCGAACATACTGCTGCGCGCGAGTGGTACACGCGGGTGAAGTCGCGGCCCTCCTTCCGGCCGCTTTTGACCGACCGAGTGCGCGGCCTGTCGCCGGTGTCGCATTATGCGGACCTCGACTTCTGACGCCGCGAAACTGCGCGCGCTGATCGACGCGGAGGCGCGTCGCGCCGGCTTCGACGCCGTCGCCGTCACCTCTCCCGATGCGATCCCGTTGGCACCGGCGCGGCTGGCCGAATTCGTCGCCGATGGTTTTCACGGCTCGATGGACTGGATCGCCGAGACGCTTGCGCGGCGCAGTGAGCCTTCCACGCTCTGGCCTGAAGTGCGCTCTATCATCGTGCTGGCGATGAACTACGGACCGGACCACGATCCGCGCGACCTGCTGGCCAGGCGCGACCGGGGCGCGATCTCGGTCTATGCGCAAAACCGCGACTATCACGAGGTGATGAAGGGGCGGCTGAAGGAGATCGCCGGCAAGATCGTCGCGCGCGCCGGCGGCGACGTCAAAGTCTTCGTCGACACAGCACCGGTCATGGAAAAGCCGCTGGCGGAAGCCGCGGGCCTGGGCTGGCAGGGAAAGCACACCAATCTGGTCAGCCGCGAACACGGTTCCTGGCTGTTCCTCGGCACCATCTTCACCACTGCGGAGCTTGTCCCCGACAGCGCCGAGATCGACCATTGCGGCTCTTGCCGCGCATGCCTCGATGCCTGCCCGACCGATGCCTTCCCGGCGCCCTATCGGCTCGATGCACGGCGCTGCATCTCCTATCTCACCATTGAGAACAAGGGGCCGATCCCGCATGAATTCCGCGAGGCGATAGGCAACCGCATCTATGGTTGCGACGATTGTCTGGCCGCTTGCCCCTGGAACAAGTTCGCCCGGGTGGCTTCCGAGGCAAAACTCGCCGCGCGCGACGATCTGCGCGAACCGGCGATCGCCGACCTGCTCGAACTGGACGATGCGGCCTTCCGTGCCTTCTTCTCGGGCTCGCCGATAAAGCGCATCGGCCGCGACCGCTTCGTCCGCAACGTGCTGATCGCAGCCGGCAATTCCGGCGATGCCGCGCTTGCCGGCGCCGTGCGTGGACTGCTGGACGATGCCTCGCCGCTGGTGCGGGGCGCGGCAATATGGGCGCTGGCGCGGCTTGTGCCCGAGACCGAATATGCCGAACGGGCCGCCATCGGCCTGGCAACCGAGAACGATGCGGCGGTGCGCGAGGAATGGCGCCTGGCGCGGCCAAACAGGGCACAGGCATGAGCGAAAGACAGGTCTTGATCTTCGGCGCCGGCTACTCTGGCAAGGCCTTTGCCCGCGCCAACAAGGATGCCACCGCGATCGTCGGCACCACGCGCTCTGAAGAAAAATTCGAGGCGCTGCGCCAGGCCGGCATTGAACCGCTGTTGTTCGACGGCGCGCTGACCGCTGAAGTCGGCGAGGCGCTGAAGAAAACGACGCATCTGGTGGTCTCGGTCGCCCCGGACGACGCCGGCGATCCCGTGCTGAATGCCGCCCGCGCGACGATCGCTCGCATGCCGGCGCTGGAATGGATCGGCTATCTCTCCACCGTCGGCGTCTATGGCGACTATGGCGGCGCCTGGGTCGATGAAACAGCCGAATGCCGGCCGGTGTCGAAGCGCTCGGTGATGCGGGTCGCGGCGGAACAGGATTGGCTGAAGCTCGGCCGGGACATCGACCGGCCGGTGGCGATCCTGCGGCTATCCGGCATTTACGGTCCGGGCCGCAACGCTTTGGTCAATCTGGAAAACGGCACGGCAAGGCGGCTGGTCAAGCCGGACCAGGTGTTCAACCGCATCCATTGCGACGACATTGCCGGTGCGCTCTGGCAGCTCATCGGGAGCAACAAAGGCGGCATCTTCAACGTCACCGACGATGAGCCGGCGCCGCCGCAGGATGTCGTCGCCTATGCCGCGTCGCTGATGGGCGTCGAGCCGCCGCCCGAAATTCCTTTCGACACCGCCCAACTTTCGCCCCTGGCGCGGTCTTTCTATGGCGAGAACAAACGGGTCGCCAACGCGGCGATCAAGGCAACGGGTTATCGCTTTCGCTTCCCGGATTACCGCACCGCCTTCGACCATATGTGGGCTGACGGCAACTGGCGCGACGGCGAGGCGCGCAGCCCGATGAAGCGCTGACTGTTGCGTGCTATGATTCGGTCTTGGGATTGCGTTGGGGATCCGGTTTCATGAACATGGCGATGCGGCTGGGCAAGAAATCACTGCTGGCGGCAGCATTTGGCCTGTTCGCTCTCGCCGCGCAGCCTGCAATGGCCGAGGAGCGGGCCAAGGACTTGTTCGGCGCCAAGAAACTGCCGGCGGCGACCGCGGCGCAGTCGATCGGCTTCTACTCCAAGGGCTGCTTTGCCGGCGGCGTCGCCATTCCCATGGACGGCCCGACCTGGGAGGTGATGCGCCCCTCGCGCAACCGCCGCTGGGGCCATCCGGCGATGATCGCGGTGATCGAAAAATTGTCGCGCGACGCTGCCGCCGATGGCTGGCCCGGCCTTTTGATCGGCGACATTTCGCAGCCGCGCGGCGGCCCGATGATGACCGGCCATGCCTCGCACCAGATCGGCCTCGACGCCGACATCTGGCTGACGCCGATGCCCAGCCGGCCGCTGTCGGCGGCGCAGCGCGAATCGATGAGCGCCACCTTGATGGTCGACGAGAAGACCCATCTGGTGAAGGACGCATTGTGGACGCCGCAGCATACGGCGCTTCTGAAACGGGCGGCGAGCTATCCACAAGTCGAGCGCATCCTGGTCAATCCGGGCATCAAGAAAAAGCTCTGCGACACCGTCAAGGGCGATCGAACCTGGCTGCGCAAGGTCAGGCCGTTCTGGGGCCACGACTATCATTTCCATATGCGCATCGGCTGCCAGCCGGGTTCGCCCAACTGCAAGGCGCAGGAGGCGACGCCGGATGATGATGGTTGCGGCAAGCCATTGGCCTGGTGGTTCACGCAGGAGCCGTGGCGGCCCAACAAGAACCCCGATGCGCCGAAAGCCCGCGACGTGATGACGATGGCGAACCTGCCCGGCGAATGCCGCGCCGTGCTCGATGCGCCGGGGCCGGCCTCGGCCGAAGCCGCGACCTACCATGGCGGCGCTGTGCCTGTCGCCGTCGTCGCGCCCGAACCGGAAGCGCCGGCACAGCCCGTCACCGCGGTCGGCGGCGCTGGCGATTTGCCAAGCGCGGCCAATGCGTTCGCGGCCACCCCCAGAATGGGCGCTCCGGTGCCGCGGCCACGACCGCCGGCAAACTGACTGCCGCGCACAATGACAGCGTCCCTCGCCCCGTTTACGGGGAGAGCATGCCGGCAGGCAGGTGAGGGGCGGCGTCAGCGCTTGAAAACTGGCACTGAAGCGGCTTTCCCTTTGCGGGACCATGCGCTAGTCAACGACGAGGCGGTGAGAAGCTGCCGAGAACGAGGCGGACGAAGAGCATGGCAGGCGATGACGACACTTTGCTGCGGTTTCCGATCCTGATCGGCGACATCGGCGGCACCAATGCGCGCTTTTCGATCGTGCTCGACGCCAATTCCGAACCTACCGAGCCGCAAATCGTCCAGACCGCCAACTACAACACCATCGACGAGGCGATCCAGGCGGCCGTGCTCGACCGCTCGTCGGTGCGGCCCAATTCGGCGGTGCTGGCGGTGGCCGGGCCAGTCGATGGCGACGAGATCGAACTCACCAACTGCCCCTGGGTGGTCAAGCCCAAGCAGATGTTCGCCAATCTTGGCCTGAGCGATATCGTCGTGCTCAACGATTTCGAGGCGCAGGCGCTGGCCGTCGTCGCGCTCGGCGAAGAGCACATGGAAAAGATCGGCGGCGGCACGCCGGAGCCCAATGCCGGGCGTGTGGTGCTCGGACCCGGGACCGGCCTCGGCGTTGCCGGGCTGGTCCATGCGCTGCGCCACTGGATCCCGGTGCCCGGCGAGGGCGGCCATATGGACATAGGCCCACGCACGCCACGCGATTTCGAGGTTTTCCCGCATATCGAGAAGCTCGAGGGCCGCATTTCGGGCGAACAGATCCTGTGCGGACGCGGTCTCGTCAACGTCTACCGGGCGGTGGCCAAGGCCGACGGCAAGCCCGCGCCGTTCACCACGCCGGCCGAGGTCACCGGCGCGGCATTGGCCAAGACCGATCCGGTGGCGCAGGAAGCGCTGGAAACCTTCGTCACCTGCCTCGGGCGCACCGCCGGCGACCTTGCCCTGGTGTTCATGAGCCGTGGCGGTGTGTTCCTCACCGGCGGCATCGCGCAGAAGATCGTGCCGGCGCTGAAGCAAGGCAATTTCCGCGCTGCCTTCGAGGACAAGGCACCGCACAGTGCGCTGATGCGCACCATGCCGGTCTATGTCATCACCCATCCGCTGGCCGCACTTCTGGGCCTTGCCGCCTATGCCAGGAACCCCTCGCTGTTCGGCGTCCAGACGGCAGGCCGGCGCTGGCAGGCCTGAAGCTCAGGGGTCGCGATCCGCTTGGGCGCCCGCGACGAAGTTAATCAGCCGCGGCCATAGGCAAGCCGGCCGCATGGCGCTAAGAGGGGTGCCGAATTTGCAGCCCGGTCCTACGAGGCGGAAAACCACGAAGCGCTCCCGATTTGACCCTTCAAGCCCCACACAAACAGAAAGTCCGGCCCAGCGAGGTCACGGCGGTGCTCCGCCGCATCCTCGCTGAAAACGGCAATGAGTATCGCTGGACCTATGTCGTTGCCGTCACCTGCCTGCTGATTGTTTCCGGCACCACTGCCTTCACGGCGTGGATCATGGCCCCGATGATCAACCAGATTTTCTACGAACGGCGCGGCGATATGATCGTCTGGATCTGCGCCGGTTTCATGGGCGCCTCCGTGCTGCGCGGCTTCGCCGGCTATGGCCAGGCCGTCGCGCTGGCCAAGATCGGCAACAATCTGGTCGCGCGCTACCAGAAGCGCAGCTTCGACCATCTGATGAAGCTCGGCGTCGACTTCTTCAACGATACGCGTTCCGGTCGGCTGGCGGCACAGGTCAACGAGAATGTCGGCGGCGTTCGCGATCTGCTGTCGCTGACACTGACCTCCATCAGCCGCGACGCGGTCACGCTGGTCGCTCTCGTCGGCGTTATGATCTACCAGGATCCGGTGTTGTCGCTCAGCTCGCTGCTGATCGGCCCGCCGCTGATCTGGGCCGTCGTCTACATCACCCGCCGGTTGCGGCGTATCAACCGGGAATCCGTGCTGATCAATTCGCGGCTGAACGGTTCCGTGCAGGAGGCCACGCAGGGCATCGCCATCGTCAAGGCCTTCACCCTGGAGGAGGAGCTGGCGCGCCGCATCGGCATCATGGCCGATACGGCCGAGCAGCGTAACAACAAGATCGCCCGCGTCTCGGAACGGCTGTCGCCGATTTCCGAGATTCTGGGCGGTCTCGCCATTACCTCCGTGCTTGCCTATTCCGGCTACCGGGCGTTGGTGCTGGGGCAACCGCCGGGCGCGGTGTTTTCCTTCATCACCGCGCTGATCATGGCCTACGACCCGGCAAGACGCCTGGCGCGCACACAGGTGGGCATGGAACGTGCGCTGGTCAACGCGCGCATGATCTACGAGCTGCTGGACCTGGAGCCGAAACAGGGCGACGCGCCCGATGCCGTCGAGGCCAGGGTCACCACCGGCGAGGTGCGCTTCGACAATGTGACGTTCGGCTACAGCGCCGACCTGCCGGTGCTAAGGGATCTGAGCTTTACCGCCGCCGCCGGCAAGGTGACGGCGATCGTCGGTGCGTCGGGCGCCGGCAAATCGACGCTGGTGGCGCTCCTGCAGCGCTTCTACGACGTCGACCAGGGCACCATCGAGGTCGATGGCCAGGATATCTCGAAGGTGACCAAGCATTCGCTGCGGCAGTCGATCGCCTATGTGGCGCAGGCACCCTATCTGTTCGAAGGCACGATCCGCGACAACATCCGCTATGGTCGTCTGTCGGCCACCGACGCCGAGATCGAGCAGGCGGCGAAACAGGCGGCGGCCGACGAGTTCATCCGCCAGCAGCCGCAAGGTTACGACACGCCGGTCGGCGAAGGCGGCTCGACCCTTTCCGGCGGCCAGCGCCAGCGCGTCTCGATCGCCCGCGCCATCGTGCGCCAGGCACCGATCCTGCTGCTCGACGAGGCGACCTCGGCCCTCGACAACGAGGCCGAGGCGCGCGTCCAGGAGGCGCTGACCCATGTCATGCAAGGGCGCACGACGATCGTCATCGCGCACCGGCTGTCGACGGTGATCAATGCCGACCACATCATCGTGCTGGAAGAGGGACGGCTGGTCGAGGAAGGCACGCACGCGACGCTGATGGCCGACCCGGACAGCATCTATGCCCGCTTCCACCGCATACAGGGCGTCAAGGGCCTGGGGCTTGTCGACGACAGCGCGCCGATCCAAACTTCGGGTCGAGACCTAGAGACGCAGAACATCGCCGGGAGCACGGCATGAGCGAGACATCGGCAACGACCGGCAAGCCTGCAAGCGATGGCGAGCCTACGAGCGATATGGGCCTCGTGGTGGTGGGCGCGGCCGGCCGCATGGGCCAGACGCTGATCCGCGCCATCCATACCATTCCGGGCGCGCGCGTCATCGGCGCCGTCGAGCGGGCGGATTCGCCGCATCTGGGCAAGGATGCCGGCGAGCTGGCGGGCATCGGCATCATCAATGTGCCGATATCAGACGATCCGCTGCCGGCCTTCGCCAAGGCCGACGGCGTGCTCGATTTCACCACGTCGGCCTCGACGGTCGAATTCGCCGGCTACGCGGCGCAGGCGCGCATCGTCCATGTCATCGGCACCACCGGCTGCTCGGCGCAAGACAATGCGAAAATCGCTGCCGCCGCGCGCCACGCGACGATCGTCAAGTCGGGCAATATGAGCCTCGGCGTCAACCTCCTGGCGGTGCTGGTCGAACAGGCGGCGCGCGCGCTCGATGCCGACGATTTCGACATCGAGATCCTCGAAATGCACCACAGGCACAAGGTCGACGCGCCCTCGGGCACGGCACTGCTGCTCGGCGAGGCCGCCGCCGCCGGACGCGATATCGCGTTGGCCGGCAATGACGTGCGTTCACGCGACGGCCACACAGGCGTGCGAAAAACCGGCTCGATCGGCTTTGCCACGCTGCGCGGCGGCTCTGTCGTCGGCGACCACAGCGTGATCCTGGCCGGCACTGGCGAGCGCATCACGCTGTCCCACCATGCCGAGGACCGTGCCATCTTCGCCCGCGGCGCCGTCAAGGCGGCGCTTTGGGCACGCGGCAAGAAGCCGGGGCTGTATTCGATGCGGGACGTGCTCGGCTTAAGCTGAGCCAGACCGTCACATCTAGTAGGGATTGTAGGGAGCAAACATGTCGAGAACCCTCGTGCTCGTGCGCCACGGCCAGAGCGAATGGAATTTGAAGAACCTGTTCACCGGCTGGCGCGATGTCGATCTGACCGAGCAGGGCCACGCCGAGGCCAAGGCGGCCGGCCAGAAACTCAAGGCGCGCGGCCTGAAGTTCGACATCGCCTTCACCTCCGCCCTGATCCGGGCGCAGAAGACCTGCCAGCACATTCTCGACGCCGTCGGCCAGAGCGACCTCGAGACCATCCGCGACCAGGCGCTCAACGAGCGCGACTATGGCGACCTTTCCGGCCTCAACAAGGACGATGCCCGCAAGAAGTGGGGCGAGGACCAGGTGCATGTCTGGCGCCGCTCCTACGACGTGCCGCCGCCCGGCGGCGAAAGCCTCAAGGACACTGGCGCGCGCGTCTGGCCCTATTACCTGCATGACATGCAGTCGCACGTGCTGCGCGGCGGCACAGTGCTGGTCGCCGCCCATGGCAACTCGCTGCGCGCGCTGATCATGGCGCTGGACGGCAAGTCGGGCGAGGAGATCGTCAAGCTGGAGCTCGGCACCGGCGTGCCTGTCATCTACCAGCTCAACGCCGATTCCACCGTCGCGTCGAAGGAAGTCCTGGAGGGCTGAGCCGGCAAGCAGCGAACCGCTTTGAAAAAAGCGCGTTGACAGCAATCACTTGCCCGCTTACATGAGCCCGCACCAGCCCAGATGGCGGAATTGGTAGACGCGCACGGTTCAGGTCCGTGTTCCGCAAGGAGTGGAGGTTCGAGTCCTCTTCTGGGCACCAAATTCCCGTTTCGAACCGTTTTGTATGGTTCAGACGTTTAGACAAAAAGCCCGGTTCGTCCGGGCTTTTTGTTATTCCGCGGCAGCAAGCTGTCGGCCCTGAGATGGGCGGTGAAGTTGTCGCGACCTGGTCGGTCCCCACGCGGATCGCTACTCCTTTCGATATCCAAAACCCGACGATCGCCGACAAACGGACGATGCCCCTAAGCCAATATAGGAGATAGGAGATGCCACTGGATATGTGGTCAGGCAGTGCCCCGCAATATACGCTCGCCTTCTTCTACTAGGATCTATCAGACTGATGTGGTGACAGACACAAGCGCGGCAAAGGAGGTTTTCAGATGGACGGGAACGACGGCAAAGAAGACCCGAATGCGCATTCGCAGTTGGCACGACGTGATTTCATCAAAGGAGTCGGAAAATTTTCGGTTCTGACACCTCCAGCAGTGACCTTGCTGCTGGATGTGAGCATGAATTCCCAAGCCGTGGCGGCGTCGGGAGGTCTCTCGGGTGGCAAGCCCGCTGAAACTGGGGGCAAGGCCGGGAGGGGCGGCTAGCCCGGGTCCAAAAAACTTCGCTTCGGCATCGACACCCCACAACCACCCGGGGGCCGGCACCGATAGAAAGAGCATCCGTGTTGACCGAAATCCAAAACATTGATGCACCCACCGCGGATGTCGGCCCAGTTTTCGAGACCTTACGATCGGGATCCAGTTTTCAACTTGTTTGCGCCGCTCTCACGGTCGGCATGGTGCATCCGCTCCAGTGGGATGCGGTTATCGTGGAAGCGAACCGGCACCTCATACTTCCAGCTTTGTATGTTTTCTTGCGGGATCGCGATCTCCTCCGTTTTGCTCCGACCGACGTGGAGAAGTATCTCGGTTTTATCCACCACCTGAACGAGTTGCGAAACCTTCGCTTGCGGCAACAAGTCTTGGAATTGGTCAAAGCGCTGAATAGCGTCGGCATCGAGCCACTTCTGATCAAGGGAGCAGCGCTTCTTCTGGCGCTCCCGGAGAGTCGCTTAGGTGCAAGGATGGTCAGTGACCTGGACGTTGTGGTTGACAATGAGGTTATCGAGACTTGCGTAGCGCAGCTTGTCAACCTCGGTTACAGGCCGCTTGCGGGTGACCCTGGTGTCCATGCCTACGGGAAATTCTATCGACCATCCGATGCAGGATCCTTGGACCTGCATCTACGACCGCCGGGGCCTGTGGCGCTCTTTTCTACAGATGGAGCCGTCCGCAGCCGGGTCGTTGAAGTGGCCGGGGCGCGGTTGAGGCTGCCTAGCCCGGAGGAATGGGTGACGCACCTTATTGTGCACGACATGATTCAAGACCGAAGGTTACGCACGGGTGAAGTCGATTTGAGGCGGTTGCTCGACTGCCGTGAACTCCTGGCTCTCGGTTACGATATCGATTGGAGTGCCGTTTGTCGAAGACTGCCCTCAGGGCGGCTAGCACTTGGCCGTGAAGTTTTCATGTTGAACCTACAACGCCTAATCGATGTGAAGATCGAGGGGCACGTCAGTGGCATCTTACCGCGAATTCTTTATCGCCGTCAGATCGCGATCAAGCACAACGTGTCATATCGACGATTGGATCGGCTCGGACTTTCTGTAGCTCGAAGTGCTTGGAGGATTATAAGGCTTCACAAGGTTCAGCGGCGGTGGGAACGCGCTTGACCTCACGGCGGGCGCTCGGTCCGTGGGTGGGGACCGTGCCCATTACTCCGGCGTTTGGCGCCGTGGCCCATAAGCTCGATTCCGACGTTGTCATGTTTTCGGAGTCGCAGCAGCGTATATACCGCCTGGACAAAGACTCTGGATCCGTCTGGTTTGACATTGTTGCTGGAACCCAGCCCGACACGGTGACACAAAATTTTGCGAGGCGGGTTAAATGTGCGCCTGACGAGGCGAGCGGCTATGTCTCGAATTGCGTGGCGCAATGGCTAGCCATGGGCTTCTTGTGCCACTGGCCACAACAAGGGTCGCTTCCATCCGTCCTGCCCCTCAGGCAAACCAGCGCAGCAAAGGCAGGGGATATTTACAGCATCGCAGGTGCTCGGATTGCGATTTCCTTTGCCGATGCGCGATCAAAAAAAGCCTGGGAAGCGCTCGCGGGTCATCTCCGAAAACAAGCGGCCGGTTCGTCCAAAACGCAAGTCGTGGAGGCCAATCTATCGGTCGACCAGTACCGAGACGGCTACAGGATACGAGGCCTATCAAGTGACTTTACTGAATATGCCGATCCTGCGGCGGTGGCTGTTGGACTGAAGGAAGCCGTGATGCACGTCGTACTTGATCGACAGCCGTATTGGATCGCGCTGCATTCGGCTGCGCTCCGTGCGGATGCAGGGGCGGTTCTGCTGGCCGGCGCTTCCGGCCGTGGCAAGACGACCTTGGCTGCGCTGCTAAACGCGTTAGGGATGTCGGCCTTCTCTGACGATGTCACCTTGGTGTCTTCGCGGCGGCCGCGCATATGGGGTATGCCCTTCAGTTTTGCCGTGAAACCAGGGAGCTGGGATCGGCTGCGGTCATCGGTTCCGTCCCTGGATCGGTTGCCTGAATTCCGGCGTCCGGACGGCCGCACGGTTAAATATCTGAAGCCATTTCGCCACTGCGAAACGGCCGATAAAGTCTCCGCCATCATCTTTCCGCACTTTTCTGGCGGGAGTTCTCTCCAGATCTCAACCTTACCCAAAATGACGGGGCTGCTTGCTCTCTTACAGGAGGCAATCAGTGGCAGTCGTCAGTTGAGTGCCGCTGTATTCGGTTCCATTTGCCAACTGCTGAACGACGCGGAAGTTATCGAAATGACCTATGGTGACGGCATTGCGGCCGCAGAATGGGTAACAATGCACTTCAAGCCCTGTTCTTAGCACCATGGTCGATGACTGCGCCTGCGGCCGGGTGGCTGAATGCCGGGTCGTCGGAACTTTGGCGGATCGGAGATGCACAGCCCCTTTGGCCTTGGGGTGAAGTGTCCAATCCGCGTGGGCTCTCTGCTCGGCGGCCAGCCAAATGTCAGCTGCAGCACGTTTTTCCATCAATTGCCGGTGCACAACATGAGGCGTTGGCCTTCTGTTGCTCCTCGAGCCATCGGTCGCGCGGCTTGCAGCTCGCTGGTCGCGGTGACAAGTCGACACGCACGGTGCCCGCGACTAGTTCGGGCACGGCCGCGCTGTAGAGTTGCATGGGCCGCACGCCGTCGCTGACCTCGAAGGTCAGCTTGGCCGAATGGTCGAGCCCGACATGCTCGGTTACCTTGCGGATGATGGCCGAGAACCTGGCCGCCGGCATATGCGTGCGCTCGGCCTCATCCACATCCAAAAGCTGCACAAAGATCTCCGACCAGGATTCGGGATTGGCACCGCAATCGAGGGCGGCGAACTGGCCGGCCTTCACCTCGGTCACGTGGTAGCCAGATCGCACCGCGCGTCCGTCATAGACAAACACCAGGGCCTTTTCCCCGTGGGCAGACAGGAACCCAAGCAAGCCGTCTATGGTGATGTCGGCCGAGCCGGGCGGCAGGACATGGTCAAATTCGGTGTTGTCAAATTCAGTGTTGTCAGGGGCGAGCATCTGCGATAAATCCTTATTTTGATATTTTTAGGATTATTGAAATATGGATGAACGTCAAGCCCTTTCCGCATTCGGGGCGCTGTCGCAGGAAACGCGTCTGAGGCTTTTGCGGCGGCTGGTCATTGCGGGACCAGAGGGCATCGCCGCCGGCGTCCTGGCAGAGCAGATGGAGGTCTCGCCCTCCAATGTCAGCTTTCACCTGAAGGAACTTGAACGCGCCGGCCTGGTTGCCGCGCGGCGAGATTCCAGGTCGATCGTCTATAGCGCCGAGTATGACGCGCTGACCGGCCTTATCCGGTTTTTGATGGAGGATTGCTGCTCCGGCCGGCCGGAAATCTGTTCGCCGGCGCTCAACCCGACATGCTGCGTCCCGAACAATGGAAGCCATGCCGATGCCTGAATACAGCGTGCCGCGCCGTGTCGCGGCCGAAGCGCTCGGTACTGCTTTCCTCGTCGCCACGGTGGTCGGCTCCGGCATCATGGCCGAGACGCTGACGCCGGACAAAGCTGTTGCGTTGCTCGGCAATACGCTGCCGACAGGCGCCATTCTTGTGGTCCTCATCACCATCCTGGCGCCCATCTGCAGAGCGCATTTCAATCCGGCGGTCACGCTGGTCTTCACGGTCCTGCGGCAGCTGCCGATGCGCTTGGCTGGACTGTACATCGTGGCCCAGACCCTCGGCGGCATTGCCGGCACGGTGACGGCGCACGCAATGTTCGGCCAGCCGTTCGTGCAGGCCTCAACGCACATACGCACCGGCGGCGCTCAATGGCTGTCTGAAGGTGTCGCGACCTTCGGCCTGGTCGCCGTCATCCTGGCGGGCGTGCGGTTCGAGCGGAAAGCCGTTCCCTGGCTGGTCGGTCTCTACATCACCGCCGCTTACTGGTTCACGGCATCGACGTCGTTCGCCAACCCCGCGGTTGCCGTGGCGCGTTCGCTGTCCAACAGCTTTTCCGGCATTCGGCCTGCCGACCTTCCCGGGTTCATCGTCGCCGAACTGGCCGGCGCACTCATCGCCGCCGGTACAATGAGCTGGCTGCTTTCGCCAGCCTCGACCGTCGCACACACCGAAAGGGCAGCGCCATGACTGTCACCATCTATCACAACCCGGCTTGCGGCACGTCACGCAACACGCTGGCTCTCATCGAAGCGAGCGGCGAAACGCCTGACGTCATAGAGTACCTGAAAAATCCACCCTCGCGCTCTCGCCTTGTCGGCCTGCTCAAGGCCATGGACATGCCCGCGCGGGCGCTGCTGCGTGAGAAGGGCACGCCCTATACCGAGTTGGGCCTCGCCGACGCAAAATGGAGCGAGGACGAGTTGATCGACCAGATGCTCGCTCATCCAATTCTTATGAACCGGCCGATTGTCGAGACACCGCGCGGCACGCGGCTTTGCCGGCCGTCGGAACTGGTGCTGGACTTGCTCGACCACCCTGTGGCCAGCTTCACCAAGGAGGATGGTGAAGCGGTGACCTATCCGGCCCGTTGATGAGCCGAGACCAATCGACGCCGGACCGTCGCGTCATCGTCACGACGCTCGGGCTCACGCAAATCATGGCGTGGGGCTCTTCCTACTACCTGCCGGCCGTGATTGGCCCCGCCGTGTCGGCTCGAACCGGCTGGCCGTTTCCCTGGGTGATCGGCAGCCTGTCGCTCGGGCTGCTGGTCGCGGGCCTGATATCGCCGCATGTCGGCGCGGCAATCGAACGCCATGGCGGCCGCATGACGCTCGCCTTCAGCGCCGTTTGCCTCGGCATCGGCCAGGCGGTGCTTGCCGCGTCGCCGAACCTGCCCGTCTTCGTCACCGGCTGGCTCATCATGGGTTTCGGAATGGGCGCCGGCCTTTACGATGCGGCCTTCGGCACGCTCGGACGGCTGTATGGGCGCGGCGCCCGTTCGACGATCACCAGCCTGACGCTGTTTGGCGGCTTCGCCAGCACGGTGTGCTGGCCGATTTCGGCGCTTCTGCTCGATGCGTTCGGCTGGCGCGGCGTGTGCCTGGCGTATGCGGCAATCCAGCTCCTGGTGGCATTGCCCGCCTATCTGCTCGTGCTGCCGCGTGGCGTTCCCGCCGAACCCCCGGTCGCGGCGGCCACCGGCCCGGAAGCCGGCCTGGCACCGCGCGGCCTGCCCCTGATGGCCACGCTGGCGGCAAGCATCACGCTGTCGGCGGTCATATCGTCGACATTGTCGGTGCATCTGCTGACCGTGCTGCAGTCGACTGGCCTCGCACTCGCTGCCGCGGTTGGCCTCGGCGCGCTGGTCGGCCCTTCGCAGGTCGGTGCCCGAGCCGTCGAGATGGCCATTGCCCGCTATCATCATCCGATATGGACCAAGCTGGCCTCGGTGACATTTGTGATCTTCGGCGTTGCCGCGCTGTGGACCGGACTGCCGATGCTGCCGGTCGCCCTTGCGCTCTACGGCGCCGGCATCGGTCTGGAATCCATCGCGCGTGGCACGTTGCCTCTGGCGCTGTTCGGCGCCCCCGGTTACGCGAAACTGATGGGACGGCTTGCCATGCCAAGCTTGATTGCCCAGGCTGCCGCGCCTTCGCTCGGCGCTCTCTTGCTGGAGCATGTCGGCGCGTCGGGCCTGCTGTCGGTGCTGCTTGGGCTCGCCCTTGTCAATGTCCTATTGGTCGCCGCCCTGCTCGCTTTTAAACGCAACTCCTCCCGACCTGTCCGAACCATCGTACCATCCTAGTCTAGATCGGATATACCGGTCGCGTACCACTATTGCACGATAGCATACCTTCACCGGCCGCTTTTTTTTGCTGGTCGGCAACGTATGTTGCTCGCCACGTTCAATATTGAGTCCATGGACAGGGTGGGAATGAGTGGTTTTCGCATCCGCATCGATTGGTTATCATCGTTTCGGACTCGGGCCGCGATCCCGCGATCTGTCTCTATTGGATGGCGATCCACGCACTGTTCTTCTCAATGAGCTGGATGAACCGGACATAGCCCTCCTTACTGGCGGAGATCTCCTGTCCGCCGCCGAAATCATCACGCAACGACATCGCCAGGACCGGCTTCCGCGCGGCTATCTCGCGGCGGCGATCCGCCGCCTCACCTTCTTCGTGCCGATCGATCGCCGGGTGCTCGAAGCGGAAGTCAGGGCCCGGATAGACCGCGCCCTGATTGCCAGGACAGGGCTCGCCGAGCGGCTGGTGACATTCTGGATGAACCATTTCGTCGTCGAAACCAGTGCCAATGGCACTGTCCGGCGCACCGCGGCGGCATTCGAGCGGGAAGCCATCCGGCCTTTCGTGCTCGGGCGGTTCGAAGACATGCTTGTCGCTGTAACCCGGCACCCGGCGATGCTTTCCTACTTCAACAGCGCCAATTCGGTCGGGCCGAATTCGGTGATCGGGCGCCGGTCCGGGCGCGGCTGCAATGAAAACCACGCGCGCGAGTTGCTGGAATTGCACACGGTCGGGGTCGAGGCGGGCTATTCGCAGGCAGATGTCAGCGCGCTGTCGAAAGTGCTGACCGGCTGGAGTTACAGGGGCGCCAGCGAGGACGATGAACTCGCCGATGATTATGGGCGCTTTTATTTCACCGCGGATGCACACGAGCCTGGCGGCCAGGTGGTCATGGATGTCGACTATCCGCAAACCGGCCTGGATCAGGGCGAAGCGGTTCTGTCCGCCCTGGCGGGCCATGAAGCAACGGCAAGGCGGATCGCCTGGAAGCTCGTCCGTCACTTCATCAACGATGATCCCGCGCCCGACATTGCCGAAACGATCGCGGCAATCTTCCTGGAGAGTGCCGGGGATCTCAAAGCGTGCGTACGAATGCTGCTTCTCCACGACAAGGCGTGGGGGCCGGCGGTGAAGATCAAGAGCCCCAGCGAATTCCTGTGGTCGGCTCTCAGGGCACTGGACCTGCGCATCGATGTCGCGCAGGTCGCGCGCGTGTTGAGTGCGCTTGGGCAGCCATTGTGGAATCCGAACGCCCCCAATGGCTTTCCTGATCACGCCGATAGCTGGCTGGCGGGCAATGCGATGACCGATCGCCTCGATTTCGCCGAAGAGCTGGCGGCGCGCGCCCGTGTCGACCTGGATCCGCTGGCCCTCGTCGATGCGGTGCTGGGCATGGCTTGTTCCGCAACCACGCGGGAGCATATCGCCCACGCCCGAAGCAGATCCCAGGCGCTGACTTTGTTGCTCATGAGCCCGGAGTTCCAACGCAGATGACGGGGATACCCCCCATGCCTGCCTCAAACGGCAGTTTCGTCGCCTGGTCGAGAATGCCACGCATGGCCCACGCGGCGCCGCGCGATCCACGGATGGTGGTCGTGATCCTGCGCGGAGCCTTGGATGGCCTGGCCGTTGCGCCACCCATCGGGGACCCGGATTACGCGCGGTTGCGGGGCGAGCTTGCGATTGGCGTGGCCGGCATCGGCCGGGTCCTGTCATTGGACGGGTTTTTCGGCTTGCATGATGCGATGCGGACATTGCACGACCACTACGTCGCCGGCGACACCCTGATCGTCCATGCCGCCGCCACGCCCTACAGGGATCGATCCCATTTCGACGGCCAGGATGTCCTGGAAAGCGGCATGCCAGGACCGAGAGATACAGCATCCGGCTGGCTCAATCGTGCGGTGCTGGAACTTCCGGTCGGCGACCGGATCGAGGTCGCCCGGCCGGTCGGGTTGGCCGTCAGTCCCACCGTTCCGCTGATTTTCCGCGGTGCCGCACCGACATTGACATGGACGCCGCCAAATTTCCGGTCGGCCTCCCCGGACACGCAAGATCGCCTTATGGGGCTTTATGGCGAAATCGATCCGGCGCTCTTGCGTGCCTTTATCGAGGGCCGCGAGATAGACAGCCTGTCCGGTCATGGCGGCGATCCGGTGCCGCGCACACAGATGGCAGCGCCTTCCTTTCGCGAGGCTGCGGAGGGCGCGGCGAAATTGCTTGCGGCCGAGTCCGGCCCGCGCATTGCCGCACTCAGCTTCGACGGCTGGGACACGCACGCGAAAGAGGGCGCCAAGGACGGGAAGCTGGCAAGGCTGCTGGCGGCCCTGGACAGCGCTTTGGAGGGTTTGGTCAGCGGCCTGAAGTCCGTCTGGCACGATACCGTGATCGTGGTCATCACCGAGTTCGGGCGCACGGCGCGGATCAACGGCAATGAGGGGACCGATCATGGTACCGCCACGACGGCCTTCCTGATGGGTGGCGCCGTCAAGGGCGGACGGGTGGTGGCGGACTGGCCGGGACTTGGAACCTCCCAATTGTATCAAGGCCGGGACCTGATGCCGACCACCGATCTTCGGGCGGTGCTGAAGGGCCTTCTGCGCGACCATCTCGGCATCTCGGAGCTCGCTTTGTCGCAGCGTGTATTCCCGTCCAGCATCGCCGTCAGGCCTTTGAACGGGCTGATCGGGTAGCGCGCTGAACATCTGCGCCCGACGCCGTCTCTCGGCACCTCGTGTCGCCAGCCTCGCCTCCCGGCTAGGCACCAAACAAACCGCTTCAAACCCGGCGCCCGCTTCGTTACGCTCAAAACCATGTCTCGATCCAGCATGTCTCAATCCAGCACCGCGATCTTCGGCGCCCGTCGCGACCAGGCCTTTCCGACGCTGGCCGAGGCGGACATAGACCGTATGCGCCGGTTCGGCGAGGCAAGCGCCTATGCCGCCGGCGAGCACATCATCAAGGCCGGCGATGTGGCGCCAGGCCTGATCCTCGTGCTGTCGGGCAAGGTCGATATCACACAGGATGGCGGGCTCGGCCGGCGCGAGACCATCGTCACCCATGGACCCGGCAGCTTCGTCGGCGAACTGGCGCAGCTTTCGGCCCGCCCCTCGCTGGTCAATGCTCAGGCCGCCGAGCCGGTCGAGGCGTTCGTCATCCCCTCGCAGCGTGTGCGCGACCTGATGGTGCAGGAGGCCAATCTCGGCGAGCGGATCATGCGGGCGCTGATCCTGCGCCGTGTCGGGCTCCTGGAAAGCGCCACCAGCGGGCCGATCATCATCGGACCATCAGACAATGCCGACGTGTTGCGGCTGCAGGGCTTCCTGGCCCGCAGCGGCCAGCCGCACCGCGTGCTCGATTCCGCCAGTGACCCCTGCGCGAAAACCCTGGTCGAGCGCTTCGACATCGATCCCCACCATCTGCCGGTCGTGCTGTGTCCGAACGGCAGGCTGTTGCGCAACCCCACCGAGAAGGACCTTGCCCGCTGCATCGGCCTGCTCAGGCCGATCGATGCCGATACGCTGTATGACGTCGCCATTGTCGGCGCCGGACCGGCCGGGCTGGCGGCCGCGGTCTATGCGGCGTCCGAAGGGCTGTCGACCATCGTGCTCGATTGCCGGGCCTTCGGCGGGCAGGCCGGCGCCTCCTCGCGCATCGAGAACTATCTCGGTTTCCCGACAGGCATTACCGGCATGGCGCTGATGGCGCGCGCCTACAACCAGGCGCAGAAATTCGGCGTCGAAATGGTGATTCCCGACGAGGCCAAGCTGTTGAGCGCCGCGACCGACAATTCAGGCGCCCGCTATTTGCTCGATGTCGGCGACGGCGAGATGGTGCGCACGCGCAGCGTGGTCATCGCCAGCGGCGCGCGCTATCGCCGCCTCGATGTCGCCAATTTGGCGCAGTTCGAGGGCACCTCCGTGCATTATTGGGCCTCGCCCATCGAAGGGCGGCTTTGCGCCGGCCAGGAAGTGGCGCTGGTCGGCGCCGGCAATTCGGCGGGCCAAGCGGCGGTTTACCTCGCCAGTCATGCGCACAAGGTGGTGCTCTTGGCGCGTGGTGGCAGCCTCGAAGCCTCGATGTCGCGCTATCTGGTCGAGCGCATCAGGGCGCAGCCGAACATCGAAGTGCTGACCGGGACCGAAATCGAGGCGCTGGAGGGCGAGGGCGGCAATCTTGCTACGGTGCGTTGGCGCAACGGCGTCAGCGGCGAGGAAACGACACGCCCGATCCGCCATCTCTTCCTGTTCATCGGCGCCGACCCCAACACCGACTGGCTCGCGCAGTGCAACGTGACGCTGGACGCCAAGGGGTTCATCCGCACCGGATCGGAGCTGGGACCGGCGCACGGCCTGATGGAGACCAGCCTCGGCGGCGTGTTTGCCATTGGCGACGTGCGCTGCGGCTCGGTCAAGCGCGTCGCGGCGGCTGTCGGCGAGGGTGCCCAGGTGGTCGCGGCATTGCATGCCTATCTTGCGCAAACGAAGAGTTGAGCCTCAACTGGAAGGGAGAGTGCGATGGCGGATGAATGCAAGCATGCGGCCGGGATCAAGGACGTGACCCCGAGCGCACTCGGCTGCGAGGAGTGCCTGAAGAGCGGCTCGTGGTGGGTGCATCTGCGGCTCTGCCGCACCTGCGGCCATGTCGGCTGCTGCGACGACTCGCCCAACCGCCATGCGACAAAACATTTTCATGCCACCAGCCACCCGGTCATCGAGGGCTACGATCCGCCGGAGGGCTGGGGATGGTGCTATGTCGACGAGGTCTTTCTCGACCTCGGCGACCGCACGACGCCGCAGAAGGGACCGATCCCGCGATTTTATTGAGCCGGCTTCGGCGGCGACGGTTCGGCCGGACCTATCGCACCGACCCGGTGACCGTCCGGTCGACATCGGGAACGGATTTGCGGTCGTTGCCGGCAAGGGCGGCGATGGCGAGCAGGCTGGCAACCACCGGAACGAACAGGATGGCGACGCGGGCCTGTACATAAAGAATGGCGCGCCATTCGCTGCGCTTGTCGGGGCTGTCGCTCATCATACTCACTTTGCCATGGACCCCCCTGGGCGTCACATAGCCATGAACGGTTAAACAACTCCTTCCGGCTTCGTTAACCGGTGGCGGCGCGCACGGCTTTCAGTTCAGGCCGATCCGCCTGGCGCCTTGCCGGAACAGCGCCTCGGCATCCGGCTCGAAGCGGAAGGTGCCGATGAAATCGTCGGCGCGGTAATCGGGCATTGTCTTGCGGATGGCGGCGGCGAAACCGTGCGCCTCGTCCAGTCGTCCGGCCAGCGCCAGGCAATGCGCAGCGATCGCCAGGATGATGGCATGGGCGTTGGGCCGCGCCGCCGCCTTCAGCGCCCATTCGGCCGCCTCCTCGAACTGGCCGAGCCGGACATGCGACATCGCCCGCGCGCCCAGCATGCCGAACAGCAGCGGGTCGAAGGGGCTGAGATGCCGCGAATGGTCGGACGAACTTATCGCTGCCTGCGGGTCGCCAGACTGGGAATGCACGAAGGACAGCGCGTAGTGGCCGAGCGCGAAATTCGGGCTGAGGTCGACCGCGCGTTCGAGTTCGGAGAGCGATCCGTCCTGCTCGCCGCGCAGCCACAGCGCCCGTCCCATCGCCCAGTGCGCGGCGGGATTGTGGTCGTCGACCAGCACGCTCTGGCCGGCGCTTTCGAAGGCCAGAGCGCTTTCGCGGTCGCGGTCGCCCCAGCGCTGGAAGGCGGCCTGCCAATGGGTGAAGGAAAGGCCGGCATGGGCGCGGGCAAAGGTCGGGTCGAGTTCGACGGCCGTGGCAAAGAAGTTCCGCGCCTGCTCGTTTTCCGCATGCGTGAAACGGTACATGTGCCAGAGGCCGCGATGATAGGCCTCCCAGGCATTGAGCGAATTGGGCGCCTTCAGCATGGCGCGGTTGCGCTCGACGGTTTCGATCTCGGCCGAGATCGACGAGACAATGCTGTCGCCGATATCGTCGAGCACGGCGAAAATGTCGTCGGGCCGGCGTTCGAAGGTCTCGGCCCAGACGATCCTGGCCGTGCGCACCTCGATGAGCTCGACGCTGACGATCAGGCGGCCGGCCTGGCTGCGCACCGTGCCGGTGGCGACATAGTCGACATTCAGTTTTCTGCCGGCTTCGTCCGGCGCGATGTTCATCTGCGCCAGCGCGAACACCGATCCGCGCGCGATGACGAAGAAATCCCTGAGCTTGGCGAGGCGGGTGATGATGTCGTGGGTGAAACCATCGGCAAGCCCACCGCGCGTGCCGCCGGCTTCCTCGATAAACGGCATCACCGCCAGCGAAGCGTGGCTTGGTTCGACCGCGCTGGCATCGCCCGATGGCGCCACCGGCTGCGACAGCGCGGGCACCGGCGGCGCCCGAAGCGAGACCGCCGGCGCCTGATCGCGGATCGTCCGCCAGGCGGCGCGAAGCGGTGCGAAATCCAGATCCTCCGACTGGAACAACTGTTGCGCCGCCGCCAGATGCCGCTCGGCCGCGCCGACCTCGCCGCGCCGGACCATGCTCGCCAGCAGCGCGGCGTGCGCGCGCCCGTCGAACGGCGCCAGCTCCACCCATTTGTCGAGATGGCCGATTGCCTCGTCGCAATCCGCAGGCAATCTTTCGACAAGCTGCTCCAGCACCGCCGCATGGCAAGCGCCGAGGCGGCGCCGCTGGGCGATCAGCCAACTGTCGAAAAGCGGGCTGCGCTCGAGCTCCAGCCCGTCGAGGAACGCGCCGGCGAACAGCCCGGCCAGCGTTCGCAACGGCTCCAATTCAAGCGTTTCGATCCCCTGTGTCGCGGCGTGGTTCACCTCCAGCGCGTCGACAGGACAATCGTCGAGATCGAGTGCGACCGTGTCGCCCTGCGTCAGGACCCGGCGCCGGTCCGGCGTGTCGAGCACGCCGCGCAGCTTGCTGAGGCACCAGCGCAATTCGCCACGCGGGTCGTTCGGCACATCCCACAGCATTTCGCACAGGCGACCGCGCCCGACCGGATGCGGCGCCAGTGCCAGATAGGCAAGCAATGCGCGCACCTTGCGCGACGCCGGCAGCACCACCGGCACGCCATCGCGCACGACCGCCAGCGATCCGAGCGTGCGCACGGAGAGGATCGGCATGGCGCGATCCAGTCTCGATGGTGCGGATTCCACGGCTCTTCCCACGCCTGCTCCCACGCTGGCCTGTCGGCCCCTGCTGTATCATCGAACACGATACGGCATCCGGCAGCGCGTTTTCGCGCCGGCTGCGGCATTGCCGCAGTGCCGTCAGGTCAGTCCTAGCGCGGCAAGGTCTCCAAACCTCGCCGCCCAAACCGCCGGTTTGTAACCAGCCTGTGAAGACAGACACGACGACGAGACACAACGATCGAGGAGAACAAGGATGTTGAACAAACAAAAGATCAGGACCACCGCCGGGCGCGGCCGCCTGTTCGACAGCATTCTGGATACCGTCGGCGACACGCCGGCGGTGCGCATCAACAATCTCGGACCGGCTCATGCGACCATCTACGTCAAGGCCGAGTTCTTCAACCCGGGCGCCTCGGTGAAGGACCGCCTGGCGCTCAACATCATCGAGGAAGGCGAACGCAGCGGCTCACTGAAGCCCGGCCAGACGGTGGTCGAGGCGACGAGCGGCAACACCGGCATCGGGCTCGCCATGGTCTGTGCGCAGAAAGGCTACCCGCTGGTCGTCACCATGGCCGATAGCTTTTCCGTCGAGCGCCGCAAGCTGATGCGCATGCTGGGCGCCAAGGTGGTGCTGACGCCGCGCGCCGAAAAAGGCTTCGGCATGTACAAGAAGGCGGTGGAACTGGCCGAGGCCAATGGCTGGTTCCTCGCCCGCCAGTTCGAGACGGCGGCCAACGCCGCCATCCACGAGGCGACCACCGCGCGCGAGATCATCAACGATTTCGCCGGCTCGCGGCTCGACGGCTTCGTCACCGGCTATGGCACCGGCGGCACCGTCGTCGGCGTGGCGCGCGTGCTGCGCCGCGAGCGGCCGGACACCCGCATCGTGCTCGCCGAACCGGCCAACGCGCAGCTCATCGGCAGCGGCAAGGCGCAGCAGCGCGGTGCCGACGGCGCGCCCGCCGCCAGCCATCCGGCCTTCGAGCCGCATCCGGTGCAAGGCTGGACGCCGGACTTCATCCCCAATGTCCTGCAGGAGGCGATCGACACCAGCCTCTATGACGAGGTGATGCCGATCGCCGGGCCCGAGGGCATCAAATGGGCCAAGGCGCTGGCACGCCAGGAAGGCATCTTCACCGGCATTTCCGGCGGCGCCACCTTCGCCGTGGCGCGTCAGGTCGCGGAGAATGCGGCGGCCGGCGCAGTGATCCTGTGCATGCTGCCCGACACCGGCGAACGCTACATGTCGACGCCGCTCTTCGACGGCATCGAGGCCGAGATGGACGCCGGCGAGACGGCGCTGTCGCATTCGACGCCGGGCTGCCAATTCCCCGTGGCTTGACGGGAGGAGGCTGTCATGGACGTCGCACCGGAAACCCTCGGCATGGTCGCCGAGGAAACGCTTGACCCCTTGGACTGGGCCGACGTCCAGGCCCTGTCGCATCGGGTCATCGACGAGGCCGTCGACTATCTGCGCGACGTGCGCGGCCGCCCGGTCTGGCGGGAGATGCCGGCTGATATGAGAGAGGCTTTCGCGGCACCCCTGCCGCGATCGCCGGTGCCGCTGGACGCGGTCTATGGCGAGGTCTCCCGCACGGTGATGTCCTATCCGATGGGCAACGTCCATCCGCGCTTCTGGGCCTGGTACATGGGGTCGAGCAATTTCACCGGCGCGCTTGGCGATTTCCTGGCGGCGATTCAGGGCTCCAATCTTGGCGGCGGCAACCATGCCGCCGGGCTGATGGATAACCAGGTGGTCAACTGGTGCAAGGAGATGCTGGGCTTCCCGGCTTCCGCCTCCGGCACGCTGGTCAGCGGTGGCTCGATGGCCAACATCGTCGGGCTGACGGTGGCGCGCAACACCAAGGCCGGCATCGACGTGCGCGAACACGGCGTCGCCGCCATTGAAAAGCCGCTGCGCTTCTATGGCTCGGACCAGATCCATTCCTGCCACCGCAAGGCGATGGAAGCGCTTGGCCTCGGCAATCGCGCGCTGCGACGGATCCCGTCCGACGCCGGGCTGCGCATCGACATATCGGCCTTGCGGGCAGCGATATCGGAAGACCGCACGGCCGGCTTCAAACCGGCCTGCGTGATCGGCAATGCCGGCACGGTGAACACCGGCGCGATCGATGACCTGCGGGCACTTGCCAAACTCGCGCATGAGGAAGACCTCTGGTTCCATGTCGATGGCTGCATCGGCGCGCTGATTGCGATTGCGCCGGACAATGCGCATCGCGTTGCCGGCATCGAATGGGCGGATTCGATCGCGCTCGACCCGCACAAATGGCTGCATGCGCCGTTCGAGGCCGGCTGTGCCTTGGTCAGGGATGCCATCGCGCATCGCCGGACTTTCGCGGTGACGCCGGAATATCTGGAATCGACGCCGCGCGGCCTTGCCTCGGGCGACTGGCTCCACGATTACGGCCTGCAGACCTCGCGTGGCTTTCGCGCGCTGAAAGTATGGATGGCGCTGAAACAGCACGGCATCGACAAGTTCGGCCGCCTGATCGACCAGAACATCGCACAGGCCTCCTATCTCGCCGGGCTGGTCGAGGCCGAGCCGTCGCTGCAACTGGCCATGGCGCCCACCATCAACATCGTCTGCTTCCGTTACCAGCCCGGCGTCAGCGGCGAGGCGTTGAAGGCGCTCAACACCGAGATCATGCTGCGGCTGCAGGAGCAGGGCATTGCCACCCTCTCCGACACCACGGTGCATGGCGAGCACTGGCTGCGCGTGGCGATCGCCAACCATCGCACAAGGCGCGACGACCTCGACCTTCTGGTGCGGGAAACAATACGGGTGGGACGGGAGATCGCGGGTTCAGCGTCTTCCTAGTTCCTGGCAGGCATGCGATTCTGCCGCGATGATTCGGGGAGGTCCGGCGGTGACGCTGTTTCGCATGGCAGCATTTGCGGCATTGGTCTTCGCCACTTCGGCGCAGGCCGCCGACATGGCCTTCTTCGTCAAGAACCTGCGCAAGGAAGCGGTTGCAGTCGAGCTGTTCAGCCGCGACCGCGAGACGGTCTGGCCGGGCAACGACAAGGTGTTCCTGATCGATCCGGGCTCGCAGAAATCGGTGCCGCTCACCTGCAATCAGGGTGAGCACATCTGCTACGGCGCCTGGGTCGACGGCAATGATCAGATCTCCGCCGGCGTCGGACCTGATAACGACCAACCTTGCGACAATTGCTGCTTCATCTGCGTGGAACACTCGACCGAAACGATCGATCTGGTGCCGTGACCGGCGCTTCTGAACCTGCACGGGAGATCGCGCCGGCGGATCAATCCGGAAGGCCGGCCTTGCGGAAGCCGTCGACGAAATGCTCGAGCATCGCGTCGTCGCGGAAAGGCTCGGTCCAGACCCAGTGGCTGGTCGTGAAATGCGGATTGCTGACGAGGAACAGTTCGACCTCGGCGCGCGCCTCGTCGAGCCGGCCGAGCTGGGCCAGGCTTGCCGCCAGGAAACGGCGTGAACTCGTGCGATAGGTCTCGTCCCGGCGCAGGGTCTCGACCGCGGCTTCGTAATCGCGCGCCGCATATTGCGCCTGGCCGAGGGTGAGATAGTACCAGTTTGCCGGAAACGGATTGAGCCGAAACGCCTTGCGGATATGCTCGAGGCCCTCCTCGACCCGCCCAGCCAGTGTAGCGATGTCGGCCAGTGTTGCCCAGGCGTCTGCCTCGTTCGGGTCGAGCTCGAAAGTCCTGGCGAATTCGGCATCCGCCTGTTCGAAACTGCGCTCATAGGCAAGCAGATTGCCGAGCACCCAGCGGCAGCCGGCATCATTGGGATCGATCGCCACGGCCTTGCGCGCCAGCTCCAGGGCGACGCGGCGGTTGGGCTCTACGGGTTCGCCCCAATGCACCCACCCCATCCAATGGTTCATGGCCAGCCAGCGGTAGGCTTCGGCATAGTCCGGATCGAGCGCAATCGCGCGCGTCAGCATCAGATGCGCTTCCCGCGCCGTCTGCGGCGTGTCGTCGATCAGCTTGCGCGCCCGCACGCAGAGATCGTAGGCCTCGAGACTGCTGGGCCGGTTGCGCGGCGGCGGCGCGCGCAGCCGGCCGAGCAGCGCCTCGACGATCTTGGCGATCACCTCGTCCTGTACGGCAAAGATATCGTCCATCCGGCGATCGAAGCGTTCCGCCCACAGGTGTTCGCCGCTCATCGCGTCGACCAGCTGGGCATTGATGCGCACGCGGTCCGCGGCGCGCCGTGCGCTGCCTTCCAGCAAATAGCGCACGCCAAGCTCCCTGGCGATCTCGCGCACGTCCATCGCCTTTCCCTTGTAGGCAAAGGTCGAGTTTCGCGCGATGACGAACAGGCCGGAGGCCCGCGACAGGTCGGTGATCAGGTCTTCGGTCAGCCCGTCCGCGAAGGCTTCCTGCCCGGGATCGTTGCTGAGATTGACGAAGGGAAGGACGGCGATCGATGGTTTGTCGGGCAGCGGCAAGAGTTTTCGCTTCGCGCCGGCAAGCTGTTCGATGGCCCCGGTAAAGCGGTAGCCGACGCGCGGAACCGTGGTGATCCATTCACCGCCATCGCTGGCCGGACCAAGCAGCTTGCGCAGCTGCGCGATCTGGACGGTGAGGTTGCCTTCCTCGACGGCCGTGCCCGGCCACGCTGCATCCATCAACGCCGCCTTGGCCAGGATTTCCCCCGGCCGTTCGACGAACGCCGCAAGCAGCTTCAGCCCGCGGTAGCCGACGGCAACGGGCTCGTCGTTCCGAAGCAGCGTCCCTGCGTCCGGATCAAGCACGAACGGACCGAAGGCAAAGCGCGATCCCTGCATGGAGCGCATCTATAGAGCAATTTCGGGAAAAGTACGAAGCGCTTTTCCGGGCGGAAGCGGGGTACATTTTCCCAGGGAGAACTGCATCGAAAACAAAGAGTTAGAGCCCGTTTGGAACTTTTGAGAACTATTTGGGAGGCTTTAATTACGGCGTCGTCCGTATCCTGCAGAATTCAACCTCATTCATTCAGGTCGAGGGTCTCCCAACCCTTGGAGCCCCCAACTCTTGGAACCCTATGGAGGTTGTCATGAACAATACCCTTGCATCGGTCCGGCATCAGGCAGCGCGGCCTGCCGGGCGGACGTCGCGCCGGCACTACAGCCTGGCGAGCCTGCGCAGCGCGATCGCGGCCTGGCGGAACCGAGCCCGCTTTCGCTGGGAGCTCAAGCAGATGTCGCTGGCCAATCCCCATTTGATCGACGACATCGGCCTGACGAAACGGCAAGCCGAGGCGGAGATCGCCAAGCTGCCCTTCTGGCAACGATGATAGCTGAAAGCATGAGGGATCCTTGAGGTCCGGGGTCGGATTATTGAAGGGATTGTCGCCGTCGTCCCTTTAGCGATCGCCCGCATCATGCCATGATCCCGGGGTCGGCCGTGGGGCCGATTCTTCATCGGGGGTTTTCATGTCTTTCACTTTCGCGCGCCGGTTCGCCGCCGCGTTTTCGCTTGCCGTCCTTGTCGCACCAGCCGCCCATGCCGGCGACGTCACCTTTGCCATCAAGAACAGCCATCCCAACGCCATGCGCGTCGAGCTCTACAGCCAGGACCGCGACTATATCTGGCCCGGCGGTGGCAAGGACTTCTATCTCGACGACGGCGAGACCAAGCAGCTGCCGATCTCCTGCAACGAGGGCGAATCGATCTGCTACGGCGCCTGGGTCGATGGCGACGAGGAGACCTACTGGGGCGTTGGCCCCGGCAACAAGGAAAAATGCGAGGATTGCTGCTACACCTGCAGCGGCGGCGAGACCGAGGAGATCAATCTGGTCCCCTGACCGGCTTGCCAGCTTGACGTTTTTCCCGCCGACGCCCTAGCCTGCGTCGAGACGATCACCCAGAGCGCGCCGTACAGCTCCCTTTTGAGATGTGGCGTGCTCCAGGCAGCAGGAGCACGGCAATGGCGGGCACAGTCGAGGGCGAGAAGATCGACGTCGGGTTCTCCGGCAAGCGCTGCATCCACTCACGCAACTGCGTGCTCGGCGATCCGCATGTCTTCGTGCCCAACGCGCCGGGCCAATGGATCCATCCCGAGGCGGCCAGCGTCGAGAAGATCGTCGCCATCGCCGAAAGCTGCCCGTCCGGCGCCATCACCTACACCAGGAAGGATGGCGGGCCGCAGGAACAGCCGCCGGTGGTCAACACCGTTCGGCTGCGCGAAAACGGCCCGCTCGCCGTTCACGCCGAGATCGTGCTCGCCGGCGAGACCTTCCACCGCGCCACGCTCTGCCGTTGCGGCGCTTCGGAAAACAAGCCGTTCTGCGACGGCAGCCATGCCAAGGCCGGATTCACCGCCACCGGCGAACCGGCGCTGAAGGATACGCCGGCGCTCGACGCGAGGAATGGTCCGCTGACGGTGACACCGACGACGAACGGCCCGCTCAAGCTCGAGGGCAATCTCGAGATCGTCACCGGCACCGGCCATACCGTCGACCGCACCCAACGCACCTTCCTCTGCCGCTGCGGCCATTCCGCCAACAAGCCGTTTTGCGATGGGTCGCATAAGAGGGTTGGGTTTGTGGGGTAGCCGTTTGGTCGGCAGGACAGAGGGGGGTGCTGGCCCGCCGACGTTGCTTGTTCGCCAACAACAATCTCTCTTCCTTGGCCCAGCGCTCGCGGCTTTATCGGCCGTCCACTATCGGCTAAGGGCAGGGCAAATAAATTCTGCCATCGGACCGCCACCAAAAATGACCGCCAAGACCAAGCCAAAACCGCTGTTCCTCGGGATCGATACCGGCGGCACTTATACCGATGCCGTGCTGTGGTCCGAGACCGAAGGCCCGCAGCAGGGGCCGAACAAGGGCAAGGTGCTGGCCAAGGCCAAGGCGCTGACCACGCGGCACGATCTTGCCGTCGGCATTTCCGGCGCCGTCGATGCGGTGCTACACAAGGCCGGCACCGATCCGGCTGCGATCAAACTGGTCTCGATGTCGACGACGCTCGCCACCAACGCGCTGGTCGAGGGGCAGGGCGGCCGGGTGGCGCTGGTCATGATCGGCTTTTCCGAGGCAGACCTTGCCCGCGACGGGCTGAAGGCCGCGCTCGGCACCGATCCGGTGGTGTTTTGTCCGGGCGGCCACGATGTCCACGGCAATGCCGCCAAGCTCGATCTTTCCGGGCTTGAGGCCGCCTTGCCGGAACTCGGCGCCTCGGTGTCCGGCTTTGCCGTCTGCGCCTATTTCGCCACCCGCAATCCGGCACATGAGGTCGCTGCCCGCGAGTTGATCCGGGAAAAAACCGGCCTGCCGGTCACATCGAGCCACGAGCTGTCGGCCAAGCTCGGCGGCCCACGCCGGGCGCTGACCACCTTGCTCAATGCCAGGCTTATCTCGATGATCGACCGGCTGGTGGCGGCAACCGAGGGCTTTCTCGCGGAGCGCAACATCGCCGCCCCCTTGATGGTGGTGCGCGGCGACGGCGCGCTGGTCTCGGCGGCATTCGCCCGCCAGCGGCCGATCGAGACGATCCTCTCCGGGCCTG
The DNA here is from genome assembly GCF_000176035.2 of Mesorhizobium opportunistum WSM2075. Classification (NCBI taxonomy): domain Bacteria; kingdom Pseudomonadati; phylum Pseudomonadota; class Alphaproteobacteria; order Hyphomicrobiales; family Phyllobacteriaceae; genus Mesorhizobium; species Mesorhizobium opportunistum. The sequence continues at coordinate 814,852 of NC_015675.1, read as the reverse complement.
CCGCCAGCCTGGTAGGTGCCCGCCACATGACCGGGCTCGACAATGCCGTGGTCTCCGACATCGGCGGCACCACCACCGACGTCGCCGTGCTCGATGGAGGTCGTCCACGCCTCGATCCGGAAGGCGCCACCGTCGGCGGCTTCCGCACCATGGTCGAGGCCGTCGCCATGCGCACCTTCGGCCTTGGCGGCGATTCCGAAGTGGCGCTGGAGGATGGCGCGCTCAACCCGAGGATCCTGCTCGGCCCGCGCCGCCTGGTGCCGCTGGCGCTGGCCGGCATGGCGCATGGTGACGCAGTGAGATCGGAACTCGAGCGACAGCTGCGCGCACCCAATACCGGCCGCATGGATGGCCGCTTCGCGGTGCGCACAGGCGTGCCGGACAGGCTCGCCGCCGGGCTGACCGCTCCGGAGGCGCGGCTTTACGAGGCGATCGGCGCGACCCCGCTTGCCCTCGACAGGCTGCTGACGTCGAATGCCCAGAACGCCACCTTGAACCGGCTGGTCTCGCGCGGGCTGGTGCACATTTGCGGCTTCACCCCCTCGGACGCGGCGCATGTGCAGGGCAAGCAGTCAAACTGGGATGCCGCCGCCGCCCGCCTCGGCGCCGAGCTGTTTGCCCGCAAGCGCGACGGTCGTGGCCAGCCCATCGCCGCGTCGCCCGAAGTGATCTCGGAGCGGGTGCTGGTGACACTGACGCGCTGGTCGGCCGAATACATTCTCGAAACCGCCTTTGCCGAGGACGGGCTCGACGGCGCGGCCACGGTCGCACATGCGCTGGTGCAGCGCGCCGTCGACGCGCATCCCGGCATCGCCCGCCTCAGCGTCGCGCTCGACCGTCCGGTCATCGGCCTCGGCGCCTCGGCGCCGCTGCACTATGCCGGCCTCGCGCCCCTGGTCGGCAATGAGTGCGTTGTGCCCGATGATACCGATGTCGCCAACGCGCTCGGCGCCGTCGTCGGTCAAGTCAGGGTCTCGGCCGAGGCGCGGGTCAGCCAGCCCAAGGAAGGGCTGTTTCGCCTTGCCTCGGGCGAAACCGTGCGCGATTTCCTCGACGAGGCGGCAGCGCTCGCGGCCGCCGAGGCCGATGTGCGCGCCATCGTCGCCCAGCGCGCCAGGGATGCCGGCACCGACAGCGCCGAGATCGACGTCGCAACAGAATTCAAGGTTTCCACAGTCGAAGCCCAGCGCATGTTCATCGAGGCGCACGTGGTCGCGGTGGCCTCGGGACGGCCAAGGATCGCGGTGTGAAGAGCGATCTCCCCCCTTGAGGGGGAGATGTCGCCGAAGGCGACAGAGGGGGTCGCCGGACATAAGGCGCTTGCCTCTTCTGTTCAAAGCAGGAGGTCGCATCCAGTCGAACCGACCCCCTCTGGCCTGCCGGCCATCTCCCCCCTCAAGGAGGGAGATCGGCAGCGTCACCGCTCGCCAAAACGCTCGCCTTCAACCTAAGCTGAATTGACCCTGCAACCCCAACATGTCAAACGCCCCGCAAAGCCTTTCATCTGGAGCAGCCTGATGACCGATCGCGTCGAAATCGCCGGATTGCGGATTGCCCGCGAGCTGCATGATTTTGTGGCTGGCGAGGCGTTGCCCGGCACCGGCATCGAAGCGGCGGCTTTCTGGAACGGTTTTTCTGCCATCGTCCACGACCTCGCGCCGAAGAACCGGGCGCTGCTGGCAAAACGCGACGCCATGCAGGAGAAGCTCGACGGCTGGTATCGCGACAACGGCGCCCCCATCGACATGGAGGCCTACAAGGGCTTCCTCAAGGAGATCGGCTATCTCGTGCCCGAGGGGCCGGCCTTCAGCGTGTCGACGGACAAAGTCGACCCCGAGATCGCCGTCGTCGCCGGTCCGCAGCTGGTCGTGCCGGTGATGAATGCCCGCTATGCGCTCAACGCCGCCAATGCGCGCTGGGGCTCGCTCTACGATGCGCTCTACGGCACCGATGCCATCCCCGAGACCGACGGCGCCGGGAAGGGCAAGGGCTTCAATCCCGCGCGCGGCGCCAAGGTCATCGCCTGGGCCAAGGACTTTCTCGACGAGTCCGCGCCGCTGACCACGGGAAAATGGGCTGGCGTCAACGGCCTCTCGGTGGCGCACGGCGCGCTGAAACTGGGTGAGGGCGCCGGCATCACCACGCTCGCCGATCCCAAGCAGTTCGTCGGCTATCGCGGCGACGCCGCCAACCCGCAAGCCGTGCTGCTGGTCAGGAACGGCCTGCATGTCGAGATCGTGATCGACCGCGACAATCAGATCGGCCGCACCGATCCGGCTGGCATTGCCGATGTCATGCTGGAGTCGGCGCTGACCACCATCCAGGACTGCGAGGATTCGGTCGCCGCGGTCGATGCCGAAGACAAGGTCGTGGTCTACCGCAACTGGCTCGGCCTGATGAAAGGCGATCTGGCCGAAGAGATCACCAAGGGCGGCAAGAGCTTTGTCCGCAAACTCAATCCGGATCGCTCTTACACCGCACCCGTCGGCGGCACGCTGACCGTGCCCGGCCGTTCGCTGATGCTGGTGCGCAACGTAGGTCACCTGATGACCAACCCGGCGATCCTGGACCGCGACGGCAACGAAGTGCCAGAAGGCATCATGGACGCCGCGATGACGGCGCTGATCGCGCTGCACGATGTCGGGCCGAGCGGGCGGCGGATGAATTCGCGCGCGGGCTCGATGTATGTGGTGAAGCCCAAAATGCACGGGCCGGAGGAAGTCGCCTTCGCCGTCGAGATTTTCGACCGCGTCGAAGCCCTGCTCGGCATGCCCGGGAATACCATCAAGATGGGCATCATGGACGAGGAGCGGCGTACCACCGTCAACCTCAGGGAAGCGATCCGCGCTGCGAAAGATCGGGTGGTGTTCATCAACACCGGTTTCCTCGACCGCACCGGCGACGAGATACACACCTCGATGGAAGCCGGCCCGATGATCCGCAAGGGCGACATGAAGCAGGCCGCCTGGATTTCCGCCTACGAGGCCTGGAATGTCGACACCGGGCTCGAATGCGGTCTGGCCGGCCACGCCCAGATCGGCAAGGGCATGTGGGCGATGCCGGACCTGATGGCGGCGATGCTGGCCGAGAAGATCGCCCATCCCAAGGCCGGCGCCAACACCGCCTGGGTGCCGTCGCCGACGGCGGCGACGCTGCATGCCACGCATTACCACAAGGTCGATGTCCACGCAGTGCAGGCGGCGCTGAAGAGCCGCCCGAAGGCGAAGCTCGACGACATCCTCTCGGTGCCGGTGGCCGTGCGTCCGAACTGGACGCCCGACGAGATCCAGCGCGAGCTCGACAACAACGCGCAGGGGATTCTGGGCTATGTCGTGCGCTGGATCGACCAGGGCGTCGGCTGCTCCAAAGTGCCCGACATCAACGATGTCGGCCTGATGGAAGACCGCGCCACGCTGCGCATCTCCTCGCAGCACATCGCCAACTGGTTGCGCCACAAGGTGTGCTCGCAAATCCAGGTGCGGGATTCGCTGCAACGCATGGCGGCCATCGTCGACCGCCAGAATGTAGGCGACCCGCTCTACCGGCCGATGGCGCCCGATTTCGACGGCTCGATCGCCTTCCAGGCCGCCTGCGACCTGGTGTTCAAGGGCACCAGCCAACCCAACGGCTACACCGAGCCGGTGCTGCACGCGCGGCGGCTAGAGCTGAAGGCAAAAGCGACGGCCTGAAAACGCACCCCGTTTCACGGAACGGCGAACCGCTCTATCTCCTTGTTCTAACGCAATTCCCAAGGGAAAGCGCTATATGCGCTTTTCCCGGGAAAACCGTTCCACACTTTTCCTGGAATTGCTCTACGCCGCCTGCGCCATCCGCTCCGAGCTCATGCGATAAGAAATCGCCTCGGCCAAATGGATGCGGCCGACGGTTTCGCTGGCGTCGAGGTCGGCGAGCGTGCGCGCCACTTTCAGCACCCGGTGGTAGGCGCGCGCCGAAAAGGCGAGCTTTTCGCTGGCGTCCTTGAGCAGCGACAGCCCGGCGGCATCCGGCATGGCGATCTCCTCGATCATCGCCGGCGCGCAATGCGCGTTGGTGGTGGCGCGGGTGGCGCCGAGCCGTTCGAAGCGTTCGCGCTGGATGGTGCGCGCCCGGGCAACGCGCAGTGCGACCGCCGCGCTTTTTTCCGCCCGGTCGGGCCGGATCAGGTCACTCGCCGAGACCGCCGGCACTTCGATCCTGAGATCGATGCGGTCGAGCAGCGGGCCCGAAATGCGCGCCTGGTAGTCGGTGCGGCAGCGTTCGCCGCGCAGGCAGCGATAGCCCGGCTCGCCGGCCATGCCGCAGCGGCACGGGTTCATCGCCGCCACCAGCTGGATGCGCGCCGGATAGGTGACGCGATGGTTGGCGCGCGCGATCATGCAGTCGCCGGTCTCCAGCGGCTGGCGCAGCGCATCGAGCGTCTGCGGCGTGAATTCCGGAAACTCGTCCAGGAACAGCACGCCGTGATGGGCCAGCGATACTTCGCCCGGCCGTGCGCGCATGCCGCCGCCGACCATCGCCGCCATCGACGCCGAATGATGCGGCGCGCGGAACGGCCGCCGGTCGGTCAGCTTGCCTTCGCCGAGTTCGCCCGCCACCGAGGCGATCATCGAGACTTCGAGCAATTCCTTCGGCGCCAGCGGCGGCAGGATCGACGGCAGCCGCTGCGCCAGCATCGATTTGCCCGATCCGGGCGGGCCGACCATCAGCAGATTGTGTCCGCCGGCCGCCGCCACCTCCAGCGCCCGCTTGGCGGTCTCCTGGCCCTTGATGTCGGCGAGGTCAGGCAGGTCCAGCGCCGAGGCGTGGATGCCGGCCTCCGGCCGCGACAGCACCTGCGTGCCGCGGAAATGGTTGGCGATGGCAATCAGGCTGCGCGGCGCCAGAATGTCGAATTCCCGCCCCGCCCAGGCGGCTTCCGGTCCGCAGGCGAACGGGCAGATCAGCCCCTTGCCCTCGGCATTGGCGCCGATCGCCGCCGGCAACGCACCGGCCACGGCGGTGATCGTGCCGTCGAGCGAGAGCTCGCCGAGCACGACATAGCCGGCCAGCATGTCGCCGGGAATAGCGCCAAGGGCGGCCATCAGGCCGAGCGCGATCGGCAGATCGTAATGGCTTCCTTCCTTGGGCAGGTCGGCGGGCGCCAGGTTGATGGTCACCTTCTTCGACGGCATCGACAGGCCGGACGCATGCAGCGCCGCCTGCACCCGCTCGCGGCTTTCGGCCACCGCCTTGTCGGGCAGACCGACGATGTGCATGTTGACCTTGCCAGGCGCGATCATCACCTGCACGTCGACCGGCACGGCCTCGATGCCCTGGAAAGCGACCGTGCGAACCCGCGCCACCATTTTCAAGCCCCCGGGCCGTAACCCCTGCGATTGGCCAAGAATGACCCCTCGCGGAGACAATCACAATTCTTCGGCCATATCAAGAACATTACGAGAACAGGCAAACGCTATGGTTGCAGGCGGATTGTGCCTGGCTGCAAAAGCGGAACATGGTTAAGACAAAATGAAAACGGCCGCTTCAGCTTGCCGTCTAAGCGGTGATGAAGGCATCGACCGCACCTGAAAGCGATCGATCGATTGCGATCTGGGGTGGAAGCCACTCCATGACAGGATATCGGAAAGGCCAAGGCATGGCGATCCGGCGCAAAGAGCCGCTTTCCAGGAGAATCTCATTTACAAGGTCTATGAACCGCCCGCGGTCCCGTTCAACTCGTTTCAAAGTTTGCGAACGAATATAGGTCCGGGGGATTCGTCGCTCCTTTAGCGCCAAGACAGCCTCCGCGATGGATCGAGGATCGGGTGGAACCGTAAGGCAATAGTCGTCATCCAGATAAAGGTCTCGGCCACCATGGTTCGGCGTCGTGACCACAGGAAGCCCCGCGAGAAGATATTCCGTGCTGGCGAACATTGGCCCCTCCACTTCGGAGAGACAAATTCCCACGGCTGCACGGTTTAGATGCATGTTCACTTGAGCCGGCGCCAATCGGACGGGCTTGCCGGTGCTGTCGAACTCATTGACAAACACGTGGCCCGGCGCGAGCTCCTTGTGCCGATTTATTCGTGCTCTTTCCGACTCCGCCGTGGATGACTCGATTGAATCGCGATAAAAGACAAATGCGCAACGCTGGATGCCAAGCGACAGGTCGTGGCGTTTCCACGAAGCCAGTTGCGCATTGTAGATTGCATCAAATTCCACAGCGATGTCGTCGAGCGGCCTGAATATGTATTCGGAGGTGGTCGAGGTCTTGTTGTGCAGGAAAGCGGCCTCACCGGACTGGTTCAACAGATCCACCTCGGCTTGTGTGTTGCACAGGAAGATCAGCGAGTGACGGGGGTTCCTAAGCCTATGCAGAACGGCATAGGTCCGGATCGCTTTGACGCTGGAATTGTTTTCGATGGACCAGGTTGGCGAGATGAGAAACCAGGCGCGATGGCTGCGTGGAAGGTGAGGCATATGACTTGCCAATCCGAGGGGCGTACCGGACATTCCCGAATAGGATATGAACGGATCGTCCGACAGCAAGCTTGCCTGAAGAGCAGGTTGCGCCTTCGCGGAAGGATGCCCTTTCCGGAGGTTGCGGCGATGGCGCAACATAGCTCCGACAATCTCGAATCCGGTAGGATGGCGATACCCGTGCTGTAGAGTCAACATGCGGCGATTACGCGGCCGACTTCCGCCGCTTCCCCTCGACGGCATCCCAGAACAGGCTGGCGATGTCGGCGCCGCCGAAGCGCTGCACTTCGCGTACGCCGGTCGGCGAGGTCACGTTGATCTCGGTCATGTAGTCGCCGATGACGTCGATGCCGACCAGGATGAAGCCGCGTTCCTTCAGCGACGGTCCGATGCGGGCGCAGATCTCGCGCTCGCGTTCGGTCAGTTCGGTCTTCTCGGCGCGGCCGCCGACATGCATGTTGGAGCGGGAATCGTGTTCCGCCGGCACGCGGTTGATGGCGCCGACCGGCTCGCCGTCGATCAGGATGATGCGCTTGTCGCCCTTGCGCACGTCCTTCAGGTAGCGCTGCACGATATAGGGTTCGCGGAACATCTGGCCGAACATTTCGAGCAGCGAGGCGAGGTTGCGGTCAGCCTCCAGCATGTGGAAGATGCCGGCGCCGCCATTGCCGTACAGCGGCTTGATGATGATGTCGCCGAACTCCTTGCGGAAGGCGGCGACTTCGAGCGGATCCTTGGTGATCAGCGTGTCCGGCATCAGGTCGGGAAACTCGGTGACGAAGATCTTTTCCGGACTGTTGCGCACCCAGGCCGGATCGTTGACGACCAGCGTCCCGGGGTGGATGCGTTCAAGGATGTGCGTGGTGGTGATGTAATTCATGTCGAAGGGCGGATCCTGGCGCAGCAGGATCACATCCATCTCCGAGAGGTCGGTGCGCACCTTCTCGCCCAGCGAATAGTGGTTGCCCTTCTCGTCGCGCACCTGCATCGCCTCGATGCGGGCAAACACCTTGCCGTCGCGCATCGACAGCCGGTCGGGCGTGTAGTGGAAAAGCTGGTGGCCACGCCGCTGCGCCTCCAGCGACAGCGCGAACGAGGTGTCGCCGGTGATCGACACGGTGGAGATGTGGTCCATCTGGACGGCGATTTTCAGCTTCATGGCAAGTCCCCAACACAGTCGACGAGAGCGATATAAGGGTCCCGGCGCCTTCTGCCAATCGTCACATCCGGAAGATCGGCAACAGCAAGACGCAAACCCAGCACGCCCGATTGCGACAAGGACCGCGACAGGTATCGCGACAAGGCAAGTGCCTGCGTCATCGTTTTCTTAAGCCTTCCCATACAAGATAGGCCTCGAATATCCCAACGGCAGGCGCCGGACGGGGATTCCCGATGGAACAACGACCATGAACGCGCTCACCGCCATCCGCGCCGCCTCGACCAAACAGCTTGAACTCACCATCCTGATGCCGTGCCTCAACGAGGCCGAGACATTGGCTGTCTGCATCGGGAAGGCCAGGGCCTTCCTCGACAAGGCCGGGATCCTGGGTGAGGTGCTGATAGCCGACAATGGCAGCACCGATGGTTCGCAGGAGATCGCGGCCCAAGGCGGCGCCCGTGTCGTACCGGTGACGCAGAAGGGCTATGGCGCCGCGCTTCTGGGCGGCATCGGCGCCGCCAGGGGGCGCTTCATCATCATGGGCGATGCCGACGACAGCTACGATTTCGGCGCGCTGGATGCCTTCATGGCGCGTTTGCGCGACGGCGCCGACCTGGTGATGGGCAATCGCTTCCAGGGCGGCATCGAAACCGGCGCCATGCCGCCGCTGCATCGTTATCTCGGCAATCCGGTGCTGAGCTTCGTCGGCCGCCTGTTTTTCCGCATCAGGACCGGTGACTTCCACTGCGGCCTGCGCGGTTTCAACGCCGACAGCATCCGCAAGCTCGACCTGCAGACCACGGGCATGGAATTCGCCAGCGAAATGGTGGTGCGCAGCGCGCTCGCCGGTCTGCGCATCGAGGAAGTGCCGACCACGCTCAAGCCCGACGGCCGCAGCCGGCCGCCGCACCTGAGGACCTGGCGTGACGGCTGGCGGCATCTCAAATTCCTGCTGGTCTACAATCCGCGCTGGATGTTCTTCATACCGGGCACGGTGCTCGCAAGCCTTGGGCTATTGTTTGCGGCTCTGCTGGTGTTCGGGCCGTTGCGGGTGATCAACAATCTCTCGCTCGACCTCAACACCTTCGTCGCCGCCTGCTTCATGATCATCACCGGTATCCAGCTCATCACCTTCGGCGCCATATCGCGATACTATGCCGAGATCACCGGCATCCTGCCGCGCAGCCGCGGCTCCGATTGGCTGACCAGGACCATCAGCACCGATCGTCTTGCCGCCAATGCCGGCATCTGCTTCGCCGGTGGCGTGCTGTTCGTCGGCTATGCCGTGCTGCGTTGGGCACATCTTGGCTTCGGCCCGCTGAACGATTCCGAAATCCCGCGCATCGTCGTGCTGGGCTTGAGCCTGATCGTCATTTCGTTCCAGGCCTTCTTTTCGGCATTCCTGCTCGGTGTCCTGGAGATCCCGGTCAAGCGGCTGAAAGCCGGCCAACCCACCGGATCAGGCGAATCCGTCGCGACTGCTGAAAAATGAACCAACTCCTGCGAAAATTCGCCGCGGTACGGCTTATCCGCTTCGCCGTCGTCGGCATTGGCGCCGCGCTGCTGTTCTTCGTACTGTCGTGGGCCCTGGTGTCGGCCGGCATGCCGCCGTTTGTCGGCAGCGTGATCGCCTATATGCTGGCCTTTGTCGTGGCCTATTCGGCACAGCGTGGCTGGACGTTCGAGGGACAGCACGACCATCGCCGTGCATTGCCACGTTACCTCGTCAGCCAGTTGGCCTGCGCAGTGTTTGCGGGCCTGTTGGCCCATGTCGCGGTGTCGGTATTTTCCGAGCCGCCGCTGGTGATGTCGGCCGTCATCACGGTCGCTGCGGGCGCGGCGAGCTATGTGCTTTCATCGGTTTGGGTTTTTCGCGACGAAAAAAGAGCCGCGTGAGAGCGTTCGATCGCGGTCCGCGCGTTAGAGCAATTCCAGGAAAAGTGTGAAACGGTTTTCTGGGGAAAAGCGCCTAGCGCTTTCCCTTGGGAATTGCGCCAAAACAAAGAGTTAAAGAGGTTCGACGTTTCCGTGAAACGGTGAACCGCTCTAGCGAAGCGACGCGACGAAGTGCAGGCCCCTGTCGAACAGCAGGTTTGCCGGAAACGGATACAGCGACAGGTTTTCTCGCCAGCTTTGGGCTTTGAGCCCGATCCCGCCGAAAATCGCGTCCCATTCCTGCCTGGACAGATAGTTGTAGGGCAGCCTCACATCGTGGCCCTTGTTTCCCACCCAGTCCATGAACCGGAGCGTGCCGTAGGCGAAGAGCCCGTCGCGCAGGTGATCCTTGATGACAACGCCCTTGCGGGCGACCCTTGCGGCTTCGGCGACAAGATGGCCGGGATTGTCCGTGTGGTGGAGGACGTCGACTATGGTCACCCAGTCGAACGATTTGGACGCGGCCGGAATCGTAACACCGTCGAAGATCTCTACGGGAATGGCCGTGCGCGGCCGGACAAAAACATCGATCCCGCGAAACGTCAGCCCCGGTTTCCGTTCCATCACCGCCTTGGCGAGCGAGCCATCGCCGCAGCCGAGGTCGAGAACGGTGCCGTCGGCGCCCAGCGCGGCGCCGATATGGTCGGAGAGGACCCGGATGCGGCGTTGAAACACCGCCCGGCCGTGGGCGGCATTCAGTATCTTTTTTTCGATCGCCACAACGCTCATGCCCAAGGTCCAGACCGAATTGCCCATTCATTCCCTGGTCCGGGACCATATTTGCGAATAACAAACAAAGCGTTTCGCGACATCGGGTTGCCGGTGCAACACCGGTTTAAGGTTTGCGCAGTGAGTTCGCGATAGGTTTCCTTCGCCAAAGAGAGCGCCAGAGGCCGTCCCGTGACTCCCGCCGACACCACGATTTCCGTCAAGGCCGCGCAGCCTGCGTCACGGCGCAACGACCTCGCGGTTGCGTTGATTGCCACGCTGGCGATGGTTGCCGTCAACGCGCTCGGCGGTTTCCCAGGCTTGACCGATACCGGCGGCGACAATGACAGTCTGCTGCGTCTGGTCGAGGTTCGGGATATGCTGGCAGGCCAGGGCTGGTTCGACCTGCATCAGTACCGGATGGGCGTTGAAGGCGGCTTCGTCATGCACTGGTCGCGACTGGTCGACGCGCCGCTCGCCGCCATCATCCTCGTGGCCTCGGCACTGACCGGCAGCATGGCCATGGCCGAGACCGTCGCCGAGGTGCTCTGGCCGGCGCTGCTCTTTTGCCTGGCTCTGCTCTTTACCGTCCGCGCGGCGCGCAGTTTTGCCGGCGCGGGCGCTGTGCTGCCGGCTGCCGTCATCGGTGCCGCGGCGTTGCACTTCATCGGCATCTTTTCGCCCGGCGCGCTCGATCACCACAATGTCCAGCTGACGCTGACCATGGCCAGCTTGAGCCTGCTGCTCGAGGCGCCCGTGCGGCGATGGGCCGCCCTACTTGCGGGCCTGTGCGCGGCGCTGACGCTGGCGGTCGGCATGGAAACGGCGCCCTATGTCGCCACCATCGGCGTCTGCGTCTCTCTGCTGTTTGTCGCCGACCCCAGCGGCGAGCGACAGATCGCCAGGGATTTCGGCCTCGGCTTTGCCGGCGTTTCAGCGCTGGTCTTCCTCACAACCATCGCCCCATCGGCCTGGGGCCAGCCGCAATGCGATGCCTTTTCGACCGTGCAGTTCGTGGTGGCCGCTCTCGCCGGATGCGGCCTCGCCGCCGCGGCCTCGCTCGACATGGCCAACTCCACGCTCCGCCGGCGCCTGATGGCGCTCGGCCTGCTTGCGCTCGTACTGGCGGCTGTCATGGTGTTCTTGTTCCCGCAATGCCTGGCTGCGCCCTATGCCGAGATCGACCCGCGCCTGAGCCAAATTTGGCTCGGCCATATCGAAGAGGCGCAATCGATCATCCAGCTTGTCTTGGATGATCCGGCCATGGTGGTGGCGCGTTTTGCCACGCCGCTTGTGGCGATCGTGCTGATGGCGCTTCACTTCAGCCATGGCGGCTGGCGGCGGCAGGACAGCCTCGTCGGCGCGCTGCTGGTTGTGGCGGTCCTGGTCAGTGCCTGGGAAGTGCGCGGCTCGACCTTCTCCATTGCCTTGGCGGTGATCCCGCTTTGTGCCTGGATCGCCAAGTGGCGGCAACGGGCCGAAGCCAGCCCGTCGCGCAACTCCGTGCTCAGGATGGCCGCGGCCTGGCTGATCTCGGTCAACGCGGTCTGGTCGGGCGCGGCCGGGGCGGCATCGAGCGCCTTCGAAACCGGGGCGGCGGCCAAGGACGCCGGCAGCGATGCGCTTTGCCATGGCAAGGCGTCGTTCGCTGCGCTCGGCCCCATGCCGGCGACCACGGTTCTCAGTATCTCCAATCTCGGCTCGCCGATCCTTGCCTTCACGGGCCATCGCGCGCTCGCCAGCCTCTATCACCGCAACGTCGCCGGCAACGTGCTCGCATTGGACGCCTTGCTGGGGTCGGAGGCCGAAGCGAAGGCCATCCTCCAAAGCCGGCATGTCGGCCTTGTCGCGCTCTGCCGTGGCAATCCGGAAAGCCGGCTTTTCGCGGCCACCGCGCCCGACGGCTTTCTCGGCGGGCTGATGCGCGGCAGCGTGCCGGATTGGCTGGAGCCGGTGGCGGAGACCCGTGGCGCCCCGCTGGAGCTCTATCGCGTCCGTCCCACCGATTGAGCCGGTTGAAAATCGGCGTGAAGAACCGATTGAAATCGGCGTGAAGAAAAGGCCTTTTCAAGCGCCACGGACACTTCGCGGAGGCAATGCATTTTAGCCGCGAAAAAATCGATTTTCAGGATACGTTTCCTAAAGGGTTTGCTGCCAGTCTCGAACATAAATTCCGACGTCGAGAAAACAGGGACACCGATGCAAACTCCGTTTGGCACCGGTCAGGCAAACAGGGAGAGCACGGATCTGGCATTTACAGATCCGTTGACCGGGCTTGGCAACCATCGCCGCTTCTTCGACAAGGTCGATCGCCTGATCAGCGACCGTGCCGACGATCCCGCGCCCTTCACCGTAGGCATCCTCGACCTTGATGGCTTCAAGCCGATCAACGATTTGTTCGGCCACAAGGCCGGTGACGACATCCTGATCCAGGTCGCGATGCGGCTGCGCGCCTCGATGGACGACCACTCGACGGTCTGCCGCATCGGTGCCGATGAATTCGCCTTCCTCTATCCGCTGGTGTTCTCGGAGGAAGCAGCGGCCGAGAAATCCCGCATGCTGATCGAGATCCTGTCGGCGCCCTACGATGTCGGCGAACGCACCGCCAGGCTGTCGGCCTCGGTCGGTTGCTCGCTGTTTTATTCGGGCGACGAGACTACCGAGATCCTGATCAACAAGGCCGAAACGGCGCTCTACCACGCCAAGCGGTCCGGCCGTGGCCGGGTCGTTGTCTACACCCGCGAGATGGAAGAGGCGGCCAAGCGCGTCACCCGCATCGAGCAGGCGCTGCGCCGTGCCGTCTCGGCCGGCGAGGTGGAGCCGCATTTCCAGCCCATCGTCGATCTCAACACGCGCCAGACCATCGGCTTCGAGACACTGGCGCGCTGGACCGACCGCGACCTCGGCGCGGTGCCGCCGACCGTCTTCATTCCCATCGCCGAGGAGCGCGGCATCATCGGCCCGCTTTCGCAGCTGGTGCTGCGCAAGGCGACGGAGGCGGCCCGCAGCTGGCCGAAGGACCTGTTCCTGTCGTTCAACCTGTCGCCTTCGCAGCTCGTCGACCAGAACACCGGCCTGCACATATTGGCGATCCTCGACCGCACCGGCTTCGACCCGCGCCGGCTGGAGATCGAGATCACCGAGACCGGCCTTATGAACGACCCGGCTTCGGCCGCGCAGATCGTCGAGGACCTGCGCCGCGTCGGCATCCGCGTCTCGCTCGACGATTTCGGCACCGGCCAGTCCTCGCTCGGGCGTCTGCGCGAATTCCATTTCGACAAGCTCAAGATCGACCGCGCCTTCGTCTCCTCCATTCTCGACGACCGGCCGTCCGAACACATCATCCGCGCCATTCTCGCCATGTGCGAGGGGCTCGGCATGGATGTGGTCGCCGAAGGCATCGAAGAGGAGGCGCAGGCCGACCGTCTGGTCCAGTTCGGCTGCGCCGGCGGGCAGGGCTATCTGTTCGGCAAGCCGGTCGACGCCGACGCCACGCTCGGCTATCTCCGCGATTCCTTCCGCGGCGCCTTGCGCGCCAAGGCGATCTGACCGGCGCTAGCGGCATTCCCACCATGCGACGATGCCGCTTCGCGGTCCCGTCGCCTTTTTGTCCGACATAAGCCCTTAAATCCGCCTTTTCGCCCTTGCCCACGCGACGTCTCTGGCTAGGATGCGCGCCGGTTGAGCGCGGAGAGAAAAGACATGATGCCATCGGCGGATTTTGCCGACCTCAAGGGCGCCTCGGTGCTGATCACCGGCGGCGGTTCCGGGATCGGCGCGGCCCTGACCGAGGGTTTCGTGCGCCAGGGCGCCAACGTCGCCTTCATCGACATCGCCGATGAGCCCAGCATCGCGCTTGCCGACCGTATCGAGAGGGATTTCGGCCGGCGGCCGCTCTATCTCAGGACCGACCTGCGCGATGTCGAGGCGCTGCGGGCTTCGGCTGCGCAGGCCGCGGACGCGCATGGCGATGTCACCGTGCTCATCAACAATGCCGCGTGGGACGAACGCCACGCCGTCGAAGACGTGACGGTGGAGTTCTGGGACAACAACCAGGCTATCAATCTCAGGCCGCATTTCTTCACCGCGCAGGCCGTGGCGCCGGGCATGAAGCGGGCCGGCGGCGGCTCGATCATCAACTTCACCTCGACATCCTATCTGATCAACCATCCCGACATGCCGGCCTACACCGCCGCCAAGGCGGGCATCCTCGGTCTCACCAAGGGCCTGGCCGGCAAGCTTGGGCCCGACCGCATCCGCGTCAACGCCGTCGCGCCCGGCTGGGTCATCACCGAGCGGCAGCAGCAGCGCTGGGTGACCGAAGAGGCGCTTGCCGCCCATGTCGCGAAGCAGTGCATCAAGGATGTCATGCGGCCTGACGACATGGTCGGCACCGTGCTGTTCCTGGCCTCGGATGCCTCGCGCATGCTGACCGCGCAAATGCTGATTGTCGATGGAGGTTTCCTGTGAGCCCGGAGTTTGTCGGCAACGCGCCGGCGGTAGCGGCGATCGATTGGGGCACGACCCGGCTTCGGGCATGGCTGATCGACGGCAGCGGCAAGCTGCTTGCAGAACGTCGCGGCGACGATGGGCTGATCACGGCGCGCGAAAAAGGGTTTTCGAACGTGCTGGAAGGCCACTTGGCCGCCATGGGCGCGCCCGACGCGCTGCCCGTCATCATCTGCGGCATGGCCGGCTCTCGCCAGGGCTGGATCGAAGCGTCCTATGTGAGCGTGCCCGCGCCGATCGGCGCCATCCTGCGCGGCGCGGCGCGCATCGAGGGCGAGCGCCGCGACATCCGCATCGTGCCGGGCCTTGCCCAGCGCCTGCCCGACGCGCCGGATGTCATGCGCGGCGAGGAAACACAGCTTGCCGGCGCCGGTTTTCCGGCAAAGGGGCGGCATCTCGCCTGCATGCCGGGCACGCACTCGAAATGGGTCGTGGTCGAGGATGGCGCCGTTGCCGGCTTCGGCACATGGCCGACCGGCGAGTTGTTCTCGGTGCTGGCCGCGCATTCGATCCTCAAGCATTCGCTGGGCGAGCATCCGGCTCCGGTGGCAGCGGACAGTCCGTTCTTCCGGCAATGGTGCGAACGGGCACTTGGCGAGGGCGGCGATGTCACTTCGAAACTGTTTGCCATCCGCGCCGCCGGGCTCCTGCAGGACCTGAAGTCGGAGGATGCGGCGGCCTGCCTGTCCGGGCTTTTGATCGGCGGCGAGATCGCCTCGGCGAAGCGACGCTATGGCTCCGGCGGTGCATCCGTCGTGCTGATCGCTTCCGGCGCGCTCGCTTCGCTTTATTCGGCTGCACTTGGGCTTGCAGGGCTTGCCTTCCGCGCCGTCGACGCCGACGAAGCTGTGCGCGCCGGCCTCATCGAAGCCGCACGCGAAAACGGCATGATCGCCAGAACCGGAGCCTTGGCATGACCGAGACCGCAGCCTTTCCAAAACTCAAGCGCGGGCTGGTCGCCATCCTGCGCGGCCTGAAACCGGCTGAAGCCATCGCCATGGGCCAGGCCCTGTTCGACGCCGGCATCGAGGCGATCGAGGTGCCGCTCAATTCGCCGCAGCCATTCTCGTCGATCGCCAGGATTGTCCAGGTGCTGCCGAAAACGGCCCTGGTCGGTGCCGGCACGGTGCTGACGCCGGCCGATGTCGACGGCCTGCACCAGGCCGGCGGGCAGCTGCTGGTCAGCCCCAACATCGATGCCGAGGTGATGGCGCGCGCGATGCATTACGGCATGGTCACCATGCCCGGCGTCTTCACGCCCACCGAGGCCTTCCAGGCGATCCGGCTGGGAGCTTCGGCGTTGAAATTCTTCCCGGCAAGCGTGCTGGGGGCCTCAGGCATTTCCGCGATCCGGGCGGTGCTGCCGGCGCAGACGCTGGTCGGCGCCGTCGGCGGCGTTTCGGAGAAGGACTTTGCCGGCTACAAGGCTGTCGGCGTGACGGTCTTCGGCCTCGGCTCCAGCCTGTTCAAGCCGGGCATGAGCGTCGACGAGGTGGCGGTGCGTGCGCATGCCGCGGTCGCGGCCTGGGACGCGGTGTTCGGAGACGCATGATGAGCGAAGCGATCGTTTCGGTTTTTTCCGATCACGTCTGCCAGCTCGGCGAAGGCCCGAGCTACGATCCCACCACCGACACGCTGTTCTGGTTCGACATCGTCAACGGCCAATTGCTGGAAAAGCGCCTGTCCGGTGGCGCGACCATCGTCCACCAGCTTGGCCAGATGGCCAGCGCCATCGCCATCATCGACGACAAGCGCCAGCTGATCGCCACCGAGACGGGCCTTCATGTCCGTGACGTCGCGACCGGCAAGCTGACGCTGCACACGCCGATTGAAGCCGACAATCCGGTCACCCGCTCCAACGATTCGCGGGTCCATCCCTGCGGTGCCTTGTGGATGGGCACGATGGGCAAGGGCGAGGAAAAGGGTGCTGGCTCCATATACTGGTTTTTCAAGGGCGATCTGCGCCGCCTGTTCTCGGACATCACCGTCACCAATTCGATCTGTTTTTCGCAAGATGGCGCGCTCGCCTATTACACGGACACCTCGACCGGATTGCTGATGCGCGTCGCCTGCGATCCGGCCACCGGCCTGCCTGCCGGCGAGCCGAAGATCTTCGTCGATCACCGCTCGGCCAAGGGCTATATCGACGGGTCGGTGCTCGATCGCGACGGCATCCTGTGGAACGCCTGCTGGGGCGGCAGCGTCGTCGAGGCCTATGGTCCCGACGGCAAGCTTGTCCGCACCGTCGCCATGCCGGTGACCCAGCCCTCCTGTCCGGCCTTCGTCGGCAAGAACGCCGACCGGCTGGCGGTCACCTCCGCCTGGTCGGGCAAGAGCGAGAAGCAGCGGCTGCTGGACCTGCAGGGCGGCATGACCTTCCTGCTCGACATTCCCGTCAACGGCCGTTTCGAGCCGCGCGTTCTGATCGCCTGAGCAAGCCCCGGCGATTGGGCGTTTGATTTCCACTGTCACCCAGGCGTCCGTCCCGGGTCGGTTTCGCGAAAGCCATTCGCGGCTGAAGTGCGATGGTGGGCGATCCTACCGCCGGGAAGCGTCCATCCTATGTCGAGCACCAAGCCCAAGTTGATCCTTGTCCATGAGCCGGAAAAGGCCTGCTTCGACCGCCTCGTTGCCGATGGTCATGCGAGCGAGCGCGCCGCCGAAATCGCTTCCTACCTGGCGCAGTCGACGGACCTTGGCCAGGAATTCGATGCGCTGGACGAGGCCTGCCGGGTGCGCGGCCTGTCCTTCACGCCGGTGCTGCTCGACGATACCGCGCATGTGCTTGCCGGCGAGGATCCCGCCACAACGCTGGTCTGGACGCTGACCGACGGCATCGCCTATTTTCGTGGCGGTGCCGCCCCCGCTTTGGCGAGGCTGGGCGGGTTCAAGACGATCGGCGCCGACGATGCCCTGTTCGCGCTCTGCCAGGACAAGTTCCGCTCCGGCGCCGTGCTTGGCGCGTTGGGCCTGCCGGTGCCGCAGGCCGGTCTCGCGCGTAATGGCCAATGGCTGGTCGAGCCGCCGGCTTCCGCCGCCGGTTGGTTCGTCAAGCCCAACCGGCTCGGCGCCAAGATCGGCATCTGGCCGGATTCGCGCAGCAGCGATCTCGGCCACGCGCTGGAGCTTAGCCGGCGTGTTTTCGCCGCCTATCGCGACGATGTCGTGGTCCAGCCCTATGTCGCCGGCCGCAACGTGCGCGCCTCCTTCCTCGGGCTGACGCCGGAAGTTGGCGTCGAGGCGCTCGGCATTGTCTTTGTCGATTCAGGCGCCGATTTCCAGACCATGGCGGACAGCCTGGCGCTTTACGGCGAAACCGGCGCGGCGGCGAAGGCGGCGGGGCTCTATGCCGAACCGGAACTCGTCGCCGTTGCCGACGTCCAGCCGGCTGCCGACGCCGGGATCCGTGCGATCGCCGCGCGGCTGATGAGCGGGCTCGGCCTGCGCGACGTCTTTTCCATCGACCTGCGGGTCGAGGCCGACGACACGCTCCACCTGATCGAA
Source organism: Mesorhizobium opportunistum WSM2075 (assembly GCF_000176035.2). NCBI lineage: Bacteria > Pseudomonadati > Pseudomonadota > Alphaproteobacteria > Hyphomicrobiales > Phyllobacteriaceae > Mesorhizobium > Mesorhizobium opportunistum. Next base: position 796,578 of record NC_015675.1, on the reverse strand, counting down.
TTCGAGGTCTGCCCCGGCCTGCCCTGCTTCGATTTCCGCGCCTATTGCCGGTCGCAATGGGGCCTGGGTCTTGCCGATGCCATGGCCGAAACCGCCGCCAGCCGGCTGGCCAGTTAGTATCTCAGCGCATGAGTTTGACGATCGCTTGGATTGACAGATCTCGTGCATTGGCGATTGGCAGAAACATCCATCGCTTCGTCATCCACGGGCGGAGCAAGGAGCGAAGCGACGCAGTGCAGACCCGAGGATCCATGCCGCGACTTCAAGGCGCCACCGCGGTGCAGAATTCCGCTCCGTAGCGCTTCACGACTAAGGTCCCGGCATGGATCCCAGGGTCTCCGCGACGGAGCTTTGCTCCTGCTTCGCCCAGGGATGACGAAGTTTAGAGGCTTCGGCCAATATCGAATGTCAGTGATTACACCGCTGAAAAGACCGATGAAGTCTTGCCGCCGACAGGCTCCTCCTGTGCGGCGCTGGTGGTTTACTTGGGCTCGGACGTCGATTGCTCGATAGGCCGCGCGCCGGCCATGTAGCGGATGTTGTCGAACGGCTCCGGCCGCTTGTCGGCAAGGCTCCACAGCTGCCGGCTGGTGCCCGGCAGATCGCCCAGATAGACGTGCAGGGCTCCGGAGCGGGTGCTGCCTGTATTGGCGACCGAGTGAATGGTGCTGGAAGGCATGTGCACCAGCGCCGGCGCCGAAAAATCCTGCCGCTCGGGCTCATCGACCCGGTCGCCGGCGAGCGGGTAGATGAAGTTGGTCTCGCCACCCCAATAGATGCCGACCAGCGCATCCATCAAATGATTGTGCGGCGGATACTGCACGCCGGGCGAAAGGGTGATGTGGTAGATCGTCAGCTTCGGACTCGCGTGCAGCAACAGCTCGTCGTCGTCCTCTTCGTGAACGAGCCCGCCGAGCGCGTGGAAGCGCTTGGTGTAGTCCCCGAGCACGGCCTTGACCTGACCGAAGGCATCGGCACCTGCCGCCGCGTTGACGATATCGCTGATGGCGGGGTAGAGAGAAGAGTCGGCGGATAGAGGCATTCCACAGCTCCTGTCTGAGATGCTCAGAAACAATAGCTAAGATGGTCTATCCGAGTCAATGCCGACGCGACGCGAGAAAAGCATGAAGCCGACCAAAGCCAAGCCACCGAAATCGATCTCACCGCCAAGCGGGGCAACTGCGCCGTCGACGGCGGATTTGCTGCGCAGCGAGCAGGCCTACGAGCAGTTGAAGAGCGACATCGTCGCTTGCGTCCTGTCGCCCGGCGAGGCGCTGACCGAGAAACAGATCGAGGCCCGCTACGGGATCAAGAAGGCGACGATCCGCTCGGCACTCGCCCGCCTCATGCAGGAAGGCTTGGTCAGGAGCGAGCCGCGCCGTGGCTATGTCATCACGACGCTGACCTTGCGCGACGTCAACGAGATCTTCGACGTCCGCGGCCTGATCGAACCCGAAGTGTTCCGGGTCGCCACCACGGGGATCACCGAGCGCGGGCTGGACGAGATCCGGCTGGCGGCCAGAAAAGTGCTGAAGCCCGAGACGCTGCGCAGCCCGGTTGCCTTCCTCGCCGCCGACCGCGCCTTTCGCCTGGCGATCGCCGAACTGTCGGGCAATTTGCGGCTGGCGCAGCTGCTCAGCCAGATTCTCGACCAGTCGGAACGAGCGCTCCATCTCGGCTTCAAGTCGCGCGATTTCATGCCGCTGATCATCGAACAGCAGAAACGGTTGCTGCAGGCTTGCGAGAAGAGCGACGTTCCGGGCATCGCCAAGCTTGCCCGTTCGCACTGCCTCGCCCTCAAGCACCAGCTGATCGGGGCCTTGCTCGGCGGGTCGAAGCTGCGGGAAGCGAACCTGCAGGACTTCGTCTGAGAAAGCGTCAGCTTCTGCTTCGCGACGCTCTCAGGCCCCTTCGACCAGCACGATCTCGCCGTCGGCGACCTTCTGGCGGATGGCGACCGCGCGCTGGTATTCCGGCGAGTGATAGCAGTCGTGCGCGGCCGCCAGCGATTCGAACTCGATGATGACGTTGCGAGCGCGGCCCGGCCCTTCGGCAAGCTCATGCGCCCCGCCACGCGCCAGGAATTTCGCCCCGAACCGCTCGAAGGCGGGTTTGGCGGCGGCGACATAGTCCTTGTAGCCTTCGGCGTCGCGCACATCGACGCGGGCGATCCAATATCCCTTGGGCATTCTTCTACTCCCTGCTTCTTGTGCCTAGAGCATTTCACCGTTTAACGGAAACGGCGAACCGCTCCATCTCTTTGTTTTTACGCAATTCCCAAGGGAAAGCGCTACGCGCTTTTCCCGGGAAAACCGTGTCACACTTTTCCTGGAATTGCTCTAGGCCGAGCGCATCTCTTCCAGAATGGCTTCCGCCGCCGCGCGCCTGTCGCCTGCCGCGACGATTGGCCTGCCGACGACGAGATGGCTGGAGCCATTGCGGATCGCCTGCGCCGGCGTCACGACGCGCTTCTGATCGCCATGTTCACTGCCCGCCGGCCGTATTCCCGGCGTCACCACCGCCATGTTGGGCCCGACGATGCGGCGCACCGCTTCAGCCTCTTCGGCCGAGCAGACGACGCCGCCCATGCCGGCATGCAGCGCCTGTTCGGCGCGCCTGAGCACCAGTGTGTGCGGGTCGTATTCATAGCCGGCGTCGATCACGTCCTGCTCGTCCATCGAGGTCAGCACGCTGACGGCGAGAAGACAAAGGTCACTGCCGCGTGCCGCTTCCACTGCCGCCTGCATCGCTTTGGGATAGGCGTGGATGGTCAGCATGGTCATGCCCATCCTGACGATGTTCTCGACACCCTTGGCCACCGTGTGGTCGATGTCGAGCAGCTTCATGTCGAGGAAGACTTTTGCCCCGCCGCTGGCCAGTTCCCTGGCGAAGTCGAGCCCGCCGGCGAAGGCCAGCTGATAGCCGATCTTGTAGAAGGAGACGACGCCATCCAGCTCGCGCACCGCCTGTTCGGCCTCTTTTAGCGTTGGCACGTCGAGGCCGACAATCAATCTTTCCTGAATGGATTTGGCCTGCATGGTTTTAGCCTGCATGGATACGGCGGTCACGCTTCGATCCGGGTGGACAGCATGCGCGAGGTTTCGATCAGCGTGCGGCATAGATGCTCCATCGATGTGTGCAGTCTTTCGTCACGGAAATGGCCGTCCTCGCCGAAGGCGTCGCCGCCCTCCGGCACCGAGCATTCCGGCGTCACCACCTCCATCTGGCAGCGCACCAGTACGGCGCGCAGATGGTTGATGCAGCGGATGCCGGCAAAATGACCATTGGACGACGAGCATAGGCCGACAACCTTGCCGGCAAGCGGCCTGACCGGCCGGCTATTGTCCCTGCGCACGCGGCTCACCCAGTCGATCGTGTTCTTGAGCAGCGGCGGGATAGAGCCGTTATATTCCGGCGTGGCGATCAGCAGCCCGTCATGCGCGATGATCAGGCGGCCGAGCCTGACGGCATTTTCGGGAACGCCCTTTTCCTTCTCCAGATCTTCGTCGAGGATCGGCAGGGGATAGTCGCCGAGCGAAATGCGCGTCACTTCGGCGCCCTGCACCGCAAGTTCCTTCTGCGCCACGTCGGCGGTCCTGCCGCTATAGGCGCCGCCGCGCACCGAGCCGGCGAAGACGAGAATTTTCGGGATCACTGCCATTGCTTCGCAAAGGGAGTAGGCAGTGGGGAATAGGCAGTAGGAGATGAGCAATTCCTGACTATTCCCTACTGCCTATTCCCCTATCCTTCCCTTCGGTAGATCCACAGCTGCGTCGGCGGGATGTTGCGGAAGATGAAATCGAAATGCTTGACCGTGTAGTCGCCACGCCCGGCCGGGATCGGCGACATCGGGCCGTAGGTCAGCTGCACGATCGGGCGGCCCGCCGGGATGCGGTCGAGCAGGCTCTCGATATAGGCGATGCGCTGGGCGACCGGGAAGTTGAGCAACGGCACGCCGGAAACGACGGAATCGAAGATCATCCCGCTCCTCTCGCCAAGCGTGGCGTTGAGGTTGAAGGCGTCACCCTCGATGACGTTGACCCCGGGATAGAGCTGGCGCAAATGGCGCACGAAATCGGTGGAATATTCGACCGCGTAGAGGTTTTCGGGACGCACGCCCTGGGCGAGGATGGCGCGGGTGATGACGCCGGTGCCTGGGCCGACCTCGAGCACCGGCAGGCCGGACTTGGGATTGACGATCGAGGCCATCTTGCGGGCGGTGATCGAACTGGTCGGAACGATCGAGCCGACCGTCTTCGGCTTGTCGATCCAGCCCTTGAAGAATTTGAGCTCGTCGTCGAACTTTTCGGCCAGCGCCTTCCGCAGTCCGGGACCACGTGTCATGCAAGCTCTCCTCAGCGCTTCCCTCGCAAGCTACTTAACACCTGAGCGGCGCAAGGCAAGGCGCCGCAACACGCATGGCGTGGATAAGATAGCTTTTGTCGCCTATCAACGCTCGCCGAAGGACTCGAAGAAATCCTTCATGCGGGCAAAAAAGCCGCTCGATTGGGGCGAATTGTCCTGCGAGGAGAGTTGTTCGAACTCCTCCAGCAGTTCGCGCTGGCGGCGCGACAGGTTCTGCGGCGTCTCGACCGCGGTCTGGATGTAGAGGTCGCCGACATTGGGCTGGCGCAGCACTGGCATGCCCTTGCCCTTGAGGCGGAATTGACGTCCGTTCTGGGTGCCTTCCGGCACCTTCACTTTGGTCTGCGTGCCGTCCAGCGTCGTCACTTCGAAGGAACCGCCAAGGGCGGCCGTCGTCATCGAGATCGGCACCTTGCAATAGAGATCGGCGCCGTCGCGCTGGAAGAACTCGTGCGGCTTCACCGCCAGGAAGATATAGAGGTCGCCGGACGGCCCGCCGCGCAAGCCGGCTTCGCCCTCATTGGCAAGGCGGATACGGGTGCCGTCCTCAATGCCGGCCGGGATGTTGACCGACAGCGACCGTTCCTCGGTGACGCGGCCCTGGCCGACGCATTTCGGGCACGGGTCCTTGATCGTCTGGCCACGCCCCTGGCATTGCGGGCAGGTGCGTTCGATCGAGAAGAAGCCTTGCGTGGCGCGCACCTTGCCGTGGCCGTTGCACATCGAGCAGGTGACGGGCTGGGTGCCCGGCTTGGCACCGCTGCCGGAGCATTCCGAACACGAGATCGAGGCCGGCACGCGAATCTGCGCCGTCTTTCCCGCGAAGGCTTCTTCCAGCGAGATTTCCATGTTGTAGCGCAGGTCGGCGCCACGCTCGCGGCCACCCGACGAGCGGCGCTGGCGGCCACCCATCATGTCGCCGAAAATGTCTTCGAAGATATCGGCGAAACCGCCGGCCCCAAAGCCTTGCGCCCCGCCATTCATGCCGCCCTGTTCGAAGGCGGCGTGGCCGAAGCGGTCGTAGGCCGCGCGCTTCTGCGGGTCCTTCAGCGTCTCGTAGGCTTCGTTGATTTCCTTGAACTTGTGCTCGCAGGAATGATCGCCGGGATTGCGGTCGGGATGGAACTGCATGGCGAGCTTGCGAAAAGCGCTCTTGAGTTCCTTCTCATCGGCGCCTTTCTGGACGCCCAGCGTTTCGTAGAAATCAGCTTTCATTTTTTCCCGCAGTCCGGATATTCAACGTCTTGAGGCATATGTTGCGTCGTTTGCCGGCACGTTGCCTCGATTTAGGAGCGGTGCTGCCCGGATGCTAGGGTCGGCGTGCGCCTGTCCGGGTTTTTCTGTCATTTTTTCAGCAGGGCCCCGCACTTTTTCAGCGAGGGTTGCAAAAAAGCCCGGCTTTGCGCCGGGCTTTCCGCATTATCTTGCCGTCAGGCGGCTCAGGCCGACTTCTTCTTGTCGTCGTCTTCGTCGATTTCCTCGAAATCGGCATCGACCACGTCACTGTCCTTGGCGGCATCCGCCTTGGCGTCGGCTTCCGCGGCTTCCTTCTGCGAAGCCTCGTACATGGCCTGGCCAAGCTTCATCGAAGCCTCGGCGAGCACTTGGCTCTTGGCCTCGATGTCGGCCGCGTCGTCGCCCTCGGCAGCGGTCTTCAGCGCCGCGATCGCGTCCGATATCGCCGTGCGTTCGGCTTCCGAGACCTTGTCGCCATATTCCTTCAGCGACTTCTCGGAAGAATGCACCAGCGCCTCGGCCTGGTTGCGGGCCTCGACCACGGCGCGACGCTTCTTGTCGGCATCGGCATTGGCCTCGGCGTCCTTCACCATCTTCTCGATGTCGGCGTCCGAAAGGCCACCCGAGGCCTGGATGCGGATCTGGTGCTCCTTGCCGGTGCCCTTGTCCTTGGCCGAAACGTTGACGATGCCGTTGGCGTCGATGTCGAAGGTGACCTCGATCTGCGGCACGCCGCGCGGGGCCGGCGGAATGCCGACCAGGTCGAACTGGCCGAGCGGCTTGTTGTCGGCGGCCATTTCACGCTCACCCTGGAAGACGCGGATGGTCACCGCCGACTGCGAATCCTCGGCGGTCGAGAACACCTGGCTCTTCTTGGTCGGGATCGTCGTGTTGCGTTCGATCAGCCGCGTGAACACGCCACCCAGCGTCTCGATGCCGAGCGACAGCGGCGTCACGTCGAGCAAGAGCACGTCCTTGACGTCGCCCTGCAGCACGCCGGCCTGGATGGCGGCGCCCAAGGCGACGACCTCATCCGGATTGACGCCCTTGTGCGGCTCCTTGCCGAAGAACTGCTTCACGATCTCCTGGATCTTGGGCATGCGGGTCATGCCGCCGACCAGGACCACTTCGTCGATCTCGCCAGCCTTCAGGCCGGCATCCTTGAGCGCCGCCTTGCAGGGCTCGATGGTGCGCTGAACGAGATCCTCGACCAGGCTTTCGAACTTGGCGCGGGTCAGCTTCAGCGTCAGGTGCTTCGGGCCGGTCGCGTCGGCGGTGATGAAGGGCAGGTTGATTTCGGTCTGCGTCGTCGACGACAGCTCGATCTTGGCCTTTTCAGCCGCCTCCTTGAGGCGCTGCAGGGCAAGCTTGTCGTTCTTCAGGTCGATGCCCTGTTCCTTCTTGAACTCGGCCGCCAGATATTCGACCAGCCGCATGTCGAAGTCCTCGCCGCCGAGGAAGGTGTCGCCGTTGGTCGACTTCACCTCGAACACGCCGTCGCCGATCTCGAGCACCGAAATGTCGAACGTGCCGCCGCCAAGGTCATAGACGGCAATGGTCTTGCCTTCCTTCTTGTCGAGGCCGTAGGCAAGTGCCGCGGCCGTAGGCTCGTTGATGATGCGCAGCACTTCGAGGCCGGCGATCTTGCCGGCGTCCTTGGTGGCCTGGCGCTGGGCGTCGTTGAAATAGGCCGGAACGGTGATGACCGCCTTCTCGACCTTCTCGCCGAGATAGGCTTCCGCCGTTTCCTTCATCTTCTGCAGGATCATGGCCGAGATCTGGCTGGGCGACTGCTTCTTGCCGCCGGCCTCGACCCAGGCATCGCCATTGTCGCCCTTGACGATCTTGTAGGGGACAAGCTTCTTGTCCTTCTCCGTCACCGGATCGTCATAGCGGCGGCCGATCAGGCGCTTGACCGCGAAGATGGTGTTTTCTGGATTGGTGACCGCCTGGCGCTTGGCCGGCTGGCCGACCAGACGTTCGCCGTCGCCCGAGATGGCGACGATGGAAGGCGTCGTGCGCGCGCCTTCCGCATTCTCGATTACCTTCGGCTCCTTGCCATCCATGATGGCGATGCAGGAGTTGGTGGTGCCGAGATCGATACCGATTACTTTTGCCATTTTTCTAGTCTCTCCGCTAAGCAGGCTCTCAGGACCCGGTAAGGCGTTCCGACGAAAGCCCCTGTTCACAAGAAATCCCGTTCCGGCAACCGGCATTCCGGCGCCGAACGGCTTGGCGCGTATATAAGAACAGGCAGCATCGCGCGCAAGCATTCTGCGCAAGGCTTCCACGATCGTCGCAGGCGGAGGCAAAACGATCGCCCCGGCCGGCCGGGAGCGGACACGGCGCGCCGCCCGTGTCGAAGGCCGCCGGGCCGAGGTCGCGCGCCCAACCGCCGATCGGCCCCGGCCGAGCCGGGCTCCCCGATTGCCGTGGGCTCAACCGCGCACGAATTCAATCAGCGCTTCGACCATGCGGTCGTTGAATTCCTGGCGGAATCGGTTCTTCTTCAGCCATTCCGGGTTGGAGCCGACCGTCTTGTTGGCGTCGACCACGATGCCCTTGCCGTCGACAATAAAATAGTCGATCGCGCCGAAATCGAGACGCAGCCGCTCCCTGACTGCCCTCACCTCGGGCGGAACGGCGCCGCCGACCTCATTGCTGATGATCTCCGATCCCTTGCAGAGAACGTCGTTATAGGTCTGCCGCATGTTCACTTCGGCACCGAGAAGGAACATGTAGCGGTGCTTGACGATCGGCAGGTCGAGGCTGTCGAAGGCGAATTTCTCGACCATCAGGCGCTCGTCCCCCCAGGCCTCGGGCGGAACCTGCGCCAAAGTGTCGTAGACGCGGTAGCGCGGGCACAGCCGTTCCTTGTAGCCGGGATCGGCGGTTTTGCGGACGAAATGCATCGCCCGCGTCCATCCGTTGCGATACTGCCGCCAGCGCAGTTCGGGCCGGCCCCTGCTGTTGAGAACGGTCTTGACGATGACCGGGCCGGAATGGCCGTCGCCGGCACGGATCCTGAGCGATGAATAGAGCTGCCGGTGGATGGACAGGGCATGGCCGTTGATGGTGCGCGCGTAGCGCCGCGCGATGTCGTGGTAAAGGCGTGGCACATCGGTCAGGTCGACGTGCAGCAGAGCCGCCGGCGCCAGATGCTCCCGTGCCGGACGATCGAGCACGCGCACCGTCATCCCTGCCTGCTCCAGGCGCGGCAGCAGCGACTGGATGGAATACTCCTCTCCCGAACGAAAATTGCCCAGGCTCTCCACATAGACATCGAGATCGGCGACATCGAGACCGGCTCGCATGGCTGCGCCGCTATTCGCTGATGTCGACATTCGAGAAGTCGTGATGGTCGAACGGGTCCATGACGTAACCCTGGACCCGTTCGCGCATCGGTATCGACACCACGGAATGGGCAATGACCACCCATGGCGTCTGTTCCCGGAAGATCCCCTGTGCCTGCGCATAGAGCTTCATGCGGGCATCGAGGTCGACGCTCCCGGCTGCCTGCCGGAGCAGATCGTCGAAGGCAGGAAAACACCAGTTGGCGCGGTTGGTGGCGCCGACACCGGCGCAGCCGAGCGGCACCGAGAGGAAATTGTCGGGGTCGCCATTGTCGCCGGTGAAACCGAACAGCATGGCGCCATCGCGGTCGACCGGTTTGGAGCGGGCAAGATATTCGGCCCATTCATAGGTCACGATATCCACGGTGACGCCGATCCGCGCCAGGTCCGACTGGATCATCTCCGCCATGCGCTGGGCATTGGGATTGTACGGGCGCTGCACCGGCATCGCCCAGACCTTCATGTGCAGATCCTTGATGCCGGCATCAGTCAATGCCTGCCTGGCGGCATCGGGATCGAAAACAGGATCTGGCGTGGTCTTGTCATAAGCCCAGGAGGTCGGCGGCAGCGGATTGCGCGCGATCTCACCGGTGCCCCGGAAGATGACGTCGACAAGCGCCTTCCTGTCGATGGCCATGTCGATCGCCTTTCTGACCCTGGGATCGTTGAACGGCTTCTGCAACGTGTTGAAGGCGAGGTATCCGGTGTTGAGGCCTTCCTGCTGCATGACCTTGATGCCGGGCGCCGTCTTGATCGCCGCCAGATCGGCCGGATTGGGATAGGGCATGACATCGCACTCGCCGGCGCGCAGCTTCTCCAGCCGGACGCTGGCATCGGTGGTGATGGCGAAGATGAGGTCGTCGATCCTCGGCCGGCCGCGCCAATAATCGGGATTGGCCTTGTAGCGGATGACCGCATCCTGCTGGTAGTCGACAAGCTGGAACGGACCCGTGCCGACCGGTTTCGTCGCCAGGTCGAGCGGCCGCTTTTCAGCCAGCAGCCTGTCGGCATATTCCCTGGAAACAACAGAGGCAAAGTCCATCGCCAGATTGGCAAGCATCGGCGCATGAGGCGCCTTGAGCGTCATGACGACGGTGTAGTTGTCGAGCTTGCGCCAACTGGCGACGAGGCGTGGCATGCCCATGCCGTCGAAATAGCCATAGGGGCGGCTGGCATAGTTGTGGAACGGGTTCTGCGCGTCTGCCTGGCGCTCGAAGGTGAACAGCACGTCGTCGGCATTGAAATCGCGGCTTGGCGTGAAGCCATCGACGGTGTGAAACTTCACGCCGTGCCTGAGGTGGAAGGTGTAGGTGAGGCTGTCGTCCGAAATCTCCCATTTCTCGGCCAGGCCAGGACGCACCTTGGTGGTGCCGGGTTCGAACTCGACAATGCGGTTGTAGAGCGCCGTGGCGGAGGCGTCACGGGTGCCGGAAGCGAGAGCCGGGTCGAACGTGTCCGGACTGGCCTCCGTGCAATAGACCAAGGTCTTGGCCATGGAATCATGAACTGGCAACGCGAAAAGAGAAAGCGTCGCCAGGAGCAGAACAGAGCGCTTGCTTGTCATGATGCCCCCCAAGGCATGCCCAAAGGGCTGGGCGGATGCTATCAGAAGACAGCAGCGCCGGTAAGCCGGCCCGCCGACGATGAACCTTTCCGCTTCCGCCCGCGACTGATGTCCAGGCGCCGCATGGTGCGGCCCGGAAAGGAAGCCTTCCATGACCAACAACCCCGAGGCTCCGAGGTCCGCGGGAACAACAGGAGCTCGGCGCGACCACCGCCTTCGGGATGGGGTCGATGCGCTGGGCTTCCCGCTGATTCCGTTGACCCCGCGTAAGAGCGGTAGTAACGTAACCGTGAGGAAAGCAGACAATTCGATCAGGGAAGAACGTGCCGGACCACCGCGCCTTGCCCTGATTTGCGCGGCAACGCCGGATGTTTCTCCCGTGGCTAACGGGGGTAGCTTCATGTCTCGCGTCCGCGGCACGCGCGTGTCTTCTTTGATGTATTCTCCTTTGACATATTCTCTTGAGGGCCGTTTGCGCCGCGCCATCCACGCAGGCGGCTTGCTGGCGCTGGCGCTCGGTGCGGGCCTATGGTTTGGCGGTGCCGCAAAAGCGCAGGAAACCCAGATCATCTATCCCGGTTCGATGGCGGTTACCGGATTTTCCGGCACCGTCATTCCCAATTTCGACCCCCCTGATTCCGAAAAAGGGGGCCTGCCGCCCGGCGTCGATCCCGTCGATGAAACCTTCATCGACACCACGCGCGCCACCTTGCGCGTGTTCGACGTTTCGCATCTCGGCGGGCCGGCTTCGGGCCAACTCGTCTTCACGCCGCCGCCTTTCGAGGTGACATCAGGCCAGATCGGCCAGGTGTTCGGCCTCACCTATGATGACGGCGTGCGCGATGGCGTCCCGTCGGGAATCCCGAACCTCTATGCCGGCGCCAGTTCGCTGCACGGCATCCGCATCGTCACGCCCGATGCCGACGAGGATGGCAGGCCGGAGCGGCAGCGCCGCGGCATGGCGGGCGCCACCTTCATGGAGGGCCAGTTCGGCGCCGAGAACGGCGGCGGGCCAGGCACCATCTGGAAGATCGACGGCATCACCGGCCAGGTCGCCAAATTCGCCGACATCGACACCAACAGCGGTCCCGGCATCGGCAATCTCACCTTCGATCCCAACCACCGCCAGTTCTTCGCCTCCGACCTCGATACCGGCCTCGTCCATCGCATCGACGCCGGTGGCAGGCTGATCGACACCTTCGACCATGGTGCCGCCGGGCGCCCCGCGCACGGGCTGGCTCCCGTCGCCGACGATGGCGCGGTGATGGACATACAAGGTGCCGCCTTCGACAGCGAAGACCCTGAAACCTGGGGCTACACGCAGGACGAACGCCGCGTCTGGGCCGTCTCCTATCATGGCGGTCGGCTCTACTACTCGGTTGGCGAAAAGGCCGAAATCTGGTCGGTGGGCATTGCCCGCGACGGCAGCTTCGCCGGCGACCCGCGCTGGGAACTGACGGTCAAGGCCGACAAGGACTACGCTGTCACCGACATCGCCTTCGACAACAGCGGCTTCATGTATCTGGCCCAGCGCGGCCCGGTCGAAAACCGCTACGATTACAGCCAGTTCGCCGATTCCGGCAAAGGCGAGGTCATCCGTTACTGGCGCGAAAACCCCGACGATCCGGGGACGGAATCGGTCTGGGTGGAAGCGCCGCGGGAATATGCGGTCGGTTTCCCACAGGCCAACCGGCAGTCCGCCGGCGGCCTCGACCTGCAATATGGCTATGACGCCGACGGCAATCTCGACACCTCGGTCTGCACCCAGACGCTGGTCAACACAGGCGACAAATTGCGCGACAATCCGGCCCTTGCCGAGAAACTCGCCGCAGGCGGACCGCTCGCCGTGCACGGCGTGCAGATCACGCCCAAGGAACTGGTCAAGCCGGCCAATGTGCCGCCCTTCGGCTCCTGGTTCGTCGACTTCGACGGCTATTTCGAGGATCCCGAAGTGGAAGGCCATGTCGGCGACGTCGCGGTCTGGCATCCTTGCGATGGCCGCGCCGGCTATTATGAGGAAATCCCGGGCGGCTACCTGCCCCCCTTCTATCCGCCGGACTTCCCACCGCCCGGCAACCTGCCTCCCTGTCTCGATGTCGAGGACGTGCAGTATTTCTGCACGCCGCGCGGGCTCGAGGCCGATCTCTATCTCCATGACCATGCCGGCTTCGGCGGCGATTCGATCAAGGCCCAATCCAGGACGCCGGGCGTCGGGGTGACATCACCCCAGTCGCATGCGCCGGGCAAGCCGTACACGATCGACATCACCGGCCATTATCCGGGCGACAGAGTGGATGTCGGGCTTTGCTTCTACAGGCAATCCGACAAGGACAAGGGTGGCTACTACCCTTGCTGCAAGATGACCTTGCCGCTCCGTACCCCAGCCGTCAGCTGCGAACGTTGAGGAGGGGAAGATGAACATTCTTGCCCCGTCCTCACCCGCGACCCCTCAAAAAACCGTCATGGAGACGATCATGAAACCCCTGTCACTCGCCAGGCGCGGTGCGCGCTGGCTGATGGCGGCCGGTATCGCGGTCGCCACCCTGACCCCGTTGCCCAGCCTTGCGGAAGACTCCGCCCCGATCACCCCGGAGTTGAGGCTCGACCTCGACAGTTCTCGCATCATCAATCCGCGGCCGGACCGGATCGTGCCCTTCTTCACCAAGACAGGCACGCAAAGAGGCTGCGACTATGTCGTCTATTCGCTGAGCTTCGGCTTGCGCGGCGATCCGCAGGGCTTTGCCGATCCAGGTCTCGCGGCCAGGCTGAGCAAGCTCAGGATCGAGTTCAAGGACCAGCTCCCGCACGGTCTCGCCATCGTCAACGTCAACGTGTCCGGCGACGGCACGGATTCCTCCGGCGGACCGCTGCCGGGCGCCACGATCAGCAATTCGGCGGGTCCCAACGACACGGCGACGGTTTCCGATTTCCGGATTTCCGCCTCCGACCTAGACGGCTCCGGCGCGCCGAATGAACGCGTCATCACCTTCAAGATCACGGCCAAGATCGACCATGCGGCGTTTCCTTCGCCGACCATCGTCGACAACCAGGGTCTGATCAAGGTGACCAACGGAACCGGCACCGGGACCATCATCCCGTCGCAGGATCCGGGCAAACCCGACGATGGCGACTACAAGACCGGCGCCAAGACGTCGATCAAGATCGATCTCACCAAATGCAACCCGCCACCGCCACCTCCCGGCAAGGAATGCTTCAAGGTGGAACGCGGCACGGTCGACTGCGTGCCCGGCGGCGGCGCCTTCATCTATCATATGCCGGTAGGCCCGGAGATGGGCGGCAAGTGGGTCCAGGTCTCGACGGCCACGCCCGGCATCACCATCATTCCCGATACGCAACTGGTGCCGGCGGGGGGCGGGGTGCTCAACTGGAAGATCGTCGGCGCATCGCCCGGCGACGTCATCCACCTCACCGTCACCGGCATCGAAACCTATGCCGGCCCGAAGGAGGGTTGGGGGCTGTGCTGCACGCAGACCATCGACATCGTCATTCCGCGTGACCAGAAGTGCCCGCCCAGGGACAAGGAGCCGGACCTCAAGGTCGAGAAACGCGCCGATGTGACCCGTTGCACGATGGGTGGCGGCTGCGACTTCACCATCAGGGTCACCAATGTCGGCACCGCGCCCTATAACGGCAAGATCGTGCTCGACGAGGTGACGCTGCCGGCCGGTTCGACGCTGAGTTCAGGGCCCAATCCGCCCTGGGTCTGCGCACCCGGCACCACCCCGATGATTTGCACCCATCCGGTGACCACGCTCAATCCGGGCGCCTCCGTCGATCTCAAGCTCGGCTTCAAGCCGGCTGGAGGCTGGCAAGGCAGCAGCTTACGCAACTGCGCCACCTACAATTATGGCGCCAGCGGCAAGCCGCTGTTCGGCAGCCAGTCGAACGACCGTGGCTGCGCCTCGATCCCGATCTGCCGCCGTGGCGATCGCGACCGCGACTGCCAGCCGCCGGTGGAGAAGAAGGTCGACCTGATCCTGAAGAAGCGTGCCCGCGTCCCGGTCTGCACGGCCGACGGCATCTGCTACTTCGTGATCGACATCATCAACAACGGCAGCGCCACCTACAATGGACCGCTGACGGTCATCGACAACTACCCAGGCGGCGCGCCGGCCTCCTCGACCTTCGGGCCGAGCCCGCCCTGGACATGCGGACCGAACGGTCCTGGCCAGTTCCGCTGCGACAATGCAGGCATCTCGCTGCCTCCAGGCGCCTCGACGCCGATCGTCGTCAAGGCGGTGATGCCGGCCGGTTACCAGTCGGACACGGTCGAGAACTGCGCGGCGGTAAAGCCCATCCCCGGTGAGGTCGACCTCACCAACAACAGGGCCTGCGCCAAGGAACGCTTCCGTCATCCCAATGGCGGCAAGCCGACCCTGCGCATCACCAAGGTCTGCAATGGCTCGCTCGCCGGTGCCGCGCTCGTCTCGTGCCGCATCACCGTCATCAGCCTTGGCACCGCTGCCCCCACCGGTCCGGTGCGGGTCAACGATGCCGCCACGCTGGTGGCGGGTGGCACGCCCGTCCAGATCCAGACCGTCACTCCCGACGGCGCGGAATGGGCATGCGGACCGGTGCCTGCCAATGCGCTGTACTGCAAGATTCCAGGTGCCGTCATGACACCCGGAACATCCAGGCACTTCGACGTGACGGTCTCGGCGAATGGCGAGTTCGAGAACTGCGCGCGCGGCTCCTACGGGCCGGCGCCCGGCGACGACGTCGTCTATCCGATCGGCCAAGCCTGCGCCAAGGGCGGCGGCTCTTCGACCATCCGCGTCGAAAAGACCGGCGACCGCGAATGCAGGCTCGGCCAGCCCTGCTCGTTCGACATCACCATATCAAATGATGGGACGAGCCCCTTCTCCGGTCCGGTCCGCATCGGTGATGCGATCGGCGTGGAAGGGCTCGGCCGGTTGGACGGTGTCGAGATCACCTCGATCGATCCGCCTTTCGGCTGTTCGCCCGAGCCGGCAACCTTGCCGCTGTCCTGCATCGCCAACCTGTCGCTCGGCGCCGGTGAAAGCCAGTCGCACCATGTCACCGTGGTCATTCCCGACGACGGCCGCCTGGCCAACCTGCAGGGCGACGTCAATGGCCAGAACTGCGTCGGCGTGCTGTCTCCCGACACGCGGGTTGAAGGCGGCGGCGACGTCTTGTCCAAGGATGCGGCCAATGCGCAGGGCGATCGCGGCAAGGCCTATGCGTGCCACCCCTTCATCATCACGCATGAGGTGAAGAAGGAGTGCTCGCCGGGCTTCGTCATGAACGATGCGGGCCGCTGCGTCTGCCCGGAAGGCACCACCTTCCGCAACGGCCAGTGCACCGGCGGCGGTACCAACGTTCTGCCGACGCCACCGCCGCCGAAGCGCTGCGTGCTGCTCGAAGGCCAGATCCGCACCGAGGACGGGCGTTGCGTCTGCCCGCGCGGCACGGCGCTCGAGAACGGAAAATGCGTCAGGATCGACAAGCCCGAGCAGTGCACCATCCGCGGCCAGGTCCACGACGCGGATGGAGACTGTGTCTGCCCGAGAGGGACCGAGGTACGCAATGGCGCCTGCCGTCCGATCCGGCCGAAGCCCGAGCAGTGCACCATCCGTGGCCAGGTCCACGATGCCGATGGCGACTGCGTCTGCCCGAGAGGAACCGAAGTGCGCAACGGTGCCTGCCGTCCGATCCGGCCGGAGCCCGAGCAGTGCACTATCCGTGGCCAGGTCCACGACGCCGACGGCAATTGTGTCTGCCCGCGGGGTACCGAGGTGCAAGGCAATGCCTGCCGGCGCAAGCAGCCGCAGTTGGAGCAGTGCGACATCCGCGGCCAGGTCCACAACAAGCGCGGCGAGTGCGTCTGTCCGCGAGGGACTGAGGTGATCGACGGTGCATGCCGCAAGCCCAGGCAACAGACGGAATGCGCGCCGGGCTCGCAGATGATCGATGGCCAGTGCCAACCGATCATCAGGCGGCGCTGCCCGGAAGGCACGATCGGGCGGTATCCGAACTGCCGGCCGATACGCGGGCAGCCGTCGCTGGAGCTCAACCCTGGACTTCTCCTGCAGCAGGTACTGCCACGGCTCAGGCCGCAGGCCGAACAGCAGCAGGATCCGGCTGCAAACAGGATCCTGAAACTCCAGCAGCAATAACCATCTGCTCGATGCCAGACCAGAAACCCGCCGGAGCGATCCGGCGGGTTTTTCGTCACGGCGCCGGGCAGCGGAAATTAGCCGTAACGCCACCCGAGCCCGTGGAGCCGCCGTGCCGGCACCCTCGACAAGTCGTCCGCCGCGCATTAGGCAGTCGATCCAGGGTGGCCGGCATGAAAAAAGGCGCCCGGAAAGGCCGCGAGATGAGCAAAAAGACCTTGATCGCACCTTCGGTGCTGGCTTCGGACTTTTCCAGGCTTGGCGACGAAGTCGAGGCCGTCGCGGCCGCTGGCGCCGACTGGATACATCTCGATGTCATGGATGGCCATTTCGTCCCCAACATCACCTTCGGCCCGCCGGTCATCAAGGCGATCCGCAGCCGCACCAAGGCCTTCTTCGACTGCCATCTGATGATCGCGCCGGCCGATCCCTATCTCGCCGCCTTCGCCGACGCCGGCTGTGACGGCATGACGGTGCACGCCGAGGCCGGGCCGCATCTCGACCGCTCGCTGCAGACCATCAGGAATCTCGGCAAGAAAGCCGGTGTCTCGCTCAACCCGGCGACGCCGGAAAGCGCTGTCGAATACGTGCTCGACCGTCTTGACCTGATCCTGATCATGACCGTCAATCCGGGTTTCGGCGGTCAGGCCTTCATTCCAGGGATCGTCGACAAGGTGAGACGAGTCAAGGCACTGATCGGCGATCGGCCGATCCGCATCGAGATCGACGGTGGCATTTCGGCTGAAACAGCGCCCCTGGTCACCGCTGCCGGCGCCGACGTGCTGGTCGCCGGCGCCGCCATCTTCAAGGGCGGCAGCGTCGAAGCCTACCGGGCCAACATCGAGGCGATCCGGACGGCGGCCGACAAGGCCGCCGGCTAAATGCGGCGCGATCATCCATTTCAATTGCAAAAGGCCGGCTAAGGAGCGTGCGGACGCCCTCCGGGTCCGGCCCGGCCGAATCAGTTTCGCCAAGGCCGCCCGATAGCTGCGCGCGCCTCGTTGTCTTTGCGCGCGACAGAAAAGATGCTCGCACAAGCACGCAGGAATAGATGATCCTGCGTGCATACAAAACATGTTAAGCTTCCACTGGTTGTAGCCGCGTGAAATCTGCACGATCCGGCGGCGGATTGGCGTATATTTCTTTGTTCTAAAGTACAATAACGCGATCTTCTGCTTGAGCGTCCAAAGGTAGGCGTTATAGGGTACATGTACGGAGAGGGACTGTTTCCGGACTCGAATTGCCCAAATTCAGAATTGGGGACAAAGGAGTCGTCTTTTGACCTACGGAGCTGCCAATCTGAACGACGACGGCACAGGATCCAAAAGCACGCTTGCCAGTACGGTCTATCATCAGCTGCGCGATGATCTTCTCGGCGGCGCTCTCGAAACTGAAAGCAAGCTGCGGGTCGAGTGGGTTGTTTCCAAGTATGGCGCCGGCGCCTCTCCGGTTCGGGAAGCCCTCAACCGCCTTGCCTCCGAAGGGCTTCTTGGCCGCCACGACCAGCGCGGCTTCTTCATCATGCCGGTCACCGCGACGGAGCTCGAGGAGCTGACGCGCACCCGCTGCTGGCTCGAGGAACGCGCCCTTCGCGAATCCATTGCCCACCGCACCGCCGAATGGGAAGAACAGCTGGTGCTGGCGCTGCATCGCCTGGGGCGCGCGTCACGGCATGATCTCCCGTCGATCAATCCGGATTGGGAGAAATTGCACCGCACCTTCCATCGGGTGCTGATCTCGGCCTGCCGGTCGCACTGGCTGGTGGGTTTCTGCGATCAGCTTTCCGATCACGCCTACCGCTACCGGCAAATGGCCAATGACGGCGAAGGCATCCAGCGCGACGGTTTCGCCGAACACCGGCTGATCGCCGAATGCGCGCTGGATGGCAATGCCGACGGTGCCGTCCAGGCACTGATCGATCACTACCAGCTGACCGCTTCCATGTGCATGGAGCGCTTCAAGCAGAACGAAACGGCCGCCGCCCCGGCCGAACGCGCCCGACGCTAGCGAGGCCTCGATCGTCGGGCCGCCGCCGATCATTCCAATCATTCGCGACCGACGTTGCGGGCGGGATCGCCGTTTGCGGTCTTGACGGCACGGCCAGGAAACGCGAACGCTTCGCCGCCGACGCATGCGGCCAGAAGCGTGTGCCCGGCGCCGCCATTGCCGTCACCGCAGGAAGAGTTCATGAGCAATCATCTGTTCGATGCGTTCCGGTCCCGGATGCCGGTGCCCGGGCATCTGTTGATGGAAACCGACGATGGCCGCTCGCTCACCCATGGCGACATGCTGGCGCGGTCGGGACAGCTCGCGCATGCGCTGCTGCAATTGGGTGTCGAGCCCGGCGATCGGGTGGCCGTGCAGGTCGAGAAGAGCCCGGAGGCGGTCCTGCTCTATCTCGCCTGCGTGCGCGCCGGTGCCGTCTTCCTGCCGCTCAACACCGCCTATACGCTGACCGAACTTGGCTATTTCTTCGACGACGCTGCACCTCGGGTCATCGTCTGCGATCCTGCAAGGGCTGCGGATGTCGCTGCGATGGTTGAGCCGTCCGGCGCCGTCGTGGTCACGCTCGACCGCAACGGCCAGGGATCGCTGGCGGACCAGGCATCGCGGCAATCGTCCGACTTCCATGATGTCGTGCGGGGCGGGGACGATCTTGCCGCGATCCTCTACACGTCGGGAACGACCGGTCGCTCGAAAGGCGCCATGCTCAGCCACGAAAATCTGGCCTCGAACGCTCGGGTGCTGGTCGATCAATGGCGCTTCACGGCGGACGATGTGCTGATCCACGCGCTGCCGATCTTCCACACCCATGGCCTGTTCGTCGCCACCAACGTTGTCCTGATGGCCGGCGCCTCGATGCTGTTCGAACAGAAATTCGACGCGGGCCGCATCGTCTCGCTGCTGTCGCGCGCAACAGTGCTGATGGGCGTGCCGACCTTCTACGTACGCCTGCTGCAGCAGGATGGCCTGGACCGCGAGGCGACGAAGACAATCCGCCTGTTCGTGTCGGGCTCGGCGCCGCTGCTGGCCGAGACGCACAGGGCCTGGCGCGAGCGCACCGGCCACGCCATCCTCGAACGCTACGGCATGACCGAAACCAACATGAACACGTCGAACCCGTATGAGGGCGAACGGCGCGCAGGCACCGTCGGTTTCCCCTTGCCCGGCGTGTCGCTGCGCATCGCCGATCCCGACAGCGGCAGGACGCTGGCCCAAAGCGAGGTCGGCATGATCGAGGTGAAGGGTCCAAACGTGTTCGGCGGCTACTGGCGCATGCCGGATAAGACCAAGGCGGAATTCCGTGCCGACGGCTTCTTCATCACAGGCGATCTCGGCATGATCGACGCCGACGGCTATGTCCACATTGTCGGCCGGGGCAAGGACCTGATCATTTCGGGCGGCTACAACATCTATCCGAAGGAACTCGAAAGCGAGATCGACGCGCTCGACGGGGTCTTGGAAAGCGCCGTCATCGGCGTCGCCCATCCAGATTTCGGCGAAGGCGTCACCGCGGTCGTCGTGCGGGCGCCGGCGTCGCGGATCACCGGCGCCGAAATCCTCCGCGCCATCGCCGGGCGCGTGGCGAAGTACAAGCATCCGAAGCAGGTGATCTTCGTCGACGAACTGCCGCGCAACACGATGGGCAAGGTCCAGAAGAATCTTCTGCGCGACGCCTACAAGGACCTCTACGCATCCTGATCAGGCCAGGCCTTTTTTCGGAAACAGGATGAACCGCTCTAACCACGGTTGGAAGCGCCGGAGCCGGAGCCCCACAAGGCACGCTTCAGCAAGCTGCGTTTGCGCTTGCGCGGGACGAGGTCGATATCGCTGACGAGCTTGGCGCCGCCCTCACGCCTTTCCAGGGTGATCTTGCGGCTGTGAAAGGCTTCGAGCTCCGCGCGATGCGCCACGCTGATGATGGTGACATCAGGCAGTTCGCGGATCACCGTCATCATCATCGTGTCCTGGCTCTTCTCGTCGAGCGCCGAGGTCGCCTCATCCAGCACCACGATATCGGGGCGATGCAGCAGCAGGCGCGCGAAGGCGAGGCGCTGCTTTTCGCCACCCGACAGCGTCTGGTCCCATGGCGCCTCTTCCTTGATCCTGTCGGTGAGATAGCCGAGCCCCACCTTGTCGAGGGCAGCCTTGATCTGCTTGATCGTCCACTTGTCCGCCGCCGCGGGATAGGCGACCGCGCGGCGAAGCGTGCCGGTGGGGATGTAGGGGCGTTGCGGCAGCATGAACAGGCGCCTGCCGGCGTGGAAATTGACGTTGCCACCGCCCCATGGCCACAGGCCCGCAACGGCCCGCACCAAGGTCGACTTGCCCGAACCGGATTCGCCGGCCACCAGCACCCGCTCTCCCGGTTCGATTTCGACCTTCGTTTCCTTGACCACGGAGGAGCCGTCGTCGAGCGTCACGGAGAGATTGTCGAGGCTGAGCATCGCGCCGTTGCCGGTCTCGCCACGCTTGATACGCCCCAGCTCGTCGCTCTGCTCGGCGCGCTCCAGCCCATCGAGCGACATCATCAGCGAGGCGATGCGGCGTGCGGAGGCGTTCCAGTCGGCAAGACGTGGATAATTGTCGACCAGCCACCCGAAGGCGCTCTGCACGATGGCGAAGGCCGAGGCCGCCTGCATGACCTGGCCGAGCGACATCGAGCCTTCGAGAAATTTTGGCGCGCACAGCAGCACCGGCACGACCGGCGCGAACAGGCTCGAGCCCTGCGAGACCAGTGCCGTGCGCATATGCTGTCCGGTCAGTTGTGCCCATCGCTTCAGCACGCCGGCAAAGGTCCTGTCGATGCCGCTGCGCTCCTCCTCCTCGCCGCCGAGCAAGGCAATGCTCTCGCCGTTTTCGCGCACGCGGGTCAGCACGTAGCGGAACTCGGCTTCCGACTGGTTCTTTTCCTCGGACAGCCGGACGAAATCGCGGCCGATGATGACCATCGAGGTGGAGGTGATCGCGGCATAGATCACGGCCGTGATGACGAGGAAACCGGGCACGGTGAAGGTCGAGCCTCCCAATGTGAAGCTCAAGGCTCCGCCGATCGTCCACAGCACCACGATGAAGGTCGAGGCCGACAGTGTGGCGATGATCACGCCGGAGATGAAATCGACGGGCGACTCGGTGGCGATCCGCAGATCCTCGGTGAGGCGGGCTTCGGGGTTCGAATGGTCGCCCGCGACGAGGTTCAACTGATAGTAGCGGCCATTGGTAAGCCAGCGCGCTATGACCGACGTCGTGAGCCAGGATCGCCAGCGGCGCTGCATCGTCATGCGCAGATAAACCTGCGCGATGACAAGGCTCGCGCTTCCGGCAACGAGGGGCAGGAATATAGCGCTGAGCACATAGACGGTGTGGACGTTGCGTTGCTCGATGGCGTCGAAGAACGCGCGGTTCCAGACGTTGATCCCGTACTGGAAGCCGACATTGATGACGATCAGGATCAACAGCCCGATTGTGAGCGGCCAGGCGAGCTTGTCGCCCTGCCGTCCCCAATAGCCGCGTCCGCCGATCCAGAAACGCCGCAGCAGGTATTTCTTGCGCGCCTGCTCGGCCTCCTCGGGCGTCAGCTGCGGATCGGGTTCGATAGCTTCCGGTGGCGGCCCCGCCTGGCCGTCGACCTCCGGCGCTGCGTCGGCGGGCGTTGGCTTTTCTTCGCCCGGCTCGCCTGACGTCTGGTCACGCGGCCCTTGCCGTCGCGACTTTCCTCGACGCGGCTTCGGGTTGCCGCGCGGTCTGATGCCGTCGGCCGGTGTCGATTTGGGTTTCGCCTCGGACATACGCTGCGACAACGGACTCAAAATCAAAAGGTTTCATGACGTCTGTTCGGGATGACAAACTCCCAACGGCACCGGTCATTCCGGGTACAGCAGCGCGACGACATGATCGGCGATCGCCAGGCTTGCCGTCAGGCCGGGGCTCTCTATGCCGAACAGGTTGACGATCCGGCCGAGGCCATGATCGCCCGGACCCTGGATCATGAAGTCGGCCGCCGGCTGGCCGGGACCCGACAGTTTCGGCCTGATGCCGGCATAGGCCGGTTGCAGGGCGCCATCGCCAAGGTCGGGCCAATAACGGCGGATCGCTTCGTAGAAGACGGCGCTCCGGCCTGGATCGACCGTGTAATCCACATGGTCGATCCATTCGACATCAGGCCCAAAGCGCGCGCTGCCGCTGAGATCGTGCGTCAGGTGGACACCGAGGCCGCCTTCGACCGGAACCGGGTAGATCAGCCGCGAAAACGGCGACCGGCCTGGAAGCGCGAAATAATTTCCGCGCGCCAGCCACTGCCGGGGGATGAGGCTTTGCGGGAACCCCTCGATCCGGCCGGCCATGGCCTGCGCGTCGAGGCCCGCGGCGTTGACGAAGGCGCGGGCCTCCAAAGCGAAGGTCTCGCCATCGGCATCGCGCGTGTCGACACGGATCCCGTCGGCGTCGATCGTCGCGCCGGCCACGCAGGTCAGGAAAGCGAAGGCCGCGCCGGCCGCCTCGGCGTCGCCGCGCAGCGACAGCATCAAGGCATGGCTGTCGACGATGCCGGTCGACGGCGACAGCAGCGCGCCGGCGCATGTCAGCGCCGGCTCCAGGCTTTCGGCTTCGCCGCGTGTCAAAAGCTCGAGATCCTCGACCCCGCAGCGGCGCGCATTGGCCTGGATCGTCCGCAACCCGTCCATCTGCCCTGGCTCGCTGGCGACGATCAGCTTGCCGGTCCGTGCATGGGCGACGCCGTGCTCGGCGCAGTAGGCGTAGAGGAGCCGGCGGCCTTCGACGCAGAGCCGGGCCTTCAGGCTGCCCGGCGCATAATGGAGCCCGGCGTGGATGACTTCGGAATTGCGCGAACTGGTGACGGTGCCGATCGCATCGGCTTGCTCGATGACCACCACCTCGCGGCCCGACAAGGCAAGCGCCCTGGCGACGGCAAGCCCGACGACGCCTGCTCCGGCGACAACACAGTCGATTGCCTGCATGGGCCCGCTTCCAGGATTACGCGCCGGCTGAAAAAACCTCGTCGCCGCCGATCCAGACGCTTCCTATGCCGAGATCGTCCGACAGCGCAACGATATCCGCCGCCGTGCCGTTGGCAAGGCGGCCAAGCCGGTGCGACTGGCCGATCGCCTGCGCCGGATAGAGCGAGGCCATACGCAAGGCTTCGGAAAGGTCGAGCCCGACGACGCGGTGCATGAACCGGATGGCCGAGATCATGTCGAGGTCGGCGCCGGCCAGCGTCCCGTCGGCAAGCCTGAGACTCCCGTCCTTGCGATAGATGGTGCGGCCGTTGAGCGTGAACGAGGTCGTGTCGGTGCCGATCGTCGCCATCGCGTCGGTGACCAGCACGATCTTGCCAGGCCCCTGCTTGGCCTCGAGTGCGATCCTGATGGTCGCCGGATGGACGTGGATACCGTCGGCGATCAGCCCCGCGGACAAGGTGCCGATGTCGATCGCCGTGCCCGCCAGCCCCGGCTCGCGGTTGCCGATCTGGCTCATCGCGTTGAACAGGTGGGTGACCACGCTGGCTCCCGCCTCGGCGAAGGCATTTGCCGTGGCATAGCCGGTGTCCGAATGGCCGAGGCTGACGATGATGCCGGCTCTGGTCAATGCCGTGACGCGGGCCGGCTCGACGGATTCGGGCGCTATCGTGGTGAGCAGCACCGGCAGCTTCCGCCGCGCCGCGATCAGCATCGCCTGGTCGGCGTCCGTCATCGGCCGGATCAGCGCCGGATCATGCGCGCCCTTGCGCGCGATCGACAGATGCGGCCCTTCGAGATGCAGGCCGAGGAAGCCCGGCACCTTCCGCAGCGTCGCTGCTTCGCCGGCGGCAATCGCTGCGGCGGTGATGTCAGGCGTGTCGGTGATCAGCGTCGGCAGCAGCGCGGTCGTGCCGAACGGCGCGTGCGCCCGGCATATGGTCTCGATCGAGGCGACGTCGGGGTGGTCGTTGAGCATGACGCCGCCGCCGCCATTGACCTGGATGTCGACGAAGCCCGGCACCAGCATGCCGCCGCCGGTGTCGACGACGCGGACGTCCGAAGGGATGGCGCCGGTGGGCAAAATAGCCTCGACGAGGCCGTCGCGCACGACGAGCGCCGCGCCTTCATGCCAGTCGTCGCCGTCGAAAATCCGGGCGCCAGTCAGGGCAAAACGATCGCTCATACGGTCTCCGTCACCTTGCGAAGGTTGCGCGGCGTGTCCGGATCGAGGCCGCGATGGCGCGCGAAGGCCTCGACGAACATGTAGAAGGAGACGATCAGCGTCAGCGGGTCGGTCAGCGGGTGGCCGGTGGCGACATGCGGCAGGCGCGTGGCACGGTTGGCAAGCGCGGAGGTGACGAACACCGGCGCGCCCTTGGCTGCCAGGCTGTCGGCGGCTTCGGCGACCGACGGTTCGGACGCATCGCGCGCGGCCAGCGCCAGCACCGGAAAATCCGGGCCGATCAGCGCCAGCGGGCCGTGCATGACTTCGGCCGCGCTGTAGGCCTCGGCATGCATGCCGCAGGTCTCCTTGAATTTCAGCGCCGCCTCGTTGGCCATCGCCGCGGACGGCCCGCGGCCGAGGATGAACAGCGACTTCTGCTTTTCGATCGTTTCGGCCAGCACGCTCATCCAGTCGCAGGCGATCGCCTTGCCGAAATGTTCGGGCAGGCGCGCAAGTGCGGCAAGCAGTGCGGCGTCGCCGGTGGAATGCGCCATCAAGGCGAGGCCGGCAACGGCGGAATTGATGAAGGTCTTGGTCGCCGCGACGCTGCGCTCGGGCCCGGCCAGGATGTCGATTGCATAATCCGAGGCCCGCGCCAGCGGCGAATCGGCGGTGTTGGTGATGGCGATGGTCAGGGCGCCGCCGGTCCGTGCGGTTTCGGCCATGGCGACGATGTCGGGGCTCTTGCCCGACTGCGAGATCGCCAGGCACGCCGATCCGGTGAGCCGGAGTTTGCGGCCATAGATCGAAGCGATGGAAGGGCCAACCGAGGCGACGGCAAGGCCCGCGGTCAGTTCGACGGCATATTTCATGAAGGTGGCGGCATGGTCGGACGAGCCGCGCGCCACGGTGACGACGAAATGCGGGTCGCGTCCCTTGATGCCGCGTCCGGCTTCCTCGATCACGGTGCCGGAGCCGTCGAGCAGGCGGGTGACGGCCTGCGGGATCTCCTCGATCTCGCGCCGCATATGGGTGATTTCAGTCATGGTCGGCCCTCTTCGCTCGGCCCTGTCAGCCGCAGTTCGGCGACGAAGTCGTAGGCGTCGCCCCGGTAGATCGAGCGGGTGAATTCGATCACCTTGCCGCTCGCCAGATAGGAAATACGTTCGATATGCAGGCCGGCAATGCCCGGCGGCACTTCGAGCAGGCGCGCGTCGCTGTCGCCGAGATTGGCGGCCGAAATGCGCTGCACAGCCCGCACCGGCCGGTTGCCCGTCATTTCCAGGGCGGCGTAGAGCGAGGAGCCTATGGCAGCCGGGTCGGGCAGCACGCTGGCCGACAGCGATGCGCGTTCGATCGCCAGCGGCGTGTCGTTGGCGATGCGCAGGCGCGCCACCCGCGCCACCAGTTCGCTCGACGACAGGCCAAGCACCATCATCTCGCCGGGCGAGGGCGCGTAGAGGCCGCGGTCGAGCCATGCCGAACGCACCGCCATGCCGCGCCGCGCCATGTCTTCGGTGAACGAGGTGAGCCGCGACAGCGACTGCTCGACGCGCTCCATGCGTGGCGCCACGAAGGTGCCGGAGCCATGGCGCTGCACCAGGATGCCGCCCTTGACCAGGTCCTGCACCGCCTTGCGCACGGTGACCCGCGAAATGTCGGCCTTGGTGGCGATGTCGCGCTCGGAAGGCAGCGCGTCGCCCGGCCCGATCAGGCCGCGGTTGACTGCGTCCTCGATGCTCTTGCGAAGCTGCAGATAGAGCGGCGCGCCGCTCTGCGCCGACTGCTTCAGCGTGGCGAAGATCTGGTCGGCGGCGTCGCTCATCGAGCCGGCCCCGCATGCCCTGCGAAAAGCCGCACCGCCATCTGCACGGCGCCGCCTAGCGCGCCGTCGAGCGGCGGCTTCAGCAGCGCCCGGTAACGCGCCGACAGGCGCGGCGCGTAAAGCGGCGCCAGGCCGCCGAGCAGACAGAGCGGCGCGCCTTCGGCGAGATCGAGCGCGCCAAGCGAGGCTTCGACATCGGCAACCGCCCTGTCCAGGATCCAATTGGCGACGCTGTCGCCTTTTTCGGCGTGTTCGAACACCTTGGGCGCGAAACCGCCGAAATCGCCGGGCTTGGCATTGGTGGTGAACTCGACCACGTCCTCCGGATTGTTGCGGAAAACCGCCATCATGCTGTCGGTCAGCGGCGAACCCTCGCGCACGCCGTCATAGGCAAGCAGCGTCTGTTCGAGCAGGTCGCGGCCGATGCGCGCGCCGCTGCCCTGGTCGCCGACCTGGAATCCCCAGCCGCCGATGGCGCGCGACTTGCCTTGTTTGCGCGCCATGTAGGCGGTGCCGGTGCCGAGGATCGCCATGGCGCCGTCGCCTGATCCGACGGCGCCTTCCAGCGCGATCTCGGCATCGGTCTCGACGCGGCTGACGCTGAACGGCAGAACCGCTTCGAGCTGCTGCCGGTAGGTGCCGACATTGGCGCCGGCAAGGCCCAGAATGGCCGGTGTCTGCGGGATCAACTCCGGGTCCTGCCCGGCGGCGATGAACGCCTGCCGCGCCGCCTCGACGATGTTCGACCGGGCGCCGGTAAGATCGGTGCGGATGTTGGCGGCGCCGCTTTTGGCACGGCCGAGGACCATGCCGTCCGCATTTGCCAGGGCGGCCCTGCAGCTGGTGCCACCGCCATCGATACCGAGCACGAAATTCACGTGATTTCTCCTCCGGCCGGATAATACCAATAAAATACCAATAGCCAAGGGTTAATTTCCGTTTCAAAAAGATTAAGGTGTATTTTATTGAAAATCCTGGGCATTTCGCCGGCTCAGCGATTTCCAGGCTGCGAATTCGTTAATGCTTGTGGACAAGTGGTATTTTTTTGGTATTGTTCTGGTATTGGAGGACCCGGGATGGCCGAAACGCGCACCGAAGCGCTTCACAGGAATGCCGAGGGGCTGGATATCCAGGCCCCGGAAGCCATCCTTGCTTCGCTGGCCGATGCGCAGGTCGAGGCCGCCAAGGCCGTCCGCAACGCCATTCCGTCCATCGCCAAGGCAGCCGAGATCATCGCCGACAGGCTGAATGGCGGCGGCAGGCTTGCCTATGCCGCGGCCGGCAGTTCCGGCCTGATGGCGCTGGCCGATGCGTTGGAATTGCCCGGCACCTTCGGCATAGAACGCGACCGTATCGCCATCCTGATCGCCGGCGGAGACGAGGCTTTCCACACGCTGGCCGGTGGACCCGAGGACGACACCGAGGAGGCCGCTGCGGCGGTCGCCAGTGCGGGCATCGGCAAGGGCGACTGCCTGATCGCCGTTTCGGCCAGCGGCACGACACCCTATGCCGTGCACGCCCTCCAGGAAGCGGCCCGCCGCGGAGCGGCCACCATCGGCATCGCCAACAACCGGAATTCGGCCCTGCTCCAGCAGGCTGGAACCGCCATCCTGCTCGAAACGCCACCGGAAGTGATCGCCGGCTCGACGCGCATGGGTGCTGGCACCGCCCAGAAGATCGCGCTCAACATGCTGTCGACCTTGACCGCCGTCCATCTCGGCCACGTGCATGACGGCTACATGGTCAACCTCATGGCCGACAACATCAAGCTGCGCGACCGCGCCGCGCGCATTGTCGCCGCCGTCAGCGGACGCGGCAGGGACGAAGCCGCCCAACTGCTCGAGAAGAGTGGCGGCGCGGTCAAGACCGCCATTCTGCTAGCCGCCGGCGCCGACAATGCCGATGCGGCGCGGAAGATACTGGAGGGGACCGGCCAGAAGCTGAGGCCAGCCCTTTCCGCGCTGGAGCATGATCCCGAAAAGTGGAACCCACTTTTCGGAAAAGATCGTGCTCGAACAAAGAAGTAGGGCTTGTTTCATCCCGATTTCCATCGGGGTGAAACGGGCTTACGAGGGGAGCAAGGGGTCAAAAGCCCCTGTTCTCATCAAAACCGAACCTGAAAAAGGTCAACAGGGAGACTGAGCATGACAACG
The DNA here is from genome assembly GCF_000176035.2 of Mesorhizobium opportunistum WSM2075. Taxonomy (NCBI): domain Bacteria; kingdom Pseudomonadati; phylum Pseudomonadota; class Alphaproteobacteria; order Hyphomicrobiales; family Phyllobacteriaceae; genus Mesorhizobium; species Mesorhizobium opportunistum. The sequence continues at coordinate 767,782 of NC_015675.1, read as the reverse complement.
AAACTACTGACGGCACTGCTTCTGGGCACCAGCATTCTCGGCTCGGCCGGGTTGGCTCACGCCGCCGACGTAACCCTCAACATCGAAAGCTGGCGCGGCGACGACCTTGCCATCTGGAAGGACAAGCTGATCCCGGCCTTCGAAGCCAAGAACCCAGGCATCAAGGTGGTGTTCGCGCCATCGGCTCCGACCGAGTATGACGCAGCACTCGGCGCCAAGCTCGCCGCCGGCTCGGCGGGCGACCTGATCACTTGCCGCCCGTTCGACAAGTCGCTCGAACTGTTCAAGAAGGGCAACCTCGCCGACCTCTCCGCGCTGCCCGGCATGGAGAATTTCTCGCCGGTGGCCAAGTCCGCCTGGCAGACCGATGACGGCAAGGCGAGCTTCTGCGTGCCGATGGCCTCGGTCATCCACGGCTTCATCTACAACAAGGACGCCTTCGACAAGCTCGGCATCAAGGTGCCGCAGACCCGCGACGAGTTCTTTGCAGCACTCGACAAGATCAAGGCCGACGGCACCTACATCCCGATGGCGATGGGCACCAAGGACCTCTGGGAAGCCGCGACCATGGGCTACCAGAACATCGGCCCCAACTACTGGAAGGGCGAAGACGGCCGTGCGGCGCTGATCAAGGGCGATCAGAAGCTGACCGACAAGGACTGGGTTGCCCCGTATGAGGAACTGGCCAAGTGGAAGCCGTATCTCGGCGACGGCTTCGAGGCGCAGACCTATCCGGACAGCCAGAACCTGTTCACGCTCGGCCGCGCCGCCATCTACCCGGCCGGCTCGTGGGAAATCGGCCTGTTCAACACCCAGGCCCAGTTCAAGATGGGCGCCTTCCCGCCGCCGGTCGAGAAGGCCGGCGACACCTGCTACATCTCGGACCATACCGATATCGGCATGGGCCTGAACGCAGCGTCGAAGAATGCCGATGCGGCCAAGACGTTCTTGTCCTGGGTCGCCTCGCCCGACTTCGCCACCATCTACGCCAACGCGCTGCCGGGCTTCTTCAGCCTGAACTCCGCGCCGGTGAAGATGGAAGACCCGCTGGCGCAGGAATTCGTCTCCTGGCGCGGCAAGTGCAAGTCGACGATCCGCTCGACCTACCAGATCCTGTCGCGCGGCACGCCGAACCTCGAGAACGAGACCTGGGTTGAATCGGCCAACGTCATCAACGGCACCGATACGCCCGAAGCAGCGGCCAAGAAGCTGCAGACCGGCCTCGACAGCTGGTACAAGCCGGCGAAGTAAGAGCTCAGGCAACGGAGCCGGTCGGGCGCAAGCCTGGCCGGTTCCGGATACCCCTGGTCTGCATCCGCAGAGATAGCGATTGTCGGCACCGCCTCGCGGCCTTACCCTTGCACGTCTTGGGGAAGGCTGGCTGATCAGTCGCAGGCCTTTGTTCTTGCCGCATCGGGCAAGAATGTCGGGCCATGCATCGAGGCATCATCTAGCATCGAGACGATTTGGAACCGAGAGACGGCGGGGACCGAACTCATGGCCGCAGAAATACGACCCAAAAGACCTGTTCGCTGGCACATCGGCATCTTCCTGGCGCCGGCGGTGCTCGTCTACACGGCGATCATGATCCTGCCGCTCGCCGGCACCTTGCAGCTGTCGCTGTTCCGCAACGTCAGCGAGTCCCAGGTCTTTGTCGGGTTGGAGAATTTCCGCACCCTGTTCGGCGATCCCAACTGGTCGGTGGGTTTCTGGAACGCACTCAGGAACAACACCTGGTTCTTCATCATCCACATGCTGGTGCAGAACCCGATCGGCGTCATGCTGGCGGCATTGCTGTCCAGCCCGCGACTGAGATTTGCCGCCTTCTACCGCACGGCGATCTTCGTGCCGACCATCCTGTCCTTTGTCATCGTCGGCTTCGCCTGGAAGCTCATCCTGTCGCCGTTGTGGGGCGTGGCGCCGCATATGATGGACCTGGTCGGCTTGAAAAGCCTGTTCACGCCCTGGCTCGGCAAGGAACAATATGCGCTGACCGCGCTCAGCCTGATTTCGGTATGGCAGTTCGTCGGCATCCCGATGATGCTGATCTACGCGGCGCTGCTGTCGATCCCCGAAGAGGTGATCGAGGCGGCTGAATGCGATGGCATCACCGGCCTGTCGCAGTTCTGGAAGATCAAGCTGCCGCTGATCCTGCCGTCGATCGGCATCATCTCGATCCTCACCTTCGTCGGCAATTTCAACGCCTTCGACCTGATCTACACCGCGCAGGGCGCGCTCGCTGGGCCGAACTATTCGACCGACATTCTCGGCACCTTCCTCTACCGCGCCTTCTTCGGCTTCCAGCTGCAAGTCGGCGACCCCAACATGGGCGCGGCGATCGCCACGATGATGTTCCTGATCATCCTAGGCGGCGTCTGCGTCTACCTCTTCCTCGTCCAGACGCGCCTGCGTCGCTATCAGTTCTGAGGGGTGGATATGTTACGGCTAAACACCCCCCTCTGGCCTGCCGGCCATCTCCCCCGCAAGGGGGGAGATCGGATGTCACGAAGGCTTTCGCCAATCTTCCACGTCGCAGGAGAAGCGCCGAGCCCGAAGCTGCCAATCTCCCCCCTTGCGGGGGAGATGGCCGGCAGGCCAGAGGGGGGTGCCTGGGCGCCATTGTTTGGAAGTGTGCGTCAGGAGACCTCCCAATGAGCACCGCCACCCGATCACTCCCCCGCACCATCGGCGCTCACGCGATCCTGTTGACCTACACGGCGATCGCGCTGTTTCCGGTGATCCTGGTCATCATGAATTCGTTCAAATCCCGCGCCGGCATCTTCGGCGCGCCGCTGACACCGCCGACGCCGAAAACCTTCGACCTGATCGGCTACACCACGGTCATCGGCCAGGGCGATTTCATCCACTATTTCCAGAACAGCCTCGTCGTCACCGTCGCTTCGCTGTTCTTCGTGCTGCTGTTCGGCGCCATGGCTGCTTTCGCGCTGTCGGAATACCGCTTCCGCGGCAATTCGCTGATGGGCCTCTACCTAGCGCTCGGCATCATGATCCCGATCCGCCTCGGCACCGTCGCCATCCTGCAATTGATGGTGGCGAGCGGGCTGGTCAACACGCTGACGGCGTTGATCCTGGTCTACACGGCGCAAGGCCTGCCGCTCGCTGTCTTCATCCTGTCGGAATTCATGAAGCAGGTGTCCGACGATTTGAAGAACGCCGGCCGCATCGACGGCCTGTCCGAATACACCATCTTCTTCCGCCTGGTGCTGCCGCTGGTCAGGCCATCGATGGCCACGGTCGCCGTCTTTACCATGATCCCGATCTGGAACGATCTGTGGTTCCCGCTGATCCTGGCGCCGTCGGAAGAGACCAAGACGGTGACGCTCGGTGCCCAGCTCTTCCTCGGCCAGTTCGTCACCAACTGGAACGCCATCCTCGCGGCGCTCTCGCTGGCGATCATGCCGGTGCTCATCCTCTACGTCATCTTCTCGCGGCAGCTGATCCGCGGCATCACGTCGGGAGCCGTCAAGTGAGCGGAGCCCTGCAATTCTCCGCCGGCGCCATCACCCCACCCGGCGCTTCGCGCCGACCTCCCCATCAAGGGGAGGTAGAAGGTCGCCGTTTCATTCGACGGGTCGGAGGTTCAATTCGGAGCAGCTGCGCCGACAGCGGGAAGTTCACGCCAACGCCCCACCTCCCCTCGATGGGGAGGTCGGCGCGCAGCGCCGGGTGGGGTGACACCCTCTCCGCGAGAGCAACCAAAACATTTGGAGTTGATTAGGTGAACTCTAAACCACCCCTTCGTGTCGTCGTCGCCGGCCTTGGCAATATGGGCCGCAGCCATGCGCTGGCCTACCATACCAATCCGGGTTTCCAGATCGCGGCCTTGGTCAATCGCTCCGACGTGCCGCTACCTGACGGACTGACGGGCTACGGCATCAGGCGTTCCTTCGACGAGGCGCTGCGCGACGAAAAACCCGATGTCGCCTGCATCGCCACCTATTCCGACAGCCATGCCGACTATGCGGTCAGGGCGTTCGAGGCCGGCTGCCATGTCTTTGTCGAAAAGCCGCTGGCAACGACGGTGGCCGATGCAAAACGCGTCGTCGCGGCCGCCAAGGCCAACGGTAGGAAACTGGTGATCGGCTACATCCTGCGGCATCATCCGTCCTGGATCAGGCTGATCGCCGAGGCGCGCAAGCTCGGCGGCCCTTACGTGTTCCGCATGAACCTCAACCAGCAATCCTCCGGCCATACCTGGGAGACGCACAAGCAGCTGATGCAGACGACGTCGCCGATCGTCGATTGCGGCGTCCACTATCTCGACGTCATGCTGCAGATCACCGACGCCAAACCGGTCGAGGTGCGCGGCATGGGCGTGCGGCTGACTGAGGAGGTGGCGCCGTCCATGTACAATTACGGGCACCTGCAGGTGCTGTTCGATGACGGTTCGGTCGGCTGGTACGAAGCCGGCTGGGGGCCGATGATTTCCGAGACCGCTTTCTTCGTGAAGGACGTCATCTCGCCCAACGGCTGCGTGTCGATCGTCATGAAGGAAGGTGTCAGGTCCGACGACATCGACACCCACACCAAGACCTCGACCATCCGCCTGCACAGTGCCGCGACCGGCGCTGACGGCAAGTTCGCCAAGCCTGACGAAATGCTGTCGATGGAAGGCGAACCCGGCCATCAGGATCTCTGCGATCTCGAGCAGGCCTTCGTCCTGAAAGCGATCCGCGAGGATCTGGATCTCACCAAACATATGGACGACGCAGTGAAATCGCTCGCCGTCTGCTTTGCCGCCGACGAGAGCGTGCGCAGCGGAAAGGCGGTGCGATTGTGACAAGGGCATTGTCGTCGGGGGTGGCGCTGGCGCCCACTCATCAATTTGGAGGATCGCCGTGGGCTCGCTGAAGATCGAGAATGTAAAGAAGGCCTTCGGGCCGGTCGAGGTGCTGAAGGGCATCGACCTCGAAGTGACCGATGGCGAATTCGTCGTCTTCGTCGGCCCATCGGGCTGCGGCAAGTCGACCTTGCTGCGGGTCATCGCCGGGCTGGAGGATTCGACCTCGGGCCGCGTGGTCATCGATGGTGCGGATGTTTCCGCCACGCCACCGGCCAAGCGCGGCATTGCCATGGTGTTCCAGACCTATGCGCTCTACCCGCATCTGACGGTGAAGAACAATATGGGTCTTGGCCTGAAGCAAGCCGGCACGCCGACGGCCGAGATCGACCGCCGCATCGGCATTGCGTCCTCGATGCTATCGCTGGAGCCCTATCTTGAAAGGCGGCCGGCCGAACTCTCCGGCGGCCAGCGCCAGCGTGTCGCCATCGGCCGCGCCGTGGTCCGCGAGCCAAAACTGTTCCTGTTCGATGAGCCGCTGTCGAACCTCGACGCGGCGCTGCGCGTCAACACGCGGCTGGAGATCGCGCAGCTGCATCGCCGTCTGAAGGCGACGATGATCTACGTCACCCACGACCAGGTCGAGGCGATGACGCTGGCCGACAAGATTGTGGTGCTGAACGCCGGCAGGATCGAACAGATCGGCGGCCCGATGGAGCTTTACAATTCGCCGGCCAACGAGTTCGTCGCCGGCTTCATCGGCTCACCGAAGATGAACTTCATCGACGGGGCGAGACTGGGCGATACGGCCAAGACCATCGGCGTGCGGCCGGAGCATCTGACGGTCGCCCCAAAGTCCGGCAGCTGGAAGGGCACGGTCGTGCATGCCGAGCATCTCGGCGCCGACACTAACCTCTATCTCGACTGCGAGAAAGCGGGGCTGATCACGGTGCGCATTTTCGGCGTGTATGACGCCGAGCCGGGTGCGACGCTTTACGCGACGCCGGATCCGGCGAAGACCTATCGGTTTGGCGCCGATGGGAAAGTGCTGAAGTAGCGCGGCACCGACGCTCCTTTCCTCTCCCTCCGGAGGGGGGAGAGGTGGCGCCGCGAAGCGGCGACGGAGTGGGGGAAGCCCGTGCCCCAAGCGCAGTCGCCGAAAAGCAGGCACGACCCAGTGAGCGTCTAGTCTTTCGTGGAGCAGTCGACCCCCACTCCGTCGAGCTTCGCTCGACACCTCTCCCCCGATCGACGGGGGAGAGGAAAGGCGCGAAACCGTCTCCTCCTTCCGAACGACCATAAGAAGAGGACGGAAAAGTCGGCGGCCTACTCGTCCGCCTTGAACGTCTGCTTCTGCTGGCCGAGCCCCTCGATGCCCAGTTCCACCACGTCACCAGCCTTCAGGAACACCGGCGGCTTCATGCCCAGCCCGACGCCGGGCGGGGTGCCTGTCGAAATAATGTCGCCGGGGTGCAGCGACATGAACTGGCTGAGATAGGCGACGAGGTAGGCGACGCCATAGACCATGGTCCTGGTCGAGCCGTTCTGCATCGTCTTGCCGTTGACGGTCAGCCACATTTTGAGGTTCTGCGGGTCGGCCACTTCGTCCTTGGTCACCAGCCATGGGCCGGTCGGACCGAACGTGTCGCAGCTCTTGCCCTTGGTCCACTGGCCCTGCCGCTCGGCCTGGAAGGCGCGTTCGGACACGTCGTGCGAGACGCAATAGCCGGCGACATAGTCGAGCGCATCGGCTTCGCTGACATATTTCGCGGTCTTGCCGATGACCACGCCGAGCTCGACTTCCCAGTCGGTCTTCTCGGAGCCGCGCGGGATCAGCACGTCGTCGTCGGGCCCGACAATGGCCGAGCTTGCCTTCATGAAGATGATCGGCTCCGGCGGCACGGTGGCGCCGGTCTCGGCGGCGTGGTCGGAATAGTTGAGGCCGATGCAGATGAATTTGCCGGTGCCGGCGACGCAGGCGCCGAGCCGAGGTTTGCCGGAAACCGCCGGTAGCGATTTCGCGTCGAGCTTAGCCAGCATGTCCAGCGAGGCCGGATGCAGCGTGGTGCCGGCAATGTCGGCGACATGGGCGGAGAGATCGCGGATCGTTCCATCCGCATCGAGCAGGCCGGGACGTTCGTTCCCAACCTCGCCATAGCGCAGCAGTTTCATTTAAACCCTTCTCCTGGTTGCGGCCGCATGGCCCTTTGCAAACTCTCCGCCGAGGCGACGGCGGACCCTACTGATCGACCTGGTTCCGGGCAAGCGCGAGACTCGTGCCGGGCAAGCCGGCGCGCCGGATTTTCAGACTTCACGATCTCCCGAACAAACGCGGCCAAGAATCCCGATCTTCCCGTCTGTCCCGATTTCAGAGCTTCAGATCGACCAGCCGCCATCGATATTATAGGCCTGCCCGGACGTGTAGGTGGCGCCGGCCAGGTAGACGGCGAGATCGGCGATTTCCTCCGGCGTGCCGAGCCGGCCCATCGGCTGGCGGGCGATGAAGGCGGCCCGTGCCGCTTCATAGTCGCCTTGCGCATGCATGCGGTCCTGCAGCGACGGGCTCTCGACCGTGCCGGGGCAGATGGCGTTGCAGCGTATGCCCTTGCCGACATAGTCGGCGGCGACCGCCTTGGTCAGGCCGATCACGGCAGCCTTGGTGACGCCATAGGCGAAACGGTTCGGCACGCCCTTGGTGGAGCTGGCCAGCGAGGCCATGTTGATGATCGACCCGTCGCCGCGCTCCAGCATGCCGGGCAGCACGGCGCGGATGGTGCGGATCATGGCGCGCACGTTGAGATTGAAGGCGAAATCGAGATCGCTATCCTTCATCTCGAGGATCGAGCCGGAATGGACGAAACCGGCGCAGTTGAACAGCACGTCGACGCGGCCGATCTCGGCAAAGGCGGTGTTGACCGCCTCGTCGTTGAGCACGTCCAGCCTGCGGGCCTTGATCCCCGTCATCTTGGCGAGTTCGGCGAGGAGCGTCTCGTTGATATCGGTGGCGTAGACCGTGGCTCCAGCCTTGGCGAAGGCCAGTGCGCTCGCCTTGCCGATGCCTTGCGCCGCTGCCGTGACGACAACGATCTTGCCTGTCAGATCCGCCATGCTCTTCTCCTCGTCCGCTAGGATCATCCGCCTTTATCGGCAGCCGGCCAAAGCGTCATGTGCCAGTCACGAGCCATCGTGCGGCCTGCGCCGTGTCGGTTCACAGATAAAAATGTTTTTTCTCGTTAAAGAACATAGGCCCGGGCGTCAAGCCCGAACACGATCACCATTGTGGCTGTCCAAAGGCTCAGTCGCCGTAGGGCACCCAGACATTCTTCACCTCGATGGCGCGGCGCAGCAAGGCATCGCCGGCCGCCTCGTCGGACGCCCAGTCCAGGCTGCGGCCATTGCCGCTCCAGACGCGCTTGAGGTTACCGATGGACGAGGCTTCTGCCTTGGCGCAGGTCTCGGCATCGGCGAACACCCAGAGCCCATCGACATCGTCATGCTTGGCGAGCACCCCGGCAAGTTCCGCCGTGCGGCCGGTGACGATGTTGATGGCGCCGGCCGGAACGTCGGAATATTCGATCACCTGGTAGAGATCGGTGGCGAGCAGCGGGTAGCGTTCGGACGGCACGGCAACCACTGTGTTGCCCATGGCAAGCGCCGGCGCGATGAGCGAGATCAGGCCAAGCAGCGGCGAAGCATCCGGCGCGACGATGCCGACGACGCCGACCGGCTCGTGTAGCGCCAGCGTCACGGCACGCGCCGGCGGCTGGTGCATGCGGCCTTCGAACTTGTCGGCGAGGCCGGCATAGAGGAACAGGCGTTCGATCGACTGGTCGACTTCTTCCCGTGCGGCCTTGGGCGTTGCGCCGGTCAATTCGGTCAGACGAGCCGCGAATTCGCTGGCGCGGCCGGAAAGGTTTTCGGCCAGATAGTAGAGCACTTGGCTGCGGTTGTAGGCGGTCGCCTCCGGCCATGCCTTGCACGCGCGGGCAGCCGACACGGCATCGCGGATATCCTTGCGGTTGCCAAAACCGACTTCGCCGGCGAGCTTGCCCTTGGCGGTGGCGACGGCCAACGAATAATTGCTGTCCGGGCGTACCTGTTTGCCGCCGATGAACAGCTTGGCCGTGCGGTCGATGGCCGAGCCATCGGCCTGCTCGACCGGTTGCGCCGAGATCGTCGCCGGCTTGATGGCCGGACCGAGCGGCAGTTTTGCCGCGAGATACTCGAACATGCCCTCACGCCCGCCCTCGCGGCCGAAGCCGCTTTCGCGGTAGCCTCCGAAGCCGCAGGCGGCGTCGAACATGTTGGTGCCATTGACCCAGACGACGCCGGCCTTCAATTGCGGCGCGACATGCAAAGCCAGGTTGACGTTCTCGCTCCACACGCTCGCCGCCAGCCCATAGCGCGTGTTGTTGGCAAGCTCGATCGCTTCCTCGGTGTTGCGGAAGGTCATGGTCGCCAGCACCGGACCGAACACCTCTTCCTGGGCAAGAATGTTAGCCGGCGAAACACCGGTGGCAAGTGTTGGCAGGTGATAGTAACCCGAGGACGGCAGCGCCGCGTCCGGCTGCCAGCAGACGGCGCCTTGTCTGGCGCCTTCGGCGACCAGTCCCTTGACCCGGTCGAGCTGCGTGGCGTCGACCAGCGGGCCGATATCGGTGTTCTTGTCGAGCGGGCTGCCGACGCGCAGCCGGCTCATCCGCGTCTTGACCTTGGCGATCAAGGCCTCGGCGATGCCTTCCTGCACCAGGAGCCGCGAGCCGGCGCAGCAGACCTGGCCCTGGTTGAACCAGATGCCATCGACCAGGCCTTCGACGGCGCTGTCGAGATCGGCATCCTCGAAAACGATGAAGGCCGACTTGCCGCCAAGCTCCAGCGATAGTTTCTTGCCCGAGCCGGCGGTTGCCTTGCGGATGATCTTGCCGACTTCCGAAGAGCCCGTGAAGGCGATCTTCTGGATACCGGGGTGGTTGACGATGGCTCCGCCCGCTTCCGGGCCGCCCTGGACGATGTTGACGACGCCCTTCGGCACGCCGGCGCGCTCGCAGATCTCGGCGAACAGGATTGACGTCAGCGGCGTGAACTCGGCCGGCTTCAGCACCACCGTGCAGCCGGCGGCAAGTGCGGGCGCGACCTTCCACGCCAGCATCAGCAGCGGGAAATTCCATGGGATGATCTGGCCGACGACGCCGACGCCCTTGTGGCCGGGAAAATCCTTGTCCAGCGCCTGCGCCCAGCCGGCGTGATGGATGAAGTGGCGGATCGCCAAGGGCACGTCGATGTCGCGGCTTTCGCGGATCGGCTTGCCATTGTCGATTGTCTCAAGCACCGCGAACAGGCGTTGGTGCCGCTGCATGGCGCGGCCAATGGCATAAAGTACTTTTGCGCGCTGGTAGCCCGAGGATGCCGACCATTTCGGCAGTGCCTTGGTGGCTGCGGCGACGGCTGCGTCGATATCGGCGGCTCCGGCATCGGAGATCTTGGCCAGCAGCTTGCCGGAAGACGGCTCGCTGGTCTCGAAGGTCTTGCCGCCGCCAGCCGCCTTCCAGGCTCCGTCGATGAACAGCGCCTTGGAAAAATCGCGCCCGGCAAGCCAAGCGTCGGCCTCGTTGCGCGCTTCCGGCGCCGGTCCGTATTCCATGGCGTGGTAGCGTTCGAGAATATTCATGGATGGCTCCAGATAATTGTCTCAGGAGGCGTTCTTTCGCGCCCCCCTCTGTCCTGCCGGACATCTCCCCCACAAGGGGGGAGATCGGATTTTACGTCTGTCAGCCGCCATTTTGCAGCGGTGGCGATTGGCGAAATCGCCGATGCCAGCCAATCTCCCCACAAGTGGGAGAGATGTCCGGCAGGACAGAGGGGGGCGCCGTAGAGCTCCACGTTCAAAAACCTAATCCGATCCTCAAGCCATTGCGTGGCGGTGATTGGCCGAATAGTGGCCGGTCAGGTGATGCTCGAGCTGGCGCTCGATGTCGGTCAAAAGGCTCGACGCGCCGAAGCGGAACAGCTCGGGCTCCAGCCAGGGCCGGCCGAGCTCTTCCTTCATCAGCACCAGCCAGTCGAGCGAGGCCTTTGCCGTGGAAATGCCGCCGGCCGGCTTGAAGCCAATAAGGTGGCCGGTCTCCTCGAAATAGGCCCTGATGGCGCGGACCATGGCCAACCCAACCGGCAGCGTCGCGTTGACACTCTCCTTGCCGGTCGAGGTCTTGATGAAGTCGGCACCCGCCATCATCGCCACCATCGAGGCCAGCATGACATTGCGCAGCGTGGCGAGGTCGCCGGTGCCGAGAATGACCTTCAGATGCGCATCGCCGCAGGCGGCGCGCATCGAGACGATCTCGTTATAGAGTTCCCGCCATTTGGCGCCGAACACCAGCCCGCGCGGGATGACGACGTCGATCTCGTCGGCGCCGTCGCGCACCGAGGCCTCGATTTCCTGCAGCCGGGTCGACAGCGGCGCAAGCCCGTGCGGAAAGGCGGTGGAGACGGCGGCGACATGGATGCCGGTGCCGCGCACGACGTCGACCGCCGTGGCGACGAAGGGATGGTAGACGCAGACCGCGGCCGGCCGGATGGTTTCGCCCGCAATGCCGAGCCCCTCGACGATGTCGCGCCGGAACGGGTTGATCGCCTTGGCGCAGAGCCGGCGCACGCGCTCCTCGGTGTCGTTGGAGTTCAGCGTCGTCAGATCCATGCAGGCCACCGCGCGCAGCAGCCAGGCCGCCTGATTGTCGGCCTTGATCGAGCGCCGCTTGGTCAGGCTGGCGACGCGCCGTTCCAGCGCCGAACGGTTGACGCTGCGCACCGATTCCATGAAGCCGAGATCGAGCTTCATGCCGGGATTGCGCGCGATACGATGGTCCAGCGGGACGGCGCTATTGGCGGCGGCACGCGCGGGCAGCGGCGTCACCTTGGTGCCAAGGTCGGCTTCGCGGATTGTGCTGCTCATCTCCTGCCCTTTCATTCAGCGACGCACGCTTATGTCTTGGTGCGTATTGTCTATCGTCGCCCAAACCGCTCGACTGTTAGGGCGACACGCACGAAGATAGCCCGCGAAGCCATGCTTCACGAGTCCTCAAGCAAGGGATAGCCGAAAAAGGCCGCGAAAGCAGCTAGTTTTTGACCGGAAGGTCAAAATCCGATTCTTGAAGCCCGATTTTGGCAGAGGTCTCAACCGACGAAGGCGCGCTCGACCACGAATGTCGCCGGATGGCTGAGCGAGCCTTCCTGGAACCCGAGGCTCTCGGCCAGCTCCTTGACGTCCTTGAGCATGTGCATCGAGCCGCAGATCATGATGCGGTCGGTCTCAGGATTGAGCTTTTCGATGCCGAGATCGCTGTAGAACTTGCCCGAGCCAATCAGCGCGGTGATGCGGCCCATGCAGGCAGACTCCTCGCGGGTCGTCGAATTGTAGAGCGTGACGCGCCCAGTGGTCAGTTCGCCGATCAGCGGATCGCTCTCCAGCGCCGCCACCAGTTCCTGGCCATAGGTCAATTCGGCAATGTCGCGGCAGGTGTGGGTCAGGATCAGCTGGTCGAATTTCTCGTAGGTGTCGGGGTCGCGCAGCAGGCTGGCGAAGGGCGCGATGCCGGTGCCTGTCGAAATCATGAACAGCCGCTTGGCCGGCGTCAGCGCGTCGACCACCAGCGTGCCGGTCGACTTCTGGCGCATGATGACGGTGTCGCCCACCTGGATCTTCTGCAGTTCCGAAGTCAGCGGGCCGTCCGGCACCTTGATCGAGAAGAATTCCAGCTCTTCGTCCCAGGCCGGGCTCGCCACCGAATAGGCGCGGTATACCGGCTTCTCGGCATTGGGCAGGCCGATCATGACGAACTCGCCGGAGCGGAAGCGCAGCGACTGCGGACGGGTGATGCGGAACGAGAACAGCCGGTCGGTGTAGTGCTTCACCGAGACGACGGTTTCGGCATAGACATTGGCCGGGATGGGGAACTGCAGAGGGCGGGCGCCGTCGGTGCTGAACGCGGATGTGGTGTTCATCAAATCCAACTTTCTGGCTCAATTCACGGACGCGGGCGCCAAACCTTTTCCTGCACGCCCGGACCGTTCAGGTCCCGGCGTGCTGCTCGCACACTCCGAGTTGGTAAGCTCTTGTGTCCGGAATTTATTAGTATACAAACGATATTTGCGTCAAGATGGTGCCGCGAAACACCTTTCCAAACTGTGACATATCCGTAGTCCCAGCATTTCGGGTTTCGACTATGAAAGAGAATTTTTCGGTGCAGCAGCCGGATTCCCTGGGCAGCGTGGTTGCCGGCATCGATGTCGGCGGAACCTTCACGGACCTACTTCTGATCGACGGCAAGGACGGCGGCAAGGTGCATATCGCCAAGACCCCGACCACGGTCGACAACCAGGCCTTCGGTGTGGTTTCGGCGCTCGGCGACACCGGCTTTCCGATCGACGGCATCGACCTCATCGTGCACGGCACGACCACCACCACCAACGCGGTGCTGGAACGCCGGCTGGCCAAGACCGGCATGATCACCACGCGCGGCTTTCGCGACGTGATCGAGCTTGGCCGGCGCACGCGGCCACAAGCCTATGGAATGACCGGCACCTTCGTGCCCGTCATTCCCCGCAATCTCAGGCTCGAAGTGTCGGAGCGCGTCGAGGCGTCGGGCACGGTGCGCACGCCGCTCGACGAGGCCGAGATGCGCGCGGCGGTGAAGGCGCTGATCGACGCCGGCTGCGAATCCCTGGTCATCCACTTCCTGCACTCCTACGCCAACCCTTTGCACGAGCGGCGCGCCGCCGAGATCGCCGCCGAGCTCTGGCCGAACGGCTACATCACCACGGGCCACGCGCTGCTGTCGGAGGCGCGCGAATTCGAGCGCGGCGTCACCGCCTCGGTCAACGCTTCCGTGCAGCCGATCCTCGAGCGCTATGTCGAGCGGCTGCGCAAGGAATTGGCGGACAAGGGCTATGCCCGCGACTTCCTGATCATGAACGGCAATGGCGGCATGATCTCGGCCCGCTTCGTCACACGTGAATCGGCCAAGACGGTGATGTCGGGCCCAGCCTCCGGCGTCATCGCCGCCGCCTATACGGGCAAGCGTGCCGGCTTCGAGAACCTCGTCACCTACGATATGGGCGGCACCTCGACCGACGTGGCGCTGATCCGCAACGCCGAGCCGGCGGTGTCGAACGAGATCGAGATCGAATATGCGATGCCCATCCATGTGCCGATGGTGGCCGTGCACACGGTCGGCGCCGGCGGCGGCTCGATCGCCCGCGTCGATGCGGCCGGCCTGATCCAGATCGGACCGGAAAGTGCCGGCGCCAATCCCGGCCCGATCTGCTACGGCCGCGGCGGCCTGGAGCCGACCATCACCGATGCCAATCTGGTGCTCGGCCGGCTGGCGCCGAAGAAGCTGCTGGCGGTCGAGAATCCGGTCACGTCAGAGCGTGTCACTGGCATCTTCGCGGACAGGATCGGCAAGGCCACCGGCCTCTCCGGCGTCGAGGCGGCGGGTGCGGTGCTCAGGCTCGGCAACATGAAGATGGCCGGCGCCATCCGCATGGTTTCGGTGTCGCGCGGCCATGACCCCCGCGATTTCGCGCTGTTCGCCTTCGGCGGCGCCGGGCCGCTGCATGCCACGGCATTGGCGCGCGAGCTCGGCCTGCCCAAGGTGCTGGTGCCGGCTCGGCCCGGCATCACCAACGCGCTCGGCTGCGTCGTCGCCGACCTGCGCCACGATTTCGTCAACACCGTCAACCAGCCGGTCGCCATTCTCGATGAAACCCAACTCCACGACCTATTGGAACGGCACCGAAACGAAGGCGAGGAGCTGATCGGCAAGGAAGCGGTGAAGCCGGAGACGATCCGGGTCACCCACTCCGCCGATATGCAGTTCGTCGGCCAGACCCATATCATCAACGTGCCCCTGCCATCCTCGTCGGTGACCCGGCAGGAATTGCAGGCGCTGTTCGAGAAAGCCTACTTTGCCCGCTTCAAGGTCGAGCTGCCGGAGATCCGCGCCAACCTTGTCAACCTCAACACCTCGGTCACCGGGGTGCGGCCGGCGATCGATCTGTCGCGCCTGATCGACCCGGCCGGACGGGCAAAAACGCTCGACGAGGCGCGGCGCGAGATCCGGCCGGTCTGGTACAGCGGCCGCTGGCACGACACGCCAGTCTACGTACGCGAAAAACTGCCGCTCGACGCCATCATCGAAGGGCCGGCGATCCTCGAACAGATGGATGCGACCACAGTGCTCGAACCCGGCGACCGCGCGCGCTCGGATGCCGACGGCAACATCATCATCGACATCGGCGAGGCCTGAGATGCCCAATATGGATATGGCAAAGCTCGACGCCATCACGCTCTCGGTTTTGCAGGCCGCCTTGCAGCAGGTCTGCGACGAGATGGACCTGACCTTCTCCCGCGCCGCCTTCTCGCCCGTCATCGCCGAGGCCAATGATCGCTCGGACGGCATCTATTCGGCGGTCGACGGCTCGCTGATCGCGCAGGGGTCGCAGGGCCTGCCGGTGTTCGTCGGCGTCATGCAATATTCGACCAGGACGGTGATCGGGATGATCGCCGACGGCCGCTGCCTGGCCCCGGAGCCGGGCGACATCTACATCGTCAACGACCCTTATCTCGGCGGCACGCATCTGATGGATGTGCGCTTCGTCATGCCTGTCTACCGGGCGGGAGAAATCTTCTGCTGGCTGTCCAACACCGGCCATTGGCCCGACATTGGCGGCTCCGTGCCCGGCGGCTTCTCGGCTTCGGCCACTGCCGTCGAACAGGAAGGCCTGCGGCTGCCGCCCGTAAAACTGTTCAAGAAAGGCGTGCTCGATCCCGAGATCTACGCCATCATTTGCTCCAACATCCGCGTCGCCGACCAGCGCATCGGCGACATCCGGGCCCAGGCCGCGGCATTGCTGATCGGCCAGGACCGGCTCAACGGAATCCTGGATCGTTACGGTGACGAAACCGTTGTCGAGGCGATCGCCGAGCTGCGCCGCCGTGCCGCCGAACAGATGCGCGCCAACATAGCGGCCATTCCCGACGGTACCTACCGCTCCAGGGCCTTCGTTGATTCTGATGGGGTGGTCAACGAACCGCTGACCATCGCGCTCGCGGTCGAGAAGAAGGGCGATACGCTGACCTTCGATTTCGCCGGCTCGTCACAGCCGTGCGCCGGGCCGATGAACAGCGTTCTGGCGACGACGTTGTCCTCGGTCTATCTCGCCATGCGCCACATTTTCCCCGACGTGCCGATCAGTGCCGGCGCCTTCGAGCCGCTGATCGTCAAGCGGCCGGAAGGCACCTTCCTCGACGCCAGATATCCGCGCCCCGTGTCGGGCTGTGCGGCCGAAGTGTCGCAGCGTATCGCCGAGGCAGTGTTCGCCGCCATGGTGCAGGCGCTGCCGGACAAGGTGACGGCGGCTCCCGCCGGCTCGAGCGGCAATTTCGCGCTCGGCGGCAACGACCCGGCACGCGGCCGCGACTACGTCATGTACCAGATCTCCGGCGGCGGCTATGGCGGCAATTCAGGCCATGACGGCCTGACCAATGGCTGCTCGACCATCGGCATTTCCAAGTCGCCTCCGGTCGAGATCATGGAACAGGCGTTTCCGGTGCTCTACCGCCACTATGCCTTGCGTGAAGGCTCGGGCGGCGCCGGCAAGCATCGCGGCGGTTTCGGCCTCGCCTATGAGGTCGAGATCCTGCGCGGCGACGCGCGCGCCTCCTTCGTCATGGATCACGGCCGTTTCGGCCCGCAAGGCGCGCTCGGCGGCAGCGACGGCGAGCCCAACACGGTAACCGTGTTCCGCAATGGCGAGGAACATGTGCCGCCGCATTTGTCCAAGGAGCAGGATATCCCGCTGAAGGCCGGTGACCGCGTGCGCGTCGGCACTCCGGGCGGTGGCGGCTATGGCGATCCATTCCAGCGCGACGCCGATCAGGTGCAACGCGATGTGGCGCTGGGATATTATACACCGAAGGAAGCCAGCCAAAAATTCGGCGTGGCGCTGTCGGCGAACGACCTTTCCGTTGACCGCAAGGCGACGGAAGCACAGCGCGCGGGCTAGCCAACCCAAAGCCTTCAGTCCTCGCGAGGACAGCCTGCCGCGCCGTGATCGCCGCATCAGATGTCGTTTCCGTCTCCGCCGCGCGCATGAAAGCCCGTAGACTTCGCCAGTCAACGGGGATCTGGACCATGCGTCTTTTCGGTCGTTTCGTGCTTGCCGCTTCCGTCGCTCTCACCCTCGCCGCGGGCGCCGCTTCCGCCCAGGACAACAAACTCAGGATCGGTACCGAGGGCGCCTATCCGCCCTTCAACTATGCCAATGCCGACGGCACGCTCGGCGGCTTCGACATCGATCTAGGCAAGGCGCTGTGCGCCGAGATGAAAGCCGATTGCGAATTCACGGTGCAGGATTTCGACGGCTCGATTCCCGCGCTCCAGGCCGGCAAGTTCGACGCCATCATCAACATCACCATCACGCCCGAGCGGGCCGAGAAGGTCGAGTTCACCCGCAAATACTACCAGACGCCGCCGGCCATCGCGGTGCCGAAGGATTCGCCCATCGCGGGCACCTCGCCCGAAGATCTGAGAGGCAAGGCGCTCGGCGTGCAGACCGCCACCATCCATCAGAAATTCGCCGAGCAGAAATACGCAGGCTCGACCGTCAAGGCCTATCCGACCGGCGACGACGCCCGCACCGACATGGCCAACGGCCGGCTCGACGCGATGATGGATGGCTCGATCATCCTGACCGAATGGCTGAAGAAGCCCGACGGCGCCTGCTGCAAGCTGCTCGGCACGCTGACAGCCGATCCGGCCATTCACGGACCCGGCGTCGGCATCGCGTTGCAGAAGGGCAACAAGGAGTTGGCCGACAAGTTCAATGCAGCCATCGACGCGCTGCGCGCCGCCGGAAAGTACAAGGAAATCAACGACAAGTACTTTTCGTTCGACGTCTACGGGAATTGAGGCTGACACCAAATGCGTTCCGGCAGCGCCGCTTGGCGCTGCCGTTTTCATGAATGGAGACTTTCTTGGCTGAGCGGCGCTCCCCCTTCTACAGCAGCATCGTCGGATTGGGCGCGACTATGGGTCGGGTCGGTGGCGATTTCATCTCGGCCAAATATTATTCCGGCATCGCCGACGAGCACCTGAACACACGCAAGAATGTCGGCGTGCAGGATCTCAGCACCATGGGCAAGATGGACATCAAGGGGCCGGACGCCGAGGCGCTGGTCAACCATGTCATCGTCAACGATGCCGCGGCCATGAAGCCGGGCCAGGTGCGCTACTCCACGGTCTGCCGCGAGGATGGCGGCATCCTGGACGACCTCACCGTGTTCCGACTGGGGACCGAGCATTTCATGCTGGTGACCGGCTCGGTCAACCGGTTGAAGATGCTGCCCTGGCTGCTGCATCATGCCGAAGGACGCAAGGCCTATGTCACCGATATCACCGCAGCGGTCCCCTTCCCGACTATCCAGGGCCCACGCTCACGCGACCTGTTGAAAGCGCTGGTTAGGGATGCCGATCTGGACGGGCTGAAGCGCTGGGCGTTCACCTCGGGGCGCGTCGGGGAGACCAAGGTGCTGATCTCGCGCACCGGAGTCACCGGCGAACTCGGCTTCGAACTCTTCGTGCCGGCCGACGAGGCGGCCTCGGTCTGGGAAAGGCTGATGCAGGCCGGGCGGGACTTCGGCCTGAAACCCTATGGCGTGCTGGCGATGTTCACGCTCGGTCTGGAAAAGGCCTATCCGGCGCATGGCATCGACATGGATGAGAGCCGCACGCCGTTCCATGTCGGCCTCGACCGCTGGATCAAGTTCGACAAGGGCGATTTCATCGGCCGCGAGGCCCTGCTCAAGGTCCGAGACAAGGGCCTCGACGAACGCTGGACCGGATTGGTCCTCGATGGGGATAAGCCAGCCACGACGGATGCCAGGGTGATGGCCGATGGCGAGGACGCCGGCATCGTCACCTACAGCGATCATGGCTATTCCCTCGGCAAGGTACTGGCGACGGCGCATCTGCGGCTGCCCTTCACCGCCATCGGCACCGAACTGAGCATCGAGATAGAGGGCAAGCCGACGCGCGCGGTGGTGGCGCCGATGCCTTTCTTCGATCCGGAAGGGGCGAGGCTGAGGGGCTAGTCCAACTTGCCACGGAAATCGCTTTGGCCCCCCTCCCAAGGTTGTGATACGATCTCGAAATGAAGTCTCCCAGTTCAAGAACCATCCGTTCGGCCAAGACCGGCCAGTTCGTTCTGACGAGCGGGCGCGGCGAGAAAATTAGCGCCGTCGAAGGCATGAAGCTGTCGCCCCGCATGGCTAAGGTACTAAACCACAGTGCGCGGCACGGACTATCCGGTGATGAGCGGCGTTCGCTCATCAAGGAAGAAATCGGCAAAAAGAAATAGACGTTGGCCTACGTCGCCGAGTTCGATCCGCTCTGCTATCCCGGCACGACGGTGCTCATCAATTTGCTGGACATTCGTGACCAGACCGAACTCGATGAGGTCGAGCTCGCTCCGTTCTTGACACGCGCTGACGAACCTCTTCCGGCAGGCGAACTGGACTATCCTCATTATCGCAGTCTGCACCGGCATCTGTTCCAGGACGTGTATGCCTGGGCCGGTCAGCCGCGCACCATCCGCATCGGAAAGGGCGGCAGCTGGTTCTGTTATCCCGAGCACATCGCGACTGAGATGGCGCGGGTGTTCGGCGAACTCGGCAATCCCGACCGTTTAGCCGACCTAGACAGCGTCGGCTTTTCCGGGCACGCCGCCCACATCGTCGCGGAGATCAATGCCGTGCATCCGTTTCGAAGGCAACGGCCGAACCCAACTCACCTTCCTCGCGATGCTCGCCGAGCACGCGGGCCTGACATTCAATGCAGACATCCTTGAACGGGATCGCGTCATTCAAGCCATGATCGACAGTTTCAGCGGTTCCGAAGCGCCCTTGCAAGCACTGATAGAAGACATCATCGCCTAGTTCGTCAGCCGGTCTCATCCCCGCCGATCCAGCCGCGCCACCAGCCGGTCGCCCGCCCACTGGATGCCGCATACCAGGATGATCAGCACGATGACCACGGCGATCATCACCGAAGTCTCGAACCGCTGGTAGCCGTAGCGGATAGCGAGGTCGCCGAGGCCGCCGGCACCGATGGCTCCGGCCATCGCCGAGGCGCCGATCAGCGTCACCAAGGTCACCGTGAAACCGGCGACGATGCCGGGCAGGGCTTCGGGCACCAGCACCTCGCGGATGATCGTCCAGCGGTTACCGCCCATGGCGCGGGCCGCCTCGATCAGGCCATGGTCGACTTCGCGCAGCGACACTTCGGCGATGCGCGCATAGTAGGGCGTGGCCGCGATCGACAGCGGCACGATGGCCGCCCATGTGCCGATCGAGGTGCCGACGATCAGCCGGGTCAGCGGGATCAGCGCCACCAGAAGGATGATGAAGGGCACCGAGCGGAAACCGTTGATGACGGCGCCGAGCACGCGGTTGACCCACAGGCTTTCGGCGAGGCCGCCGCGTTCGGTGGCGATCAAGGCCAGCCCCAGCGGCAGGCCGAACACCAGCGAGATCAGGCCGGAGGCGGCCGTCATCAGCACCGTCTCCCAGATCGACCGCAGCAGAAGCTCAAACAGGATCGGCGACATGGCCAAGCACCTCCACCCGCGCCTGGCGGGATTTCAGAAATGTGATCACCTCGGCGAGATGCCCTGCATCATTGCCGGGGACGGAAAGGAACAGCGTGCCGACGGGCTGCTGCTGGACATGGTCGATGCCGCCGTGGATAAGACGGAACGCACCTGGCACCGTTGCCGCGAGATCGGACAGCAACGGCCCGCGTGCGGCGTCGCCGGCGACATCGACGCGCAGGATGGTGTCGGCGCCGGCTGACGGAAGCAGTCGCGCTGCGAGTTCGGCCGGCAATTGCGGCCGGATCGCGCCAAGCAGGCTTCTTGTGATGTCCGAGCGCGGATCGGCGAACACCGACCAGACCGGCCCTTCCTCGACGATGCGCCCGGCGTCGATCACCGCCACGCGGTCGGCGATCGAGCGGATCACCTCCATCTCATGGGTGATCAAAAGGATGGTCAGGCCAAGCTGCCGGTTGATGTCCTTGAGCAGCGCGAGAATGGAGCGTGTCGTTTCCGGGTCGAGCGCCGAGGTGGCTTCGTCCGACAACAGCAGCGCCGGCCGTGCGGCCAGCGCCCGGGCGATGCCGACGCGCTGCTTCTGTCCGCCCGACAGCGACGCCGGATAGGCTTTGGCCTTTTCCGACAGGCCGACGAGGTCGAGCAGTTCGGCCGCTCGCGCGAGCCGTTCCGCTTTCGAGCGGCCCTCGATCTTCAGCGGCAGCGCGACATTGTCCTCGACGGTCTTGGCTGACAAAAGGTTGAAATGCTGGAAGATCATGCCGATACGCCGGCGCAGCGGCTGCAGGTCGCGCTCGCCGAGCCGGCTGATCTCGCGGCCTTCGATGAACACTTGACCGGAATCGGGCCGCTCCAGACCGTTCAGGCAGCGGATCAGTGTCGATTTGCCGGCGCCGCTGCGGCCGATGATGCCGAGGATCTCGCCCTTGCGTACCGTCAGTGAGATGCCGTCGAGCGCCGCCGTGGCACCGAAACGGCGCTTCAGGTCGACAAGACGCACCACGTCCTGCGGCGGTGCGCCAGGTCGATCCATGGCCTCGGTGGTTTCGGTGAAATGCTGGTTCATACGCGGATCCTGAAAATACGATTGCGGCCCGCGCAATGCGCGGACCGCCTTCCTGTCGGAGCTGATAAGTCAGTGCCCGATGGTGTCAATAAGCGCTGAGGCCGGTGCCCTTGTAGACCTTGTCGAACTCGGATTTCACGGCCTCGTTCTGGTAGGAGGCGACCAGCGTCTTCACCCAGGCCTCGTTCTCATTGCCGACCTTGACCGCGATGAAGTTGCGGTACGGGTTGTCGGCGATCGGCTCTTGCGCAATGCGGTTTTCCGGCGTCAGGCCGCTTTTCAGCGCCCAGTCGGTGTTGACCACGGCCGCGTCGAGATCCTCGACCGAGCGGCCGACGATGCCGGCGTCAAGCTCCTTGATCTCGACCTTCTTGGGGTTTTCCGCGATGTCGGCGGTGGTGGCGAGAATGCCGGTGCCGTCCTTCAGCTTGATCACGCCCTCGTTCTGCAGCACCCGCAGCGCGCGGCCTTCATTGGACGGGTCGTTCGGCACGCCGATGACCGCGCCTTCGGGCAGGTCGGCGACCGCTTTGTACTTCTTGGAATAAAGGCCGATCGGCCAGACGCCGGTATAGCCGACGCGCACGATATGGTAGCCCTGGGTCTTGATCTGGTTGTCGAGATAGGGCTGGTGCTGGAAGGCGTTGGCGTCGATCTCGCCGCGCTCCAGCGCCTCGTTGGGCTGGGTATAGTCGTTGAACACCACGGTCTCGATGGTGAGGCCCTTTTCGGCGGCCTGGGCGACGACGACGCGCCAGACATCCTCGTCCTCGCCGCTGATGATGCCGACCTTGATCGCCTTCTTGTCCTCGGCGAAGGAGGCATGGGGAGCCATCAGGCCGCCGATCGCCACCGCCGATGCGAACAGCAGAGCAAGGCCATTGCGCCGGTTGAGGGTTGACCAAGGGGAAGCTGGCGAAGTGTTGTTGACGTCGGACATGATTGATCTCTGCGATTGTGAAGTCATGGCAGCAAGGCGGATTGCCTAGGCTTGGTCACATCGTCACAAATTTATCGATCTTATCAACGAACGTGTTTCGCCGATCTCGCCGAAGCCGGGAATATTCTCTCAAAAATCCTGAGGTAGCGAGCACAAGACGCCGCCGGCCGGCCGCAGGGAATCGCGATGCGACCCTGAGCGCCGCTGCAGGCGCTCAGATTCTCAAGGAGAGCCGGCAGGATCTCAAAGCGCGATCCAGGCGGTCTTCAACTCGAGATATTTCTCCAGCGCGTGCAGCGACTTGTCGCGGCCGAAGCCGGATTGCTTGACGCCGCCGAGCGGTACGGTGATGTCGGCGCCGCCATAGGTGTTGACGTGGACGACGCCGGCATTGATGGCGCGCACCATGCGATGCGCGGTGGAAAGATTTGATGTCCACACGGCCGAGGCAAGCCCGTAGACGGTCGAATTGGCAAGCCGCACCGCCTCCTCCTCGGTCTCGAATCGCATCACGCCGAGCACCGGTCCGAACACTTCCTCGCGGGCAAGCTGCATGTCCTGTGTCACATTCTCGAAGATCGTCGGCGCCATGTAGCTGCCTCCGGTCTCGGTCAGTATGCGCTCGCCGCCGGTGACCAGCCGGGCGCCTTCTTCGGCGGCCTTGGCGACGAAGCCGAGGTTCTTGTCCAATTGCTCGGCGCTCGACACCGCGCCGACGTCGCTTGCGAGATCGAGCGGATCGCCGACCCTAAGCCGCGTGGTTGCCGAGAGAAGTTCGTCCATGAAGCGGTCATAGACCGACGCCTGGACGAGCAGGCGCGAGCCGGCGACGCACACCTGGCCGGAATTGCGGAAGATGCCGTTGGCAGAGACCACCGCCGCCTGTTTCAGGTCGGGGGCATCGGCAAAGACGATGTTGGGCGACTTGCCGCCGAGTTCGAGGAAGACACGCTTGAGGTTGGAACGGGCGGAATAGTCGAGCAGCCGCCGGCCGACCGGCCCGGAGCCGGTGAAGGCGATGGCGTCGACATCCATATGCAGGCCGAGCGCTTCGCCGGCAGCCGCGCCACGGCCGGTCACGACGTTGAGCACGCCGGCGGGCAAGCCGGCCTCGGCGGCCAGTTCCGCCAGCCGTAGCAGCGTCAGCGACGCGATCTCCGGCGGCTTGACCACCACGCAATTGCCGGCGGCGAGCGCCGGGGCGATCTTCCAGGCGCCGATCATCAGCGGGAAATTCCACGGCACGATGACACCGACGACGCCGAGCGGCTCCTTGTGGATCAGCCCCAGCACATTCTCGGCCGTCGGCGCGATCTCGCCATAGACCTTGTCGATCGCCTCGGCGTAATAGCGGATGGTCCCGGCCGCCGACAGCGGTTCGGCCTTGTAGGCCATGCCGATTTCGGTGCCATTGTCGCGCACGCCGAGCACAGCCAGTTCATCGATGTGCTTTTCGACCAGCTCGGCGAGCCTGGTCAGCACTTTCTTGCGAAAGGCGGGTGCCGCGCGCGACCAGGAGCCCTTCTCGAATGCTTTGCGCGCCGCCTGGACCGCGCGATCGACATCGGCGGCATTGCCGTCGGCGATGCTGGCAAAAGGCCGGCCGTCGATCGGCGATATCACGGGCAGGGTCGCGCCGCCTGTCGCCTCGGCCTGCGCGCCATCGATGAACAGGCCACGCGCGCCGATCTCGGCCTTGCGCAGGATATCGATGGCATTCTGGGTGATCATTTGGGACCGACTCCGAAACTGACATGCAATGTGGTGGGCGCCCGGAATTCCCAGCCGCGGAACACCGGCTCCTTGCCGGGCACCAGTCTGAGATCGGGAAAGCGCTCGAGCAGCAGCCGTACCGCAAGGCACATCTGCTCGCGCGCGAAAAACCGGCCGGAGCAGAAATGATGGCCGAAGCCGAAGGCGGCGTGGTTGCCTTCGTCGCGATCGATGTCGAAACGGTCGGGGTCGGCAAATCGCCTCTCGTCGCGGCTGGCCGAGGAGACAAGTGCCGCCACTGGTGCGCCGGCGGGGATAGTCGCTCCGCCGATCTCGACCGCGCGGGTCGTTTCGCGTGTCTGCGTGCCGATCGGCGCCACCCAGCGCAGGCCCTCGTCGACGGCCTTGGGCACGAAGGTCTCGGGATCGTCGAGCACCTTGCGCAACTGGTCGGGGCTCCTCAGCAGGCCGACAAGGATCGAGCCGGCGCCGTGGCCCGGCTCCTGCATGCCGCCGAGCAGGATCACCTTGACGGTCGGCATCAGGAACTCGATCGGTCGCGTTTTGCCTTCCGGCATGCCGTCATGCAGCATGTGCGACAACGCCGAATCGTCGGGCTCACGGACCAGCCTTTCCAGCGTCGGCGTCACGGCATCGCCGACCTCGGCGCCGATCGCATCGGCGATTTCCTGCCGCTTAGGGTCCTTCTCGAAATTGATGGCGCCTTGGGCGAGGCCGTAGAACCAGCGGCGCAGCGTCGGCATGTCGATGTCGGCAAGGCCGAGCGAGCGTGCCAGGCAGAGCGTCGACACAGGCTCGAAATAATCGGCCATCAGTTCGGCCGAACCTTGGCTGGCGATCCGGTCGAGATAAGGCTCGGCGATCGAGCGCACGAGATCGCCGGCATAGGAGGCGACGGTGCGTGGCCGGTATCTCGGGTCGACGCCCTGGCGAAGGTGCTTGTGGATCTCGCCGTCGGTGGTCAGGATCGTCGGCTTGCCGAAGGAGCGCTCGACCGGCGATACGCCGGCCTTGACGATTGCGGAGAAGATGTCGGGCGACTTCGCCACCAGTTCGACATCCTTCCAGCGGGTGACAAACCAGAGAT
Source organism: Mesorhizobium opportunistum WSM2075 (assembly GCF_000176035.2). Classification (NCBI taxonomy): domain Bacteria; kingdom Pseudomonadati; phylum Pseudomonadota; class Alphaproteobacteria; order Hyphomicrobiales; family Phyllobacteriaceae; genus Mesorhizobium; species Mesorhizobium opportunistum. Next base: position 742,488 of record NC_015675.1, on the reverse strand, counting down.
TGACCGAGGGCACGAAGGCGACCGGCGCACTGCGCCTGAGCTCGGCATAGATCGGATAGGGATCGGCCTCCAGCGCCTCGACGGTGATGTTTTCGGCAAAGCTCAAGGCCGCCACTCCCTTTGTGGTGGAAGGGGCGGCGTCACGCCGCCCCGCTACGTCTCTCGATCCGGTCAATCCTTCAGGGGCAGACCGAGGCTTTCGAAGGCCACCGGATCGCGGCTCTTCAAGGCGCCGGCCAGCAGCAGGCCGACCACCGCGGCGATCAGCACCAGCCCCGGCAGGAACACGCCGAGAAAGCCGCCGGCTCCCGACAGGCTGCCGAAATTGATGACGATCAGATAGATGATGACGACGAAGGCGATGAAGGTCAGCCCGGGCAGGATGGTCGTCTTCAGGGCATTTTCCTGCGCCGACGGATTGGCGCGGAAATACATGACCACGGCGAGCGAGGCCACCGCCATCATCACGATGACGCCGAGCGTCGCGACATTGGTCAGCCAGGAAAACAGCGCCAGCACCGGATCGAGGCCGAGCACGGCGAACAGACCGACGACGACGGCCGCCAGCACGCTCTGGATCACCGAGGCGACATGCGGGCTCTGGTGCGCCGAATGCGTCACGCCGATCGACTGCGGCAAAAGCTTCTCGCGGCCCGAGACATAGATGTAGCGCGCGACCGCATTGTGAAACGCCAGCACGCCGGCGAACAGGCTCGACACGAACAGGATGCTCATCGCCTGCGACAGCATCGTGCCTGCGTAGCGGTCGGACAGGCCGAACAGGAACGTCGTCGGATCCTGCAAGCCCTGCAGTGCCGGCAGCAATTTGTCGACACCGGCGCCGACCGCCATCAGCCAGGCGGTCACCATGTAGAAGACGCCGATCAACACCACGGAGATATAGGTGGCGCGCGGTATCGTGACCTTGGGATCGCGTGCCTCCTCGGCATAGATCGTCGTTGCCTCGAAGCCGATGAACGCCGCGAAGCAGAACAGGATGGCGATCGCCGGCGCACCGCTGGTGATCTGGCTCCAGCTGAAGGGTGCGGCCGACAGTCCGCTGTCGCCGCCGGTCTTGAGGATAGCGATGTCGAGGATCAGCACCACGGCGTATTCGCAGAGAACCAGCACCGTCAGGATCTTGGCCGATAGGTCGACCTGGCGGTAACCGAGCACGGCGACGAGCGCGATGGCGATGAAGCTCCACACCCACCAGGGCAGGTTGATGCCCCAGCCGGCGAACAGTCCGGCGGTAGCGGCACCCAAAAGGCCCATGACGCCGATCTGCATGGCGTTGTAGGACAGGATCGCGATCAGCGCCGTGGCGCCGCCGGCATGGCCGCCGAGCCCGCGCGCCGCGTAGGCATAGAAGGCGCCGGCATTGCCGACATGCCGCGACATGGCGACATAGCCGACCGCGAACAACAACAGCAGCACCGTCACGATGAGATAGGTGCCGGCAAAGCCGGCGCCATTGCCCATCAGCATGCCGAGCGGCGTGCCGCCGGCCACCGCCGTGAGCGGAGCCGCCGCCGAAATCACCATGAAGGTGATGGCGCCCACGCCAAGGCTGTTCTTGCGCAGCCTGTTGGCTGGCGCCTGTTCCAAAACTGCTGTCATTGGTCCCTCCTGTTTGCAAACCAAGATCGGTTTGCTGGCCGCATGGCCTGTCCCATATCGCTCTGGCGGTTCGGTTCATTATTTGAACCATTATTTTGAATATAGACTTGCAAACAAACCGGCTTCCTGTCAAGTTAATTCACACGTTAAATGATTGCCTCTGAATGGATGGCAATGCCGGGAGGTAAATTTGGGTACGGTTGGAAAAGCGATCTCGCTTCTGGAGCTGTTCACCGTGGCGGAGCCCGAACTCGGCCTGTCCGATCTGGCGCGCCGGTCGGGCTTCGACAAGGCGACGACGCGGCGGCTGCTGGTTGCGCTGACCGCCCATGGCTTCGTCGAGCAGGATGGCGGTACGCGGCACTACCGCCTCGGCGCCGGCCTGTCGCGGCTGGCGCGCATCCGCGAGGCCCGCTTCCCCTTCCTCCAGACGGCTGTGCCGCTGGTGCGGGATCTGGCAAGTGCCACGGCGGAGACGGTGCATCTGTCGGAATTCGGCATCGACAGGCTGGTCACCGTCCATGTCGAGCATCCCACGCGGGCAAACCGGGTCAACGTCGATATCGGCCAGCTCCTGCCGCTTCATTCGACCGCCTCCGGCATCGCCTATCTGTCCTTCGCCAGGGAGGAGACCGTCAAGGCATGCCTGGCGGGTCCCCTCGAGGCGTTCACCGCGCACACGCTGACCGAGCCGGCCGCCATCTCCCGCTCCCTGGATGAGGCGCGCGGGCGCGGCTACTCGATCTGCGATCAGGGCCTGGAAGAAGGCGTCATCGGCGTGGCGGCGGCAATCCTCGCTGCGGACGGCTTCGCGCTCGGCACCATCGCGGTGGCCGCGCCGAAGGCCAGGACGACGGCAGCCGACATCGCGGCACGAGGGCTTGCGGCCGTCGCCGCGGCGCGGGAAATTTCGATGCGTCTCAATGGCGAGAATCTGCAAACCCTGAGGAGGCAGGCCTGATGCCCGTGGATCCCGCGCCCCGCATCCTGGTCATCGGCACCGGCGACACCAAGGCCGATGAGCTGCTGTTCATGAAAGCCTGCATCGAGGCATCGGGCGGCCGCGCCGTCATGATGGATGTCAGCGTGCTCGGCGATCCGCCCTACAGCCCCGATCACGACAAGCATGCCGTGGCCCGCGCTGTCGATGTGACGATCGCCGAGATCGTGTCGAGCGGCGACGAAAACACCGCCATGACACTGATGGCCGGTGGCGCGGTGCAACTGGTGCGCCAACTCCATCAGCGCGGCGAGATCGACGCCTTCATCGCCATCGGCGGTTCGATGGGCACCGATCTGGCGCTCGACGTCGCGCTCAGCCTGCCACTCGGCGTGCCCAAATTCGTCGTCTCGACCATCGCCTATTCGCACCTGATTCCACCCGAGCGCGTCGCGCCCGACCTGATGATGATCCTCTGGGCGGGAGGGCTCTACGGCCTCAACAACATCTGCAAGCTGGTCCTGTCGCAGGCCTGCGGCGCGGTCGTCGGCGCGGCCAGGATCGTGCTTGCGTCACGCGCGTCGGCGCCTGCACTCGGGCCGACCATCGGCATGACCTCGCTCGGCGGCAGTTGCCTGCGCTACATGAAGACGCTGAAACCGGCGCTGGAACGGCGCGGCTATGACGTCGCCGTCTTTCACACCACCGGAATGGGCGGCCGTGCCTTCGAATCGATTGCCGGCCAGGGTCATTTCTGCGCGGTATTCGACTTCAGCCTGCAGGAAATCACCAACCATCTTGCCGGCTCCGTCGTCAGCTCCGGCGCCGACCGGCTGGAGAACGCCGGCGCCCGTGGCATCCCGCAGATCGCGGCACCAGGCGCCGTGGATATGGTCGACCTGCCGACCTGGCAGGATTTGCCGGCAAAGTTTTCGCAGCGGCCGTTTCACGCCCATAACAGGCTGATTGCCTCCGTCACCGTCGATGCCGATGATCGCCGCCAGGTCGCCAGGACCATCGCCGCCAAGCTCGGCGCGTCGAAGGGCCGCTCCGCCTTCATCCTGCCATCCGGCGGCATCCAGGAGTGGGACATGCAGGGCGAACCGCTCTACGAACCCGAGGCCCTTGCCGCCTTCGTCGACGAAATGCGCAAGGCTATACCCGCCGGGGTCGAGTTCCACGAGATCGACGCCCACATCAATAGCGACGCCTTCGTCGGCAAGGCGCTCGAGATATTCGACCGCTGGGTCGAGGAAGGCGTTGTCCCGCGCGGTACCCCTGCCAAGGGAGTGGCCGCGTGAGCGCTGTCCTGGCAAAGGCGCTTGTCCTTGATTTCGGCGGCGTTGTCACGCGAACGCTGTTCGAAACCCATGCCTTGACCGAGCAGGCGCTCGGCCTGAAGCCCGGAACGCTGCAATGGCGCGGGCCGTTCGATCCGGCGAGTGATCCGCTGTGGCGTACGATGCAGGCCGACGAGATCAGCGAGCGCGATTATTGGCGCACCCGCACCAGCGAGGTCGGCCGGCTCGTCGGCGAGGACTGGCAGGCGATGGAAACTTTCGTCCAGCGCGCCCGCGGCGCCGAGCCGGAAAAGGTGGTGCGGCCCGAGGCCGACAGCGCCATCCGCGCCGTCCATGCGGCCGGCTTCCGCCTGGCGATCCTGTCCAACGAGCTCGATCTGTTCTATGGCGCCGGCTTCCGCCAAAAACTGCCGCTGCTCGGCTTGTTCGATGTGATCGTCGACGCCACCCATACCGGCATCCTCAAGCCCGACCCACGCGCCTATGCCTTCGTCACCGAAGCGCTCGGCCTGCCCGCCGGCGCTTGCGTATTCGTCGACGACCAGCAGCGCAATATCGATGGCGGCCGTGCCGCCGGCATGCGCACGGTTCATTTCGACGTTGCCCGGCCGGCATTTTCCTACGCCGAGGCACTCGGCCATTTCGACCTCGTCCCCGCCGTCTGAGAACCATTTTCGGAGCCTGTCATGCGCGACATCAATTTCCTCACCGAGACGAACGCCAAGCCGATCTGGCATCCGATGGCGCACCCGGCCGAGATGCGGGCCAATCCGCCAAAGGTGATCATGAAGGGCGAGGGCGTCACCGTCACCGACATCGACGGCAACAGCGTGCTCGATGCCGTCGGCGGCCTGTGGAACGTCAACCTCGGCTACAGCTGCGATCCCATCAAGAAGGCGATCGCCGACCAGCTCGGCGCGCTGCCCTACTATTCGGGCTTTCGCGGCACCTCGACCGGACCGTCTATCGAGCTCGCCTACGAACTCTCTGAATGGTTCGCGCCGGAAGGCATGGTGCGGACCTTCTTCACCTCGGGCGGTTCGGATTCGGTCGAGACGGCGCTGCGGCTCGCCCGGCAATACTGGAAGATCCGCGGCCAGGGCGACCGCACGAAATTCCTTGCCCTGAAGAAGGGCTATCACGGCACGCATTTCGGTGCCGCCTCGGTCAACGGCAATGCCAATTTCCGCCGCAACTACGAGCCGCTGCTGCCCGGCGTCTTCCACATTCCCGCACCCTGGACCTTCCGCAACCCGTTCGACGAGACCGATCCCGCACGGCTGGCGAAACTGTGCGCCAAGGCGCTGGAGGACGAGATCGCTTTCCAGGGCGGCGACACCATCGCCGCCTTCATCATGGAGCCGGTGCTCGGCGCCGGCGGCGTCATCGTTCCGCATGAGAGCTTCATGCCGTTGGTGCGCGAGATCTGCGACCGCCACGAAATCCTGCTGATCGCCGACGAGGTGGTCACCGGCTTCGGCCGCACCGGCGCCTGGGCGGGCTCGCGGCTGTCGGGCGTGAAGCCGGATTTCATGACCATCGCCAAGGCGATCACCTCAGGCTATTTCCCGCTCGGTGCCACGCTGATCGGTGGCAAGGTCGCCGATGTCTTCGAGGCCGACAAGACCAGCTTCGGCGCGATCGGCCACGGCTACACCTATTCCGGCCATCCTGTCGGCTGTGCGGCCGGACTGGCGGCGCTTGCCGAAACCAAACGGCTTCGCCTGAACGAGAACGCCGCAGCGCGCGGCGTCGAACTTGCGGCCGTGCTCGAAGGCCTGAAGGCGAAGCACGAGATCGTTGGCGATGTCAGGTACAAGGGCTTGATGGCAGCGGTCGAGCTGGTCTCGGATCGCGCGACGAAAAAGCCATCCGACAAGAAGACCATGGCCGTGGTCTCGGAGGCGGCCCATGAGGCCGGCGTCATGCTGCGCGTGTCCGGCAACAACATCATCCTGTCGCCGCCGCTGATCATCAGCGCCGCCGACGTCGCCAAAATCGGCGAGGCAATCGACGCAGGCCTGTCGAAGCTCTGACGGACAATTGCATACAACGAGGCTTTGGGACCGACAGATGACTCAATCGCAGAAGAAGATCACCGAGGAAACTTTGGTTGGCCGGCGCGGCCGCCTGCTCGGCGCCAAGTCGCAATTGTTCTACGACGAGCCCGTGCATCTCGTGCGCGGCGAAGGCGTCTGGCTCTACGACGCCGACGGCCGCAAATATCTCGATGCTTACAACAATGTCGCCCATGTCGGCCACTGCCACCCGCATGTTGTCGAGGCGCTGTGCCGGCAGGCGAGCCTGCTCAACACCCACAGCCGCTATCTGCACACCGCCATCCTCGATTATGTCGAGCGGTTGACGGCGACGTTCGATGCAAGCCTTTCCACCGCCATCCTGACCTGCACCGGCAGCGAGGCCAACGACATCGCGCTGCGCATGGCGCAGGCGGCATCGGGCCAGATGGGCATCATCGCCACCGACGCCACCTATCACGGCAACACCACGGCGGTTTCGCAGCTCTCGACCCGCATGCCGCCGGTCGGCGGCCGCGCCCGTCACGTCAGGCTGGTGCCGGCCCCCGACAGCTATCGCCATCCCGATACGATGGCTAACGGCAAGGCCTTTGGCGACGCGGTGCGTGAGGCCATTGCCTCACTGGCGAAGGACGGCATTGGCCTGTCCGGCATGATCCTGTGTCCATTGCTCGCCAATGAAGGCTTCCCGACACTGCCCAGCGGCTTTTTCGATGATGCCGTGGCGGCGGTGCGCGACGCCGGCGGCCTGGTCATCGCCGATGAAGTACAGCCCGGCTTCGGCCGCACCGGCAGCCATTTCTGGGGCCATCAGCGCGCCGGCTTCACCCCCGACATCGTCACCATGGGCAAGCCAATGGGCAACGGCCACCCGGTCGCCGCCGTTGTCACCACTGGGCAAATCCTTGCGACCTTCCGCGACGCCTTCCGTTACTTCAACACCTTTGGCGGCAATCCGGTTTCCTGCGCCGTGGCCAGCGCGGTGCTCGATGTCATCGAGCAGGAGAACCTCGTCGGCAATGCGTGCGACGTCGGCGCCCATGCACTCGGGCTGCTGCGCCCGCTGGCGGACCGCCGCGAATGCATCGGCGAGGTCAGGGGCGCGGGTCGTCTAATCGCTCGACCGTCAAGGGGGTGAGTGCAAGGCCGTCGTCCTTTCTGTCGATTCTCGTTCGTCCGAATGCCGGGTACAGGGTCGTCTACGCGGTCGACGCGATGATCGCCGCAGGATGAGTTTCGCAGGTGAGATCTTCCTATGTTCGTTGCGCAATCTGCTTACCGAGGCAGTTGCTTCCCGCTTCGCGGAATGATCTCAGCCACGTCCCGGCAGGGACAGCTTGATGCGTCTGTAAGAACGCTGTTGGTGGAATGGTATGGCGGAATCGTCGCAGGCGAGCGACCGAGGTATCAGACAGCGGCTTGCGTTCCTCCGTGCGGATCAAACAGCTCGCCCGTCCGAAGCATCGCATGCATGATCACCGCCAGCTTGCGCGCCAACGCTACGGCCGCTCGCTTGAAGCCGATCCGATCTTTCAGCTCCAACGCCCAGGTTCGCAGGCTGCTGGTATCCGTCGACCGGTTCAGGATAACCGCGGCCGCCTCATATAGCAGTCCGCGCAACTGATTGTCGCCACGGCGCGAGATATGACCATCATTATCGACCTCGCCGGACTGGTAGCGCCTCGGGGTCAGGCCTACCCATGCGCCCACGGCGCGCGAGTTCCTGAAGTTGGCCGGATCCTCCACCGCTGCGGCAAAGGCAGTGGCTGTGACGGTGCCTACACCGGGCACTGACATGAGCAGACGGCAGTGCTGGTCCTCACGCGCCGTCGCGGCCAGCTGCTTGCTCAGCTCTGCGATTTGGTATCGGATACCACTCCATGCCTGAAGCATTGGCACAACAATGCGCGCCAGCTTTTCTTCACCCTGCAGAAGGTCGCGAACGTTGCGTTCGAACACGCTTCCGGCGCCCTTGGGCACGACAAGGCCGAACGTCTTCATCAACCCACGGATTTGATTGGATATCTGCAAACGCATCTTAAGAAGTTGGCGCCGTGCGGTGATCAGCGTGCGGATCAGCATGCTGTCGAAACCTTTGACCCGGACCTCTCGGTAGAAGCCGACCTCGGCCAGATGTGCCAGGCCATCGGCATCGTTCGCATCGGTCTTGTTCGCGGCCATGTCGAGCGCGGCTTTGGCATGCCGCGCGTCGATGCAGATCACCGGCAGGCCCTCTGCCGTCAACGCATGGTAGAACCACACCGACAGCGGCCCCGTTTCGAACACGACCCGCCGGACATGCGGTGCGCGCTTGCGGATCACCGCCGCAAGCAGTTGCGGATCGGACGCGCACTTGCCCCGCCAAATCCTCTTACCGTTCTGCCGGATCGATATTGCCGTCTCTTTCATGGATACGTCGAGACCGATATAGTGTTCCATGGCTGTCCTCCGTTCGGTGGCTGGGCCCGGTGTCGATCGAGAGCCCGTTCTTCATCCTATCGGAGGACAGCCAGCCGGCCAGATGTTCGAACATCGCCGCCACATCTCAGGTGGCCACCGCTTCCGCGATTACTTCATGTTTGTTCTTCGGCGCCGAGCTGGTCCATGACCGTGAGACCCGCGAGCCCGCGCCTGACATTGCCGGGCGTGTCATCAACGCAATGCGCCATCGCGGCGTGCTGATGGGCAAGACCGGCATTCATGGCAATGTGCTGAAGATACGCCCGCCAATGCCGTTTTCGCGCGACAATGCCGATCTCTTGATCGCAACCCTGAACGAAGTGCTTGAAGAAGTCGGCGGGGTTACGGCGTGAGCGCTGTTTTCGCGCAATCGGAGCCCGAGACGGAAGCGGATGTCACCGCGCTTGCCAGGCGTGCGCTCGAACATTGGGGCGTTCGCGACGGTGAACCGGAACTGCTGAAATACCGCGAGAATGCGGTCTTCCGCATTCGCTTGCCCGATGGCCAGCCGGCCGCCATGCGCATCCACAGGCCGGGCTATCACTCGGATGCCGCGCTGTCTTCGGAATTGCAGTGGATGGGCTTCCTGCAATCGGCCGGGGTCGCCACGCCGTCCCCGGTGCCGACGTTGAACGGCGATCTGTTCGTGCCGGTCGGCACCGGCACAGCGGCGCCGCGTCAGGTCGATTGTCTGAGCTGGCTGGAAGGCCGCGCTGTCGGCGCGCGCGGCGTGCCGCTCGGCTATGCGCCCGAACAGGCAAGGCGGGTATTCACGGCCATCGGGCGAACCATCGCCCGCATGCACAATGCCGCCGCCGGCTGGGCGACGCCGCCGGGCTTTGCCCGTCACAGCTGGGATTTCGAAGGCTTTTTCGGTGCGACCCCCATATGGGGCCGTTTCGAAACCTGCCCGTTTCTCGACGATATCAGCCGCGAACTGGTGTTCCGTGCCCACGAGAAGGCGGTCGCGGCGCTATCGCGGCATGAGCGTAGCGCGCGCAATTTCGGCCTGATCCATGCCGATCTGGTGCGCGAGAACGTTCTGCTCGACGGCGACGCCATCCAGATCATCGACTTCGACGATTGCGGCCATGGCTGGCACGTCTACGATCTTGCCGTGGCACTCTACCAGAACCGCGACGAAGCGATCTATCCGCTGATCGAGGCGTCGCTGCTCGATGGCTACCGCCAGGAGCGAGACCTGACGCCAGAGGACATCGCGTCCTTGCCGCTGTTTTCAGCGCTACGCGCCTTTGCTTTCCTCGGCTGGGTGCAGAGCCGCGTCGAGGGTGACATCAACAGGAATGCCGGCATGCGCATCTCGACCATCGCCGCCGACGTGGTAGTGGCTTACCTGCGGGGCACGTGAGCGCTGCTGGCGACCGCGCCGTCAGCTCTTCGCGAAATGGATGCTGACCGTTCCCGAACTGCCGAAATCGGCAACGATGGTATCGCCGGGTCGCGCTTCGACCGGCCGCACGAACGAGCCCGACAGCACCACCTCGCCAGCGGCGATCGACATGCCGTAGCGGGCGAGCCGGTCCGCCAGCCAGGCGATGCCCATCGCCGGATGGTTGAGCACGCCGGCGCCAAGCCCGGTCTCCTCGACCTCGGCATTGCGCGAGACGATGGCGCCGATCCAGCGCATGTCGGCTTCATCGGGCCGCTGGGGCCGGCCGCCGATGACGATGCCGGCATTGGCGGCATTGTCGGAAATCGTGTCGAAAAAGGTGCGTACCTTCTTGGTCTCGGCATTGACACGCTCGATGCGCGTGTCGAGGATTTCGAGCGCCGGCGTGATGTAGTCGGTGGCGTTGAGTACGTCGAAGAGGGTCACGCCGGGCCCCTTCAGCGGCGCCTTCATGACGAAGGCGATCTCGGCCTCGACGCGCGGCTGGATGAAACGGCCGGCCGGAACCGCAGCGCCGTCGCTGAAGAACATATCGTCGAACAGCACGCCCGAATCCGGCGTGTCGATGGCCAGCGCATATTGCATCGCCTTGGAGGTCAGGCCGATCTTCCAGCCCTTCGGCTTCAGCCCGGCGCCGATCTTGCGCGCCACGAGCGCCGCCTGGACGCGGTAGGCGTCCTCCATCGTTGCCTCGGGAAAATCGAGGCTGAGTAGCCGCATCTGCCGGCGCGACCGCTCGGCCTCGAACAGCCGCGCCGCGGCGTCTTCGACTTGCTCGGGGGTCATACGCTTGCCTCGTCGACGACACCGTTGCGAAGCAGGCCGATACCGTCGGCCTCGACCTCGATCACATCGCCCGGCTTCAGCCAGATCGGCGGATCGAAACGGGCGCCGGCGCCGGTCGGCGTACCGGTGACGATGATATCGCCCGGCACCAGCGTGGTGAAGGTCGAGATGTAGTTGATGATCTTGCGGAAGGGAAAGATCATCCGGCTGGTTCGATCCTGCTGGCGGATCTCGCCATTGACGCGGGTGGAGAGCGCGATATCGGCGATCTGCGCCTCATCCGTGAACGGCACCAGCCATGGGCCGATCGAGCCCGTGCGGTCGAAATTCTTGCCTTGCGTGACGTTGAACTTGGCATGCCGCACCCAGTCGCGGATGGTGCCTTCATTGCACAGCGACAGCGCCGCAATGTGGCCGAGCGCATCGGTCTCGGCGATGCGCCGGCCGCCCTTGCCGATCACGATGACGATCTCGCCCTCATAGTCGAGTTGCGGCGATTCCGGCGGCCGTACCAGTGGCGCGTCATGGCCGACGAAGGAGCGCGGAAAGCGGATGAACAGCGAGGGGTTCGAAGGCGCCGCCTGGCCGTCCTTGTACTCCTCGTTGCGATCCGGATAATTGACGCCGACGCAGATGATCTTCTCCGGCGATGGGATCGGGATGTCGTAGGCGATGGCTTCGAGCGGGAAATCGACGGCGAACGCCTCGGCCTCTTCCGCCAGCCGCCGCAAGGCGCCGGTCTCGATCACTTCGCGCAATGTCGGCCACTGGGCGTAGCGGGCCGACAGGTCGACGACGCCCTGGCCGGTGACCGCGCCATAGCGCGTCTTGCCGTCGGCGGTGAAGGTGGCGAGCCGGGGCGGGGTCATGCTGCGGCTCCGGTGGTGGCGATGGATGTCTGCAGGGACAGAGTTCTACGGCGCCCCCCTCTGTCCTGCCGGACATCTCCCCCTCTTGGGGGGAGATTGGATTTTGTCACTGCTTTCGCCAACTTCCAGCGTTGCGAGAAGATCGCGGGCCGGAAGGCCAGCCAATCTCCCCCCTTGAGGGGGAGATGTCCGGCAGGACAGAGGGGGGCGCCGTAGAACTCTGACATCTCTAAAATCCCGTCACGGCGCGATGATCGGCGACGCCGTCAAATCCGGCTGGCGTGCCGCCGCGCCGGCGAAGGTGCTACCCTCCTCGAACCAGCTTTTCGGCGCCGGTGCGCCCCACAGCGTCTGGCGCTGCGGATCCTTGAGGTCCCACTTGATCGGCTCGAGATCGGGATCGACCGTCTGGTAGTCCGAGCAGTAGATCTCGATGCGGTGGTTGTCCGGGTCGCGGACATAGAGGAAAAACGCATTGGAAATGCCGTGGCGGCCGGGGCCGCGCTCGATGTTCGGCAGATAGCCGGTCGTCGCCATGAGGTCGAGCAGGTCGATGATGTTGAGCGGCGTCGGCACCCAGAAGGCGACGTGATGCAGGCGCGGGCCGATGCCATTGGTGAAGGCGATGTCGTGGACGCCGCCCTTGCGGTGCGTCCAGGCCGCCCACAGCTTCCCGGTTGCCGCATCCTCGGTGTATTCGGTGACCCGGAAGCCGAGCTCGTTGTAGAAGCCGACGGACTCGTCGACATTGGGCGAGAAACAATTGAAGTGGTCGATGCGCAGCGGCTTGACGCCCTTGTAGAGCGCATATTTCTGGTGGATCGGCGGCAGCCTTTCCATCTGGGCATAGAACTCCAGCGGAATGCCGTGCGGGTCGCGGGTGCGGAAGGTGCGCGACTGGTAGGGCCGCTCGACCCATTCCACCGGCAGGCCCTTGCCCTTGAAGAAATGCACCGCCTTGTCGAGATCCTCGTCGGAAAAGACCTTGAAGCCGAGATCGCGCGCTTCCGGCGTCGTCGCCTTGCGAAGCACGATGCAATGATGGCCACGCTCCTCCATGGCGCGCAGGTAGATGGCGCCCGATGTCTCGTCGGTGACCTGCAGGCCGAGCGTGTCGACATAGAACGCGCGCGATCTGGCGAGGTCAGTGACGGCCAGCTCGACATGGCTGAGGCGCACGATGTTGAAGGCGGGATAGAGGTTGGGCTTGGGCAAGGGCATCTGATTTCCTCCGTCAGCCGCCGAGTTTCTGGATCGCGTGCGCTGAAGTGGCGAAGGCGATGTTCTTCGTCTCCATGTAGAAATCGAAGGAATGGTCACCGCCGTCGCGGCCGATGCCGGAGTTCTTGACGCCGCCGAACGGCGTCGGCAGATGCCGCACATTCTCCGAATTGACCCAGATCATGCCGGCGTCCAGCGCATCGGTGAAGCGGAAGGCGCGGGTCACGTCCGAGGTCCAGAGATAGCCGGTCAGGCCGTACTGCGTGTCGTTGGCGAGCGCCAGCGCCTCCGCCTCGTCCTTGAAGGCGATTGCCGTCAGCACCGGCCCGAAAATCTCCTCCTGGGCGATGCGCATTGTGTTGGTGGCGCCGGTAAACAGCGTCGGGCTGACATAGCAGCCGCCACCCGGTCCGGCGAACTTGCCGCCGCCGGCGGCGACCACCGCGCCCTCCGATTTGCCGATCTCGATATAGGACAGCACCTTTTCCTCGTGCACCGGATGGATCAGCGGTCCGACAACGGTCTTGGGGTCGAGCGGATGGCCTATTGTGATGCGCTTTGCCTTTTCCGCCACCAGATCGGTGAACTTGTCGTACACGGAAGCTTCGACCAGCAGTCGTGACGACGAGGTGCAGCGCTCGCCGTTGAGCGAGTAGATCATGAACACCGCCGCATCCGCGGCACGTTCGAGATCGGCGTCGGCGAAGACGATCACCGGGTTCTTGCCGCCAAGTTCGAAATGCACGCGCTTCAGCGTGTCGGCGCCCTGTTTCATGATCATCGAGCCGGTGCGGCTTTCGCCGACGAAGCCGATCGCCTTGATGTCGGGATGCTCGGTCAGCGCCTTGCCGGCATGCTCGCCGAGGCCATTGACCAGGTTCCACACACCCTTCGGCAAGCCGGCCTCCTCGGCAATCTCGACCAGCAGCCGTGCGGTCAGCGGCGAAAACTCAGCCGGCTTATGAACGACGGTGCAGCCGGCGGCCAGCGCCGGCGCGATCTTCCAGGTCGACAGCATGAACGGCGTGTTCCACGGCGTGATGACGCCGACCGGACCGATCGGCACGCGCGTGGTGATGTTGACCTGGCCTGTCGTCCGCAGCGTCTCGCCGTCACGCGCTTCCGGCGCACGATCGGCGAAGAAGCGGAAGTTCTCCGCGCCGCGCAACGCTGCCTTGGCCATGAACTTCAGCGCCTGGCCGGTATCCATGCATTCGACGAGAGCGATCTCCTCGGCGCGTGCCTCGATGGCGTCGGCGATTTTGTGCAGCAGCTTCTTGCGCGCTTCGCCGGGCATGGCGGCCCAGGCTGGGAACGCAGCCTTCGCCGCCTTGGCGGCGCGGTCGATATCGGCGGCACTGCCGCGCGCGACCTTGGCCAGCGGCTTCAAATCGACCGGCGACATGGTCTCGAAGCTCGAGCCGTCGGCTGCCGGCACCGCCTCGCCGCCGATCTGGTTCAGCACACCGTCGCGCTTGAAGCGGGCCAGATAGGCTTCGGCCTTTTTCAGATTGCCTTCGAGATCGGACATATCAGCTTCCGTCACTTGCCGCGCAGCCGCGGGTGGATTGCGTTTTTCTTCCAGCTCAGCACTGGGTCGATTTCCCTGATCTCCAGCGACAAGGCGAAATGCGGGCTCTCGAACAGCACCGCCAGATATTCGCTTACGGCCGTGAAGACGGCCTCTCCCGTCCGTTTCTTGTCCTCGGCGCTCCGGCCGGTCCCGATGCGAAACGACATGTCGAGGAAGGCGTTTTCCGGCAGCCTGTCGGCAATGGCATACGCGTCGGCGCGAAAGGCCCGCACCCTCACGGCGCCGGTCTCGAACAGCCCGGTGTCCAGCAGCGTGCGCAACACCAGCCCGCATAATTCGCCCATATCGACCTTGGCATCGAGATTGGCCGAATACTCGATGGAGAAGTGAGGCACCGCGTCTCGTTCCCTGGAACATTGCTTTGTTATAATTAACGCGTTAATTACATGCGATCCCGCCGAAGTCAAGTCTTGCATCGGGCTTGGCACGACGATACGGGATGACGGTGACGGCGCTGAGGGCCAGCGCTGCTGGGCAAAGCCCGCTACCGATCGCAAGCCAGCGTTGGAGAGAATTTCACTTGCTGCCGGAAAATACTCGTCGCTCCCTGCCGATGGCATTGCTTCACGCCCGTGAAGTGGTGATGGCGCGGTTTCGTCCTATGCTTGCCGCCCATGACGTGACCGAACAGCAATGGCGCGTGCTGCGCGTGCTGAGCGAAGCCGGCCCGGTCGAGGCGACGGAGCTGGCCGACCGCGCCTCGGTGCTGCCGCCCAGCCTGACACGCATCATCAAGGCGCTCGAGGGACGCAAATTCATCACCCGCAACAAGGCGGAAGGCGACGGCCGCCGCGTCGTCCTGACCATCGCCCCGGCGGGTTCCGCCCTGATCGATGCTCTCTCGCCCGAACGCCGCGTCATTTACGACGACATCGAACGCCGCTTTGGCCATGAGCGGCTGGAGCAGCTGCTCGATCTCCTGGAAACCCTGATCGACGGCGAGAGCTGAGGCTCACCCGCCAAAACTGCCCAACCGCGTCGGCTGCGTGTAATTCCGGTCGACATAGAGCAGCGCCGAGCCGCCGCTGCCGTGCCTGACGTCGATGACGCGGCCGATCATCACATTGTGCGTGCCGACGATATGCACGTCCTCGATCTCGCAGTCGAAATTGACGATCGCGTCCGACAGCGCCGGCGTGCCCGACGTCAGCGTCTGCCAGCGCGCCGCCGAATAGCGTGCTTCCATGTCCTTGGTCGCGCCGGCGAACTTTCCCGCCAGATGCATATGGTCATGCGTCAGCACGTTGACGCAGAAGCGCCGGTTGGCGAGGAACATGGCGGCCTGCGCCGAACGTCCGTTCATGCACACCAGCAGCGTCGGCGGCTCGTCGGAGACGCTGCACATGGCGGTGGCGGTGAAGCCGCCGCGCCCCGCCGGGCCATCGGTGGTGACGATGTTGACCGGAGCGCAGACCCTTGCCATGGCGTCGCGGAAATCGGCCTTCGAAATCTGCGTGGCCATCGGCGTTCACCCGGCCGAGGCGGGAACCGGATTGAGCCAGGTATCGCCCGTCCAGCCGTTCTCGTCATAGTCGGCCATGCAGGTGTCGACCAGTTCCTCCATCGCCTTCAGCCGGCCTCCGCGTTCGGCGCCCTTCAGAACCTGCAGCCGCACCTCTTCCGGCGCGCCGGCATAGTTCAGCTCATAGAGCGCGTGGCGGCCGCCGAATTCGGTGCCGGTCGCGTCCCACAGCAGCTTCATGATCTTGATGCGCTCGACATGGCCCATGTCGTTGGAGCCGCGCACATACTGCGCCAGATATTTGTCGATCTCGGGATTGTTGAAGTCGCGCACCGACGACGGCAGGTAGATCAGCCCGGACGCGATCACCCGGCGCACGGTGTCGATGACGCGCGGATAAGCTTCCGACATGAAGGTGCGGTAGGCCAATGCGGCTTCCAGATTGGGCAGCACCGCGCCATTCGCCCACGGGATCGGATTGTAGGCCATGGCGTTGGAAAAGCTCCAGAACATGTGCCGGAGCGCGATAACCTCGCCCAGTGCCGCCTGGTTGCCGCGGAAGGCATCGCCGCCGGTGGCGCGCAGCGCCTTGGCCAGCAGGCCGGCGAGGAAGTCGAGCTTGACGGCAAAGCGCGTGCAGCCCTGGAAGCAGTAGCCATGCATGAAGCCCGACGCCGGATGGAACGATAGGATCTTTTGCGCGTCACGCAGCACCAGCACGTCCTCCCAGGGGATGAACACATTGTCGAGCACCAGGATCGCATCGTTTTCGTCGAAGCGCGACGACAGCGGATAGTCGAACGGTGCCGCCGCCGTGTTGGCCGTCTGCTCATAGGAGACGCGGCAGAACATCTTTATCCCCGGCGCGTTCATCGGCACGATGAACATCACCGACAGCGAAGGATCCTCGGTGACGGTCGCCGAGCTTTGCGCCAGGAAATTGTAATGTGTCAGCGCCGAGGACGTCGCCACCACCTTGGCGCCGGAGACGTAGATGCCGGCATCGGTCTCCTTGGTGATGTGGACGAAAACGTCCTTCACCTGCTCTGCCGGCTTGTGGCGGTCGATCGGCGGGTTGACGATGGCGTGGTTCATGAATAGCACGGCTTCCTGGGCTCTGCTGTGCCAGGCGAGCGCATTGGCCTTGAACGGTCCGTACCAGTCGGCATTGGCGCCGAGCGTGTTCATCAGCGCCGCCTTGTAGTCGGGCGTGCGGCCCATCCAGCCATAGGACATGCGCGACCACTCGGCGATCGCCGTCTGCTGGGCGGCGAGTTCGCCGGAGGATTTCGCGACACGGAAATATTTGTGGGTGTAGCCGCCCGATCCGGTGTCGGTGGCCGTGGTCAGCGTCTCGCGCCGCTTGGGGTCATGCAGCGCGTCGTAGAGGCGTGCCAGCGACCGCGCCGAGTTGCGCATCGCCGGATGCGTGGTGACGTCGGCGATGCGTTCGCCGTTGATAAAGACCTCACGGCCGTCGCGCAGGCTCTCCAGATATTCGGCGCCCGTGAACGGGCGCGCTCTGTCGGCACGGAAATCTTCTGACCGCATGATGTTCCTCCACTTGGTATGCGATCCTAGCGTCCGGGCCGAGGATCAGCTATGGACGGAACCGCAAAACCGATTGGACTTTTTCCGGCGCCATGAGCCAGAACTCCATCCCCGATTTCTTCGTCTATGGCGAGCCCGTGCGGCCGCTCGATGTCGGTTTCCTGCATGTCGAGACAGTGCTTGCGCGTAGCAATATCCATCTCGGCCAGGTCGCCGCGCACAAGCATCCGCAGATGGGCCAGATCACCTACTGGACCAGCGGCTCCGGCACCTATCGCATCGAGGACCAATCCTGGGACTTTTCGGCGCCAGCCGTCAGCTTCGTGCCGAGCAATGTCGTGCATGGCTTCTCGATCGGCCCCGGCACCGACGCGATCGTCGTTTCAGTCGCCGACGATGCGCTCGCGGCAATAGAAGCGCACAGCCTGCTGCCGCTGGACAGGCCGGTCTTCGCCGACGGCCTGCCGCAGCACGCCGCCTGGAAACGGCTGGCGGCGGTGCTGGACATGATCGCCGCCGAATACACCGAAGCGCAGGCCGGCAACGACAAGACCTTGCCGTCGCTGATCGCCGTCGCGCTCTCCCATATCGCGCGTCTCGGCCCCGAGGTGAAGGACGCCGCAGGCTCATCCGAAGCCTCGCTGGCGCAGGGCCTGCGCCGTCTCGTCGATGCCCATTTCCGCGACAACTGGCCGGTTGACCGCTACGTCGAAGCGCTGGCCACGACGCCGCATCTCCTCGACAAGGCCAGCCGCGCGGTGCTGGGCAGCGGCGTCAAGCGCGTCGTCGGCGAGCGGCGGCTGCTGGAGGCCAAGCGGCTGCTTCTGTTCACCGTCCGCACCGTCGAGGACATCACCTACGAGATCGGCTTCGACGATCCGGCCTACTTCTCACGCTTCTTCCGCGAACGGGTCGGCGAAGCGCCTGCCGCCTGGCGGCGGCGGCAGTTGCAGGGGCATTGATTTGGTGCGGCGCCACGTCTCGTGACGCGCAATCCTTGATGTTGCAGCCTCGGCCACTTTTTCGTGAAGCTGCACGGGTTGATCCGCTCGCCTGCTTGCCTAGGTAGAGGGAGCGGCCGGGCGCCACGCAAAATCCCACAACAGGGCAAATCCGAAAATCGGTATGACATTTTCCTGTATTAGAAAGCTTGCCCTTCCTATTCTTGTCGTCGGCGTCCAGTCATCCTGCGTCATTCCCGACGATACATCGCGCATCGCCAAGGTTGATCCCACGACGGCGGCGGCTCGCAAAGAGATGGTCGGCCTCAGCGAAGCCGATGTTCGAATGTGCGCGGGCTTTCCGACCGCCACCGCGGACGCTGGCGGGTCTGGCCAGATCTGGACCTACAAGCGCGTCGTTCAGCGCGGCAATCTCAGCATTGTCGTCCCAACACTGGCGCTAGGTGCGATCCCGACGGTCGGCGGCTCCGTCAATGTCGCTCCCGGCGGCTATTGCGACACGCAAATACGCATGGTCGACGGCCGCGTCGCCGAAGTCGCCTATGCCGGCGACAACAATTTGCCGAACAGTCGCGATGCGCTCTGTGTCAGCACGGTGGACGCCTGTGTGTCCTATGCCCGCCAACACAGCCAAAGAGCGACAGCCAGATAGCCGTCACGGCCGATTGGCGAGCCGTGGCGTTGCGTGTCGCGCTGGTAAGGGCTTGACTGACCCGCCGGACGGAATACGCTAAGGCGAAATACCGGCCCTGATCGCCGGGCGGCAAACATGCCTCGTATGCCTCGCCCTTCCGGGCGCAGGCTGCGGGGCATTGTCATTTCTGGGGTCCTGTTTGAAACGGCGCATCGAGATCGGCATCCTTTATTCCCGTTCGGGGAGCTACCAACTCGTCTCCGATGCGTGCCGCATGGGCGCCATGCGCGCCATAGCCGACATCAATGCGGATCGCGGCCATGGTATCGAGCTGGTGCCGATCGAGCGCGATCCGCAAAGCAATGCGGATCGCTACGCGACGCTCTGCGAGGACATCTTCAAGACCAGCAGCGCCCGCCATGTCGTCGGCTGCGTCACCTCCTGGAGCCGCAAGGAGACGATCCCGGTGCTCGAGAAGGCGGGCGGCATGCTCTGGTACGCCTGCCCCTATGAAGGGTTCGAGGCCAACGAGCATGTTGTCTACATGCACGCTTGCCCCAACCAGCATTTGGTGCCGCTGATGGCCCATGTCGCGCCGCGCTTCGGCGCCAACGGCTTCCTGCTCGGCTCGAACTACATCTGGGGCTGGGAGATGAACCGCGTCGCCCGCGACCTGATCGCGGATGCCGGCGGCAAGGTGCTGGGCGAACGCTATCTGCGCATCGGCGAGACCGACGTGACGCGCCTGATCGCGGAAATCCGGGCGACGCGGCCGAGCTTCATCCTCAACAATTTGATCGGCACCTCATCCTACGCCTTCCTGGCCGCCTATCGCGACTTGGGCAGGGACGATTCCGCCTTCAGTCCGGAAACCTGCCCCGTCATCTCCTGCAACCTCACCGAGGGCGAGCTGCCGGCGATCGGCGAATCCGGTAAGGGGCATCTGTCGGTCGGGCCCTATTTCGCGCCACGGCCGGCCGCCTTCGCCTCGTCCTTCGAGGCCTCCGCCTATGCCTCCGTGCAGGTGATGGCCGACGTGCTCTCGCGCGATCCCGACGCCGGTCCGGCGGAATTTTCCAAGGCCTTCGCCGAACGCCGCTTCTCCACCCGGCTCGGGCCGATTGCCATCGACGCCCATTCCCAGCACGCGACACTGCCGGTGATCATCGGGCGGATCGCGGACGGCTTCTTCGAGGTCGTCAGCCGCGAGGACGAGGTCGCACCGGACCCCTATCTGTCGCGCTACGACCCGGCAAAAACGTTCGGCCGCCCGCGCCTGAGGGTGGTGTCGTGACGAGAATCTCCCGCATCCCCAATCTCGGCGGCGCCAGGGCTTTCATCCTGCATCGCCCGCATCCGACTGTGCAGGCAATCACCAGGCAGTTGTCGGCAATCGGCCTGGTCACGCTGGACTGCTGGCCGGAACTGCCGCCCGAGGTGCTGGCCGCCGATTTTGTCTTCTTCGACGCCGATCTCGGCTTCGACGAGCAATTCCCGTGGAAACCGGGCGAAGCGTCGATGCCGCTGGTGGCGCTGATCGGCTCCGAGGCGCCAGGCCGCATCGAATGGGCTTTGTCGCACAACGCCGACGCGCAGCTCTTGAAGCCGGTCGGCAATGCCGGCGTCTACAGCGCGCTGCTGATTGCCCGCCAAAGTTTCGAGGCGCGCAAACACCTGGCCAGCGAGATTGCCTCGCTCCGCCAGCGTGTCGCCGAGCGCCAGACCATCGTGCGCGCGGTGGCGGCGCTGTCGAAAGGCACCGACGACGAGCGCGCCTATGCGCAGCTGCGTTCCCTGGCGATGAGCTGGCAGATCAGCGTCGAGGATGCCGCACGCCGCATCGTGGCGATGACAAGTGCCGAAGCAACGGGTGAGGAAGCAACAGACGAGGAAGGCGGCGATGACCAGTCCCATCGCGCCTGATCTTGCGGCCCCGTCGCGCATGCCGGCCAAGCCGCGTCCCGGCGTCTGGCGCCGGCTGGTCAAACGCCGTCTGGCGCTGCTCGGCCTGGTCATCGTTGCCGTCGTTGTTGCCGGCGCAGTGCTGGCGCCATGGCTGACCGGCTACGATCCCAACGAACAGATGTTCGACGGCCTGACCATCGAAGGCTCGCCCTTGCCGCCGGATGCCAAATTCTGGCTCGGAACCGACCTGCTCGGCCGCGATTTGTTGACCCGCATCCTCTACGGCGCCCGCACCTCGCTGATCATCGGCATCGTCGCCAATGGCGTGGCGCTGTTGATCGGCACTTTTGTCGGCGTCACCGCCGGCTATTTCCGCGGCTGGATCGGCGGCGCGCTGATGCGCTTCACCGACCTGATGATGGCCTTTCCGGCACTGCTGCTCGCCATTTGCCTGGCGGCGGTGTTCCAGCCCAGCCTGTGGATCGTCGCCATGGTCATCGCCCTGGTCAACTGGGTGCAGACCGCGCGCGTCATCTACACCGAAACCTCCTCGCTCGCCGAGCGTGAGTTCATCGATGCCGAACGCACCATCGGCGCCGGCGCGCCGCGCATCCTGTTCCGCCACATCCTGCCGCATCTGCTGCCGACCATTATCGTCTGGGGCACGCTCGGCATCTCCACCACCGTGCTGCTCGAGGCGACGCTCTCCTTCCTCGGCATCGGCGTCCAGCCGCCGACCGCGTCCTGGGGCAACATCATTTTCGAGAACCAGACCTACTTCCAGGCGGCACCCTGGCTGGTGTTCTTCCCCGGTGCCGCGATCCTGGCGCTGGCGCTCGCCTTCAACCTGATCGGTGACGCGCTGCGCGACATCCTCGATCCGACGCAAAGAGGCCGGGCATGATCGCCTATCTCGGCCGCCGCCTGATCCAGTCGCTGCTCATCCTGCTCGGCGTCTCGCTGATCACCTTCGCGCTGCTCTATCTCCTGCCGGCCGATCCGGTGCGCCAGATCGCCGGCCGCAGCGCCACGCCGCAGACGGTCGAGAACATCCGCCAGCAGCTCGGCCTCGACCAGCCCTTCGTCGTCCAGTACTGGCGCTATCTCACGAAGCTCGCCAGCGGCGATCTCGGCCGTTCCTACATCCAGCGCTCCGAGGTCACCGAGCTGATCGTCTCGCGGCTGCCGGCGAGCCTGCTTTTGATGGTCGGCGCCATCCTGTGCGAGCTGCTGATCGGGCTCTCCATGGGCCTGATCGCCGCCGTCAAGCGCGGCACCGCCGCCGACCAGACCTTGATGGTCGCTTCCTTCGTCGGCGTCTCGGCGCCGCAATTCGTCGTCGGCCTGTTGCTGCTCTACGTCTTTGCCGTGCGGCTAAGCTGGTTTCCGATCGGCGGCTACGGCACCTGGCGCCATCTCGTGCTGCCGTCGCTGACCATGGGCATCCTCGGCGCCGGCTGGTACGCCCGCATGATGCGCTCGTCGATGATCGACGTGCTGCGCCAGGATTATGTGCGCACCGCGCGTGCCAAGGGCCTGGCCCGCAGCGCCATCATCTTCCGCCATGCACTGCCCAACGCCATTCTGCCGGTCATCGCCATGATCGGCATCGACATCGGCATCTTCATGGGCGGCATCGTCGTCGTCGAAAGCGTGTTCGGCTGGCCCGGCATCGGCCAATTGGCATGGCAGGCCATCCAGCGCGTCGACATTCCGATCATCATGGGCGTCACGCTGGTGTCGGCCTTCGCCATCGTGCTCGGCAATCTCCTGGCCGACATCATCGCGCCCTTCATCGACCCCCGCATCAAGCTCGATTGACAATCAGGATATGACCGAAAACAAACAGAGAAAGGGAACATAACAATGAAAAAGTTTCTCGCATCCACGGTAGCGGCATCGGCCTTGGCGCTGATGCTCGGCATGACCAGCGTCCGCGCCGAGGACGCTGTCGATCCCAACGCCAAGCAGGGCGGCGCCATCACCATCACCTACAAGGACGACGTCGCCACCCTCGATCCGGCGATCGGCTACGACTGGCAGAACTGGTCGATGATCAAGAGCCTGTTCGACGGGCTGATGGACTATGAGCCCGGCACCACCAACCTCAAGCCCGACCTGGCCGAGAGCTACGAGATTTCGCCCGACGGCAAGACCTTCACCTTCAAGCTGCGCCACGGCGTGAAATTCCACAATGGCCGCGAGATGACGGCCGACGACGTGAAGTATTCGCTCGACCGCGTCACCAATCCGAAGACGCAGAGCCCCGGCGCCGGCTTCTTCGGCTCGATCAAGGGCTATGACGATGTCGCCGCCGGCAAGGCGACAAGCCTCTCCGGTATCACCGTGGTCGATCCCTATACCGTCAAGTTCGAACTGACCCGGCCCGACGCCACCTTCCTGCATGTCATGGCCATCAACTTCTCCCATGTCGTGCCGAAGGAAGAGGTCGAGAAATACGGTGCCGATTTCGGCAAGCATCCGGTCGGCACCGGCGCCTTCAAGCTGGCCGAATGGACGCTCGGCCAGCGCATCGTCTTCGAACGCAATGCGGATTATTGGCACAAGGGCCTGCCGCATCTGGACAAGATCACCTTCGAGATCGGCCAGGAGCCGATCGTGGCGTTGCTGCGCCTGCAGAAGGGCGAGATCGACGTGCCCGGCGACGGCATTCCGCCGGCCAAGTTCCAGGAGGTGATGGCCGATCCCGAGCAGAAGGCCCGCGTCGTCGAAGGCGGTCAGCTGCACACCGGCTATATCACCATGAACATCACCATGGCGCCGTTCGACAATGTGAAGGTGCGCCAGGCCGTCAACATGGCGATCAACAAGGCGCGCATCATCCAGATCATCAACGGCCGCGCCGTGCCGGCCAACCAGCCGCTGCCGCCGTCGATGCCGGGCTACGACAAGGAATACAAGGGCTATCCCTATGACGTCGCCAAGGCCAAGGCGCTGCTTGCCGAGGCCGGCCATCCCGACGGGTTCGAGACGCAGCTCTTCGCGATGAACACCGATCCCAACCCGCGCATCGCCCAGGCGATCCAGCAGGACCTGGCGGCGATCGGCATCAAGGCCGGCATCCAGTCGCTGGCGCAGGCCAATGTCATCGCCGCCGGCGGCGACAAGGCAGGCGCGCCGATGATCTGGTCCGGCGGCATGGCCTGGATCGCCGACTTCCCGGATCCCTCCAACTTCTACGGCCCGATCCTCGGCTGTGCCGGCGCCGTGCCGGGTGGCTGGAACTGGTCGTGGTATTGCAACAAGGACCTCGACGCCAAGGCGGCCGAGGCCGACTCGGTGGTCGATCCCGCCAAGGCTGCCGAGCGCGACAAGATGTGGAGCGCCATCTACGACAAGGTGATGGAGGACGCACCCTGGGCGCCGGTCTTCAACGAGCAGCGCTTCACCATGAAATCAGCCCGCATGGGCGGCGCCGACAACCTCTATGTCGACCCGGTCCATATCCCGATCAACTACGACAATGTGTATGTAAAAGATGTGCAATAACTGCGACTACACCATCCACGGGCGCCATCATCATTTCGGCTGGGACAATTCCTTTGTCCCGGCCGAGCGGGTGGCGCCCGGCTCGACCATCGAGTTCCAGTGCCTTGATGCCGGCGGCGGTCAGTTGCAGGCCGACAGCACCGTCGCCGATGTCGCCAGGATGGACTTCGCCAGGGTCAACCCGGTCACCGGTCCGATCTTCGTCGAGGGAGCCGAACCGGGCGACGCGCTGAAGGTGACGATCGAGCTGTTCAAACCGTCCGGCTTCGGCTGGACGGCCAACATTCCGGGTTTCGGCCTGCTCGCCGACGACTTCAAGGAGCCGGCGCTCAACATCTGGAAATACGATGCCGCCTCGCTGGAGCCGGCGCTGTTCGGCAAGAACGCCCGTGTGCCGCTGAAGCCGTTCGCCGGCACCATCGGCAACGCGCCTGCCGAGAAAGGCTTGCACTCGGTGGTGCCGCCACGGCGCGTCGGCGGCAATCTCGATATCCGCGACCTCGCCGCCGGCACCACGCTCTATCTGCCGGTGGAGGTGGCGGGCGCGCTGTTCTCGGTCGGCGACACGCATGCCGCGCAAGGCGACGGCGAGGTCTGCGGCACTGCGATCGAAAGCCCGATGGATGTCGCGCTCAAGCTCGACCTGGTCAAGGACGCCAGGCTGAAGACGCCGCGCTTCACCACGCCGGGCCCGGTGACGCGCCATCTCGACGCCAAGGGCTATGAGGTGACGACCGGAATTGGGCCGTACCTGATGGCGGGTGCCAGGGAGGCGGTCGCCCAGATGGTCGACCTGCTCGCCGGCCGCTACAGAATAGACCCCGTCGAGGCCTACATGCTGGCCTCCGTCTGCGGCGATCTCCGCATCAGCGAGATCGTCGACATACCGAACTGGGTGGTATCGTTCTACTTCCCGCGCTGCGTGTTTGAATGACGCTACGTCGGCGCCAAGGCACCCCCCTCTGTCCTGCCGGACATCTCCCCCGCAAGGGGGGAGATTGGCGGT
Source organism: Mesorhizobium opportunistum WSM2075 (assembly GCF_000176035.2). Lineage (NCBI taxonomy): Bacteria > Pseudomonadati > Pseudomonadota > Alphaproteobacteria > Hyphomicrobiales > Phyllobacteriaceae > Mesorhizobium > Mesorhizobium opportunistum. The sequence goes on along the minus strand of NC_015675.1, from coordinate 717,217 downwards.
TTGTCCGCTGCGCCTCTTCTCAAGCGGTGGTGATTGGCGAAAGCCGGAGTGATCATCGATCTCCCCCCTTGCGGGGGAGATGGCCGGCAGGCCAGAGGGGGGTGTGCCGGAGTAAATTCCTCCCCGGGCTACACTCCCAATGACCTCAAACCCCGAAATAATCCTCGACATCGCCAATCTCTCGGTCAGCGTGCGCGGCGAGGATGGCGAGCGCGACGTCGTCTCCAACCTGTCGCTGACGCTTTCGCGGGGCGAGACGCTGTGCATTGCCGGCGAATCCGGCTCCGGCAAATCGATGACCGCGCTGGCGATCATGCAGCTTTTGCCACAGCCTGCCGCGCGCATAGCGTCAGGCAAAATCCGGCTTCGTGGAGGGGATATGGGCGACACCGATCTTGCAACCCTCGACGAGCGCCAGATGCGCCGCATTCGTGGCGACCGCATCGCCATGATTTTCCAGGAGCCGATGACCTCGCTCAACCCGGTGCTGTCGATCGGCCGGCAGCTCACCGAATCCATCGAGGCGCACACCAGCCTGTCGCAGGCCGAGGCCCGCCAGCGCGCCGTCGAGGCGCTGAAGGCGGTGCGCATTTCGGAAGCCGAAAGCCGGCTAAAGCAATTTCCGCACGAGCTCTCCGGCGGCATGCGGCAGCGGGTGATGATCGCCATGGCGCTGGCGCTCGAGCCCGACGTGCTTATCGCCGACGAGCCGACGACGGCACTCGACGTCACCGTGCAGGGCGAGGTGCTGGAACTGCTGCGCGACCTGCAGCGACAGCATGGCACCAGCGTCATCCTGATCACCCACGACATGGGCGTGGTCGCCGAAATGGCCGACCGCGTCATCATCATGCGGCATGGCCGCATGGTCGAGGAGGGCAAGACATCGGACATCTTCGCCCGCCCGCAAGCCGACTACACGCGCGAGCTGCTCGCCGCCGTGCCGCGCATCGGCAGCGGTATCGGCCGCCAGCAATCCAGGGATGTCGAGGTGGCGAAGCCGGCCGACGTCGCTGTGGTCAACGACCTGCATGTCCGCTTCGATTTGCGCGGCGGGTTCTTCGGCCAGGTCACCCGTCGCGTTCATGCCGTCGAGGGCGTCAGCTTCTCGATCGCGCCCAACGAGACGCTGGCGCTGGTCGGCGAATCCGGCTGCGGCAAGTCGACCACCGCCAAGGCGCTGGCCGGGCTGGTGCCGTACAGCGGCGACATCGTCATTGGCGGGCGCAATCTGTCGGGCTTAGGCCGCGACGAGCGCAAGGCGGTGCGCCGCGACGTGCAGATGATCTTCCAGGATCCCTTCGCCTCGCTCGATCCGCGCATGCGTGTCGGCGATCTCGTCGCCGAGCCTCTTGTCATCCACGGCATAGCTTCGAAGGAAGAACGCCTGGACCGTGTGGCGGCGCTGTTCGAGCGCGTCGGCCTGTCATCAGATCAGATGGAGCTCTACCCGCATGAATTCTCGGGCGGCCAGCGCCAGCGTGTCTGCATTGCCCGGGCGCTCGCCTTGCGACCGAAACTGATCGTCGCCGACGAAAGCGTCTCGGCGCTCGACGTCTCGGTGCAGGCGCGTGTGCTCGACTTGTTGAAGGAGTTGCAGCGCGAATTCGGCGTCGCCTATCTCTTCATCTCGCACGACATGGCGGTGGTCGAGAATATCTCCGACCGCGTCGCCGTCATGTATCTCGGCCAGATCGTCGAAATGGGTACGCGCGACCAGGTCTTTTCCAACCCGCGCCACCCCTACACGAAACGGCTGATCGAAGCCGTGCCGGTGCCCGACCCGGCGCAGCGCAGAAGCCGCTTCGCCCGCCTCGACCAGGAAATCCCGAGCGCGACCCGCAAGATCGGCGAGGCGCCACGAAAACTGATCCTGAGCGACGTCGGTGGCGGACATCTTGTTGCCGCCGGAAGTTCGGATCGGTGAGTGAAATTGTCCTCGCCGGTCAATTCTTGACGAGACCCTCATAGGGCGGCGTATTCAGGATATAGGCCACCTCTGTCCGGTTCCGGGCGCGAAGTTTTTTCATGATATTGCGAACATGCACCTTGACCGTGCTCTCGCACATGTTGAGTTCATAGGCGATGATCTTGTTCGCTTTCCCGCGACGCAGCGCTTCGATGACCGAAATCTGGCGCGACGTGAAAAAATTGTCTTCTTGCGCCTGCGATTTGGTGGCCTGGTGGCCGTCCCTGGCGTTTTTCGCCGATTGGAAAAGCACACTTGGCGGGATGAAAATTCCCCCTGCCGCGACGAGATGAATTGCCTTGGCTGCGATTTGCAGGCTGACGCTCGTCGGAACATAGCCGCATGCGCCATTGTCGATCGCTTTGTGAACATCGTCGAAATTTTCGATATCGGCCAGGATGATGGTGCTCACCCAGGGTCTGGTAACCTTGAGGTGGGCGATCCGGGCAAGATGGTGGTCTGCCTCGGAGTTTGACCACACGGCGCACATCAGCACCGTCGAGATGCGTTGGGTCTCCTCCAGGTCTGCCGCGTCGAAGGTTTCGATGCTCGAGAAGTGCTGGAAACGAAATGCCGGTTCGATTTCCGCAAGACCTCTTGCCAGGCAGTCGCACATCAGCGATCGATCATCGATAATCGCGATCTCGATATCCGCCGCAACGAAGGCGGGTGGGCTGTCAGGATCGATATCAAAAGCACACAGGCTTGCCTGGGCCGCCTCAAATGTTTGAATTGCTGTCATAGCTGCTCCTCTTGCCCCCTCGCTCGCATCTGGGGCGTGGCTACTGCTCCACGGTTCTCAACTCCGCCTCAGTAATCCGTGGATTCGAGCCAGATGTATGTGAAGCACAGCACACGACGGAGTGAAGCCGATCTCGGCAACGGGCCATCGCGTCGTCGCCGAGGACTGAGGCGTTTGCCGATCCGGCGGCGGACACCCATGGCCGACCGGGGCTCCGGCAAACTGCCAGGCGGTTCACACGGTTGTGTTCCATCTCCGGCGCGCTCATGGGTGGCTTTTTGCCACCGAAGTGCGCCGCTTCGGACATGAAATCGGCAACGGCCCCTTGCCGATCATCCCATTTTCCTCATGTTTATTGCTTTGAAGATGATCGATCGTAGGGGGCGGCCGGATTCATCGTAATGGGAGGAAATACCATGAAGGCATGCTATTTCGTTTCTGCCGCATTTCTCGCCGCATCGGCGATCCCGGCCTCGGCCGCCGAAATTTCCGATGGCAAGGTCAAGATCGGCATCCTCAACGACCAGTCCGGCGTCTATGCCGATTTCGGCGGCAAGTGGTCGGTCGAGGCCGCCAAGATGGCGGTCGAGGATTTCGGCGGCAAGGTGCAGGGCGCACCGATCGAGATCATCAGCGCCGATCACCAGAACAAGCCGGACATCGCCTCCAACATCGCGCGGCAGTGGTATGACACCGAACAGGTCGATGCCATCATGGAGCTGACGACCTCTTCGGTCGCGCTCGCCGTCCAGGGCATTTCCAAGGAAAAGAAGAAGATCGACATCGTCACCGGCGCGGCGACCACCGAACTCACCGGCAAGCAGTGCTCGCCCTACGGTTTCCACTGGGCCTACGACACCCATTCGCAGGCGGTGGGAACCGGCGGCTCTCTGGTGCAGCAGGGCGGCGACAGCTGGTTCTTCGTCACCGTCGATTATGCCTTCGGCTATTCGCTCAAGGAGCAGACCGCCAAGTTCGTCGAAGCCCATGGCGGCAAGGTGTTGGGCGAAGTGCGCTATCCCCTGGGGGCGACCGACTATTCATCCTTCCTGCTGCAGGCGCAGTCTTCGGGCGCCAAGGTCATCGGACTGGCGAATGCCGGCCTCGACACCTCCAATTCCATCAAGCAGGCGGCCGAATTCGGCATCGTCCAGGGCGGCCAGCGCCTTGCGGCCCTTCTGTTCACGCTGGCCGAGGTGCATGGGCTGGGTCTCCAGGCCGCGCAGGGCGTCGTGCTGACCGAGGGCTACTACTGGGATCGCGACGACAAGAGCCGCGCGTTCGGGCAGCGCTTCTTCAAGCGCACCAACCGCATGCCGAACATGATCCAGGCCGCGACCTATTCGGCGGTGACGCAGTATCTGAAGGCGATCGACAAGGCCGGCACCGACGAGACCGAGGCCGTCGCCAAGCAATTGCATTCGTTGCCGGTGGACGACGCCGTGATGACCAATGGCAAGGTGCAGGCGGACGGCAACATGGTTCATGACATGTATCTCTACCAGGTCAAGGCGCCCAGCGAGAGCAGCAAGGACTGGGACTATTACAAATACCTCGCCACCATCCCCGGCAAGGAGGCCTTCCTGAGCGAGAAGGAAAGCGGCTGTCCAACGGCGGCCCAGTGATCGGCGCGGCCATGGCGCCGCCCGACCCCAACGGAAACGAGCCGCCTGTCGTGCTTTCCGCTCGCGGGCTGCGGCGCGATTTCGCCGGCTTCGTCGCCGTCAAGAACGTCGACCTCGATGTCCGCCATGGCAACATCCATGCCCTGATCGGACCCAACGGCGCCGGCAAGACCACCGTTTTCAACCTGCTGACCAAGTTCCTGGCGCCGACCAGCGGCAGGATCGAACTGCTCGGCCACGACATCACCCGCACCTCGCCGGCGAGAGTGGCGCGGATGGGGCTGGTGCGCTCGTTCCAGATATCGGCGATCTTTCCGCATCTCAGCGTGCTCGACAATGTGCGCGTCGCGCTGCAGCGGCCGGGTGGGCTTGGCGTCCAGTTCTGGCGCTCGCTGGCGGCACTCGACCGGTTGACGCCGCGTGCGATGGAGCTGTTGCGCTCCGTCGGTCTCGACGATGCCAAGAACAGGCTGGCCGGCGATCTCTCCTATGGCAGGAAACGCGTGCTCGAGATCGCCACGACGCTGGCGCTCGATCCGAAAGTGCTGCTGCTGGACGAGCCGATGGCCGGCATGGGGCATGAGGACGTGGCCACGGTTTCCGACCTCATCCGTTCGGTGGCGAGTGACCGCGCTGTGCTGATGGTCGAGCACAATCTGACGGTCGTGGCCGATCTCTGCGACTGGATAACCGTCATGCAGCGCGGCGAGGTGCTTGCGGCCGGCGACTACGCCACCGTCAGCCGCGACGAGCGGGTGAAGGTCGCCTATATGGGCACCGCCGATGACTAGTGCCGCACCCCTGCTTGCGGTCCGCGGCCTCAACGCCTGGTATGGCGAGGGCCATGCGCTGCACGGCGTCGATCTGGAAGTATTTGCCGGCGAGACGGTCACGCTGCTCGGCCGCAACGGCGTCGGCAAGACGACGACGCTGCGCGCCATCATGGGGCTGATCCGCAAGCGAACCGGCAAGGTCGTATTCGACGGCGCGGACCTGATGCGGCTGCCGCTCCACAAGACCGCGCATCAGGGCATCGGCTTCGTGCCGGAGGAGCGTGGCATCTTCGCCACGCTGACGGTCGACGAGAACCTGGTGCTGCCGCCGGTCGTTGCCAAGGGCGGCATGAGCGTCGAGGAGATATTCGATCTCTTCCCCAATCTGAAGGAGCGGCGCAACAGCCCCGGCACGCGGCTGTCGGGCGGCGAACAGCAGATGCTGGCGATCGCGCGCATGCTGCGAACCGGCGTGAAGATGCTGCTTCTCGACGAGCCGACCGAGGGCCTTGCTCCCGTCATCGTGCAGCGCATCGGCGAGCTGCTGGCGACGCTGAAAAAGCGCGGCATGACGATCCTGCTGGTCGAGCAGAATTTCCGCTTCGCCAGCCGTGTCGCGGATCGTTTCTACCTGATGGAGCACGGCAAGATCGTCGCCGGGTTCCCGACCGGCGAGCTGGCGGACCGCATGAGCCTGCTCCACGACGTTCTGGGTGTATGAGGACGCCATGACGATGATCTTCGGAATTCCCGTCCAGGCATTCCTCGGCCAATTGCTGGTCGGGCTGATCAACGGCTCCTTCTACGCCATGCTGAGCCTGGGGCTGGCTGTCATTTTCGGCCTGCTGCGCGTCATCAATTTCGCCCATGGCGCCCAGTACATGCTGGGCGCCTTCGTCGGCTATCTGCTGCTCACCTATCTCGGCGTCGGCTACTGGCCGGCCCTGGTCCTTGCACCGCTGATCGTCGGCGTCTTCGGCGTCGTCGTCGAACGCCTGGCGCTGTCGCGGCTTTACGACACCGATCCGCTCTATGGCCTGCTCTTCACCTTCGGCCTCGCGCTCGTGCTCGAAGGCATATTCCGCTACTACTACGGCGTGTCGGGAAATGCCTACGCCGTGCCGCCACTGCTTTCGGGAGGCACCAATCTCGGTTTCATGTTCCTGCCCAACTATCGCGGCTGGGTGGTCGTCGCCTCGCTGATCGTCTGCTTCGGAACCTGGGCGCTGATCGAGAAGACAAGGCTCGGCTCCTATCTGCGCGCGGCGACCGAGAATCCCCGTCTCGTCCAGGCCTTCGGCGTCAACGTGCCGCTGCTGCTGACCCTGACCTATGGCCTCGGCTCCGCCCTTGCCGGGCTTGCCGGAATTCTAGCCGCACCGATCTATCAGGTGAGCCCGCTGATGGGCTCGGATCTCATCATCGTCGTCTTCGCTGTGGTCGTGGTCGGCGGCATGGGATCGATCCTCGGCGCGATCGTCACCGGTTACATGCTTGGCCTTGCCGAGGGGCTGACCAAGGTCTTCTACCCCGAGGCCTCCAACCTCGTGGTCTTCGTCATCATGGCGATCGTGCTTCTGGTCCGACCGGCCGGCCTGTTCGGAAAGGACGCCTGACATGTGGAAGGGACATCCGAGATGGCCGAACTGACGCTTCGCGAGACATCGGCCGGAAAAACCCCGGCATGGCTCGAATGGACGCTGGTCGGGCTCGGCATACTGGGGCTGCTGGTGGCGCCCTTCCTCGTCTACCCGGTCTTCCTGATGAAGATGCTCTGCTTCGCGCTGTTTGCCTGCGCGTTCAATCTGCTGCTCGGCTACACCGGCCTGCTGTCGTTCGGCCACGCCACCTTCTTTGGCGGCGCCGCCTACTTCACCGCCCACGCCGTCAAGGTCTGGGGCTGGCCGCCGGAGGCGGGCATCCTGCTCGGCATGGCAGGCGCGGCGCTGCTTGGCCTCGTCATGGGGTTCTTCGCCATTCGAAGGCAAGGCATCTATTTCGCCATGATCACGCTGGCGCTGTCGCAGATGTTCTTCTTCTTCTGCGTGCAGGCGCCCTTCACCGAAGGTGAGGACGGCATTCAGGGCGTGCCGCGCGGCGTGCTGCTCGGCGTCCTCGACCTGAACGTCTCGCTGAACATGTATTACTTCGTGCTGGCGGTGTTTCTGGTCGGCGTCTTCTCCGTTTGGCGCATCGTCAATTCGCCCTTCGGCATGATCCTGCGCTCGATTCGCGAAAACGAGGGCCGCGCCATTTCGCTGGGCTATTCCGTCGCCAAGTACAAACTCGCCGCTTTCGTCATGTCTGCGGCGCTGGCCGGGCTGGCGGGCTCCCTCAAGGCCATCGTCTTCCAGTTCGCCACGCTTACCGACGTCACCTGGCAGATGTCGGGCGAGGTGATCCTGATGACGCTTCTGGGCGGCATCGGCACGATGGTTGGGCCGGTCATCGGCGCCAGCCTTGTGGTCGGACTGGAAAACACGCTTGCCACCTCCGGCTTCCCGGTGACCATCGCCACCGGGCTGATCTTCATGGTCTGCGTGCTGATTTTTCGGCGTGGTATTGTGGGAGAGCTCTATGCGCGGGGGCTCGGGCGGACCGGGAAGGGCTGAAGGGCACCAGATCGACCGCGCGCGATTGAACGGTCCGAGCAGCTGCGCTCGCCACGGCACATCCGTCCATTCCGCGTCGAAAAGACGTTCGGTCTCCTCAGAACTTAATTTACCAAGTCTATCGTCACATGCGCGAGTGCTGATAAATCAACCGCCCGTAAACCAACACTCGATCATATGCCGTATCAGTCGAGGGGCGGGTCATGGTCATCAATAAGTTCTGGCGGTCGGAAAGCGGCAATTTCGCGTTGCTGTTTGCGTTGGCGGCGCCTGCGATCCTGGCGGCCGTCGGTTTTGCAGCAGACGTATCCAGCGTCATGCGGGCAAAGGTCAACCTGCAGAACTCTTTGGACGCCGCGACCCTATCCTCGTCGCACCTGTCGGACGACGAAGCGGCCCGCAGACTTGCATTTGATGGCTATTTCCAGGCCAACGTCGCAAATCACCCGGAACTCACCAACGCGAAATTGACCCTGTCGGTCGACAAGGGTTTCAACTACGTCAAGACCAAGGCCATCGCTTCCGCGGACGTGAACCTCTATTTTGCTTTCCTGTTCGGCGACAACCAGCACATCGAAGTGGATGCCGGTGGTGTAGAAGCGACGAACAACCTCGAAGTCGTGCTCGTGCTGGACAATACGGGCTCGATGGCCGGTGCCAAAATCAAGGCTCTCAGGGACGCTACCAAGGTACTTCTTGATAATCTGGATGGAGCAAAGTCACCTGATCGGAAGGTGACCGCCGCGATTGTGCCATTCGTCACCGCTGTCAACATAAATGGCGATAAATTTGACCCTTCATGGATAGACATGGCAGGCAAATCGCCCAACAACGGCGCGAACTTTCCCCTGCTGCCAGATGGCAAGCGCGTAAACCACATGGACCTGTTCAGGGATCTGGCACAGGGAACCGGTTGGCAAGGGACGGGGTGGAAGGGCTGCGTCGAGGCGCGCCCTGGAAGCGCTGCCATTTCTGACGTAGCGCCGGATCAAGCTGACGCCAACACCTTGTTCGTGCCCTATTTCGCTCCAGATGACCCCGGTGATGCAACCGGTCCATCGGCGAGCTATGGCAACGACGCCAAGGTCTACAACAACTCCTATCTTTCCGATGACGTTCAGGACGGCACGGACACCAAGGGAAAAGATAAAAAGATCGCCAAGTATGAAAACCCCAAGGCGAAAAAGATCAACGACAAATATGCCCCTCTGACAGTCGGCCCCAACCGGGCCTGCCCGACTCCGGTCGTGCCGCTGACCGCTGACTTGGACAAGTTGCGGACGGCTGCTGCCCAGATGCAAGAGTGGAACGGGTCTGGCACCAATGTCTCCGAAGGGCTCTCCTGGGGCATGCGGGTGCTTTCACCGGCCCCGCCGTACACCGATGGCGCGCCCTGGAAGACTCCGAATACGAGCAAAATCGTCGTTCTGCTCACCGACGGCGAGAATGTCGTTTACGGAGCGAGCGCCGAACCGGAAAAGTCGGACTACACTTCCTATGGCTACCTTTCGTCTGGCCGGTTCGGGACGAGTAACCAGACAGACGCCGCACGCTCCGTGGATCGATGGACGCTCGACGTTTGCGATAAATTGAAGGCGCAGCAGGTTCAGATCTACACCATTACCCTGCAATCCGACACGGCCGCGAACCGGACACTTTACGGCAAATGCGCGACAAATCCGGCTGACTACTATGCTGTCAACGATCCCAGCAAATTGCCGAATGTGTTCCAAACCATCGCTGGAAAGTTCACGACACTCCAACTGGTTGATTAGTCCACCCCAAGGAAGGGGCGTTGCGATTGCGGGACAAAGGGCAATTGCCGCTCAAGGCTAACACAGTGTAGTGGTGGGACAGAACTGGTCCCCACAAAACATGCCCGCCCTCTCGGTCGTTCTTCCCGCCTACAACGAGCAAAGTAACCTCGCCGACGCCGTCGACGAGGTTCTGAAGCACGTGGCGTCTGTCGTGCCCGATCTGGAAATCATCGTCGTCAACGACGGGAGCACTGATCAAACCCAGACGATCCTGGCAGCTTTGGCGTCTCGGCACCCGGAGGTGGTTGCTGTGCACCAAGCCAACGCCGGTCATGGCCAGGCCCTGAGTAATGGCGTGAGAAAGGCAACCGGAGGCTACCTTCTCCTGCTCGACAGCGATCGACAGGTGTCGCTGGAGGATTTCGCAGTACACTGGCGGATGATGGCGGATTGCGACGTGCTCCTTGGATGCCGATGGCCGCGAGCAGATCCGCTGCATCGCATGATCGTATCGAACTCGTTGCGGTTGCTGCTGGCTGCCAAGTTCGGATTGGCTGCGAAGGATGCGAATGCCCCTTATAAGCTTCTCGGACGTCAGGTTTGGCACGAGGCTTTCGATAGGATGCGCACCGGATCCGTCATTCCGTCGGCATTGTTGGCCGCTCGTGCGCTGCAGCGAACTGATATTCGTGTCCTGCAAGTGAGTGTAGCGTACCGCGACCGTCCCCATGGCCCGTCCTCGTTGAACTTGAGGCGCCTTGCGAGCCTCTGTGCCAAAGCCGTCGCTGACATTTTCTTTTTCCGAACCAGCTCACGCGGCCATGCTTGATCCAGCGAGCTTGGAATCCCTTGTCGCAATGTGGCTCGCCATTTTGGTCACCGGTTTACTCGCTGTGCCGATTACAGGGCGACTTTTTCCCGGCGAGACCGCAACGCACTACTTCACGGGCAAGATTCTCGGTTGGTTGATCTGCACGTACATGGCCTGGCTCCTCAGCGCCTTCAAGCTGATCTCGTTTGAGCGCTCCGGCGTCGTTGTCGGCCTGGCTTCCTTGGCGGCAATTTCCGCTCTCTGTTCCCTTGGGAGCAAGACGATGCCAAGGCTACGCGACGTCCTGCGATGGGAGATGGTTTTCTTTCTTGTTTATTTTGCCGGCGTCACGCTGCGTGCAGAGAATCCCGATATCAGGAACCTGGAAAAGTTCATGGACTTCGGCTTCGTCAACGCCGCATTGCGAGCCGACTATATGCCTCCGCCCGACCCATGGTGGGCGGGCGAGCCGATCAATTACTACTACTTCGGCCATGTCGCGGCAGCCTGGCTGACAAAACTTTCCGGGGTACCATCCGACCACGGCTACAACCTCATGATCGGCGTGCTTTTCGCCTTCACTGCAATCATGGCGTTTTGCATCGTTCGGGACGGGCTGCGGCCGGCCAAGCCGGCAATCTCCATGGCATTAGCTGTTTCCGCAGCAGCGCTTGTCACCCTTGGGGGAAACTTCCACAGCGTTCTTTATGGTCCACTCCGCGGGCTCTCCCCGACGACACTAGGCAGGGAATTTCGCTTCCCCGATTCGACGCGCTATGTGGGTTTCGACCCTCCAACGACCGATAAGGTGTTTACGGAAATGCCCGCCTACGGTTTTACCGTGGGCGACCTGCATGCGCATTTGCTGAACCTGCCTGCCGGCTTGCTTATTCTCTTGATACTTTTTCGCCTTGTCGGGCGACGCCTCGCTGACCGATCCTCTGCAGGTGCCAGTCCAGCCGAGATATTGGCTCTCGGTTTCCTGTTCGCGGTCAGCGCCATGACAAATAGTTGGGACGCGGTCTCATATGGCATGCTGATGGGGCTCGCTGGTTTGTTCATATGGCTGCAGCCGAGCCAGATCGACGCAAAAAGTTTGACCTGGTTGGTGTTGCGAGGCGTCGCGGTGATTGCCATTGCTTGCCTATTGGCAAGTCCCTTTCTCGCCGCCTTCAAGCCGTTCGCCTCCAACCTTAGGCTCGCCAAAGCACATACACCGATTTGGCAACTCGCGATCGTCTACGGCCACGTGGCCGTCCCCTGCCTGGTACTTCTGATCGGGCTATTCCTTTGGGCGCGTGATGATGCGGCTTGGAAAAGTGCCGCAATGTTGGCCGCCCTGGCGTTGCTGCTGGTCGCCTTGCCTGAGCTAGTCTACGTCGAGGACATTTATGGCGGCGAATATGTTCGCGCAAACACCATGTTCAAATTCAGCTTCGCCGCCCAACCAGTGGCGATGCTGGCAAGCGTGCTTTTCATCGGACTTCTGCTGAGCAGGGGTGGCCTCAAGATGGGGGCCTTGGCAGCGGTCCTGGCCATTCCGCTATTCGCGACATTGTCCTACTTCTGGGCTACCCATGCTGGTATCGGCAAGGCTCTAGCCTCAAATGCGCTGACACTGGACGGCCTTGGCTCCATAGATCGAGATCGTGCCGCCGATCGGCCATTGCTGGATTGGCTGAGAGCTCAGGGAGCCGGTCAGCGGATCCTGCTTGTTGAAGCTTCGGGCGATAGCTACACCGACGCTGGCAGGCTCTCGGCTATGAGTGGTGTGCCCACTGTTATGGGTTGGCAAAATCACGAATGGCTCTGGCGCGGCGACTATGGTGCGACGGTCATTCGAGCCGAGGACGTTGCAAGCTTCTACTCGTCGAAAACGCCCGCCAATGCCTGCAGAATCTTGACAAAATACGGTATCACTCACATCGCCATCGGCACGGTGGAACGGGAGAAATATGCAGCATTAGATGAAAGCCTCTTTCGAGGGCTGGGAACTGTCATTGTTAATAGCGGACCTTCGATCCTGGTTCGTTTCGACGCATCAACCTGCCCAAATGGGAAGTCGACGGACAGGATGGACTGAGAATTAATGGTACATTGCGATAGGATGGGGCGGTGCTATCATCACCGCCGATATTTGGGGACGCCACGTGAAACGCACCTATGCCCGGCCCACGCTAGCTAAGTCACATATTTTGCCGCACCATTTGGCGGCGGCAACTGCTTTGTCACGTTCCCATGGAACGACGCCTCCAAGCCTGACTCCAACTCCAGCTCCGACATCAACACCAACGCCAACACCAACACCAACGCCGACGCCAACACCGACACCAACACCAACGCCGACGCCAACACCGACACCAACGCCAACGCCAACGCCGACACCAACTCCAACTCCGACACCGACTCCGACACCGACGCCAACGCCAACGCTGACACCAACTCCGACACCGACGCCGCCACCATAGGTTGCGGCTCGATCTATCCCCTGGCCAGCTGTCCCATCACTAGCTTTGATCGCTGTTCACAGTCTCAACAGTGGAGGTCGGTTTTGAGTTCAAGACGTGGCGGCTGATGCCATCACCGAAGCGGCCACCGTGCATCATCGTCAGACCCGTCGCGCCAATGCTCAACTCGCAAAAGCCGTCACCCATAACACCCGCGCTCCAACGCCAGCCGCCGCACCAGCGCCAGCACCGCGTCGACGGTCGGTGTCGGCTTGTCCGTTAGCCGGCCAAGCTCCTGCACCGCGCTTACCAGCGCGTCGATCTCCATCGGGCGGCCGCGCTCCAGATCCTGCAGCATCGACGTCTTGTGCTCGCCGACATCGCCCGCACCCTTGATGCGGCGGTCGACCCCGATCGGAAAGCGCACGCCGAGGCTTTCGCCGATCGCCTGCGCCTCCAGCATCATGGTGCGGGCAAGCGCGCGGGTGCCCTCGTCGGCGACGATCGCGGCCAGCGTGCTGCCGGTCAGCGCCGAGATCGGGTTGAAGGAGAGGTTGCCCCACAGCTTCACCCAGATTTCGCCGCGGATGTCGTCGCGCACCGGCGCCTGCAGCCCGGCCTTGACCATCTCCTCCGCCAGCTGCGTCACCCGTTCGCTGCGGTCGCCCGAGGGCTCGCCGAGCGAGAAGCGCTTGCCCTCGACATGGCGGATGAGACCGGGCGCGTCGACCTCGACGGCGGGATAGACGACCGCGCCGATGACGCGCTGCGGCCCGATCCGCTGCCAGATCGCACCGCCGGGATCGACCGCGTTCAGCCTGGTGCCCTCGAGCGGCCCCCTCACCCCATGGAAGTACCACCACGGCACGCCGTTCTGCATGGTGACGACCGATGTTTTCGGCCCAAGCAGCGGCGCGATCTGGTCCAGGGCAGGGGTCAGCGAATGGGCCTTCAAGGCCAGCACCACAGTATCCTGCACGCCGAGCTCCTCGGCCTTGGCGGCGGCCCGGACAGGCGCTAGCGTTTCTTGGCCATCCTCGATCAGGCGCAGGCCATCTGCCTTGATCGCTTCGAGATGGGCGCCGCGCGCGACGATCGACAGATCGGTGCGGCCGGCGATCGCCAGCTTGGCGGCGAGATAGCCGCCGATCGCGCCGGCGCCGAAGATGGTGATCTTCATCGTCAAAGCCCGAGCTTGGCGGCGAGGCCGATGCGCTGCAGCTTGCCGGTCGCGCCCTTGGGGATCTCGTCCAGGATCACGACCTTGCGCGGCACCTTGAAGTCGGCGAGCCGTGTCGCGGCATAGGTGCGGATATCGTTTTCGGTGGCGCCCATGCCTTCGCGCAGCACCACGGCCGCGGCCACCTCCTCGCCAAGCTTGTCATGCGGCATGGCGAAGGTGACCACCTGCGCCACCGCCGGATGATCCATCAGCACGTCGTCGACCTCGAGCGGCGAGATCTTCTCGCCGCCGCGGTTGATGATTTCCTTGAGCCGGCCGGTGACCCGGAGATAGCTATCCTCGTCGAGCACGCCCTGGTCGCCGGTGTGGAACCAGCCATGCGCGAAGGCCGTGGCGTTGGCCTCCGGGTTCTTCTCGTAGCCCGCCGTCACATTGGGTCCGCGAATGACGATCTCGCCGGTCTCGCCGGCCTTGAGCAGCCGGCCGTCCGGCGCCATCACTGCTACTTCCGGACCGGCGCCGGCGCCGACGCTGCCGGGCTTTCGCAGCCCCGGCGGCAGCCGGTTCGACGCCATCTGGTGCGCGGCCTCGGTCATTCCGTAGGATTCGATCACCGGACAGCCGAAGGTCGCTTCCAGTTCGGCCATCACTTGCGCCGGCAGCGATGCCGAGGACGAGCGGATGAAGCGCAGGCGCGCGCCCGCCAGCGCTTCGGTGTTGCGCGCCGCCCGGGCCAGGATCGCCTGGTGCATGGTCGGCACCGCCGTGTACCAGCTCGGCCGCGCCTCGCCCAGCCACTGGAAGAAGCGCAGCGCGTTGAAGCCTGGCGTGCAGTAGATGCTGCCGCCCGATGCCAGCGACGACAGCACGGCCGCGATCAGCCCATGAATGTGGAACAGTGGCATGATGTTGAGGCAGCGGTCGTCGGCTGTCAGGCCAAGCGTCGCCCCGATATGGGCTGCCGAGGCCGCGATATTGGCATGGCTGAGCGGCACCAGTTTTGGACGCGATGTCGTGCCCGACGTGTGCAGCAGAAGCGCGATGTCGCCATCCCCTGCTATATCGGGCGCCGCTTGCGGACCGACCGCCGCGCCCTCGATGGTGAAACTGCCGGCAGCCGGCGAAACGACAAGCCTGAGCACGCCGATGCCGAGCCGCTCGGCCACCGCAACCGCAGGGCCGGCCTCGTTTTCGGCAACAAGGATAGCCTTGGCGCCGATGTCGGTGAGATAAAAATCGAGCTCGTCCGCGCGATAGGCGGGATTGAGCGGCGCCGTCGAGGCGGTTGCGGCCACCGCGACGAAGGCTGTGGCCATCTCCGGCCCGTTAGGCAGCACGATCGCCATCCGGTCGCCGCGCCCGATGCCGAGCGCACGCAGCCGCTCGGCCGTGGCCTTGATCAGGCTGCGCAGCTCGCCATGGGTGAGTGTAGCCCTGTCCGGCGCCAGGATTGCCGGAGCATCATCGGTGCCGGCGACGAGGCGGCGGGAAAGGTCTTTTGAATTCGTGCTCATGGTCACCAACTATGTTTCAAACGACTGGTGATGGAAGCCCAACAGACGGTGGCGCCGCGACGGGGAGAAAGGGCTGGCCGCAACGCCGGTCTTTCTTTTCAACCTTGGCGATTGGCGAAACCATCGACAACAGCGCCCCTCTCCCCGTCACTATACGGGAGAGGATGCCGGCAGGCAGGTGGGGGGCAGCGCCAACTCTTGGAATGTGATTCTCCACCTCAATATCCAAGCGCCATCCCATCCTTACGCGGATCGGAGGCGCCGGTGAGCGTGCCTTTCTCCCAGTCGATCAGCACCGCCTGTCCGCCGCCAAGCGGATGCTGCGGCTCGGCTAAGCGATGGCCGCGCCGGCGCAACCCTTCGAGCGCCTCGGCCGGAACGTTGCGTTCAGCCTCCACCATGCCGTCATTATAGAACACCCTTGGCGCGTCGAGCGCCTGCTGCGGGTCCATGCCGAAATCGATCATGTTGGTCAAAAGATGCACATGCCCGAATGGCTGGTAGCCGCCGCCCATGACGCCGAACGGCATCACCACGCGGCCGTTCCTGGTCGCCATGCCGGGCATAATCGTGTGCATCGGCCGCTTGCCGGGCGCGATGGCGTTCGGATGCGTTGGGTCGAGGCGGAAGCTCGAGCCACGGTTCTGCAGCACGACCCCGCTCTTCGGACCGACGACGCCGCTGCCGAACGAATAATAGGTCGAGTTGATGAAGGAGACGGCGTTGCGGTCGCGGTCGACGATCGAGATGTAGACTGTGTCGCTGCCCGGCAGGTCCAGGCGCGGCAGATGCGTCATGGCGCGGTCCCGGTCGATCTCGGCGCGCAGCCGGTCGGCATAGGCGCCGGAAAGGAGCTGTTTTGTGGGCACATGAACCTGGTCCTGGTCGCCGACGTAGCGGTCGCGGTCCTGATAGGCGAGGCGCCCGGCCTCGATCTCCAGATGCAGCCGCTCGGCGCCATTGGGATCGAGCCCGCCGAGCTTGAAGCCCGACAGCACGTTCAGCATGAGCAGAGCCGTCAGCCCCTGGTTGTTCGGCGGCATCTGGTGGATATCGTAGCCGCCATAGGTGGTGCTGACCGGCGCCACATAGTCGCCCTTGGTCGCCGCGAAATCCTCGTACGAATGCAGCCCGCCCAGTTCATTGAGCCGGCGCACCATGTCGTCGGCGACCGCCCCTTCGTAGAAGCCGGCGCGGCCGTGCTTGGCGATTGTCCGCAAGGTGGCGGCGAGTTCCGGCTGGCGGTGGATGTCGCCGGGCCTCGGCGCCTTGCCGCCCGGCAGGAAGATGCGCGCGGCATGCTCGTCCGCCGATAGGTCGATCTCCGGCTCGGCCCAGTCGAAGGCGACGCGGTCATGCACGACATAGCCGTTTTCGGCATAGTGGATGGCCGGCGCCAGCGCCTCGGCCAGGCTTTTGCGGCCATGGTCTTCCAGGAGCCGGCTCCAGGCATCGACGGCGCCCGGCACGGTCACCGCGTGTGGTCCCTGCTTCGGAAGCTCGTCGAAGCCCTTGTCGAGATACCAGTCGACGGTGGCGCCCGCAGGGGCGCGGCCCGAACCGTTGAAGGCCAGCACGTCGCCTTGCCCCTTCGGGCAGTAGAGCACAAAGCAATCGCCGCCAATGCCGGTCGACTGCGGCTCGACCACGCCCTGCACGGCGGCTGCGCAGACGGCGGCGTCCATGGCATTGCCGCCGGCGCGCAGCATGTCGATCGCGGCAAGGGTCGCAAGCGGATGCGAGGTCGCGGCAACCGCTTGGGTGGCACGAACCGGTGAGCGGCCGGGAAACTGGAAATCACGCATTCTGTCTTTGTATCCCCTGGTCTGATGGATGCGACGCTGCCGCCATGACGTAGCACGACACCGCAACGGATCGCTTCGGCTTCTCGACACTGCGCATTTCGCCAATTCTCCTCGTTACGTCAGACGCGTATCAGGGTCGGACCCGATAAGGCGTGAGCCAGGTTTCCAGCGCGTTCAGTGCAGAGATGATCGTGAAATTGATGGTGAGATAGATCGCGCCCGCGGCCACGAAAACCTCTATGGCGCGATAAGTCTGAGAAATAAGCCCCTGGGCGATGCCGGTTACTTCCATCAGGGTGACGATCGATGCAAGCGACGTACCCTTCACCATGAGGATGATCTCGTTGCTGTAGCTCGGTATGGCTTGGCGCAGCGCCAAAGGCAGAACGACGAGGCGCAGGGTCTGGAGCCGTGTCATGCCGAAGGCAGAGGCCGCCTCGACAAGGCCGCGCGGCACACCCTGTATCGCACCCCGCAGGATTTCGCTGCCATAGGCGGCGGTATTGAGACTGAGCGCGATGATGGCGCACCAATAGGGCTCGCGAAACAGCCACCAGAGCCCAACTGACTGAAGTGTGGGGCGGAACTGGCCGAGGCCGTAATAGATGAGGAATATCTGGACGAGCAATGGCGTGCCGCGAAAGACGGCAACGAAGGAGCGTATGGGCCAGACCAGCATCCGATGGTTTCCCTGCTGCGCCAGTGCGAGCAACAGAGCCAAGGCAAAGCCTATTCCGATCGACAACCCCGCAAGTTGCAAGGTCAACGGCAAGCCGGAGAGAAGGGTGGGAATGATCTCTACAAAGAAGGCCAAGTCGATCATGCGTGGACCATGCCTCGCCACGCCCGTGCCTCGCCGTAGCGGAAGACCGATCCGGTCACGGCAGCGATGAGGAAATACAGCGTCGCGGCTGCTACGTAGAAGACGAAGGGCTCCCGCATCGATCCCGCGCCGATCTGAGATTGCCGCATCAATTCCACCAAGCCGATCACGGAGATCAAGGCCGAATCCTTGAGCACGAGCTGCCAGACATTTCCGAGGCCCGGCAGGGCGTGCCGCATCAGTTGAGGCACGATGACGAGACGCAGCGATTGGAACCGGGACAGGCCGAGCGCCTTGCTAGCCTCAAACTGGCCGAGATCGACGGCGAGATAGGCTCCGCGATAGACCTCGGCTTGATAGGCGCCCGAAATGATACCGATCGCCAGGACGCCGGTCGCAAATGTCGGCAGCCCGACGAAGCCTGCGCTGCCGAAGAATTTGCCGATCTCAGTCAATGCTATGCTGCCGCCGTAGTAGAGCAGGTAGATCGTCAACAGATCGGGTACACCCCTGAACACCGTGCCATAGCCCTTGGCGACCCAGGACGGTAAAGCTCTCGTGGAGAGCCGGCCTCCTGCTGCAACCGCGCCGAAGAGAGCGCCGAGCAGGAAGCCGAGGACTGACAGCGCAAATGTCACGCCAGCTGCCAGCAGCAAGGCTCCGCCCCAACCGCCCTTGCCCAGGGAAAGGATATGGAGTGTGTCCGTCATGTGAAACCTGATCGTTCAGCACGGCATCCGGCCGATCGGTTGATGCCAACCGGCCGGACAGAATACACGTGGCTACTTGACCGGCGTCACGTCCGTTTTCACCCATTTTTCCGAGATGCGTTTAATGGTCCCGTCGGCAATGGCGGCGCTGATCGCGTCGTTCAGCATTTCCTTGAGCTTGGCGTCTTCCTTCCTGAGTCCCGCACCCGTTCCGGCGCCGAACAAGCCGCCGACAAAGCCCGGACCTGCAACCGTGAAGCCCGAGAATTCGGGTTTTGCGAGCGTCGCGGCGAGTGCTGTCTTCTGAGCGAATATTGCATCGATGCGGCCTGCGGCCAGATCGAGATCGTGCTGCTCGGTCGTCTTGTACTCGCGGATCTCCACCGTGTCGCCGAAGTATTTCTTGACGAATTCGAGCATGGCCGTGGCCGCCTGGACACCGACCACCTTGCCCTTCAGCAGGGGCTTCAACTTGTCGACCGCGGCCTGGGAAGCAGCCTCATCGTCCAGTTTGAATTTCTCGGTCGAAGCGCCGAGCTTCCCGAGATCGCTATCCTTGGCGGCTGCGAACCCGCCCGGGTCGATCGCATAAGGCTGGGTGAAGTCGATGGTCTCGAGGCGTTTCGGCGTGATGAACATGCTGGCCATGATCACATCGAACTTGCCGACCTTCAGCGAAGGAATAAGTCCGTCCCAGTCCTGAGCGATGATGGTGCATTTGACCTTCATCCGCTCGCAAAGATTGTTGGCGAGTTCGATCTCCAGTCCGTCGAGCTTGCCGTCCGCGTTGGTGAAGTTCCACGGAGCGTAGGCACCCTCCGTGGCGATGGTTATGGCCTTGGGCGCGTCCTCGGCCAATGCGGTGTGCATGAAGCCGAACATGCTGAGTGCGGCCGCAACTGCGGCCAAACGACAAACTTTCATGTGGTTCCCCTTTTTTGATAGGCTGATCGAGCTGTTCCTACGTCCGGCCGCATTGCCGGTTCGAGGCCATTCCTGTCCGGCCGGCGTTCGTCACCGGCTCGGACTCACGCACTCGGCCAGCATCGGTGCTGTGCTGAGAATGTGATCCTGCATCACCTTTTCCGCTTGAAGTTCGTCGCCTGAACGCAAGGCCGCGATCACGGCGGCATGCTCCTCGCGCGCAGAATGCGGCTTGTCACAATCGTCGAACCAGATGCGCATGTAGGGCTCTATCACCACATGCAGCGCCGCTATCTGGTGGATAAGCTTGGGCCTCCGGCTTAGCGCACAGATACGGCCATGGAATTCCTGGTGGCGGACCACCCAGTCGCTGCTTCCGCTCTGGCCCGCGCGTTCCATGCGCTCGAGCAGGCGCTCGAATTCCTCGAACTCCTCCTCATCGATCCGGGGCATCGCCAGCCTCACGGCCAGTCCCTCCAGAACCGACCGAATTTCGAAAATCTCGTAAAGCTCATCGACCGTCAGGCCTGCGACCACGCATCCCCGATTGGGCCGCAAAACCACCAGCCCGTCGGAGGCCAGGCGCCGAAAGGCTTCCCGCACCGGCATTCGACTCATGCCGATCTCGGCGGCAATCTCCTCCGGAATAAGCCTGTCGCCCGGTTTGTAGCGGCCGAGGCGAAGGGCTCTCTGAACGTGCCTGTACGCCTCTTCCTCCGCGGTGGCGGGCATCTGTGGCTCTGCCGAAAAGGCTGCTGGCATGGGGGCACCTAGAAAGTATTTTTGTATCCACGTATCATAAAATCCGCATTTTATTGCATCGTCAATAGCCTGTGACGACGTTCAGGACGGAACAAGAGCTCGAAGTCGGCATCGACCTGCACCGCGTCATCGCCGAAATCAGCGGCAATGCGATGCTGCACGGCATGCTGTGCGGCATCCTCGACAAGTGCCAGCACTATGTCTGGACCGAGCTGTTGTGGCTCGACGAATGGAAGATCGCCCGCAACGAGCATGCCGAGATCGTCGAGGCGATCTGCGCCGGCGATGCCGCCCGAGCCGGCACGCTGGCCCGCGCCCACGTAAGGGGCTCGCGCGACAATGTACTGCGCCTGCTGCAGGCGAAATCGGACTACCAGAGTTTTCTGGCCAAGGCGTCCTGAGCGGCGCTGGTGGCGGCGTCAGATGGTCCGAGCGGCCATGGATATCGCTATCGACGGCACTACTATATGTCTCACGAACTGCGACGAGGACGGTCCAGTGCTTCCCTCGACAGGGCTCGATCGGTTGAGCGCATTTTCGGATGGCGTGTTCGCCGTCCTCATCACGGTGCTGGTCCTCGACTTGCGCCCGCCGGAGTTGCCGACGTTCAAGGCGCTTCTGGAGCTCTGGCCGACATGGCTGAGCTACAGCGTCAGCTATCTCTTCATCGCCATCGTCTGGGCGAACCATCATCATCTGTTACGCCACGCCAGGGAGGCGACAGCCAGCCTGATGTGGTACAATTTCGCGCATCTGTTCTCGGTTTCGCTGCTGCCGCTGGCGACCGCGTGGATGGCGGTCAGCGAGCTGGCGCCGCAGCCGGTCGCCTTCTATGCCGCCGTCTTCTTCCTGGTGAACCTGACCTACATTCTTCTGATCCGCGAACTCATCGACCCGATGCCGGAGAACGCGGTTCCGCTCGCGGTGCGCAAGCGCATGCGCATCCGGTCGCTCGCGACGCTCTGCCTATTCGCGCTGGCGGGGCTGGTCGCCCTGAAATATCCAGTCGCGGGCTTGGCGATCTGTTGCTGCTGCTTGGCCGTCTATCTCAGGCCGGAAGCGCCGGGGGCAGGCAAAAGCTCAGGCAAAGGCTGAATTCTCGCACCCGACGCGTTGGACGGCTTCAGCCCTTGCGCTCCTGCAGGCTGTTGCCGCCGTCGACCACCAGCAGGGCGCCGTTGACATAGCTGGCGCCTTCCGATGCCAGGAACGCGACCGCCGCAGCAACCTCATCGGGCCTTCCCGCCCGCGCCGGCGGCGTTTGCAGGGCCGCCATCCGCTCCATCTCGCTCGACGCGCCGGTTTCGATCCAGCCGGGAGCCACGGCATTGACGGTCACGCCGCTCTTCGCCACTTCGAGCGCTAGCGTGCGCATCAGGCCGACCATGCCGGCCTTGGCGGCGGAATAGGCAGATGTGCCCTCGAACGACACCACCGGCCCGGTGACCGACGCCACATTGACGATGCGCCCGTAACCCGCCTCGATCATCGCCGGCAGAAATGCGCGGGTGACCAGGAAGGCGGTCTTCAGGCTGACGTCGATGCCTCGGTCCCAGTCGGCTTCGGTCATGGCGAGAAACGCTTTGTCGACCGACGGCGATGCCAATGAGCCCATGCCGGCATTGTTGACCAGGATGTCGACCGCGCCGGCGGTTGCCCGCAGCCGCTCGACCTCCGCTGCGCTGGTGAGATCGGCGACCGCCGCGTTGGCGTCGATGCCCTCGGCGCGGAGCTCCGCCGCGCGATCGAGGACGCGTGCGCTGGCGCCGGTCAGGAACACGGCATGGCCAGCATGGCCGAGTTGCCGGGCAATGGCAAAGCCGATGCCGTCGGCGGCTCCGGCGCCGGTGACTAAAGCGCGCTTGATGTTGGTGGACGTCATGGCTCAATCAGCTCCGCTCGTTTCCGTCGCGCACAGCTGGACAGCAGTGGCCGCTAGCGCCGAACCATATAGTCCATGGAAAAAGATTTGGCGCCCAGAGCGGTGAGGATCGAGCTAACTCTCATTTCTTCTGCCGGAATTTCGAATGACAACCCGAACAATCCTGCAGGATGAGATGCAGCAAATGTTCCGCCGGCAGCTTGGCCGGATCGGCCTGCGCGGTGTCTGGCCGCTTGCCGAGCAGGCTGCCGCCATCCATCGGCAGACCCGCTCCCATCCGCATGTCATCGCTGATTTCGGCCGGGGCTTTGTCGGCTTTGGCCGCGAGTGCCGAGGCGAGCTTGCCGATGTGGCGGGCGAGCGCTTCGAATTCCGGCCTTGCCTGGTCGATCTCCACCCTGGCGCCAGACGGCGCGCCCAGCGTGCCGGCCGGGAATTCGGCGAACAGGGCAGGGCTGGTGTGGGCGCTGAGCGCATCGGCCGCCGCCTTGAACCCGCCGGCATTATACTCGCGCTTGCCGTCGAACATCTCGGCGATGGTTCTTGCCGCCCCCGCCATCGCCTTCATGGAGGCCTGGCGGGCGGCCACGGTCGCATCGCTCGAGGCCGGCGCCATGGATGAGCAGAGAACCATCCAGCCGGCAAGCGCCAGCGTCGCGGCTCCGGCCGGTATGCGGGTCTTCATGCCCGCACGTCGAGCACGCCCATCATGCCGAGTTGCTCGTGCTCGAGGATGTGGCAGTGATACATGCGCCGGCCGGGCTGCTCCTGGCGCAACAGAAGCCGCACCGTCTCGCCACGCGCCACGTTGACGGTGTCTTTCCACGCAACGAAGGGTGGCTTGGAGACCTTGCCGTCGCGCTCATGCTCGATCACCTGGAACTGCGTGCCGTGGACATGGAACGGATGGTCCATGTCGGCCTGATTGACGATTTCCCACAGCTCCGTCTCGCCGGCTTTTGCGACGATATCGATGCGCGCCATGTCGAAGGTCTTGCCGTTGATCAGGAAGCCCATCTCCATGCCGGTCGCGTTCGTCGCCATGATTTCGGTGAAGACGAGACGCCGGCTGACAGCAGGGGCGGAAAGCGGAGCGATCGGCCGCAATCGCGCGGGCAGCGGCGGCATCGCTGCTCCCGGCACTTCCGAGACATCGACCGTCAGCAACGTCAGACCAGCATCGGCCGGGCGGCCCGCGCCCATCCAGCCGCGATCATAGTCCAACGTGCCCAGGGTAGCGGGACCAGGCCTGTCGAAGGCGACGACCAGCTCGATCCGCTCGCCCGGGCTGAGCAGGATCTCGTCCACCGCCACCGGCGCCTCGATGAGCCCGCCATCCGTTCCCACGATTGTCATCGCCGCGCCTTCGAAGGCGAGCTTCAGGAAGCGCGCATTGGTGGCGTTGTAGAGGCGCAGGCGCCGCCTGTCGCCCTTTGCAACGGCAAGCCTCGGGTTCCTCTGGCCATTGACCAGCACCTGGTCTCCGACGCGGCCGTTCATCAGGTCGGTCATGGTGTTGCCGGGTATCGAGCCGTCGGCGGCCAGCCGCAGATCGGTCAACATCAGCACCGTGTCGCCATATTCGGCCGGAACAGGGTCGGCTTTCGATTTGACCACGAAGGCGCCGGCCAGGCCGCGATAGACCTGTTCGGCCGTCCTGCCGTGCGGATGGGGGTGATACCAGTAGGAGCCGGCGCTGCCTTCCGGCAGGTCGAAGGCGTAGACGCGATCGGCGCCCGCGGCCACCGGGTCCATAGGATTGCCGTCCTGGTCGGCCGGCACGGGCATGCCGTGCCAGTGGACGGTGCTTGCCTCGCTGTTGATTCGGTTGGCGAAGCTGACCTCGACCCGGTCGCCCTCGAAAGCCTCGATCAGCGGCCCCGGGCTCATCCCGTTATAAGCGAGGATGGGCGTTTCCAGCCCCTCGGCGAAGCGCGCAATAGTGGCCTCCGCCGTCAGCTTCGCCTTGAACACGCTGGGCCGGGCCGCCTCGTTTGCAAGCAGCGGCAGCGCACGCAACGCTTCGCCCTCCGGCAGCATGGTGGCGCCTTGCGTCACCGCGTCCATATTGTGGCCGCTCATCTCCATGCCGGGCATGGTGGACATGTCGTCCATTTTCATCTGCGCCAGCGCGCGCGGGCTCGCCAGGACCGTTGCCAGGCCTGCCGCCAGAAAACCGCGTCGATGCATTTTCGCTCCTCTATGTCGGGGGAAAGGGCCTCACCATACGACTTGCCGACGCTAAACGTTCCAGTGGCGGGAAGGTCAAGCGCGATCGACGCTTCGGCGTTGGAATTTGCAGCCGATGGATCGCAATGGCTTCGGCCGCGTTCACCCCAATGGCTGGTACAACCTGCCGTTTCATCGACAAGCGCGAGAAGCCCGACCATGCTCATCCAACCGATCGACTATTTTCTTGTCGCCTGGTTCACGCTCGCCCTGGCCTCGACCCTCTATGTCGGCTTCGACCAGTACCGCAACAATCCCGAGCCGGTGGTGATGAAATGGGGCTTCATCCTGGTGACGCTCTATATGGGTCCGCTCGGCCTGCTGCTCTATGTACTTGCCGACAAGGAGCCGCGACCCGGCGAGCACGAGGCCTTCACCCGCACGCTTTGGAAGCAGGGTGTCGGCTCGACCATCCATTGCGTCGCCGGCGATGCGACCGGCATCATTCTGGCCGCCGTCATCACGGCGGCACTCGGCCTGCCGATGTGGCTCGATCTCATCGTCGAATATCTCGCCGGCTTTGCCTTCGGTCTGTTCATCTTCCAGTCGCTGTTCATGAAGTCGATGATGGGTGGCAGCTATTGGGAGAATGTGAGGAAGAGCTTCCTGCCGGAATTCATCTCGATGAATTTCATGATGGCCGGCATGGCACCGGTCATGAGCTTCCTCATGATGGGCCGTGACATGCGCGCCATGGAGCCAACGGAGCTGCTGTTTTGGGGCGTGATGTCGATCGGCGTCATATCCGGCTTCGCGCTTGCCTATCCCGCCAATGTCTGGCTGGTCGCGCGCGGCCTGAAGCATGGCCTGATGACCGAGCGCCCAAATCAGGGCGCGGCTGGCGGGCACGAGCATCACCAGAAGGGACACAAATCGGCTTCCGGCAAGGGCAGCGCCGGCCATGGCATGCGCTCGGACGCCACCACTCCGCAAATTGCCGCGCTCGGCGTGGTGTCGGCGATCGCGTTGGCGCTTGGCATGGCCGCGCCGGCGAACTGGCTGAACCTGACATTATCGGCCCGCGATGTCGGCGGTGTGATCATGCCGCAAGGCATGATCATGGATCGCGACACGCCGGCGGACGCCATGCGCGATATGGCGGCGACCTCGCCGCGGCTCGTCACCGCTTCCCCGCCGACGAAGTGGCGGCGGACCATGACTATGTCATCGAACTCCAAGAGTGGCTGGTGCGGGAGGGGCTGACCTACCCGTCGATGCCGATGGATGGCGGCATGCCCAACTTCTTCACCATCAACGGCAAGGCCTATCCTTCGACCGACACGATCCGCATGAAGGTCGGCGAGACGCTCAAGGTGCGTTTCATCGGCACCAACAACGGCTTCATCCACCCGATGCACATCCATGGTGGACCGTTCGAGGTGGTCGCCCGGGACGGCGAGACTATCCCTCCCGCCGCACGCTTCCTTGCCGATACCATCAATGTCGGGCCCGGCCAGCGCTACGACGTGGTCTGGAGGGCGCAACGCCCCGGCAAATGGTTGATTCATTGCCATATCCCGCACCACACGACGAACAACAATGTCGAGGACAAGGGCGGCGGCGGACTGATGACCGTCATCGAGGTGAGCTGACGGGGGCTAACCGTAAGTCACAGATCGCCTCGGCCATGCCGCGATTTTTGGCGCCGCTCGAAAGGATCTTCGATGGGCCAGTCGTAGCCGCGTCGTCATATCGCTCAGCGCGACCCGTTGAGATGCGCAGACCATAGTCGAGGAGAGAGGGGCCGCCCTCCCTCCCCAAAGTTCCTAGGGACGAACGCGGACAACCGTCTTTCCCGCACGCCGCTCGGTCGAGTTGAAGGTGGCGACGGCGTCATCCAGGCTCGAGACCTTGCCGATATTCGTCCGCAGTCGTCCGTTCCGGATGCGCTGAACGATCTCCCAGAGCTGGCCTCGATCAGCCTCGACGACGAAGTCAACCGTCAGGCCATCTGCAGGTCGAATATCCGTCGGTCCGACGACTGTCACAAGCGTTCCTCCGGCCCGAATCAGGGCTGCAGACCGCTTCTGGATATCGCCGCCGATGACGTCGAACACCAGATCGACGCCGCCAACCTCCTCTAGTTTGTCGTTGTCGAGATCGACGAATTCATTCGCGCCGAAGTCGAGCGCCTTCTGGCGGTCGGCGGCGCGTCCGGTGCCGATGACATAGGCCCCGGCCTCCCTTGCAAGCTGCGTCACCATCGAACCGACGGCACCGGCCGCGCCGTGCGCGAGCACGCTTTGCCCCGCCTGAAGGCGGCCATGCTGGAACAGCCCCTGCCACGCGGTCAGGCCGGAGATCGGCAGGCTCGCACCCACCGTGAAGTCGACGTCGCCGGGCAGCGGCGCGAGATTGCGTGCCTCCATGGCGACATACTCGGCGAGCGTGCCGTCGCGATGCCAGTCGGCGAGGCCGAACACTCGTTGACCGATTGACAGTCCCGTGGTGCCGTAGCCGAGCGCAGTGACCACACCGGCTAGCTCATGGCCGAGGATCGATGGCGTCCGGTCACGGAAGGCTCGATCGGCCCAGGTCGAAGGCCACTCCAGTTCGGTGTTGACGAATCCCGCCGCATGAACCTCAACCACGACATCGTTTATTGCCGCCTGCGGCTCGGGCCGCTGCACCAGCTTCATGCCGGCCGTTCCTGCAGCCTGATCCGTCGCTACGATCGCTTTCATGGGAATTGTCTCCTCAGTGAGTTGTTGGTTCGGGGTAATTTATCGCTCTGGTTCCGGCCAGCCTACCGGTGATGATGAAGGTCACGGCCGCGTCGGTGATCGCGGACTGATTCCAGGCGATCGGACGCAGCCGTGCCTTGGCTTCCGGCGAGCGTACGGCGATGAAGCGCCAGTTCTGCAGGTGGAAGGATGTCGGCGCGGACGTACCGATGCGCACCAGATCGCGGATTTGATCAGTAAGCATTGCAGTGGGGTCGTAGTACTTGGCGGCACTGCGGCTCAGGATGTTTCGATGACGACGTTCGTCGCGAAAGTGTTTTCGCTCTTCCCGGTCTCCCGGAAGATTTCGGCGGCTACACGGGTCGCTGGTCCGGTGGTGGCGCGGCTGATGCAGTTCATTGGATGGCTCCCTTATCAAGTGATTGCGGAGCCTAATCTACGGGGGCGAGTGAGAATTGCGAGACTGAATTAGCTCAGTATAATGCGCAAAAGGATCATGATGGGCTTTTCAGATCCCAGGTCGCGCGTCTTGCTCGCCATTGTGCGCCAGTCGCCGCCATTCCCCCGGTGTCATCCCCATCCTCTCGGCAAACACACGCCGAAATGCCGAAACGGATTGATACCCGACCGTCTCGGCCACGGCCTCGGTGCTGATCGCTGGCTTCTTCAACTCGTTGGCGGCCAGACTCATGCGGAGATCGGTCAACAAATCGAGGGCGGAGCAACCTAGCCTGTCCCGAAAGTGCCTCATGAATGTGGCCCGCGACATGCCGCACATGCCCGCTAAATCAGGCAGTTTCCAAGACCGCGCTGGGTCGGCGAACATCGCCGCAATTGCTGGTGCCAACCGCGGATGACCGGCCAAGGCCAACAAGCCTTCGGGCGCTTTCTCGGCTTCGCTCGCCGAGCGCAGTACCAAGGTGAATAGGGCCGAAGAAAGTGCGTCGAGAATAGCCCGTCCTCCCGCTCTGTCTCCGGCGGACTCCATTCGCATCAGCCTCACCAGGCTGGCCAGTTGGTTGGAAGCGGAGCCGATGCTCTCGTCCCCATGGCCGTCCATAGACCGCGCCACAAGATTCGTGGGCAGGTAGTTACGGATCAATCGATCATGGGGTGGCGCGACGAAAAACCGCCCACACAGCAGATCGAGTTGCTCACCCTGGCCATCGTTCTCGCTCAACATCCATCCGGCAGAGCCTACGCTTTCGTGTGTACGGATGGGCGTTTGGCCGCTGCCGTCATGCAGCACATGCGCCGCACCGTGCGGCAGCAGAACGATGTCTCCGCTCTGCAGCTCCCTTGCTGTTCTCGTCTCCGGATCCTCTAAAATGGCCCTGCCCTTGACGATGACGTGGTAAGGGATCTCGTTCGCCGCTGCCCGGCCCCAGGTAACACGCCACGGCGCACCGTAGGCGCAGCGGACCTCGAGCTGGCCGGTAACGGTGATCATTTGCAAGAGATGGCTGAGCCAGTCCACTTCAGACATTGGACCTCGAAAACCGGAAATGGTGAAACATCCTATCGCAATTGTGCATCGGTTCTACTTGTCGACCACGTTTCCAAACCTGGCTTTCATACCGGGCCTAGATCGTGAGCGAGCCACCGAGCGCCCCATGACCGGAACAAGGGGCCTGTATCCCGTCGCGCAAAACCGTTTCAGATTGCCGATTTGAAACGGCGCAATTTGGTTAAGTCCTTGAGATAAATGGCGCGCCCGAAGAGATTCGAACTCCTGACCCCCAGATTCGTAGTCTGGTGCTCTATCCAGCTGAGCTACGGGCGCGCATCAGGCCGTGTTTTCAACGACCCAGCGATCCGATCCTGAGGACCGGCCGCGAATGTGTGCAGTTCCCTAGCGACTGAATTTGCGAAAAGCAAGTCGATCCGGCAAAAGTTTTGTCGCAGGCATGTCATCTGGCGATCGCGGCTCGGATCCCGACGCTCGAGGCAGCCGCGAAGTCGGTGCGATTCCGGGCTGGACGGAAAGTCTCGGGGAAGATCAGGGAAAGTGTCGGGCTCGAAAGGCAAGCGCCCCCCGGGGAAGGCAGTGCGGAAGACCTCAGGCCGGGCGACGCAGGCTGCCGCGGGCCTGGTCGAGCCGCACCGGCTGGTCGGGGATGGTGACCGAGAATGTCGTGCGTCCGCCGATCGACTCCACCAGTTCCACCGTGCCGCCATGCGCCCGGATCAGTTCGTGCGCGATGGCCAGGCCGAGCCCGGTGCCGCCGCTGCGCGCCGAGCCGCGGAACGCCGCGAACAGGTTCTCGCGCGCCTTCGGCGGCAGGCCGGGGCCGGTGTCGGTGACGACGATGCGGCTGACGCTGCCCATGCGTTCGGCCGAAACCGCCAGCCGGCGCACCACCGCGCTCTCGGTGTCCGCCGCCATCGCCTGCACCGAATTGCGGCAAAGATTGGTGAGCACCCGGAACAACTGGTCCGAATCGGCGTCCACCTCGAACGCCGCCTCGACGGCGTTGATGAACTCGATCCCCTGTCCGATGTCGAGCAGACCGTGCACGTCCTCGACCAGCTGGTACAGCCGCACCCTGCGGCGCGAAGGCGGCGGCTCTTGCGTGCGGCCATAAGCCAGCACGCCTTCGGAATAGGAGACGGCACGGTCGAGCGCGCGCAAAAGCTTCGGCGCGAAGGCCTGCACGGTTGGGTCCCTGACCTGGCGCAGGCGATCCGACATCAGCTGCGCCGAAGCCAGGATGTTGCGCATGTCATGGTTGATCTTCGACACGGCAAGGCCTAGGTCGGCAAGGTGCTTCTGCTCGGAGAGCATCTTTTGCAGCCGCTCCTGCATCTGCGACAGCTCGCGTTCGGCAACGCCGATCTCATCGGCGCGGGCGGCGGGGCGGATGATGCGCCCGGGATCGTCCGGAGCCTCGGAGAAGGACAGCATCGAGCGCGTCATGGTGCGGATCGGCCCGATCATGATCAGGTCGATGGCGGCGTAGACCAGCATGGCCGTGAACAGCGAGATCAGCAGCGAGACGAAAGCGACATTGCGCGAATATCTCAGCATCGCGTGGCGCAGGCTGTAGTCCGGCATGATCAGCTCGAATTCCTTGTCGCTGTCGCCGACCGGTCCGAAAACGCGAAGCATCCGGTCGCCGCCGAAGAACAGCGTGTCCAGCGCGCCGGTCATACCCTTGACCATGCCGACGCTGGCGAGGTCGATGTGCTCGTCCACCTGCGGCGGCATGTCGGCCACCACCAGGAGCCGCGAGACGCCGCCATCGCGCACCGCGATCGCCTTGGCGCCGATCGCCATCAGCACGTCGTTCTGGGCCGTACGCGACAGCGAGGTCGACTCGCCTTGCACCAGCACGATCGAGACGGCCGCGGCCGTGCTCAGCCGCTCCTTGAGCCAGTTCAGCCGGTAGCTGGCGATCCAGGGCAGGAAGATGAGCACTTCGGCCAGCAGCACGAAAACGATGGTCAAAAGCAGCAGTTTCGTCGACAGGCCGCGCGACAAAGGAACCGTGCGGACGGCGGCTGGCGCTGTTCCGGTCCCTTCTCCCGCTTGCGTGGCTTCGCTCATGTAACCCTGTCTTCACAATCACTTGATCGGCCAAGATTAGGCGATTAAGGCATTTTTGCCAATTTTATCCTTTGGTCGGAACATTAAATCGCCGTCATAAAGCCTGCGTCCTTGGCGCGGCGACCCGGATTGACTTCCAAAACCCTTCTTTCTATAAGCCCGCTCACGCTCGGGCCATTCGTCCCGGCGCGGTTTCGATCGCGCCAAAGCCGGCCCGGCAAAGCTCCTGTTACAGAGTGACAGAATCAAGAAGGGCCGCACCCCGCGGTATTAAAACAAATGAAGCGTACCTACCAACCGTCCAAACTCGTCCGCAAACGTCGGCACGGCTTTCGTGCCCGCATGGCCACCAAGGGTGGTCGTGGCGTCGTCGCAGCTCGCCGCAACCGCGGCCGCAAGCGGCTCAGCGCCTAAGCGAGACGAGATCGTTGCCCGCAACCGGCAAGCCAGTGGGGGTCAATCCCAAGCGGCTTCTGAAACGAGCGGAATTCCTGGCCGTCCGCCGTGGTGAAAAGCGCCGCGGGCGGTTTTTCCTCGTCGAGGTCCTCGACCGCGGCGACGGCGGCGTGCCGCGTGTCGGCTTCACCGTCACCAAGAAGGTCGGCAACGCTGTTGTGCGCAACCGCGTCAGGCGGCGGCTGAAAGAAGCCGTCCGCGTCCATGCCGCAGATGACATGATGCCCGGCAATGACTATGTCATCGTCGGGCGCGACGATGCGCTGCGCGCCCCGTTCGGCCAGTTGAAGGCCGAACTCTCCCGCCGACTTCGCGGAACACGATAGGCCAAGGGCTCTCGATGGAAAACAACCGGAACTTCTTCATCACCATCGCGCTGTCGGTGCTGATCCTGACTTTGTGGCAGGTTTTCTACATGAACCCGCGCGTCGAGCAGCAGCGCGAGGCGGCCAAGATCGAGCAGCAGCGCGTGGAGGAGCAGAAGAAGGCGGCCGAGGCCACCAATCCAGGTGCTGCGACACCGGCGCCGGCGCCGGGCACCATTCCCAACGCGCCCGGCGGCGACGCCGTCACCGCGGCCGGCCGTGATCAGGCGCTGGCCGCTTCGAAGCGCGTCAAGATCGATACGCCGAGCCTCGAGGGCTCGATCAACCTGACCGGCGCACGCCTCGACGACCTCAAGCTCAAGCACTACACCGAGACCGTCGACAAGAATTCGCCCGAGATCGAACTGCTCAACCCGCAGGCGCTGCCGACCGGCTACTTCGCCGAGATAGGCTTCGTCGGCAACGACAAGACCGGCGCGGTGCCGGGTTCGGACACGGTGTGGAGCGTGGAAGGCAATCCGACGCTGAGCCCGTCGACGCCGGTGACGCTTACCTACACCAACGACAAGGGCCTGACCTTCAAGCGCGTCTTCTCGGTCGACGCCAACTACATGTTCACGGTCACGGACACGGTGCAGAATTCTGGCGCCAGCGCGGTTTCGCTGTTCAATTACGGCCGCGTCACGCGCTACGACAAGCCGGCCGTCGCCAGCACCTATGTGCTGCATGAAGGCCTGATCGGCGTTACCGGCACCGAGGGCCTGGCCGAATACAAATACGCCAAGATCGAATCCGAAAAGCAGGTCACTCCGGGCAAGTCGACCGATGGCTGGCTCGGCATCACCGACAAATACTGGGCCGTCACGCTGGTGCCGACCGAGAAGCAGCCGTTCCAGCCGCGCTATGCCTTTTTCGAGGATGGCCGGCACCGCTACCAGTCCGACTTCCTCACCGATGCAATCAATGTCGATGCCGGCCAGTCCGCGACGGTCGAGACGGAGATCTTCGCCGGCGCCAAGGAAGTGGCCAAGATTAACGCCTACGAGGCGGACCGTCACATTCGCCAGTTCAACCTGGTGATCGACTGGGGCTGGTTCTATTTCATCACCAAGCCGATGTTCTGGCTGATCGACACGCTCTACAAATTCTTCGGCAATTTCGGCCTGGCGATCCTCGCCACCACCGTCATCGTCAAGGCGCTGTTTTTCCCGCTTGCCAACAAGTCCTACGCGTCGATGGCGAACATGAAGAAGGTGCAGCCCAAGATGCTCGAGATCCGCGAGAAATACGCGGACGACAAGATGAAGCAGCAGCAGGCTATGATGGAGCTGTACAAGACCGAGAAGATCAATCCGCTCGCCGGCTGCTGGCCGGTGGCGCTGCAGATCCCGGTCTTCTTCTCGCTCTACAAGGTGCTCTACATCACCATCGAGATGCGCCACGCGCCGTTCTTCGGCTGGATCCAGGATTTGGCCGCACCCGATCCGACCTCGATCTTCAACCTGTTCGGCCTCGTGCCGGTCACGCTGCCGCACATGCTGATGATCGGCGTCTGGCCGCTGATCATGGGCGTCACCATGTTCCTGCAGATGCGCATGAACCCGACGCCGCCGGATCCGACGCAGGCCGCGATCTTTACCTGGATGCCGGTCATCTTCACCTTCATGATGGCGGGTTTCCCGGCGGGTCTCGTCATCTACTGGGCCTGGAACAACACGCTGTCGATCCTCCAGCAGGGCCTGATCATGAAGCGCCAGGGTGCCAAGATCGAGCTGTGGGACAATCTGGTCGCGCTGTTCCGGAAGAAACCGTCGCCGGCTGAGTAGCCGGCCATCTTCCTACAAAAGGCGGAGTAGCCGGCCTTCTTCCTACAAAAGGCTGAATAGAAGATCTCTTCTCGAAAAGCCCGGTTCGTCCGGGCTTTTTCTTTGGGTGAATATCTGTTCACGTTCCCGTGATCGGCGAAACTGCAAGCGGTCGCGGGGCGTGACTGCGTGTGCATTTCCAAAGGCTATCAATTCCGATCAGCCCTCACCCGGAGGAAGACCACATGCGCTTGCCCTCATTCAGGATCATCGCCCTTTCCGCACTCGTCGCTGGCGCGGCAATTGCCGCCCCGGCCTATGCCAAGAACCCGACAGTCGGCGGCGCGCCGATGTACGCCACCAAGAACATCGTCGAGAACGCCGTCAACTCGAAGGATCACACCACTCTGGTCGCCGCCGTCAAAGCGGCCGGCCTTGTCGACACGCTGCAGGGCGCCGGCCCATTCACCGTCTTCGCGCCCACCAACGAAGCCTTCGCCGCGCTGCCGGCCGGCACGGTCGAAACGCTGCTCAAGCCCGAGAACAAGGACCAACTCACCAAGGTGCTCACCGCGCATGTCGTGGCCGGCAAGATCTCCGGCAAGGACATGATGGCCAAGGCCAAGGCGATGGGCGGCAAATATGAGATGAAGACCGTCTCGGGCGACACGCTCACCGCCGAGGTCAAGAAGGGCAAGCTCTACATCATGGATGAGTCCGGCGGGGAGGCCAAGGTGACGATCGCCGACGTCAACCAGTCGAACGGCGTCATTGATGTCGTCAACAAGGTGCTGTTGCCGAAGTAACGGCTTCCGGCAAAGGGGATCAGGCAGGTCCGTTGGGGCTTTCTCGGGCCTGCCGCCCCCACCTCATGACGAGGTGCCATGTTTATTGGGAAGCCATATCGGCAATGGGCCGGGGTCCTGCAGTCCCTCGCAGGGCTCCGGTTTCTTTTAAGAGCAATTCCAGGAAAAGTGTGACACGGTTTTCCCGGGAAAAGCGCGTAGCGCTTTCCCTTGGGAATTGCGTAACAACAAAGAGATAGAGCGGTTCGCCGTTTCCGTGAAACGGTGAAATGCTCTAGCGCGCGTCGGGCAGCTATCCGGTCCGGCTTCTCCCGGAATCCTCCGCCGCAAAAAAGATCACTCCATGACGGCGCTGTGGTCGACCTTGGCCGGTGTCGCGGGCTTGCGCAGCAGGAGAACCAGCGGGATGGCGGCAAGCGACAGGATCATCATCAGCTTGAAGTCGTTCATATAGCTGATGATCGTCGCCTGCAGCGTCACCACGCCGTCCAGCGCCGCGCGGCCGGCCGCGCTGTAGGGGTTCATCGCCTGGAAGATCGCCGGATTGCCGAACGCCTGGTTGAAGGGCGTCACATAGGTGGCGATGTTGGCGTGGTTGATCTGCACGTTCTGCGTCAAGAGCGCGGTGACCACCGAGATGCCGACGCTGGAACCGATGTTTCGCGACAAATTGTACAAGCCCGTGCCTTCCGCGCGCCGCTCCGGCGCCAGCGTGGCAAAGGTGATGGTGGTCAGCGGCACGAACAGGAAGCCAAGCCCGGCGCCCTGGACGAACCCGGTGCTGACGATTGTCCATTGCGAGACCTCGGGCGTCCAGCCGGTCATGTCGTACATCGCCCAGGCGGTGATCAGCAGGCCGATCAGCAGCAGCCAGCGCGTATCGACCTTGCCAATCAGTTTGCCGACCAGGAACATGCACGCCATGGTGCCGAGGCCACGCGGCCCCATGACGATGCCGGCGGTCACCACCGGATAGCCCATCAGCGTCTGCAGATAGGGCGTCATCAGCGCCAGCGAGGCCAGGTAGGTGATGCCGATGATGAAGATGAAGATCATGCCGACGGCGAAATTCCTGTCGAGAAACAGCCGCGGGTTCACGAAGGTGTTTTTGGCGGTGAAGGTGTGGACGAGGAAGATGTAGAAGGCCGACGCGCAGATCAACGCCTCGACGATGATCTCGGATGACGAGAACCAGTTGAGCTGCTCGCCGCGATCGAGAAACATCTGCAGCGCGGCAATGGTTACGCTGAGCATGCCGAAGCCCAGCCAGTCCAGCCTGGCCTTGATGTCCAGCTTGGTTTCCTGGACGAACATCGACACGCCCGCGAAAGCCAGCGCACCGATCGGCACGTTGATGTAGAACACCCAGCGCCAGGAAACATTCTCGGTCAGCCAGCCGCCGATGACCGGCCCCAGAACCGGTCCGACCATCACCGAGACGCCGAACAGCGCCATCGCCGAGCCGCGCTCCTCGACGCTGTAGATGTCGAGCAGGATGCTCTGCGACAGCGGCACCAGCGCCGCGCCGAACAGGCCCTGCAGCAGGCGGAAGCCAACGATCTGCGGCAGCGACTGCGCGAAGCCGCACAGCACCGAGGCGACCACGAAGCCGGTGATCGAGGTCAAAAGGATGCGCTTGCGGCCGAAGCGGTTGGCAAGGTAGCCCGAGGGCGGCGTCATCACGGCGGCCGCCACGATGTAGGAGGTTAGCACCCAGTTGATCTGGTCGGCGCTCGCCGAAACGCTGCCCTGTATATAGGGCAGCGCGACATTGGCGATGGTCGTGTCCAGCGCCTGCATGATGACGGCCAGGATGACGCAGGCGGTGATGGCGCCGCGATTGGCGACCACCGCTGTGGCACCTGTCGCGGACGCGCTGGTCATGACTTTTGTCCGAACCGGCCGATGAGGTCGGTGACGAAGTCCGGCAGCCCGCGCGCATGGCCTGTGTCGATGCCGACCACGACGCTCATTCCGCCACGCAGCGGCGGCTTGCCCTGGGGATCGTCCACCGTCACGCGCATCGGGATGCGCTGCACGACCTTGACCCAGTTGCCGGTGGTGTTCTGCGCCGGCAGCAGCGAGAAGCTCGACGACGAGGCGGGGCTGATCGAGGCCACCCTGCCGTGCCACACGGCGCCTGGATAGGTGTCGACGCTGATCGTCGCCGTCTGTCCCGGCCGCACATAGGTCAGCTCGGTCTCCTTCGGCTCCGCCTCGATCCACAGGTCCGTCTGCGAAATCAGGCTGAAGGCCGGCTGCGAAGCCGGCAGGTACTTTCCGACCTGCAGCGCGTCGACATTGGTGACGACACCGTCGAACGGCGCCTTGACGACGGAATCGGCGAGGTTGCGCTGGGCGTCGTCCACGCCCGACTGGGCCTGCAGATAGAAGGGGTTCTTCTCCACGGGCTGGTTGGCGTCGCCGCCAAGCTGGGCAAGCGTCGCCTGTGCCTGCGCCTTGGCGACGGACACTTTCTGGCGCGCGGCGACGAGGTCGTGCTGGGCGCTGTCGAAACTTGCCTTGGAGGCGGTCGAGGTCTTGAGCAGGTCCTGTTGGCGCTGGAAGGCGGACTCGTAATAGGGAATGTCGGCCTGCGCCTGCTCGATCAGCGACAGCGATTGCTGGTAGCTTGCCTGCAGGGTCAGCACCTGGTTGCGCACGGTTCCGAGCTGGGCCTGGGCGGCGGCGAGAGCGGTCTCGAAGGAGGCCGGCCTCAGGCGGTACAGCACGTCGCCCTTCTTCACCGTCTGGTTCTCGTGCACATCGATCTCCTGCACCGTGCCGGAGACGTCGGTGGACACGCCGAGCGACTGGGCCTGGATGTAGGCGTTGTCGGTCGTCATCACCTGGCCGCCGGTGACGTAGTAATAGCCGCCGACAACCAGCGCGACGGGAAGCAAGCCAAACAGGATCGGCCGCGTCAGGCCGCGCTTGGGCCTTGTCGGGGCCGGGGCCGGAGGCGCCACGGCGGCGGGCGCTTGCCGGGGTTGCGGTTCCTTCGCCGGAGCCTCCAGGGTTGCCGGTTCTGGGGCCACGGGCGCGTCCAACTCGTCATTCTCGATGACGACATTGGCTCGCCTCTGCTCGCGCTCGCTGTCCAGCTGGATGATCTGGTCGCGTGAACGATCGGTGGAAGGCTCGCCTTCGGCAGGCTTCTTGGGTGCGGTCGATTCAGCCATGTGTTTTCAGCCATGTATTTTCTCCCGGTCGACGGCAGGCTGGGTGCAAGCCGCGAGCAGATTGGATTTGATCAAGCTTAGGGTTTGCAGCAGTTGCTGCTGTGCATCCGACGAAAGCCCGTCGAAGGCCTCGTCACGCGTCTTCTGGCCATTGGCGCGCATGATCTCGAGCAGCGGATGGGCCAGAGGGGTCAGATAAAGCAGCCATGCCCGGCGGTCGGCGGGGTTGGGCCGGCTCTCGATGAAACCGCGCGCCTCCATCTTGTCGAGCAGCCGGGCAAGCGTGATCGGCACGATCTCGATGAGGTCGGCGAGCCTGTTCTGGTGAATGCCTTCATGCAGCGACAGATAAGCCAGCACCTGCCATTGCGCCCGGGTCAGCCCCGACGTCCGCGAACGCTGCTCGAACCGCTTTCGAAGCGGGCGCGCAACATCGTGCAGCACGAAGCTGATATTGGGCGAGATTGGCATGGGGAGGAATTCGGGTCTGCGAGCAACTTTTCGTGAGCATGCTTATTATCATCATGCACATAATCCTGCTGGACCCGATGCACAAGACGGGTTAAGCCGCGAAAAGGAAAAATTGCATGGGCCACGACAGCGAGGAGGCGCTTGGCGGTGGGAATTTGCCGGCAAGGATTTGACGAATGAATTGGATCAAGATCGCGGCTGTCGCGGGCCTCCTGGTGTGCCCCGGCATCGCAGTTGCAAAGGAAGCGGTGAGCTGCGGCGGCGCCGCCATGCTGGGCGGCGCGCAGTTGAATTGCAGCCATGTCGAACCCAAGGCACCGCCGCAATTCTGCACGTTCAGCTGGGCTCTCCACACGATGGCGGGCGATCAGAAAGTCGTCGAAGGTACGTTTCTGCTGCCGCCGGGAGCATCGAATTTCACCGTCTATCAGGGCAGCGGTTTCGACAGCGCGCTGTCCAATCCGATCGTGATCTGCCGCGGCAACAAATGAACGTCGCGACCAAGGAAGGCTCGCTCTCGGCCGATTGATGCTATAGGGCGGATCACGTTATTTTGACCAGGCGCATCCCGGAGTCCGGATGCGCCGACCAATCACTTCCTCGACGGATCTCGACATGGACGGACCCAACCCCGGCATCAAGCACCCGATCCCGATGCATACGCGCGTCGGCTTCCTGAAGCCGCTGGTGAGCGCGCCGAACATCGAGATCGGCGACTTCACCTACTATGACGACCCCGACGGACCGGACAAATTCGCCGACAAATGCGTGCTGCACCATTATCCTTTCATTGGCGACAAGCTGATCATCGGCAAGTTCTGCGCCATTGCCGAAGGCGCGCGCTTCATCATGAACGGCGCCAACCATGCCATGTCCGGCTTTTCGACCTATCCGTTCAACATCTTCGGCCATGGCTGGGAAAACGGTTTTGACCCGGCGACATGGTCGAAGGAAGTGCGAGGCGACACCGTGGTCGGCAGCGACGTCTGGATCGGCATGGAGGCGGTGATCCTGCCGGGCGTGCAAGTCGGCCCTGGCGCCATCATTGCGGCGAAGTCCGTGGTGACGCACGATGTCCCGCCCTACGCCATCGTCGCCGGCAACGCGGCCAAGGTGGTGAAGATGCGGTTCGACGACAGGACGATCCGGCGGCTGCTGGCGGTGGCATGGTGGGACTGGCCGGTCGACAAGATCGGCCGCAACCTCGACGCCATCAGGGGCGCCGATATTTCTCTTCTGGAGGCAGCAGCTTGAACGCTTTGAACAGCACCACGATCGGCACCGACCTTTTCACGCGCGGCTGGATCTTCATCCGCGGCGTGCCGGCCATGAAGTTCCTGCCGCCGGAAGGGCCGCCGGAAATCGCCTTTGCCGGCCGCTCCAACGTCGGCAAGTCGTCGCTGATCAACGCGCTGGTCAACCAGAAGGGGCTGGCTCGCACCTCCAACACGCCGGGGCGCACGCAGGAACTCAACTATTTCGTGCCGGATGGATTTTCGGGCGAGGGCGCCGACCTGCCGCCAATGGCGCTGGTCGACATGCCGGGCTACGGCTACGCCACCGCGCCGAAGGAGAAGGTCGACGAGTGGACCAAGCTGGTCTTCGACTATCTCAAGGGCCGCGTCACGCTGAAGCGCGTCTATGTGCTGATCGACGCCCGCCACGGCATCAAGGCCAAGGACGACGAAGTGCTGTCGCTGCTCGACAAGGCTGCGGTGTCCTATCAGATCGTGCTGACCAAGACCGACAAGATCAAGGTCGCGGGCGTGCCGCGGCTGATCGAGGAGACGCTGGCCAAGATCAAGAAGCGTCCGGCGGCGTTTCCATTCGTCCTGGCGACGTCATCGGAAAAGGGTGAGGGTCTCGAGGAATTGCAGGCCGCCATCGTGCTTGCCGCCAATGGCGGGTGACGGGGTTTCCCGTCAGGACTTTGCCTCGAGGGCAATCATCTGGTGGCGTTCTTCCTCGGCCAGGCTTGCGGTGCCATAGGCCTTCAGGAACATATCGACGCCCGACCGGACGATGTGCTCGATCTCCTCCTGGCTCGGCGCCTTGACGCGGTAGGCGAAGATGCATTGCCGGAAAAGACCGGCAAGGCAAAGATCGGTGAACTGATAGGCGGCAAGGTCGACGTCGTCGATGCGCAGCAGGCCGCGCTCGATGGCGGCGTTCAAGAAGGCCACCATCCTGTCATGGCCGCGTTTGGGGCCGCGCTCGTAAAACCGCGCGCCCATGTCGGGTATCCTGTCGGAGGCGCCGATCACGGTGCGCTGCGCCTGGATGACCCTGGCCGAGGTGATCTTCATCGACAGCACCTTGCCGAACTTCACCAGCGTCTGGCGCAGATCGTCGGAACGGTCGAGCAGGTCGTACATGTTCTTGAATATGCTGCCGCGCTCTTCCTCGATCAGCGCCTCGAACAGCTCTTCCTTATTGGCGAAGTATACATAGATGGTGCCCTTCGACACGCCGGCTTCGCGCGTGATGTCGTTCATCGAGGCGGCCTCGAAGCCCTTGTCGATGAAAACGCGGCGGGCGCCGTCGATGATCTGGCTGCGCTTGACCGGGTCCTGTCCGGCGGCCGGGCGGCCGCGGCGCAGGCTGTCCAGCAGATCCTCGCATTTGTCGTTTTCGGCGTCGGGCGTTGTGTCGGCCATAAAAGTCACACCTCGAAAATAATTCGAACCAAGCGGTTCGATTGCCTCTTGATATGGTCCTCTTTACGCGCTATGTCAACGTCCATCGAACCGAACGGTTCAGTCTATTATAATCTTTCCTAGAGAGATGTCATGTCCTCAAACGCGCCATCCACCGCCGAAGTCCGTCCGTTCCCCAGCGCCAAGGTTGCGCCGGCGACGGAAGCACCGGAAATTCCTGTCCAGCCGGCCGCCGCGCCGCCGCCGGCGGAAGCCCCCGCAAAGAAGAAGCGTTCGGTGCGCTCCTTCCTGCTGCCGATTATCGGCGTTGCCCTGCTCGGCGCCGGCGCCTGGTATGGCTATGACTATTGGATGACCGGCCGTTTCATGATCTCGACCGACGACGCTTACGTCCAGGCCGACATGGCGTTCGT
The DNA here is from genome assembly GCF_000176035.2 of Mesorhizobium opportunistum WSM2075. NCBI lineage: Bacteria > Pseudomonadati > Pseudomonadota > Alphaproteobacteria > Hyphomicrobiales > Phyllobacteriaceae > Mesorhizobium > Mesorhizobium opportunistum. Next base: position 676,302 of record NC_015675.1, on the reverse strand, counting down.
CTCGCCGAAGATTTCCGGCTATGTCGATCAGGTCAAGGTGAGCGAGAACCAGCTGGTCAAGGCCGGCGACCCGCTGCTGACGATCGATGACGGCGACTACAAAATAGCTGTCGCCCAGGCTGACGCGCAGATCGCCACGCTGTCGAAGACGCTCGACCGTATCGACGCGCAGACCAAGGCCGCGCAGGCTTCCCTGCAGCAGGCGCAGGCGCAGAAGGTCGCCGACCAGGCCGCGGCCAGCAATGCCGCCCGTGCCCAGCAGCGCGCCGCGCAGCTGGTCAAGACCCATGTCGGCACGCAGGCGCAATTGGACGACGCCCAGACTGCGCTCGACCAGGCCAATGCCGCGCTGGTCGGTGCCGACGCGCAGATCGCCGCCGCACAGGCCAATATCGGTGTGCTCGAAGCGCAGCGCGCCGAGTCGGCGAGCACGCTCGCCTCCTTGCAGCTCAGCCGCGACAAGGCCGCGCGCGATCTTTCCTTCACAGTGCTCAAGGCGCCCTATGACGGCGTCGTCGGCAACCGCTCCGTCGAGCAGGGCGACCTCGTCAGCCCCGGCCAGAAGCTTGCCGTCGTCGTGCCGATGGACAAGCTTTACATCGTCGCCAACTTCAAGGAGACCCAGCTTGCCCGGCTGGTTCCCGGCGAAAAGGTCAACATCTCGGTCGACGCCATCGACGGCCAGCCCATCCAGGGAACCGTTTCGTCGCTCGCTCCGGCCTCAGGCGCGGTCTTCTCGCTGTTGCCGCCGGAAAATGCCACCGGCAACTTCACCAAGGTCGTGCAGCGCGTCCCGGTCCGCATCGACGTCCCGGCCGATGCCCTGAAGACCGGCAAGCTGCGCGCTGGCTTGAGCGTTGTCGTCAACGTCGACAGCCGCACCGCACCTGCCGCGACGACCAACTAAGCGCTTTTCGGAGGGCGGCTCGGGGGCTGATTAAGCACTGAGCCGCCCGGCCTGCCTCAAGGAGGCCCATGCAATGGCAACCGCAACAATCACCGCAGGATCGGCACGGCCGTCCGTCCCTGACACCATTTCCACACGCCGCATCATTGCCTTCCTGGCGATGGTGTTCGGCATGTTCATGGCGATCCTGGACATCCAGATCGTCTCCGCCTCGCTGGCCGAGATCCAGGCGGGCTTGAGCGCCAGCTCCGATGAGATTCCGTGGGTGCAGACGGCCTATCTGATCGCCGAGGTGGTCATGATCCCGCTGTCGGGCTTCCTCAGCCGCATGCTCTCGACGCGCGTGCTGTTCACCATCGCGGCGGCCGGCTTCACCGCCGCCAGCGCGCTCGCCGCGACCGCCACCAACATCGACCAGATGATCGTCTACCGCGCCGTGCAGGGTTTCATCGGCGGTGGCATGATCCCGAGTGTCTTTGCCGCGGCCTTCACCATCTTCCCGCCCTCGCGCCGCGCCATCGTCTCGCCGATGATCGGCCTGGTGGCGACGCTGGCGCCGACCATCGGCCCGACCGTCGGCGGCTATATCAGCCATGCCTTTTCATGGCACTGGCTGTTCCTGGTCAATGTCGTGCCCGGCATTCTGGTGGCGACCGCCGCCTGGTCGCTGATCGACTTCGACAAGCCCAATCTCAAGCTGTTCAGCAAGTTCGACTGGTGGGGTCTTGCCGGCATGGCGGCGTTCCTCGGCTGCATGGAATATGTGCTCGAGGAAGGCCCCAACAACGACTGGCTGCAGGATCATGCCGTGTTCATCTGCGCCATAATCATGACCATCGGCGCGGTGGTCTTCTTCTGGCGCGTCTTCACCGCCGAGGAGCCGATCGTCGACCTCCGGGCCTTCAGCAACATCAACTTTGCTTTCGGCTCGCTGTTCTCCTTCGTCATCGGCATCGGCCTCTACGGGCTTACCTATCTCTATCCGGTCTTCCTCGGCCGCATCCGCGGCTACGATTCGATGATGATCGGTGAGGCGCTGTTCGTTAGCGGCCTGGCCATGTTCGTCACCGCGCCGATCTCCGGCATCCTGTCGAGCAAGATGGATTTGCGGCTGATGATGATGATCGGCTTCTTCGGCTTCGCCACCGGCACGTGGTGGATGACGCACCTGACCGCCGACTGGGATTTCTATGAGCTGCTGATCCCGCAGATCCTGCGCGGCTGTTCGATGATGCTGTGCATGGTGCCGATCAACAACATCGCGCTCGGCACCTTGCCGCCCGACCGGCTGAAGAATGCGTCCGGCCTGTTCAACCTGACGCGCAACCTCGGTGGTGCCGTCGGCCTTGCCCTCATCAACACCGTGCTGATCGACCGCAATGCCTTCCACTATGCAAGGCTGTCTGAGCACGTGCAGTGGGGCAGTGCGGCCGCGCAGACCAAGCTGCAGAACATGACGCTCAATTTCGAGCAGACCACCGGCCTCGATGCCGCCAGTGCGGCGATCTCCAAGCTGTCGGGCATGGTCCAGCAGCAGGCGGCACTTCTGTCCTTCATGGACGTGTTCTACATGCTGACGGTGCTGTTCGCGACGCTTGGCCTGTTCACCATGCTGATCAACAAGCCGGCCGCGCCCGGTGGCGGCGGAGGCGGCGGCCACTAAACAAAAATACCATACGTGGGCAGCGGTTTCGGGAAGCTCCTCCAGTCCACGCCCGAAAAGCTCTGACCGCGCGAAAAACTCCGGGCCGCAAAGCCCGGAGTTTTTCGTTTGAAGCAGAATCTGTCAGGCCGTGGCGGGCTTGAAGGTCAGCGCCACGCCGTTGATGCAATGGCGCAGGCCGGTCGGCGCCGGGCCGTCGTCGAAGACATGGCCGAGATGGCCGCCGCAGCGGCGGCAATGCACCTCGGTGCGGGTCATGCCCAGCGACCGGTCCTCGGTCTTGCCTATGCCATTGGCGATCTCCTGCCAGAAGCTCGGCCAGCCGGTGCCGGAATCGAATTTCGTCTCCGAGGGATAGACCGGCAGGTCGCAGCCGGCACAGGCGAATATGCCCTTGCGGTGCTCGTTGAGCAGCGGGCTGGTGCCCGGATATTCGGTGCCTTCCTTGCGCAGCACGTCGAAGGCGGCCGGCGACAGGATGGCCTTCCATTCGTCGTCGGTCTTGGTGACCTCGAACTTCTCGGCGGCTTGAGCTGCCTGCGGGCTGCCCATGCGCAGCAAGGTGGCTGCGGCCCCGACGACACCAACGGCAGCGACGCCGCTCAAAAGAAAGTCGCGACGGTTCATGACCAGTTCCTCCGATTGTCTATTTTGCCAAACTATGCCGCCACGCGAAAGTCAAAAGCCGGTGACGGTTGCCCTCGACGAACTCCGCGCCGTTCCACGGGTGGATCCGTGGGCGGCGCGGAGCACGCGTGTCGCTTGCAGGTCCGGGAGCGAGACGATGCAATCGACGGAGGGCTCTTGCTGCAGGTTCGCCGCGGCAAGCCCTTTGTTACATTTTCGGGCCGATCACATCTTCGGGAGCAGGACCTTGTCGATGACGTGGATGACGCCGTTGGACTGCTCGACATCGGCGATCGTCACATTGGCGACATTGCCGTTCTCGTCGGTGACGGTGACCTTGCCGCCATCGGCCTTGAGCGACAGCTCGCAGCCGCCGGCGGTCTTGACCTTGTGGGTGCCGCCGTCGGCCTTGGCCATCGCGGCCACGTCGGCGCCCATCGCCTTGGCGCCGATGACATGGCAGGTCAGGATCTTGGCGAGCTTGTCCTTGTTCTCGGGCTTGAGCAGCGTGTCGACCGTGCCGGCCGGCAGGGCGGCAAAGGCTTCGTTGGTCGGCGCGAAAACGGTGAACGGACCGGCGCCCTGCAGGGTTTCGACCAGGCCGGCAGCCTTGACGGCCGCGACCAGCGTCGTGTGGTCCTTCGAATTGACGGCGTTTTCGACGATGGTCTTGTTGGCAAACATGGCGGCGCCGCCGACCATCGGGTTTTCGGCATAGGCGGCGGTGGCAAGCGCGGAAACGGCGATCGTACCGGCAAGCAAAAGGGTGGCGAATTTACGCATGATGTAGAACTCCTCGGGTTTTCTCTTCCCATTTTTGGGGACGCGAGGAGATACGGAACACAAGCGCCGGAGTTTCAGTATATTTTTCGTTTTTGAATTTATCTGAGCGCGGAAAGAAATTGTCCAAGCTGGTAGTTTGCCGGCTTGGCGGCATTTTAGACGTGCGTGATGAAGGATAGACTTGCTATCGCCTAAATCATGGTTACAAGCGCGAACGGTCGGGTTAGATGCTCTTCAAATTGCCCGCGGCAACCACCGGTCCGGTCGGCTGCCCAGTTGGCGAACCGCCTGACGGTTCGAGGCTGACGGCCAACACCGCGCCTTGCGCCAGCTTCTGCTGCGCCGACGGCGAGACGACGATATGCGCGGTCGCTCCGCTCGGGATGACACCCATCGAGACCGGCGCGTTCTTGCCTTCGATCATCCACAGTTCGAAGTCCTTGCCGGAAGCGCGCTCGCCGGAGACATGCGACAGGCTGACTTCATGGTGCGCGGCATCATAGACGGCGAGGTATTTGACGTCGCTGCCGTCGGCGGCCAGCGAGGCGACTAGCCGCGTCTGCGGCTGGACGGCCACCGGATTGACGTAGGGCACGGCAATGTAGAGCGCGAGCGCGGCAACCGCCGCCACCGCGAGGCCGCGCCAGAAGGCGAGGCTGGACCAGAGGCCTGCACGGGGTTCGGCGGGTGCGGCCGGGGTCGATGCAAACAGGCGTCGATCGACAGCCGCCTTCACCGATGCCGGTGGCTCGATTTCCGGATAGGCGTCAGCCAGTGGCGAGAGGCGAACCTCCCAGCCGTCGACAAGCCGCGCGAAATCGGTCTCGGAATCGATGCGCCTGGACGCGATCTGCCGCTCGTCCGCCGGCAGCACGCCGAGAACGTATTCGGCGGCGAACATGTCGTCGCCCCCACGTTCCGGTCCATTGTCCTCTGCGAGCGTCATCTCTCCAGGCATTCTCTGAGTTTCATCAGGCTGCGGCGCAGCCAGGTACGCATCGTGTTCAACGGCACGCCGTGGCGTTCCGCCAGTTCGGCATAGCTTTCGCCCTTGAGATAAGCGCCCCGGACGGCCGCCGCCCGGTCCTTCTCCAGCTCGTCGAGGCAATGATGGACGCGTTCGGTCTCGTCGCCCGCCATCGCCATCGCTTCAGGTCCCGGTGCCGGATCGGCCACGTCGAGCGCGGCATCGATATCGGCGGCAGGCTTGCGCCGCGCTCTGATGCGATCGATCGCATGATTGCGCGCGATCGCCACCAGCCAGGAGATCGGGCTCAGATCGGAGACAGCAAAACGGTCCGCCTTCGTCCATATCTTGACGAAGACTTCCTGCAGCGCTTCTTCAGCATCTCCCCGGTCGTTCAATACACGAAGGCATACGCCGAAAAGTTTCGCGCTAGTCTGCCGGTAGAGCAGATCGAACGCGGCCCGATCCTTCATCGAAGTCCGGACGATCAGCTTGGTGATGTCCTGCGGCGTCATGCCGAGCCAAATTAGGCAATTGCGTTGTATTTGCAACGACGGAAATATTCGATGCACCTAAAGTTCCGGCGTCCGGACGCAGGCTTCGATTGCCAAGGGAATCGCCGCTGGCTAGCTTGGCGGCAATGGGGGGACGCACATGTCGGTCGAACGGATCCTGTGGGAAGAAGACGCAACCGGCCTTGCCGGCCTGGTGCGCAAGGGCGAGCTGTCCGCGATCGAGCTGACCGAGGCGGCGATCGCACGCGCCGAGGCCACTAGGCCTGAAATCAATGCCACGGCCGAGCCGCTCTATGAGGCCGCACGGACGCGGGCGAAAACAATGGACCGTTCGTTGCCGCTGGCCGGCGTGCCCTTTGCCATCAAGGATCTCGGCATCGCCATCAAGGGCGTACCGTCGCATGGCGGCAGCCGCATTCCCGCCTGGCTGCCCGATGTCAATTCGGTGATGACCGAGCGCTACCTCGCCGCCGGACTGGTCCCGATCGTCACCTCGACATCGCCGGAACATGGGCTGCGGCTGATGACCGAATCCAAGGCCTTCGGCATCACTCGCAATCCCTGGAACACCGGACACACCACCGGCGGCTCGTCCGGCGGTGCGGCAGCGCTGGTCGCAGCCGGCGTCGTGCCGGTGGCGCATGCCTCGGATGGCGGCGGCTCGATCCGCGTGCCGTCCGCCTGCACCGGGCTGGTCGGCCTCAAGACCTCGCGCGGCCGCATCCCGCTGACGCCGCTGGTGAGCGAAAGCTGGTACGGCATGGTGGTCGACCATGCTGTCACCCGCTCGGTGCGCGATTGCGCGCTGCTGCTCGACCTCACCCACGGTCCCGACTCGCTGTCGCCCTATGCCGCGCTGCCGCCGAAGGGCACATTCGCCGCTGCCGCCGCGCGCGATCCCGGCAAGCTCAGCCTGGCGGTCTACCGCAAATCGCCGCTTGGCCTGCCGATTTCGGCCGAGACGATGAAAGCGCTGGACATCGCGGTGGCGCTTGCCCGCGAAGGCGGCCACACCGTCGAGGACATCGACCTGCCCTTCATCGGGCGTGATTTCTTCGCCGACTTCTGCAGGACGGTTGCCTCCGCCGTGGCCGGTACGCTGCGGGCGGAAGCGCAGCGCGTCGGCCGTGCCGTTACCGGCGACGTCGAGCGTGCCACGCGGGTGCTCGGCCGGTTGGGCGAGATGGTTTCGGCCGGCGAGACCTATGCCGCCCTGCAGCGGCTCCACGCCGCTTCGCGACAGCTGATCACGGAGACCGCGCAGTACGATGCCGTGCTGTTGCCTGTTATCGCCCACCCGCCGCTTGCCTGTGGCGCCATGGATCCGAGAGGCGCCGATGAACTGATCGAGAACCTGCTCGACAAGCTTCACCTCACGCCCTTGCTTAAGGTGAAGTCCGTGTTCGGCCAGCTGATGGACAAGAGCCTATGGTTCACCCACTGGCCGGCGATCCACAATGTCAGCGGCCAGCCGTCGATTGCGCTGCCCGTCCATGTCACCGATGCCGGCCTGCCGCTCGGCATCCAGGCCGCCGGCCGGCCGGGCGACGAAGAAACGCTTTTGTCCTTCGCCGCACAGATGGAGAAGATTTCGGGCTGGCTGAAGCGGCGGGCGCCGCTGATGATGCCCTGATAGTGACGAGGCCGTGAACCCGGCGAATATGACAACAATGACATTTGCGGGCAGAGCCAATTCCCGCTAAGACGCCGCCGGTCTTAACGGTGCACGTGCCCAGCGGTTTGGGGCAACGACATGCACAGATCAAAGCCAGGGAACCATGCCGATGACGGAGATAACCGCCACCGCCGAAATGCAGGCAGCCCTGCTGTCGCGGGCGCTGCCTTACATGCAGCGCTACGAGCACAAGACGGTCGTGGTGAAATATGGCGGCCACGCCATGGGCGATATCGAGCTCGGCAAGGCTTTCGCGCGCGACATCGCGCTGTTGAAACAATCCGGCGTCAACCCGATCGTCGTTCACGGCGGCGGGCCGCAGATCGGCGCCATGCTGGCCAAGATGGGCATCGAATCCAAGTTCGAGGGCGGCCTGCGCGTCACCGACCAGAAGACGGTCGAGATCGTCGAGATGGTGCTGGCCGGCTCGATCAACAAGGAGATCGTCGCCCTGATCAACGCCGAGGGCGAATGGGCGATCGGCCTGTGCGGCAAGGACGGCAACATGGTCTTCGCCGAAAAGGCGCGCAAGACCATGATCGACCCGGACTCCAACATCGAGCGCGTGCTCGATCTCGGTTTCGTCGGCGAGCCGGTCGAGGTCGACCGCACGCTGCTCGATCTCCTGGCGCGCTCCGAAATGATCCCGGTGCTGGCGCCGGTGGCGCCCGGCCGCGACGGCCACACCTACAACATCAACGCCGATACCTTCGCCGGCGCCATTGCCGGGGCTTGCAAGGCCACGCGCCTGCTGTTCCTCACCGACGTGCCCGGCGTGCTCGACAAGAACAAGAAGCTGATCGACGAATTGACCGTCGCCGAGGCGAGGGCACTGATCAAGGACGGCACCGTCTCGGGCGGCATGATCCCCAAGGTCGAGACCTGCATCGAGGCGATCGAGCGCGGGGTCGAAGGCGTCGTCATCCTCAACGGCAAGACGCCGCATTCGGTGCTGCTCGAACTTTTCACCGAACATGGCGCCGGCACGCTGATAGTGCCCTGACGGTCCGCGGCTGTGCCCGCCTGCGCGGCACGCACTAATCCGGCAGGGCCGCCACCGCCACGATCTCGATGACCAGATCGGGATGGGCAAGTGCAACCACTCCGATCACCTCCGATGGCGGCGGATTGTTGTAGCTGCAATGCTTTGGGCAATGCTCGGCAAAGAATTCATCCATCACGTCCAACCGGAAATTTGGCGAGCTCAAGGCCCCGCCGTCCGGAAACGGTCCCTTGACGTATTGAGTGATCTTGACGAGATGCTCGAGCGAACTGCCGAGCTCCTCCAAATCCGATTTGATGTTCGTCAGGATGGAGCGCCATTGCGTCGCCGCGTCACCAACGGCACCTCCCTTGCCACTCGACGGATCGTAGTTCTCGGCGGTGCCCGTATTTCCGGCAAGGAAGACGAACCCCTTGGCTCCCGTCACGACAGTGCCTTTCCCCCAGGGCATCAGCCGGTCACCTTTCATCTTCTTATGCGTGACCAGGTTCATCGCTTCCTCCTGCCGGTAACCAACGGTTCGATTGCAGAAAATTAGCGCACTGCCCGCCGGCCGCCAGGGCCAGCCTCGCGGCAGCGACACCTGGAGGAAGCGCCGCTCAGGCGGTGCGCGATTGCGCGACGGCGGACGCGGCCGGTTTTCGGGCTTGGCGCGCAAACACCATCGATTCCTCTTCGGCATCCTGCGGCGCGCCACAGAATTCGGCGAGCGTCGGCCCGTCTTTCACCCTGATGTCGCGCGCCAGAAAACCCCAGACTTCGCGGAACCAGACGCGGCGGCCCATCCGCGTATACCAGCGCATCGAATGCCGCTGCTCGGGATCGGGGTGGAACAGGATGCGCGCCAGTGCCTTTGGCCGCGACTGCACGGCGAGTTCGATCAGCTTGACCGAGAAGAACAGCATCCACGGCTTCAGCCGGGTCATGTGCAGCACCTGATGCTTGTAGTCCCACAGCCGGGCGTCCTGCTGGATCACCTTGCGGTCGCGGGCAATCCTGAAAAACGGCGTCCAGCGATGCGGCGTCACGTAAAGCGCCTGGATCTGGTCGGGGTCGTAGGCGATGAGCTGGCGAAAGCCGCGCCAGAGGTGGCGAAACCCCTCATCCTCGAAACCGGCCACCCAGGTCGCCATCGACAGGATGCCATGTTTTCGCAGCAGCCGGATCGCCTCGCGGTCGGATGAAATGCTGCCGCCCTTGCGGATCAATTGAAGCGTCTGCTCGTCGGTGTTCTCCATGCCGAGCAGCCAGCGGATGACACCGGCCTTGCGGTAGAGATGCAGGATATCTGCGTCGCGCACGATGTCGTCGGCCCGCGTCGAGCCGACGATCAGCACCGGTACATCCTCGGCGATCAGGGCGTCGAGAAAGGCGCGCCATGCCTTCTTCGATACGGTCGGGTTCTCGTCGGCGAGATTGATCAGTTCGACGCCGTGCTCGCGGTGTAGCCAGGCGATTTCCCGCGCGAATTTTTTGGGATCGCGGTGCCGCCAGCGGGTCCAGAAGCCGCGCTGGCCGCAATAGTTGCACAGATGTGGGCAGCCGCGCGAAAACTGCATGACCACGGCGCGCTTGCCGCCCCAGTAGCTGTAGCGGCTGTGGTCGATCAGCTCCCAGCCGACGCGGTAGGCATCGAGCTCGGCGACGGTCATCGCCGGCTGCGTGGCGAAGGGCCGGCGCAGATCGTCACGAAAGGCGATGCCGGCCACGCTTGCCGGCGGCTGGTGCATTTCAAGCGCCTCGACCAGCGCCACGTCGGTCGCCTCGCCCTCGCCGCGCACGATGAAGTCGAAGACATCGGTGGCGGCCAGGATGTCGCGCCAGTGATAGGTCGGGAAGACACCACCATAGATGACGATGGTCGCCGGCTCGCGTGCCTTGATCATCCCGGCGATCAAAAGGGCGGTCGGGTGCGCCGAGGTCGAGCCGGAATGGCCGATCAGGACGAAGTCCGGTCGATCGTCGAGTGCGCTGCGCACCACAATGTCGAGCGGCATCGGCCCGAATTCGGCGTCGACCAGCCGCACCTCATGGCCGGCGTCGATCAGCGGGCCGCCGATCGCCAGCAGGCCAAGCGGCGGCAGATGATCGTCCGGCACGCGGCTGCCGATGGCGGTGTGCGGCGGATTGATCAGGACGATTTTCATGGCGGACCTCCTGGAGGGATGATCCGCGCAAGCTGGCCGGCGATGTGGACCCCGGCTTGGCCTGTTTCAGCAGTTTGCGTGCAGCTTCTCCGCAGGAATGCGGAAGGATGGGCGATGTCATCGCTTCAGGTGCGCGAGCGGCACGTGGCCGGGCCCCTTGATGTTCTGCAGCACCAGCTGGGTGTGCACGTCGCGCACGCCGTCGAGCCGCATCAGCCGGTGCATGACGAAGGCGTTGAGTTCGTCGACCGACGGCACCATGACATGCAGCAGGAAATCGTGGTCGCCGGTCATCGTCCAGCATGACGACACCTCGTCCATGCGCTGCACGGCGGCAATGAAGCTTTCGGGCGAGCCGTCGCTGTGGCTGACCAGGCGCACCTGGATGAAAACCTCGACCATCAAGCCGACCGCGCGGCGGCTGATCACCGCGGCAAAGCCCTTGATGATGCCGGCATCCTGCAGCGCCTCGAAGCGGCGCGCGCACGGCGTCGTCGAAAGGCCGATCTCCTGCGCCAGCTCCGATACTGGCTTGCGGCCGTCGCGCTGCAGGACATCGAGCATCTTGATCTCGAAATCATCGAACTGAGGCATTTTCACTCCTATGGCGCAGATTGTGAGTGAATATTATCCACGATATCGCATTCGAGCTACCACAAAAGCCGATTTGCCCCGGCAAATCCGGTTAGCCTTTCGGCAGGTCACCATCGTGATTTGCAGGGAGAAAAACCATGACGACGATGAGCGTTGCCGAATATGCCCGCGACTGCGCGGCGCAAGGGTTGCGAGGCGACTATTCGGTCTGCCGTGCCGATTTCACCGTGGCGCAGGGCTATGACTACAGCGCCGAGGAACAGGCGGTGTGGCGCACATTGTGCGACCGCCAGACCAAGCTGACGCGCAAGCTCGCCCATCATTCCTATCTCGACGGTGTCGAGAAGCTCGGCCTGCTCGACCGCATCCCCGATTTCGGGGACGTCAGCGCCAAGCTGCGCAAGCTGACCGGCTGGGAGATTGTCGCCGTGCCGGGTCTCATACCGGCCGCCCCCTTCTTCGATCATCTCGCCAATCGCCGCTTCCCGGTCACCAACTGGCTGCGCACCAGGCAGGAACTCGACTACATCGTCGAGCCGGACATGTTCCACGATTTCTTCGGCCACGTGCCGGTGCTGTCGCAGCCGGTGTTCGCCGACTTCATGCAGATGTATGGCAAGAAGGCCGGCGACGTCATCGCGCTCGGCGGCGACGAGATGATCACCCGGCTCTACTGGTATACGGCCGAATACGGCTTGATGCAGGAGGCAGGCCAGCCGCTAAAGGCCTTTGGCGCCGGCCTGATGTCGTCCTTTACCGAATTGCAGTTCGCCGTCGAGAGCAAGGACGCCCATCACGTGCCCTTCGACCTCGAAACAGTAATGCGCACCGGCTACGAGATCGACAAGTTCCAGCGCGCCTATTTCGTGCTGCCGTCCTTCGATGCCCTGCGCGATGCCTTCCGGACCGCCGATTTCGAGGCGATCTTCACCCGCCGCAAGGGCCAGCCAGCACTCGACCCGGCGACGGTCTAGTGGATCCGGCTCCGGTGTTTAAGGCGCGTCGCGTGGATCCATTTCGACGCGACGCGCCTTGGGCGCTTTGATCTCGCCAGGCTATTGCATGGCAGACGGGTTCATCCACAGGAACTCCCAGACGTTTCCGTCTGGGTCTTCGATGTGACGGTTGAACATGAAACCGAGATCCTGCGCTGGATTGGGATCGGCGCGGCCGCCTGCCGCCACGCCCTTCTCGATTATGGCATTGACCTCGTCCCTGCTGTCGGTGGTGAGCGCGATCAGCATCTGGCTGTCACGCTTCTGCCGCGCTGTGAACTGGCTGTAATGCTGGTGCGTGAGCAACATGACACCAATGGAGTCCGAGAACATGATCGAGCTGGCCTGGTCGTTCGAGAACTGCGGATTAAGCGTGCCCCCGATCGCGAGATAAAAGTTTGTCGCTGCCTGCAGGTCGCGCACCGGCAGATTAAGGAAGATCATCTTGGTCATCGGTCTAGGCTCGCCTTCGTTGACAGGGTACTAGTCAGTCCAGTACCGTTTCAGAGCTATCATACGGGAACGGTACCGTCTAGTACCGGTCGAGAGGCGCCAATGGAAATCGAAGGTGAGACCAGATCGGCACGCAAGGATCGTGAAATCATCCAGGCGGCCACGGCGGCGTTCATCGGCAAGGGCTATGATGGAACCAGCATGGAGGAAATCGCCACAAGGGCGGGAGCTTCCAAGCAGACCATCTACAAGCATTTCACGGACAAAGAGACGCTTTTCGGCGAAGTCGTCCTATCAACCGCTACCCAGGTCAACGATGTCATAGAGTCCGTGACGACACTGCTTTCCGAGGCGAAATTCATGGAGGGCGGCCTGCAGCAGCTTGCTCGACGTTTGGTAACGATGCTCCTGGATGAAGAGTTGTTGAAGCTGCGGCGCCTGATTATCGCCAACGCGGATCGAATGCCGCAACTTGGCCGCAGCTGGTACGAAAAAGGTTTTGAGCGCATGCTTGCCTCAACGGCGTCCTGCTTTCAAAAACTCACCGATCGAGGACTGATGCAAACCAGTGATCCCCGTCTGGCAGCCAGCCATTTGTTTGGAATGCTTCTTTGGATTCCCATGAATGAAGCTATGTTCACGGGAAGCAATCCGCGCTCCAAGGCCGAACTTGAACGGCACGCGGATGCCTCGGTGGAGGCGTTTCTTGTCGCCTATGGGGTCCAGCCGAAATAGTCCGGCTCCCTGCCGGCGTTCGCGGTAACGCCGGCGAACACATGGCCCCTATCGCCCGGGAATGACCGGCCCCTCGGCCTTCAGCCGCGCAAGCTGGTCGCGCTGCAGGTCGAGCGCGGCGTTGACGAAGCGCGATATTGTGGCAAGTTCGGCGTCGCTGAAGGCGGCTATGACCTTTTCGCCTTCCCGCGCGATGGCGCCGTAATAGCGTGCCGACAGATCCCGCGTCGCCTCGGTTGCCTCGACCACCACCTTGCGCCTGTCCTCGAGGCTGCGCGTGCGTGTCAGCAGGCCACGCGCTTCCAGCCGGTCGATCAGCGCCGTCACCGCGGCCGGGGTGAGCCCGGTTGCGGTTGCGATCGCGCCGGCCGATTGCGGTCCGCCGTAAAGCAGTCCGAGGCAATGGCGCTCGGCCATGTTCAGCCCGAGCTTTACCCCGACCGCTTCGTCATAAGCCTGCGTCGCGTCCTGCCACTGCATGATGGCAAGGCCGATCTCGGCCGTCATTGCCTTGCGATTTCCACTTGACGAATTTATTTCGACCATCTAACTATCAATCTGTCTAACATTTAGACTATCGCAGCAATATGCGGCTGCGCCGAAGACATGGCAAGAGCCTGCCGCCGACAAGGAGTGAAAAATGAGCTTGATTCAACAGCGCGCGCCTCTCTCTCATGATGAGGAGTTCAAATACGCCAAGCTTGCAATGGAATGGTATGGCTGGGGCTCTCCCATCGGCCTCGGCATTCTGCTCGTATCCCTGGCCGCCGCAGCGGTGCTGGTGCGCATCGCCATCTACGGTTTTTGAGCCGATACCAAGCTTTGCCGGCGCCGTCTTCAGCGCCGGCAGAGATTGCAAGGGAGCTCAGACGGCAACCACCTTGGCCAAATGCTCACCCAGCCGGCAGGCCAGCGCGGTGATCGTCGTTGTCGGGTTGGCTTGCCCCGACGTGCAGAACACCGAAGAGCCGCCGACATAGAGATTGTCCATGCCATGCACCTTGCAATTGGCGTCGACCACGCTCTTGGTGACGTCGGTGCCCATGCGCGTGCCGCCCATATGGTGGTGGCCAGCCGTCTCGTCGTTGGTCGGATAGTCCTGGCCATTGGCGATCCAGTCGGCGATGCGCACCCGGCCGAGATTCTTCTTGATCAGCGTGGTGCCGAACAGCCTAAGCCCCTCGAGAAGGGTACGGCGTTCCAGGTCCGATTTCTTCCAGTGCAGTTCGATGCGCGGCACGCCGGCATGGTCGACATCGGTCTTCGACAGTTCGATCTGGTTGGAGGCCCGCGGCGCCTGTTCCCAGGCGACATAGAGCTGGGCCGCGCAACGCAGGTTCTGGCTCAGCTTGGAGGACATCCATTCCGCCATGTTGGGCGCCGTGCAGGCAAGATCGGCGATCAGGCTCTTGACCCCCGGATACGGCGTCTCGATCAGCCGGATACCGAAATTCATGATCTGCAGGCGCTCCATCGCGGCGAGCGTCGGCGAGAAGAAGGCCTCGTTGACGGCATCGACCTCGAACTCGCCGTAGTCGGCCAGGATGGCATTGCCGCCCTCGAAGGTCGGGTGCTCCATCCAGTAACGGCCGAGCGCCGCCGCATTCGGCACCACGCCGCCGTTCGAGCGCCGGTTCGACCACAAAAGCAGCCGTGAATTCTCCAGCCCGCCGGTGCAGACGATGAAATAATCAGCGCTGAAGAAGCCGGCATCCTGGCCGTCGGACCACAGCCTGGCACCGGTCACCCGTTTGCCGTCGCCGGCAAGTTCGGTGGCATAGGTGTTGAGCACGACCGCGATGTTGCCGCTCTTGTCGAGTTCGTCGCCGAATTTCTCGGCGAAACGCACCGCCGGGCTCTTGATCAGCTGTACCCAGCGAATGTCGTCCGATATCGGCACATCCGGCCGGAAATCGGGAAGGTCGAGGATGTCGTGCACCTCGTTCAGGTAGGGCTCGATATCGGCGCGGCGGATCGGCCAGCCGGTGTCGGGTGCCCAGGCTTTCGGCTCGAAATCCTGCTTGTCGAGCACGCGGCACCATCCGGCCCAGTGGTTGGAGCTGCCGCCCATGAACCGCAGCCGGGTGATGTCGAGGTCGAAATAGAAATCGCCGACGGTGGTGCCGCGGTAGAAATCCTGGGATTCGTCGCTGAAATCCCGCGCGCCGGCTTCCAGCACCACGACTGGAATGCCGGCGGCACCGAGCTTGCGGGCAATGGTGGTGCCGGCCGGACCGGAACCGAGGATGCAGACCTTGGGTTTGAAATTGGCGGCGCGATACGCCTCGTAACTGTCGAAGATCATGCCAGATCGCTCCGCTTCAGGATCCAGCCATTGGCCTCGACGATTTCGTTCGGGTCGGCCAGTGCATCGACCCGGGATGCGTCGGGAGGGGCGGCGTCGGCATCAGGCGATTTGCGGAACAGGGACAGGGCAGGCATTGCGATCAGCGCCTGCATGATCGTGCGGCGCGACATTTCTTTGAAGAAACTCATGACTGGTCTCTCGATGGGGCCTCGACTGCGCATGGCGTTCCCGGAACGGGACATGCATCGGGGAGGATGCCTGTTTCGTGCCAAACCTAACCATGGAGCCGTTTCAAACCGGATAATGGTGCGGCCGGCTGCAAACAAAGTTAGAAATCTCTTAACGGCGGCGCTGGCTTGAGTGGCCCATGGACCGGTCTCCCAGCCATTCGCCGGCGGCTCATGCGGCGGCCGAGATATCCGTGTCGAGGATCGACAGGTTGCGGCCCGCGTGCTTGGCTTGATAGAGGCGCCGGTCGGCGGCGCGCATCAGCTCCGATACATTGGCTTCCTCGCCGCAGACGGTGCCGCCGATGCTGACAGTCAGCGGAATGGTTCGTTCGTCGACGGGCCGGAAGCGGATCAGCTCGACCTCGCGGCGAATGCGCTCGGCGACACGCTTGGCCTCCTGCTCGGTGGCTCCGACCAGGAACGCGCCGAACTCCTCGCCGCCGATGCGGCCGAGCACGTCGCCGTGGCGCACGCCGCGCTCGATCGCGCTGGCGATCAGCAGCAGCGCATCGTCACCGGTCAAGTGACCGAAACTGTCGTTGATCTTCTTGAAATGATCGGCGTCGATGATCAGCAGCGCGCCGCGATCGGACTTGCGTCGGGAGCCATCCAGCGCGGCGAAGAAGCTCTCCCGGTTGAGCATGCCGGTCATGTCATCGCGGCTTGCCTTTTCCGCCAGGCGGCGATGCGCGGCGGCCAGCTGGGCGTGCGCCCGGGCAAGTTCGCGATGCGCATTCTTCAGCCTGTCGCTCTGCCAGAAGGTGCTGGCACAAGCAACCCAGGCGAGTACCAGCGGACAAACAGTCGAGGTCAGCCAGATCGTCCGGCTCATCGGAAATCCCATGGCCGGAACGATGATCAGGGTTAGCAGGAGAGAGATGGCGACTGAGGCGAAAGCGATGGCGGCGGACTTCAGAATTATGGTGTTCATCGCTGGCTCCCACAGGACTGTCTCTGTGCCAGCAAGCCCTGAATGCCACCTTTCCCGGATGCCTAAAATTTGAATCGTGAGCCTGTTTTTGCTACTCGGGTCGCGCGGAAGTTGTGGATAAAGTGCATTTCGGAATCCACGTTTCATGCCATAAGGGGCACATGACCACGCTCCCCGATCCCGCTCGCTTCGCTCATGTCACCGACTGGGTGTTCGATCTCGACAACACGCTCTATCCGCACCATTCGAATCTGTTCTCGCAGATCGACGTCAAGATGACCGCCTATATCGGCGAGTTGCTGGCGCTGCCGCGCGATGAGGCACGCAAGCTGCAGAAGGAGCTTTATCTCGAATATGGCACGACGCTGAACGGGCTGATGACGCGCCACGGCATCGACCCCGACGATTTCCTCGAGAAGGTCCACGACATCGATTATTCGTGGCTGGTGCCCGACCCGGTTCTCGGCACCGCCATCCGGCAGCTTCCCGGCCGCAAGTTCATCTTTACCAATGGCGACCGCAGGCACGCCGAGCGCACCGCGCGCCAGCTCGGCATCCTCGACCATTTCGACGACATCTTCGATATCATCGCCGCCGACCTCAATCCCAAGCCGGCGCGCCAGACCTACGAGAAGTTCGCCGAACTGCACGCCGTCACCGGCCACAATGCGGTGATGTTCGAGGATCTCGCCCGCAACCTTTCCGTGCCGAAATCACTGGGCATGACCACCGTCCTGGTGGTGCCGCGCAATTTCGAGCCGACCTTCTCCGAAATATGGGAGCGCGACCCCGCGCAAGAGGACGACGTCGACTTCGTCACCGACGATCTGGCGACGTTTCTCACGGCGATTGTGGAAGGGGTAGAGGAGTTGAAGAACTGAGGAGTTGAAGAACTGGGGAATTGAAGACTGGGGAACTGGGGGACGATCCGGCTCCCTTTTTCCCTCAGTTCTTCAGTTCCCCAATTCCCAGCCTACTCCCCCAGCTTGTAGAACCGGCTGATAATGCCCCAGGCCTCGTCGGCGGTGTCGACGAAATCGATGATGTCCTGGTCGCCGGGGCTGATCGTGCCCTGTTCGGCGAGGAAGTCGAGATCGATCGCCCTTTTCCAGAACGACTTGCCGAACAGGATCACCGGCACGCGTTCCATGCGTCCGGTCTGGATCAGGGTCAGCGTTTCGAAGAATTCGTCCATCGTGCCGAAGCCGCCGGGAAACACCGCTACCGCCTTGGCGCGCATGACGAAGTGCATCTTGCGGATGGCGAAATAGTGGAAGTTGAAGCACAGCTCCGGCGTCACATAAGCGTTCGGCGCCTGTTCGTGCGGCAAGACGATGTTGAGCCCGATCGACGGCGCCCCGACATCGTCGGCGCCGCGGTTGCCGGCCTCCATCACGCCTGGTCCGCCGCCGGTCACCACGACATATTCGCGGTAGTATGAGGTCGCCGACTGCTGCGAGCACAGCCGGGCGAATTTACGCGCCTCCTCGTAATATTTGCTGTTTTCCTCGAGGTTCTTTTTCTGCGTCTCGTTCTTGGCCGCCCAGGCTTCGCCGCCGGGCTCGGGCAAACGCGCGCCGCCGAACAGGATCACCGTGGAATGGATACCGCGCTCGGCCAGGATCATTTCCGGCTTCAGGAGTTCGAGCTGCAGCCGGACCGCGCGCAATTCGCGCCGCGTCATGAACTCGGGATCGTTCCAGGCCAGCCGGTAGGTCTCGGCCCGCGTCTGCGGCGTGTCCGGTACGCTTCTCGACCGCTCCAGATCCTCGTCCGAATGCGGCAGCGGCGTCCATCCCGCCTTTTCCATGGGAGTCATCGAATCCACCGTCCAATTCCCTTAACTGCGCCGTCCCGTGACGCACACGCGATTGACCCTCATACAGCCTTAACATAGGGTCCGCGCGACTTTTAAACAGGTTAAGGCTCAGGCCCTTAACAGCTTGGTAATGGAGCGAAATCATGTCGAAGCCCGATCTGGCAAGCCTCGAAAAGACCATCGAGAAGGCCTTCGAGGAGCGCGACACGATTTCGACCGCGACCCGTGGCGAGACGCGCGATGCCATCCAGTCGGCGCTCGACCTGCTCGACCGCGGCACGGTGCGCGTCGCCGAGCGGCAGGACGACGGCAAGTGGCACGTCAACCAGTGGCTGAAGAAGGCGGTGCTGCTCTCCTTCCGGCTCAACCCGATGGAGATCATCAAGGGCGGCCCCGGCCAGGCTGTGTGGTGGGACAAGGTGGCGTCCAAGTTCGACGGCTGGAGCGCCGTCGACTTCGAGAAGGCGGGCTTCCGCGCCGTGCCGGGATCGATCGTGCGCCGCTCCGCCTATGTCGCCCCGGGCGCGGTGCTGATGCCGTCCTTCGTCAATGTCGGCGCCTATATCGATACCGGCACCATGGTCGATACCTGGGTCGGGGTCGGCTCTTGCGCCCAGATCGGCAAGAATGTGCATCTTTCCGGCGGCGTCGGCATCGGCGGCGTGCTGGAGCCGATGCAGGCCGGTCCCACCATCATCGAGGACAATTGCTTTATCGGCGCGCGCTCGGAAGTGGTCGAGGGCTGCATCGTGCGCGAAGGCTCGGTGCTCGGCATGGGCGTCTTCATCGGCCAGTCGACCAAGATCGTCGACCGCGCCACCGGCGAGGTCTTCTACGGCGAGGTGCCGCCAAATTCCGTCGTCGTAGCCGGCTCGATGCCCGGCAAGCCGTTGCCGAACAACGAGCCCGGCCCCAGCCTCTACTGCGCCGTCATCGTCAAGCGTGTCGACGCCAAGACCCGGTCCAAGACCTCGATCAACGAGTTGCTACGCGATTGATCTTTCCGCCGGGTGGGCGCACCTTCCGCCGGCGCGGCAATCGGTCGCGCTGGTTCGACATGGAGGGGTGACATGGACTGGAAATATCTGCTGACCAGCTATGAGGGTCGCATCAACCGCGCGAAGTTCTGGGCCGGCGTCGGCATCATTTTCGTCGGCGCGGTAATCGCGATGATCCTCGACAACATACTGGGCACGACATTCAACCAGATGCCTTACGGCTTTATCTATTTGCTCTACTCGCTTGCCATGCTCTATTCGGTCTTCGCCTTCTACGCCAAACGCTGGCATGATCGTGGCAAGTCCGGTTGGTGGAGCCTGATCATCCTGGTGCCGTTCATCGGCGCGATCTGGTTTCTGGTGGAGTGCGGCATTCTCGAAGGCACCAAGGGTGCCAATCAATACGGACCGGACCCGCTTGCCTGAAAGTTCAAATCTTACCTGGCTTTTCTTCAAGACATCGGGCCGCGTCAGCCGCGCGGCCTATTTTCTTGGCGGGCTGCTCGTCGCCATCATCCAGGCGTTTCCGCTGTACCGTTTCACGCTGGTGCCGGAGGGTTCGGCCGAGAGCAACATGTGGTCGTTCATCTTCTTCGTCGCCTTCATCGCCTCGCTGTGGTCGAACATCGTGCTGGCGGTGAAGCGGCTGCACGACCTCGACAAACCGGGCATTGCCGCGCTGATCCTGTTCGTGCCGGTCGTCTCGATCGTCGCCTTCCTTGTGTTGTGCCTGTTTCCAGGGCAGCCTGGACCCAACCGCTATGGCCGGCGCACCAACGAGCCGGAACAACCCTGAGGATCGATCGGGCATGCGCTACCGTACGCTTGATCCGAAACTGATCGTCGAGACCGCCGAGCGGCTGGAGGGCCGCATCGCCGACCGTTTCCCCGATGCGGGACTGCGCGGCGTCGCCGCCGAACTGGTGTCGTTGTCGCGCGACCTGGCAAAGGCCGCCAAGGCGCTCGAGGCGCCGATCTGGTGGCTGCGCGGCATCATCGTTGCCGCGGTCGGCGCCGGCGCGCTGGTCTTCCTGTTCGTCGGCACCATCCTGCCCCTTATTCACATTTCCCAGGCCGACGACGCAGTGCAGTCGGTGCAAGGCATCGAAGCCACGATCAACATGATGATCCTCGCCGTGCTTGGCTTCCTGGCCCTGATCCGCACCGAGGAACGCATCAAGCGCAAGCAGGTGTTCCGCCAGTTGCACGGTCTGCGTTCGCTGATCCACGTCATCGACATGCATCAGTTGACCAAGGATCCGGCTGCGCTGTCGGCCAATTTCAAGCCCACCCTGCACTCGCCAGCCCGCATCATCAATG
This sequence comes from Mesorhizobium opportunistum WSM2075, assembly GCF_000176035.2. Lineage (NCBI taxonomy): Bacteria > Pseudomonadati > Pseudomonadota > Alphaproteobacteria > Hyphomicrobiales > Phyllobacteriaceae > Mesorhizobium > Mesorhizobium opportunistum. Next base: position 655,632 of record NC_015675.1, on the reverse strand, counting down.
CCGCGGATCTGGCACGTTATCTCGACTATTGCTCGGAAATGCTGTCGATCACCGGCAAGATCGCCGCGCTGTTCGCCCAGTCGGTCAATGACGCCGTGGTCATCGACGGCGTCAACGACATCGAGAATCTGAGCTCCAACCTGTCACGCAAGATCTGGCAGAAGATCACGCTGATCGAGGGCCACCCGGCGCCAGAACCTGTTCCGGCGTCAGGCCCGGCGATCCAAGCCGCGCCGCTTCGGCCGCGCGCACCAAAGCGGTAACGCTTTTCAAGAGCGGCGCCGGTGTGCCTGTTTTTTCTGCGAGGCCGAGCACCGCACCTTGCAGCTCGCCGATCTCCGTCGGCCGGCCGCGCCGCAGATCGTCCCACATCGACGAGCGGGCCTCGGGGTCGATCGCCAGCATGCGTCGCGCCAAAAGCTTGAACAGCCAGTCCGGCAGCCTGAGCACCTTCGGCAGCAGCGCCGGCCGCAAGCCGGCGATACGGGCCGGCTCGATGCCGGAGGCTTTCATCGCCCGCAGCGCTTCGTCGATCTGGCCGGCCAGGATCAGCCGCCAGCGGCGATCGGCGAGTTCGCGCGCCAGCGGCAGGTCCGAAAGCGCCACCAGCGCGTTGTTCAAATTCATCAACAGCTTGCCCCACAGCACCGCCTTCATGTCGCCGTGGGTTTCGACCGCCAGCCCTTCGACATTCAGAAAACTGGCGACATCGAGGAGGCCGGCAAGACCGTCCTGGATCATCACCTTGCCGTCGCTGGCGCGGTGGACGCGCAGCGGCAATTCGCCGTCCGGCGGCTGCACGACATTGAACGGCACCATGCCGGCCAGCACCGTTCGTCCGTCAAGTCCGGCGCGCAGCCTGTCGGCGTTGTCGACGCCGTTCTGCAGGCTGACCGCGACGGCATCGGGGCGGGCGTGGGCCTGGATGAGGGCGGCCATCTCCTGCGTCGCGCCGCTCTTGACCGTCACCAGGATCACGTCGGCTTGCCGCAAGGCGGTGGCCGGATCCGCGGTGACCTCGAGCGCATCCGGCTTGACCAGGCGATCACGGCCTTCGAGGTCGCTGACGCGCAATCCGCTCTGGCGCAGTGCCGTCTCTATGCGCGGCCGGGCCAGCAGGATCACCTGGCGTCCGGCAAGAGCCAGGCAGCCGCCAGCGTAGCAGCCGATGCTGCCGGCACCGGCAATGACGATCTTCTTCCCGCCGTTTGTCATTCTGTCGTTCCGCCGCGGCCGCGACTATACGACATGAAAACCATAATGTCGGCGCTTTGTCAGGCCATTGGGCTGGCCCCTATGTCTGGCCGTGACAGGCCCTCAGCTTTCGACTATCGGTTTTGCCATGACGCTGCCGACCGACCCCGCCGCAAACCTCGCCACCCTTATCCGTTGCGCTTCGGTGACACCAGCCGAAGGCGGCGCGCTCGGCGCGCTGGAAACGATGCTGAAACCGCTCGGCTTCCTGGTCGAGCGGCCGGTGTTTTCCGAGGATGGCACGCCCGACATCGAGAACCTCTATGCAAGGCGTTCCGGCAATGGCCCGCATCTGATGTTTGCGGGTCATACCGATGTCGTGCCGGTCGGCGACGAAGCCGCCTGGACGCATCCGCCTTTCGCCGCCGAAATCGCCAATGGCGAGATGTATGGACGTGGCGCCGTCGACATGAAGGGCGGCATTGCCTGTTTCATCGCCGCCGTGGCGCGCCATGTCGAGGCAAATGGCGGCCCGAAAGGCTCGGTCTCGCTGCTGATCACCGGTGACGAGGAAGGACCCGCCATCAACGGCACGGTCAAGCTGCTCGAATGGGCGGCGTCCCGGGGCGAGAAGTGGGATGCCTCGATCGTCGGCGAGCCGACCAACCCGGATGCGCTCGGCGACATGATCAAGATCGGCCGGCGCGGCTCGATGTCGGGCGCCGTTACCGTCAATGGCCGCCAGGGCCATGCCGCCTATCCGCAGCTTGCCGACAATCCGGTGCGCGGGCTGATGAGCCTGGTCGACGCCTTGCTGCATCCCGTCTTCGACAAGGGAACCAGGGATTTCCAGCCGACCAATCTGGAAGTCACCTCAATCGATGTCGGCAACCCGGCCACCAACGTCATCCCGGCGAAGGCGGTCGCTGTCTTCAACATCCGCTTTAACGACACCTGGACGGCCGAAACCCTTCAGGCCGAAATCCACAACCGCCTCGACCAGGCGGCCGGCCGCAAGAAATATCGGCCGGGCAAGAAGACGCCGGTCGACTACGATCTCGTCTGGCGCGACCGTCCGAGCCACGTCTTCCTGACCCGTGACGACCGGCTGGTCGAAACGCTTGCCGGCTCGATCAAGTCGGCGGTTGGCAAGGAGCCGACGCTGTCGACCTCGGGCGGCACGTCGGACGCGCGCTTCATCAAGGACTATTGTCCGGTGGTCGAGTTCGGCTTGGTCGGCAAGACCATGCACATGGTCGATGAGCGCGTCGCCATTGCCGATCTCGAAACACTGACGCGGATCTACCAGCGCTTCATCGAAGACTGGTTCGGGCAGGGCTGAGCGGCATGCTTTCGGCGGACGAAACCCAAGCTTCGCTGACTGGCGCCTGGCGGCTGATGCTCGGCAAGGTCGACGGCCTGCGCCTGCTCGACCTGTCGGCCGACGGGTTCTGGAATTCCTTCTTCGCCATCATCGTTGCGGCGCCGGCGCTGATCGTCGGCTGGGTCGGTATCGCCAACGAGATCGGCGATCCCGACGCCTTCGCGGGTCGCTTCAGCATGCTGCTGCGGTTGGCGACCGTCGATATCGGCTCCTGGGTGCTGCCGCTGGTCGCGCTCGCCCTGGTGGCGCCGCGCGCTGGTATCGGTGGCCGTTTCGTCCACTATGTCGTTGCCAGCAACTGGGCCTCGGCGATCACCGCCTGGCTGATGCTGCCGTCGGCGCTGATCAGGCTCTTCCTGTCGTCGGCAAGCCAGGTCTCGAGCCTCGTATCGCTGCTGTTGTTCGCCCTGTCGATGGTGCTGACCTGGCGCATGACGAACGCCACGATCGGCAAGGGAGCGGCGGTCGGCACCGCCGTCTTCGTCGGCATGTTCATCGCGTCGCTGCTGGTGCTGTTCGGGCTGCAGATGTTGCTCGGCATCGCCGTGCCGGACGATGTCGGGGCTCAGAGCCTTTCCGGGCTCTATCCCGGATAGAGCCCCGTCTCTATCCCGGATAGAGCCTCCTGCCTCTATTCGGAATAGTCGACGCCAATGAGAAAAAGCCCGTCGGGCGGCGCCACCTGGCCGCAGGCGGCGCGGTCGCGCGCTTCGAGCGCCGCCTTGAAATCGTTGGCGCTCCAGCTGCCGTCGCCGACGCGCTTGAGCGAACCGACCATGGATCGCACCTGGTTGTGCAGGAAGGAGCGTGCCGAAGCCCGCACCTCGATCATGTCGCCCTGTCTGCTCACGTCGAGCTGCTCCAGCGTCCGGACCGGGCTGTTGGCCTGGCACTGCGTCGAGCGGAAGGTGGTGAAGTCGTGCCGCCCGAGCAGGATCTTGGCCGCTTCGTGCATGGCGCCGGCGTCGAGCCGCTTCGGCACCCACCACACCTTGCCCTTCTCCAGCGCCGAGGGCGCGCGTCGGTTGAGGATGCGGTAGAGATAGTGGCGGCCGGTGGCCGAGAATCGGGCGTCGAAATCGTCGGGGACGACGCCTGCCTTGAGGATGACAACGCGTGCGCCCGCCGCCTGCAGATGGGCGTTGACGGCATCGCGCACCTTGTCGCCAGGCCATGCCTTGACGAGGTCGACATGTGCGACCTGAGCCGTGGCGTGCACGCCCGCATCGGTGCGGCCGGCGGCGCGCAGTCGCACCGCCTCGCCGCAGAATTTTTCGATCGCCTCTTCGATCGCCTGCTGCACCGAAGGCTGATCGGCCTGGTGCTGCCAGCCGGCGAAAAGGCTGCCGTCATATTCGATGTCGAGGCGAAAACGCGGCATGCCGGGCAGCTATACGCTTTCGCCTAGGCGGCGAGAGCGGTGAAGGCGGAAGCATAGATCAGACTGCCGGTTTCCGGAGCGTCGCCCCAGGCCAGCGCCTGCAGCGCTTCGCCCTGGTATTCGCTCTCGAACTTTTCGGCCCGCGTATGGCTATAGCCGAAACGGCCGTAATAGGCCGGATCGCCCAGCACCACGGCCAGCGTCTCGCCGGTATCCTTGAGGCGGATATGCGCCTCGCGGATCAGCGCGCCGCCAATGCCGCTGCCATGGAAGGAGGGCTCCACCGCCAGCGGCGCGAGCGCCACGGCGGCGAAGCTCTTGCCGCCATTTTGGACGAACAGCCGGGAAAACAGGATGTGGCCGACCACTTGCCCATCTTCCTCCGCCACCAGTTCGACGACGGCATCGCCGCCGGTCACCAGCGCATCGACCAGCCCGGCTTCCGCCTGCTGGCCGAAAGCGTGTTCCTCGACGTCGCGAATGGCCTCGCGATCCCGCGGCGTCGCCGCGCGTATCGACATCATGCTCATGAGAACTTCATTCCTTTTTCGATCTTGGCCCCGCGCAGGAATTCCGGCGCGGCAGCAGGCCTTCCGCCCGCGCGTTGAACTTCGACCAGCCTGACCGCGCCTGTTCCGCAGGCTACCGTCAGCCGGTCATCGAGAATGCCTCCCGACTCGCCCAAATCATCCGAAAGCGGCAGGCCTTCGGACAGCGTCGAGCGAAGCAGTTTCAGCCGCTCCGGGCGGCCGCCAATGTCAATCTCGGACCAGGCGCCGGGAAAGGGCGACAGGCCGCGAATGGTGTTGTGGACCTCGGCCGCCGGCCGCGTCCAGTCCACATGCGTCTCGGATTTATCGATTTTTCTGGCGTAAGTCACCCCATCCACGGCCTGTGTGGTAAATCTCAGGGTGCTCTCTTCCAGCCGCGCCAGCGCTTCCACCATCAGGGCAGCACCGATGCTCATCAACCGATCATGCAGATCGCCGGCCGTCATATCGGGTTCGATGGCGCATTTTTCAACCAGTCCCACCGGCCCGGTGTCCAGGCCCTCTTCCATGCGCATCACCATCATGCCGGTTTCCAGGTCGCCCGCCATGATGGCGCGCTGGATGGGAGCCGCGCCCCGCCACCGCGGCAACAGTGACGCATGGCCGTTGATGCAGCCGAGCCGGGGCGCGTCGAGGACCGCCTTCGGCAATAGCAACCCATAGGCGACGACCACCGCGATATCCGCCCCCAGGGCATGCAAAGCGGCCTGCTCGGCTTCGCCTTTCAGCGATACGGGCATGCGCACCTCGACGCCCAGCCGCTCAGCCTCGCGCTGCACCGGCGACGGCGTCAGTTCCAGCCCGCGCCGTCCGGCGGCGCGCGGCGGCTGGGTATAGACGGCTGCAATCTGGTGTCCCGCTTCGGCAAGCGCGCGCAACGTCGGCACCGAAAACTCAGGCGTGCCCATGAAGATGACGCGAAGGGGCATTCCCTATCCCACCAGTTTGCCCGGCGCCTTGTCCTTGGCGAGCTTCTTGAACTTCTTCACCACCATGTCGCGCTTCAGCTTCGAGATGTGGTCGATGAACAGCACGCCGTTGAGGTGGTCGATCTCGTGCTGCAGGCAGGTCGCCATCAGCCCCTCGGCCTCCATCTCCTGCAGCTTGCCGTCGCGATCGAGGTATTTTACGCGCACCGAAGCGGGGCGTTCGACTTCGGCGTAATAGTCGGGGATGGATAGGCAGCCTTCCTCGTAGACCGAGCGGGCGTCGGCGCTTTCCAGGATTTCCGGATTGATGAAGACATGCGGCGCCGGCGTCTCGTCTTCCTTGGCGAGATCGATCACCAGCATGCGCAGGGGTTCGCCGATCTGGATCGCGGCCAGCCCGATGCCTGGCGCGTCATACATGGTGGCCAGCATGTCGTCGGCTAATCCGCGCAACGGCGCGTCGACGCGTTCCACCGGCTTGGAAACCTGGCGCAGGATGGGGTCGGGAAGGATGATGAGCGGCTTGATCGGCATGGCGTTCCACGTAAGACGTCCAGCGAAGAGCGTCAACCGGGGCGTCTGAGCCTCGTTCACGTTTTGATCTGTGTCGTCGGGCCGAATCGGCTATGCTGTCCACATGAATGACCTGAGCACCATCCTTTCGGAGCCCGTGGCACGGCTTGGCGCCTCCACGATCACGCTTGGCCACGCGCTGGCTTTCGGCGCATTGCTGTTTCTTGGCCTGTTCGTGGCGCTTGTCGTCGCGCTGTGGCGGTCGGCCAAGGCGCGCGCCGTGGCGGCTGCCGAAGCCGCCGACCATGCTCGCGACGCCGAAGCGCGGATGGCCGGCATTCTGCAATCCCAGGCCGAGATGCAGGGCCGCATGGGCGCCATCGCCGAAGTGTTCGGCGCGCGCCAGGCAGAGCTGACGCAATCGATCGGCCAGCGCCTCGACGCCATGACCGGCCGCATCGGCCAGACCATGACCGAACAGACCAAATCCACGCATGAGAGCCTGGCGAAGCTGCAGGAGCGGCTGGCGGTCATCGACACCGCGCAGGGCAACATCCAGTCGCTCGCCGGCCAGGTCGTGCAGTTGCAGGCGATCCTCTCCAACAAGCAGACGCGCGGCGCCTTCGGCCAGTCGCGCATGGAGGCCATCGTCGCCGACGGCCTGCCGCATGGCGCTTACGAGTTCCAGGCAACGCTGTCGAACGGCAGCCGGCCCGATTGCCTGGTGAAAATGCCGAATGGCGCGCCGTCGCTGGCGATCGACGCCAAGTTTCCGCTGGAGGCATGGAACGCCATCCGTGCCGCCGATGGCGCCGACCTGCAGAAGGTCGCCGCCCAGGCCTTCCGCCGCGACATCGAGATCCATGTCCGCGACATCTCGGAAAAATACCTGATCCAGGGCGAGACGCAGGACACCGCCTTCATGTTCGTGCCGTCGGAATCGGTGTTCGCCGAGATCCACGAGAATTTCGAGGCGATTGTCCACAAGGCGCATCGGGCGCGCGTCGTTATCGTTTCGCCGTCGCTGCTGATGCTGTCGATCCAGGTCATCCAGGCCATCCTCAAGGACGCCCGCATGCGCGAACAGGCGCATCTGATCCAGGGCGAGGTGATCCGGCTGATGGAGGATGTCGCGCGGGTCGACGAGCGGGTGCGCAAATTGCAGGTCCATTTCGGCCAGTCGGCCAAGGACATCGACGATATCCTGGTCTCGACATCGAAGGTCACCAAGCGCGGCCAGAAGATCGAGGCGCTGGAATTCGGCGCGCAGCCAGACGGCGATGCCGGCCCGGACGGAGCCTCACGCGCACCGGCCGCGAAGGCCGATGCAGGCCCCCGCGTCGCCGATTCGAAGACCGGGCAGCTCAGGCTGAGGGTCGTCGAAGGCGACGATTGAGGCGCAGCGCCGGACCCGGCGCTACTGCTCCTCCACCGTGGTCATGCCCTGAAATTCAGGCAGCCAGTGCAGCGCCGAGCGGTGCCATTTCTGCAGTGTCGGAACCAGATCCTGACGTTGCCGCGCGGTCCCCGCCCGAATTCCATAGACCTTCGGACCATCGCCGACCGACGTGGCGTAAAGGTGCGAGCCGCAGTCTGCGCAAAAGGCCTGGACGCGCTTGGCGCCGCTCGCCACGGTCTTGATGTAGATTTTCGGGGTGCCCCGCGTGATCCGGTAGTTGTTTTCCGGCGCCGGAACCGTCACGCGAAAGGCGGTGCCGGTCAGCTGCTGGCAATCCGTGCAATGGCAGATAGAGGTCTTTTCCGGGTCGACCTCCGCTTCATAGGTGATGGCGCCACAGTGGCATCCGCCGTCTATCTTCATCGTCGTTCCTCCTGCAATTCGGACCAATCTTAGCGGGGCAAGCCCGCGAGGCAACTTCGCTTTGCTAGTCCAAGGCCGGGTCGGACATGGCACCGATCAGCTTGCGCCGCTGCTCCCAGGTGCCAGTGGTCTGCGGCTTGACGAACAGCCGCGTGATCTCCGGCATCTCTGTATTCAGTCGTTTCTCGATGCGCTCCACGCACGCCTCGATCTCCGGCGCCGCCAGATGATCCTCGAACTCGATGCTCAGGGCGGCGACGATCTCTGCCGGTCCCATATGGACGGTCAGAACGCCGTTCGCCCGCTGTACCGCTGAATCCTGCTGGACGATCGCCAGCACCCTTTTCTGCACCTCGGGTGAAGCCGGCTCGCCGATGAGCAGGCCCTTGCTTTCGCGAGCCAGGAAGACCGCCGTCGCGCCGAGGATGAGGGCGATGCCGATGGAAGCGGCACCGTCGAGTTCCGGCATATCGAGCAATTCCGCCGCCAGGATGCCGGCAAAGGCGACGATCAGGCCGAGCAGGGCGGCGCTGTCCTCGAACAGCACGGTGTAGACGCTCGGGTCCTTGCTCGATTGCACGGCTTGCAGCCAGCCTTCCTGCCTGCCCTTCTGCCGGCGGAACTCCTTCAGCGCCACCAGCCAGGAGCTGCCTTCGAACAGGAAGGACAGGCCAAGGACGATGTAGTTCACCTTGACGTTGGCAACCGGTTCTGGCGCCATAATATGGATGATGCCCTCATAGAACGACACGCCGGCACCCAGAGCGAAGACCAGGAGAGCGACGATGAAGCTCCAGAAATAGAGTTCGCGGCCGTGGCCCAGCGGATGCGTGCGGTCGGCCGGACGCGCGGCACGATGCATGCCATAGAGCAGCAGGCTGCCATTGCCGGTGTCGACCAGCGAGTGCACGCCCTCCGACAGCATCGCCGAACTGCCGGTGAAGAAGGCGGCGGCGAATTTGGTCAGCGCGATGGCGAGATTGCCCGCCAGCGCCGCATAGATAACCGTTTTCGAGCCGCCATGCCCGGCCATGCAATGCTGTCTCCTTCAGGATACCCATCGTAGCTGCCCCGCCGCCGAAGCTCCACAGGCAGCACAACGCACGAACCGTCCCGATCGTTCAGGTCGTTGAAGGCTCCAGGGCTGGAACCTTCTATTCGACGATCTCGTCGGTCCACACCTTGAAGCCGGCAAGCGTGCCCGGTCCGAAAATATGGGTCAGCGGCACGTCCGCCGCGTCGCGGCCGGAGGCGATCAGGATGCGGCCGATGCGCGGCGCATTGTTTCGCGGATCGAAAGCATGCCAGCGACCGCCGAGGTAGACCTCCATCCAGGCGCAGAAATCCATGCTCGCCCAAGGCTTCGGCATGCCGATGTCGCTGATGTAGCCGGTGCAATAGCGCGTCGGGATGTTGAGCGCCCGGCAGAAGGTGACGGCAAGATGCGCGAAGTCGCGGCACACGCCGCTCTGCTCGCGATAGGCTTCGGCGGCGGTGCGCGTCGGCCGTGCATTGCCATAGTTGAAGACGATGTGATTGTGGACGAAATCGCACACCGCCTGCACGCGCGGGATGCCTGGTGGCGTATGGCCGAACAGCCGCCACGCTTCGCTTGCCAAAAGGTCGCTCTCGCAAAACCGGCTGGGCAGCAGGAACAGCAGCGTCTCCGCCGGCAGGTCGCGCCCCTCGTGCTGCCAGGCCATCAGCTCGCTCATCTCGAATGTACCGGGATCGCGGATTACCGCATCGGTACCGAAGGTAAAACGCCCGGGCGGCGCGACGAAGCGGTTGCACCAATTGCCGAAACTGTCGCGATAGCTCTCGATCGGCACCGGCGGGTTCGAGGTCAAAAAGTCAGGCCGCTCGAGATCGGAGGCACGGGAGTAGTGGACATTGAGCATCGCGATGAGCGGCGTTTCCTGCGGAAAGTCGAAGCTCATCTCGCAGCCGATGTGGATTCGCATCGTCGTCCTGACCGGCCTGCCTGGCAATCATCCAGCGAAAGCGCGGATCGATGCTGCAGTGCGAAGATGACCATGGCACGGACCGCCATGGTTTACGAGCAAATTAGAAAGCGGTTGAAAGCGGCCAGCCGGCGGCTGCGGCCGACTCAAGGCCCTTGCGGCAAAGCGTTTCTCTTGTTTCACTTGGCTTCCCGCAATTGGAGGAACGAATCATGGCTAAAGGTGCGATGAAGGCAGGCAAGGAAGCCCGCAAACCGAAGAAGGACGCCAAGAAGCCCGCGCCCGCGCCCGCCCTGAAGGCGCCGCCGGTCAAGGCGATGCGCATCAAGGAAAAGTAGGCTTCGGCACATCCCGCTCGGCGGGATTTGACCGGCGGCGTCGGACAATGCCGCCGGCGAGCGTTGATCGGACGTTTGGACGACCTTATATTGCTGGTGCGGGGACGACCCCGCGCCTCCCCCAAAATCCGGTCGGGACGACCCGCCCATCATTTATCGAGCATCTCGGGAGCGGATTCCGTTCCGGCCCGATGCTGGATGGAGCGTTGCGATGTCGTGGATTTTTCTATTTTTTGCCGGCCTTTTCGAAATCGGCTGGGCGATAGGCCTCAAATACACCGATGGATTCACCAGGCTTGTTCCGACGGTGCTGACGGTCGCGTCGATGGTCGTCAGCCTTACCCTGCTCGGCCTGGCGCTGAAGGCGCTGCCCGTCGGCACAGCCTATGCGGTGTGGACCGGCATCGGCACCGTCGGCACGGCATTGCTCGGCATCTGGCTGTTCGGCGAGCCCGCCACGGCGATCAGGCTCGCCTGCATCGCGTTGATCGTCTGCGGCATCATGGGGCTGAAGTTCGCGGCCTGATCGAGTCCAAGCGCTTCCCTCGGCTTGATCCGAGGGAGAGACCTCCTGAGGAAGACAGCCGTTGGGATGTCCTGCCCTAAGGGGCTCTAAAGCGTCGCTTCACGAAAACGCGTTCAGGGCCGCTGCGAGGCGACCCTGATACTGAATTCGAAGCTTGACCGCGAAGGCCGTTAGCGAGCCGAGAAGCCTGGAGGCGTTCTGCCGGTACGCTGCTTGCGTGCCGCATAGCGTGCGTCGCGTTTCGCCTTGCGTTCGGCTTCGTCGGCCAGCAAACGGGCGATGCGCTCGTTCTCTTCGGCTTCCTTGATCTTCGCTTCAGCCTGTGCCGCCTCTTCGGCCGCGACACGCGCCGCTTCGGCCGCTGCCTCGCGCTCGGCCTTCTCGACCGCTTCGCGTGCCAGCTTTTCCTGCTTCAGCCTGGCCTTCTCAGCTTCGCGTATCTCGCGAGCCTCGAGGATTGCCTTGCGTTCGGCCTGTCGCGCCAGCACTGCAGGATCATCCGCCGCCGGCTTTGACTTGAAGCGCTCCAAAAGCGCTTTCTTTGCCTCGTTCGCGGCATTGCGCCGCTCGAAAATGTCTTTTTCCCTGTAGATAGCCAAGTCCACTTCCCTGAAGTCAATTCGCGAGGCTTACATACGCGCGAATAGCGAGAGTTCAAGCGCCAAAACGGTATGCCAGCCATGAAATTCTGTGCTGTTGCCCACGGGAGACGCCTTTCTCATCCAAACCGACATGCACTGTTCACCGTCCGGCTCTCTGGTGGCGAGGCATGTTGGTCGCTACTTCCAGAGCGGTTCACCGTTTCGGTGAACCGCTCTTTCTCTTTTGTTTTGACGCAATTCCGGACGGAAAACCGTTTCACACTTTCCCTGGAATTTGCTTTAGCCGCAAAACCCAACATCAGGATGACATCAGATGGAACTCGGTCTCTACACCTTTGCCGACGTCAGCCCGCAGCCCGGCCCGGGCGCCATCGGCCCGCATGAGCGATTGCGCAACCTGATCGAGGAGGTCGAACTGGCCGATCAGGTCGGTCTCGACGTCTTTGGTCTCGGCGAGCACCACCGGCCCGACTATGCGGCCTCGGCACCGGTCGTGGCGCTAGCGGCGGCCGCCGAGCGCTCCAAGCGCATCAGGCTGACCAGCGCGGTCACCGTCCTCTCCTCCGACGATCCGGTTCGCGTCTTCCAGCAGTTCGCCACGCTCGACCTTCTCTCGGGCGGTCGTGCCGAGATCATGGCTGGACGCGGCTCGTTCATCGAGTCCTTTCCGCTGTTCGGCTACAATCTGGAGGATTATGACGAACTCTTCGCCGAAAAGCTCGATCTGCTGCTTGCCATCCGCGACCAGGTGAAAGTCACCTGGTCCGGCAATCTGCGCGCGCCGATCAACGATCGCGGCGTCTATCCCCGGCCGTTCCAGGACAGGTTGCCGGTCTGGATCGCTATTGGCGGCACGCCACAATCGGCGGCGCGCGCGGGCGCGCTCGGCCTGCCGCTGGCGCTTGCCATCATCGGCGGCGAGCCGGCACGCTTCGCGCCGCTGTTCGACCTCTACCGCGAGGCGGCCAAGCGCGCCGGCAGCGACCCGACGGGTCTCGCCACCAGCATCAACGTGCACGGCTTCATCGCCGGGACGACCGAACAGGCCGCCGATGACTTTTATGGCCCGCAAGCCGAGGTGATGAACCGCATCGGCCGCGAGCGCGGCTGGGGCCCGACATCGCGGGCGCATTTCGACCAGTCGCGCGGCCCGAATGGCGCCCTGTTCGTCGGCAATCCCGAGCAGGTCGCCGAAAAGATCGTCGCCCAGCACAAGATCTTCAACAATGACCGCTTCCTGCTGCAAATGGCGATCGGCACCATGCCGCACGCCAAGATCATGAATGCGATCGAACTCTACGGCACCAGGGTGGCCCCGATCGTGCGCAAGGAAACCGCGAAGTCCGCGCCGGCGCTGGCAACACCCGCCGCCTAAGCGGCGAGCGGGCTCGCCAGCCGCGCCCTCTCGCAAAGCCGGCTCATGGAACCTACAGCCTGAACTTCGCGTTTCCTGCAGGCAATTGCCGGCCGCGGAGAGGCGGACGGTTCGAGGGTGACCATGAAAACCGAACCCGCTGCCTTGGGCGCAGGCGCCGCCGCCGAGCCGGATCCGCGCGTTGAGGCGCGTGCCGACACGCATCTGATGCGGTTGCTGCTGGTCGGCATTTTCCTGTTCATGGCCATCTACGCGCTCTACTTCGCACGCGCCTTCTTCATGCCGGTCATCCTGGCTTTTCTGCTCGCCCTGACGCTCACCCCGATCGTGCGGATACTGCGCAAGCGCGGCATTCCCGAAGTGGCCTCTGCGACCCTTCTGGTGCTGCTGTCTATCTGCGTCTTCGCCAGCGCCGGCTACCTGCTCTCCAGCCCGGTCTTCGACCTCATCAACAACTCCTCGTCGATCGGCCAACAGCTTACCGAGCGGCTGGCGCAACTGCGGCGTCCGCTGGAAAAGATCATGCAGATTTCGCATCAGATCGAACAGCTGACCGAGACCTCGCAGGAGCCCGGCATCCAAAAAGTCGCGGTGGCGCAGTCCGGCATCCTGTCGGCGGCCGCCAGCAACATCCTGTCGGCGGGAACAAGCCTCACTATCATCTTCGTGCTGTCGCTGTTCCTGCTTGCCTCGGGGACGATGTTCTATGAGAAGATCATCCAGTCCTTCGCCAGCCTCAGCGAGAAGAAGCGGGCGCTGCGCGTAGTCTATGACGTCGAGCGCGAAATCTCGCACTATCTGCTTACCGTCACCATCATCAATGCCGGCCTCGGTACGGTCATCGGCCTTGGCCTGTGGGCGCTCGGCGTGCCCAACCCGCTGGTCTGGGGCGTGGCCGCCGCCCTGTTCAACTTCCTGCCCTATGTCGGGGCGCTCTTGACCATCGTGCTGGTCGCGGTGATTGCGCTGATCAGCTTCGACACCATTTCCTACGCGCTGTTGGCACCCGCCTTCGTGCTTTTGTGCGACGTCGTCGAAGGCCAGTTCGTGACGCCGATGGTGGTTGGTCGGCGCCTCGAGATCAACGCCGTGGCGATCTTCATCGCCATCGCCTTCTGGTCGTGGCTGTGGGGTTTCGTCGGCGCCCTGATGGCGGTGCCGTTGCTGGTCGTCATCAAGGTGTTCTGCGACCATTTCGACGGGCTCAGCCATGTCGGCAATTTTCTCGCCGCGCAGCACACCGCCGTGGTGGAAGAGGAACCAGCCGAGGAGAACGGCAAGGCTTCGGCGTGACCGGCTGGCCGTGTTTGCGGCGCCGGGATCGAATGCCTATATCCGGCCGATCAATGCCCGGTGCCCTTCCCGATGAGCGATGCTCCCTTCGACCTCGACGCCTATTTCGCCCGCATCGGCTATGCCGGTTCCAGGGATGCTTCGCTGGATACGCTGAAGACGCTTCATTTCCTGCATCCGCAGGCAATCCCCTTCGAGAACGTCGACCCGTTTCTCGGCCGCCCGGTCAGGCTCGACCTTGCCGCGCTGCAGGACAAGATCGTCGCTGACGGGCGCGGCGGTTATTGCTTCGAGCACAACCTTCTTTTCATGCATGTGCTGAAAGCGCTTGGCTTCGAGGTCGGCGGCCTCGCGGCGCGCGTGCTTTGGGGCCAGGCGGAAGATGCCATCACGGCGCGCAGCCACATGCTGCTGCGCGTCGAACTCGATGGCCGGACCTATATCGCCGATGTCGGTTTCGGCGGCCTGACCCTGACCGCGCCGCTGCTGCTGGAACCCGGCACGGAACAGAAAACCCCGCACGAGACCTTCCGCATCGTCGCGGCTGACGATCATTTCCGCCTGCAGGCCGCCATCGGCGGCGATTGGCGCTCGCTTTACCGCTTCGACCTGCAGCCGCAATACGAGGTCGACTATTCCATCGCCAGCTACTTCCTGTCGACCAACCCGATATCGCATTTCCTCACCTCCGTCCTTGCGGCGCGCGCCGCGCCCGACCGACGCTACGCGTTGCGCGGCAATCGGCTGTCGATCCATCACATCGGCGGCCGCACCGAGCAGAAGGACATAGCCACCGCCGCCGAACTTGCCGACACGCTGGAAGGCCAGTTCGGCATCATCATCCCAGACCGTGCCGGCTTCGAGGCCAGGGTGCGCGAGAAGAAGATCGTGGAGACCAACGCATGACCGAACTGTCCGTTCTAGACCTGTCGCCGATCGTCGAAGGCAGCGATGCCTCGCAGTCGCTGGCCAATTCGCTCGATCTCGCCCGCCATGCCGAGCGGTTGGGCTACAAGCGCTACTGGCTGGCCGAGCATCACAACATGCCGGGCATCGCCAGTGCCGCGACGGCCGTGGTCATCGCCCATGTCGCCGGCGGCACCAGGACCATTCGCGTCGGCGCCGGCGGCATCATGCTGCCCAACCATGCGCCGCTGGTGATTGCCGAGCAGTTCGGCACGCTGGCCGCCCTGTTTCCCGGCCGCATCGATCTCGGCCTCGGCCGCGCGCCCGGCACCGACATGAACACCGCGCGCGCCTTGCGCCGCAACCTCGAAGCCGGCGTCGACAATTTCCCGCAGGATGTCGTCGAGCTGATGGGCTATTTCCTGCCGGCCGAGGAGGGCCAGCGCCTGCGCGCCGTGCCCGGCGAAGGCCAGACCGTGCCGATCTGGATCCTCGGCTCCAGCCTCTATGGCGCGCAGCTCGCCGCCATGCTCGGCCTGCCCTATGCCTTCGCCTCGCATTTCGCGCCGGCCGAGCTCGACCACGCGCTGGACATCTACCGTTCGCGCTTCCAGCCGTCGGAACAGCTCGACAAGCCGCATGTCATGCTCGGGCTCAATGTCTTTGCCGCACCCACCGATGCCGAGGCGCGATTGCTGTTCACCTCGCTGCAGCAGGCCTTCGTCAACCTGCGCACCGGCCGGCCCGGCAGATTGCCGCCGCCGGTCGAGAATTATGATCGCGACCTCGACCCGATGGCCAAGACCATGCTGGGCCAGGCGCTGTCCTGCGCCGTCGTCGGCTCTCCCGAAACGGTTCGCCAGGGCATCGATGCCTTCGTGCGCCGCACCGGTGCCGACGAGCTGATGGTCACCGCGCAGATATCGGATCATGCCGCCCGGGTGCGATCGTTCGAGATTTTGGCGGAGGCCCACAAATCGCTGTCGCAGGCGGCCTGAGGCGGCGTGGCACGTGATCGTGCGAAAAAATGGGGCAGCGCAGCCTTACGCCAGCTTCACCAGCAGCCTCATGAAGGTGGCTGCCTCCTTGGCCGACAGTGGCGCCAGGGTTTCCGCGGTGATTTCGCGCGCCAGCGGGATCAGGCGTTCGATCGCTTCGCGCCCTTCGGCGGTCAGGTTGACCAGCAGCCGCCTTTTGTCGACCTCATGCTTGGAAAGCTCGACAAGGCCGCGCGCCTTCAGCCGGTCGACGACGCCCTTCACCGTCGCCGCATCCATGGCGATCAGCGTGCCGAGCTGGTTCTGCGAGGTTTCGCCGACATCGCGCAGTTTGGCGAGCGCGGCGAATTGCGGCGGCGTCAGGTCGCCGATATGCGCGGCGAAGATCGAGACATGGCGCTGGTGCGCCTTGCGCAGGATGAAGCCGACCTGCTCCTGCAGGAGGTAATCCTGATCGTCCGGCGCCTCGACCTCGACCAGCTTGAGCAGATTGTCCTCGCCGCTCACCGCAAGCCATCCCATGCCTTGATGTCGTCGGCCGCCAACCCGCCCATGCGATTATGGATGCGCGGACCGCAGGTCATGGCCAGGCAGAAGAGGATCTCGTCGGGGCGCGGGCCGTCGCTGATGCCGACCTCCATGGCGTCGAAATGGCTGCGCACATAGGCAGCGTTGATGTGGCCGAGCGGCACGTCGAGCTTCGAGCCGAAAGCGCCGACCTTCTTGGCCGACGGCACGATCGCCTTGGCGTCGCCGAGCCGCTCGCGCATGGCGTAGCCACCAGGCACATGCCAGAGCGCGCCATGCTCGAGCTCGCCCGCTATGCCGACAATGGCGCCCTTGCCGTAGCCGTCGATCTGCTTGACGTCGCCACCGAGTGCCGCGATCAGCCGGTCGGCGAGCAGCAGGCCGAGCGGTTTCAGATCGTCCATGGCGCTCTGCAGCTCCTCTGCATAACGTCCGGCGAACGGGTTTTTCACCAGCGCCATGGCGGCTGCGCGCCGGCGCGGCACTTCCGCGATCGGTCCGCCCTCGTGAAAGATCTCTTCGGTCAGGACAGCGATCTTGCGGATCGGAAACTCAGGCATGCGCAACTTCCTCCCTCGAATTCTTGTTGGGCGCCGCAAGCGCAACGGAGCCGCTGATGCGCGCCTCACCGCCTAGAAACAGCGCCGATCCGGCGATCAGGCCGCGCCTGCGAAAATCTTCGGCGACAGCAAGGCCGTTGTCCAGCGCTCGCGCCACTTCGCCAGGCGCAAGCGTGCCGACGCTTTGTGTCACCAGCCGCGGGCCGAGATCGCTGTCGGGGGACAATTCGCTTGCGGGAATGCGCTTGATGGCTGGATTGCCGGGCAGGTCCACGGCGTTGGCGATGAGCGTCGCCGCCGCATCGGCCTCGGCGCCAGTCCGCGCCAGCACGGTGACGGCGTCGGCAATGCCAAGTGAGAAGGAGCGGCCGCGCCAGCCGCTGGTTGCAACGCCACGCACGCCATCCTGCGCGCGGATCATGATCCGGTCGGCCATGTCGTGGCCCGTGCCGGCGATCGCCAGGTTCATCGAAAGGCCGTTGCCGATATGGAGTGCGCTGTCGCCGCCATTGTTGACATAGGCGCGGTCGAGCTTGCGACCGGTAAGCAGCGCGGTGAGCATTTCGTCGGCTACCGACCCGGCAACGGCGGCCATCGGCGTGATGAAGCATTCCGCCAACGGGATGACGGCCGCCTCCATGCGACGCGCCGTCGGGCCGTCAAATGCGCGCGGCGCCAGGAAGAATGCCGGCAGCCGCAATTCGGGAAGCTCCTTGACCAACTCGATCAGGATCGTCTGGAAGCGCGCGACGGCTTGTTCGTAGGCGGCACGGCACTCATCCGCCTCGCCAAAGGCTTCGACGATCAGGTCGATCGGCCCGTGGCTGAGGTGCAGCCGCTTGCCGTCCTGCAGCCAATGGACCTGCGGGCCTTGCATCATCCGGCCCCGTTCGCGGGCACACGGTGCAATTGCGCCAGCGGCGGCCACGGATTGCCGCCCGGCGCACCGGTACCGCGGCGCGCATTGAGGTATTCGCCGCCCTTGGCGACGATGTCGTGGACACTGCGGATTTCGGCCTCGTAGCCGCCCAGCCTGATGTAGTCGTCGCGGCGCAAGGTGAATTCGATCGGCGCCACCAGCGCCGGCGTCGGCACATAGCCGAAGGCGCCTTCGGGCACCCGCGTGACATCGACCATCAGCGTGATGCCGCCGCCCGGCCAGACATAGACCGGCGCGCCGCCGACCGTGACATAGGTCTTCAGGCCTTGCACGGAGCGTGTGAGATTGACCGGGTTTTCGGTGACGCCGGCGCGCAGCGAGCCGCCGGCGCCGCCGATGAACAGCACGGTGCACAAAGCCGGCTCGCAATTGTCCTCGATCAGACCGACCGACTTCTGCAGCCGCTCAGGGAACGGCTTTTCGACCGGCTTCAATTCGTCATCGAGCTCGTAATAGGCGAACTGTTCGCCGGTGGTCGAAACCATCAGCAGCGACAGGCCGGGCCGCGCGCCCTTCTTGGCGTTCCATTCGCCAAGGATCGACAGCGGGTCGGAAATCGAGGTGCCGCCCCAGCCAAGGCCGGGTTCGGAGACCTTGAAATAGCGTCCCGGCGTCGAACGGCGGCCGATGATCTTGATGCCCGTATCCTGCCAGCCCAGCACCTTCCCGGCCTGATGCTCGGAGACCACGCCGGTGATGTGATCGTCGACCACCACCACCTCGTCGACCAGCCCGCGCCATTGCGTGGCGAACATGCCGATGGTCGCCGAGCCGCAGCCGACGCGCATGCGGTGTTCCTGCTTGCCGTCGATGACCGGTGGTTTGCCGGCTTCGACGACAATGGTGGCGCCGCCATCGATGCCGAGTTCCACCGGCTTGCGGTTGCACAAATCGAGCAGCGCATCGCAGGTGGCGCGGCCCTCCGCCTTCGAGCCACCGGTCAAATGATGCACGCCGCCCAGCGACAGCATCTGCGAGCCATATTCGCCGGTCGTGACGTGGCCGATCGCCTCGCCTTGCGAGCGCACGACAGCCGTTTCGGGCCCGATATGACGGTCGGTGTCGATCTTCACCTTCACGCCGCAGTAGGAGAAAATGCCTTCGGTGACCACGGTCACCAGATCGACGCCCTCGACCTCCTGGCTGACGATGAACGGGGCCGGCTTGTAGTCGGGATAGGTGGTGCCGGCGCCAATTGCCGTGACGAAGCGGCGGCCGGTGTTGACCAGCTCGCCATCCCACGCTTCGCCCTCGGCGACGAAAGGCACCATCGTGGCGCCGGTCTCCGCCGCGTGGTCGAGGATGGTCAGCGGGTCCATGCGCACGATACGGCCGCCGACATTGCCGTAGCGGTCGCAGGCGCCGGTGCGGCCGTCGGCGATGTAGCACATCACCGGGCAGGCATCGCAGCGGATCTTCTCCGCCACCAGCTTCTCGCCGGGATCATGGGTCTCGAAGCGCTCGGCAAGCTCGCTCATGGGCGTGCCTCCTTTTCGCGGATGCCATCTTTTTCGCGGATGCCCGCGCGGATACGCGTCGGCGTCGCCGGGACCTTGGTGACCAGGACGCCGGTGGCGTGGCGGATGGCGTTGAGGATCGCCGGCGCCGTCGGGATCAGCACATGCTCGCCCAGGCCCTTGGCGCCGAACGGCCCTTCGGGATCGGGAACTTCGACCAGTATGGTCTCGATAGGCGGCACGTCGCCAATGGTCGGGATCAGATAGTCGTGCAGGTTTTCGGTGCGGCCCGGAATGTATTCTTCCATCAGCGCCATGCCGATCCCTTGCGCGATACCACCTTCGATCTGGCCCTCGACCAGCAGCGGGTTGATCGCCTTGCCGACATCGTGCGCGGCGGTGATCTTGATCAGCTTCACGGTGCCTAGCTTGAGATCGACTTCCAACTCGGCGATCTGCGCCCCATAGCCGTAGACGGCATAGGGCTTGCCCTGGCCCTTGGCATCGAGCGGCAGCGTCGGCGGATCATAAGTCTCCTCGGCGCGGAAGACCAAACCGTCGGCATTCGCGTCGAGCGAGGCGAGATCGATGCGGCGTGTGGCCTCGCCCTCGCCGATGACGATTGCCGAGCCATCGAGCTGCATGGAGGCTTTTTCGGAAACATTGGCAAAACGCAGGATCTTTTCGCGCAAGGCCCGCCCCGCCTTCTCGGCCGCCTTGCCGGTGACGAAAGTCTGGCGCGACGCCGAGGTCTTGCCGGCGTCCGGGCTGATCGCCGTATCGGCGCTCTTCAGCCGGAATTTGTCCAGTGGCAAGCCAAGCGCGTCGGCGCAGATCTGGGCGATGACGGTGTTGGAGCCCTGGCCGATATCGACGGCGCCCTGGTGCAGGATGACGTCGCCCGATGGCGAGATGCCGACCCGGATGGTCGACGGATTGGGCAGCGATGTGTTGCCGCAGCCATACCAGCACGAAGCCACGCCAACACCGCGTTTTCTGTCCACGCTGGCGCTGTTGAAGGCATCCGCGTCCGCCGTCGCACGTGCCCAATGCGGACGGAGCGACTCCAGGCACTCGGCAATGCCGACGCCGGACTCCAGCCTCTGTCCTGTAACCGTTTCGGAGCCGTTCCGGAGGCAGTTTTTCAAGCGAAAATCGAGCCGGTCGATACCGAGCTTGCCGGCCAGCTCGTCATAGAGCGTCTCCTGCATGATGGTCGCCTGCGGTACGCCGAAGCCGCGGAAAGCACCGGAAATCGGTCCATGCGTATGAATGGCGCGGCCCTCGGCGCGGTAGTTCGGCGTCGCATACGGGCCGGAGGCATGCACCGGCACGCGGTTGGCCACGGTCGGGCCCCAACTTGCATAGGCGCCGGTGTTGAAATCGCCTGAAAAAATCATGCCGGTGACATGGCCGTTGGCATCGGCGCCGATGGTCGCCTTCATCTGCGCGGGATGACGCTTGGTGGTCGAAATCATCGATTCATTGCGCGTGTAGGCAAGTGCCGCCGGCCGGCCGGTCTTCAGCGCCACCAGGCCGATCAGCGGCTGCAGCGAAACGTCGAGTTTCGAGCCGAAGCCGCCGCCGGTCGCCGTCGGCACGATCCGCACCTTGTCGACGGCAAGGCCGAGCACCTTCGCCGTCTCGTCACGGTCCATGTACGGCGCCTGGGTGCAGGCGACGACGACCAGCGTATCACCATCCATATAGGCATGGCCGGCTTCGGGCTCGATATAGGCGTGCTCGACATAGGAGGTGTCGATCGCACCGGAAACCGTGACGGCGGCACTGGCGAGCGCTGCCTCGGGATCGCCGCGCTCGACGAAGCCCTTGGTCAACAGGTTGGCCGGGCGCGCCTGATGGATCAGCGCAGCACCGTCGGCCTGCGCCTCGCCAGGCTGCAGAAAATGCGGCAATTCGGTCCAGCGGACTGGAAAATCCGACAAATCGAGATCGAGCATCGCCTCGCGCTCGCCGGCGACCAGCGCCACCGCCTCGCCGCGGAGCCGCGTAAACCCTTCGGCCAGCGCCGGCTGGTCGGCGAACGGGCCGATAACGCCGAAACAGTTCTTTCCCGGAATATCCGCCGCCGTGAACACGCCGACGATGCCGGGATGCGCCTTTGCCCAACTGTCGAGATCGCCGAAGGCAAAACTGGCGTGATAATGCGGCGAGCGGACCACCAGCACGGCAAGCGCATCGGCGGGGAAGGCATCGCCACCGAATTTCTCAGCCCCGGTGACTTTCGGCACGCCATCGAGCCGGATGGGGGAGGAGCCAATCGCTTGGCCGACTTGAGGCAAGCGGAAATCGAGGCTTGCTGTCTGCAAGGAGGCATCCATCACCGCCGCGATGATCTTCCGGTAGCCGGTGCAGCGGCACAGAATGCCGCCGAGCGCGTCCTGCACCTCGATCTCGGTCGGGCTCGTCTTCTTCTCCAGCAGCGCCGTCGCCGCGACCAGCAGGGCGGGCGTGCAGATGCCGCATTGCGCGGCGCCGTGGGCGAGGAAAGAGGCCTGCAACGCCGACAGCCGGCCATTGGCGAGGCCTTCGACCGTTGTCACCGATGCGCCGGCGGCGGAGGCCGCCGGCATCAGGCAGGCGCAGACGGGATCGCCGTCCACCAGCACCGTGCAGGCGCCGCAGTCGCCGGCGTCGCAACCGACCTTGGTGCCGGTCAGCTGCAATTCATCACGCAAAACCTGCGACAGCCGGCGCAGCGGCGGCACGTTGACCGAGACGGCGACGCCGTTGACCGCGAAGGCGATGTCGGCACGTTCGAGGCCAAGCGGAACGCCACCCAGATCGGGCAGAGCTTCACTCATTTCAGGCAGAACCTGGCTCATGCCGCCACCATGTGGTCGTTCATCGGTCCGGCGGCCGTCAGCAGGGCGCGGGCAACGATCTCGCCCGCCGCATCGAGCCGGTACTCGGCGCTGCCGCGCACATCGGCGATCGGCGACAGCTCGGCCATTGGCGCGGATTGGACCGCATCGGCGAGCCCGCAGTCCGCTGCCAGCCCCCGCAATGCCGCTTCGACACCGGCAAGCCGCTTGGCGACGGCCGAGCACGAGCCGACGGCTATCGCCGCGTCCGTGACAATGCCGCCCTCGACGACCAGGCGCGCCGCCACCATGGCGATGGAAATGACGAGGTAGCGCCGCGCACCGAGCTTGACGAAGGCGGACGTGCCCGCGGGCTTCGGCATGCGGATGGCCGTGACCATTTCGCCCGGCCGCAGGGCCGTGCGGCGGTTGCCGAGAATGAAATCCGGCAAGGGCAAGAGGCGCGTTGCCGCCGCCGAGCGCAGCTCGACCTCGGCATCGAGGATAAGTAGGGCAGGCACGCCGTCGGCGGCCGGCGAGGCGTTGCAGAGATTGCCGACGACCGAGGCGACATTCTGGATCTGCGCCGAGCCGACCTCGCGCGCTGCCTGTTTCAGTGCATCGAAGGCTGGCGGCAAGGGATGGCGGAGGAGGTCGGTCCATGTCGTGCGCGCGCCGATGACCCAATGGCTGTCGGTCTCGGCGATACCGCGCAGCGCCGTCAGGCCGTTGATGTCGAGGACATTGTCGCGGAACGGCTTGCTGCCCTGTGCCGGATAGAAATCCGTGCCGCCGGCCAGAATGCGCCAGGCGCCCTCGCCAAGCAAAGCGAGCGCCTCGTCGACCGTGGTGGGTTTCGCGTAACGGATCACGCTTTGCCTTCCCGAAAAGAGGCCTTCCAGAGCTGGTACTTCGAAAGATCCTTCCAGCGCAGGGGCCGGGAAATTCATTCGTATGCAAATGATATCAAGCCGGCAGGAATTGTCAAAGCCAGAGTTTGCGGCAGCTCCGCCTCCACGCATTTGTTACGCTTCCAGAGGTTGACGCAGGCGGCCATCTGGTCAAGTTTCTGCGTCCGGTCGCGTCAGCGGCATTTTCCACTGGAGCCTGCATACGGAAGAGGAAAGCCCCATGGCCGACGAAGCGCTTGTTGTCATCGACCTGCAGAACGACTTTTGCCCCGGCGGCGCGCTGGCGGTTGCCGGCGGCGACGAGATCGTGCCGCTGGTCAACGATATGATCCGCCATGCCGACCATGTCGTGCTGACGCAGGACTGGCATCCCGCCGGTCATTCGAGCTTTGCCTCCAGCCATCCGGGCGCGCAGCCTTTCACCATGATCGAGATGCCCTACGGCCAGCAGACCTTGTGGCCGGACCATTGCATCCAGGGCAGCCTCGGCTCGGATTTTCACTCCGGCCTCGCCTGGACCAAGGCCGAGCTCGTCATCCGCAAGGGGTTCCGCCCCGCCATCGACAGCTACTCGGCCTTCTTCGAGAACGATCATGCGACGCCGACCGGCCTCGCCGGCTATCTCAGGGAACGCGGCATCGACACGCTGACCCTGGTCGGGCTGGCGACCGATTTCTGCGTCGGCTTTTCGGCGCTCGACGCTGTCAGCCATGGCTTCAAGACCACGGTCCGGCTCGACGCCTGCCGCGGCATCGATCTCAACGGTTCGCTTGATGCCATGCTGCAGCGTATGCGCGACGCCGGCGTGACGCTTGAAGACCAGTTGTCGGACTGAACGGTGGGGCAGCGGGGGGCTTTTTGCGGATCACCATAGGCAAGATGGCAGGTGCGGCGATCGCTGTCGCGCTCCTGTTTCCAGGCGTGGCTTTCGCGGCAGAAGAACACGGCCTGCCCGGCGCCGCGATGTCGCTGTGGTGGGCGCTGCCGTTCGCCGGGCTGCTGCTGTCGATCGCCACCGGTCCGCTGCTGTTCCACCATGCATGGGAGCATCACTACGGCAAGATCACAGCCCTATGGGCGGCGCTGGTGATCGTGCCGTTGGCGTTGGCCTTCGGCATCCCCTCGGCGACCGAAGCGGTGCTGCATGCGCTGCTCACCGAATACATGTCGTTCATCATCCTTCTGTTCGCGCTCTACACGATCTCGGGCGGCATCCTGCTTGCCGGCAACATCCATGGCACGCCGCTGGTCAATGCCGGGCTGCTGCTTGCCGGTGCGATCCTGGCCTCGGTGATCGGCACCACCGGCGCCTCGATGATCCTGATCCGGCCGATCCTGCGCGCCAACGACAACAGGCCGTTCAACGCCCATGTCGTCATCTTCTTCATTTTCCTGGTTTCCAACATCGGCGGCTCGCTGACGCCGCTCGGCGACCCGCCTCTGTTCGTCGGCTTCCTGCGCGGTGTCGATTTCTTCTGGACAACGACCAATCTCTACCGGGAGACGCTTTTCGTCGGTCTCGTCGTGCTGGCGGTGTTCCTGGTCATCGACATCATCCTGCACAGGCGCGAGGCCGGCGCGCCGAAGATCAAGGATCCGACGCCGGATACGAAGGTGCGCCTGCGCGGCCTGGCCAACCTTCCGCTGCTGGCCGGCGTCATCGCTGCGATCCTTTTGTCGGCGGCCTGGAAGCCAGGCGTCAGCTTCTCCGTGTTCGGCGTCGGTCTCGAGTTGCAGAACCTGGTGCGCGACGCCATCATCCTGGCGCTGGCCCTGCTGTCGCTCCCCCTCTCCTACAAAAGCCACCGCGAAGCGAACGGCTTCAACTGGGGGCCGATCGCGGAGGTGGCGAAATTGTTTGCCGGCATCTTCATCTGCATCGTGCCGGTCATCGCCATCCTCAGGGCAAGCCATGAGGGGGCCTTGGCGCCGCTGGTGTCGCTGGTCAGTTCTCCTTCAGGCCAGCCCAACGACCTCGCCTATTTCTGGCTGACCGGGGCGCTGTCGTCCTTCCTCGACAATGCGCCGACCTATCTGGTGTTCTTCGAACTCGCCGGCGGCGACCCTCTGCATCTGATGACGGAGTTCGCCTCGACGCTTGCCGCGATCTCGGCGGGCGCCGTGTTCATGGGCGCCAACACCTATATCGGCAACGCACCCAACTTCATGGTCTATGCCATCGCCAGGCATCGCGGCGTCAAGATGCCGGGCTTCTTCGGCTACATGGCGTGGTCCGGCCTGGTGCTTATCCCGACGTTTTTGGTCGCGGGCTTTCTGTTCTTCGGGTGATCAACCGACGCCCACGTAGCGCCTGACCGCCGACGGGTCGGCGCGCAGGCCCTCGACATCCACGGTTTCGCGGTTGCGTCCGTTCTCGATGAAGCAAACCCTATCGGCGACCGACAGCACCGCGTCGACCCGTTGTTCGACAAGGATGGTCGAGACGCCCATGTCGCGCAGCTTGGCCACCGTCTCGCGGATCTTGGCGATCATCGACGGCATCAGCCCTTCGGTCGGCTCGTCGAGCAAAAGCACCTCCGGTTCGAGGCAAAGCGCGCGCGCCATGGCCAGCATCTGCTGTTCGCCGCCCGACAGGGTGCCGGAACGCTGCCGCAGCCGCTGGCGAAGCAGCGGGAAGAGGTCGAGGACATTTTCCCGCACGTCCTTGCCCTTGCCGCGCGCCATCAGCCCGATCTCGATGTTTTCGGCCACCGTCATCTCGGCGAACAGCCGCCGTCCCTGCGGCACATAGGCGACGCCGGCCTTCGGCACCTCATGCGCCGGCAGGCCGGTCAGTTCCTGGCCGCCGAGCTTGATCGAGCCGGTGCCGGCTGGGACAAGGCCCATGATCGCCTTCAGCGTCGTCGTCTTGCCGGCGCCGTTGCGGCCGAACAGGCACAACACCTCGCCCTTGTTCAGCACGAGGTCGAGACCATAGAGCACCTGGACCTCGCCATAGAAGCAGTCCAGTCCCGAGATCGCCAAGGCTTCCGGCTTGCCGGTCTGCGTCATCTTCGTTTCAATCATGGGGCCGTCCCCAGATAGGCTTCCTGCACCGCCGCGTTTTCGCGGATCGCCTCGGGCGTACCCTCGGCCAGGATCTTGCCGGCATTGAAAACGGTTATGCGGTCCGCCAACTGCATAACGACCGGCATGTTGTGCTCGATCAGGAGCACCGTCGCGCCGTTGGCTATGTCGCGCACAAGGGCGATAAAATTGTCGATCTCGCTGTCGGCCAGCCCCTGCGTCGGCTCGTCGAGGATCAGCAGGCGCGGCTTCAGCGCCAGGCCCATCGCCACCTCCAGCAGGCGCTGGTGGCCATACGACAATTGCCCGGCCGGCATATGGGCGCGGTCGGCCAGTCCCGTGCGTTCGAGCGCCGACATCACCCCGGCACGCACGGCGCCCTTCGAGCGGCCGTCGCTCAGCGTGCGCTGCACCGGCAGCGCGACATTGTCGTAGGCGCTGAGATTGGCGAAGACGCTGGTGATCTGGAACGTGTAGGCGATGCCCTGGCGGACCCGGACATAGGCCGGCAGACCGGTGATGTCGGTGCCATCGAAGACGATCGCTCCGGAAGTCGGTTGGATGCGGCCGCTGACCAGGCTGACGAAGGTGGTTTTCCCAGCTCCGTTGGGGCCGATCACGGCGCGGATCTCGCCCGGCATCAGGGTGAAATCGACACTGTCGACCGCACGCAGACCGCCAAAACTGCGCGACAGGCCTTTCGTCGTCAGAAGCGGCGTCATGGCAGCCATCCGAGCCAGCGCTGGCGGATGCTGCCCAGAACGCCCTTCGGGAAGAACAGCACCAGCAGGATCAGCGCGATGCCGACGATCAGCAGGTAGGCCGAGGTGTAGCCGCTGGTGACATCGATGACATAGTACATGAACAGCGTGCCGATCAGCGGTCCAAGCGTCGTAGCGGCGCCGCCGAGCAGCACCCACAGCAGCGGCAGGATCGAATACTGCACCGAGGCGAAGCTCGAGCCGATATAGCCGAACAGCAGAGCGTAGGCGGCGCCCGACGCCGCGCAGATCGCGCCGGAGACGACGACGGCGGCGAGCTTGTTGGAGAAAGTGTCGTAGCCCAGCATCTTCGCCCGCTCCTCGTTCTCGCGGATGGCGACGAGCACGCGGCCATGGCGGGATCGGACGATGGCCAGCGTGATCATGAGCACGAGCGAGAACAGCGCCAGCGCACTCATGTAGCGCACCGTCGGATTGGTGAGGTCGAGCGAGGTCGCACCGAGATTGAGGACGCGTGCCGGCTGCGGCACGACCTGGCCCTGGTCGCCGCCGGTCCACACGGCGAAATAGAGGATGAGCAGATAAAACACCTGCGCGAACATCATGGTGACGATCATGAAGGCGACGCCGGTGGTGCGCAGCGCCAGAAGGCCGATCGCCAGCGCCAGTACGGCGCCGCAGGCAATTCCGGCGGCGAAGGCCAGCGGCACGTTCCAGCCGAGCTGGATGACGGCGAGGCCAGCGCCATAGAGACCGGCAGCGAAGAACATCGCATGGCCGAGGCTGAGCAGGCCGACATAGCCGAACAGCAAATTGTAGCCCATGGCAAACACCGCCAGCACCAGGATGCGGGCGAGCAGGCCGTGATAGTAGTCGGGCAGCACGAAGCTAAGCACGAACAGCAGCGCGATCACGCCGAGGTGGAGCGCATAGGCTTTTGCCGGCGAAGCTTCACTCATCGCGAGGCCGTCCCGAACAAACCCTGCGGCCGGAACACCAGCACCATGGCGACCAGCAGCGTGGCGATGATCTTGGCCAGCGTCGGCGAGAAGAACATCGAGATGATGCCGTCCGACATGCCGATCAGCACGGCGGCGACGACCGTGCCGCGCAACGAGCCGAGGCCGCCGATGATGACGACGATGAAGGACAACAGCAGCGGATCCTGTCCCATCAGGTAATGCGCCTGGCTGATCGGCACGATCAACACCGCGGCGATGGCCGCCAGCATGGCGCCGAGCGCGAAGACGCCGCCATAGACGCGGCCGACAGGAATGCCGAAGGCTTGCGCCGTCTCGCTGTCATACTGCGTGGCGCGCATGACGAGGCCGGCCTTGGTGCGCGTCAGCACCAGCCAGGTCGCGATCAGCAAGAGCGCGGAAGCAGCGACGACAGACAGCTTGTAGCCTGAATAGCCAAACCACGGCAAAAGGATGCGGTGGTTGAAGGGCGGCTCCACCGGCCGCGCCTCCGGACCGTAGAAGGTCAGTGCCAGCTGCTGGATGATGTAGAGCATGCCGATGGTGGCAACGATCGTGGCTTCCGGATTGTAGTTGAGCCGGCGCAGCACCAGCCGCTCGGCGATGAGCGCAATGGCACCGACGATCAGCGGCGCGATCACCAGTGCCGCCAGGAAGCCAAGCGCCGGATGGCTGCCGACCGCTGTCGAGATCGCCCAGGCGAGCACCGCGCCGAGCATGAAGAACTCGCCATGCGCGACATTGACGACACGCATGACGCCGAACACCAGCGACAGCCCAAGCGCGGTCAGCGCCAGCACGGCGGAGGTGACGAGGCCTTCGAGGGCGGCGAGGAGGAGATGAGGTCCGAAGTGCATCGGCTAGACACCAGCGGATGCGCGAGGCACCCCCCTCTGCCCTGCCGGGCATCTCCCCCGCAAGGGGGGAGATTGGATGTCGTCGATGGTTTCGCCAATTATCAAGGCCGGCAGATAGGCGCCGCCGCATAAGCTGCCGATCTCCCCCCTTGCGGGGGAGATGTCCGGCAGGACAGAGGGGGGTGCCTTGGCACTCACGCTGGCTAAAGCAGCCTACAGCGCCTGCGTCGTATAATCCCCCTCGGCCTCGTAAAGCCCGTCCTCGATCTTGGTCTTGTGGACGACCTTCAGCTTGCCGCCCTCGACCTTGGAGATGTTCTGGATGCCGAAACACTGGTGGATCTTGCCGTTGAAGGTTTTCGGCCCCTGCGGGTGCTCCGGGCCTTCGGCGAAGGCGGTCAGCGCCTCGGTTGCCTCGACCAGCTTGGCGCGGTCCTCCGGTCCCTTGTAGCCGGCGTCTTCCATCGCCTTCTTGACGACATAGAGCGTTTCCCAGCAGCCGAACATGTGCGCGGCGGTGGAGACGTCCTTGGGGTCGCCGACGGCCGCCCCATTGTCGTCGATGCCGACAGCGGCGCGATAGGCCTTCTGCGCTTCGCTGTCATCGGGCTGCGCGTAGCGTGGCGACCCTTCCCAGAAATGGCTGCCGTCGAGGAATTCCAGGCCGGGGCTGTTGATGTCGGTGGCCTCGAGCGAATCGATGAAGCCGAACAGCTGCGGCCGGTTGGAGCCGTAGAATTCGCCGAGTTCCTTGACGAAGGTGAGCACCGCCGGGCCGACCATGACGTGGTAGATCACTTCGGTCTCGGCCGGGATCTGCGGGAAATATTTGGTGAAGGACGATTCCGTCGGCGGGATGGCGATCTGCGCGATGACCTCGGCGCCTTGCGCCTTCAGCGCCGGCGGCAGGTAGTCGCGATGATCGTAGCCGAAGGCGAAATCGGGGAATATCTGCGTCACCTTCTTGCCGGCATTGGCCGCGATCCAAGGCGCCATCGACTGGATCTGGCTCTTCACGTCGGTGATGCCGGGCTGGAAGACATAGCGGTTGAGCTTGGTCGAGGCGACGTGGTGGCCTTCGCTGACCACGAAATAGGGCATCTTGTTTTCGCCGGCGGCGGGCGCCGAGCCGATGACGACATGCGAGAACAGCGTGCCGAAGACGATGTCGGTCTTGTGCTGGGTGGCGAATTTGCCGACCACTTCCGCACCACGGCCGGGATCGGTGCCGTCATCCTCGATGATCACCTCGACCTGGCGGCCGTTGATGCCGCCGGCGGCGTTGATCGCCTTGATAGCGGCGGCCGTGGTCTTCTCGTACCAGCGGCCATAGGCGGCACCGATGCCGGTGCGGTGCGACTGGAAGCCGA
The DNA here is from genome assembly GCF_000176035.2 of Mesorhizobium opportunistum WSM2075. Taxonomy (NCBI): domain Bacteria; kingdom Pseudomonadati; phylum Pseudomonadota; class Alphaproteobacteria; order Hyphomicrobiales; family Phyllobacteriaceae; genus Mesorhizobium; species Mesorhizobium opportunistum. The sequence goes on along the minus strand of NC_015675.1, from coordinate 625,679 downwards.
TCTTGATCGGCGCAGAGCTCTGCGCCTGGGAGTAGCGGACGAAGCCGGGAGCGAGCGTCAAGCCGGCGCCGGCGGCGAGGCCCTTCAGCGCCGTGCGGCGAGAGAGCGTGGTTTTGGAGAGATCGAAAAACCCATTCTTGTCAGTCACGGCAGTTCCCCTGTTTTTTGAGTTTTGACCAATGGCTGTAGCGCGGCGGGCCGCCCTATCGGAGGGCCGAAATTGCATGTGTACAAACTAAATCACCAAAGTCGGGACACGGCAATGCTGGTTCCCTAGGCGAATCCCGGTTTATTTTCCAGTGCAGACGGCTCATCCAACTGTCGGCGTGGCAAGCAGCCAGAGGCCGAAGACGGTGTAGGCGATCATCAGCAGCGTGAGCGGAAACTGGCTGAGCGCGGCGCGGCCAGGCTGCGGATGCAGGCGCCAGGCAAGCCCGTGGGCGACGAGGACGGCGAGCACATGGCCAAGGATGATGGCGCCGGCCTGGATGTTCCACAGCCACCAGGCCGAGCCGGCTCCGGCAACGATGCCGGCCTCGATCTGCATGTCGGCTGTGCCGAACAGGTTCCAGCCCAGTGCGAACGGGTCGGACAGGGAGGCCAACGTATACTGGCCGTCGACCAGCAGCGCCGTCAGGTAGTGTGCGACATGATAGGCGAGCGCGATCGGCACGATCGACCAGACCAGCAGTCCCGCGGCGTGACGAAGAGGCTGATCGCTGCCGGCAACGCGTTGGCCGAGCCAGACGGCAAACAGGAAAACCACCGCCAGCAGCAGGAATGTCAGGACGAGCCCGAAAGTGCCGCTGCCGATCACTGCGGTGCGGCCCGGGAATTCGAGCGGATTGATGCCGAACAGGCCGAGCCAGAAGAAGGTTTTCGACAGGCCGTCGAAGGACACTGACGACAGCGCAAGCAGCAAGAAGGCGATGCCGCTGGGCGGCAACGGCTCGGCGGCGAGCAGCTTGGCGCCCGGCCAGCAGAGCGCAAGCCGGCCGGCGTCGTTGCGCTCGACGGGCGCGAAACGCGCCACCATCGAGAAGAAGACCGTCAGGAATTCTCCGCCGCGGCTCCAGCCGCGATAGCCGAATGCCAGCATGGCCAGGAAGGTGAGCAGCCAATAGACACCGGCGGCAACGGCAAGCCGTGCGGGATCGTCGGGAGCCGGATCGATGAGTTCGAACCAGGCAAAGGCGAAAAACAGGATGACGGCTGGCCAGCAGCCGAGCCATCGGGGAAGCAGCAGTATCCCTTCATCGCCCGCGCGCAAGAGACGTGAGATCAGACGCCAGGGCCCGTACCAGGGATTGAGCCATGACCAGAGGTCGCCGAAGACGCCCTGCAGCAGCGTGAGGCCGGCCCACATCAGCGTCCAGATCAGCAGCGGCAGCGGATTGGAGAGCGGGTCGCGGCTGCCGAACAGGCCAGCGGCAATGAGAATTGCAAAGCCGGCAAAGGATGTCAGGCTGACGGCGGTGCGCGCGCCGTCGCTGACGGTGAAGAATTGCAAGCGCCGACGCCAGAATTTGTCGAGAGCCACGGGCGGCAGCAGGGCCAGCACGAGGAAGCTGACGGCCACTGCGAAAGCGCCGCCGGCGAGATAATAGCCGGTCGGCAAGAGCAGGACGTGGCCGCGGTCGGAGGCGTGGGCGAAGGCTTGGGTGGGGAGGAGGGCCAGCAGCGCCGCAGATAATAACGCCAACAGCAGATAGTAGCGCTCTACGGCGCCCCCCTCTGTCCTCCCGGACATCTCCCCCTCAAGGGAAGAGATCGGCTGAACGGTCTGTTGGCGCCATTCTTCAAGCGTTGGAGATTGGCGAAAGCAGAGACCAAGTCCAATCTCCCCCCTTGAGGGGGAGATGTCCGGCAGGACAGAGGGGGGCGCCAAGGAACCCGGCCTATCCAAGATTGCGATCTTGGCTGGCGTAGCCACCCCTTCACACCTTGACCAGCTGCTCCACGCGATCCTTCTCGCCAAAAATCCTGATATAGCGCTCGATCTCTTTCTCGTCGCCGGTCGCCTTGGCCGGGTTGTCGGAAAGCTTCACCGCGGGCCTGCCATTGGCCTCGGTGACCTTGCAGACCAGCGATATGGCGTCCAGCCTGTTGGTTTCGATCGGTGCGCAGTCCTCGAAATCATTGGTCAGGTTGGTGCCCCAGCCGAAGGACATGCGCACCTTGCCCTTGAAGTGGCGGTAGGTCTCCTCGATGGTCTCGACCTCGAGCCCGTCGGAGAAGATCAAAAGCTTCTGCTTGGGATCCTTGCCCTTCTCGCGCCACCAGGACAGGATCTTCTCGCCGCCCTCGATCGGCGGCGCGCTGTCGGGGCGGAAGCCGGTCCAGTCTGCGACCCAGTCCGGCGCATCGCGCAGGAACGAGGCGGTGCCGAAGGCATCGGGCAGCACGATCAGCAAATTGCCGCCATAGTAGCGCTGCCAGTCCTGCAGCACCTTGTAGGGCGACACTCTCAGCTCTTTTTCCGAGTTGGCAAGGGCGGCAAACACCATAGGCAGCTCATGCGCGTTGGTGCCGAGCGCCTCGAGATCGTTGTCCATGGCGAGCAGCACGTTGGAGGTACCGGTGAAGGCCTCGCCGATGCCTTCCTTCAACGCTTCGACGCACCAGCGCTGCCACAGGAAGGAATGCCGCCGGCGCGTGCCGAAGTCGGAAATGCGGATGCCGGGCAGCGCCTTCAGCCGCTCGGTCTTGGCCCACATCTTGGCCTTGGCGCGGGCATAGAGCACATCGAGCGCGAAGGGGCCGAAGGCCCGCATGGCGGCGCGAGACCGAAGCTCGTTGATGATGGCGAGCGCCGGGATCTCCCACAGCGTGGTGTACATCCATGGCCCGCTGAAGGTCAGCTCATACTGGCCATCACGCTTCGACAGCTCGTAGTCGGGCAGCCGGAAACCTTCCAGCCAGGCAAGGAACTCCGGCTCGAAGATCTGCTTGCGGCCGTAGAAAGTGTTGCCGCCGAGCCAGATCATCTCCTTCTTGGAGAAGCGCAAGGTACGGGCATGGTCGAGCTGTTCGCGCAGCTCGCCTTCGTCGATCTCGTCGGCGAGCCGCACCGAAGTCGTACGATTGATCAGCGAGAAGGTAGTGTCGACCTTGGGGTACATGCCCCAGATCATCTGCAGCATCAAAAGCTTGTAGAAATCCGTGTCGAGCAGGCTGCGCACGATCGGATCGAGCTTCCAGGTGTGGTTGTAGACGCGCCGCGCTATATCGGTTTTTGCCATGCTCGCTGCCGCCTTCGCTGCCTGCCATCCACAATCGCGACAGGCCTCATAGCATCGAATTGGCCAAAACGCTGCCCGCTTTCAGGCTGGCCCGACAAAAAGAACGGCCTGCGTATGGCCATCCGCAGCCGGCTCAACCCGCGGTCTTTGCGCCGATGACCTTGAGCGCCGGGCGCTTGCGGCGGCTGATGATACGGCCGGCGACCGGGGCGTCGGCGCGGCCGTCATCTCCGGCCTTCTCGGCGAACAGCCAGTCGATGAACACCTGCACGATCGGCGTCGCCCGCATTTCATTGCGGCAGACGACATAGAAATCATCGACCGCCGGTACCGACAGGCTGAACGGCGCGACCAGCATGCCCCTGGCCAGCAGCGCGCTTGCCGTGACGGAATCGCCCAGCGCCACGCCATGGCCGTGCACCGCGGCCTCGGTCGCCATGCGGGCATCGCCGAGATGATGGCGGCGGCCACGTTCGAGGTCCAATGCGTCGGCGGCGGCCAGCCAGGTGTGCCACTCGCGGCCGTCGTCGCCATGCAGGAAGACATGATCGGCGAGGTCCCTGACGCTGCGGATCGGACGGTTGTTGATCAAGGTCGGACTGACCACCGGGAACAGTTCGAGGCCCGACCATTTGCGCATCCAGCAATCCGTCCAGGTTCCGTTGCCATAGTGCACGCAGACATCGATATGCGGCGCACGGATATCCCTGGCGTCGTTGGAGGGGATGAGCGTCAGCTGGATGTCGGGATATTGCGCGGTGAAGCTGCCCAGCCTCGGCGTCATCCACAAAAGCAGCAGTGCCGGCACGCAGGACACCGACAGCGCGCCGCTGCTTGCCGGCCGCGTCAGCCGCTGCGTGGCGGCGGCGATGCCGTCGAAAGCGGTCGATACCGCCGGCAGGAGTTCCGCACCATGCGGCGTCAGCTTGACCCGCTGGCCGACCCGCTCGAACAGCTTGACGCCGAGCGATTGCTCCAGCGCCTTGATCTGGTGGCTGACGGCGCCATGCGTGACATTGAGCTCACTCGCCGCCTTGGTCAGCGAGCCATGGCGCGCCGTTGCCTCGAAGGCGCGCAGCGGGTTCAGGGGCGGCAGGCGCTTGGCCATCATGGAACTCGTTGTTTGTGAGTTTTTCTCACAGAAAAGACCCTAACAATATCAATTGCTTTTTCAAGGCGGCTGCCGGACACTTTGGCACGGAATAGCACCAAGACATCAAATCTGCAGGCAGCCAGCGGGACAGCGACCCGGCCGGACGACGGTCAGTTCGCATCGGATCGTCGACGGGCCGCACTGCATCAGCCCAGGAGGAGCGGATATGGGTTACGATCGCGGCAAGCTCGACGCGCTGCGTCGCAAATATGGCGAGAGCCATGGCGGCGAGATGTTCGACCCGAAATTCCGCAAGGTCGCCGACAAGATCTTTTCCAAGAGCGGCACGCGGCTTGCGCCCTATGCCGGCATCCCGACCTTCCTCGCTGCGCCCTACCGCGAGATAGCGGCGGAGAATCCGGATTTCGGCGATTTGCAGGTGGCGATGATCGGCGTGCCGATGGACCTCGGCGTCACCAACCGGCCGGGCTCGCGCTTCGGGCCGAGGGCGCTGCGCGCCATCGAACGCATCGGCCCCTACAATCACGTGCTGGAATGCGCGCCGACGCATGAACTCAGGGTCGCCGACATCGGCGATACGCCCTTCCGCAGCCGTTATCGGCTCGAGACCAGCCATGAGGACATCGAACGCCGCACCAACCAGATCGTCGATGCCGGCGTCATTCCCTTGTCGGTCGGCGGCGACCATTCGATCAGCCATCCGATCCTGAAAGCCGTCGGCAAGAAAGCGCCGGTCGGCCTGATCCACATCGATGCCCATTGCGACACCAGCGGCCTGTTCGACATGACCAAGTTCCACCACGGCGGGCCGTTCCGCAACGCGGTGCTCGACGGCGTGCTCGACCCGACCCGCACCATCCAGATAGGCATCCGCGGCTCGGCCGAGTATCTGTGGGAGTTCACCTACGAGTCCGGCATGACGGTCGTTCATGCCGAGGAGGTGACCGGGCTCGGCCTCCCGGCCATCATCGAGAAAGCGCGCAAGATCGTCGGCGACGGTCCAACCTATGTGTCCTTCGATATCGACAGCGTCGATCCGGCCTTCGCGCCGGGCACCGGCACGCCGGAAGTCGGCGGTCTGACGACGCGCGAAGTGCTTGAACTGCTGCGCGGCCTCAAAGGGCTCAACATTGTCGGCGGCGACGTCGTCGAGGTGGCGCCGCAATATGACGCCACCACCAACACCGCCCATGCCGCCGCCCAAGTGCTGTTCGAGATATTGAGTCTGATGGTGTTCAGCCCCGCAATTACTGGCAAGGGTGCCTGACGTTCGAAAAAGCAAAGGCGGCCGCCGCGCTGGAGCCGGCGGCCGACCCAACAATCAAAAGCTTCCAGACAGGGGAATGACAATGACAATCCGCACGACACTCAGATCATCCATCGCCGCCGTCCTGGTGCTCGGCGCCGCCGGTATGGGCTCCGCCACGCAGGCCGCCAACGCCGACGCGCTGGCCGATATCACCAAGGCCGGCAGCATCAATGTCGGCGTCTTCGCCGACTTCCCGCCCTTCTCCTCGGCCAGCGCCGACATGAGCCTCAAGGGCTACGACATGGACGTCGCGCAATACATCGCCGACACGCTTAAGGTGAAGCTCAATCCGGTCGCCGTCACCGGCCAGAACCGCATCCCCTATCTGAACGATCATCGCGTCGATATCCTGATGAGCGTCGGCTATTCGAAGGAGCGTGAGCAGGTCATCGACTTCGCCGCCGCCTACGCGCCCTATTACATTGCGGTGATCGGGCCGGCCGCGATGGCGGTCAAAGGCAAGGAAGATCTTGCCGACAAGTCGATCGCCGTCAATCGCGGTACGCTCGAAGACACCTCGCTGACCGAAGCCGCGCCCGCCTCGGCCGACATCAAGCGTTTCGACAATTACAATTCGGTGATCCAGGCCTTTATCTCTGGCCAGACCCAGCTGATGGTCGTCGGCAACGATGTCGGCGCCCAGGTGCTGGCCAAGCAGGACGCGCTGAAGCCGGAGCAGAAATTCCAGCTTCTGACCTCGCCCTCGCATATCGGCCTCAACAAGAATGAGGACGCCCTCAAGAAGGCGGTCAACGACGCCATCGCCAAGATGCTGGCCGACGGCAAGCTCGACGAAAGCTCGAAAGCCTGGCTGAAGACGCCGCTCAACCCCGACAACCTCAAGGATTGAGTTTCCGTGGCCTTCGGCTGGCTCCCAGGTGCCGTGGGCGACATTGCCCACGGCGCCGCCACGACGATCCTATTGATCGCCGTCACAACGCTGGCCGGAACGCTGCTCAGCATCCTTGGCGCTGCGGGGCGGCGGAACGGTCCCGTTGCGCTCAAACGGGCCATCGCCTGCTATGTCGAGGTGATGCGCAACACGCCGTTCCTGGTGCAGCTGTTCTTCATCTTCTTCGGCCTGCCGAGCCTCGGCATCAGGCTCGATCCGATCCTGGCCGCCATGCTGGCGATGACGCTCAACATGGCGGCTTACACCATCGAGATCGTCGGCGCCGGGCTCGACGCGGTGCCGGGCGGGCAGACGGAAGCAGCCCTTGCGCTCGGGCTGCGGCCGCGCCAGGTGTTCATCAAGATCGTGCTGCCGCAGGCGCTCAAGATCATCTATCCGGCGCTCACCAGCCAGATCGTCATCATGATGCTGGAGTCGGCCGTGGTGTCGCAGATCGCCGTGCGCGAGCTGACCTACGAGGCCGACATGCTGCAGGCGCGCACCTTCCGCTCCTTCGAGACCTATTTTGTCGTGACGCTGGTCTATCTTCTCCTGTCGATGGCCCTACGCCGGCTCCTGGTCACAGGCGGGCGCCAGGTTCTGGGGGCTGGCGTGTCATGATCGAGTTCACGCTTTGGGACATCATTCGCAACCTTCTGCTCGCCGCCCGCTGGACGGTGTTGTTGTCGCTGGCCGCCTTCATCGGCGGCGCGATTGTCGGCATGATTGTGCTGTTCTTCAGGATATCCAAGAACACATGGAGCCGGCGCATCGCCTCGGGCTACATCGCGCTCTTCCAGGGAACGCCGCTGCTGATGCAGCTCTTCCTCATGTTCTTCGGCCTGCCGATGCTCGGTCTGCGTATCGAACCCTGGACGGCCGCCGTAATAGGCCTGACCTTCTTCGCCAGCGCCTATCTCGCCGAGATATGGCGCTCCGGTGTCGACGCGCTGCCGTTGGGCCAATGGGACGCCGGCGCCAGCCTTGGCCTGCACTATCTGCAGGAGCTCAGGCTGATCATCCTGCCGCAGGCGTTCTCGATCACCCGCGCGCCGACGGTCGGCTTCCTGGTGCAGCTGATCAAATCGACGGCGCTGACCTCGATCATCGGCTTCGAGGAGTTGGTCAGGACATCCAACGCCATCAACAACGCGACCTTCGAACCGTTCAAGGTCTACGGCCTGGTGGCGCTGATCTTCTTCGTCATGTGCTTTCCACTGACGCAGTACGCCCGCCGTCTGGAGAAGCACGCGTCAGCGCACTGAGCCACGAGCACGTTGTGTTGACCGGCATCGACGGCGGCTACATTGATTGATTTCGGTGGTGAAGGCGGCCACACGAGGAAGCCGGTTGGCAGCAGCGCTTTACATTTGCGGCCTGGCACCTAGTTTTAGAGTTTCGCGCCGTGCACCTCAGTGCGTGGATGATCGAAAACGGGACCGCGACCTCTGGCCGGTCCCCTCAAAAGCTCCCAAAAGGATGACTGCCATGACACAGGCCAAGAATGGCGACACCGTGCGCATCAATTATACTGGACGTCTGGCCGACGGCACTCAATTCGACGCTTCCGGCGGCGAACCGTTGCAATTCACCTTGGGTGAAGGGCAGGTGATCGCCGGTCTTGAAACCCATGTCGAGGGCATGGAGGTCGGCGCGAAAAGCACCGTCACCGTTCCCGCCGAAGCCGCCTATGGCCCCCACCGCCCCGAAGCGGTCATGACCATCGACCGCGCCCGCGTGCCGGATAACATCAATGTCGATATCGGTACTCGATTGCAGGTCAGAACCAGCGAGGGGCGCCCCATGCCAGTGACGGTCGTCGGCGTGAACGACGCCAGCGTCAAGCTGGACGGCAATCATCCGTTGGCCGGAAAGGACCTGGTGTTCGACGTTGAATTGGTCGAGATCGTCCAGGCAGCGTAGTTCCGGCGTCAACGGGATGAATCCCGGCTGAAAGTTCGGTGGCGGTCAACCGGCGACGGTCTGCCTCAATGCCCGAACACCAGCGGCGGTGCGATCCTGTCGCGCCGCAGCCAGCGCGCCAGAAGCAGCGCCGCCACCACGGCCAGTCCCGACGACAGCCCGATCCAGATGCCGACGCCGTGGAAACCGAAATGGAAGGCGAGCAGCACGCCGAGCGGCAGGCCGACGCCCCAATAGCCGATCGCTGCATAGATCATCGGCACCTTGGTGTCGTGCAGGCCGCGCAGCATGCCGGCGGCAACGGCTTGCGCGCCGTCGAACACTTGGAACAGGGCAGCAAATACCAGGAACGACACGGCAAGCGCGATCACCCTGGCATTGGCCGGATTGGTGAGATCGATGAACGCGCTGATCAAAAGGTGCGGCCACAACACCATCACCAATCCCATCAGCGCCATGAACGAGACGCCGATGACGAAGGCGGTCCAACCGGCGCGCGACACGCCTTCCGGATTGCCGGCGCCATGGGCAAGACCAACGCGCACCGTCACCGCCTGGTTGAGGCCAAGCGGCACCATGAAGGAGATCGAGGCGATCTGGATGGCGATGGCGTGCGCGGCAAGCGAGTCGGCGTCGATCAGGCCCATCAGCAGCGCCGCCGCATTGAAGATCGTCACCTCGAAGGCAAGGATGCCGGCGATCGGCAGGCCGAGCCGCAGCAGGCCCTTGAAGCGCGGCCAGTCGGACCGCCAGAAGCGGCCGAACAGGCGGTAGCGCCGGAACTTCTTCTCCAGCATCACCACCACGGCCATGCCGGTGAACATCAGCGTCGAGGACAGCGAGGTGGCAAGGCCCGAGCCGGCGATGCCCATCGACGGCACGCCGAGATTGCCGAACATGAACACCCAGTTGAAGAAGGCGTTGCAGGCGACGGCGACGAAGACGATGACCAGCGCCCAGCCCGGCCGCTCCAGCGCCGAGATGAACGAGCGCAGCACGATATAGCCATAGAAGGGCAGCACCGCCCATTCGAGCCAGCGCAGGTAAATGCCGGCCTGATGCGCCAGGGCCGGTTCCTGACCCATGGCCAAAAGGATGGCCTCGCCATGCCAAAGCACCAGCCAGATCGGGATCGAGATCAGGATCGCCAGCCACAGGCCCTGGCGCACCGTGCGGCGCAGGTCGCGCACCGAATGGCGGCGACGGCCAAGTTCGGTCGCGATCATCGGCGAGGTCGCCAGCATCAGGCCGAGGCCGAAGATCAGCGGCATGAAATAGAGGTTGGCGCCAAGCGCGCCGCTGGCCAGCGTGTCCGGCCCCAAACGCCCCATCATCATGACGTCGGTCGCCGTCATCGCGGTCTGGCCGAGATTGGTCAGCACCATCGGCCAGGCGAGCGCCAGCGTCGCCCTGATTTCCTGACGCCAAAGGTTTTCCGGCGCGCGAGCGCCGGCTTCGATCGCAGACATTGTTCCGCTCTTTCCAGATACGGCACGTCGGCATTAAAGCCGGAAGCCGCATATCAAACGGCAAAACCTTCGGTTTCGCGGCGTTTACGCCAGCTTTTGGACGAAACGCGACATGAAGGCAAGGGAGGAGGGGCGGGAACAGATTGAGCCAGCGCCGCCCCAGGGGTGGCGTTGCCTCGTTCCCTTGCCGGCCACGGGCTGTTACGGATTGCCTCCGAGATAGGCAGCCGGCGAACCCGCCGGGAGGAACGGATGGCGTTCAGACAGCGAAAAAACCCGGTTGCGACGCTGCGCACGGCGCCGGCCTTCGAACATATCGTCACCGAGGCGAGCGACAGTTTCCTGTGGCGGCTCGACGACTATCCGTGGGAGCGCAATGTCTGGAACTTCCATCCGGAATACGAAATCCACCTGCTGCGGAAATCTTCCGGCGTGGTCCTGGTCGGCGATCATATCGGCGAGTTCGGGCCGGGTTACCTGACCATCGTGGGCGGCGGGCTGCCGCACGACTGGGTAACGGCGGTGCAGCCGGGCGAACTGATCGAGGGCCGCGACATCGTCCTGCAGTTCGATGCGCAGAGGCTGCGCGGCTCGGCCGGTCTGTTGCCTGAATTGCGCGAACTGGAGCCGTTCCTCGAGCGGTCGGCGCGCGGCATGGTCTTCCATGGCCGCACCGCGCTGGAAGGCGCCGCGCTTATGGAGCGGATGGGAACCGTGCATGGGCTCGCCCGCCTCTGCCTGTTCCTCGAACTGGTCGATCTCCTCGCCAGGACCGACGAATACGAACTGCTCTCGTCGCCGGATTTCTCGCCGGTCCTGGATGCCGCCTCGCTGGACATCATCCAGCGCGCGCTGACCTATCTCTTCCAGCATTTCGCCGAGGACCTGAAGCTGCCGGAAGTGGCGGACCTCGCGGGGATGACCGAGAGCACATTCTCGCGCTTCTTCCAGAAGAACACCGGCAACTCCTTCAGCGACCACCTTGCCAAGCTCCGGCTCTGGCAGGCCTGCAAGCTGTTGGCCGACACCGATATTCCGATCACCGACATCTGTTTCCAGGTCGGCTACATGAACATCTCGAACTTCAACCGCGCGTTCATGCGCAAGCACAAGATGACGCCGTCGTCCTATCGCAAGCTGTCGCGGCAGCGGCTGACGATGCGCGCATAAATCGCCATTTCAGGTGCAATCGGTACTCACGTGAATGGCGCCCTGGATGCGCGCCCTTTTTTGCGCTGCACAATGCATAAAAGTACAGGTCTGCTGCAACGGAGCTTCTAGCACGAGCCGCCGCAACTCCGCATTTTGGCGATGGGTGGCATGTCGCTCGGGCGATGGTGAGGATCGCTGAACCGAGGACTTTGCGCTTCCTGCGAAGTGTACCTGGAGGAGAAAGACCATGAGACCAGTTCGGCTCGCTGCCAGCCTTGGCGCAGCTTTTTTGCTTTCCGCTACCGTTTCCACCCTTGCGCTCGCGCAGGCACCGGTCTGCTCGGCGCCGGTCAAGGTGCTGGCTCAGCCACGCGATGGCCTGACCCTTCTGGAGGACTCCAAGGCCGAGTTCGAGAAGCTTGCCGGCGCCGGTTTCCAGATCGATTATCTGAACGAGAACGACCGCCGGGCCAAATCGCGCGCCGATGCGTCCACCGTCGGCAACTACAATGTCTATTATGTCGACGAAGCCAACGTCGCGTTGTTTGCCTCCTCGAAATGGATCGTGCCGCTGACCGATTACTATCCCGCGGACTATGACTACGCCGACTTCGATCCTGGCCGCCAGAAGGTCGCGACCTATGACGGCAAGGTGTGGTTTGCGCCGCTGACCGGCGGCGGCGACCTGATGGTCTACCGCAAGGACGTGCTTGAAGCCGCCGGCATCCAGCCGCCGAAGACGCTGGACGAGCTGATCGCCGATGTGCCGAAGCTGACCAATCCGGACAAGGGCATGTATGGCATCGCGCTGCGCGGCGCACGCGGCTCGGGCGCCAATGTCTGGCGCTGGATGCCGTTCTTCAAGGCCTATGGCGGCCAGTGGTTCGACGGCGACAAGCCAGCCTTCAATTCGGACGCGGCCGTCAAGGCAACAGAGACCTATCTGAAACTGTTCAAGGATTCGGCACCCGGCACGCAGACCGGCAGCTGGGACGAATCGACCGGCGCCTTCCTGTCGGGCCAGGTCGCCATCCTCGTCGAATCGACGCCGCTGTCGGGCATGGCGGTCGACCCGAAAACCTCGCAAGTGGTCGGCAAGATCGGCTTCCTGCCGCCGCCCTCGCCGCTCACCGGCGGCGGCTATGGCCATGGCCTCGCCATCGCCGCGAAGGCCAATGCCGACGATGCCTCGAAGAAATGCGCCGGCCTGTTCATTGCCTGGGCGACTTCGAAGGAAAACGAGAAGCGCCGGCTCGATGCCCACCAGTTCGGTGAGCTGAACCGCACCAGCGTCCTGTCCAGCAAGGAATTCGCCGATATCTACGGCGCCGATCTCGGACAGGCGCTGGCTGAAACCGGCAAGGTCACGGCGGTCAACTTCTGGCAGGATCCGCGCTGGCCGGATCTCGGCGACCGCTGGGGCATCATCCTCGAGGAACTGGTCACCGGCACCCGCACCGACATCAAGGGTGGCCTCAACGAGCTCGAGGCCTATGCCAACGATCTGGTGAAGAAATAAGCCATCCTCCCCCTGCGGCGCACGGTCCACGGCATTCAAGCGGATGTCGGGACCTGTGCGCCGCGGGTACCCATCATTGCCGTTCGAGCCAGCCATAGCGAAAAGGCCCAGCCATGCTCAATCGATCGAGACGCAGCCAGGGATAGACAGATGCCACGACGCTCTTCCTTGCCGGTCACGTTTGTGGTGCCGACGCTCGTCATTCTCTTGATCCTGTCGATGGTGCCGACATTCTATGCCATTGTCATCGCCCTGCAGAACCGTGAGCTCTCCTCGACAGCATATTCCTATGTCTGGCTCTCGAATTTCGCCGACCTGTTCGCCGACCGGCGTTTTCTCAACGCCGTCTGGGTGTCGGTGAAATGGGAGTTCGTCACCGTTGTCGCGACGATGGTTGTGGCCATTGGCCTCGGCGTCCTGATGTTCGAGGTCGCCAGCCCACGCCTGCGCAATGTCTACTGCCTGCTGTTCATCATCCCGGTGCTGCTGCCGCGCGTTTCGGCCGCCTTCGTCTGGAAGTTCGCCTATCACCCGCTCTACGGCATCGCCACCTACCCTTGTCGCCTGCTGACCGGCGGGCTGATCTTCGACCCACTGTCCAAGCCGGCGACGGCGTTGTTCGCCGTCGCGTCGGTCGATGTCTGGCAATGGGGCCTGTTCTTCGCCGTCATCGTCCTGAAGCTCCTGGAAACGCTGCCGCCGCAGCCGATCGAGGCCGCGCGGCTCGACCATGCCAGGCGCTGGCAGATCCATGGCTATGTGACCTTGCCGATGCTCAAGGCGCCGCTGATCAGCCTGATGTTCGTCAAGATGATCGAGTCGCTGCGCTCCTTCGACCTGATCTATGTCATGACCCGCGGCGGTCCGGGCGTGGCCACCGAAACGCTCGACATGTACGCCTTCTCGCAAGGCTTCATCGAATCCGGCAAGGTGTCCTACGCCTCGGCGATGGCCGTGCTGATGATGATCGCCACCGTCATCACCTTCACCATGCTGTGGAAGCGGGTGCAGGCATGAGGCCGGGCAGGCTCATAGGCAAGGCCGTGCTGGCATTTGCCGGCTTCATTGCCGTGTTTCCGCTGCTGTGGACAGCGCTCAATTCGCTGAAGAACAATGTCGACATCATCACCCGCGTGCCGCGCCTGGTGTTCACGCCGACCCTTGCCAACATCAGCTACATCATCGGCCGCGACAGCGTCATGACCGGTCTCTACAACTCCGTCATCGCCTGCGGGGCCGCGGTGCTGATCGGCGTCGTGCTCGGCCTGCCGGCCGCCTACGCCGTCGCGCGCTATCCCAACCGCTGGGCCGGCGACATCCAGTTCTTCGTGCTGTCGCTGCGCTTCCTGCCGCCGGTGGCGGTCGCCATTCCGCTGATGGTGATCTGGCTTCAGCTCGGGCTTTACGATACGCTTGCCGCGCTGATCGTCACCTATTCGCTGCTCACCATCTCGGTGATCATGTGGCTGGCCATCCCCGCCTTCCAGGCCGTGCCGAAGGAGGTCGAGGAAGCCGCCTTCGTCGATGGCTACGGCGCCTATTCGGTGTTCTGGCGGATCGCACTGCCCGTGGCTGCCCGCTCCCTGATCGGTGCGGTCGCCTTCAGCTTCGTGCTGGTCTGGAACGAGTTCCTGATCGCGCTGATGCTGTCCAGCTCCAACGCCAAGACCTTGCCGATCGTCGCTTCGGAACTGTCCCAGCAAGGCATGAACGTGCCGTGGGGCATCCTCAACGCCTCGGTCGTGCTTTTGTCGCTGCCGCCGCTTTTGTTTCTCGGCGTGCTCAGCGGCTTCCTGAATTCCGTTTTCCGGCAAAAAAAGACTTGAAGCGAGGACGATACGATGCGGGCACTGGTGCTTGAGAAGAAGGGTGAGCTGGCCTTGCGCGAGATCGCGTTGCCGCTCGATGTCGGGCCGGACGACGTCAGGATCGCCATCCACACGGTCGGTGTCTGCGGCAGCGACGTGCATTACTACACCCATGGCGCCATCGGCAGCTATGTCGTGCGCGCGCCGATGGTGCTCGGCCACGAAGCGTCCGGAACGATCCTCGAAATCGGCGCCAATGTCAGGACCCTGAAGGTCGGCGACCGCGTCTGCATGGAGCCGGGCGTGCCGAACCTGTCGTCGCGCGCGACAAAGCTCGGCATCTACAATGTCGACCCGGACGTGACTTTCTGGGCGACGCCGCCGGTGCATGGCATTCTCGCGCCTGAAGCCGTCCATCCGGCGGCGTTCACCTACAGGCTGCCGGACAATGTCTCCTTCGCCGAAGGCGCGATGGTCGAACCTTTCGCCATCGGCATGCAGGCGGCCGCCCGCGCGCGCATCGTTCCGGGCGACGTCGCCGTCGTCGTCGGCTGCGGCCCGATCGGCATCATGATCGCGTTGGCGGCTCTCGCCGGCGGTTGCTCGAAAGTGCTGATTTCCGACTTCTCCGCCCCCAAGCTCGAAATCGCGGCGCGCTATCCCGGTATCGTCCCGGTCAACATCGGCGAACGGTCGCTGGCCGATGCGGTGGCGGCGGCAACCGACAATTGGGGAGCCGATATCGTCTTCGAGGCCAGCGGCAGCCCAAAGGCGTTCACCGATTTGTTCGACGTCGTGCGCCCCGGCGGCGCGGTGGTCCTGGTCGGCCTGCCGGTGGAGCCTGTGTTGCTCAACGTGCCGGCGGCCATATCGAAGGAAGTGCGCATCGAGACGGTGTTCCGCTACGCCAACATCTTCGACCGCGCCCTGCAGCTCATCGCATCGGGCAAGGTCGACCTCAATCCGCTGATCACCGGCACCTATGATTTCTCCGATAGCATCGCGGCGTTCGAGCGGGCAGCGGCGGGCAAGCCGGAAGACGTCAAGCTGCAGATCCTGATTTCGAGCGAGAAGGCCTGACCAGACCATGTCCGCGATCGTCTGTTCCCATGTCGACAAATCCTACGGCGCCACGTCAGTCATCCGCGACCTGAACCTCGCCATCGAGGATCACGAGTTCGTCGTTTTCCTCGGCCCATCCGGTTGCGGCAAGTCGACCCTGCTCAGGATGCTGGCCGGCCTGGAGGACATCAGCGGCGGCGAGGTCTCGATCGGCGGCAAGGTGGTCAACGACCTCGATCCCGGCGATCGCGGCATCGCCATGGTGTTCCAGAACTACGCGCTCTACCCGCATATGACGATCTTCGACAACATCGCCTTCGGCCTGAAGCGGCAGAAGGTGCCGAAGGCCGAGATACAGAAGCGCGTCGAGGCGGTCTCGAAGACCCTGGGTCTCGACCCCTATCTCGGCCGCAAGCCCGCCGAACTGTCCGGCGGCCAGCAGCAGCGCGTCGCCATTGCCCGTGCCATGATCAAGACGCCGAAGGTGTTCCTGTTCGACGAGCCGCTGTCCAATCTCGATGCCAAGCTGCGCAACCACATGCGCGTCGAGATCGCCCGGCTGCACCAGTCGTTGAACACCACCACCGTCTACGTCACCCATGACCAGCTGGAGGCAATGACGCTCGCCGACCGTATCGTGCTGCTGCGCGACGGCAGGATCGAGCAGATCGGCTCGCCAGCGGAAATCTACGAGCGGCCGGGCAATCTGTTCGTTGCCGGCTTCATCGGAACGCCGAACATGAATTTCATCGATGTGACGGTGGGCCGGAAAGGCAATGGCTGGACGCTGACCAATGGCGCGACTGTCTTCACCGTCGATGGCTCGCGCTTCAAGCTTCAGCACGGCGAGAAGGCGGTGCTTGGGATCCGGCCTCCAGATCTGAGGATCGCGGCAGCCGACCGCTCCGAAAATGTCCTGGCCGGAACCGCCGATCTCATCGAATTCCACGGCAATGATGCGCTGGTGACGTTCGTTCTCGGCGGCAAGGAGATCAGCGCGCTGGTGTCAAGCCGTGCCTGTCCCGTTGTCCGCAGCGATGTCCGCTATACGTTCGACGAATCGAACATGCATCTGTTCGATGCCAAATCCGGCCTGTCCTTGCTGGCACGGTAGGGCGCGTTCTACCGGATCGCGTCGAGCGCCTGCCGCTGCCGATGCATCTCGAGGAAGATCCGGTAATCGCGATCGAAACGGGCGCCGGCGGCCGGGTTGGCGGCACGCGTCTTGCCGCCTTGCTGCATGGCGAGGCAGGCGGCGTTGAGGTCGGGGAAAAGCCCGGCGGCGGTCGCCGCCACCATGCCGGTGCCGAGCAGCACCGCCTCGTCGGCCAACGGCTCGACCACCGTGCAGCCGGTGGCGTCGGCATAGAGCTCCATCAGGAGCGGGTTCTTGGTGTGGCCGCCGGTGACATGCAGCGTGTCGATCAGATAGCCGTTCTCGTTCAGCGCCTCCAGCACATGGCGCACGCCAAGCGCGATCCCGACGGCTGTGCGCCAATAGAGCTTGCACAGGCTGTCGAAGGAGGAATCCAGTGTCAGCCCGCTGACGACGCCAACGGCGTGCGGATCTGCAAGCGGCGAGCGGTTGCCGTGAAAGTCCGGCAGCACGTGCAGCCTTGCGGCAAGATTGTCACCTTCGGCGGCACGCAGTTCGGCGACACGCTTGGCGATCCTGGCATGCATGGCTGCGTCCGGTTCGCCGCCGGCGCCATGCCAGCGGATGATGTGGTCGAGCAGGGCGCCGGTGGCCGACTGGCCGCCTTCCGACAGCCACAGCTTCGGCAGCGCCGCGCCGTAGTAAGGCCCCCAGACGCCCGCGAAAGGCTGCGGGTCGGGCGACATCGCCATGACGCAGGAGGATGTGCCGGCGATCAGCGCCAGATGCCGGCCGATATTGTGCTCGTCGCCGGCAAAGCCGCCGAGCACGCCAAGCGCGCCGGCATAGGCATCGATGACCCCGGCGCCGACCCGGCATTTTTCGGTGAGGCCGAGCTCGTCCGCGGCTTGTGCCGTCAACGGGCCGATGTAGCCGCCGACGGGGCTCGCCCGCTCGGGCAGATTGCCGTGCTCGAATAGGTCATCAAGGCCGACGAGCGCAAAGAAATCGCGCTGCCAGCCTATTTCCTCATGTGCCAGATAAGTCCACTTGGCCGTCAGCGTGCATTGCGATCGGGCCAGGGATGCCGTCGCTTGCCAGGTCAGGAAGTCGGTGAGGTCGAATAGATAGCCGGCTTCGTTCCATGTCCTCGGCAGATTGCGCTTCAGCCACATAAGCTTCGGCGTCGCCATTTCCGGCGACATGACGCCACCGATATAGTTGAGCACTTCGTGGCCGCTCGCCGTGCATTCGTCGGCTTCGGCGATGGCGCGGTGGTCGAGCCAGACGATGGTGTCCCAACGCTTGTCGCCGGTGGTCGAAACGCTGAGCTGACCGCCCTGCCGGTCGCGCACCACCAGCGAACAGGTGGCGTCAAAGGAGATGCCGACAATATCCTCAGCGGCGACGCCGGCCTTTTCGCGCGCCGCACGCACGGCGGCGCAGACGGCCGACCAGATATCGCGCGAATCGTGCTCGGCGTGATCGGCCTTCGGCTGGTTCATGGCGATCGGCCGCTCGGCGCGGCCGAGCAAGGTGCCACTGGTGTCGAGAATGCCCGCGCGGGCGCTCCCGGTGCCGACATCGACCGCGCAAACAAACTGTTTCGTCAAGATGCTCTAACTCTCGCTCCCAGGCCTGCAATCAGATCGGGCAATTGCAGCATGTCAGCGAATATAAAGTCCGGTTCACTCGACGCAAGCCGCGCTTTCAGTGCAGGGTTGCCCGCATGCGAGCCGCCGGTGAAGGCAAACACGCGCATGCCCGCCGCCCGCGCTGCCGCGATGCCCGCCGGACTGTCCTCGATGACCAGGCATTTGCGCGGATGCGCCCGCATGCTGGCGGCGGCATGCAGGAAAAGGTCGGGCGCCGGCTTTCCCTTGGCCACCATGGCGGCGCTGAACAGATGCGGCTCCAACAGCCCGAGCAGGCCGGTGACGTCGAGCGCGTAGCGGATGCGTTCTAGCGTGCCGGAAGAGGCGACGCAGAACGGCAGGCCGAGCTTCGGAAGCACCTCGCTGATGCCGGGGATCGGCTTCAGCTCCTCACGGAATTTTCGCATCAGGTCGACGCGCATGGCGGTGAGGTGCTGGTCGCTGATCTCCAGGCCGAAGTCGCGGCCGAGGATCTCGCGCACGCTTTTCATGCTCTTGCCCAGGAAATGCTCGTAGGCGGCGTCCTCGCCGACATTGCCGCCGGCCAGTGCGATCATGCCGAGCAGCGCCGAAACGGAGAGTGCCTCGCTGTCGACCAGCACGCCATCGCAGTCGAAAATGACCAATTCAGGCGTCATGGCGTCGAATGGTTCTCAGAGCTTGCCGGCGATGTAGCGTGTCAGCGTGGCGCGCGCGCCATTCGCCCACAGCAGGTTGAGCGCATGGGCAAAGGCCTCGACGAACGCCGTCGCGCGGCCGACATCGCCATAGATGTCCTCCATGGCAAGCCAGGCGGCGGGCGCGTCCTTTGCCGCCTTGGCCGTTGCCTGCATCCGGTCCCAGCTCGGGTCGTTGGGCTCGATGACGGCGCCGCTGTCCGACGTGCCGAAGCAGTAACGGCACCAAAGCGCCGATTCCAGCGCCAGACCCGCGACGCCCTTTCCGGCCTTCAGCCGGTCGGCGATGGTCGGGATGATGAATTTCGGCTGGCGGTTTGAGCCATCGAGGCAGAGCCTGCGCACCGTGTCGCCGATCTTCGGGTTGGAGAAGCGCTTCTCGATGAGCTGGTAATAGTCCTCCAGCACCGTGTCCGGCACCGGCGGCACGGTAGGAATGATTTCGTCGTGCTCGAGTTTGTCGAGAAAGCCGCGCACCAGCGGCTCCTGCATCGCCTCATGGACGAAATGGATGTCCATCAGCCCGGCCGGATAGGCGATGGTGGCGTGACCGCCATTGAGGATGCGGATCTTCATCAGCTCGTAGGGCGCGACATCCCTGACGAACTGCACGCCGACCTTTTCCAGCGGCGGACGGCCATCGGTGAAATGGTCTTCCAGCACCCACTGCCGGAACGGCTCGCAGAACACCGGCCAGCTGTCCTTGACGCCAAAATCCTTGGCCAGGATGCCGCGCTCGCGATCGGTGGTGGCGGGCGTGATGCGGTCGACCATGCCGTTCGGGAAGGCGACATGCTCGCTGACCCAGGCCGCCAGATCCTCGTCGATCAGGCGGGCCAGGCCAATGACGCCATCCGACGTGACGTGGCCATTGTGGGGGATGTTGTCGCAAGACATCACGGTGAACGGCACGATGCCGTCGTCGCGGCGGCGCATCAGGCCGGCGAGGATGATGCCGAACACCGTCTTCGGCGTGGCGCCCGGTTGCGCGTCGGCGACGATGTCGGGATGGGCCGGGTTGAAGACGCCGGACGCCGGGTCGATGAAATAGCCGCCTTCGGTGATGGTCAGTGAAACGATCTTGATCGCCGGGTCGGCCAGCTTCTCGATGATGCCGGCCGCGTCGCCCGGCACCAGGAAGTCGATCATGGCGCCGGTGACGCGGGCGCTCATGTGACCTTCATCCTGCTCGACCACCGTGGTCAGCCAGTCCTGCTCTTCCAGCTTGCCGCGGCCGATTTTCTCGCCGTCGAACACGCCGGCGCCGACCAGCGCCCAGTCATGGCCGATGCCCGCATTGAACAAATCGTCGAGATAGACGGCCTGATGCGAGCGATGGAAATTGCCGACGCCGAAATGCACGATGCCGGCCTTGAGCTTCGAGCGGTCGTATTTCGGTCCGGCGACGTTGGCCGGAAGCCTGGCGAGATTGGAGGAAGAGAGTTTCACGGTCATCTGCTTTACCCTTTGGCCGGGCTCCGGCCTTCGTTACGCTCCTCTCCCCGTCTTCTACGGGGAGGGCAAAGGCGAGGGCGGCGCATCATCGGATGAAGGCTCGCCTCTCACCGGACTGTCGGCCTCCTCTCCCCGCGGAGGTACGGGAAGAAGAGGCCGTCCCCCCTCAACTCATCCACTGGCCGCCATCGACATTGTAGGTCTGGGCGACGATGTATTCGGCCTCGTCGCTGGCTAGGAACACGGCCATGCCGGCGAGATCCTCCGGTCTGCCCATGCGGCCGTATGGCACGCCTTCGCCGACCAGTCTCTTTTTCTCGCCCTTGGGCCGGTTCTCGTATTTGGCGAACAACGCATCGACCTGGTCCCACATATCGCTGTCGACGACGCCAGGCGCGATGCCGTTGACGTTGATGCGGTGCTTGATCAAGTCGAGCCCGGCCGACTGGGTCAGCGAGATGACGGCGGCCTTGGTGGCGCAATAGACGCCGACAAGGGCCTCGCCGCGCCGCCCGGCCTGGCTCGCCATGTTGATGATCCTGCCGCCCTTGCCCCGCGCGATCATCGAGCGGGCCGCCGCCTGCAGCATGAACAGCGTGCCGGCGACATTGACGGAGAACAGTTTCTCGTAGCTTGCCCGCGATATCTCGACGATCGGTGCCAGATCGAACAATGCGGCGTTGTTGATCAGGATATCGAGGCCGCCGGTCCTGGTCTCGACGGCTTTCACCGCCGCGTCGATGGAGGACTGGTCCGTGACATCGAGTTTCACGGCGTAGGCTTTGGCACCGATCTCGGCGGCTGTCTTCTCGGCAGCTTCCAGGTTGATGTCGGCAATCGCCACGACAGCGCCTTCGCGCGCATAGGCTTCGGCGAAGGCCCTGCCGATGCCACGGGCCGAACCCGTGATCAGCGCCGATTTGCCGTTCAACCTCACTGCACCATTGCCTTTCCGTCGGCGCCGAAGCGATGCAGCTTGGCCTTGTCGGGCGTGAGATAGATGGTGTCGCCGTGGTGAACCGCCAGCTCGCCCTCGGCGCGCACCGTCAGCGGGCCGACGCCATCGGCCTGGACATGCAGGAACGTGTCGGATCCCAGATGCTCGGCGACGCCGACGGTCGCCTTCCATTCGCCCGCCGTGGTCGAGATTTCCATGTGCTCGGGACGGATGCCGACGGTCTTGGCGCCATGTTTGGCCGCCGGTGCGCCTTCGATGAGGTTCATCTTCGGCGAGCCGATGAAGCCGGCGACGAACAGGTTGCGCGGCGTCTTGTAGAGCTCCATCGGCGAGCCGACCTGCTCGATGTTGCCGGCGTTGAGCACGACGATCTTGTCGGCCATGGTCATGGCTTCGACCTGGTCGTGGGTGACATAGATCATCGTGGTCTTGAGCTGATGATGCAGTTCGCTGATCTCCAGCCGCATCGTGCCGCGCAGTGCCGCGTCGAGGTTGGACAGCGGCTCGTCGAACAGGAAGGCCGATGGCTGGCGCACGATGGCGCGGCCGATGGCAACGCGCTGGCGCTGGCCGCCCGAGAGCTGGCCGGGCCTGCGTTCGAGATAGTTGGTGAGGTTGAGCACGCGCGCCGCGTCCTTCACCTTCTTGTCGATGGTGGCCTGGTCCTCGCCCGCCATCTTCAGCGGGAAGGCGATGTTCTTGGCCACCGTCATATGCGGGTAGAGCGCGTAGGACTGGAACACCATGGCGAGCTTGCGCTTGGCCGGCGCCTCGCCGGTGACATCACGGCCATCGATGTTGATGGTACCGCCGCTGGTGTCTTCGAGACCAGCGATCAGCCTCAGCAGCGTGGACTTGCCGCAACCGGACGGACCGACGAAGACGACGAACTCGCCATTCTCGATGACCAGGTCGAGGCCGGGGATGATGGACGTCGATCCGAAGGATTTGGAGACGTTCTTGAGCGTGATGTTTCCCATGGTTTCCTCCCCGGGGGGTTATTTTCCTGCCGGTTGCTTCAGGCAAATCCAGTTATTTAACCGCATCGCCATTATTTGACGGCGCCAAATGTCAGGCCGCGCACCAGCTGCTTCTGGCTGAACCAGCCCATGATCAGGATCGGCGCGATGGCCAGCGTCGAGGCCGCCGAAAGCTTGGCCCAGAACAGGCCTTGCGGACTGGAGAAGGAACTGATGAACGCGGTCAGCGGAGCTGCGTCCGTGGTGGTCAGCCGGATCGTCCAGAACGCCTCGTTCCAGGCCAGGATGATGTTGAGCAGCATGGTCGAGGCAATGCCGGGCACCGCCATCGGGGTCAGAACATAGACGATCTCGTTCCATAGCGACGCGCCGTCCATGCGTGCCGCTTCCAGGATCTCGCCGGGGATTTCGCGGAAATAGGTGTAGAGCATCCACACCACGATCGGCAGGTTGATCAGCATCAGCATGACCATCAGGCCGATACGGCTGTCGAGCAGTCCGAGATTGCGGAAGATCAGGTAGATCGGGAACAGCACTGCGACCGCCGGCATCATCTTGGTGGACAGCATCCACATCAATATGTCCTTGGTCCGCTTGGTCGGCGAGAAAGCCATCGACCATGCAGCCGGAATGGCGACCAGCAAGGCCAGGATGGTCGAACCGACCGAGAGCAGCACCGAGTTGAAGAAGAATTTGAAGTAGCCGCTCTGCGCCTGGACCTCGGTATAGCTCTCGAATGTTCCTGATGGGATCAGGTTGAAGCCCTGGATCGCCTCCTGTTCCGACTTGAACGAGGTGATGATCGTATAGAGGATCGGGAAGAAGATCAGCAGGGCGACAATCCAGGCCGCAACGGTCGCGATCGTCTTGTGCTGGGTGGTGACTGAGCGTGCCATCGTATCCTCCCTTATTTGTCCAGGTTCTTGCCGACGGCGCGCATGGCGAAGAAGGCAACGATGTTGGCGAGAATGACGGCGATCACACCGCCCGCGGATGCCTGGCCGATTTTGAATTCCAGCAACGCCTTCTGGTAGACCAGGAAGGGCAGGTTGGTGGAAGCGTATCCCGGGCCGCCATTGGTGGTGACCAGGATCTCGGCATAGACCGACAAAAGGAAGATCGTCTGGATCAGGATGACGACGGTAATGGCGCGCGACATGTGCGGCAGCGTCAGATAGATGAAGCGGCTGATGAAGCCGGCGCCGTCCATCTCGGCGGCTTCCTTCTGCTCGCCGTCGAGCGACTGCAGGGCGGTCAGCAAGATCAGCGTCGCGAAAGGCAGCCATTGCCAGGCAACAATGATGATGATCGCCGTCATCGGATGCTGCCCGAACCAGTCGATCGGCTGAGCCCCGAAGAATCGCGCTATATCGGCGAACACCCCGTATTGCGGATGCATGATCATATTCTTCCAGACCAATGCGGCCACCGGCGGCATGACGAAGAACGGCGAGATGACGAGGATGCGCACAATCCCTTGCCCCCACATCGGCTGGTCGATCAGCAGCGCCAAAAGGATGCCGCCGATCACCGTGATCAGCAGCACGCTGATCACCAGGACGAGCGTGTTGAGGATCGACTGTAGGAAGGCTGGATTGGAATAGAACAGCGCGTAGTTGGAGACACCGACGAACCCGTCGCGGATCGGATTGAGCGGATTGTACTGCTGGAAGGAGAACCACAGCGTGAGCGCCAGTGGGACAACCATCCAGACCAGGAGCAGGACGACAGATGGCGCCATCATGAAACGGGCAAGCGAACGGGTCTGCTGAGTAGCCATGACGGTCACCCTCCAAAGGTCAGCTGGATTTTAGAGTTGCGCCAGAAATTCCAGGATTTTGAAGATGGCCGCCCGAACTGGGACTCGGGCGGCCATTGCCGGTCATGATGCGCGACCGGCATTCGGCACCGGGAGGAGCCTACTTGATATAACCGCCTTCGGTCATTGTCGCCG
This sequence comes from Mesorhizobium opportunistum WSM2075, assembly GCF_000176035.2. Taxonomy (NCBI): domain Bacteria; kingdom Pseudomonadati; phylum Pseudomonadota; class Alphaproteobacteria; order Hyphomicrobiales; family Phyllobacteriaceae; genus Mesorhizobium; species Mesorhizobium opportunistum. The sequence continues at coordinate 601,414 of NC_015675.1, read as the reverse complement.
TGGCGGCGTCCTGGGCCTGCTTCAGGGCATCGTCGACGCTCGACTGGCCGGCGAGAGCCGCCGAGAACAGCTGGCCGACAGTGGTGCCAAGGCCCTGGAATTCAGGGATGGCGACGAACTGCACGCCGACATAGGGCACCGGCTTGACGGTCGGATGCGTCGGGTCGGCCGCGTTGATCGAGTCCAGCGTCATCTTGGCGAACGGAGCCGCTTTCTGGTAGTCGGCGTTGGCATAGAGCGACGAGCGCGTTCCGGGAGGAGCATTGGCCCAGCCTTCCTTCGATGCGACGAGCTCGGCATAGTGCTTGCTGGTCGCCCAGGAGACGAACTTCTCGGCGGCGTCAGCCTTCTGCGTACCGGCGGGAATGGCCAGCGACCAGGCCCACAGCCAGTTGCCGCGCTTGCCCAGCCCATTGTCCGGGGCCAGCGCATAGCCGACCTTGTCGGCGACCTGCGAGGCCTTTGGATCGGAGACGAAGGACGCGGCGACCGTGGCGTCGATCCACATGCCGCACTTGCCCTGCTGGAACAGCGCCAGATTTTCGTTGAAGCCGTTGGAGGACGCGCCCTCGGGGCCGTCGGCCTTCATCAGGTCGACATAGAACTGCAGCGTGTTCTTCCATTCGGGCTGATCGAATTGCGGCTTCCAGTTCTCGTCGAACCAGCGGGCGCCGAAGGAGTTCGACATGGCGGTCAGGAAGGCCATGTTCTCGCCCCAGCCGGCCTTGCCGCGCAGGCACACGCCGTTCACGCCATTGGCGCGGTCGGTCATCTTGTCGGCGGCCTGCTTGATGAAGTCCCAGGTCGGCGCGTCGGGCATCTTCAGCCCGGCCTTGTCCATCAGGTCCTTGCGGTACATGACGAAGGAGCTTTCGCCGTAGAAGGGCGCGGCATAGAGCTTGCCGTCGACCGACAGGCCGCCGGCGATGGCCGGGATGATGTCCTTGGCGTCGTAGTCGTCGCCGAGCTTGTCGAGCGGCAACAGCCAGCTCTGCTTGGCCCAGATCGGAACCTCGTAGGTGCCGATCGTCATCACGTCGTACTGGCCGCCCTTGGTGGCGATGTCTGTGGTGACGCGCTCGCGCAGCACGTTTTCCTCGAGCGTCACCCAGTTGAGCTGGATGTCGGGGTTTGCCTTGGTGAAGTCGTCGGTCAGCTTCTGCATGCGGACCATATCGCCATTGTTGACGGTGGCGATGGTGATGGATTCGGCGTGCGCAGCGAACGCCAGCGCGCTGGTCGAGCACAAGCCCAGGATGAGCGTACGAAGTTTCATCAAATTCCTCCCATGGACCAAGATGAGCATTTGCCTTGGCTGTGAGCAATTACTCATTAAGTTCCATATTATGTCAAGCCAGATTCGATGCTGCAGCGCAGCACTCGACGACGCTGGCCGGATATGGAGTGGAGGAAATAGCCGGGCAGGCTGCCTGCTGCCTCTCATAATTCAGAGGTCGCGCAGCCCGATCGGATCCGGAGGCCAAAACGACCGGCATTTTGAACGGCATGCATGAAGACGCGTCGCGGAACTTCGCTTCGAAGCGATGCACCTTGCCAGTCAGCAGGCTATTTCGGCCAGCAGCCAGTCGCGGAAGGCGCGGATCTTCGGCACGTTGCGCCGTGCCTCCGGATAGACCAGCCAGTAGGCGTGGCCATCGTCGCCGACGAGGTCGAAGGGTTGGATCAGGCGGCCGTCGGCGAGTTCCGCCTTGAACAGCGCCCGGGTCAGGATCGCCACGCCATGACCGGCGATCGCGGCATTGGCCTCATAGGCCTGTGCGCCCATGCTGCTGCCGGGCCGCTTGGCGAGATCGTGCGAGTGCACGCCGGCAGCCTCGAACCATTGCGTCCACCAGATGTCGCCGGGATCGAGGATCGGCAGCCGCAACAGGTCCGCCGGTTCCCTGACGCCGCCGATGCTTGCCGCGAGCTTCGGGCTCAGCATCGGCGTGAAATCGGCATCGAGCAGCTTGTAGGCTTCCAGCCCCGGCCATTTGCCGCCGCCCGACCGGATGGCGAGGTCGACATCCTCGCGGGCGAAATCCGTCAGCCGGCTCGACGTTTCGAGCCGCACGGCGAGCGAAGGATGAGCGATCTGGAACGAGCCCAGATGGTGCGCCAGCCAGTTCGAGGCGAAGGTCAGCACGGTGGTGACGCACAGCACGCCATCCGCGCCGCCGCGCGCCGCGGCATAGGCCTGGCCAAGAATGGCGAAGGCCTCGCTGACCGCCGGCGCGAGGCGCTGGCCGGCCTCGGTGAGTGCGATCTGGCGCGGCCGCCGCAGGAAAAGCGGCGCGCCGACCCGCTCCTCCAGCACCTTGATCTGATAGCTGACCGCTGCTTGCGTCATGGCGAGCTCCTCGGCCGCCTTGGTGAAGGAAAGGTGCCGCGCCACCGCTTCGAACACCCGGATCGCCTGCAGAGGCGGGAGCTGCGAAACCTGCCGCGAGCTGAGGTCCGGCATAAAGCCTCCTTATGGGTCCTTATCGACGTTCGATTGGCCAAGGCGGCCGGCAAGACCGACATTCAGCGTCAACCCGTCATTCGGGTCCAGGATAGCGAAGGTTGACGATCATGACCATGGCACAGCAAAAATGCACTCCCGCCCCCGATCATCGCTGGATTTCGTGGCTCGCGGACGGATTCGGCTGGTTTGCGAGCCGAAAAAAGGCACATCTCGACATCAGGGACCTGTCGCCGCATCTGCAGCGCGACCTCGGTTTCCTTGACGGCAACGACCCTTTCGGGCGGCACGGATAGCATTGCTCTCTTTATCGCAAATCGCTCGCGGCGGGTTCCAGTCAGATGCTGGCCAGCAGCGCAGCTGCCGTCCGCTCGTCGGTGATGAGCCCGTTGACCAGCCGGCGGTTCACGGCCGCCAGGATACCCGGCAGCTTGCGCTCGCCCATGGCCAGCGCAATGACCAGCGATTTCTCGCGCGACGGCAGCGATGCCGACGACACCCGGTCATTGGTGATGCCCTCGATCATGCGCCCTTCGCGATCGAACACCCAGCCGACGATCTCGGCGATGCCTCCCGCCTTCTGCAGGGCTTTCAGCTCGCTTTCTGAAATGAAGCCGTCCTCGTAGAGCGGCGCCTTCGGGCCGAGATCGCCGATGCCGATGAAGGTGACGTCGGCCTCGGCTGCCAGCGCCAGCGTCGGCTGGATCATCGGCTGGTTGAGCAGCATCTCGCGCTCCTGCGGCGAGGAGGCGATGACCGGCAGCGGCATTGGAAAGGAGCGCGCCTTGACCCTGTCGGCCATGGTGAAGATGACGTTGTAGAAGGCGGCCGAGCCGTCCGGCGAGATGTTGCCGGTCAACGACACCACCTTGTGCTGCGGGCATTCCATCGGCGGCAGCTGTTCGATTGCCGCCTTCAGCGTGCGCCCGGTGCCGATCCCCATGACGATCGGCGTCGGTGACCGCAGCCGGCGCTCGATCTCGGCGGCGGCCGCCTCGGCGATACCGATGGTGGTGGAGGATGAATTCGGGTCGCTCGGCACCACCTCGACCAGGTCGAGCGCGAAACGCGACTTGAGCCGGGCCGCGAGGTCCAGGCAGTTGGCGATCGGATGGTCGACGCGCACCTTGATCAGCCCTTCCGACACCGCCAGCGACACCAGCCGCTGCGCGGTCTGCCGCGATATGCCGAGCGTCGCGGCGATCTGGTCCTGTGTGTTGCCGGCAACATAGTAAAGCCACCCGGCGCGCGCCGCGTCGTCCAGCCTGTTGTTGCCGCCATCCTGCCGCGTATTCACGTCCTGCCTCCCCGAGGCCGCCGGTCATCGAGGCGGTCCATGCCTAGTTTCGCAGGGAACTGCCTGCTGTGCAATTGTCAATCTCAAGGGCAAATGCTTGCGTCTGTCCAACCCGGATTTTGCATCCACCAATGTCTGGTCGGAGAAGCAATGCGGCGTCGGTTGCCGGCCGGAGCCGCGTTCTGCGGTCGCGAAGGTTTATCTCCCGGCGCAAACCCTTTAAGGGATCGAAAAAAGGAGCGCTGCATGACACCGAAAGCGGTTTTCTGGGACATGGACGGCACGCTGGTCGACAGCGAACCGCTGCATGAGGCAGCCCTCGTGGCGGCGATGCGCAATGCCGGTCTGATACCGCCTGATGATTTGCATGAGCGGGTGCTCGGCGTTGCCGCCTGGCCGGTCTACGAGATGATGCGCGACGAGTTCGGCCTGGACCTGCCCTTCGACGAATGGATCGTCCACAAATACGAACACTATCTGCCGCTTGTCGAAAGCTTGCAGCCGCGCCCCGGCGCGATCGAGATTTTCAACGAGTTGCGGGCAAAGGGCGTGGCGCAGGCCGTGGTGTCCAATTCGGACCGGATGATCGTCGATGCCAATCTGCGCATGGTCGGGCTGACCTATCCGGGCATGAAGACGATCAGCCGCAACGACGTGCGCGAAGGCAAGCCGCACGCCGAACCCTTCCTGCGCGCCGCCTATCTCGCCGATGTCGATCCCGCGCACGCCGTGGCGATCGACGACAGCTGGCCCGGCGCCCTGGCAGGGCTGGCGGCGGGCATGAAGACGATCTTCTGGCCGGAGAAGCCGATGGAAGGACCGCCCGGCGCCACGGTCATCAACAGCGCCGAGGAGTTGCGCGGAGAGCTTGGGCTCTGAGTTCCCGGAAGCTCAGTTCCGGTAGACCGGTTCCTGCTCGTCGAGGATCGCCTTCAGTTCGCTGAGATGGCGCTCGGCCTGGCCGGGATAGTCGTCCATTTCGCTGGCCGTCTTCTCGGCGATCGGGTCGGACAGCGTGCGCAGCGGCCGGCCGGTCCAAAGTGCCTTGATGTAGGTTTCGGCGGCGCGCTCGAAATAGAACATGCGGTTGAACGCATCGGCGACCGTATCGCCGATGACCAGCACGCCATGATTGCCCATCACCATCACCTTGACCTTGGGGTCGGTCAGAAGCTGCGAGCAGCGTTCGCCCTCTTCCTCGAAGGCCAGTCCGCCATAATGGGCGTCGACGACATGGCGGTTGAAGAACATTGCCGAATTCTGGTCGATCGGCGGCAGGCGGGAATCGGCGAGCGAGGCCAGCACCGTGGCGTGGATCGAATGGACATGCATGACGCAGCGCGCGTGGCGGACATTGCGATGGATGGCGCCGTGCAGTCCCCAGGCCGTCGGGTCGGGCGCGTTCGGCCCCGTGAGCGTGTCGGGATCGTTAGCGTCGATCATCAAAAGGTCGCTCGCCTTGATACGCGAGAAATGCACCTGGTTGGGGTTCATCAGGAATTGCGTGCCGTCCTCGTTGACCGCCAGCGAGAAATGGTTGGCCACCGCTTCATGCATGTTGAGCCGCGCCGTCCAGCGGAAGGCGCAGGCAAGATCGACGCGCTCTTCGTAGAACGGCAGGTTGGTCAGCGTTTCCTTCTGCAGGCGGGCGATGCTCATCGAAAATCCTCCGGTTTTGGCAAGAATGCCGCGACCCACGTCCGCCCGCAACGGGTTTCGGTTGGTGCAGGAAGAGGCGGCTGCCGGTCAGGCCGCCGTGCTGGCGGCAATGCCGGCCCTCAGCCCGCCATGCTCGACGATGAAATCGATGACCTCCTGCAGCCCTTTGCCGCGCGACAGGTCGGTGAAGCCGAACGGGCGCTTGCCGCGCATGCGGCCGGCATCGCTCTCCATCACGTCGAGGTTGACGTTCACATAGGGCGCCAGGTCGCTCTTGTTGATGATGAGGAAGTCCGAGCGGGTGATCGCCGGTCCGCCTTTCCGCGGGATTTCTTCGCCCTGGCAGACCGAGATGACGTACAGCGTCAGGTCGGCAAGGTCCGGCGAGAAGGTGGCGGCAAGGTTGTCGCCGCCCGATTCGATGAAGATGATGTCGAGATCGGGGAACTTCCGGTTGAGTTCGGCGATCGCCTGCAGATTGATCGAGGCATCCTCGCGGATCGCGGTGTGCGGGCAGCCGCCAGTCTCGACACCGACGATGCGGTCCTCCGGCAGCGCCTGTAGCCGCGCCAGCATCATGGCGTCTTCCCTGGTGTAGATGTCGTTGGTGACGACCGCGATGGAGAATTCATCGCGCAGCGCCTTGCAGAGTTTTTCGGTGAGCGTCGTCTTGCCCGAGCCGACGGGGCCGCCAATACCGATGCGAAGGGGACCGTTAGCCTGGGTCATGTCGGGAACTCCGTGATGGCAAGGACTGCGAAGCCGAGCCCGATCAACAGGCACAGCGGCGAATAATAGCTTATATCGAGCCGGGCGAAGGGCTGCTCGGGGGTCAGCCGGCGCCACCAGGGCGTGAAGCCGGCAATGCCGCGCCCGAGAAACACCAGCCCGATGAGCAGCGCGGTGGCGGCGAGGCCTTCCCTGGGGAAGGGCGATGCAAAAAAGCCGATCAGCGCCAGTGGCCACAACGTTGCCAGGGCGAGACAGGCGGCAACCGCGAAGCTGGCAAACGGCGTCGGCATTTCATCGATGCCGCGAAAACCGACGACGGCATGGGCGCATGACTTGGCATCCCTGCCCGGCCAGATGCCGCCAATGCCCCAATAGACATGCAGCGCCGTGATCAGCAGCAGGACGAATGAAAGGACGAAGGCGAGGGCGATCATGAGCGGAACAGCCGCGAATATTGGGTTTCGTGCTTCATCGCCATGACATCGGAGACGAAGGCACAGCCGCCGAGATCGTCGAGCGAGGAACTGGCGGCGCGGGCAGCGGTTGCCAGGGCCAGCGGCTCGAAGCCGGCAAGCAGCACTGTTGCTTCCGACTGGCCGACGACACCCAACCTGATCGCCGCCTGGACAAGGTTGGAGAAGAAGGCTTGCAGGAAGGCGGACAGCGCGTCCCGCAGCGCAATGCCATTGCCGCCGGCGATGGTCCCGACAGCGATGCAATAGGCGCATTCGGCCGGCAAGCGCTCCAGCACGGGATTGGGCCAGGCCGATGCGGCCTTGATGAAGGCGGTACCTTGCAGCATGGTCTCGGTGTGGCGTTCGCGCGAACCGGCGAGCGCCTCGGCGAGCGCGGCCACTTCGACGAGATCGCCGGCGTTGTGGGCGCGGCGCCAGCTCTCGGCGAACAGCACGGCATCGTTCCAGCCCGAACCCATTTCGACCAGCGTTTCCAGCCATCCAGCGAGGCTTGCGGCATCGGCCACCAGCCCGTCATGCACCGCGCGCTCCAGACCGTGGCTGTAGGCAAAGCCACCGACCGGAAAGGCCGGCGACAGCCACGCCATCAGCCGCAGCAGGGCGATGTTGGAAAGCTGGTCAGTCATGGTCGTGGTGGTGACCGTCGTGGGAATGGCTGTGGGAATGGGAATGCTGTTCGCCGTGTGCGTGCGAATGCGCCTCCGAGTGGCTGTGAGTATGCGCCTCCGCGTGATGGCCGTGATCGTGACCATGGGCACCACTGTGGGCTGAATAGGCGCCGCGCACCGGCTTGAACGGCTCGGAGACCTCGCGCACGGTGGCGCCGAGCCCCTCCAGCATCACCTTGATGACGTGATCGCTAAGGATGACGATGCGGTCCGCCTCGATGCCCGCCGCGAGGTGACGGTTGCCGATATGCCAGGCAAGCTCGGTCAGATGCACGGCGTCGCGGGCGCGGACGTCATAGACGTCCTCCGGTGCCGCGACGATTTCGATATGACCGCCATCCTCCAGCACCAGCCGGTCGCCGTCGTTGAGAGCGACAGGCTCGGGCAGGTCCACCAGCACCTTGCTGCCGTCGGCAAGTTCGATGGCGCGGCGGCGCAGATGACGCTCGTCATGGGCTAGAACCGCACGGCCCGATGGTGCAGTGGTTCCGGCCATGCCGGCAAGCAGCACCGAGACGGCACGTGGGAATTTGGTGAAATCGGTGTTGAGATTGAGCTTCATTTCATGGAGCCTCCATTAGCTTGCGCCTTTGCACGGGCAGGGCGCGCCAAGACACGGTCGAAATAGGCGTTGACGCGCTCGGATTCGATCGGGAATTTTCCGGCGCGGGCCCAGCCGCCCATATCGCCCAACATCACGTCGACGGCGGAAAACCGGTCGCCGAGCGCGAAGGGCTTGTCGCCAAGCCGGCGATCCAGCGCCTGAAGCTCCGAGATGAAATCATAGGTCGCGGCGGGGCCGACATCGACCCGAACTTCCTTCGGCAGCAGGAAGCGATGGCGCAGCTTGTTCCACAGCGGCGCCTCGAACTCGCTCTGCGCGAAATGCATCCAGGAATCCATTTCGGCACGGCCGGCAATGCCCGGATTGGCGCCCATGCCCTTGTCCGCGTGTTTGTCGGCCAGATAGACGCAGATCGCGGCCGAATCCGTCACCGTCAATTCGCCATCGATCAGGATCGGCACCTTGCCCGAGGGGTTGAGTGCATAGGCTTCCGGCGAGCGCAGATGAACCGCGACGAATTCATAGGGCTCCCCGAGCTCCTCAAGCATCCAGAGAACGCGGCTGACCCGGGATCCGCGCGATCCGACGGCCTTGTACATGGTTGGATCCTGCCTTTCGCTGGACTCTAGACCATCCGCTTTGGTCATACGATCGTGTCGAAGAGCCGCAGGATGAACGATATCTGATAGATCAACGCTGCCGTGACGAAGGCGATGTGGAAGCGGCGGTCGCGCACCAGGATCGCGGCGATGCAAAACGCGACGAAGACCGGCGTGCGGAACAGATATTCGTTGCCGAAGCGGGCGAAATGCTCCGGTCCCTTCAGCAGCGTATCGATCACGTCGAGCAGATAGGTCGCCGCCAGCAGGCCGAAGAACCAGGCGCGGCGCGAATAGAAGAAATCCTCGTAGCTGGTGTAGTCCAGCATCGAATCCGGGAACAGCAGCGCGCACAGCAGGAACAGCGTGATCGCGTAGAAGATGATGAACAGGTATTTGCCGAAGGTCCACGTTTCGATGGCGTAGAGGCCGAACTCCCACCACCAGAAATGCACCAGCATCAACAGCACCGAAGCGACCCAGGCCAGATGCACGGGATAAAGCCGGTATTGGCCCGGATGCTGGACGATGCGCGCCACGCCCGACAGCAGGCGGGCGACGCCAAGCCCGATCACCATGCCCATGACGATGCGGATATGCGGGAAGATGTCGTGGGGAGAGGCTATTTCGGTGGCCATCGGCGGATAATAACAATGCTCACGACGGGATGAAATATTTGCGACGGGCCACTTCGCGGCTACTCGCGAATAAGTTTATCCGAAGACCACGGCCTGCCTGGAAAATAGCCATGGTCCAGAATTTTCCTGATTGTAAATGGGCAATCAACAGGAAAATCGCGATCGCTCAAGCCGGTTTCGTCCAGCGCCTTTAACCTTGCTATCTTGAACTCTCGTCCAAGCATCTGCGCCGGATACGCTTTCAGACTCGGACTTTCATCGAGCAGATTTTCAATCCGATATCGCTGTTCACGGATTGTGAGCAGCCATCCGGTTTTGCGCTGCTCGGGCTGAAACTCCCATTTGAGCAAATGCAGGATCAAGGTGCCAAGCCTGCTCGCAATTTCCCTTTTGTCGCTCCGCCCCAAGCTCTCGATCTCCTCGGCGAGATTCTCGCGATCAAGATCGGACAGACGACCTTCGCGCAACAGCGCGCCTTGCTCGGCGCACCACTGAGCATAGTCCGCCTCGTAGGGCGTCAATTGCTGTTTGCGAAAAATCTTGTTCATGCAGCCTATATTGCTCCAATGGCCCCGAATTTCCAAGTTGGAAGCAGGGGGCACGGATGCGATTGGCAATCTGACGAAACATCTTGGCTTCGCACTGGACATAGCGCGTGCGCTTTTGCGCATCACACTACGCGCTGTGGATTCAGACGCAATTCACCAAGTTCATGACTTTCAACCAAAACCGCTGACATCAAAACAGAAAATACCGTTGCGCCATCGGCAGCACCGTTGCCGGCTCGCAGGTCAGCAATTCACCATCGGCCCGGACCTCGTAGGTTTCCGGGTCGACCTCGATATGCGGCGTGGCGTCGTTGAGCACCATCGAATGCTTGCCGATGCCGCCGCGGGTGTTTTCCACCGCGACGAACTGCTTGTCGACGCCGAGCCGGCCATGCAGGCCCGACCCGAGCGCCGCCTTGGAAACGAAGGTCACCGACGAGTTGGTCCTGGCCTTGCCATAGGCGCCGAACATCGGCCGGTAATGCATAGGCTGCGGCGTCGGGATCGAGGCATTGGGGTCGCCCATCGGGGCGGCGGCAATCATGCCGCCGATCAGCACCATGTCCGGCTTCACCCCGAAGAATGCCGGGTTCCACAGCACCAGGTCGGCGCGTTTGCCCACCGCGATCGAGCCGATCTCCTTCGACAGGCCATGTGCGATGGCCGGGTTGATCGTGTATTTGGCGATGTAGCGGCGGACGCGGAAATTGTCGTTGTTGCCGGTCTCCTGCGGCAGTGAACCGCGCTGGCGCTTCATCTTGTCGGCAGTCTGCCAGGTGCGGATCGCCACCTCGCCGACGCGGCCCATGGCCTGGCTGTCGGACGAGATGATCGAGAAGGCGCCGATATCGTGCAGGATGTCCTCGGCGGCGATCGTCTCCTTGCGGATGCGGCTTTCGGCAAAGGCGATGTCCTCGGGAATCGACGGCGACAGATGATGGCAGACCATCAGCATGTCGAGATGCTCGGCCAGCGTGTTGACCGTGTAGGGCCGCGTCGGATTGGTCGAGGACGGGATGACGTTGGGCAGGCCGCAGACCTTGATGATGTCGGGTGCGTGGCCGCCGCCCGCACCTTCGGTGTGGAAGGCGTGGATGGTGCGGCCCTTGATCGCCGCCACGGTGTTTTCGACAAAGCCGGATTCGTTCAGTGTGTCGGTGTGGATCATCACCTGCACGTCATGATCATCGGCCACCGACAGGCAGCAGTCGATGGCCGCCGGCGTCGTGCCCCAGTCCTCGTGCAGTTTCAGCGAGCAGGCACCGCCTAGCACCATTTCTTCCAATGCCGCCGGCAGCGAGGCGTTACCCTTGCCGGACAGGCCGATATTCATCGGAAAGGCGTCGAAGGACTGGATCATGCGGGCCATGTGCCAGGGTCCCGGCGTGCAGGTGGTGGCCAGCGTGCCGTGCGCGGGGCCGGTGCCGCCGCCGAGCATGGTGGTGATGCCTGACATCAGCGCTTCCTCGATCTGCTGCGGGCAGATGAAATGGATATGCGCGTCGAAGCCGCCGGCGGTCAGGATCTTGCCCTCGCCGGCGATGATTTCGGTGCCGGGGCCGATGATGATGGTGACCCCATCTTGCGTGTCGGGATTGCCGGCCTTGCCGATCGCGGCGATGCGGCCGTCCCGGAGGCCGATATCGGCCTTGAAGATGCCGGCGCTGGCGTCGATCACCAGCGCGTTGGTGACGACCGTGTCGACCGCGCCCTGGGCGCGGGAAACCTGGCTCTGGCCCATGCCGTCGCGGATGACCTTGCCGCCGCCGAATTTCACCTCCTCGCCATGGATGGTGAAATCCTTCTCGACCTCGATGAAGAGTTCGGTGTCGGCAAGCCGCACCCGGTCGCCGACGGTCGGGCCATACATCTGCGCATAGGCGGCACGGGTGATTCTGGCCATCAGCGATTGCTCCCGAATTGCGGTGCGGTTGAAGCCGGCTTGCACATTATCGCCATCCAATGGTCATGCAATGACCCGCTGGGCGACACCTTCTGATCCCATTTGGCGGTTGAGGTTGGGGGGTCACCCCAAAACGACCGTTTGCCAAATCGATGGAAGGAAGATCCATGCGCAAAGCGATAGTTCTTGCAGCCGCCGCCACCCTGACGCTGGCGGGCGCCGCCAGTGCCCAGCAGCAACCTGCGCAACAGCCCGCCCAGGCGCCGGCCGCGCCGGCTCCTGGCGGTCAGCAGGCCGCGCCGGCGATCCAGAGCGTCAACATCGTCGACATCACCGAGTTGCCGAAGGACACCCAGACGCAGGTCAACCAGGTGATCGCCCAGCGCGGCGATGACGGCCTGAAGAAACTGCGCAGCTCGATCGATGCCACGCCCAAGGTCAAATCCGCGCTGGAGGCCAAGGGAATGACCTCGGCGCAAGTGGTCGCGGCCAGTATGGAGCCCAATGGCGCGCTGACCCTGATCACCAAGAAAGCCAGCTGACGATCCGGCCTGGCGGGCCGGCATCCGGTCCGCCGGGCGCATCGTGAAGGAAACCGTGAAGGGAACCGTGGCAAGGCTGGAAGCGTTTCGTTTCCCAGAGGTTGGAACGAACCACGAAAGCGAGCGATGACCGTCACGATACTGCCCGATGCCAGATGGCCACATGCGTTTGCGGCGGCGGCCTTTCTCGCGGCAAGCATCCCCCAGGCGGTGCTGAACGCGCAGAGCCTCGAAAGCCCGGAGACCGTCGACAGGATCGTCGGGTCGCAGGTCAATCAGGAAGAGGCCAAGGCCACCGCGGAAATTGGAAAAGTCAGTTCGGCGATCGACCGCACGCGTGAGAACATCAGCACCGTGCGCAAGACGTCCAAGCTCGACAGGGTCGACATCGTCTTCCTCACCGATGCGGCGCGCAGCGAAGGCGGCCCGCCGCCGGTCATCGAGAACAAGGTTCGGCAGCATCAGGACGATGTGGCGGAGCTGCGCAAGGAGATCGAGGCCAACGCCCTGCTCTTCAATGCTATCGATTCGCGGCGCGTGCTGGCCGAGGACGTCCTTGCCGTCGAGTTCGACGATCCCGGAAAGATCGTCATCTACGCGGCCGCCAAACCGCCCGGCTGAAAGCACCGTGCGCTCTCACGCTTGCCCCAAAGCCTGTCGCCGTCTTGGCGCACCACGCATGAGATCCCACCGATCTCACAGCTTGCCCATCACCTTCTGCTGGAATCCATAGACCTCGCGCTTGCCGCCGAGCGGCACCAGCGTGACGTCGCGTTCCTGGCCCGGTTCGAAGCGCATGGCGGTGCCGGCGGCGATGTCGAGGCGCATGCCGCGTGCCCGTTCGCGGTCGAACTTCAGCCCTTCATTGGTTTCGAAGAAATGATAGTGGCTGCCGACCTGGACTGGCCGGTCGCCGCTGTTGGCGACTTTCAGGGTGACGGTCGCCAAGCCCTTGTTGAGTTCGATGTCGCCTTGTGCGGGGATGATTTCGCCGGGGATCATTGGACCTCACACCACGCCGAAGGCAAGGCCGACGCCGATCGCCGCGCAGGCCGCGCCCGCGATGCGGGCCAGGCCGCGCAACCTCTGGCCAAGGCTGAGGCCGGCGGCAATGCCGGTGGCATGGAGCAGCACGGTGGCGACGGCAAATCCGGCCATGTATTCAAGCCCGCCGGCATTCTCCGGCACTTCGGTGCCATGGGCATGGCCGTGAAACAGCGCGAACAGGGCGAGGATGGTGGCACCCGTGGACACCGGGAGATCGGTCGCCAGCGCCACCAGCAGCCCAAGCGCCACGACCGACGCCAATATGCCCGGCTCGACGAACGGCAGCGGCATGTGCAGCATGCCGAGTGCGCCGCCCACCAGCATGACGCCGGCAAAAGCCGCCGGCCAGGCCCAGATCGCCTTGCCGCCCTTGAGTGCCGCCCATAGTCCGACCGCGATCATCGCCGTCATGTGATCAAGGCCGGAGAGCGGATGCATGAAGCCGGCGGTGAAGGAGGATGTCGTGCCGATGCCGACATGGGCATAGGCCGGCATGGCGGCGGCCATCAACAGGATCGCCGAGAGGCACAGGCGTTTGGCGGGGATCATTCTACTTGCCTTTCGTTTGCGGTGTCGCAGGGGTCACGCGGCCTTGCGCGGGCCGCAGCCCTCGGCCTTGAGGACGCGCTTGGTCGAAGCCGGGTATTTCTTCAGCATCGCGGCGGGACGGATCGGCCGGGCGGAAAAATTGCCGCCGCAATTCGGGCAGACGCCACCCAGCACGCCTTCCGCGCAGTCGGCGCAGAAGGTGCACTCGAAGGTGCAGATCAACGCGTCCGTCGCCTCCGGCGGAAGGTCCTTGTCGCAGCATTCGCAGTTTGGACGCAGATCCAGCATTCCGGTCTCCTCACCTGATGGGTTCGTGCACGGTCACCAGTTTCGTGCCGTCGGGGAAGGTCGCCTCCACCTGCACGTCATGGATCATCTCGGCGATGCCTTCCATGACCTGGGCGCGGCTGACGACATGGGCGCCCGCCTCCATCAGCTCGGCGACCGGGCGGCCGTCACGGGCGCCTTCGACGACGAAATCGGTGATCAGCGCGATCGCTTCCGGATGGTTGAGCCTGACACCGCGCTCCAGTCGCTTGCGTGCCACGATTGCCGCCATGGCGATCAGCAGCTTGTCCTTTTCCCTTGGCGTTAGGTTCATGCGTTTGCCTGAAATGATGCGAACAGAATCACAGTGACCATAATTTGGGCAGTCCCGCCTCTCCATTGAGCAATCCGACGAGCGGAACCAGCCGCTGGCGCAACTGGTAGCCGTCCTCGGCGTAAAGCCTCGCAAGAAGCTTGCCAGATGTCCCTACGCTCCAGATGCTGGCGCCACCCTGGTCGCCGATGATCTCCCGGACCGGATCGAGCAGCGCCTCTGCCCGTGGCGACACCAGCAGCAGCGTTGCCACCGCGATCGCGCCGCCGGCGACGGCCGGACGGCCCAGGATCGCGGCGATGTCGGGTCCGATGCGGAAATCCTCGGCATGGATGAGGGACCCATTGCCACGGACGCGCCAGCGGTCGTGGAAATTGCCGTGCGCGGCACGTTCGCCCATTGCCAGGCGGCCAAAGACCGTCGCCTCCACCAGCAGCGCCTCGGTCCCTGCGGCAAGTTCGACATCCAATGTCCTGGCAAAGGCCGCCCGGTCGAAGACGATGGTTTCCTGCGGCAACCATGCAATACGGCCGTTTTCGCCGACGGTCAGCTTGATCGACACCTCGGCGCGGTCGGACGCGGCGCGATAGACCTTCTCGCAGGCCTGGGTGGTTATCGCAGCGCTGGCATTTGCGCCGACATCCACGTCCCATCCGAGGCGGTCGCCGCCGGTCAGCCCGCCGGCGGTGTTGATCAGCACTGCTTCCAGCGGTCCGGCCGAAACCGCCGGCAGCCTTATCTTGGCGGAGCCGTCCTGATAGAGGCGGCGCAGCCGCGTGCGGCCGTCGATACTGGCGCAGCCAAGCTGGGCCAGGCCGGCGGCGCGCTGGGCCGGTTGGCCTGAAAACTTCGTATATTCGATCGTGTCCACGCCGCCAGGTTAAGCACTGCGGCGGTTTTGTCGACATATAGCTTGTTGCTTGATAGCGTTTCCGTTTCTATAGAGGGAGCCACCTTGGTGCGGTCATGCGATGCTTGGCGGGGGTAGAAGGCGACAATCGCGGCCTGATATCGAGGACAAAAAGGCGCTGTTCAGTTGGCGTCGGGAAACGAAAAAGTGGGGAAGAAACCGAATGGCCGACCAACTGGCAACGGAAATCATCGAAAAGATCAAGGCCCATGCCGAGCCGGGCGGTGAGGAAATCACCACCGCCACCGAATTGACGGCGCTCGGCATCCATTCGCTGGAGCTGACGGAGATCATCTTCGATCTCGAGGAGCAATATGGCATCGAGATCGAGATGAACACGGTCGACGCCTGGAGCAATCTGAAGAACGTTGGCGACATGGTCGAGGCCGTTCGCGCGCTGATCGCGAAAAAAGCCTGACCGAATGCTGAAACGCGTCGTCATCACCGGCCTTGGCGGCATATGCGGGCTCGGCACCAATGCGCCGGCAATCTGGGGCGAGATGCGCGCCGGCCGCTCGGCGATAGGCCCGATCGAAAATCATTCCCTGCACGACCTGAAGGTCAGGACGGGCTGCGAGGTCAAGGCGCTGCCCGATCACGGCATCGAGCGCAAGCAACTGGTGTCGATGGACCGTTTCAGCCTGCTGGCGGTGATCGCGGCGCGCGAAGCCCTGCAACAGTCCGGATTGGCCGCGCATGCCGACAACACCTATCGCATGGGAACCATTGTCGGCGTCGGCGTCTGCGGGTTCGAGACGGTCGAGGAGAACTATCGCGCCATCCTGGTCGAGGGCAAGAATCGCGCCGGCATTTTCACCGTGCCCCGGGTCATGCCGGGCGCCGCCGCCGGCCAGGTCAGCATGCACCTTGGCCTGCGTGGGCCCGTGTTCGGCGTCACTTCGGCCTGCTCGTCGGCCAACCACGCCATCGCCTCGGCGGTGGACCAGATCAGGCTCGGCCGCGCCGATGTCATGGTGGCCGGCGGCACTGATGCGCCGCTGGTCTGGGGCGTGCTGAAGGGCTGGGAGGCATTGCGCGTGCTGTCGCCCGACACGTGCCGGCCGTTCTCGGCCGATCGCCAAGGGCTGGTGCTGGGCGAGGGTGCCGGCATGGCTGTCCTGGAAAGCTATGAACATGCGACGGCGCGCGGCGCCACCATCCTCGCCGAAATCGCCGGCACCGGCCTGTCGGCCGACGCGTCCGACATCGTCGCGCCGACCATCGAGGGCCCGGAAGCCGCGATGCGCTTCTGCCTGGCCGATGCCGGGCTCAATCCCGAGGACATCGACTATCTCAACGCGCATGGCACCGGCACCAAGGCCAACGACCAGATCGAGACCACCGCCATCAAGCGCGTCTTCGGCGAGCACGCCTACAAGCTGTCGGTCTCCTCGACCAAGTCGATGCACGCCCATTGCCTAGGCGCCTCTGGCGGACTGGAAATGATCGCCTGCGTCATGGCGATCCGCGAAGGCGTCGTGCCGCCGACGGCGAATTTCCGCGAGGCCGATCCCGATTGCGACCTCGACGTGACGCCGAATGTGGCCCGCGAACGCAAGGTGCGCGCCGCGATCAGCAACGGCTTTGCCTTTGGCGGCACCAACGCGGTGCTGGCCTTCAAGGCTGTTTGACCCCTGCGGTCACCACCGCATCCCTGCGGTCACGACTGCCGATGATTCGGAATGCCACCGGCGGTGGCGCTCCGTCCGGTCTGGTTGACGGTCCGTCATGGCGAAACCGTCGCCGCCATATTGATCACACCCGGCCGCGCGCCTAATTCTTTGCGGACCCGCCAGCACCGCGCTTTTGCGCATCCCCATTCAGGAGTTCACGATGGCCGACCTGTCCGCCTTTCCAATCACCGCGCGCTGGCCGGCCAAGCACCCGGACCAGATCCAGCTCTATTCGGCAACGACGCCGAATGGAGTGAAGATATCGATCGCCCTGGAAGAGATCGGCCTGCCCTACGAACCGCATTGGATCAATATCGGCCAGAACGAAAGCTGGACGCCGGAATTCCTGTCGCTCAACCCCAACGGCAAGATACCGGCGATCATCGATCCCAATGGCCCGGACGGCAAACCGATCGGCCTGTTCGAATCCGGCGCCATCCTGCTCTATCTCGCCGAAAAGACCGGCCTGCTCATGCCCGTGGACGCCGCGCGCCGCTATGAGACGATCCAGTGGGTGTTCTTCCAGATGGCTTCGGTCGGGCCGATGTTCGGCCAGGTCGGTTTCTTCCACAAATTCGCCGGCCGCGAGATCGCCGACAAGCGCCCGCTGGAGCGCTATCGTGACGAATCGCGGCGGCTGCTCGGTGTGCTCGACGGCAGGCTGAAGGGCCGCAAATGGATCATGGCCAACGACTACACCATCGCCGACATCTCGCTGCTCGGCTGGGTGCGCAACCTGATCGGCTTCTACGAAGCCCGCGACCTCGTCGGTTTCGATGATTTTGGCAATGTAGCGGCATGGCTGGAGCGCGGCCTGGCACGGCCGGCGGTTCAAAAGGGCCTGACCATTCCGGCAAAGGCCTGAGGCGGACTGCCGCCCTGCTGCCTGCTACTTCGCTTTCGCCTTCGAACTGCCCCTGCCGATCACGGAGGCGGCAAGCGAGGCGGCCCCGCGGGCGGTTGCAACCACCGCACCTGCGGCGACATTCGCCGCGGTTCGAACGGCACCGGCTTTGTTCGGCGCCGCTTTGCGCGGGCTGGCCGTCTTCGCGGCCGGGACTACTTTTCTGGGTGCCGCCTTGCCGAAAGCGCCTTTGGCGTCTTTTGAGCGTTCGGCTACCGCGGGGCCAGCACCGGCTTTCGCTTGCGTTGCCTTCGCGGGTTTCGTCTTTGCGGGTTTTCTAGCCTTGGTTGCCATGCAAAATCCCTCACGCCACACAAACTGGTTCTGAGGCATAACGGCGCGAAACTCTTAAGGTTCCCGTCCAAGAATACCGAAAATTAAGCAGGTTAACCAATGACCAGGTCGGCCGCCCGGCGCCGTGCCAGCACGCGTTCGATGTTCGGCATGTCGTTGGAGGCGATCCAGGCGCGCGCATCGGCGTCGGAACGGCCATGCTCGTGCCAGCGCTCCATCAGGCGGCGCTCGAGCTCGTTGCGCGGCACGTCGACGAAGATCGAGTAGTCGAACAGCGGCGCCAGCCGCGACCACGGCTCCTCGTCGAGCAAAAGGTAATTGCCTTCGACCAGGATGAACTTGGTTTCGGTGCCGACGATCGCCGCTGCGGCGCGCGACAGCTCCAAGCCGCGGTCAAAGACGGGGATCGCGATCTCGGCCTCGCCGGCCCGGATGCGCTTCAGCAGGGCTTCGAAGCCGGCGAAGTCGAAGGTTTCCGGCGCGCCCTTGCGTGCGCGCAGGCCGCGCGCGTTGAGCACGATGTCGTCATAGTGGAAGCCGTCCATCGGCACGACTTCCACGGCTCCTTCTGGCAACAGGTCATGCAGGCTCGCCGACAATGTCGACTTGCCCGCTCCCGGCGGCCCCGCAATGGCGACGATGAAGCGCTTTGCCTTGCCGGCGCGCTTGAAGATAGTGGCGGCGAGGTGCGCGATTTCGGACATGGGAGCCTCACTTGCCCTGATGGTCGGCCCAGATAGTCGGCCTAGATGGCCGGCCCTGATGATGCACGACAATTTCGCCGCATCTTGGCGGCAGTCGGGCGAAATTTCAAATCCGCCATTGCGCGATCTCGTGCCTATGCCGCGGCAGGCTGGCCGATGCGCAGGAAATCGCTGTCGAACGGCACGTCCCATGTCGAGCCGCCGGCCGACAGCCGCATGCGGCCATCCGCCGTGACAACCTCCTGCGGCGGTTCGCCACCCGGCAGCGGCAGGGCGCCGATGACATGGCGAAACGAGAAGCGGTCGCCGAGCGCAAAGGCGGTCGCCACGCCCTCTCGTTTCAGCCAGTTGTCGCCGATCGAGGCGGCGTGGCCGACAGCGGCGCGCCCATCCTCGATGCCGAGCACGCCCAGATGGCGGCCGCTCCACGGCGCGTAGTCGCGGCCGCCATTGCTCAGCCACAGCATGGTTACAGGCAGTTCAGCCGGGTTCTTCAACACCAGCACCAGATCGTCCTCGGCCTTGCGGGCAAGTGCTGTCCAGCCCGGCCCGCCATGGTCGGCCTCGATCAGGGTGACGAAATCCTCGCGCCGGTCATCCATGCGGTAGTCCGTCAGGTCGCGCGTGCCGCCGGCGGCGGCAGGAAAATGGCCGAGGTCGGCCGACCGCGCCGGATAGGCCAGCATGAAGCGGCCGCGTGCGGAATCGGGCTCCAGCGGGTCGGCCGGCGTCGCGGCAAAGCGCTTCGGCGAAAAGGCCAGCCGGCCGCCGCCCTTCATCGCCGTCATCGGGTGATGGGCGACGGAAATCGCGCCATGGCCGCCGGAAAACACGTGCTCCTGGTAGAGGAAGGGATGGCCGTCGATGAGGGTGAGGATCTTGTCGACGCTGGCGCCCATGACCTTGTGCCGCAGCCGGAAAACGGCGCGCCAGCCACCGTCCGTGGCGCTGCTTTCGGTGATGTCCCAGGCGCTGTTGGCCGGCCAGCCATGCAGCGGCGCGTCCTCGACATCGCTGCGCGAAAACGGCGCGCAGAGGAAATCCCCCGACAGGCGAACCGTGCCTTGCGGCAGGTCCATCGGCAAGGTCTCGCCGGCGTCGACCCAGGGCGCGCGATGCAGCGGCTTCAACTGGCGTCCGTCGCCGTCGACGGTCATGTCGGCGATGTGGCCGACGGTGAGATCGAGCGAAACAGAAATGCCCCTGGCCTTGATCGTGCTGATGTCCATTGCGCGCTCACCCGATTCTGAAGGCGCAACCAGAACCCGTTCGGCGCGGCTTGCGCAAGCGTGATGTCGGGCATTTCGCATCACGCTGCCTCACCCTCCCCACAGGGAACACAAGGGGCAGGGTAAGCAGACCTACTGCCGCTTGTATTCCCGCACCGGTGATTTTGTGCTGTCGGTGTAGGTGACCTGCACCGACATCGATTTCACGCTGTCGGCGACCTTGAAATAGGGCTGGTAGTCGTAGGGGATGGCATAAGGATCTTTCTTGTCGCAGGGCGGCATCTTGATCTGCTTGTCGAGTGCCGCGCCGTTCAGGCTGTAGCGGACTTCCTTGATGGCGCAGCGGTAGGACAGCATCTGCGTGAAATAGACCAGCCCATGATTGCCGCCGGCATCGAAGGCGATCCATGACGTCCAGAATTGGTCGAGGATCTGCTTGTCGCCTTGCTGAAGCGCCGCATCGGGATCGAAGCGGATGTCGAACGGACCGGTCTCTCGGCCCCGGATGTCGAGATATTTTATCGCGATGGTGGTCGCGGCCGTGCTGTCCGGCAACTCGAAGCTCGGATTGGGCATCGGCTTGCCGGTGCGCTGGTCGTTGAGTGCCAGCACGCCAGTATCGGTAAAGGCGCCGCTGTCGCCGATACGCCAGGAAATCGCGGTCGCCGGCTCCGGCAGCGAGATGGTCATCGACCAGCCCTGGTTGGAGCGCATCGGCGTCAGCGACGGCGCGAAGCGGGCGGGGTCGAGCACGTCGCCAAGCGCTGTCAGCCGGCTGCGGCTGCGGTCCAGCCAGTCGGCCAGCTGGGTCTGGTCGACGAAATATTTGAGCAGCCCGCCATCCTTCTCGTAAGCGACGAATTTCGTCAGCGCCTGGGCTTCGCCGCGCTTGTCGGCCAGCGTCTGGCTACCGAGGCGGTCTTCCGAAAACTCCTGCGCCAGGAGGTAATAGGCGGGCGCGTAGCCGGGATTGGCGGCGATGAACGCATTGAGCTTGTCGACCCGCTGGGCGTCGTCGAACTGCAGCAGGTGGACGAGCTTGATCGACGGCGACTTGGCCTTCTCCGCAATCTGGCCGAACACTTCGCGCGCGCCGGCCTTGCCGTCCTGCACCCGAAGCAGCGTGGCGAAGCGCGTATAGGGGTCGATGGCGTCGACATCGAAGCCGGCAAAGGCAAGGTAGGCGCGCCGCGCGTTGAGCATGTCGCCCGACAGTTCGTAGACGCGGGCATTGTGGTAGAACTCGTCCGGCCGTTTTGGCTCGGCGATCGCCCCGCCCTGGGCCGCCAATTGGGCAAACCCCTTGGCGATGGTGTCGATCGAGACGGCGATCTGTTCGGTCGTCGCCTGCAATTTCTCCGCCTGGGCCTGCTGCTGTTGCTGGCCGGCGGCAAGCGTGTCGGTGGTCTGCTTGACCGCCTCGACGGTCTTTTGCGTCTCGGCGCCCTGCTGCGTTTGCTGCTGCTGGGCGGACGCGATCTGATCGGCCTTCTGCGCCACCGTGTCGGTCGATTTCTTGACCTCTTCGACGGTCTTCTGCGTTTGCGTGACCGTCTGCTCGATCTTCGCCACCTTTTCGGAGACGATGCCGATCGACTGCTGCAGTCTCGCGACCGCCGGCACAAGGCTGGCGATGATGCCGTTCTGCGAGCTGGTCTCCTTCTGCACGGCATAGACGCCGCCCGCGACCGCCGCCGCACTGGTGGCGAACACCAGCGCCGGCAGCGCCTTGGCCGCCAGCACGAGCCGCAGGACGATGGCAATGGCGATGATGACCGCCGCGATCGATGCGACCAGCGCGATATAGGCGGCGAACGGCGCCAGCGGATTGAGGATGTCGGAAACCGCGCCGCCGATAAATGCGATGCTGCCGGCCCATTTGCCGGTGCGGCTGAGAGATGCCCTGATAAGCGAGGGCGCTGCGCCCCCGGCCCCGATATTCGTCATGCCACCCCCAAGCCGCCAGATGCCGCGCCCCTTCCCACAGGAAACGCGATTCTGGCACAGAAAGATAGGAACGGGGCTATTTCGGGGCGGCCTTCGCAACCTCTTCCTCTCCCCACTCCGC
Organism: Mesorhizobium opportunistum WSM2075; assembly: GCF_000176035.2. Lineage (NCBI taxonomy): Bacteria > Pseudomonadati > Pseudomonadota > Alphaproteobacteria > Hyphomicrobiales > Phyllobacteriaceae > Mesorhizobium > Mesorhizobium opportunistum. Next base: position 579,344 of record NC_015675.1, on the reverse strand, counting down.
AGGGCGATCGCATATCACCGACCCCTCGGTTAGGGAGAGGAACCCAGGTCTCCGATGGCCACCATATTCCTGGGGCTAACCATCATTAACCAAATGGACGCACCAATCGCGTTACGTTAGCTTCGCCGCATCTCGAGCAACGGCCTACCAAGAACAGACCTGCCCCTTGTCCCACCTGCATCCCCTTTCGTTCGTCCACAAAGTTCTCGCGGCATTTGCCTTGCTGGTGCTGCTGGCCGGCTGCTCGACCACGACGCCGCCGGATTCGGTTCTGGCCGTGCCCGCGCCGCCGCAGAAATATGCCGCCATTGTCGTCGACGCACAGACCGGAAAGCAGCTGTTCGAGGTCAACTCGACCGCGCAGCGCTACCCGGCCTCGCTGACCAAGATGATGACGCTCTATCTGCTGTTCGAGGCGATGGACTCCGGCCGCGTCACCAAGGAAACGCAGATCCCGGTCTCCGACCACGCCGCCTCGCAACCGCCGACCAAGATGCGCTTCCGGCGTGGCGAAACGATCGACGTCGATTCCGCCATCCGCGCCATCGTCGTCAAGTCGGCCAATGACGTGGCGGTGGCGGTCGGCGAATATCTCGGCGGCTCGGAGGATCAGTTCGCCGCCATGATGACCTCCAAGGCGCGCCAGCTCGGCATGACCAGCACCACCTTCCGCAACGCATCCGGCTTGCCCGACGACAGCCAGATGACGACGGCGCGCGACATGGCGCTGCTCGGCATGGCGCTGCATTCCCGCTTTCCCCAGCATTTCCACTATTTCTCCGAGAGCGACTTCATGTTCCGCGGCCGGCTGGTGCGCGGCCACAACGACATGCTCGGCCGCGTGCGTGGCGTCGACGGCATCAAGACCGGCTACATCAGGGCCTCCGGCTTCAACATCGTCACCTCCTACAATGCCGACGGCCGCCGCCTGATCGTGGTGGTGATGGGCGCCGACTCGGCCCGCCAGCGCAACGACCATGTCGAGGCGCTGATCCAGCGCAGCCTGTCGCCCATGGTGGCCGACACCAAGACCCGGCTGATGTTCGCCGAACAGCAGTGAGGGCACGGAGCCCGTCGCCGCTAGGAGCCGCGAAACACCCACAGCCGGCTATCGTTTCACGAATGTCACACAATCGTGCGGAAGCCGTGGCATAGGCTGCGGAATCCGGCGGTGGCCATGCCCCGTCGCCTCGGCGTATCCTAGACCACCAGCGCCACAGCAGGAGCCAGCACCATGAGCACCGTTCCCAAGGCATCCGAGCAGAAGGCGGCGGACAATGAGAACGACAGCGGCGGCGAATATTTCGAAGCGCCGACCATCGAAGAGGACCTGCACGGGGTTTCCGACGAGCATTTCGACACGCCCGAGGTTCCGGACTCCGAACCTTCAGGTACTGGCGCGTCGCGGTTCAAGCCGAAGAAAAAACCGTCGGCGATCTCGGGCCGCAAATTCCGCAAGCGCGACCTGGTGCGCATCGACACGCTGCGCCCGAGCCTCGCCGACCGCATCCACGCGGATCATCCGGACCTGCCCAAGGGCGCCCGCATCAGCCGCGAGGAGCTCGGCCGCTACCGCATGCGCTACATGGAGGAGCTGCTGCAGCAGGAGCACGGCGAATTCTCCGAGCTCGACCGCCAGGTGGTGGAATCGATCGCCCGGCAGGACACGATTTCCGAAAACTCGGAAGAAGAATTCGAGGAGCACCGCTCCTTCGCCGACCGTGTCTCCGACAACATGGCGGCCTTCGGCGGCAGCTGGTGGTTCCTGATCTCGTTTGGCAGCGTGCTTTTGATCTGGATCGGCATCAACCTGATCGCCGGCATGAGCAGCGCCTTCGACCCCTATCCCTTCATCCTGCTCAACCTCCTGCTCTCCTGCATCGCCGCCATCCAAGCGCCGATCATCATGATGAGCCAGAGACGGACGGAGGCCAAGGACCGCCTGCGCTCCTTCAACGACTACCGCGTCAACCTCAAAGCCGAGCTCGAAGTGCGCCATCTGCACGAAAAGCTGGACTACCTCATCTCGCGCCAATGGACGCGCCTGGCGGAGATGCAGCAGATGCAGCTGGATGCCATGCATGAGCTGACCGGTGCGAAGAAGGCGAAGCGGGCGGTGCGCGGGGTAAGGCGGACAGTGAAGGGGGAGGGTGAGGCGTGATCCGCGAAGCGGACGAAAAGCCAATTGCTTGGCTTTTCGAACGACGAACGGTGAAGACCCGGTCCGCCTTCGGGCGGATCAAAAGGTCCAGTGGACCTTTTGAAGGGGTTGAACGCCCGAAGGGCAGGGAGCCTGCGAAGGGCAGGCCGTGTAGCCAATCGCCGATTGCCCGTTGAAGCCCGCCCCGGCTTCCGCTAAGAAGCCGTGACTTGCCGGTTCACCGGATGTTTCGTTTTCCGGTTCCCGGGAAGCACCCGTAGCTCAGCTGGATAGAGCGCTGCCCTCCGAAGGCAGAGGTCACAGGTTCGAATCCTGTCGGGTGCGCCAATATTTGCCTGCACGGCCCGGAGACATGAGTTACGGTTTATACCGGAGGGTAACGCTTTGTAGCGCGAGGATCTTGTAATCAGTCCTGCGCGATATCGAACCCTCGGCCCAGCGCCACCATCTTCCATCGCCAGCAGCCGGGCGACGAACTTCAGCCGCTCCTCCATGACGCTACACTCCTTCCAAGGCACCTTGCTCTCCCTGCAAAGGGCCGAAAGTGTAACCCATCTATCCAGACTGAGATGTCACCCATCTCTCGGGGGCAAGTGAAGAAATCAGTTGGTTAACTTTAGTCACTCAAGCACTGGCTTGCGCGACCATTTCTCCGTCAAAACGATAGCGGAGCCGATGACAACACCGAGGACAACACCAACAGGAAGGCCATATACGGCGCCGCCGCTGGCTAGCCCAAGCAGGTTGTTCGCGTTGATTTCGAGATAGAGTTTAACTGCATCAACCACGCCAAACATATATAATGGTCCGAAAACAATGCAGGCAGCGACCCCGCCCAAGGCGAGCGCCGCGACTGCCGCGCCTGCGCTAGTTCGCACGCGGCGCGCGCTCAGCCGCTCAAAGTCAAAATTCACGATCGAAAAAATGATGATCGAAGCTCCGAGGATCGATCCGGGAAGCAAAAGGCCTGGCGTCATTTCCGGCCGATCGTGAATCTTGCCAAAATACATCGTTATCAGTGGTGCGGCGATCACCCCAGCCAGTGCTCCGCCGCAAGTGGCGCCGATTACCATACGGCGCGGCGAGCGGTCATCTGTCACATAGAAACCACTCCAACCTATCGAGGCACGTGCGAAAAAAAGGCCAAGCGCACCGAGCAGGCAAGCCGTCAATGCCGTAGCAATGGTAATTTCGAGCAACAACGCTCCAAACGGTTCCGTAGGCCAATCCCAGCCTCGATAATAGAGCAGGCTTAGGAGTAGCGATGCGGCGGATGAGCCGAGATAGCCGCCGAGCAAACCCTTCTGGGCAGCGGTCCTGAGATGCTCCACGATGGTATGAGGCGCATTGGAATCGCCTTCAAAACGTCCTCGCAACCGCGAATAGACTGTCTGTGCACCGAAGAGCAAGATGCCCAAGGATATCATAGGAAGAGCGGACGCGATCATCAGCCATGGCCATGTGCGGTTCGGCCAGGCCAGAATGAGCGAGTAAGGGATGAGTGAAAGAAATAGACCGACGAGAGCCATTAGGTTGCCTGTGAAAAGGAGGAGGCTGCCCGGATTGAAATAGAAAGGTGCCATCAGCGACGACTGGTCCCACGTGCGCTGGTTCCCGTCGGTGTGATTGAGGACATCCTGACGAATTCGACTCGTCAGGTTGGAGATCGGAAGGTCAACCGCATCGAGATACCTGACGAAACTCGCCGAGAACGGACTAAGGAGGTCGCCGGGCGATCCATCATAGGCTACCTGCCCTGGCGCGGCTGCGAAAGCGATGAACGTGTTGGTTGCGGCTTGCATCGAAGCAAGCCCGGTCGCCGGTATGGGCTGGTTGTCGATGAGTATTTCTTTGCCGACCTTGATGCCCTTGCCGCCAACAAAAACACGAGCATCTGTGTTGTTGCGGCAAGCATCTAGCAATACGATGCGTACGGCTGTTTTGCTCGTCATTTTCTCAACGATCGATTGCACGCTGACGAGTTGTGCGATTTTCTGTTCTGCGAATTGATCGAAATCAATTGGTACCATGTAGTTCTGATCGTCGATCTGAAGGCCATGGCCAGAATAATAAAGCAGAGAAACGGTCGTGGTAGGCTCATTTACCAGTGCTACGAACTTTTCGATCTGGGCCAGTGTCGTTTCAAAACTCAGATTAATACCAAGCGTCACTTGGAAGCCGAGCTCGCCAAGCGTACGACCGACCTCGGTCGCATCATTCGGTGGGCAAGCAAGCTTAAGATTGGGCGCATATGCGCCGTTGCCAATCACCAGTGCCTGGCTCATCGCGATCATCGGCATCCTCCAAAACGAACTGGACGCATAGAGCACTATTCAGGAGTGAAAACGTTCGGCTGCTGCTTCCATTGGTTCCATGTCGTCGCGACATCAGAGGGATATTTGCAGAGAACCCTGCGTTCACCGGCGTCGCGCATAGTTGCGTTAGCGTCCCAAGCTCTTCCGCCGCCCAACCGCACTGCTTGATAGATGATGAAAGCCGTGGCCGAGGACACTTTCATATCTGCCATAGCTGCCTTAAGGACTCCGTCGGCCTCTTCTCGCTTGCATGGCTGGAACCAATACAAATAATCGTGGACGATCGCCGGATAAGAATAGCGCGCCGCAGGAGGTAATCCGCTCCAGAATTCCGGCGGAATGCTGGCAAGATCTGTAACAAAGCCGGCGGGAACGCTGACCGCGACCGGTTCCATCGCGATGCCTTTATCTGCGCGCCATTCAAGTGACTTGGTCGTGTAATAATAGTCCCAATCAGCGAAGGGCACTATAGGCACCGGGGGCGATATAATATCACGAGTCGGCGTAAGCGCAATTTTCATGAACGACTTCTTGTCGGCCACTGACTTATCTCCCTATGCCGCTACCCGCCGTCCTCCAAAAAGGACTAGGCCGAATGCTCTCCACCAAATTCATCAAGAATCGACACCGAGACGCACGATTTATTGCCTCCACGCTGTGTCAGGAGAGCAATTGCGCGAGGTGGATACCTGATGGCATGGACTGTATGCTTAAATAACGAGAATACATTGTAGAAAAATATTTTGCCAGCGCAATTCGATCGAGGTATCGTGGCATCAGATATAGATCCTATCCTTGCCAAATGGGGGGATTGGCAAGCTGGTTTGCCGGTGTCTATGTGGGCCAAACCTCAGAATGCCGTGTCATCCTTTCTGGCCGGCTTTCTGGCGGGTGGTTTGGGACAGCGCCGGCCCATCGGCCGGTCGCCATATGGGTCGATGTCGTTAGCGCTGGGAAGAGGCAGACAAGGAAACATCCGGCAGCAGGTCGGCTACTTCAGCGCGTTGCGGCAGTCGATCGCGGTTTGTCGCTCTCGCAGAAATCGTGGCGATCGGTGCCATATCGCCTGATCCGTTGCGCGTCGCGCTCTAAACCCACCAAGCACGTTCATCGGAAAGGGTGAAGCGGCCTTTTCGCCAACTTCCGCCTTGCCGAGCGCCCCTTTTGTAGGATTGAGTCCAACTTGAATGGACACCGGCTTCGCCTCTTAGCGGCTGTCATGAGAAGCTGCAAAAAAGCCGAGAGCGCAAAGGTCGAACATTGGCGTCATGGCCTTAACCTACCTTTCGCCTGCTTGACTGTCCCTTGCGGATTGTCCGCGGCAAATCCGGCCAGGCTTGCATAGCCACGCACGACCCGCTGGCGTTCCTCGTAGGATGCGACGGTCTCGATGTCGTCGAAGCCGTCGGGCGCTCGGCTTTCCACGAGGTCGATCACGCCTTCCGGCCCGCCCTTGCGGTTGGAGTGGACGATTTGCGCCGTGTTGGGACGGCGTTCCGCGTCGTATGCCGCGAGCGCGGCCTCCACCGATCCCTGGGTCCGCAGATGTTCCGCCAGGGAGCTCGCATCGAGGATGGCCTGGCTCGCTCCGTTCGAGCCCACGGGATACATGGGGTGGGCGGCGTCGCCCAACAGCGCGACGCGTCCGAACGACCAGCGCGGCAGCGGTTCGCGGTCGCAGTTGGGATATTCATGAAACGCGCCGGTGGCGCGGATGATCTCGGCCGGATCGACGTAATCCAGGTGGAAGCGGTCGCGCACGAACGGCAAGACCTCGTCGAGCTTGCCGGGCCGGCTCCAGTCGCCAAGGGTGAGCGTTCGGCTGGTTGCTTGGCGGCTTCTGGCCCTCACGGCCCAGTTGGTCAGACGCATGCCTGGATTGTCGGGATCCTTTCCGATCGGATAGAAGACGAACTTGGCATGGTTGCCGCCAGCGATCGCAATGGTGCGGCCGTCCCGCCATGTCGGCCACCACGTGGCGCCGCGCCAGAGCATGACGCCGTTCCAGATCGGCGGCCCCTCGTCGGGATAGAGGTTTGCGCGCACGGTGGAGTGAATCCCGTCGGCACCGACCAGCAGATCGCCGCTCGCCTGCAAGGACTTCCCGGCTTCCGAGAGGTAAACCGTGGCCCGGCGCCCCTCCTGTTCGAAGCCGGTCACGGCGCAATTCGTGCGGATGGCGCCCGGCCCCAACCGGTCGATCACAGCCCGATGAATCAAGCCCAGCAGCGTGCCGCGATGGATGCTGAATTGCGGCACGGCATGGCCTGCCTCGATGCCGCGCAGCTCCCGCCAGACGATCTGGCCGAACCGGTTCGCATAGATCAGTTCGCGCGTGCGGATTGCGGCCGCGTCGAGTGCCGCCATCAGCCCGAGTTCGGCCAGCAGGCCGACAGCGTGCGGCAGCATGTTGATGCCGACGCCGAGTTCGCGCACCGCCTCGGCGCGCTCGAAGATCTCCACCTCGATGCCGGCCCGGTGCAGGAAGAGCGCGGTCGTTAGCCCACCGATGCCGGCGCCGGCGATCAGCGCCTTCATCGTCCCGCTCCGTATTGCGGGTATTCGAGCTGCGTCCTCAGCCAAAGGCCGAGGCCTGCCGCCGGCAGGGCGATGAGGGCTAATCCAGCCCAGATGAGATTGCGCATGGGCATCCCCGATCGAGCGTAGCTCCCCTCGTCACGGTATCGAGCGCACCCTCTGGCGGGAATGACATAAACATGGCATTTTCTGCCAATGCATCATGTCACCTTCGCCGTCTATCCCGGCTTCGAGCTCCTCGACACGTCGGGGCCGATCTCGGTGTTCACCAGCGCCAATCGATCTCTGGGGTTGCGTGAGAAACCACCGTTTTATGCTATCGACCTCGTCTCGGCCGCGGGCGGGTCGGTGGCGAGCAGCAGCGGCATCGCCGTCGAGACGCGAAGCCTGGAAGAACGCGCCCGCAAGGCGGTCGATACGCTCCTTGTCGCCGGCGCGGAGCGCGAGCACCTGCTGCCGGTCCTTGCGCATTCCGCCTGGGCAGCATCGCTCCGGAAGCTGGCGGGCAAGGCGCAACGGCTTGGCTCCGTCTGTTCAGGCGCGATCATCCTCGCAAGGCTCGGACTGCTCGACGGGCATCGTGTCGCCACACACTGGGATGCCTGCGCGCCGCTTGGCGCCGCCTTTCCATCCATCACCGTCGATCCGGATTCGCTCTACGTGGTCGATGGGCGGCTGTGGACCTCAGCCGGGGTTACCACCGGCATCGACATGGCGCTCGCCATGGTCGCGCACGATCTGTCCGCCGAGATTGCCGGCGAGGTCGCCAAACGGCTCGTGCTTTATGCGCGACGCCCCGGCTACCAGTCCCAGTTCAGCCCGTTGCTTCAGGCGCAAGTGAAGGCCGATAGTCCTTTCGCCGAGCTGATCGCCTGGATACTGGCGAACCTCGGCGCATCGCTGGAAGTTCCTGTGCTGGCCGATCGCGCCGGCCTCAGCGAGCGGACGTTTCATCGCAAGTTCGTCGCGGCCACCGGCGAAACGCCGGCCCGGTTTGTCGAGACAGCGCGCCTCGATGCCGCCCGCATGCTGCTGTGCCGCGGGCTTTCGCTGAAGTCGGTCGCGGCCGAGATCGGCTTGTCCCCGGCGACGCGCTTCTCCGAAGCCTTCGAGCGCCGCTTCGGCGTCTCGCCGCGCCTGTTTCGCAAAATGCATGCTGAATTCTGACGATGATCGCCGGGGAGAAAACGCGCGATGCCACTGACCGTACACAAGTTCCAAGTCGTCGAAGATCAGGAATGGATATTCCCGGCTGATGACGACGATTATGAGACCTTTTTCGCGCTGGACGGACGCGTCATTCAGGATTGGATCGCCCCTGTCATGAAACTGGATACGGCAGGTCGGACCTACTCCGATTTCCCGTGGCTGGGCGAACACGCGCCGATCTTGAAGAAGCCCGCCGTCGAAGCACTGGCGCCGGTTCTTGTCGAGCACGGGCAGCTTCTGCCCATAAAGGGGGAAGCGGTCTGGCTTTTCAACGCCACGACAGTCCTCGACGCCCTCGATCATGAGCGGTCGCGCATCGCCTATTTCGACAATGGAGACATCCTCGACATCGAGCGTCATGTCTTCAGGACAGAGAGAATTGGCGCCGCAGAGCTCTTCAGACTGCCGATGCGGGCCTCGGCCGTCTACGTCACCGGCAGTTTCGTTGAGAAGGTCCGGAACGCCGGTCTTCGCGGTGTCGAGTTCGCCCATGTGTGGACGTCTGCGGAGAAATGAGCAGGCCGCCGATTTCCCGAACCACCCGCTAAACCCACCCAGCCTTCTCGAAAAACCCCGGCACGTCATCCAGCCCATGCGCAATCGCGTCCGGCTCATAGTCCGCCGGCGGCCGTCGCCCGGTGCCGCGATCGACCCACACGGCGCGAAAGCCGAGGTCGCGTGCGGCGGTCAGGTCGAGATGCGGGCTGGCGCAGATGTGCACCAGGTCTTCCCTGGTCACGCCAAGGGCCCGCCAGGCATGTTCGAAAATCTGCCGCGACGGCTTGTAGGCTTGCGCCTGCTGCGCCGTGATGACCCGGTCTATTGCGCCGCCCAACTGCGCGACATTGCCGGCGATGATCGCATCGTCGGTGTTCGAGATGATCGCCAGCTTGAAGCCGGCTTGCTTCAGCCGGCGCAACGTCGCGACAACTTCCGGGAAAGGCGGCATCCGCCCGATCGAAGACGTCAGCAATTCAGCGTCGCCGGCATCCGCATCCAGCGAAAAATCGCGCATCGCCAGCTGCAAGGCTTTTGCCGTGACGTCGGCGAAGGAGAGATGCGGCTTGGTATGCTCCAGCTGGTGTTCATGCCGGTCGTAGACGGGAATGAATTCTTCCGCCCCGATCTTGCGGCCCTTGCGCGACAGGATCGTCTCCATCGCCGCCATCAGCCCTTCATCCCACTGGATCAGCGTTCCGTAGCAGTCGAAGGTAAGCCAGGTCGGGCGGGGACCGTTGAGTGCCATGTCAGGGACCTTTCCGAAAACCGGCTGGGCAATCATCCCGGCTGGTCAATCATATTTGAGTAGCCTGTCGAGGAATGAAATATTCCAAACCCGCCTTTTATCCAGTCCATGGCGCTCGGTGCCTGTTCGCCAACAAGTTGCCGTCAGCCGGCATTCACCGCCTCACACGCTCCCGCTCCACAGGCGGCCACTCCAGCTTGAAGGCGAGCCGGGAACATTATCTCCCACGGATGCGTTCATAACCCTGCAAGGGACGGATTCTTTCCGGAGGCTGGATATGCACAGCTTCGAAATGATCGATCTGCTTTGCGTGGTCGAGGCGTGCAAGCGCGATCCCGCGGTTGGGAATTTCGTCTCGATGGCCGAAGGGGTGGAAGAGTTGCGGGTGTTGACCGGCGATTTCGTGTCATCGGACCACGCGGTGGCAAATGCGCTTTCGAAGGTGGCGCTTGCGCGGGGGTGCTCGGTTCTGTTCGACGAACAGGCGGGCGCTGAAATCCCCTTCTGAGGCCTGAACGGCCAAATCCTTGCGGGGAGAAGCCAGCCGTCTAGCCGCCCTTCACCGCCCTCACGCTGTCCCGTTCCACCAGCGGACACTCCAGCTTGGTGATCGGGTAGCGTCCCCGTCCAGGCGCCGGCGGTGCCTCCAGCTGTTCGATCGCCCACTGGCCCATCGCCATGTGCGGCAGGATCGAGGTGGTCAGCGGCGGGAACAGGTGGCGGGCGATTTCCTCGTCGTCGTAGCCGACCACGGAGATGTCCTGCGGAATGTGCAGGCCGGCCTCCTTCAGCGCTTCGTAGCAGCCGATCGCGGTACGGTCGTTCTGGCAGAAGATGGCGGTCGGGCGGTCTTTTAGCGCGAGCAACTTGACGGTCGCGGCATAGCCGGCACTGGCCGACCAGTCGCCCTCGACCACCAGTTCGGGATCGAACGGGATGTCGGCGGTGGCGAGCGCGCGGCGGTAGCCTTTCAGCCGGTCCTGCGCGGCCTGCATCCAGGGTTCGCCGGTGATGGTGGCGATGCGGCGGTGCCCGTGGCTTATCAGGTGGCGGGTGGAACTCTGGCCGCCGGCGATCTCGGAGGGCACCACAGCCGGGAAAGCATAGTCCGCCGTGTAGCAGTTGAGCAGGATCACCGGGATGTCGAGGCCATAGAGATAGTCTGGCGCGGTGATCTCGCGGGTGAAGATGGTCATGTAGATCAGTGCCGAAATGCCCCGCCTGGTCAGCGCCTGGATGGCGCGCGGCTCCATCACGGCGTCGCCCATGGTCTGCGCCACCAGAAGCACGTTGCCGGCGTTCCACGAGGCCTGGCGGGCGCCCTCGATGGCGACCACCGCTTCCGGGCTGGTCGCCAACTGGTCGACGGCAAAGCCGATCACCCCGTCAAGTCCATCGAAGACCGGTCCTTCGAAGACTCGCCCCTCGAAGGCGGCAATCGGCGTCTTCAGCGCCGAGAAGGCGGGCGCGCTGTAGCCGAGCGCGCGGGCGGCCTCGATCACCCGTTCGCGCGTTTGCTGCGACAGTTTTATCCCCGGCGAATTGTTGAGCACGAAGGAAACCGTCGCTTGCGAACAGCCGGCGGCCCTGGCGATGTCGGTCATGGTGACCCGGCCCTTTGGCTTCGCCGCCGCCTTGCGGCGCCGCGCCGTTTCGATAGGGCCGTCCGTCGTCTCGCTCATTGCATTCGTGTCCCCAGATCCCCGGCCTGTCCTAGCGGCGGCCTTGCCGTCCGGCAAGACGGCGCGGCGTCGCCGGCTTATAGGAATCGTCGCTGCGTTTATATCTATTAGTAGACTGTCCGTCCATCGCCATGTGACGATGTGCATCCCGGAACGGCAGGAACAGAAAGGCGTAAGCGCCCGCGCGCCAACACAGCGGTTTGTCGGCAAAGCAGCCGCGATGTCGCAACGATGGGCGCCCCAGCAAGGTCAAACTAATACTGTTTACTAATACAAAAATGCGCTGTAACGTCGATCTGCGCGTCCAGGTCCGGTTGGATCCGGAGCGGCGGGAGGTGCATGTGAACGGCCCGATGGCGAGCGGATAGTGCCCCCCGCGAAGCTTTGTCTCGGACATGTGATATGTCAGACAAATCGGACTATTTACGAATGAGGGATGAGTCTCTAAAGTCCGTGCTCGTGGCTGGAACGACGTCATTCTTTCAGTGCCGGGTACCCTTGAGGAGGAGGGGCGTCCAAGCCGCAAGCGGCATATTCAGGTGAGCAAGCAATTCTAGTGACTAAGACCGGTCAGCCGAATGGCTGCACCAAAACGGGAGGTTGAACATGAAATCCTTGATACGCAATGCATCCGTGGCCACCGCAGCGCTGCTGCTTGGCCTCACGGCGACAGCCATCGCGCGCGCCGATGACAAGCCGACGCTGGCCTTCGTCGTCAACGGCGCTTCCGATTTCTGGAAGGCGGCCGAAGCCGGCGTCAAGAAGGCGCAGGGCGAACTGCCCGACTACACGCTCGAGCTCAAATATCCGGAACAGTCCTCGGTCGCCATCCAGCAGCGGCTGATGGACGATCTGGTGACGGCCGGCGTCAAGGGCATCATGGTCTCGGCCGTCGATCCCAAGACCTCGACCGACGGCCTGAACAAGATCGCCTCGGAGACGGCGCTGTTCACCACCGACAGTGACGCCCCGCAGACCAAGCGCGTCGCCTATATCGGTTCGTCCAACGTCGATGCCGGCAAGCAGGCTGCCGAGATCGCCAAGAAGGCGATGCCCAATGGCGGCAAGTGCTTGGGCTTCGTCGGCCTGCTCGGCGCCGACAATGCCAAGGAGCGTATCCAGGGCATGAAGGATGGTCTGGCCGGCACCAAGATCGAGCTCGTCGACGTGCGCGGCGACGACATCGATCAGGCGCGCGCCAAGAAGAATGTCGAGGACGCGCTGGTCGCCAGCCCCGACGTCACCTGCATGGTCGGCTTCTATTCCTACAACACGCCGCGCATCTATGAAGCGCTGCGCGACGCCGGCAAGCTCGGCTCGATCACCGTCGTCGGTTTCGATGACGATCCGATCACGCTGGGCGGCGTCAAGGAAGGCACCATCGCCGCCACCGTCGTGCAGCAGCCCTTCGAATGGGCCTATCAGGGCATGAAGCTGATGGCCGCCTATCTCAAGGGCGACAAGTCGGGCATCCCGGAGGGCAATTTGATCATCATCCCGACCAAGATCATCGGCAAGGATGACGTCGACGCATACGCCGCCAATCTGAAGGCGATGTCTGGAAACTAAGCCCAAAGGCAGTTCAGCCGGCTCAAGTCGCTTGAGCCGGCTGTTCGCATTGACGAACCCTTCGAGGACCGTCAGTCTGCCGGGAGGCCGGCCCGCCAACTGCTGTCAGGCATGATGAATTATTCCGACACATCCATCGCCGCGAGCACCCCGTTTCTCAGCCTCGAGAACGTGCGCAAGACCTATCCGGGCGTCGTCGCGCTCGATGGTTTTTCCATGGAGGTGAGGCCGGGCGAGGTCATCGGCCTCGTCGGCGAGAACGGCGCCGGCAAATCCACCTTGATGAAGATCCTCGGCGGCGTCACCACGCCGGACACCGGTACCATCACCGTCGACGGCACCGCCCACAACAGCCTGACCGTCGAAGGCAGCCTGGGTTCGGGCATCGCCTTCGTCCACCAGGAACTCAATTTGTTCGACAATCTCGATGTCGCCGCCAACATCTTCTTCGGCCGCGAGCCGCTGCGCGCCGGGCCGCTCAGGCTCGTCGACCGCGCCCGGCTGCGCGCCATGGTGGCGCCGCTGCTCAAGCGCGTTGGCGCCAATTTCTCCGCAGACATGCAGGTTGCCGACCTGTCGCTCGCCCAGCAGCAGATGGTCGAGATCGCCAAGGCGCTGTCGATCAAGGCGCGGCTGGTCATCCTCGACGAGCCGACATCGAGCCTGCCGATCGCCGAGACCGACAAATTGCTCGACGTCATCAAGGCGCTGAAGGCCGACGGCATCAGCGTCATCTTCATTTCGCACCGCCTGCACGAGATCGAGCGCGTCGCCGACCGTGTCGTCGTGCTGCGCGACGGCATGCTGGCCGGCACGCTTCAGAAACGCGACATCAACCACGACCAGATGGTCAAGCTGATGATCGGCCGCATGCTGAAGGAACGCGAGAAGGCCTCCGAAGCAGCCCGGGCGCCCGGCGCCGTCGCCCTTGCGGCCAAGGCGGTGCGCACCCCCACCTATCCCGGCCGGCCTGTCGACCTCGACGTCAGGCGCGGCGAAATCCTCGGCCTTGCCGGTCTTGTCGGCTCCGGCCGCACCGAACTGGCGCGGGTGTTCTTCGGCATCGAAGGCAGCCTTGGCGGCACGCTCGAACTCGACGGCAAACCGCTTGTGCTGGGCTCGGCCGCCGACGCCGTCGCGCACGGCATTTTCCTGGTCCCGGAAGACCGCAAGCTGACCGGCATCCTGCTCGACCTGTCGATCGCGCAGAACATTTCGCTGCCCAATCTGCCGGCGCATGCGAAGCGTTCCCTGGTCTCGGCAAGTGCGGAAACCGCCACCGCCGAGAAGCAGAAGAAAGATCTCGGCATCAAGGCGCCTTCGGTGCAGACGCGCACCGGCACGCTGTCGGGCGGCAACCAGCAGAAGGTGGTGCTCGGCAAATGGCTGGCCATGAACCCCAAGGTGATGATCCTCGACGAGCCGACGCGCGGCATCGACATCGGCGCCAAGGCCGAGATCTACGGGCTGATGCGGGCGCTCGCCGATGCCGGCGTCGCCGTGCTGATGATCTCCAGCGACATGGAGGAGGTGATCGGCGTGTCCGACCGTATCGCCGTCATGCATGAGGGCCAGATATCCGGCATTCTCGACAAGGACCAGTTCAGCCAGGAAAACGTACTGCTGCTGGCGGTGGGCAAGCAGCCGAAATAGTTTTTGCCGCGGCGTCGCCAGTAGAGCGCGCGGGCAGGCATTGGGGAGAAGACGATGAGCAAGAAAGATCTCGGCCTGCTGATCCTGATCCTGGTGGTCGGGGCGATCGTGGCCATCATCAACCCGCGCTTCCTCTTGCCGATCAATCTTGCCAACACCTCGAACCTGATCGGCCTGTTCGGCATCCTGTCGATCGGCCAGGCCTTCGTCATCATCACCGGCGGCATCGAACTGTCGGTCGGCTCGGTGGTCGCGCTGCTCGGCACGCTGTTCATCGACTTAATCGCCGTGCGCGATCTGGACTGGCCGCTGGCCTTCGTGCTGATCATCGCGCTCGGCGCCATCATCGGCCTCGTGCATGGCTGGCTGATCACGCGGCTCAAGCTGCAGCCTTTCGTGGTGACCTTGTGCGGCCTTCTGATCTATCGCGGCGTCGCCCGCTTCTACACCGCCGACGGCACCGCCGGTTTTGCCTTCGGCCAGAATTTCCCGGAACTGGAATTCCTCACCGCCGGCCGCTCCTGGGGCGTGCCGAACTCCTTCATCGCGCTGATCGTCATCGCCATCGTCATGTGGGTGGTGCTGCACCGCTCAGTGTTCGGCCGCTATCTCTACGCCATCGGCAAGAACGAGGAGGCGGCGAAATATTCGGGCATCCGCACCGGCCGCATCGTCATGGCGGCCTATGTCATCTGCGGCGTGCTGACGGCCTTGTCGGCGATCTATTTCGCCATGTACACGCGCTCGATCTCGCCCGCCAGCCACGGCCAGTTCTACGAGCTCTACGCCATCGCGGCGGCAGTGCTGGGCGGCTTTTCGCTGCGCGGCGGCGAAGGCTCGCTGATCGGCGTCGTTCTCGGCACCGTGCTGCTGCAGGAGCTGCAGAACCTCGTCAACCTGCTCGGCATTCCGTCCTCCCTCAACTTCGCGGTGATGGGCGGCGTCATCCTCATCGGCGTGCTGGTCGACCAGCAATGGGGCGTGTTCAGGGCACGGCGGCTGATGGTCGAGGCCGCCCGCAAGAACGTCGCCGGCGCGCCGGCGGAATAAGCACGCGGAGCGATACCGCTGCTTGCCCGGCCCTTGAAGATATTATAATAGCATAACCCAATGTGACTTGAGGACGGACGGGGCATGCGCTGCGATTTGCGAGGCAAGGTAGCGCTGGTGACGGGGGCGGCAGGGGCGATCGGCAGCTCCATCGCCAGGCGCCTGTCCGACAATGGCGCCGCGGTCGTCGTCGCCGACATCGATGGCGAGGGCGCAAGCCAGGTCGCGGCCGGTTTGAGCAATGCGATGGCCTGCACCACCGACATCCGTGACATCGCCTCGGTCGACGGCGCGGTCGCCGCGATCTTGGAGCGGCACGGCCGTCTCGACATCCTCGTCAACAATGCCGGTGTCAACACGCTGGCGCATCGCGTCACATTGGATGAATTTCCATCGCAGGAATGGGATCGCATCACCGGCATCGACCTCGACGGCCTCTACATCATGAGCCGGGCGGCATTGGCGCCCATGCTTGCCACCGGCAGGGGCGGGCGCATCGTCAACATCGCCTCGGTCGTCGGCCTCGCCGCCATGCGGCTGCAGAGCCCGTTCGTCGCCGCCAAGGCAGCCATCATCCATTTGACGCGCTCGATGGCGATCGAGTTGGGCGCCAAGGGCATCCTGACCAACGCCGTTGCCCCGGGCTCTGTGATGACGGCGCTGACGGCAAAACTGTTCTACGGCGACGACGGCAAGTTCGCCGGCCGCACGCAGGAATTCCTCGCCCATGTGCCGCTCGGCCGGCCCGCCGAGCCGCGGGAGATCGCCGAGGCGGTGCTGTTCCTGGCCTCGCCGGCCGCCAGTTACGTCAACGGCCAGGTGCTGGCCGTCGATGGCGGCTGGACGGCGGGATACATGATGTGAGCGGCGCCATGGACATCGAACTCGCGGGCGCCACTGTCGCACTGGACGGTGAAACCAACCCCATCGTCGATGCGGTGCTCGCCGCGTTGCGCGCCTGTGGCGGCACCATCGTCGAAGCAACGCAACCCGCCGACATCCTGCTGATCTCCAATCCGCTGCGTCCGGGAACGACGGCGCAGGATCCGCGCTTCCTGCATGCCGATGCGCGCAAGGCGGCGGTGGCCATGGCCGAGCGCGGCGGCCGCATCGTCTTCCTGGTCTCCGCGGTCGCCGGCATGCCGATGCGCCGCCATCCGCGTTTTTCCATGGAAAATGCCTCTATCCTGGCAGGCATGCGCACTCTGGCCATGGAGTTCGGGCCGAAGGTGCTGGTCAACGCCGTCGGTTTCGGCGCCATCGAGGACGCCACCATCATCTCCGGCGACAAGGCGATGCTCAGCCACACCCCGGTCGGCCGCGCCGGCAGCATCGAGGAAGCGGTTGCGGCCGTGCTGTTCTTCTGCGATCCAATGAACACCTATACGACGGGCCAGATGCTGGGTGTCGATGGTGGATGGATGGCAGGCTATGGGCGCAATTTCTGAACCGCTGACGCTGAAAGCCGGGGCGCTCGAGGTCGGGCTCGTGCCGCATATCGGCGGCTCCGTGAGTGCGCTGCGCTGGCGCGGCATCGATCTCATGCGTCGGCTATCGAATGCGGATCTTGATGCCGGCAACGTGCTTGGCGTCGCCATGTTTCCGATGACGCCCTACGCCAACCGCATCGCCGGAAATACCTTCGAATTCGGGGGAAAACGCTGGCAGGTCCTTCCCAACAATCCGCCCGAAAAATTCAACGTCCATGGCAGCGGCTGGCAACATGCCTGGACGGTCACCGAGGCGGGGACCGCCGACGCCACCCTGTCGCTGGACATCGCCGCTGGAGCCGACCCCTATTCCTACCGCGCGACGCAGGCATTCTCGGTTTCCGAGGAAGGCCTCGGCGTGACCATGACAATGACCAACACCGGACCGGTTCCCCTGCCGTTCGGCTTTGGTCTGCATCCCTGGTTCGATCGCGATCCGGACGTAACATTGCAATTCGAGGGCAAGCGCTTCTACCTTGAAGAGCCGGACGGCATTTCAGGCGACCCGGTCACGCTGCCGCCCGAACTCGACTTCGCCGAGGCGCGGCCTTTGCCGGGCGGCTGGCGCAACAACGACTATGGCGGCTGGGGCGGCGAGGCGACGATCCGCTTTCCCGGCAGAGGCGCAGGCCTGTGCATCAAGGCCGACCCGGTCTTCAAGCATTTGATGCTCTATGCCGATCCGGCCAAACCCTATTTCTGCGTCGAGCCGCAAACCAACGCTTCGGGTGCGTTCAACCGGGGTCGGTGGGACGATCCCGATGAGGGCGTGATCGTGCTGGCTCCGGGCGAAAGTGCCGCCGGCACGGTTAGATTCGCACCCTTTGCACTTGAGCCCTAAAGCAGCCGTGCCAGCAGGCCGCCATCCACTTGCATGGCGCTGCCGGTGACGAAGGAAGCGGCGTCGGAGATCAGGAAGCCGATCGCCGTGGCAATCTCTGATGGATTGGCAATGCGGGCGATCCGGTTGGGCTCGAACGAAAGGCCCAGCGCTTCCGCGCCGCCGGCCGCCTCCAGCCCGTCCAGCGTCATCCTCGTGGCGACGGAACCGACCAGCACGGCGTTGACGCGGATGCGGTCGACGGCATAGTCGAGCGCCATCTGCCGCGACAGGCCGACCACCGCCGTCTTCGTTGCGGCATAGGCGGGCACGCCGGGAACCGTGGCGTCGGCATGCACCGAGGCGATGTTGACGATCGAGCCGCCGCCGGCCGCGCGCAGCAGCGGCAAGGTTGCCCGGCAAACGCGGAAGATGGCCGTCAGGTTGACGGCGATCGTCCTGTCCCAGTCCTCGTCGGAAAGTTCTTCGAGCCGCTTGCCGGTGGGGTAGATGCCGGCGCAATTGACGACCGCGTCGAGCCCGCCAAACCGCTCTTTCGCCGCCGCAACGGCCGCCTGGACATCGTCCTCGCGGGTGAGGTCGCTCTCGCGGAAGCTCAATTGGCTTTCAGCGTGACGGGCGGCAAGCGCCTTTCCCTCCTCGCCGTCCAGCCCGGCGCCGAACACCTTGGCGCCTTCCGCGACCAGATACTCCGCCGTCGCCCGGCCGATCCCGGTCGCCGCACCGGTGACGAAAACGCGTTTGCCGGCAAACATCATGGTGAGCCCCGTGCGGCCATGGCGTGGCGTTCCGCTTGCGCTGCCGTCACCGCGCGCAGCACGCGGTCCTCGCCGCCTTCACCGCGGCTGAATTCGTCGACGATGCTGCCGTCGGCGACGACCAAGCAGCGGTCGCAAAGGCCGATCAGCTCTTCGAGTTCCGACGCAACGATGATGAGGGCGACTCCCTTCTCGGCCAGCTCGACCACGAGCTTGTAGATTTCGTGCCGGGTTGCGGCGTCGACGCCCTTGGTCGGCTCGTCGAGCAGCAGCACTTTCGGCGCCCGCATCAGCACGCGGGCAAACAGCAGCTTCTGCTGGTTGCCGCCCGACAGATGGGTGACAGCGGCCTGGGGCGATGACGCCTTGACGTTGAGCGCGCGCATGGCCGCGAGGATCGAACCGCGCTCGAGCCCGCCGCGCAACATGCCGTGCCGCGACAGGGGCGCAAGGTTGCCGATGGTGATGTTGGCGCCGACCGGCAGGTTGAACAGCAGGCCGTCACGCTTGCGGTCTTCGGTCAGCAGCGCGATGCCAGCCGCGCGGGCGTCGCTTGGCGACCTGATCGATACGGCTTGTCCGGCGACGCGGATTTCGCCCTCGGCGGGCACGCGGCCGTAGATGCCATGCAGGATCTCGCTGCGGCCGGAACCAAGCAGCCCCGCCAGCCCGACGATCTCGCCGGCGGCCACCGAGAGGGCGATATCCCTCGCGCCGTGAACGGCGCCGCTGTGACCGGCGACAGTAAGACTGCGAACCTCAAGCGCGGTCGGCGCGCCCATGGGCGCCGCGTGCTCTGGAAACAGCCGCTGCAACCGCTGGCCCGACATCGAGAAGATGAAGGTCTCGGCATCAAAGTCTTCCCTTGCGATCCGCACCGCCACTTGCCCGTCGCGCAGCACGGTGGCGCGGTCGCAGATGGCGAGCACCTCGGGCAAGCGATGGGTGATGTAGATCATCGCCACGCCTTGCGCTTTCAGGGGGCGCAGCACGCTGAACAGGGCATCGACTTCCGTGCCCGACAGCGAGGCGGTCGGCTCGTCCAGCATCAGCACGCGCGGCTTCAGTACGATGGCGCGTGCAATCATCACCAGATGGCGCTGCGCCGAAGTCAGAGACGCGACATAGGCCGTGGGATTGATGGCGATGCCGAGGTCGGCAAAGATTTCGCCCGCCCGCTTTTCCAGCTTGCGCTGGTGGACCAGCACGCCGTCGCCGAGGCCGGTGCGGCCGGCAAAGACGTTCTCTGCGACCGAGAGCTGTTCGAGCACCTCGATCTCCTGCGGCACGTAGCCGACGCCGTTCGACCGCGCATCGGCGGGCGAGGCAAAATTGACCGCCTGGCCGTCGAGCTTGATAATGCCTGAGTAGGAGCCGGCCGGATGCACGCCATTGAGGATTTTGACCAGCGTCGACTTGCCGGCGCCGTTCTGGCCGAGCAAGGCATGAATCTCGCCCGGGACGACATCGAAATCGACGCCGCGCAACGCCTGCACGCCGCCAAAATTCTTGGCGATGGCGGTGGCTGAAAACAGCGGTTCTTGGCTGGCGTCGGACAATGACGATCCCCCTGGAAGGTGCCGGGCCCGCAGGGCAGGCCCGGCGGCAGGCGTTACTGGCCGGCGCTGTCCAGCATCTTGTAATAGGGTTCGAGGTCGCCTGATGTGATCACCTTCGCCGGCAACGGATTGCTGTAGGGCACGGTCTTGCCCTGGGCGAGGTCGCCGAGCAGTTCGGCGACCTTGGCGCTTTCTTCGTAGAGCGGCTGCGCGACAATGCCGTAGGCGGCGCCCGACTTCACCAGATCGAGGTTCTGCCTGATGTAATCCATGCCGATGATGACGACGTCGCGCCCGGCCTTGCGGGCGGCGCCCGACCAGGTCTGGATGCTGTTGCCGGTGGTGCCGAAGGCGGCGGTCACGTCAGGATTGCCTTGCAGGATCGCAACGGCCTTGGCCTCCGCCGCCGAGGGCTCGAAACCCTCCATCTGGGTGTCCAGGACCTTGATGCCGGGATACTTCGCCGCGATGGTCTTGCGGAAGGCATCCGACATGGCGTTCTCGGTGTCGTTGGAAGCGCCCTGCGTCAGCGCCACGGTGCCCTTGCCGCCAAGCTTGTCGCCGATGGCGATCGCGGCATTGGTTCCGGCCTCGGCGATGTTCTCGCCGGTTGCCGCCTTCAGGCCGTTGACGGTGCCTTCCGGCGGCAGGACGTGCCAGGTGACGATCGGGAAGCCTTCCTTGGCAAGTTTGGAGATGTAGGAATAGATTGCCGGATCCGGGCCGTAGACGCCGATGGCATCGTATTTGGTGCGGGCCAGGGCGGCTTCGGCAAGCGGCAAGGTCGCTGGAATGTCCCAGTTGGTGGCGCTCGGATCACCGACCACCTCGCAGGTGTAGCCGAGTTCCTTGCACTTGTTCAGGAAGCCCGCCTGCATCAGCCGGTGTACGGGATGATCCTTCATCGCCTGCACCCAGAGCAGGTGGACGTCCGCCGCCCGGGCCAGGCCCGCTGAGCCCAGCGACGTGGCAACGGCCGCCGCCACCAATGCGGCGCCGACCAGCCCTTTTTTCAAGTCGATTTTCATGTCCTTCCTCCCTTCGTCGGCCGGCGTTTTTGCCGGCGCAATATGTCTGCTTTCTCTTGCGGCCTTCAGGCGCCGGCAATGAAATAGCGGCGGCGCACGATGTCGAGGCCGACGGCCATGACCATGATCACGCCGACCGCGATCTGCTGCCAGTTGGAGTTGACGCCGATGACGACGAGGCCGCTCTGCACCACCTTCAGCATCAGGATGCCGACGACGCCGCCGGCCACCGTGCCGGCCCCGCCGAACAGGCTGACGCCGCCAACCACGACGCCGGCGATGACGGTCAGTTCCCAGCCGCTGCCGATCGAGGTGCCGCCGCTGCCGAGGTCGGCCATGACGAACATGCCGGCGATCGCCGACAGCGCGCCGACCGTGATGAAGGCGCCGATCTTGTAGGCATTGGTGTTGATGCCGACGAGATGCGCCACTTCCTTGTTGCCGCCGGTGGCATACATGTTGCGCCCGAGCACGGTGCGCCGCAGCACGAAGTCGGCGGCGATGGCGGCGATGATGAAGAAGGCAAAGCTCCAGCCGAGCCCGAAGGCGAGATCGGTGCCGCCGATCGTGTTGATCGCTTCCGGCAGCGGGTAGACCGGATAGCCGCCGGTCACCACCTGGATCAGCCCCTGGCCGATGAACAGCATGCCGAGCGTCTGGATGAAGGCGGGGATGCCGAGCCTGACGACGATGAGGCCATTGAGAAGGCCGATCAGCGCGCCGACAGCGATGCCGCCGAGGATGCCTGTTGTCACCGGCAGGGCGGCCGCGGTCATCAGCTTGGCGGCGACCACGGCGGACAGCCCGGCCACCGAACCGACGGACAGGTCGAACTCGCCGGCGACCAGCAGAATGGTCTGGCCGATGGCGATGATGCCGACGAACGACACGACGTTGAGAATAGCGCGGATGTTGCGCTCGGACAGGAAAGCCGGTTCCAGCAGCCAGAAGAACGCGATCAGCAACGCCATCGCCGCCAGCACGCCGACCTCGCCGACGGCAATGAAGCCGATCAATCGCCGCCGGAATGATTGCGCATCCCGGGGCGGCGAGCTCACGTCAGCCGCGCTGTTCATCCTGACCTCCCTCGCGGCGCTTGTTGCCGGCTCTCTCGGCCGGCTCCACTCACCCGCGCCGTTGCCGACGCTCTCCTCTTGGCCATTAAGATTATAATATTATAACTTGTCAACGTCGAAGTTTTGGATCGCGGGGATAGCGCTGCCCGTCGCTGGAAAGCAGCCGCCGCAACCGCTATGAATGGGCCGATGCCGCGCCACCGTTGGGACATTGTCTTGCCGGGTCGCGCCCTCTTGGAGCACGGTGATGACCGATAGACCGCCGGCGGGCGAAAAGAAGCCGCAGCGCCTCGGCGTCCGCGAGATCGCCAAGCGCGTCGGCGTGGCACCGATGACGGTATCGCGCGCGCTGTCCAATCCCGACATGGTCTCGCCGGAGACGCGCGCCAAGGTCCTCGAGGCTATCGAGGAGGCCGGTTTCGTGCCCAACCGGCTGGCCTCCAGCATGCGCGGGAATGGCCGCATGATCGGCACCGTAGTGCCGCCGCTGATCAATTCGGGCATCGCCGAGCAGGTGCAAGGCATGTCCGACGAATGCCACGAGAGCGGCTATTCTATGCTCCTGGTCCAGGGCGAGTTCACGCAGGAAGCCGAGGAGAAATCGATCCGCAATCTGCTTGGCTGGCGCCCGGTCGGCATGATCCTGCAAAGCTTCGTGCAGAGCGAGGCTGCCCGCGCATTGCTGAAGACCAGCGGCGCCCCGGTGGTCGAAATATCCGAGATCAAGGGCCGCAAGCCCATCGACATGGTGGTCGGCGTCTCCAATTTCGAGACCGCCTACGCCATGACCATGCATTTGGCCGCCAAGGGCTACAAGCGCATCGGCTTCGTCTCGACGCCGATCCACGGCAATGACCGCCTGCAGCAGCGCCGCACCGGCTACCATGCGGCACTCACCGAGCTTGGTTTCAAGAACCATGCCGACATGGAGGTCGAGGTGCCGATCACCGCGCAGGGCGGTGCCGAGGCCTTGATCACATTGACCTCCCGCCACAGGGATATCGACGCCATTTTCTTTTCCAGCGACACGCTGGCGGTTGGCGCCGTGCAGGAATGCCACCGGCGACGCTGGGCGGTGCCGGGCAAGATCGCGATTGCCGGCTATGGTGACATGGATCTGGCGGCCCAGCTCTATCCGCCGCTGACCACGGTCAAGGTCAATCGCTACGAGATGGGCCGGCGCGCCGTGCGGCAATTGCTGGCAAGGCTCGGCGGCGACACCAAGGTGCCGACCATCACCAGCCTCGGCTTCGAGATCGTCGACCGCGAGAGTGCTTGATCAGGGCTTCTCTTCCCGCCGCCCAAGCCGTTTCTCCCAGCCTTCGGCATGGACGTTGAGATAGGCGTCGGGATCGTAGGGATGATCCTTGATCGCCTCGATGTTGAGATCGATGCCGAGCCCTGGCGCGTCCGGCAGCGACAGATGGCCATTGTCGGGATTGACGGTCGGGTGCCAGGTCACGAGGTCGCGCGTCCAAGGATCGTTGAAGGCATCGAAATGTTCCTGGATGAGGAAGTTCGGCACCGCCGCCGCAAGCTGCAGGCACACCGCTGTCGCCACCGGGCCGCCGCTCTGGTGCGGGGCGATATGGCTGCCATGGGCGAGCGCCAAATTGGCAACCTGCATCGACGGCCCGATGCCGCCGAGCGACATCGGCTCGGGCTGGAAGATGTTGACGCCGCCGCCGGCGGCCAGCGTGTAGAACTGCCCGACCGTGTCGTACATCTCGCCGGTCGCCACCGGGATCGGCGAGCGATGCGCCACTTCGTGCACCGTCTCCTGCCGGTCGCGCGAGGTCGGCTCCTCCCACCAGTAGATGTCGAGATCGGCGAACCTCTGCGCCGCCTGCAGCGCGGCGATCTCGGTGAAGCGCGCATGGACGTCGATCAGGATCAGCGTGTCCTTGGGCAGCCTGTCGCGCAGTGTCCGGCAGATCGCGTAGGAAAGCTCCAGTTCCTCGCGTGAGATAAAACCTTGCGCGGTGCCGAACGGGTCGAGCTTGAACGCCTTGAAGCCTTTCGCCAGCACCGCCTTCGCAGCTTCGAGAAAGGCTTCGGGCGAGCGCTCGGTCCGGTACCAGCCATTGGCGTATCCAAGCACGCTGTCACGCACCTGCCCGCCAAGCAGTTGATGGATCGGCACGCCGAGGCTCTTGCCCAGAATATCCCAGCAGGCGACTTCGATCGCCGCGATCACCGTCCGGTGGATATGGCCGCCGTCAAGCGAGACACTGTCCAGCATGCGCTTGGCCAGCACGTTGATGCGGCGCGGATCCTGGCCGATTGCGAGATGCTTTAGCTCGTGCACGCCGGCTTCCGTGGTCTTGATGAAACCGTTCAGCGTGCCTTCGCCGATCCCGTGGACGCCCTTGTCGGTATGGACTTTGACGAAGAGCCAGTTCTTCCAGCCGGCGCCGACGGCGAAGGTTTCGATCTCGGTGATCTTCATTGCGAAACTCTAGCTATCTTTTGTTTTGACCATGATCTTATCCTAAAACCGGCTCCCACTTTTCGGGATCATGGTAGCGCAGTGATTGTCGCGAGGACGGCCTCCGTGGTCAGGCCATACTTCGCCTGCAAGGTCGGCACGGCGCCGCATTCGATATAGCGGTCGGGCAGGCCGATGCGCGTCACCCTTTTCGCAATGCCGGCATCGAACAGGGTCTCGACGACAAGGCTTGCCAGCCCGCCGACCACGACATGGTTTTCCGCCGTGACAACACGATCGACTGAGCCGGCAAATTCGGCAACCGCCCCGGCGTCGAACGGTTTGATCGTCGGCACGTGCAGCACGCCGGTGGAGATGCCTTGTCCTTGCAGGGCATCGGCTGCGTCCAGCGCCCGTTCGGTCATGAAGCCGGTCGAGATGATGCCGACGTCGGACCCTTCGCGCAGGCGCCGCGCCTTGCCGATCTCGAAACGATAGCCGGGTTCGAACACGACAGGCACGCTGCCGCGCAGCAGCCGCATGTAGACCGGCCCTTTATGCTCGGCGATCGCCGCCGTCGCCGACTCGATCTCGGTCGCGTCGCAGGGGTCGATGATGGTGAGACCCGGAATCATGCGCATCAGCGCAAGATCTTCGATCGCCTGATGGGTGCCGCCATAGCCGGTCGTCAGCCCGGGCAGGCCGGCGACGATCTTGACGTCGAGGTTTGAATGGGCAAGCGCGATGGCGACGAAATCATAGGCGCGCCGCGTCGCGAACACGCCATAGGTGGTGGCGAACGGCACCTTGCCGGTGCGCGCCAGTCCGGCGGCGACGGCGACCAGGTTCTGCTCGGCCATGCCGACATTGAAGAAGCGGTCCGGGAAGGCGTCGCGGAACGGCAATATGTCGGTGTATTTGCCGAGGTCGGCGGTCAGCCCGACAATCTCGGGCCGGCTCTGGCCAAGCCTGGCCAGCGCCCGGCCGAAGGGCGCTTCGACACTTTGCCGGCCGCCGCCAGCCGCCTCGTCCTGGCCCATGGCCAGCGTACGCCCGGCCTCCATCGCCGCTCCGCTCATTGGGCTGCTCCCGTGCTCTTGTCGAACTCGGCGATGATGCCGTCCCATTGCGCCACGTCGACGCGGAAGAAATGCGATTTCTCTGAGGTCTCGATGCGCGGCACGCCCTTGCCGGGCAGCGTGCGCAGCACGATCGCCTTCGGCTTGCTATTACGCTGACGTGCATCGGCCAGCGCGCCGATTATCGCTCTCATGTCGTTGCCGTCGATCTCCAACGTTTGCCAGCCGAAGGCGCGCCATTTGTCGGCCACCGGCTCCATGTCGAGCACCACGGGGCCGTCGGCCTGGATGCCGTTGCAGTCGATCAGCGCCACCAGCCCGTCGAGCTTGAAATGGCTGGCCGACATCGCCGCTTCCCAGGTCGAGCCTTCCTGCATTTCGCCATCCGACAGTTCGACGAAGACGCGCGCATCGGAGCGATCGACGCGCAAGCCGAGCGCCTGGCCGACGCCCTGTCCCAGGCCATGGCCGAGCGAGCCGCCGATCATCTCGACGCCGGGCGTGGTGTCGAGCGTCGACATCTCCAGCCGGCTGTTGTCGGCGCCGTAGGTGGCGAGTTCCTCGACCGGAAGGATGCCGGCCTCGGCAAAAGCCGCCCACAGCGCGATCGAATAATGTCCTGTCGAGAGCAGGAAACGATCGCGATCGGGCCAGTCGAGATTGTGCGGATCGTAGCGCAGTTCGTGGAAATAGAGCGCCGCCAGCGCGTCGGCGATGCCGAGGCCCTGGCCGATATAGCCCTGGCCCTGACCGCGCGCCATGGTCAGCATATGGCGGCGCAGCAGCTTTGCCTTGCGTTCGAGCGCGCCGATATCGGCGCCGCCGGGAGGAGAGTTTCGCAGCATTGGATCAGTCCTTGTCGAGCCCGCCCGACATGTTGAGCCGCTCGGCTGTCATGTATTTGGGCGAATCGAGGCAGAGCCAGACGACCGCCTCGGCGACCTCGGAAATCTCGGCGCGGCGGCCGAGCGGAATGCGGCGCGTGCGTTCGTCGAGGAAGGCCTGCAAATCGTTGCGGCCATTGGCGCGGGCAAGATCGGCCTCGGTGGAACGCTGCATTTCGGTGTCCATCATGCCGGGCGCCAGGCTGTTGACCAGCACGCCATAGGGCGCCAGCGCCACGGCCGCGGCGCGGGTGATGGAATCGACCCCGGCCTTGCTCGCCGTGTAGGCGGTATAATCGGGCAGCGCCATGCGCGAACCGGGCGAGGTGATGTTGACGATGCGCCCGGAGCGCTGCTCGCGCATCACCCGTCCCGCCGCCTTGCAGGCCATGGCAAGGGCAGTGACGTTGAGCGCCAGCGTGCGCGTCCAGGCCTTGTAGCTGGCGTCGAGGAACGGCTCGATCACACCATAGCCGGCATTGTTGACCAGTATGTCGATGCCACCCCAGCGCGCGACCACTTTCCCCACCGCCGCCTCCGGCGCGCCCTCCAGGGTGAAATCGCTTGTCATGATTTCGGTTGCCGCGCCGGTGCCGATTTGCCGGGCCGTTTCGGCCAATCCTTCGCCGTTGATGTCGGTGATCGCGACGACACAACCGCGCCGGGCGAGCTGGATCGCCACCTCGCGGCCGAGGCCGCCGGCCGCACCCGTGACCAGGGCTCTCCCCGGCGCTGCGTTCTGATTTTCGGCAGTCAAGCGAGCACCCTCCCGGTGGCCATCTTGACGCGATTGATACCGGTACCATAAATGGCTGTCAACGACGATGTGCTATTGTCAGTTGGCCAAGTGATCGCCGCAGCCGGGAGGAAGAAATGAAGATCGTCGCGCTCGAAACGCTGCAGCTGGCGGAGTTTCCGTTCCTGTTCTGGCTGCGCGTTCACACCGATGCCGGCATCGTCGGCACCGGCGAGACCTTCTGGGCACCGGGGCCGGTCGCTTCCTATGTCCATGACAATGTCGCCGCCTACCTGCTGGGCAGGGATCCCCGCGACATCGAGCTGCATGACCGCACGCTCGGTAGCGTCTATGTCGGCGCGCGCGATTCCGGCGCCGAGGTGCGCGGCAATTCCGCCGTCAACATCGCACTGTGGGACATCTACGGCCAGGCGCTCGGCGAGCCGGTCTGGCGCCTGCTCGGCGGGCGCACCCAGCAAAGCGTGCCGATCTACAACACTTGCGCCGGCTACAAGCATGTCCGCGCCACCAAGAAGAACGCGCTGTTCGAGCGCGGCGAGGACTGGTCGCTCAAGGCAGGCGATTCGAACGAAGGCCCGTATGAGGATCTGCTTGCCTGGCGCTACAATGCAGGCGACCTCGCCAAAAGCCTGAAGTCGGAAGGCATCGGCGCCATGAAGATCTGGCCGTTCGACATCGCCGCCGAGGCATCGAACGGCACCCGCATCTCGCTTGCCGACCTCGACAAGGCGCTGGAGCCGTTCGGCAAGATCCGCGACGCCGTCGGTCGCGACATGGAGATCATGGTCGAGCTGCATGGCCTGTGGACCTTGCCGCCGGTGCTGCGCATTGCCGAGGCGCTGAAATCTTATGACGTCGCCTGGCTGGAGGAGCCGGTCCGCTACAACGAGCTCGACGCCATGGCCGAGCTTGCCCGCCATACGTCGATACCGATCGCCGCCAGCGAGCGGCTGGCCTCGCGGCAGATGTTCAAGCAGTTGATCGCCAAGCGCGCCGCTTCGGTGATCATGATCGACCTCGCCTGGTGCGGCGGGCTTTCGGAAGCGCGCAAGATCGCCAACATGGCGGAGGCCAGCGAATTGCCCGTCACCTTGCACGACTGCACCGGGCCGATCGTCTATGCCGCCAGCTGCGCGCTGTCGGCGACCTTGCCGAACGTCAACTACCAGGAAGCGGTGCGCGCCTATTTCACCGGCTGGTACACCGAAATCGTCGCCGACATTCCGCAGGTCAAGGATGGCCATGTCGCGCCGCTCGAAGGTCCTGGGCTGGGCCTCAGCCTGCGGCCGGAGCTGTTCCAGCGGCCCGACGCCACGGTGCGCATCACCAAAATTTAGCCGTCGCATTGCTCCTCTCAGAGCCAGTAGACATTATGCTATTATAATCTATGATGCGCCGAAGCGAGCGGCCAACAAGCTCGCCGCCGGCGCTCTGCCGCTTGGCGCCAGACGGATTCAGGGAGGCTTCGGTGGCAATTTCCGCGGCGCGGGCGCGCGACGATTTCAAGAGCGCTCCAAACCTGCCCGACAAGCAGGTCCTGCTCGACCTATTCGAGCGCATGGTGCTGCTGCGCCGCTTCGAAAGCATCGCCCAGATCGCTTGCCGCAAGGGCGAAACACCTGGCTTCCTGCATCTCTATATCGGCGAGGAGGCAACGGGCGTCGGCGTCTGCGCCCATCTGCGGCCGACCGACTGGGTGACATCGACCCATCGCGGCCATGGCCACGCTCTGGCCAAGGGCGCCAATCCGGGCCGGGTGATGGCCGAGCTGTTCGGCAAGGCCGACGGCATCTGCGGCGGCCGTGGCGGCACCATGCATCTCTACGACCGCTCGGTCGGCCTGTTCGGCACCAACGGCATCGTCGCCGCCGGCATCGGCCATGCCGTCGGCATCGGCATGAGCGCGCGCCAGCAGGGCCGCGACGACATCGGCGTCGCCTTCTTCGGCGACGGCGCCGCCAACCATGGCGGGTTCCACGAGGCGCTCAATTTCGCCGCCGTGCAGCGCGCGCCGGCCGTCTTCATCTGCGAGAACAACCTCTACGCCACCGCGACACCGCTGAAATCGATCACACTTAATCCCGAGATTGCCACCAAAGCGGCGTCCTATGGCATGCCCGGCGTGGCGGTGGACGGCAACGACGTCTTCGCCGTCTGGCTGGCGATGAAGGAAGCCACCGAGCGCGCCCGTTCCGGCAAGGGACCGACGCTGATCGAGGCCAAGACCTATCGCACCGTCGGTCACCACGAGGGCGATCCGGTCATCGGCACCTACCGCACGCAGGAGGAACTCGATGCCTGGATCAAGCGCGATCCCATCGACATGTTCCGTAAGAAGCTGGTCGAGGATTACGGCATCGCCGATGCCGAAGCGCTCGCGGCAATCGAGGCGCGGATCGAGAAGGTGGTCGATGAGGCGCTGGCCTTCGCCCGCAATTCGCCCGAGCCGGATCCGGCATCGATGCGGCTGCACGTCTTTGCCGATCCGATCAATCCGCCTGCCGCCTTGGCCACGCGCGCCCTCGGTGAGACGCGCACGCAAGGCTGGCTGGAAGCGGTGCGCGACGGCATTGCCGAGGAGATGCGGGACAACCCGGCGATCCTCTATTTCGGCGAGGGCACCGGCGAGCGTGGCGGCAGCTTCGCCCACACCAAGAACCTCTGGCAGGAGTTCGGCGCCGAGCGCATGGTCGACACGCCGATCTCCGAACAGGGCTTTACCGCTGCCGCCGTCGGCGCCTCGGCCACCGGCGCGCGCACCGTCTCGGACCTGATGTTCGCCGATTTCGCGTTCGAGACCGCTGGGCAGATCTTCCTGCAGGCGGCCAAGCTGCGCTACATGACCAGCGGCCGGATGAGCGCGCCGATGGTGGTGCGCGTCGGCGCCGGCGCGCTGCGCAGTTCCGGCCCGCACCACAGCGGCATTTACCATCCGGTCTTCGCCCATATGCCGGGGCTGATCGTCTGCGTGCCCTCGACCCCGGCCGATGCCAAGGGGCTGATGAAGACGGCGCTGCGGGCCGGCGACCCCGTCATCATGCTCGAGCCCAAGGCGCTGTTCGCCTCCAAGGGCGAGGTGCCCACGGGCGAACATTATGTGCCGTTCGGCGTCGCGCGGATCGCAAGGGCGGGAACCGACATCACCATCGTTGCCGCTGGCCAGATGGTGCAGCGCGCGCTGGAGGCTGCGGAAGCGCTGGCAGCCGAAGGCATCGAGGCCGAGGTGATCGATCCGCGCACCATCATGCCGCTCGACATCGACACCATCGTCGCCAGCGTGAGCAAAACCCACCGCCTGCTCATCGTCGACGAAGCCTGGGCGATGTGCGGCCTGGGCGGCGAGATTGCACAGGCTATCAACGAGCTCGCCTTCGACGAACTCGACGCACCGCCCGGCAGGCTGCACGCCGCGCCGACCTCACACCCTTTCGCGCCTGTGCTGGAGCGCGCCATGCTGGTCGACGCCGCACGCATCGTCCAGGGCGTGCGCGACGTCATCGCTGGCAAGCCGCCGGTGCCGGACCATTGGTACACGGTCGGCCTGAAAAGTGCTGCGCCGGCCAATCCGGTTCCTGCCGCGGTCAAGCTGCAACCCGCCGCACCAGCGGTTGCCGCTCCAGCCGCGGGCGACGACGAGCCGATCACGATGCCGTTCGGCGATCTCACCGTTAGCGAAGGCACGGTCATAAAATGGCTGAAGGCGGTCGGTGACGCGGTGAACGAGGGCGAACTGATCGCCGAGATCGAAACCGACAAGGCCGTGGTCGAGATCGAGGCGCCGATCGGCGGCACGCTGAGCGCGATCGATCAGCCGGTCGGCGCCGTGGTGCCGATGGGCGGCCGCATCGGCGGCATCAAGAAATAATCACCCTATCCGAGAGACCCGAAGGACTGGCATGAAGATCCTGTGCGCCAACTGGCAAGCCGCCGACGAGGCCGAACTCGAACGGCAGCATTATCCCGACATCGAGTTCATTCTCGCCCGCTCCACCAACGACAAGGCCGCCGAGCTCGATCCGGCCGTCTGTGAGGCGGTCGACGCCGTCATCAACTATTCGCCCACCCACAATGTCGCCGCCGCACCGACGTCCTTTCCCAAGGCCAGGATCGCGGTGCGCTCCGGTGTCGGCTTCGACAATATCGACACGGCGGGCTGGGGCGCGCGCAGGATCCCGGCCTGTAATGTTCCGGACTATGGCACAACCGAGGTCGCCGACCATGCCATCGGCCTGATGCTGGCGCTGACGCGTGGCACCTCCGCCTATGGCGCCGAGCTCTCCGGCCATGGCGCCATAGGCTGGCATTTCTCTAGGGCGCCGCTGGTGCGCCGGCACAAGAGCGCCACCTTCGGCATTGTCGGGCTCGGCCGCATCGGACTGGCGACCGCACGCCGCGCCGCCGCCTTCGACATGAAGGTGGTGTTCTACGACCCGCATCTGCTCTCCGGCGTCGACCTGTCGACCGGTTACGAGCGCGTTCATTCGCTTGGTGAATTGATGGCACGGGCGGATGTCGTCAGCGTCCACGCGCCGCTGAGCGAGGACACCCGCAAGCTGCTCGGCGCGGCCGCTTTCGCCGCCGCCAGGCCCGGCCTTGTGCTGGTCAACACCGCGCGCGGCCCGATCGTTGATCTCGACGCGCTCGAATCCGCGATGCGCAACGGCACCATTGCCGGCGCCGGGCTCGACGTGCTGCCGAACGAGCCCGGAGACCTCGACCATCCGCTGCTGGCGGCATGGCGGCGACGCGAGCCATGGATCGCCAATCGACTGATCGTCACCCCGCACGCCGCCTTCTACAGCCCGGCATCGATGCGCGACCTCAGGCTGAAATCGATCGAGGTCGTGTACGCCTATCTCGCCGAGGGCCGGCTGACCAACTGCGTCAATTCAGAGCATCTGAAATGAACATGGCCGCGACGCAGGCTCCGCGGCTGGCGGTCTCCCCATATGCCCGCCGCCTGGCGCGCGAGCGCGCGCTGCCGCTCGAAACGCTTCGCGGCAGCGGCCCGGGCGGCCGCATCCTGGCCGCCGATGTCATCGGTTTCGTCCCGCTTGTCGTGCCCGTCAATTTCCCCGATGTCGTGGCCCCGGCGGCAGCGCCCTCCATTGGCGCGTCCCGCATCGCCGCCTTTGCTACCTCGATCGCACTGGAGGGCTTGAGAGACCTGCTAGCCGCGCTGGCGAATTCAGGAACTGTATTCGATATCGACGACCTGCTGCTGCGCGCTGCCGGTCGTGCATTCGCGGAGGCTCCTGAAATCGTCAAAGGCGCCGACGTGGCCGTGGCGTTGGAACTGACGAGCCGACAAGCCGTGTTCGCGGCAAGCCCGGAAATGTCACTGACATCGCTTCGCGCCTTGCGGCTGGCGGCGTTGGCCGACAATCATGACGACGCTGACAAACCGGCGATGCTGTCGCTGCGGCTGCTGCCGGCCAGCGACATCAGGCCGGTGATGATGCCGCTCCTGCCCGGCCGCGCCATGCGCCTGACGGTCTCGCTCAACAGCGCAGGCGGCCAGGCCGAATGCCTGCTGACGGCCGATGCGAACAACGTCGATGAGGTGATCGCGTCCGCATGGCTTTCGGCCCTGAAATCGGCGATCGAAAACCCACTTCGGCTCTTCGTCTGAGCGGTTGGTGATCGCCGGCCTTGATTTTTGGTTTAGGCATGTCGTTATCCCAAGACCGGATCCACTTTTGGGCGACATGCGATAGCCTCTTGCGAAGGAAGCTATTATAAAAGCTTCGACACAGGCGCGACGAGGCACATGGATCATCCCACCATCGACAGTCTTCCCAGGCGCACGCTCGGCCGCGCCAACGGCCCGCTTTACCGCCAGCTCGCCGACATATTGCGCGAGCCGATCGGCAACGGCACCTTTCCCGTCGGCGGCGAACTGCCGAAGGAAGCGACCATCGCCGAGCATTTCGGCGTCAGCCTGATCACCGTACGCCAGGCCTTGCGCGATCTCGAGGCCGACGGCCTGATCAGGAAGCGCTCGGCCAAGCCCGCCGTGGTCGCGGCGCGCAGCCCCTCGGTCAATCTGAGCTGGAAGTTTAAGAATTTCGCCGACATGGCGGCCTTCACCAAGGACGCCGAGCTGACGGTGAAGTCCTACCGCAAGGAAGTCTCGCCAGTGCTCCAGCGCCATTTCGGCATGGCCAAGGACGAGGCCGGCTATTGCCTGCGCAGCGTGCTGTCGATCGGCGAACAGCGCAAGGCGCAGATCACCACCTACTTTCCGCCCGACATCGGCGCCCGCATGAAGCGCGA
Organism: Mesorhizobium opportunistum WSM2075; assembly: GCF_000176035.2. Taxonomy (NCBI): domain Bacteria; kingdom Pseudomonadati; phylum Pseudomonadota; class Alphaproteobacteria; order Hyphomicrobiales; family Phyllobacteriaceae; genus Mesorhizobium; species Mesorhizobium opportunistum. Next base: position 545,745 of record NC_015675.1, on the reverse strand, counting down.
GGACTTTTCCGACGTGCTGATCTTCCGTTCAGTGCAGAAACATCTCGGCCTGCGGCTCGACGTGGCGCATGTCACGGTGCGCGCCGAAATCGCCGACGAGGCGGTTGCCGGCGACCTCGGCATTGCGCTGGGCAGTCCGGTGCTGACGGTGGAGATGCTCTATCAGTCGGCGGACCAGCGCAGCATCGAATTCTCCGTCGCCCGCCATCCAGCCGATATTTTCAGCATCACCTACGACGCGCCCAACGATCTGTCTTGAACCAGATCGGCGGCATTGGCGCGCCGATTTCCTGGTCTCGGTCATGGACAGCCTTATAAAATTATAATAGCATCATAGCTAGGATGAAGGCTGCGCGGAGGACCACGGTCGCACGTGGGCGCAAAGCCACTTCCGACGCTGAGCATTTGCCCGGTCCATGTCACTCAACCGGCATGTCACCCAAGATGCGCGGCGGTTCTGGGGTAACGGCATGCACAACAACAAAGTCTGTCCATAAGGGGGCTGTGCCTCGAAGGCGTAGATGGGGCGGCGGCGTTCGCGCGGCTGACAACAAACACGGGAGGAGAAAGTCATGAAAGCGGGCGTATTTTTCGCCGGCCTTGCGGTGATCGCGGCGACGTTGCTGTCGGTCGACACCGTGCCGGCCAATGCACAGGACAAGAAGCCATACACCATTTATCTCTCGAACAATTTCGTCGGCAACGACTGGCGCCAGCAGATGCTGCGCAGCGCCGATATCGCGGTGAAGAAACCGCCGCTTGCCGGCCGGGTCGACCTCAAGGTCGAGGTGGTCGAGACCACGGTCCAGGCCCAGATCAATTCCCTCAACAACATCATCCGCAACAAGCCCGACGCCATCGTGATCGATGCTGGCTCCGGCGAGGCCCTTAACCCAACGATCGAGAAGGCCTGCAAGGCAGGCATCGTGGTCATCGCCTTCGATCAGATCGTCAGCGCGCCATGCGCTTATACGATGGAGTCCGACTGGGGCCGGGCGCCGCGCGTGGAGGCCGAGTGGCTGGTCAAGAAGCTCGGCGGCAAGGGCAAGATCCTGGTCGACCGCGGACTTGCCGGCGCTCCGATCTCCGCCCAGCTGCAGGGTGGGTTCGAGGAAGTCATCAAGAAATCTCCCGGCATCGAGGTGGTCGGCTATTTCAATGGCGACTATGCGCTCGGGCCGGAACAGGCCGGCGTCGCCAGCCTGCTGGCGGCCCACCCGCAAGTCGACGCGATCTTCGTTCAGGGTTACGGCGCCGGAGCAATCAAGGCGCTGCAGGATGCCGGTCGTCCGATCGTCCCCATCACCGGCAGCCCCTTCAACCTGACGACGACGACCTGTGCCCAGACGAAAGGCGCCCAGTGCATCCTTGCACCCAACCCCGCCTATCTGTCGGCCGAGGCCTTGAAGCTTGCAGTCGAGATACTCGACGGCAAGAAGCCGGCGCAGAAGAAGATCCTGCTGCGCAATGCCTTCCTCACCACCGATCCGGTTCCGTCGGAACTCTATCCCGATGCGGCCATGCAGAAGATAGAGGTCGGCACGAATGCCTTTCCGGACATGGCTCCCGGTCTGTTCCTTCCGGCCAGCCCGGACTGGGTTGAGATTACCCCTGCCGAGGCCGCTGGTTCGAAATGAGCGACGTCTGCAAATCGCGGCGAGGGCCGCCCCGATGCGCCTTGGCTTAAATTGACAAGGCGCATTGGTACCGGTATCAATTTGCGTGCAGCACCCACAAAGATGGCGAAGTCCGTCACCGGCTGATGCAGGAAACACCAAGGAGGAGAGACCATGAAACTGAAGACAGTTTGCGGTGGATTGGCGGCTCTTGCCATGTCCGCAATCGCGGTGGGCACAGCGCCGAGCCATGCCGAGGACAAGAAGCCCTACACCATCTATCTCTCAAACAATTTCGTCGGCAATGACTGGCGCCAGCAGATGGAGCGTGTCGCCACGGTGTCGGTGAACAAGGGGCCGCTGAAAGGCCGCGTCGACCTCAAGATCGAGAATGTCGAGAACACCGTCCAGGCGCAGATCAACTCGCTGAACAACATCATCCGCCAGAAGCCGGACGCCATCCTCGTCGACGCCGGTTCGGATTCGGCGCTCAACCCGACCATCAAGAAGGCCTGTGATGCCGGCATCGTCGTCATCTCTTTCGACCAGGTGGTGACCGAGCCCTGTGCGTTCGCCGTCGCCTCGGACTGGGACCGCATCCCCTCGGTGATGGCCGAGTGGATGGCCACGCAGCTTGGCGGCAAGGGCAACATCATCCTCGACCGTGGCCTTGCCGGCGCGCCGATCTCGGCGCAACTCCAGCAAGGCTATGAGAAGGTGCTGGCCAAATATCCCGACATCAAGGTCGTCGGCTACTACAACGGCAACTATGCGCTCGGTCCGGAACAATCCGGTGTCGCGGCTCTGCTTGCCGCCAATCCGCAGATCGACGGCATCATGACGCAAGGCTATGGCTCGGGCGCCATCCAGGCGCTCAAGGACGCCGGGCGGCCGATCGTGCCGGTCGTTGGCTTCTCCTACAATGTCGCCGCCGTCACCTGCGCGCAGACGCAAGGCGCCAAGTGCATCCTCGGCTCCAACCCGGCCTATCTCTCTTCCGAAGCGATCAAGCTGGCGGTCGACATCCTCGACACCGGCAAGAAGCCCGCCGAGCGTTCCGTTTCGGTCAAGGGTGACTTCGTCACCACCGATCCCTTCGAGTCCAAGCTCTATCCGGGCACCAAGATGATCAAGATCGCGGTTGGCGAAAATGCCTTCCCCGACCAGGCGCCCGGCCTGACGCTGCCGATCACGCCCGACTGGGTCGAGATCACCGCTGCGGAAGCCGCCGGCAGCAAGTAAGATCGGGAACCACGACCCTGTCTCCCGGCATCGCGAGATGTCGGGAGAGCTTTTCGAAAGCGCATTCATGGACCTCGTCACCGTCAAAGGCTTGTCCAAACGCTATGGCGGCATCGTCGCGCTGAGCGAGGCGACATTCAGTGCCCGCGCCGGCGAAGTGCATGCGCTGCTCGGCGAGAACGGTGCGGGCAAGAGCACCTTCATCCAGATCCTGTCGGGGGCGGTGCGTCACGATGGCGGCTCGATCCTGGTCGACGGGCAGGACTATCGCCCGGCCAATCCGGATGCGGCCCAGGCGCGCGGCATCGCCGCCGTCTTCCAGGAGCTGTCGCTGATCCCCGATCTCAGCGTCGAACAGAACATCTGGTTCCGCCACGAACCGCGAACATTGCTGCGCACCGTCAACCGCGCGGAGATGCGCCGCAAGACGCTGGCGCTGCTCGAAAAGTACAATTTCCCGCCACTGCGCCCCGATCGGGAATTGCGGCGGCTGACGCTGGCCGAGCGGCAGGTCGTCGAGATCGCCAAGGGCCTGGCCAAGGATCCCCGCATCCTGATCCTCGACGAAGCGACCTCGGCACTGCCCGCGCGCGAAGCCGAATGGCTGCTCAAGCTTACACGGCAACTGGCGACCGAAGGCCGGCTGGTCATCTTCATCTCGCACCGCATGGCGGAAGTGCGCGCCATCGCCGACCGGCTGACCATCTTCCGCAACGGCAGTACGGTCGCCGCTCATGAGGCCAATGCCGTCTCCGACAACGAGATCGTCACCCAGATGATCGGCCGGCATCTCGACCGGCTCTATCCCGAGCGCATTGCCACGGCGACCGATCGCGTGGCACTCAGGGTCAAGGGGTTTTCCAGCGGCAGCCGGCTCTCCGGCGTCGACTTCGCGCTGCGCGAAGGCGAGGTGCTCGGCGTCGGCGGCCTGCAGGGCCATGGCCAGCGCGAACTGTTCCAGGCGCTGTTCGGCGCCACCAGGGCCAGCGGCGCGATCGAACTCTGGGGCAAGCCGGTCTCGATCGGCAATCCGCGCCAGGCGCTGACCGGCAAGGATGGTATCGCCTTGGTGCCGGAAGACCGGCGCGGGCAGGGCCTGCTCTTGACCAAAAGCGTGCGCGAGAACCTGACCCTGTCGGTCATCAAGCGCTTCACCGAAAACGGCTTGCTGAGCCGGCAAAAGGAGGCGGCGCTGGTCAAGGAGATGGTCGATTTCCTGCGCATCAAGGCCGGCACCCCGGAACAGCTCGCCGGCACGCTGTCTGGCGGCAACCAGCAGAAGGTGATCTTCGGCAAGATGCTGTTGACCGAGGCGCGCGTGCTGTTGCTCTACGATCCGACGCGCGGTGTCGATGTCGGCACCAAGGGCGAGATTTTTCAGCTGATGCGCGACCTCGCCGCCAAAGGCTACGCGATCCTGTTCCATTCCAGCGATATGCCGGAACTCGTCCATGTCGCCGACCGCGTGCTGGTCATGCGCAATGGCCGCATCGCCGCGACGCTCGAAGGCGACCGTATCTCGGAGGCGGGCATCTTGCGCGCCGCCATGCTTGAAAGCGAGGCGGCTTGAGGCATGTCCGTGGAGCAAGCTGTTGAAATGGCACAGATGCCGGCCAAGATGAAATCAGGCACACCAGCCGTCGACTGGCGCGGCCGCGCACTCGACCGCGCGCCGTTCCTGGTCGCCTGCCTGATGCTGGCGTTGATCGTTGCCGTCTATGGCAGCCTGCAGTCCGGTGTCTTCACGCTGGACGAGATCAACCTCGACACGGCGGCGGCAATGACGCTGATGCTGGCGGCGACCGGCCAGACCATCGTGCTGGTGCGTGGCGGCATCGACCTGTCGATCGGTGGCATGATCAGCCTCGGCACGGTGATCGCCGCGACGCGCTTCACCGACGATCCGTCGACCACCGCACTTTGGGCGCTGATCATCCTGGCGCTCGGCTTCGCCGTCGGCGCGCTCAACGGTCTGCTGATCTCGGTGCTCAAACTGCAGCCCTTCCTCGTCACCCTCGCCACCTGGTCGATCCTCAACGGCGTCGCCATGATCATCCTGCCGACCGATGGCGGCAGCGTTCCTTCCTGGTGGGTCGGCTTCGCCTCGGCACAGATGTTCAGCCTGACCAGTCCGGTCTGGATGCTGCTGGCGTTGCTCGTGTTCTGGTGGTGGTTCCGCGCCACGCGTGTCGGCATAGCCATCCAGGCGACCGGCTCCAACGAAAAATCGGCCTTCCTGTCGGGTGTTTCGATCACCCGCGTCAACCTCGTCACCTATGGTCTCTCAGGCCTGTTCGCGGCCGGCGCCGCACTGTTCCTGGTGACGCAGACCGGTGCCGGCTCGCCTACCATCGGCAAGGACTATATCCTGCCTTCGGTGGCGGCGGCGGTCATCGGCGGCGTCAGCCTGTTCGGCGGCCGTGGCCATCTCGCCGGCACGCTGATCGGCGCCTTCGTGCTGACGCTGATCGGCAATCTCGTCTTCGTCCTGCATGTGTCGAGCTACTGGCAGCCGGTTGTTTCCGGCGTCATCCTGCTGCTCTCGGTGCTGGCCAGTTCCGTCGCCGAGAAGGCCGCAAGGAACCGTGTCCAATGAGCGCCTTCCTCGCCCGCAACCGCCTCATCGTGCTTGCCTATGCCGGCATGGTCGTGCTGCTCCTGGTCACGGCGCTGTTTTCGCCGGGATTCCTGTCGGTTTCCAACATGCGCTCGACCGTCGTGCTGGCGGCCTTCGTCGGCATCGTCGCGCTCGGCCAGACCTTCGTCATCATCGGCGGCGGCATCGACCTGTCGGTGCCATGGGTGCTGAATTCGGCCGCCATCGTCATGGCGCTGTTGTGCGGCGGCCAGGACCTGCCGCTGGTCTGGGTGATGCCGCTGCTGCTCGCCGGCGGCGCCTTCATCGGCCTGATCAACGGCGTCGGCGTCGCTCAGTTCGGCGTGCCGCCGATCATCATGACCTTGGCCACCAACGTCATCCTGCAAGGCCTGATCCTTGTGCTGACCGGCGGCTCGCCCACCCCTTCGGCGCCGGCCTTGATCCAGTTCCTGTCGGTCGGCCGCCTCGGCGGCTTCCCGGTCATCGCGCTGATCTGGCTCGGGCTGACGCTGGTGGCGACGCTGCTGCTCTCCAAGGCGGCGTTCGGCCGTCACCTCTATGCGCTCGGCACCAGCGCCACGGTCGCCGAATTCTCCGGCGTGCCGACGGCGCGCACCACCATCCTCACCTATGTCCTGTCAGGCCTCACGGCAGCCTTCGCCGGCATGCTTTTGACCGGCTATTCCGGCCAGGCCTATCTCGGCATGGGCGACGCCTATCTGTTCACCTCGATCGCCGCTGTCGCCATCGGCGGCGCCTCGATCCTCGGCGGCAGCGGCCATTATCTCGGCACCGTCGCCGGCGCCATGGTGCTGACCATCCTCACCGGTCTTTTGCCGGCTCTGAACCTGTCGAGCGGCGCGCTGCTCATCGTCTATGGCGCGGTGATCCTGCTCACCGTGTCGATCGGCAGCGAAACCTTCGCCGGTCTCGGCGGCAAGCTGCGCGGAAAAGAGGGCTGACCATGGTCGAAATCACCTGTGTCGTCGATGCCGGCGCCGAACTCGGCGAAGGCACGCTCTGGGACCCCAAGGCCGGCGTGCTCTGGTGGATCGACATCTGGAAGAAGCTGATCCACCGCTACGATCCCGCGACCGGCAAGGACGATGTTTTCGAGACACCCGAATATCTCGGCTGCCTCGGCCTGCGCGAGAAGGGCGGCCTGGTGCTGACCATGACCGACGGCTTCCATTTCTTCGATCCCGCCACCGGCAAATTCGAGGCGATCGTCGATCCGGAAGCGCATATGCCGAAGACCCGCTTCAACGACGGCAAGCCGGACCGCCAGGGCCGCTTCTGGTCGGGCACCATGTTCGAGGTGCAGGGCAAGCCGATCGAATTCATCGGCGCGCTCTATAGGCTAGATCCCGACCTGTCCGTCCACAAGATGGTCGACGGCATCGGTTGCTCCAACGGGCTGGCCTGGAGCCCGGATTCCAGGACCATGTATTTCTCCGACAGCCACGCCGGCGCGGTCTGGGCCTATGATTTCGACCCGGCCACCGGCGACATCGAAAACCGCCGCACCTTCATCGACATGACGGTGACGGGCGGCGTCGCCGATGGCGCCACGGTGGACGCCGAGGGCTGCTACTGGGTCACCATCCCGGTCACCGGCAAGGTCTGCCGCTACGACCCCGACGGCCGCCTGATGCAGACCGTGCTGTTGCCGACCGACCTGCCAACCTGCTGCGAATTCGGCGGCAAGGATCTCGATATCCTCTATGTCACCTCCGCCGTGCTCAGGCGCCCGGCCGGTCATTTCGTTGGACAGAAGAACCCGGGCGGATTGTTCGCGCTCGATGTCGGCGTCAAGGGCCTGGCCTTGCCGGCGTTCAAGGGCTGACCGGTTAAACGGCCGACATGACCAGCGGCGTCTCGACCTTGCGGACCGTTCCGGTAGCGAAACGACGCTCGAGATAGCCGGCATAGAGCGACAGCGGCCAGCACAGCGCGAAGTAGATGATCGACACCGTGCCGAACACCATCACCGGCTGGAAGGTCACGGTGTTGACCTGCGTGGCGGCGCGGGCAAGCTCGGTCAGCCCGATCAGCGAGGCGATCGATGTCGTCTTGACGATCTGCACCATGAAGCCGACGGTCGGCGGCAGCATCAGCCGCACCGCTTGCGGGATGATCACCAGCCGCAGCGTCCTGACGAAACGGAAGCCGAGCGCAGTGGCCGCCTCCCATTGCCCCTTCGGGATCGCCTCGATGGCGCCGCGGAAGATCTCGCCGAAGAAGGCGCCGCCATTGAGCGAGAAGGTCACGGCGGCCGCCACCCACGGATCCGGTCGATAGCCGAGGAACGAAGAGCCGTAATAGGCCATGAACAGCTGGATCAGGATCGGCGTGCCCATGAAGAACTGGATGTAGCCGGCGGCAAGCCAGCGCAATGGCCGTGCCGGCGCCACGCGTATCGCCGCCACCACCAGGCCGATCAGCCCGCCGCCGGCAAAAGCGATCAGGGCCAGCAGGATCGTCCAGCGCGTCGCGAGCAGCAGGAACATCAGTTCGTTGGGGCCGAAGTCGCGCAGGCTCATCGCTCAGGCCTTCCAGCGGAACATGAGTTTGCCGATGCCGGCGAAGAGCAGGCTGGCGGTCTGCACCAGCACGAAATAGATGATGGCGATGACGATGTAGACCTCGAAGCTCCTGAAGGTCTGCATGACCAGATTGTTGGCGACCGCCGTCAGCTCTTCCGCCGCGATCGCGCCGACGATCGAGGTGCCCATGATCTGCAGGATGAACTGCGCCGACAGCGACGGGTAGACTGCCCGCGCCGCCGGCACCAGCACGACATGGCGGATAATGCGGTAGCGGCCGAGGCCAAGCGATTTTGCCGCCTCGATCTGTCCCTCTGGGATGGCTTCGATGCCGGCGCGCAGGATCTCGGTCGCATAGGCGCCGAGATGGATCGACAGCGCGACGACGGCCGCCATGTTGCTCGACAGTTTGAAGCCGAACAGCGGCAGCGAGAAGAACACGAAATAGAGCTGGATCAGGAGCGGCGTGTTGCGGATCAGTTCGACATAGGCGGCGATCGTCCAAGACAGAAAGCGCGGCCCGAAGCTGCGGCCGACGGCGCCGAGGATACCGATGGCGGTGCCGAACAGGATCGACAGCGCCGCCAGCTGGATGGTCTTCTCCAGGCCGCGCAGCAAGAGGTCGAGATGGACAAGGATCGGGCCGAATTGCAGGGCGGTTTGCATGGGCATCCCGTCACGAAAAGCGGGGCCCAGAAAGGCCCCGCTGCTTCATGGAAGTGCGATCAGAAAACCGGCAGCACCGGCAGCGGCTGGTTGCGGTACTTCATCGACAGCGCATCCAGCGTGCCGTCGGTCTTCATGGCGAACAGCCAGGTGTTGATCCACTGCCGCAGATTGTCGTTGCCTTTGGCGACGCCGATGCCGAAGTAGAAGGTCTTCAGCACGTATTTCTGTTCGAACGCGTCGCCGTTCTGCGCCTTCTTCAGATAGATCTCGCCATAGTCGCCGCCGCCCATGGCGTCGATCTGGCCCGACACCATCGCCTGCAGCAGCGAGGAATAGTCGTCGAAGCGCAGGATCTCGATGCCCGGATTGGCCTCCGCGGCCTTGGTCAGCAGCCCGTCCTCGCCGGTGCCGCGCGTCAGGCCGACCTTCTTGCCGACCAGGTCGGCGACGCCCTTGATGCTGGTGCTCTTCGGCGCGATCACCACCGCCGACTGTCCGGCATAGGGGATCGAATAGTCGATCTGGATGGCCCGTGCCGGGGTGATCGAGAAGATCGAGATCACCGCGTCGACCTGCTTGGTCAGCAGCGCCGGAATGCGGCCGGGCGAGGTGACGGTGACGAATTCGACGGGCACGCCGAGTGCTTCGCCCATCTTGTTGGCGACCTCGATGTCGAAGCCGGTCGGCTTCAGGTTGGCGTCGAGAAAGCCGTAGGGCGGCGTCGTGGTGTCGATGGCGACGACCAGCTTGCCGCGCGAGATGATATCCTCGACCGACTGCGCCGAAGCGATCGACGGCAACAGCGCCGAAAGCGCCAGCACAAAGCCGGCCAGCAAGGCACCGGCCCCTCCCAGGAAAGTCCGCATGTTTTCCTCCCATGCATTTTTTGAGCGCCTCGTGTCGGCATCGCTCATGCGGGGCGCAGGCCGCGCGACGACGTAAATTCTTGCTCGCTTCGCTGACATCCCCTTGCAAAACCGGGGCGCAGCGCTCCTCCGCAGATATAATGGTATGCTATTATAATATTTAAGACCTGTCCATGACCGCTTCAGCCGACTTCGGATCGATATATGGTAACGGTACCACACTGCATCGTGCTGATGCGTCCAGTCAACCGCTCGTGAGCCCATAGGAAGGTCTGCACGGCAGTCAGCCATGTTGGAAGCGATGAAAACTAGATCAGGCCCGACATATCGGAAAAGGCCATGGCCTTGCGCAACAGCTCGGCGAAGCGTTCGCCGGCCACTTCGCGCGCGCCGCTGTTGTCGATCGAGGTGACGCCAGGACCGGACAGGGTGACATTGGCGCTGCGTGCCAGCCGCGCCAGCACTTCGCCGCGCGACTCGCGGCCGCGCATCGCCAGCCGCTCGGCCAGCACATTCGGCGATGCGGTGATTTCGACTATGGCCAGGTTGGCGTAGCGCTCGCGCAACACCGGAATGACCGCGCGCGACACATTCGCCACCGCGACACGGCCGTTGGCCACCGACCAGTCGACATCGGCGGGCAGGCCATAGCGCAGGCCATGCGCCTCCCAGGAGATGGCGAAGGCGCCGTCGGCCTCGGCTTCGACGAAGGCGGCGTCGGCCAGCGTGTCGTGATCCTCGCTCGCCGCATCGCACGGCCTGGTGATGACGCGGCGGACGAACTCCAGCCGGGTCTCATCGGTGAACAGCGCGCGGGCGTAGCCGATCACCGTGTCCTTGCCGGCGCCGCTTGGGCCGACGACGGCGACAAAGACGCCATGGCGGATCGGAAACGTTTCGGCGGACAGTTCACGCTCGATCAAGGCCGACACCATCATGCAACCCGCAGTCCCTGCCGCCAGACGGTACGCACCACCGGAACATGGTCGTCGACGCGCACGCGCACCAGGTCGGCGCGCCGGCCCTGCTCGATGATGCCGCGGTCATTGAGGCCAACCGCTTCGGCCGGGTTCTTCGAAACCATGGCGACCGCCTGCGGCAGCGAGATGCCTTCGACCACGTCGCCGAGGAAGAAGGCGGACTGGATCAGGCTGAAGGGAATATAGTCGGATGACAGGATGTCGAGCAGGCCGTCGCTCGCCAGCGTGCGGGCCGAGACATTGCCCGAATGCGAGGCGCCGCGCATGACGTTGGGCGCGCCCATCAGCACGCCGAGCCCGGCTTCTTTCGAAGCGCGCGCGGCTTCTTGCGTGGTCGGGAACTCGGCGACGCGCACGCCCTGTTCGATCGCCTCGCCGACATGGCCGATGGTTGCATCGTCATGGCTGGCCAGCACGATCCCGCGCTCCTGGCAGGCGGCGGCGATATGCACCCGGTTCGGCCTCGAATTGAGCGCCGACTCGCTCATCCGCTTCTCGCAGAATTTCTGGAAGTCGCGGTCCGTCAGCTTCAGCTTGCGCTGGTAGTAATAGGCATAGGTTTCCAGATTGACGAACTGGCGCTGTCCCGGGGCATGGTCCATCAGCGATGCCAGCTTGACCCGCTCGTCGCCGTCGAAATTGGCGAAAGCCTTGAGGCAGTCCGGCGCCGAAACCTCGCAGCGCAGGTGGATGAAATGGTCGGCCCGCAGCCGGTCCTGCTGCACACTGTCCTCGATGGCATCGGCCAGCTTGCGGATGTCGGCGGAGGTGAGATCGGCGTCCTCGTCCATGCCGACGCGCAGGGCGTCGAGCACGGTGGTGATGCCGGCGGTCGCCACCTGCGCGTCATGGGCAAGCACGGCGGCGATCGGGTTCCAGCGCACCTTCGGCCGTGGCGCGTAATGGCCCTCGAGATGGTCGGTGTGGAGTTCGACCAGCCCGGGAATGATGTAATCGCCGCCCATGTCCTCGCCGGCCATATTCCCGCCGGTTTGGCCAGTGCCCGCATCGATGCCGGCGATGAGCCCGTCGCGCAGCACCAGCGAACCCTCGACGATCTCGTCGGCAAGCACGATGCGGGCATTGGAAAGAACGGTCTCGGCGGTCATTTCAGGCAATCCTTGGTTCTTCCGGTCGGAACTGTTCCGGCTCAGGCGGTCTTTCTGGCCGGGCGGCGCCCAAGCGCGTGATGGGAAAGCACCATGAACGGTGCCCCCGGTTCGAGTTCGACGAACAGCGTCAGCGCATCCACCAGCACCGGCTGCGAAAGCACCTCCGCGAACAGGCTGTCGATTGCTGCGCGCAGACGTGGGCTTTCCTGTGGCCCGGCCCGGCCGGACAGCGTCATGTGGAAGCGGAAGGTCTCGAAGACATAAGGGTAACCCCACTGGCAGAGGTTGCGAAACTCGGCTGGCTTCAGCGAATCCGGGCTGCGCCGCTCGATCTCGGCCTCGGTCAGCGGCGCACGGAAGCGGTCGAAATCGCGCACGACGTCATCGGCGAAACGGTTGAGCGGCGGCAATGGTCCTTCCGGCACGAGCGCGAAGAAACTGTCGATCTGGCTGACGACAAGACGCGGGATCGTCACCACCGGCGTTGCTTCGGCAAAATGGTCGAGTGCCGCGCGCAGCGAGGCCTCGGTCTCGTTGGCCGCCAGGCGGAAGGGCGCCTTCAGCGTCGCGTGGAAGCCGTAGCGGCGCGCCGAAGCGGTGTGGAAGGCGACTTCCGCCGCCGACAGGTCAGCCACCGCCTCGACGGGCTTCGTCGCGGCGCCGAACGGGTCGCGGCCCAGCCAGTTGGCTGCGATCCGCGCCAGCGGCTCGTCCTGCCGGGGGGTGAAATAGATGGCGTAGCGCATGAAAAATCCTCGTCAGTCTCGCTGCCATAGGTGATTTCCATGACGGATTGACGAAGCTTTGAAGGGTTTTCGATGGCAAATCGACCCCTGTCGGTCCTTAGCCGACGATTTTTCCGAGCTGGACCAGTGGCTTCGGCCGAAAACCCGGAACGGTCAGGCCTTCATCAACCATTCGTGCTCGGGCGCATTGTGGAATTTCCACGTCCGCTTCGGTCCGGCCATGACGTTGAGATAATAGAGATCATAGCCATGGCAGGCGGCGCAGGGATGGTAGCCCTCGGGCACCAGCACGACATCGCCGTCCTCGATCGCCATCGCCTCGTCGAGCGCGCGATGGCCGCTCTTGTCGGCGTCGGTATAGACGCGCTGGAAGGCAAAGCCCTGCGGCGGGTTGAGGCGGTGGTAGTAGGTTTCCTCGAGATAGGATTCGGCGGGCAGATTGTCCTGGTCATGCTTGTGCGGCGGATAGCTCGACGTGTGGCCGCCGGGCGTGATGACCTCGACCACCAGCAGCGAGTCCGCCGGCTGGCCTTCCGGCAGGATGTTGGTGACGTAGCGCGTGTTGGTGCCCTTGCCGCGCACCTCTTGGCCGAGATCGTCGGGTCCGATCACCCGGACCGGCAGGCCGCCGCCGAGGCCCGGCGCCGAGCAGACGGCGAGTTCCAGTTCGGTGTCCGCGGTCACGGACCAGTCCGATCCCTGCGGCACATAGACCGACCATGGCTTGCCCTCGAAGGGCGACATACGTTCGCCGAGCAGGCCGAGGTCCTTGCCGCCGGCTTTCGCCTTGCCCTTGCCGGTGACGAAGACCAGGCAGATTTCGCGGTCGTCAGTCTTTCCGGAAGCCGTTTCGCCCGGCTTCAGCCGATGCAGGTCGAAACCGACATAGGTCCAGCCGGCGCTTTCCGGCGTCACATGAGCGACGCGGCCATGGCCCTTGTCGGCTTTGACGAGCAGCTTCGACATTTTTTGTCTCCTATCGCAGATATTCGAGGTGCGCCGAGGCCCCGCCTTCGTCATCCTGGGGTCTGCGCCGCGCCGCGTCGCTCCTTGCTCCGCCCCAGGATGACGAGGCGGGAGGCGTTTCAGGCAATCTCCAACGCACGCGACCCGTTCGGCGCCCAACGGCCCCTCTATTCCTTCGGTTCGGCCTCGGCCGGCGCCTTGCTCTCATCGACCGGCTTGTAGAGGTAGAAAAACTGCCAAACGCCGTAGCCGGCGAAGCCGAGCGCGATGACGCCCCAGAACGGGGTGCCGGTGGCGAACTCGATGATCGACCAGATGACGCAGACCGCGACGACGGCGACACGCCGCCAAAGCGGGCGGAAGAAGGGGTGCTCGGAATCTTTCATCGCGCCAATCTACAGCAACCTGCTTCGCCGTGAACCCATCGCGTCAGGCATTCGGAAAACCCTGGGTTTCGACCGTATAGCCGGCGGCGGTCATCACTCGCATCAGCTCCTTGTGGCCAAGCTGCGCCATCTTCAGCGGGGGGTTCTTCTTCGGGTCCTGCTCGGCCTCGACCACGAACCAGCCCTCATAGCCATGGTCGGCGAAGCGCTGCACGATGGCGCCGAAATCCAGCGAGCCGTCGCCCGGCACGGTGAAGGCGCCGAGCGCCACCGCGTCGAGGAACGATTGCTTGGTGCGATCGAGCTTGTCGATCACCCCCATGCGCACATCCTTCACATGCACATGGCTGATCCGCTTGTGGTGGTTGTCGATGGCGCGCAGCACATCGCCGCCGGCGAAGGCCAGATGTCCGGCGTCGAGCAGCAGCGGAATGCCTTCGCCGGAATGGCGCATGAAGGCATTGAGCTCCGGCTCGGTCTCGACCACGGCCGCCATGTGGTGGTGATAGGACAGCGGCATGCCTTGCCCGGCACACCATTCGCCGAAAGCGGTCACGCGCTTGGCATAGGCCTTCATCTCATCGTCCGAGAGTTTCGGCTTGGTGGCCAGCGGCTTGGAGCGGTCGCCCTGAATCGAGCGGCCGACCTCGCCATAGACGATGCAGGGCGCGTTGACCGCCTTGAACAGGTCGATCATCGGCTGGATACGATCCTGGTTCTTCGCCATCTCCTCGTCGACCAGCGTGCCGGAAAACCAGCCGCCGCACAGCGTCACGTCAGCCTTCTTCAGGATCGGCAGCATGACAGCGGGGTCGTTGGGAAAACGCCGGCCCATCTCCATGCCGGTGAAGCCGGCCGAACGCGACTGGCGCAGGCATTCTTCCAGCGACACGTCATCGCTGAGTTCGGCAAGATCGTCGTTCCACCATGCAATGGGGGACATGCCCAGTTTGGCTTTCAAGTTTTAGCTCCGGTTTCTTGTTCACCCTCCCCCTTGTGGGGAGGGTCGCTGCGCAGCAGCGGGGTGGGGGTCAGCGCCGATATCAATCGCCAACGCTCTGCATCTGCCGCTTCTCGTCATAGGCCTTGCGCGCCGCGTTGACCTGGGGCCGCGCCGACACTTCCGGCACCGCCACATCCCACCAATGGCCGCCGGCATCGGTGGAGACAAGCGGGTCGGTGTCGATGACCAGCACCGTGGTGCGGTCGTTTGCCTTGGCCTTTTGCAGCGCATTTTCCAGCCCGGCGATCGACGGCACTTTTTCGGCGATCGCGCCCAGGCTCGCCGCGTGCGCGGCGAAGTCGATGTCGGGCAGGATCTCGTGGCGCGAGTCCTTCAGGAGGTTGTTGAAGTTGGCGCCGCCGGTGGCCATCTGCAGCCGGTTGATGCAGCCATAACCCCTGTTGTCGAGCACCACGATGGTGAGCTTCAGGCCGAGCATCACCGATGTGGCGATTTCGGAATTCATCATGAGGTAGGAGCCGTCGCCGACCATGACGACGATCTCCCGGTCGGGCTTGGCCATCTTGGCGCCGAGCCCGCCGGCAATCTCGTAGCCCATGGTCGAGAAGCCATATTCGCCATGGTACGAGCCGGGCGCTCCCGCCTGCCAGAGTTTATGCAGTTCACCCGGCAGGCCGCCCGACGCGTTCAGCAAAATCACGCCTGACCCCATTGCACGCTGCACGGCGCCGATCACCTGCGCATCCGAGGGGAAGGCAGCGTTGGTCGACGCCGTCACCTTGGAGGCGTCAACCTGCCAGGCCTTCTTCCCGGCAGCGGAATTGTCGGTCCAGGCGGCAGGCGCTTTCCAGCCCTTGAGCGCGGCACCCAGTTCGGCGAGTCCTTCGGCCGCGTCGGCGACCAGCGGCAGCGCGCGGTGCTTGCCGGCATCGAAAGGCTGCACGTTGAGCCCGATGATGGTCTTGCCGGAGTTCTTGAACAGCGCCCACGAGCCGGTGGTGAAATCCTGCAGGCGCGTGCCGATGGCCAGCACCACATCGGCCTCTTCGGCGAGCCTGTTGGCGGCCGAGGTGCCGGTGACGCCGACCGCCGCCATGTTGAGCGGATGATTGTCCGGCAGCGAGGATTTGCCGCCTTGCGTCTCGCACACAGGAATGCCGGCACCTTCCACGAATTTCGCCAGTTCATCGGAAGCCTGCGAATAAAGCACGCCGCCGCCGGCGATGATCAGCGGCTTCTTCGCGCTTTTCAGCGCCGCCACCGCCGCTGCCAGTTCGCCGCGATCCGGACGCGGCCGGCGCTGGTGCCAGACCCGCTCGGCGAAAAAGCTCTCGGGATAGTCGTAGGCCTCGGCCTGTACGTCCTGGCAGAGCGACAGCGTTACCGGGCCGCATTCGGCCGGATCGGTCAACACCTGCATCGCGCGGCTCAGCGCCGGGATGATCTGTTCGGGCCGGGTGATGCGGTCGAAATAGCGCGACACAGGCTTAAAGCAGTCATTGACCGTCGCCGTGCCATCGGAAAAGTCCTCGGCCTGCTGCAGCACCGGATCGGGAATGCGGTTGGCGAAGACATCGCCTGGCAAAAACAGGACGGGCAACCTGTTTACGTGCGCCAGTGCCGCAGCCGTCACCATGTTGAGCGCGCCCGGGCCGATCGAAGAGGTCGCGGCCATGAAGCGGCGGCGGAAATTGGCCTTGCCATAGGCGATCGCCGCATGCGCCATCGCCTGTTCGTTATGGGCGCGAAAGGTCGGCAATTCCTGCCGAACCTGGTACAGCGCCTCGCCGATGCCGGCGACATTGCCGTGGCCGAAGATCGCCCAGACGCCGCCGAAAATAGGCACTTTCTGGCCGTCGATCTCGGCCATCTGGCGGCTGAGAAAGCGGATCAGCGCCTGCGCCATCGTCAGGCGGATTGTCTTGCTCATGGTGTTTTCCTCCGCGGTCCTGCGTCGCGTCTTGTTAAGCTGCGCTCTTCTTATGCTGCTTTGCGGCCGCGTGCGGCAAGCCACGCTTCGGTCAGCTGTTCGAAGCGCGATGCCATGTCGGCGACGGCCTCGTCATCCGACATCTTGCCGGCCAACCATTGTTCGGCCGCGTGGACGAAGATGGTCCGGCCGACGGCAAAACCTTTCACGATCGGCGCCTTGGCGGTAGCGGCGAAGGCCGCTTCCAGCTCGTCCTGCGGTGCTTCCAGCCCAAGCAGCACGATGCCGCGGCACCAGGGATCGTGTTTCAGGATGACGGCTTCGATCCTGGCCCAGGCGCCGCTCGACGCCTGCGGTTCGAGCTTCCACCAGTCCGGCTTGATGCCGAGCGCATAGAGTTCCTCCAGCGCGCGCGGGATCGTCGTGTCGTCGAGCTTGCCATGCTTGCCGGCGATGATCTCGATGAGAAGCTCCCGGCCGACTTTCCGCGCCGCCTCGAACAGCGCGCGCAGCTTCTGCTGCTGCTCTTCCTTGAGCGCCGCCGGGTCGTCCGGGTGGTAGAAGCACAGGCACTTGATGCAGTGATCGACAGGCCATTCGGTGAGCTGCGAGCCGATGTCCTGCGAGAATTCGAAGCGCAGCGGCCGCGAACCGGGCAATTCGACCGGCCGGCCGAGCCAGGCGAAGGGATGGCGGGCGAATTCGAACATCGCCTCGCGGCCATGTTTCTCATCGATCAGCATGCCATAGCCGTCGCGCCCGGCGGCGACCTTGGCCGCCGCCTTGACCGCCAGCACCTTGAAATCGCGGATGCGCGCCGGATCGGCGCCGGCCTTCGCGGCGACATCCTCGAGCTGGATGCGATGGTCGCAGGCCAGCGCCATCAGCGAGGGAACGTCGCGCCGGCGGGTTGTCGCCCAATGGATGTGGTTGATCGCCTCGTCCTTGCGCAGCGCCCGATGCTTGCTGCCGTTCTTGAGGAAGAACTGCAGCTCCTCGAAGGTCGGATATTCCGGCGCGCACAGCAGCCGCGAGACGGCGAAGGCGCCGCAGGCATTGGCCCAGGTCGCCGCCGTCGCATGGTCTTCGCCGCCGAGCCAGCCGCGCAGAAAGCCAGACATGAAGGCGTCGCCGGCGCCGAGCACATTGTAGATCTCGATCGGAAAACCCTTGCCGACGATGCCGTCTTCCAGATCGTCGCTGATCGGCCCGTCATAGACGATGCAGCCCATGGCGCCGCGCTTGAGCACGATGGTCGCCGAAGACAGCGCGCGGATCGTCTTCAGCGCGCTCAGGCAGTCGTCGGCGCCGGACGCGATCATGATCTCTTCCTCGGTGCCGACGATGAGATCGCAATCGGGCAGCACCGTCTTCAACTGGGCCGAGACCCGATCGGACTTCACATAGCGCTCGAAGCCCTCGGCATGGCCGGCGAGGCCCCACAGGTTCGGCCGGTAGTCGATGTCGAAGACCACCTTGCCGCCCTTGGCTTTCATGATGCGGATCGCCTTGCGCTGGGCGGCATCGCTGTTGGGGCGCGAAAAATGCGTGCCGGTGACGACGATCGCGCGCGCCGAGGAGATGAACGCTTCGTCGATATCCTCCTCGGCCAGCGCCATGTCGGCGCAGTCCGAGCGGTAGAAGATCATCGGCGAAACGCCCTCATCCTCGACCGAAAGCAGCACCAGCGCGGTCAGCCGTTCCTTGTCGGTCTTCAACCCGTCGGTGTTGACGCCTTCGCGCTTCAACTGCTCGCGGATGAAGCGGCCCATCTGCTCGTCCCCGACGCGCGTCAGCAGCGCCGAGCGCAGGCCGAGCCTGGCCGTGCCGACCGAGATGTTGGCCGGGCAGCCGCCGACCGACTTGGCGAAGGAGGTGATGTCCTCCAGCCGCGAGCCGATCTGCTGGCCATAGAGGTCGACCGAGGCACGACCGATGGTGATGACGTCGAGCGGCGCCTGTCTTGCGTCCACGGCTTCGCTCATTGGAACCTCCCGTCGGTCTTGTTGTCATGAACAACATTGTTTGGGTAACACGCGCGAGCGGCAGCGTGGTGCCGGCAATATGAAATAATAATTCCAATCCATAGTCAATATGGAATGAGCATTCCCAGGCTGAAAAGTACGGAAGCATGATCCCCGACCGAAGCCGCGGCAAGCGATCGGCTGGGTCCGGTTTCTGGCCCGGCCGCGTCGCGTCAGGACAGGCTCAGGCCTTGCGCTTGCGGCTGACGTCGCGCCGTTTCTCGCCGACGCCGACGGTCAGCGCCATGGCCAGCGCCATCGTTGCCGACAGCGAACGGAAGCCGGCGAAATCCGCCTCGGCAACCTCGAACCACACGCTGGCGAACTGGGCAAGCGGCGAAAACGAGCTGTCGGTGATGGCCACGATCGGCACGCCCTGCTCGGAAATGGCGCGGGCTTCCTCGATGGTGGCCGGCGCATAGGGCGAGAAGCTGATGGCGATGACGGCGTCCGCCGGCGTGGCGAAGGAGACCATCTCGGCGTTCAGGCCGGCTGCCGATTCGATCAGCTGGTTGCGGATCTTCAACTTGCCCAGCGCATAAGCGATATAGCTCGCCACCGGGTAGGAGCGCCGCTTGGCCAGCACATAGATGGTCTGAGCCTTCGCCAGCAGCGAAATCGCATCTTCAAGGTGCGCGTCGTCAAGCGTGCGGGAAATGTCGTTGAGCGAGGTGCTGGCGGCGGCAATGAAACCGTCGAAGATCGCCCGGTGGCCGGCGCCGGCATCGGCCTTGGCGCGCAGCGCCTGCAACCGCTCGTCATAGGACGAATTGCGCTCGCGCAGCCGCTCGCGAAACACCTGCTGCAGGCTGGTGAAGCCGTCGAAGCCAAGCTGCTGGGCAAAGCGGATGAGGGTGGAGGGCTGCACGCCGGCCGAGGCGGCGATGCTGGCCGCGGTGCCGAAGGCGATGTCGTCGGGATTGTCGAGCGCATAGGCGGCGATCTGGGCGATACGCTTGGGCAGGCTTTCGCGCCGATCGAGGATCGTGGCGCGCAGCGTCTCGAAGTCGCGAGGTACCCGTTCGTCCATCGTCGGCCCGTCCAAGCTTGTCCAAAGCGCGTCACGTCGAAGCGGTTTCAGCGGCGCGCTTTAGGCCGTTTGATCCCATGCATGCCGTTGTTCCAAAAACGCAGGGCGCTTTTGGGCGGCATGCACTGGAAGCATCCTCTCTGCCCCATCATAGCGAGCCTGCGCAAGAACACCATAAAAAATGAGGCAGACATTCCATTCCCGATAAAAATGGACTAATTCATCCACGCAACCTTTCTATCAGTGGAGGAACAAGGAAAGATGGTCGGCGTAGGTCTTATCGGCACGGGCTTCATGGGCAAATGCCACGCCATCGCGTGGAGCGCCGTCGGTGCCGTCTTTCCAGGCGTGGCCAAGCCACGGCTTGTCCATCTCGGCGAGGTCAATGAGGACTTGGCCCAGCGCAAGGCCGGCGAATTCGGCTTCGAGAAAGCGTCCGGCGACTGGCGCGCCGTCGTCAACGATCCGGAGGTCGATATCGTCTCGCTGACCACGCCCAACCAGTACCATCCGGAAATGGCCATCGCGGTCCTGGAGGCCGGCAAACATCTGTGGTGCGAAAAGCCGATGGCGCCAAGCTTCGCCGAGGCCGAGGCGATGGCGGCAGCGGCCAGGAAGTCAGGCAAGGTCGCCGCGCTTGGCTACAACTACATCCAGAGCCCGGCCATCCGTCACATCGGCGCGCTGCTCGACGAGAAGATCATCGGCGAGGTCAACCATCTGCGCATCGAGATGGACGAGGATTTCATGGCCGACCCGGAAGCGCTGTTCTTCTGG
Organism: Mesorhizobium opportunistum WSM2075; assembly: GCF_000176035.2. Classification (NCBI taxonomy): domain Bacteria; kingdom Pseudomonadati; phylum Pseudomonadota; class Alphaproteobacteria; order Hyphomicrobiales; family Phyllobacteriaceae; genus Mesorhizobium; species Mesorhizobium opportunistum. The sequence goes on along the minus strand of NC_015675.1, from coordinate 525,292 downwards.
AAGCACGAGGCCGCTTCCGGCTATGGCGCGCTCGACGATTTCGCCGTGCATCCGCTGTCTCTGGTCTCGGCGCTGTTCGGCCGCGTCGCCAGCGTCATCTGCGACATGGCCAAACCCTATGCCGACCGCAAGCTGGCGGCGGGCGGACGCCGCGCGGTCGAGACCTATGATATCGCCAGCGTCTTGATGCATCTGGAAAACGGCATTGCCGGCACGCTGCTGGTCAACCGCTCGGCCTGGGGCCGCAAGGGCCGCATCGCCATCCAGATATTCGGCTCGAAAGGGTCGATCCTGTTCGACCAGGAGCGGATGAACGAGTTCCAGCTCTATCTCACGTCCGATCGCCCGACCGAACAGGGCTATCGGACCATCCTGGTGGCGCCGCAGCACAAGCCCTACGATCTTTTCGTGCCGGCGCCCGGCCACAGCCTGGGCTTCAACGATCTCAAGATCATCGAGTGCCACGAACTGTTGACGCGGCTTGCCGGCAAGCCGGCGCGGCTCATCGAGTTCGGTGAAGGGCTGGAGATCGAACGCACCGTGCATGCAATGGCGCGCTCCTTCGAGGAAAAGCGCTGGGTCGACGTGAGGTAAGGCGGCGGCTTCCCTTCTCCCCCTGTGGGAGAAGGTGTCGCCGAAGGCGACGGACGAGGGGTGTTCCAGGGAACGCCAGCGTCTCATTCCGCTGGAACACCCCTCAACCGTCTCGGCGCTAACGCGCCGATCCACCTTCTCCCACAAGGGGGAGAAGGGAAATCGCGTCAGCTGCCAACCGCCGCATTCGCCTCCCAGCCGTTGACCCAGACCTGACGCAAGCGGTCGCCTTCGCCCTTGAAGCGCAGCCCGGTCGGCTGGCAATCCGCGATCCGGTCGCTGCGGAAATTGCGGATCGCCTGGCGCAGCTCGCACCAGGCGACGATGTTGGCGGTTTCGGCGTAATAGATGAGCGCGATCGGCCGGACGAGGCGCTCGGAGGCGCGGCCCATCTCGTCGCGGTAGGAAAGGTCGAGCTTCTCCTCGTCGCGGATGGCGCGGCGCACCAGCGCCAGGTCGATGGTGCCGGCCGAGGGCGCGGCGAAACCCCACGCATGCAGCGCATTGGCGTCGAGCGTCTGCCGCAACGGCGGCGGCACCGCACCGGCGATCTTGGCGCCGACACGCTTGGCCGCCTGCTTGAGCTCGTCGTCTCCCGTGCGCTCCAGCAGCGCCAGCGACAGGACGATCGCCTCCATCTCCTCGATCGAAAACATCAGCGGCGGCAGGTCGAAGCCGGGACGCAATATATAACCGATGCCGCGTCCGCCCTCGATCGGCACGCGCATCGCCTGCAGCGCTGCAATGTCGCGGTAGATGGAACGCACAGTCACTTCCAGCTGCGCGGCGATCGTTGCCGCCGTCACCGGCTGCCTTGCCAGCCGCAGGATCTGGATGATCTCGAACAGCCGCGACGCCTTGCGCATTTTCTCACCCACTCCGATCGCAACTGACACACCATCGTCAGTTGGGTTGACCTATAGGACTGCCTATCGGCTTGAAAATCAACAAATTCTTCTGCGGCACGCTGGCAGGAGGCGACGGGCAACTGACATGAATTATGCGGAAAATCCATGAATTATGCGGAAAATCTTTGGCTCTTCTTTATCCTCCTGTTCGGCATCATCGCCGTTCCGGGCATGGACATGCTGTTCGTGCTGGCCAATGCGCTGACCGGCGGACGCGACCGAGGTCTTGCAGCAACCGGCGGCATCATGGTCGGCGGCATGGTGCACACGCTGAACGGCGCGATCGGCGTCGGCCTGCTCATGCATTTCGTGCCGATCCTGTTCACGCCGCTGCTGATTGCCGGCGCCGCCTACATGGCCTTCATCGGCATCACGCTGATGCGCAGTTCGATCACCGTCGGTGATGGCGGGCCCGCCGGCAGCCGCTCCGCATGGAAGGCGTTTCGCCAGGGTTTCGTAACCTGCCTGATCAACCCGAAGGCCTACCTCTTCGTGCTGGCCGTCTACCCGCAATTCCTGAAGCCGGATTATGGTCCGATCTGGATGCAGGCGACCATCATGGGCCTGATGACGGTCCTGACCCAGGCCGCGATCTATGGCGGGCTCGCAATATCAGCCGGCCGCAGCCGCAAGCTTCTGATCGCCAATCCGCGAGCGACCGTTCTCGCCGGCCGGGCGGCCGGCTTGCTGTTGTTTGCGGTCTCGGTGTTCACCGCGTGGGAAGGGCTGAGGACGGCGTGATCCCCAGCTAAATCGGGAACCGCCGCCCTGCCTTGTGCCCGGCCAGATCAAGCAGCGCCCGGCCGGCTCTCCATCATGGCGCGGCGTGCCGACCGGCGCCATTCGACGGCACCGGCAAGGCCGTGCAGCACGGTCTCGGTGGTTGCCCAGTCGATGCAGCCATCGGTGATGCTCTGGCCATAGACGAGCGGCTTGCCTGCCACCACGTCCTGGCGGCCGGCGACGAGATTGCTCTCGATCATGACGCCGACGATGCGCTCGTCACCCGCCGCCACCTGGCCCGCGACGTCGGCCGCCACCTTGGGCTGGTTCTCCGGCTTCTTCGAGCTGTTGGCGTGGCTGACATCGATCATCAGCCTGGGTGCGACGCCGATGCGGGCGAGTTCCACGCTAGCCGCCTCGACGCTCACCGCGTCATAGTTGGGCTGAACACCGCCGCGCAGGATGACATGGCAGTCCTCATTGCCGGTGGTGGTCGCGATGCCGCTGCGGCCGCCCTTGGTCACCGCCATGAAATGATGCGGCTGGGCGGCGGATTTCACCGCCTCGGCGGCGATCCTGAGATTGCCGTCGGTGCCGTTCTTGAAACCGACCGGGCAGGAGAGGCCCGATGCCAGTTCGCGGTGGATCTGGCTCTCGGTCGTGCGCGCGCCGATCGCGCCCCAGGCGACGAGGTCGGCAATGTATTGCGGGGTGGTCATGTCGAGGAATTCGGTTGCCGCCGGCAGGCCGAGATTGTTGACGGCGGAAAGCACATTGCGCGCCATCCGCAGCCCCTTGTCGATGTTGAAGCTGCCGTCGAGGTCGGGATCGTTGATCAGGCCCTTCCAGCCGACCGTCGTGCGCGGCTTTTCGAAATAGACCCGCATGACGATCTCCAACCGGTCGGACAGGGCCTCGCGCAGCGCCGCCAGACGGCTGGCATAGTCGACCGCAGCGACCGGATCGTGGATCGAACAGGGGCCGACGACGACGAGCAGCCGGTCGTCGGTCCCGTTCAGGATGGCGTGGATGGCGTTGCGTGAGGCGCTGACGGTGCGCGTCGCCGTCAGCGTGCGCGGGATCTCCCGCATCACCTGGTCGGGTGTGCTCAGTTCTCGGATTTCCTTGACCCGAAGGTCGTCTGTGGTGGTCAACACGGCTTTCTGCTCCTTTTTGGGAACCTGCCGGCTGATACAAAAAAGCCGCCAGGTCTGGCGGCTGTTCGGATGTTGTTGCTGCAATCTTCAGATCGAGCGCAATCCTCCCGCCGCCAGCGAGCTGCTAAAGTACCAATAGGTGGCGGTCAGGTGGATCATGCGGCTCATATAGTCGAAGCGGAGGCGTTTGTCACGTGCCGTAGATGAGTTGGCGAAATCGCTGGCGAGAGCGCCCCTCTCCCCGTCACTATACGGGGAGAGGATGCCGGCAGGCAGGTGAGGGGCGGCGCGTGCGTCAACGGATAGGACGGGGGCGAAAAGCACCGGCTTCAATCGAACCATGTAACTATCAAAGTCGGCGCTGCCCCTCATTGCCCTGCCGGGCATTTCTCCCCGTATAGTGACGGGAGAAAGGGGGCCGGCCGCGGCGCTGGCTCGTTACTCCGGCGACGCCCCCGCGACGCTCTGGTCGTAATCGACCAGCGAGCCGGTCATGACACCCGACTGCGGGCTGACCATGTAGCTGACCAGACGGGCAAGCTGGTCGGGCTTCACCAGCTGGCCCATCGGCTGCGTAGCTTCGGCCTTCGCCAGCCAATCATCCGGCGCGTCGTGCCATTTCTTCTGCACGATGTCCTCGCCCTCGGTGTCCATCCAGCCGGGCAGCACGGCGTTGCAGCGGATGCGGTTGAAGCGATAGGCGTTGGCGACGTTCTTGGTCAGCGTCATCAGCGCGCCCTTGCTGGTCGAATAGGGCGTCAGGAACGACTGGCCGGTATGCGCCGACATCGACAGCACGTTGACGATCGAGCCAGGCGCCTTCTTCTCCAGGAGATGCGCCACCACGCCCTGCATCAGGAAAAACGGGCCGCGCACATTGGTGTCGAAGATCGTGTCGAACAGCTCTTCCGAGGTTTCGACCAGCGAGCCCCGTGCGGAAGTGGCGGCGGCGTTGACCAGTGCGTTGATGGTGCCGAAATGCGAGAGCGCGGCGGCGACCGCGCGCTTGCAGTCGGCCACATCAGAAACGTCGGCGCTGATGAAGATCGCGTCGACGCCGGACTTCTTGAGCGCGGCGACCGCCTTGTCGCCCTTCTCCTGCGAGCGGCCGATGAGCGCCAGCGCCCGGCAGCCTTCGTCGGCCAGTGCCGTGGCGACGGCAAAGCCGATGCCTTGCGCCCCGCCGGTGACGATGGCGCGTGTGTTCGAATTGCGATCGGCTGATGCGCTCATCGCTTTGCTCCTGTGGCTTGGGTCCGGGTTCTTACTTGTCGAGGCGAACGGTCTTGCCTGATGTCGCCGACTTCAGCGCCGCATCGGCGAGCTTCAGCGCCACCAGCCCGTCCGCACCGCTCGGCGACGCCTTCTTGCCCGAGGTCGCGGCGGCAATGAACGCGGCAATCTCGATGGCATAGGCGTCGAGATAGCGGGTCATGAAGAAGTCGTGCAGCGGCGGGCGGGTATAGCCCTTGTCGTTGGCGACTTCGATCGACACCGGCCGCTGGTTCTCGGCGGCCACCATGCCTTTCGAGCCATGCACCTCGATGCGCTGGTCGTAGCCATAGGTGGCGCGGCGCGAGTTGGAGATGACGGCCTGCTTGCCTGACGCGGTTTCGAGGATGACGCTGACCGAGTCGAAATCGCCGGCCTCGCCGATCTTCTTGTCCACTAGCACCGAGGCATGCGCGCTGACCGCCACCGGTTCCTCGCCGAGCAGGAAGCGCGCCATGTCGAAATCATGGATGGTCATGTCGCGAAAAATGCCACCCGAGCGCTTGATGTAATCGATCGGCGGCGCGCCCGGATCGCGCGAGGTGATGGTGACCATCTCGACGGTGCCGACGGCGCCATCGTCGATCGCCTTGCGCACGGCCGCGAAATGCGGGTCGAAACGCCGGTTGAAGCCGACCATCAGCGTCGCCTTGGCCTTATCGACCACGGCCAGGCACTTCTCGACGCGCTTGACGTCGAGGTCGATCGGCTTTTCGCAGAAGATCGCCTTGCCGGCCTTGGCGAAGCGCTCGATCAGATCGGCATGGGTGTCGGTCGGCGTGCAGATGACGACGGCGTCGATATCCCCGGCTTTCTCGATCGCATCGATGCTGCGTACCTCGGCGCCGTAGGCGCTCGCCAGCTCGGTCGCCGCCTTCTCGAAGGCATCGGCGACGGCCACCAGTTTGGCCTGCGGGTTGGAGCCGACGGCGCGCGCGTGGACCTTGCCGATGCGGCCGGCACCGAGGAGAGCGAAACGAACAGTCATGGATATTTCCTCTAGGGGGATGGGGTTCGAGAGAATTGTGTCTCCACCTTCCCGTCGGGAAAAGGTGGCAAGTTGTTTCCGAGCGCCGCGGATCGTCCCGGAACCGGGTGATCGCCCTGTTTTAGGCCGCGAGTTCCGCCTCTCCGGTCTTGGCCCCGGTGATGTAGGAGACGATGTCCTGCCCGTCCGTGTTCTCCTTGCGCAGATTGGCGACGATGCGGCCGCGCCGGAAGACGACGATGCGGTCGCAGAGGTCGAACACCTGGCGCATGTTGTGGCTGATCAGGATCAGCGGCTCGCCATTGTCCTTCAGCGTGCGGATGATGTTTTCGACCTGTGCGGTCTCCTGCACGCCGAGCGCCGCCGTCGGCTCGTCCATGATGATCAGCTTCGAGGCGAAGGTCGCGGTCCGGGCGATCGCCACGCATTGCCGCTGGCCGCCCGACATATGGCGGATGGTGTTGGACAGATTGGGGATCTTTACGGCGGTGCGGATCAGCGCAGCTTCGGTCGCCTTGCGCATGTATTTGCGGTCGAGGATCGAGAACGGGCCGAGATTGAACAGCACCTTTTCGCGGCCGAGGAACAGGTTCGACGGCACGTCGAGGTCGTCGGCCAGCGCCAGGTTCTGGAACACGGTCTCGATGCCCGCCGTGCGAGCCTCGATCGGCCCGGCAAAATTCACTTCCTTGCCGTCGAACCAGACCTGGCCGCTGGTGCGCTGTTCGACGGCGGTGATCTGGCGCACGAAGGTCGACTTGCCGGCGCCGTTGTCACCCATGATGGCGACATGCTCGCCTTTGCGCAGCTCGAAATTGGCGCCTTCCAGCGCATGCACGCCGCCATAGCGCTTGGTCAGGTTTTCGGTCTTCAGGACGATGTCTGTCGTGGAGATATCTGGCATGATCAAGCCCTCAATGCCCGCATACGCTGGCGCCATTGGTCGAGAACGACGGCGCCGACGATGATCACGCCCTTGACCATCTCCTGGTAATAGGCGTCGAGGCGCAGGAAGGTGAAGCCGGAGATGATGACGCCGAAGATCAGCGAGCCGATCACCGTGCCGATGATCGAGCCGCGGCCGCCCGACAGCGAGACGCCGCCGATGACCGCCATGGCGATGGCGTCGAGCTCGTACATCACGCCCATGCCGGACTGCGCGGTGAGGTTCTTGGAAGAGAGCACCACGGCGGCGAGCGCGGCGAGAATGCCGGCGATGACGTAGACCAGGATCTTGTGGTTGGCGATCTTGATGCCGGACATGCGCGCGGCGTCCTCGTTGGAACCGATCGCGTAACAATGCTTGCCATACCTGGTGTAGGTCATGATCAGCTGGAACAGGATGGCCAGCGACAGGAAGATGATGACCGGCATCAAGCCCTTGCCGATCGCCGCGAAACTTTCGGTGGGAAACGAGATCGGCTGGCCCTTGGACCACCATTTGGCGATGCCGCGCGCGGTGACCATCATGCCGAGCGTGGCGATGAACGGCGGAATGCGCGTGTAGGCGATCAGTGCGCCGTTGACCAGGCCGGCGAACAGGCCGCAGCCGATCGCCACCAGCACCGGCACGATGACCGGCAGGTCGGTCCAGCCTTGCGCCAAAAACATCGCCTTGGGGTTGGGGTTGCCGTTGACGGTCGCCACCTGGGCGAAGCTCATGGCGATCATGGCGGTCGCGCCGACGATCGAGCCCGAGGACAGGTCGATGCCGCCGGTGATGATCACTTGCGTCACGCCGATGGCGATGATGCCGACGATCGACACCTGCAGGATGATGATCTGCAGGCGTGCCTCGTTGAAGAGACCGCCGACGTCGCTGCGGGTGTTGAACAGGAAACTGTCGCCGAGAAAGATACGGCCGATCAGTTCGAAGATGACGACCAGGATGACGAGCGCCAGGAAGACGTTGAATTCGGCCGGCCAGTTGCGCTTCTTCGCGTCATAGCTGACCCCGCCGACGCCGTGAGATGTCTGTGCCAATCTTCTATCCTCCATCAGCCACGGTCGTCCTCGGCACCCGAAGGCGCCGGGGGAAGAGGAGCGGCGCTGTCTTTGCGCGAGAGCGCCGCTCCGTGGATCCGTTGCTCAGTTCTTCTTCAGGAACTTGTCGATGTTGGCCGGCGTCACCAGCTGGAAGGGCACGTAGACCTTGTGCTCGACCTTCTCGCCCTTGGCGAGCTTCAGTGCCGCATCCAGCGCACCGGCGCCCTGGCCGGCAGCATCCTGGAACACGGTTGCGTCAAGGTCGCCGGCCTGCATGGCCGCCAGCGCATCCTGGGTGGCATCGACGCCTCCGACAACGACCGACTTCATGTCGATGTTGGCGGCCTTCATCGCCTGGATGGCGCCGATGGCGCTTTCGTCATTGTTGGCGATGACGCCGTCGAACGGCTTGCCGGTCGACAGCCAGTTGGTCATCAGGTTCTGCGCTTCGTCGCGGTTCCAGTTCGACGTCTGTTTGTCGATGATCTTGATGAAGCTGCAGTCCGGCGTGGCGATGACCTCTTCGATGTCTTTGGTGCGCTGCACGGCGGCCTGGTTGGAAAGCTCGCCCATGATGACATAGACATTGGCTTCCTTCTTGCCGGCTTCCTTGAACAGGCGGCAGACTTCCTTGGTTTCGAGCGTGCCGGAATCGGCCTCGTTCGAGGCGACGAAGGCCTGGTTGTCCGGCAGCGTGTTCACATTGACCGGCTCCCGGTTGACGTAGACCAGCGGGATCTTGGCGGCCGCGGCGGCGTCCGACATGGCCTGCGTGGCCGAGGTGTCGACCGGATTGACGATGATGGCGTCGACGCCCGAAGCCGCGAAGTTCTTGATCTGGTCGAGCTGCTTGGCAACGTCGTTCTGCGCGTCTTCGACCTGCAGTTCGACGCCGCTCATGCCCTTGGCCTGCTCGATCATGCCGTTGCGCAGCACGGTCAGGAAATTGTCGTCGAACTTGGCCATCGACACGCCGATCTTGGCGGCAAAAGCCGATGAACTCATCAGCGCCGCGAAGGCGACGCCCAAAAGCAGTTTCTTCATTGTAATCTCTCCTCCACTTTTGGTGTCCGGTTGCACCGATCTATCCGGAATCCCCGATCTCCCCGGGGAATCTCTCCCTGATGTCGTCTCGATCCGCGCGACGTTTCCTGCATCGGCTGGAACGCCAAACCGCCTGTTTGAAACAGATAATCAGACCGGAACGAAAGAACCAAAATACACAGCTAGTGAAATATTTATTCCATTTCACATCAGGGCGTCAAGGGCCATTCCAAAACCGGATGCGCGATTTTGAGGTCGAGGCGCACAGGCCGTGATGAGCCGGCGGAGAGCGAACGCCGATTACGTCGGCGATGCGGATTAGCCGGACGCTCGGCTGCGGCCAGCGAGTAGGCCAGTGAGTAGGCCAGCGAGTAGGCATGAGCGTTTTGAGGGAAGCTTGCCGTTGGGCCAGCGTTCAGAAATGCCAGATGCCTCTTTGCAGCAAGAGGTCCAGCGGCCCCCGCCAGACTCTGTATGCGGCCGCCTGCTTGCGCAGTTGTGCGGCGTCGAGATTGCCATTGGCCTCGAAGAAAGCGTCGATCCGCCTTCGGGCGAATAGCTTTCTTCCCCGGGTGTTGTAATTGCGGATAGGCAGCCGGTGTCGGCGGATTTTCCGCCCGTCGTTTGACAGCGCCACGCCGATACAGAATTGTTCCGTGGTATGGGCTCTCACGACGCCGATCATTTGTTCCATGGCATGGTAGGCCTCGGTCAGCGCCGGTATGTTGGCGTTGTGAACGCCCAGGACGCCGCTGTTCCACATAGGCTCGCGCCCGGTCAGCCTGTGGTTTCCGAGCAGAAATCCCTTGTCTTCGATTTCGCGGTAGGCAGGCTTGGGCGTTCCTTCGCATTTTCTCATGGTTGAAAGCGATGAGGAAATGCCATCGAAGCAATGCGAGATATCGCCGGTCGGATACATGTCCGTATCCATGAAGAACAGGCGTTCGCATCGCCTCAACATCTCGATAATGCCGGCTGCCTTGATGCCAAATAGATACCGGTTGCCAAAAGACATCTCGGCTTTTGTGTCGGGGGTGAGTTCGATGGTTTCGATGGAGTAGCCGTCGAAAACGGACGGCCTGTCGGTCAGGACGGTAATCTTGGCGCCCGGGCAATAGTGCTGCAGTCGAAGAGCGCTGAAGAGCGCGCCCCGAGCATAAAGCTCATCCTTGCCAAACGCGATGTACCCAAACCTGTCCTCGCCCATCAGCGGTCTATATTGACGGCCGGATTCGGCGTCAACTCAACCGGCGATGCCTGCAAAGGCAGCGCTAGATATTTTCGGGCAGGTAGATCTCGAACGGCAGGAAGGTCTGGCCCGGCGCGTTCGCCGCGCCGGCCTCGATGGCATGCGCCACGAGATCGACCAGTTCGCGGCAAAGGGCGGCCAGCGGCGTCGAGATCACCATCGTCAGCACACCGTCGGCCAGGGCCGAGCGCGAGACCGCCGTGATCTCGTTGCAGACGACAGCCGGCATCTCGGCCGGCCTGGCTTGCCGCAGCGCCGCGACCGCGCCTTCCATGCCGCCGCCGGCGACGTAGCAGCCGACGAGATCGGGGTGGCGGTGGAGAAGCTCGAGCAGCGTGTCCTGCGTGATCTGGTTGGCTTCGAGATTGACCAGCGTTTCAAGCAGCGTGAATTCCTGCGCCTGTTCGCGGAAGAAGGAGCGAAAGCCGATCTCGCGCAGCTCGTGCCCGTGGAAGCGATGGCTGCCGACGAACAGCGCGACCTTGCCCGGCCGTTTCGCCGCCTTCGAGATCATCCAGGCCGCGGTGCGGCCGACCTTGCGGTTGTCGAGGCCGACATAGCCCTCGCGAATGCCGGCCGCGAAGTCGGATAGCAGCGAGAAGACCGGCAATCCCCTGGCCTTCATCTCCTCGACCGCGACTGTCAGCGTCGGGTGGTCCGGCCCGACCAGGGCGATGGCGTTGCATCTGGCCGCCAGCCTGTGCGTGCGCTCGACGATCTCGTCCGGCGTCAGTGAACTGGTGAAGTCGATGATCGCGACGCCGCGGAAGCGCTGCGATTGCGATACGGCGAGTTCGAGCTGCCGCGCGAACTCCGAGTAGAAGACGTCATTGCCTCTCAAAAGCAGGAAGCCGAGCCGGTATTCGGGCAGTTCATGGCGCATGCGCTGCTTGATCAGGCCGGCCGCGTGATAGCCGATCTCGGTCGCGGTCTGATAGACGCGGCGCGCGGTTTCCTCGCGCACCGGCAGGCGATTGTTGAGCACGCGGTCCACCGTGGCGACGCTGACACCGGAGATGCGCGCCAGGTCGGTGATGGTCGGCCGTTTCGCCATGATCGCCTCGTTCGATTGCCAAATAATGATACATCACTCTGATAGGAAATGATAGAAACTATCTTTGTGACATTGAGTCTATCATGACTCGGCGGTATTTTCAGGCTCGAAGATTGGAATGTTCGGCATTCGCCTGGCCAATGCCCTGCCGAGGGAGGCAACCATGACCATAGCGCCGTCCCGGCGTGACTACAGCCTGATCGGCCGCGACGCCAAGCTCGCCGTGGAGAACGGCCTGTCGGCGGCCGAGTGGTATCACACCGACATTCCGCGCAAGCAGATGAAGGAGCTGATGCAGCGCTCCGACGGTCCGGCGATCCGCGATACCGCGATCTGGATTGCAGCGCTCGTCGTCAGCGGCGCCGGCGGCGCCTGGTTCTGGGGCAGCTGGTGGTGCTTGCCGTTCTTCTTCGTCTATGGCGTGCTCTACGGCTCTTCGACCGATTCACGCTGGCACGAATGCGGCCATGGCACGGCCTTCCGCACGCAGTGGATGAACGACATCGTCTACCAGATCGCCTGCTTCATGATCATGCGCAATCCGGTGACCTGGCGCTGGAGCCACACGCGCCACCACACCGACACCATCATCGTCGGCCGCGACCCGGAAATCTCCGTCATGCGGCCGCCGGACCTGGTGCGCGCCATTCTCGGCTTTGTCGGCGTGCTCGATGCCTGGCATGCGATGTCAGACATGCTGCGCAACGCCGCCGGCAACATCAGCGCCGCCGAAAAGACCTTCATTCCGGAGCAGGAACAGGGCAAGGCGATCCGCATTGCCCGCATCTGGACCGCCATCTATGCCGCGACCATCGCGCTGGCGCTCTATTCCGGCTCGTTCCTGCCCTTGATGCTGGTCGGCCTGCCCAGGCTCTATGGCGCCTGGCACCATGTCATGGTCGGCCTGCTGCAGCATGGCGGCCTGGCCGACAATGTCACCGACCATAGGCTGAACAGCCGCACCGTCTACATGAACCCGATCAGCCGCTTCATCTACTGGAACATGAACTATCACGTGGAGCATCACATGTTCCCGATGGTGCCCTACCATGCGCTGCCGAAGCTGCATGCGCTGATCAAGCACGATTTGCCGGCGCCGACGCCGTCGATCCTGGCCGGCTACCGCGAGATGATACCGGTCTTCCTGCGCCAGCTGCGCAATGAGGATTATTTCCTCAAGCGCGAACTGCCGCCGACCGCCAGGCCCTATCGCGAGGAATTCCACAGCGACGCCGTCGCCGCCGCGGCGGAATGACAATGCGATTTTTGCGGAGGAACAAATGAGCCACTGGGTCGAGGCCTGCGCCGCCGGCGATATCGACGAAGAGGACGTGATGCGCTTCGATCATGGCGGCCGCACCTTCGCCATCTATCGCTCGCCGGATGACGAGTACTTCGCCACCGACGGGCTCTGCTCGCATGAGAAGGTGCATCTCGCCGACGGGCTGGTGATGGACGACATCATCGAATGCCCCAAGCACAATGGCCGCTTCAACTACAAGACGGGTGCGGCCAGGGGCGCGCCGGTCTGCGTCAACTTGAAAACCTATCCGGTCAAGGTCGACGCCGGCAAAGTCCTGGTTCAGATCGGGTGATGGATATGGCGCGCGGCATGATCATCATCGGCGCCGGCGAATGCGGCGGGCGGGCAGCGCTCGCGCTGCGCGATCTCGGCTATGACGGGCCGGTGACGCTGGTCGGCGACGAACCGCATCTGCCCTATGAAAGGCCGCCTTTGTCCAAGGACGCGATGGCCAGCGACGCGCCGGAAATCAAGGCGATCGCCAGCGACGAGATGCTGGCTGAAAAGTCGATCCGCCATATCCATTCCGTCCAGGCCGTGGGGATCGATCGCGCGGCACATGCGGTGCGCCTGTCGGATGGCTCGGTGCTGCCCTACGACAAGCTTCTGCTGGCCACCGGCTCGATCCCGCGCAAGCTGCCGATGCCCGGCCTTGGCGCGCGCTGCGTCTATCTCAGAACCTTCGCCGATGCGCTGGCCATCCGCGCCCATCTCAGCGCCGGCAACCGCATCGCCGTCATCGGCGGCGGCTTCATCGGCCTGGAACTCGCCGCCGCGGCTCGCAAGCTCGGCGCCTCGGTCACCGTCATCGAGGCGCAGCCGCGCATCCTGATGCGCGGCGTGCCGGCCGAGATCGCCGAAATCATCCATCAGGCGCACAGTGCCGAAGGCGTCGACATACTCTGCGGCGACGGCATTGCGTCGATTGCGGACGACGGCAGGCAAGTTCGCATCGCCCTTGCCGGCGGACATCAGGTATCGGCCGATCTCGCCATCATCGGCATCGGTGCCATGCCGGTGACCGCGCTGGCCGCCGAAGCCGGCCTGGCGATCGAAAACGGCATTGCAGTGGACGAGCAACTGCGCAGCAGCGATGCCGACATCTTTGCCGCCGGCGACTGCTGTTCGTTCCCGCTCGCCGTCTATGGCGGCCGTCGCGTGCGGCTGGAAGCCTGGCGCAACGCCCAGGAACAGGGCGCGCTGGCGGCCAGAAACATGCTGGGCGCCGGCGAGGCTCATGCGGCGGTGCCATGGTTCTGGTCGGATCAGTATGGCCTGTCGCTGCAGATCGCCGGGCTCTCGGACGAAGGCCGGAGCACGGTGCGCCGCGATCTCGGCGACAGCGCCTTCATCCTGTTCCATTTGGCGGAGGACGGCAGGCTGGTGGCGGCGAGCGGCATCGGCCCCGGCAATGCGGTCGCCCGCGACATCAGGCTGGCCGAAATGCTGATCGGCAAGCGGGCAAAGCCCGCGCCGGAAGCGCTGGGATCGCAGGACGTCAAGCTGAAGTCGTTGCTGGCGGCGTAGAGAGGCTGGCCCACCCTCCCCCTTGTGGGGAGGGTCGCTGCGAAGCAGCGGGGTGGGGGTGCGCGCCAGACCCCCACCCCTACCTCCCCACAAGGGGGAGGTAGGGGGCCGCCCTAAAACAGCGCCTTCAGCTCCGACAATTTGTCGTTGACCAGCCAGCCGTAATAATTCTCTTCCGGCAGTTTCGCCGGTTCGCCGGCGGCGCGGCGCTTGTCGTTTTCGGCCCTCAGCGCATAGGCGCGCTGCTCCGGATTGCCGACATTGTAGAGCGTGGCGGTTAGTCCCGGATTGCCCGAAATGTCGAAGCCGGCGATGCTCTTGTAGGCGTCGATCGATTTGCGGATCGTCGCCGCCACGTAGGGCAATGTCAGGTCTGGATCCATGATGGTCTTGTAGACAGCATTGGGGTCGGCGACGTCGAGCTCCGGCAGTCCGGACACCTTGTGCACGAGATCGCTCATCTGCAGGGCTGTCAGCGGGTTCAACTGGCCGAGCCCGAAAGTCTGGCCGGCATAGTAGGGCTGGAAGAAGGTGGCGCCGAAACGGTCGTTGGGGAAGCTTGTCCCGCCAACGGTCTTGCCGCGAAAGGAGCGGTTCCACACCTGCTCGCGGCATTCCCACAAATCGTAGCTGTCCGACATTCCGGCGCATTTCCTGAATTCCGGCCGCTGCACGAAATCGGTGATGTCCTCGCCGTCATAGGCGAAGGACAGCTTGCTGGAGAGGTAGGAGATCGCCTTGACGTAGTAGGTCTGCAGCCGGTCGTAGGCATCGACATTGTAGGTGTGCTCGCCGACGATGGCACCGACGATGTGCATCGGATCGATGCCGTAGGCGGAAGCCGCCTTCTTGATCTTGGCGCGCAGGTCGGCGTCATTCTGCAGCAAAGCGTAGACCTTGCGGTATTTCGCCTGGAAGGTGGTGTTGGTCGCCTGCGTGCGCCGGCTCGAGGCGCCCGGAATGTCCGGCTGCTCGGCATTGCGGTTTCCCGGCGGCACCAATGTCGCCGCCTGCGCGCCGAACAGCGTCGCCGCCAGCGTCAGGCCGAGAAGGACCAGGATGAGTTTTTTCATGCGCCGCCGCTGCCCAGGCAATTCCAGGAAAGTGTGAAACGGTTTCCCGTCCGGAATTGCGTCAAACCAAGAGATCGAGAATGCCGCGCAAACTAGGTAAAGCTCTTGGTCGAGTCGAGAGCGCCCCTGCACACGGCAAGACGAAAGGTGGCCAGATGGTACCATCTGGCCACACATGATGCTTTTGCCGGGACGTGTTGCCTGAACCGGCGCCGGATGAACCGGCGCCGCCTTTTAAAGGATGAATCGCGACAAATCCGTGTTTCGCGAGAGATCGCCGACATGCTTTTCGACATAGGCAGCGTCGATGGTCACCGATGTGCCGTTGCGGTCGGGCGCGTCGTAGGAAATCTCGTCCAGCACCCGCTCCATCACCGTCTGCAACCGCCGGGCGCCGATATTCTCGACGCTGGCATTGAGGTCGACGGCGATGCCGGCGAGTGAATCGATGGCATCGTCGGTGAAGGTCAGCTCGACGCCCTCGGTCTTCATCAGCGCGATATACTGCTTGATCAGGCTCGCTTCCGTCTCGGTCAGGATGCGGACGAAATCCTCCTTTTCCAGCGCGCGCAGTTCGACGCGGATCGGCAGGCGGCCCTGCAGCTCCGGCAAAAGGTCGGACGGCTTCGAGACGTGGAACGCGCCGGAAGCGATGAACAGGATGTGATCCGTCTTCAACGGCCCGTATTTGGTCGCCACCGTGGTGCCTTCGACCAGCGGCAGCAGGTCCCGCTGCACGCCTTCGCGCGAAGGCCCGCCGGAAATGTCGGATCTCGCCGCGATCTTGTCGATCTCGTCGAGAAAGACGATGCCGTCATTTTCCGCGGCATCGAGCGCCCGGCGCACCACCTCGTCCTGGTCGAGCAGCTTGTCGGACTCGTCGTTGACCAGGAGGTCGTAGGATTCCTTCACCGTCGTCTTGCGCAATTTGGTCTTCTTGCCGCCCATCGCCTTCGACAGCATGTCGTTGATGTTGAGCACGCCGATATTGGCGCCCGGCATGCCGGGGATCTCGAAACCGGGCATGCCGCCAGTGCCGGTATCGGCCACCTCGATCTCGATCTCCTTGTCGTCGAGTTCGCCGTCGCGCAGCTTCTTGCGGAAACTGTCGCGCGTGGCCGGGCTTGCCGTCTTGCCGACCAGCGCTTCCAGCACGCGTTCCTCGGCGTTGACATGGGCGCGCGCCTTGACGTCCTCGCGCATCTTCTCGCGCACCAGGCCGATGGCGATCTCGACCAGATCGCGGATGATCTGCTCGACATCGCGGCCGACATAGCCGACTTCGGTGAACTTGGTGGCCTCGACCTTGACGAAAGGCGCCCCGGCCAGCCGCGCCAGGCGGCGCGAGATCTCGGTCTTGCCGACACCGGTCGGCCCGATCATCAGGATGTTCTTCGGCATCACCTCTTCGCGCATCTGGCCTTCCAGCTGCTGGCGGCGCCAGCGGTTGCGCAAGGCGATGGCCACGGCGCGCTTGGCATCCTTCTGGCCGATGATGAAGCGGTCGAGTTCCGAAACGATTTCGCGGGGTGAGAAGGTGCTCATATCACTAAATTCCACTTTGCCACTGCTTGATGGCCTCGAACGGATGCAGCAGCATGATCACGTTGAGTGTCAGATTGTCCCGGATGAGATAGCCGGTGCCCAGTTCGAAGAGGACGGCGAGGCTGACGATCACCCATATAGGTAGCTTTCGCGCCATCACAAATCCCAGCACCATGGCCAGTGTGTCGGACACCGAATTGATGATGCTGTCGCCATAATAGTCGAGCGAGATGGTGCCCGCGCGGTACCGCTCGATGATGAACGGGCTGTTCTCGAGCAGCTCCCAGCCGCCCTCGATGAAGACGGCGAAAGCCAGCTTCAGGCCGATCGGCGAACGCGGGAACAGGAACTGGGCCAGCGCATAGAACAGGAAGCCGTGGATGATGTGCGAGAAGGTGTACCAGTCCGAGATATGCTGGGAGTTCTCCGAACTGTTCACCACGCCATGCCAGAGCTTGACGTAGCCACACGTGCATATCGGCGGATGGCCCATTCCGTAGAGGGCTCCGGCCTGGAAGATGAGCAGCCCAAGGACGAGCAGAAGACCCATGCGCCAGCTGTCTTCATAGGCCGAATAGCGCTCGTTAACGCCGGGTGTGCTCATTTGGTTATTCCCCCTCTTGTTCATCGTCGGCATCGATCGCCATCAGCACGGCGTCGCCATAGACCGATTGCCTGCGATCAATGGCCCGGAATCCGGCTCTTTCATAGGCCCGGATGGCCCTGAGATTGGCCGGATCGGGGTCGATGATGACGCGCGGCACACCTTCCTCGAACAATTGCTCGACGAACTGGCGCACGATCGCCGAGCCATGGCCGAGGCCGACCAGTTCCGGCCGGCCGATCGACACGTCGATGCCGAGCGTGCCGAACGGCTGGTCGGCATAGGGATGATCGTCTTCCAGATGCGGGTCGTAGCTCTGCAGATAGGCGATCGGAATGCCGTCGAGTTCGACGATCAGCGGCTCGACGGAAATACTGTCGATGTGCTCGCGGATCTCGGCGATTTCGGTCTCCGGATCGTCCCACCATTGCGCGACATGCGGCTCGGCGAGCCAGCCGGCGATCATCGGCAGATCTTTCTCCGTCACCGGCCGAAAATCATAGAGCACGCCTGATTCAGCCGGCATCGAGCGTTTCGACGACGAAATTGTTGTTGGTGTAGACGCAGATATCGGATGCGATCTGCATCGCCTTGCGGGCGATCTCCTCGGCATCCTTGTCGGTGTCCATCAGCGCGCGTGCGGCGGCCAGTGCATAATTGCCGCCCGAACCAATGGCCATGACGCCATGTTCGGGTTCGAGCACGTCGCCGGTGCCGGTCAGTGCCAGCGAGACCGACTTGTCGGCAACCAGCATCATGGCCTCCAGCCGGCGCAGATAGCGGTCGGTGCGCCAGTCCTTGGCAAGCTCGACGCAGGCGCGCGTCAGCTGGTCGGGATATTGTTCGAGCTTGGCTTCCAGCCGCTCCAGCAGGGTGAAGGCGTCGGCGGTGGCGCCGGCGAAACCCGCAATCACATTGCCGCCCTTGCCGATGCGGCGGACTTTGCGGGCATTGCCCTTCATGATGGTCTGGCCAAGGCTGACCTGGCCGTCGCCGGCGATCACTACCTTGTTGCCCTTGCGCACCGTCACGATGGTCGTGGCGTGCATGGTCAGATTATCAGACATTTTTAGCTCCGATTCGCGCGATCCCAAAAGGCGATTGGCGCGGTACGAGTGATTTTATCGGCCATATGTATGCATGGGACCAATGATTGCAAACGGCTGGATAGCGGCGGGGATCGCAACTGGCAATCGCCGGATCATGCTGATAGAAGGCTTTCGTTTTCAAGCCCGCGAGCGCTTGAGGCCCGTGAACCGGTCACCATGTGAACCAATGGGACAAGGATACAGCAATGGCGCCCCGTTCCGCCGAAGCCAACCGCAAGACCAGGGAAACCGACATCTCGGTGTCGGTCCATGTCGACGGTTCGGGAAAATCCGATATCGCCACCGGCGTCGGCTTCTTCGACCATATGCTGGACCAGCTTTCTCGCCATTCGCTGATCGACATGACGGTCAAGGCCAAGGGCGATCTGCACATCGACGACCACCACACCGTCGAGGATACCGGCATCGCGCTTGGCCAAGCCTTGACCAAGGCGCTGGGTGAGCGGCGCGGCATCATGCGCTATGCCTCGATCGACCTTGCCATGGACGAGACGCTGACGCGCGCGGCGATCGACGTCTCCGGCCGTCCCTTCCTGGTCTGGAACGTTTCCTTCTCGTCGCCGAAGATCGGCACCTTCGACACCGAACTGGTGCGTGAATTCTTCCAGGCGCTGGCGCAGAACGCCGGCATCACGCTGCATGTCATCAACCACTATGGCGCCAACAACCATCATATCGCCGAGACCTGCTTCAAGGCGGTGGCGCGCGCGCTGCGCGCCGCACTGGAACGCGATCCGCGCCAGCCGGACGCGGTTCCCTCCACCAAGGGATCTTTGAAGGGATAGCGTCATGGCCAGCTATGTCGTGATGGAACCACCCGGCCGCAGCGAGAGAGCCGGCGCAACGGTCTTTGTCCGTGACGGCTTCACCTGGCTTGGCCTGCTGGTGCCGCCACTATGGTTCGCCTGGCATCGGCTGTGGATCGAGGCGGCGCTGACCTTCGTCGTCATGGGCCTGCTTTCGATGCTTGGTGAGAAGCTCGGCCTTGGCCTTGCCGGTTCACTGCTGTCGCTGCTCGTCTCGCTCTATGTCGGCCTGGAAGGGCAGGGGCTGCGCATCGCTGCGCTCCGCCGCCGCGGCTGGCATGAATGGGGCGTGGTCCAGGCCGGCTGGCTGGATGATGCCGACGTCCGCTATGCGCTGGAAGCCGAGGCGCATGCGGACGAAGCCGTAGCTGCACCGCGCATGGTTCCGGATGCCGCCTTGGCGCGCCCGGCGCAGCCGGGCATGGCGCTGGGACTGACCCACATTCCGGGACGGCGCTGACATGCGGGTAGCAATTATCGATTATGGTTCGGGCAATCTGCGCTCAGCCACCAAGGCATTCGAGCGCGCCGCGCGCGAAACCGGCATATCCGCGGAAATCGATCTGACGGCCGATGCCGAGCGGGTGCGCACCGCCGACCGCATCGTCCTGCCGGGCGTCGGCGCCTATGCCGACTGCGCGGCCGGTTTGCGCGCCGTCGAGGGCATGTGGGAAGCGGTCGAGGACGTCGCCATTGCCAGGGGCCGACCTTTCCTCGGCATCTGCGTCGGCATGCAGCTGATGTCGCAGCGCGGTCTCGAAAAGACCGTCACCAACGGCTTTGGCTGGATTGCCGGCGACGTCAAGGAGATCACGCCGGCCGATCCGGCGCTGAAGATCCCGCAGATCGGCTGGAACACCATCGAGCTGAGGCGACAGCACCCGCTGTTTTCAGGCATTCCCACCGGGCCAGAAGGGTTGCACGCCTATTTCGTCCATTCCTACCATCTCGATGCGCGCAAGGCGGACGAGGTCCTGGCGGTCGCCGACTACGGCGGTCCGGTGACGGCCGCCGTCGCCCGCGACAATCTCGCCGGCACGCAGTTCCATCCCGAGAAGAGCCAGGCGCTCGGCCTGGCGCTGATCACCAACTTCCTGCGTTGGAGGCCCTGACGAGCATGAGCAAACTTGCCGCCTCATCAGGTCATTTCGTCATCGTCGAGGCGCCTAGATGATCCTTTTTCCTGCCATCGACCTCAAGGACGGCAAATGCGTGCGCCTGAAGCACGGCGATATGGCCACCGCGACCATCTACAACGATGATCCGGCCGCACAGGCGCGAGCCTTCGAGGAACAAGGCTTCGAGTGGCTGCACGTCGTCGACCTCAACGGCGCCTTCAAGGGCCAGAGCGTGAATAGTGCCGCCGTCGGCGCCATTCTCAAGGCGACGAAGAACCCGGTACAGCTTGGCGGCGGCATCCGCACACTGGAGCAGATCGAGGATTGGCTCGCCCGCGGCCTCGCCCGCGTCATCCTTGGCACGGTGGCCGTGCGCGATCCCGATCTGGTCAGGCAGGCCTGCAAGGCTTTCCCGGGCAAGGTCGCCGTCGGCATCGACGCCAAGGGCGGCAAGGTCGCCGTCGAAGGCTGGGCCGAGGCGTCGAGCCTCGGCGTCATCGAGCTGGCCAGGAAATTCGAAGGCGCCGGCGTCGCCGCCATCATCTACACCGACATCGACCGCGACGGCGTGCTGACCGGCATCAACTGGGACGCCACCATCGACCTCGCCGAGGCGGTTTCGATCCCGGTCATCGCTTCGGGTGGCCTCGCCTCGATCGCCGACATCGTACGCATGACCATGCCGGACGCGCAAAAACTGGAAGGCGCCATTTCGGGCCGCGCGCTCTATGACGGCCGCATCGATCCGACCGAGGCGCTGGCGATCCTGCGGGGCAAGCCGGCAATGGAGGCGCGGTCGTGAAGCTCACCATCATCCTGGCCTCCTATGACAGCGGCCATTATCATGGCGGCATGGGCCAGGGCCCCGATGCGCTGATCGCAGGCGGCCTCGTCGACGCCCTGACCATGGCCGGCCACGACGTGACCGTGGAGGATATCGGCAGGGTCGGCGATGCCCAGGAACGCGAGATCGCCACCGGCTTTGCCGTCTGCAATGCCGTCTCAGGCGAGGTTCGCATTGCCATCGACAGGGGCCGGTTCCCCATTGTGCTGGCCGGAAATTGCCTGACATCAGCCGGTGCGGTCGCAGGCGAGGGTGCCGATGCGATCATCTGGGCAGACCAGCATGGCGATCTCAACACGCCCGAGACATCCACATACGGCTTTCTCGACGGCATGGCGCTGGCGACGGTGCTCGGCCTTTGCTGGCGTCCGATGGCGGGCGCCATTCCGGGCTTCAAGCCGATCGATCCCTCGCGCTGCGTGCTCGTCAACGCGCGCGATCTCGATCCGGACGAGGAAAAACTTGTCGAGACGCTGCCGATCATCCGCACGGAATGCCCCGGCGTGGCACAAGCGACGGCAAAGCTGAAGGCTGCCGGCGCCGAACGCGTGCACATGCATCTCGATCTCGACGTGCACGATCCCGAGGAGCTGCAGGCCAACCGCTACGTTACCCCCGGCGGGCCGGACCCGGAACAATTGCGCGACGCGGCTTGCGCCATCGCGCTTGCCGTGCCGGTCGTCGGCATCACCGTTTCCGCTTACGATCCGGCCTTCGACGCCCAGGCCGACGTGCCGCCGCTGGTCGGCCAGCTGCTCAACGATCTTATCGCCACGATAGAGGGCCGCTGATGCTGAAAGCCCGCGTCATCCCTTGCCTCGACGTCAAGAACGGCCGTGTCGTCAAGGGCGTCAACTTCGTCGATCTCATCGATGCCGGCGATCCGGTCGAGGCGGCCAAGGCCTATGACGCGGCCGGCGCCGACGAGCTTTGTTTTCTCGACATCACCGCTTCGTCGGACAATCGCGAGACCATTTTCGACGTCGTCGCCCGCACCGCCGAGCAATGCTTCATGCCGTTGACCGTCGGCGGCGGCGTGCGCCAGGTCGCCGACATCCGGAAATTGCTGCTGGCCGGTGCCGACAAGGTGTCGATCAACACGGCAGCGGTGACGAACCCGGATTTCGTCGCCGAGGCCGCCGACAAGTTCGGCAATCAATGCATCGTCGTCGCCATCGACGCCAAGAAAGTGTCGGGCGACGGCGAAGCCGACCGCTGGGAGATCTTCACCCATGGCGGGCGCGAGAAGACCGGCATCGACGCGGTCGAATTCGCCCGTAAAATGGTCGATCGCGGCGCCGGCGAGATCCTTTTGACCTCGATGGACCGCGACGGCACCAAGGCCGGCTACGACATCGCGCTCACCCGCGCGGTCGCCGACGCGGTGCGCGCGCCGGTTATCGCTTCGGGCGGCGTCGGCACGCTCGATCACATGGTCGAAGGCATCCGCGACGGCCATGCCGGCGCCGTGCTGGCGGCGTCCATCTTCCATTTCGGCACCTACACCATAGCCCAGGCCAAGGCGCACATGGCCGCGGCCGGGCTGCCGATGCGGCTGGACTCCTCGGGCGATCGGTCCTAGAGCAATTCGGAATTGCGTAAAAACAAAGAGATAGAGCGGTTCGCCGTTTCCGTGAAACGGTGAAATGCTCTAGAGGCTTTCCGGCTAAGAAAAGGGGCCTCAGGCGCCATGGCTGAATTTTCGCTGTCCGATCTGGAAAAAATCGTCCACGAGCGCGCCCATTCCGGTGACCCCGACTCGTGGACGGCGAAACTGTTCGCCCGCGGCATCGACAAGGCGGCGCAGAAGCTCGGCGAAGAGGCGGTCGAGACGGTGATTGCCGCCGTCAAGGGCGACAAGCAGGGCCTCGTTTCCGAAAGTGCCGATCTTATATATCATTGGCTCGTCGTTCTCGGCCTCTCGGGTGTTCCGTTGAGCGACGTGCTCAAGGAGCTCGAAAGCCGCACCGGGCGTTCGGGCATCGCCGAGAAGGCGTCACGGCCCAAGGGCTGATCGCGAGGAAGGGCAGGTATCTCGATGGATCAGCTCGCGCCAACCGAGAAATATTCCCCGTTTCGTTTCTTCTCCGCCGAGCAATGGTCGCAATTCCGCGCCGACACGCCGCTGACGCTGAGCGAGGACGAGTTCCGCCGCCTGCGTTCGCTGAACGACCCGGTCGACCTCGCGGAGGTCTCGCGCATCTATCTGTCGCTGTCGCGGCTGCTGTCCGCCCATGTCGAGGCGAGCCAGCTTCTGTTCCGGCAGCGCCAGGCTTTCTTCAACGCCGTCGATATCGTCAAGACGCCGTTCATCATCGGCATTGCCGGCTCCGTCGCGGTCGGCAAATCGACCACGGCGCGCGTGCTGAAGGAGCTTCTGGCCCGCTGGCCGTCGAGCCCCAAGGTCGACCTCATCACCACCGACGGTTTTCTGCTGCCCAACGAGGTGCTGCGCCGCGAAAACCTGATGGAACGCAAGGGCTTCCCCGACAGCTACGATGTCGGCGCGCTGCTGCGCTTCCTCTCCGGCATCAAGTCGGCGCTGCCCGATGTCCGTGCGCCTGTTTATTCGCACCTGACCTATGACGTCATTCCCGGCGAGTTCGTCACCATCGACCGGCCGGATATCCTGATCTTCGAAGGCATCAACGTGCTGCAGCCGGGCAAGCTGCCGCAGGACGGCAAGATCGTGCCCTTCCTGTCGGACTTCTTCGACTTCGCCATCTACATCGACGCCGACGAGAAGCTGATCCACGAGTGGTATATTTCTCGCTTCATGCGGCTGCGCGAGACCGCTTTCCGCAATCCGGACTCCTTCTTCCACCGCTATTCCCAGCTCTCGGAGGATTCGGCGCGGGCCATCGCCGAAGGCCTGTGGACCAACATCAACCTGAAGAATTTGCGCGAGAACATCCTGCCGACGCGTGCCCGCGCCGACCTCATCCTGCGCAAGGGCGCCGACCACCTGGTCGAGGAAGTGGCGTTGCGCAAACTGTAGCTGGCGGTGGCCGCAAGGCTGGAATGCATGGCGGCTCGTCGTCGACAAGCCGCCACGCCGTTATTCAGGCCAGCATCACGTCTCAGCCATTGGCGAACGGCACGGCGACATAGATCTGGCTGCCGCCGCGTTCGACCAGCAACAGCACCGACTTGCGCCCTGATTTGCCTGCCTGGGCAACCGCCTGGGTCACCTGTTTGGCGCTCTTCACCGGAACCTGGTTGACGGCGACGATGATGTCGCCCGGCTGGATGCCGGCAGCGGCCGCTGCCTTGTCGGGATTGACGCGCGCAACCACCGCGCCGCGCTCGTTGTCGGCGAGGTTCATCTGCTGGCGAATGTCGGGCGTGATGTCCATCAGGCCGAGGCCGAGCGCTGGCGCACCGGAGCCCTGCTCGGCGCCCGGCGCGCCGGAGCCGCCGGTCGATGCCGTCTTCGCATCGTCGCTGTTGCGTCCGACATCGACTGAGATCTTCATGGCCTTGCCCTTGCGCCAGACGTCGAGCGTTTCCCTGGTGCCAGGGGCGACGTCAGCGACGGCCCGCGACAGATCCTTGGGATCCTTCACGTCCTGCCCGGCGAAGCCGGTGATAACGTCGCCGGTTTCGACGCCGGCAAGGGCCGCCGGGGAGCCGTCATTGACCTGGGAAACCAGCGCGCCGCCGGGATGATCGAGCCCCATGGCGCTGGCAACGTCCGGCGTCACCGGCTGGATATCGACGCCGAGATAGCCGTACTGGATGGAGCCGCCCTTCTCCAGCTTGGCGACCACCTTCTGGGCCTGGTCGGAGGGAATGGCGAAGCCGACGCCGACGCTGCCGCCATTGGGCGAATAGATCGCCGTGTTGATGCCGATGACATTGCCGTTCACATCCACCAGCGGACCGCCGGAATTGCCATGGTTGATCGGCGCGTCGATCTGGATGAAGTCGTCGAACGGCCCGCTGTGCAGGTCGCGGCCGCGCGCCGAGACGATGCCCGCGCTAACCGTGGTGCCGATGCCGAACGGATTGCCGATCGCCAGCACCTGGTCGCCGGTCATCAACCTGTCGGAATCGCCCCATTTGACCGTCGGCAAGGGCTTGCTGGCCTTGATCTTGAGCACGGCGAGATCGTTCTTGGCATCGCTGCCGACGACCTTGGCCGGGAGCTCCGTGCCGTCGTCGAGCGTCACCTTGATCGAGGAGGCGCCGTCGACGACATGGTTGTTGGTGACGATGGTGCCGTCGGCACCGACGATGAAGCCGGAGCCCAGGGCCTCGGTTCGCGGCGCCTGCTGTTGTGGCGGGGTCCTGGGCATGGGCATGCCCTGGTCGCCGAAGAACTGCCGGAAATAGTCGTCGAACGGGGAATTGTCCTGGAAGGGCGACGCCTCGTTCATGGCTTCCGGTTGTGCCTTCATGACCGTCGTTACCGTCACGACGGCCGGTTTGGTCGCGGCCACGACCGGCGCGAACGAACCGTTCGGCGCCGATATTCCGGGTACCGGGGTCTGGGTGGTCGCGACGATCTTGGCGATGCCGTTCGTGTTCTGGGCGAATGAAACGACAACAGGGGAGATAATCAGCGCGGCGCCCAGCAGGGCGGCGACGCGATGTCTTCGAAGGATGCCTAGAGGTGACATGGTCGTTCTGTCCGGGCGAGAGTTGATCCGGCGCCGCGAGCGTGCCTGGGCAGCGCCCCTCGGCGCGTCGAGGACCGGGAGTGCCTGTCTCGCCGTACATGGCGTCCGGCCGGATCGACAACCAACTATCTAGGGCGCGGATCGGTCCGATTTAGGGTTTTTGACCGACCTTACGAAGATTTAATTCAGCGAGCGCTCACAGACCGGCATGCGAGCGCAGATAGGCCGTTGCAATCGCACGCATGCGCTCGCCGTCGAAGCTTGGGCCGTGGCCGCCATGGCCGATGCGGATCGGCAGGTCGAGCAGGCGCCGCATGGTGCCGATATAGGCGGCGCGGTCGGAATCCGGCAGGCTGTCGATCAGCGTGTCGTCGTAGATGGCGTCGCCGCTGAAGAACAGGCCGTCGGCCTCGTCGAACAGCGCGATCGAATCCGGCGAATGCCCGGGCAGGTGCAACACTCGGAATTGCCGGTCGCCGAGATCGATCACGTCGCCTTCGTCGAGGGTCCGCGTCAGCGGCGCCGACGGGATCTTGTAGTCGGCGGTTTTCCAGCCCGGCTCGGGCAGTTTCGAAACGGCGCCTTCGAGATCGTGGAACATGTAAGCGTAGGTCGCCGCCTCATCCATGCTTTCGAATTGCGCCGCACTCATCCTGGGTCCCGCTCGCCATGGAAATTCGTGCAGCGAGCCGACATGGTCGAGATGGATATGGGTGGCGACGACCAGCAGCGGCTTTCCACGGGGCGTTTCGATCTCCGGCGCCAGCGGACGGATGCCCATGCCGGTGTCGACTAACAGGTCGGCATCGCGCCCATGCAGGTGCCAGATGTTGGCGCGCACATAGTCATGCACGAACGGCTCGGTCAGCATCGTCGTCCTGTCGTCGACGATGCTCCTGCTGAACCATTCCATCAGACGAACGGCTTCCCGACCTTGTACTTTTCCGGCACCAGCCGCTTGAGGTAGGCCATACCGGCCTCGGACAGCTGGTTGACGTCGGGCTGCATGAAATTGTCGGGCATGTGGCGGGTCTTGCCGGCGACGTTCTTCAGCGGCACCTTCTTCAGCACCGTTTTAGCGCCGTCATACTGCAGCGCCACCGAGCCGCCGCCTTGTTCGGCGACGGAGACGGCGAAGGCGCCGGCATCGAAGGCCTCTTGCGCGTCGACGGCGCTGATGGCGCCGACATAGCCGCGCGGCATGTAGCCGAGTGCATCGACCCGGGCGCGCTTGCCCGGCAGGCCTTCGGCCAGAGCCCGCTCGAGCGCCGCCGGCAGGTCGCTGCCCGACAGCTTGACGTTGCCATGCGCGTCACGCTCGAGCTTGTTCGGCGGCACCAGGCTTTCGACCAGCGCCTTGCCGTCGGCGGTGCTGACGCCTTCCGACACGGCGACGATGCAGCGTTTGTGGCGGTCTAGCGTGGCGCGCACGTCATCGATGAAGCCGGCGGCCGAGAATGGCCGTTCCGGCACGTAGACCAGATGCGGGCCGCTACCGGGATCGAGCTGCCAGGCGGCGGCGGCCGCGGTCAGGAAGCCTGCATGCCGGCCCATGACGATGCCGACATAGATGCCGGGCAGCGCGCGGAAATCCAGATCGACGGACAGGAAGGCGCCGGCGACGAACTCGGCGGCCGAGATGAACCCCGGCGTGTGGTCGTTTTCCTCGAGGTCATTGTCGATGGTTTTCGGCGCATGGACGAAAGCGATGCTGCCGCCGGCCGCATCGGTCAGGATTTGCTGCGTCCCCGATGTGTCGTTGCCGCCAATATAGATGAAGGCGTCGGCGCCGGCCTTCTTCAGGCCGTTGAGGATGATTTCGCAATAGGCGGCATCCGGCTTGTCGCGCGTCGAGCCCAGTGCAGCGCTTGGCGTTCCGGCGATCAGCCGCAGGCGGTCTTCGGGAATGGCCGAGAGGTCGACATAGTTGCCATCACGAATGCCGCGCACGCCGTGGATGGAGCCCAGCACCTTGGCGCCCGGATGCCGCTTGCGGATCTCCAGCGTCGCACCGACCACCGTTTGGTTGATGACGGCGGTCGGGCCGCCACCCTGCGCGATGACAAAAGTTCCGGTCATTCCTGGCGTCTCCCGAAGCGATGATTTTCAAGGCACCTTGGCCTGTCTTTCCGCATCGCGCAACGGGAGAGTCCGGGGCAGGGCCCCGAACCGAAGGACCGCGTAACCGAAAAGCGGACCGGTTTCGGAGAAGGTCCCGCTCAAAAATAGGACGGCCGCAAGCGGCGGCCACGATCACATGACGACGACCGGGTTTTTCTTCGAAACGCGGCTGTAGAGGTCGATGATGTCCTGGTTGATCAGGCGCACGCAGCCAGACGACATCGCCTGGCCGATGCTCCACCATTCGGGCGAGCCGTGGATGCGATAGCCGGTGTCCTTGCCGTCCTGGTAGATGTAGAGCGCACGCGCCCCGAGCGGATTGGTCAGGCCGCCGGGCTGGCCGCCCTGCCATTTCACCAGTTCCGGCTTGCGCTGGATCATCTCGGGCGGCGGCGTCCAGGTCGGCCATTCCCTGCCATACTGGATGTTTGCGCGGCCGGACCAGCGGAAGCCGTCCTTGCCGATGCCGACGCCGTAGCGGATGGCATCGCCTCCCGGCTGGACGAGGTAGAGCATGCGCTCCTTGAGATGTACGACGATGGTGCCGGGCGCCTCGCCTGTGGTGTCGACGACGATCTGGCGGCGGAATTCCGGCTTGACCTTCAGGTACGGCACTTCAGGCACGTTGAAGCCGTTGTCGGTCAAGGCGGCGTACATGACATCGGCGCCGGTGATGTTCTTGTCGACGCTGATCGCAGGCCGCATCGGCGGCACCGAGCCGGTGACCGTATTGTCGAGTTGGAGCACCGGCATACCGCCGTCCCCGGAAGTCGAGCAGCCGGCGGCGCTGAGCAGCGCCAGCGCGCCTGCCCCGGTCAGGACGGCGCGGCGGGAAAGATGA
This sequence comes from Mesorhizobium opportunistum WSM2075, assembly GCF_000176035.2. Taxonomy (NCBI): domain Bacteria; kingdom Pseudomonadati; phylum Pseudomonadota; class Alphaproteobacteria; order Hyphomicrobiales; family Phyllobacteriaceae; genus Mesorhizobium; species Mesorhizobium opportunistum. Next base: position 496,804 of record NC_015675.1, on the reverse strand, counting down.
AGATCGATATCGACTGCGCCGCCGTTTCGTGGCGGCGTCGGACCTTGCGGCAACTCACGCATGTACCCAAACCCTACGCTGTCGGCGGGAAGCACGGTCCGGCCGGATAGCGGGCATTTTCGTCATTCATGGTTGATAAAGCGTGAACGCCTTGTGTCGCCTGCGTTTGCGCGTTCCCCTGACGCCGTTCGGCTGTCCGCAATGAACGCCAACCGGGAGGCTCCTCAATAAAATCACCTCGGCCGGGTGTCTCCTGGCCGATATCGTGAGCGCGCTGAGCGGCGCGAACCGACGACGAACTGCCGCCGGCGCACTGACAGCGTGGCAATTCCCAAGAGAGCGATTTGCGTAAAACAAAAATCAGGCCTCTTTACATTCTCCCAGGGCTCAGGATTTATCCTTCTCTTTAACCCTAGGGAGACAAGCATGTCCTTCGAAAACTGGGCCGCTTTCGCCGCCGCGTCGAGCATCCTCCTCATCATTCCGGGTCCGACGATCCTGCTGGTGGTGTCCTATGCGCTAGGCCAGGGCTGGCGCACCGCCTTGCCGATGGCGGTCGGCGTGGCGCTCGGCGATTTCACCGCCATGACACTGTCGATGCTGGGCATTGGCGCCCTGCTTGCGGCCTCGGCGACCATCTTCACCGTCCTGAAGCTGATCGGCGCCGGCTATCTGATCTATCTCGGCGTAAAGCTGTTCCGCGCCGGCGGCGCGCTAAGGGCCGAGCCGCGCACCGATGCAGTGTCGGCGGCCAAGATGATGGCGCATACCTGGCTGGTCACCGCTCTCAACCCGAAAAGCATCACCTTCTTCGTCGCCTTCCTGCCGCAGTTCCTCGACCGGCATGCCAATTTCTGGACGCAGATGCTGGTCTTCGAGACGACCTTCCTGGCGCTCGCCTTCGCCAACGCCTTTGGTTATGCGCTGGTCGCGGCGCGCGCCCGCAATGTCGTGCGCAATCCCAAGGCGATCCGCATCTTCAACCGCACCGGCGGCACGCTGCTGGTCGGCGCCGGCATCGCCACGGTGGCGATGCGCTCGGGCAATTGAGGCAAGGTAAGTTCAAGGAGTCGCGGCACCGCGAGCCCCGAAGGGACGCGCGGTGCTGCCGGGTCACAGGCGTTACCATTTGACGCTGAAGCCGAGATTGCCCTCGAGGATGCGGCGCTTGTCGCCGCCGAGATTGGTGGTGTAGTCGCCGGTAGCGAAGATGCTGACCTTGTCGTTCACCTTGGCCACAACGCCGCCGCCGAATTCGAACGAGGTCGATCGGCCCTCGGTCGCGATATCGGTGGTGTCGAAGCTGACGGTGTCGGTGCCGCCGAAATCGTGCCAGAAATTGGCTTTGAGATAAGGCTGCACGGCCAAGCCGTTGATCGTTGTCTCGCCTTGCAGCCTCGCGCCCAGCCGGCCGGTGACGCTGCTGTCGGTGCCGAACGAAACCGACGAGAAGCGGTCCTCGGTATCGTCCAGCGACAAATGCTGCCAGACCAGTTGCGCCTGCGGCTCAAGCGTCCAGCCCTGTCCCAGCGCTATGGGATAGCCGCCTTCCAGCGAGGCCGTGACACCGGTGCCATCGACATCGATGCCGACGCCGCGCGACGACGTCGCGTCGCCACCGAAGAACGTGGCCATCAGGACGCCGTCGAGGTACCAGCCGCCCTGGCCGATGCGGGTCCAGTAACCACCGACACTGGTGCCGTTGACGTCGAGCTTGCCGACCGACAGATCGTTTTGTCCCAGCGCCTGGCCGCTCACGTCGCCCTTCATGCTGCCATAGGCGACGAACAGGCCGGCGCGATGGATTCCACCTGAAGCGGTCTCGCGTCCGAACACGTCGAAGCCTGCCTGAAGCCCGAACAGCGTGCCGTCGAAGGAGGGCGACACCGTTCCCGACCAGCCCATCTTGGCGTCCTGGCCGAAAATGCGGCCCCAGGCGGGCGACATCTCCGTATCCGACAGCAGGCTCTGTTCGCCGCGCCGCTCGTGGAAGGTGCCGAGTGTCGTCATCGCCAGATGTTCGGCCACCGGCGGCAAGGCCGAATAGACCGGCACCTCGATGCGATAGAGCAGGATCTGCTCACCCGGTGCCGGGGTTGGCAGGTCAGGCACGACGGTAGGCACAACAGGGGGGGGCGGCGGTGGATCCGCGGGCGGTGCCGGTGGTGGTGGCGGCGGCGACTCGGGTTTCGGGTCAGCGGCCTGCACCGGCGGCGTCGGGTCGACCGGCGGGTTGTTGATGTCGCCCTCGGTCGGCACAGGCACCGGTGGCAGATTCGACGGCGGTGGCGGTGGAGGCTCGGCCGCGGGCGGTTCGGGTTGGAGATTTGGCGCGGGTTCCAGCGCAGACGGCGCCGCCGCCGGCGATGTCGGCGTTATCAGCGTCGAGCGCAGATACCAGTTTTCCCCGCTACCGGCGCTGACGCCGCCCTTGAACAGATAATATTCGAAGGCGCCTGCCGCGACCGGCGCGTCGAGGGCAAAGGCACTGGCGCTGGATGTGGCACCGTTGATCGCCTGGACGACCATGATGCCGTCCGCGGTGGTCTCGGCGCCTGCGCCGCCGACATTGATCACCCCGATGCCGGTCGAGCCGGACGCCGTTCCTCCCGACAGGATCAGCCTGTCGGAAGCGGACGTGTCATCGCCAAGTTCGGTCTGGATGAGCAGCAGCCCGCCGAGTCCGGTATAGTTGCCTGATATCGTCAGCTGGTCGGTGGCGCCGGTTGTGCCGTTGGTCAGGTCGATACGGCCGGCATTGACGACATTGGCCAACTGGCCGGATGTGAAGGCTTGGATCGCCGAGTTGAAGCCGCCGCCATAGAGCGTGCTTGCCTGATCGACATTGAGCGATCCGGTGCCCGTGCCGCTGTCGCCGAGCACGAGATTGCCGTCCAACATCAATTGGGTGTCGTTGGTGGCGTTGATCGTCTCCCAGTTCTGGACCCTGGCGATCCCCTCCAGCTTGACGTTGTCGAAGGTGAGCGTGTCGGTGCCTGCACCGGCCGTGATCGCCTTGGTGTCGCCGAGATTGCCATTGGTGAGGTTGCTGAGCTTGGCGGTATCGTTGTCGCCGCCCAGATCGACGGAACCATAGATGATGCCGCCGCCGTTCCACACGAAATTGTCGGAACCAACACTCATCAGCACATCGCCGCCGACCGTGCCGCCGGTAACCGTCACGCTGTCGGCGCCGCCGCTGACACTGATGTTGCCGCCGATTATGCCGCCCGACAGGATGATGGTGTCCTTGTCGAAACCGGTGACAAGGTTGCGGTCGATGATGCCGCCTGACATGTTGAAATAGTTCTGGTCGAGCTTCATGTTGACACGGCCGATGCGCCCGCCGGTCATCACGGCACGATCGCCGTCGTCGAAGAAATCGACGATGCGCCCACCGGTCATGGTGAACGTGTCCAGCCCGTCGCCCTGGTTGAGCGAGCCGATCAGGCCGTCGCTCATGTTGAAGTCGTCGATGCCGGCGCCCTGCTGCACATTGCCGGCGACAGTGCCGGCGCCAATGGTGAAGAAATCCGTGCCGTCGCCCTGGTCGACCGTGCCGGTGATGGTGCCGGACTGCATGTTGATGCGGTCCGTACCGATGCCGAAGGTGACATTGCCCGATATCTGCCCGGTTCCACCGGCGGGGAAGTTCAGCGTGTTGTTGCCATCGGTATCGGTGAGGCTTCCGCCCGAATCGCCGCTATCGCAGGTGTAGACGGTATTCCCCGCGGTTGGGCCCAGCATGCATGCCGCGAAGGCCGCGGAATTGGGCAGCAACGTCAGTGCTGTAGTTGCAAGAAAGCTAATAAGCCGTGGGTTGGTTCGTTTCGGCCCTTGCTGCAACAAAGCAACCGATTCGCTGGGGCACTCCGAACGACAGTTCGGAAGCTGTATTTCACTATGCCGCATCGCGTCCCCTCTCAGATCGCGATTTCAAGCCCGCCGCCGCGCCGCAATGAAGACACAATTCGTTCGATTTTACAAAGCCTAATCTGCACCGCATGGTTGATGAACTGCAAAAACTACTGGAACGGACCTGCGCGACATGCGGTTGGCGCGCCCGTGGCCCATGCGTTAAGATCGCTTTGGACCGAGGGGCAGCGTCCCCATGACGGTCCGATCGAGGGATTTCGCATGGCGATCAGGGATGGATTTGGCCTGGCATTTTCGGGCGCTACGGAAGCCGGGCTCACGCCTTACAGCCAGGCGGTGCGCGAATTGCAGTGCTTCATCGGCGATCCCGTAGCCTCGGTCGACCGCGCTATCGCGGAAAATCCCGGTTTCGTCATGGCCCATGTCTTCAAGGGCTATCTGTTTGGCCTTGCCACCGAGCAGGAGGCGACGGCGGTGGCCAGGGCCTGCCACGAGGCGGCACTGCCGCTTGCCGCGACAACACGCGAGCAGGCGCATGTCCTGGCCCTCGGCCACCTCGCCAACGGGCGCTGGCATGATGCCGCCGGCATTCTCGAGGACATCGCCATCGACTTCCCGCTCGACGCCGTGGCATTGCAGGTCGGTCACCAGGTCGACTTCTTCACCGGCAATGCCCGCATGCTGCGCGACCGCATCGCCCGCGCCCTGCCATCGTGGCAAAGCGGCATGCCCGGCTACCATGCCGTCCTCGGCATGCAGGCGTTCGGGCTGGAGGAGATGGGCGACTATGGCAGGGCCGAAAGGCTCGGCCGCGCGGCGGTCGAGATCGAGCCGCGCGACGGCTGGGCGCAGCACGCGGTTGCCCATGTCATGGAAATGCAAAGCCGGCAAAGGGACGGCATTGCCTGGATGCGCGCCGATCCCGAGGCGTGGACGCGGGAAAGCTTCCTGCAGGTGCACAATTGGTGGCACCTGGCGCTGTTTCACTACGATCTCGGCGAGACCGACGAGGTGCTGGCGCTCTATGACGGGCCGATCTACGGCACGCCGTCGGCAATGGCGCTGAACATGGTCGATGCGTCGGCGATCCTGTGGCGGCTTTATCTCGGCGGCGTCGATGTCGGCGATCGCTGGGCCGCGCTCGCCGCCAACTGGCCCAAGGTCGGCGCCGGCAACTATGCCTTCAACGACGCACACGCGATGATGGCTTCTGTCGGAGCCGGTCTCGACGCGGCAGCCCTTGGCTTGCTCGATGCGCAGCGCGAGGCCATGCATGGCAGCGACGACAATGCGGCTTTCACCCGCGATGTCGGCCATCCGCTGACGCGGGCGATCAAGGCATTCGGCGAGGGCAACTATACCGAGGCTATACGTTTGATCAGGCCGATCCGGGCGATCGCGCATCGTTTCGGCGGCAGCCACGCACAGCGCGACGTCATCGACCTGACGCTGATCGAAGCCGCCTTGCGAGCTGGTGACGCCGCGCTTGCCAGGGCGCTCACGGCCGAGCGTTCGGCGGCACGCCCGGACAGTCCGCTGTCGGTGCTGTTTTCGCGACGCGCCGCCGATTTGTCGGAGAATTGACCCGAAGCGGATCTTGCCTTAAAAACTGGCTCGGCCAGATTTTTTCGAGATCCGAAAAAAATAATGGCATGGGAGGATAACATGTATCTCGGCCTCGACCTGGGCACGTCGGGCGTCAAGGCGCTGCTGATCGATGCCGGACAATCCGTCATCGGCTCCGGCCATGGTTCGCTTGACGTCTCGCGGCCGCATCCCGGCTGGTCCGAACAGGATCCGTCGCACTGGATACGCGCCTGCGAAGAGGCGATCGCCGAACTGAAAGCTTCCCATCCCCGCCAGTTCGCGGCGGTGAAAGGCATCGGCCTGTCGGGCCAGATGCATGGCGCGACCTTGCTCGATGCGGCTGACGGGGTGCTACGCCCCTGCATCCTGTGGAACGACACGCGCAGTCATGTCGAGGCGGCAGCGCTGGACGCCGATCCGCGTTTCCGCGCACTCACCGGCAACATCGTCTTTCCTGGCTTCACCGCGCCGAAGCTCGCCTGGGTGAAGAACAACGAGCCCGCGGTCTTCGCCAAAGTGGCCAAGGTGCTGCTGCCGAAGGATTTCCTGCGGCTTTGGCTGACCGGCGAACACATTTCGGAAATGTCTGATGCGGCCGGCACGGCCTGGCTCGATGTCGGCAAGCGCCGCTGGTCCGGGGATCTGCTCGCCGCCACGTCGCTCGACGAGACGCAGATGCCGTCCCTTGTCGAGGGCACCGGGAAGGCCGGCGGATTGCGCGCCGAATTGGCGTCGAAATGGGGCGTCGAGGCGGGCATCCCGGTTGCCGGCGGCGCCGGCGACAATGCGGCTTCGGCCTGCGGCATGGGCACGGTCGGTGCCGGCCATGCCTTTGTTTCACTGGGCACGTCGGGCGTGCTGTTTGCCGCCAACGCATCCTATCTGCCCAACCCGGCAAGCGCGGTCCATACTTTCTGCCACGCGCTGCCCAACACCTGGCATCAGATGGGCGTGATCCTGTCGGCGACCGATTCGCTCAACTGGCTATCGGAGATCACGGGCAAGGGCGCGGGCGAGCTGACAACGGAACTCGGCGATGCGTTGAAAGCGCCGAGCGGCGTGTCGTTCCTGCCCTACCTTTCGGGCGAGCGCACACCGCACAATGATTCCGCCATTCGCGGCTCCTTCACCGGGCTGGCGCATGAATCGAGCCGTGCGGTGCTGACCCAGGCGGTGCTCGAAGGCGTCGCCTTTGCCTTCCGCGACAGTCTCGAAGCCCTGAAGACAGCCGGTACCGTGCTGACGCGCGCGACGGCGATCGGCGGCGGTTCGCGCTCGCGCTACTGGCTGAAGGCGATCGCCACCGCGCTGCAGCTGCCGGTGGATATTCCCGCCGACGGCGATTTCGGCGCCGCCTTTGGCGCCGCCAGGCTCGGCCTGATCGCGGCGACCGGCGCGGATCCGCTGGCGGTGTGCACGGCGCCGAAGACGGACGCCACGATCGAACCGGATGCAGCACTTGGCGGAGCATATGCTGACGCCTATCAGCGCTACCGGGCGCTGTATCCGGCGATCAGGGCCGTAACCGCGTGAGTCAGTGCGAGGCGCCCTCCTCTGCCCTGCCGGGCATCTCCCCCTCAAGGGGGGAGATCGGCAGCTTTGGCGGCTTTGCTCGTCTTGCAAGGTTGATAATTAGCGAAGGCGGGAAAGACAGCCAATCTCCCCCCCTGAGGGGGAGATGGCCGGCAGGCCGGAGGGGGGCGCCTCGCACCTGCCTTACCCAGAAACCCTCACTGCGCCGGCACCTTGTCGAGGAAGCCGGTAATGCTCTTCAGGCGTCCGTTCTCGATAATGCCGATATCCGTGCCTTCGATGACCGAAGGGACACCCTCCGGGCCAAGGTTCCAGGAGAAGCGGATCTTGTCGGCAAACCCGTCCGGCGTGCCCTTCAGCGAGAACCGGAAGCCGGCAAAGCGCTGCTGCACGCCGTCGATCAGGGCTGCGACGCCTTCGTGTCCGTCGCCCTGCATGATCGGATCGCGATAGCTGACGTCTTCGGTGAAGGTGGCCTTCAGCAATTCGGCGCGGCGGCTGGCATCGCTTTCGTTCCAGGCGGTGATGTAGCCCTCGGCGATTGTGTTGAGGTCGGTCATGGTCTGTCTCCTTTGCTTGACGGCTTTGACATGAGCCTTTTCGACCACCGCGGACCCGAAACCAATTACGCCTGAGGTAATCAAGGCGAATTACCCGAGACCTATTCGAGAGAGGACAGAAATCATGAGCAGCGGATTTTTCGGCGACATCCAGAAGATCAAATACGAGGGACCGGATTCGACCAATCCGCTGGCCTATCGGTTCTACAACCCTGATGAGGTGGTGGCGGGCAAGCGGCTGGAAGACCATTTGCGCTTCGCCGTCGCCTACTGGCATTCCTTCGCCTGGCCGGGCGGCGATCCGTTCGGCGGCCAGACTTTCGACCGCCCGTGGTTCCCCAAGGCCGGTGGCGTCGACACGATGGAACTGGCCAAGCTGAAGGCGGACGTCGCCTTCGAGATGTTCTCGCTGCTCGGTGCGCCCTATTTCTGCTTCCACGACGCCGATGTGCGGCCCGAGGGCAAGGATTTCTCCGAGAGCGCCGCCCGGCTGGACGAAATCGCCGATTATTTCGCGGGCAAGATGAAGCAGAGCGGCGTCAAGCTTTTGTGGGGCACGGCGAACCTGTTTTCCAACCGCCGCTTCATGTCGGGCGCCGCCACCAATCCCGATCCGGATGTGTTCGCCTACGCGGCGGCGACGGTGAAAAGCTGCATCGACGTCACCAAGCGGCTGAAGGGCGAGAACTACGTGCTGTGGGGCGGCCGCGAAGGCTATGAGACGCTGCTCAACACCGATCTTGCCCGCGAGCAGGAGCAGGCCGGCCGTTTCCTCAGCCTCGTCGTCGACTACAAGCACAAGATCGGCTTCAAGGGCACCATCCTGATCGAGCCGAAGCCGCAGGAGCCGACCAAGCACCAGTACGATTACGACGTCGCCACCGTTTACGGCTTCCTCAAGCGGTTCGGCCTGGAGAAGGAGGTCAAGCTCAACATCGAGCAGGGCCATGCCATCCTGGCCGGCCATTCCTTCGAGCACGAACTGGCGCTGGCCAATGCGCTCGGCGTGTTCGGCTCGATCGACATGAACCGCAACGACTACCAGTCGGGCTGGGACACCGACCAATTCCCCAACAATGTGCCGGAGATGGCGCTGGCCTATTATCAGGTCCTGCAGGCCGGCGGCTTCAAGACCGGCGGCACCAACTTCGATGCCAAGCTGCGCCGCCAGTCGCTCGACCCGCAGGATCTGCTGATCGGCCATATCGGCGGCATGGACGCCTGCGCACGCGGCCTGAAGGCCGCCGCCCGCATGGTCGAGGACAAGGCACTGTCCGCGCCGCTCGCCGAGCGCTATGCCGGCTGGAACAGTGCCGAGGCCAAGGCGATGCTGTCGGGCGAGCGCACGCTGGAGGATATCGCAGAGCGCGTGGTGAAGAAGAAGATTGAGCCGCAGCCGCGCTCCGGCCGCCAGGAACTGCTGGAAAATATCGTCAACCGCTACGTCTGAGATCGTTAGGCCGATTCGTATTGCTTGAGGGCGGCTGGATAACATTCCCGCCGCCCTGGAACGGGCTTGCGCCAACGCCCGTCCGTCGACAAGCTTTTGCCCCCAGACGCCGCTCAATGGCCTCGCTCTTGCCTTCAAACTGCCGTCACGTATCTCGTATAAGAATGACCTGTGGCGGGTGAAAAGGAAGGAGGCGAACCGATATGCAGCACGAACGCGAAATCGACGCCCTACTGGCATCCGGCGAGACCGGATCGATCATCGACCGGCTGATGGCGCTGCCGAGGCCGACCGACGACGTGAAGAACCAATGGGATCGCGCCGTCAGCAACCGTTTTGAGGTCCGGCTGGCAAGACAGATGCGCTCGCAGATCGACGCTGGCGGCGACCGTCAGAACGCCGCATAATCTCCCCGAACTGAAACTATCCTCGGCGCAGCCTGACCGGTGCTTCGCCGAAAGCTCTTGAAAACGCTCTGGAAAATGCCGCGGCGGACGAGAACCCTGTCCGCCCGGCAATATCCGCCATGGCCACCCGCGTGTCGACCACCAGCCGGCGCGCCGCAGCCAGCCGCAGCCTGAGATAATAGGCGCCCGGCGTCTCTCCGATCGATCTGCGAAAAATGCTTTCCAGCGTGCGCGCCGTCACCCCGGCGCGCTTGGCCACCGCTTCGATGGTCAGCGGCTGGTCGACATGCGATTCCATCAGCCGGATAGCCTGCGCCAGGCGCGGATCGTAGCCGTCGAGCCGGCCGAGCGAGACCAATGGCTGTGCGTCGGTCGCGGCACGGGCCTGGTCGTAGATGAAGACGCTGGCGACATCGAGCGCCACCGCCATGCCGAGCCGCGTGCGAATCAAATGCAGCATCAGGTCGAAGGTCGGCGAGGCGCCGCCCGAGGTGAACACCGGCCCGTCGATGACATAGCGGTCCGGGCGGACATCGACGCCGGGAAAGGCCGACGAGAAATCCTCCATGTCTTCCCAGTGGGTGGTGGCGCTGCGCCCCTCCAAAAGGCCGGCGCGGGCGACCAGCCAGGTGCCGGCCTCGACGCCGCCGCATGCGCGGGCCGCGCGAGCCGCTCGCCGCAGCCCTGACAGCAGCGCTGTCGTGGCATAATTCTGGGTGCCGAAACCGGCGACGACGACGAGAACGTCGGTTGGCGCGGCCGCGTCGAAGCGCCCGCTGACCGCCACCGGCAGCCCGCATGTGGTGACCGGAGCCTCGCCGGTCACCGAGACCAGCTTGAAATCGAACAGGGTCTCGCCGGAGATGCGGTTGGCGGCGCGCAGCGGATCGACGGCCGAGGCCACGCACATGATCGACGAGCCGGAAAACACCAGCAGCGTCACCTTGAGCGGCGAGCGCTCGGCGCGAAAGATCGTCGGTTTTTCGCTTTTGGTCATGGAAGCTTCGTAAAACGCAAAACAGTTTCCGGCAAGTCGGGCATTGTTGGGGTCTGTATCTATGGGAGGAGAGTTCCATGCCGCTTGCGATGAACCGTGAGGTCTTCATTACCTGTGCCGTGACCGGGTCCGGCGGCTCGCAGGATCGCAGCCCGCATGTGCCGCGCTCGCCCAAGCAGATCGCCGATTCGGCCATCGATGCCGCCAAGGCAGGGGCTGCCATCGTCCACTGCCATGTGCGCGACCCCGAAACCGGCAAGCCCAGGCGCGACGTGCATCTCTACCGCGAAGTCACCGAGCGCATCCGCGAAGCCAATGTCGATGTCGTGCTCAACCTGACCGCAGGTATGGGTGGCGACATGGTGTTCGGCTCGCCCGAAGCGCCGCTGCCGCTCAACGAAAAGGGCACCGACATGGGCGGCGCCACCAACCGCATGGAACATGTGCGTCAGTGCCTGCCGGAGATCTGCACGCTGGATTGCGGCACCATGAACTTCGCCGAGGCAGACTACGTCATGACCAACACGCCCGGCATGCTGCGCGCCATGGGCGGCATGATGACGGCGCTCGGCGTCAAGCCTGAGATCGAGGCCTTCGACACCGGCCATCTCTGGTTCGCCAAGCAACTGGTCGAGGAGAAGGTGCTCAACCCCGATGCGCTGGTGCAGCTCTGCATGGGCGTGCCGTGGGGCGCGCCTGACGACCTCAACACCTTCATGGCCATGGTCAACAATGTGCCGTCGACCTGGAATTGGTCGGCCTTTGCCATCGGCCGCAACCAGATGGCCTATGCCGCCGCGGCAGTGCTGGCCGGCGGCAATGTCCGCGTCGGGCTGGAAGACAATCTCTGGCTCGACAAGGGCGTGCTGGCCACCAACGCGCAACTGGTCGAGCGCGCCGCCAGCATCGTCACCAATCTCGGCGCCAGGATCCTTGGCCCGGAAGAAGTGCGCAAGAAGCTGAACCTGACCAAGCGGGCACCGATCGCGGCATAGCTTGGAGGGCCTCGAACATGACAACCGTCAAATTCACCGCGATGAAGGATGGCGACAGGGACGATTACGAGTTCCTGACCGCCCATGAGATCGACTACGCCGCCAAGACCGGCGAGCGGCTGCTCGACGCGCTGGTTCAGCTCGACGAGGGCCTGTCCGGCTACAAGATCACCCGGCTCGGCCATTCGCTGCGGGCGGCGACGCGCGCCTGGCGCGACGGCGCCGACACCGACTGGATCGCCTGCGCGGTGCTGCACGACATCGGCGACATCTACGCGCCCTATAATCACGATGAATACGCCGCTTCGATCCTGAAGCCCTTCGTGCGCGAGCAATGCACGTGGGTGGTGGAAAAGCACGGCGATTTCCAGCGCCTCTATTATGCCCATCATCTGGGCGGCAATCGCCATGCCCGCGACCGCTTCGCCGGCCACGCCTATTTCGACGATTGCGACCAGTTTTGCGAACGCTGGGACCAGTCGAGCTTCGACCCCGACTACGACACGCTGCCGATCGAGTTTTTCCGGCCCTTCGTGCTCGAGGTCTTTGCCCGCAAGGCCTACGACCCCTCGGTCATTCGCGCCGGCGAGCGCGTGCCCCTCATCGACCTCGAAACAGCCAAGACAAGAACCGGAGCATCCGCATGAGCATCGTCAACAAGGCAGCCGCCATCGGCGGCGGTGTCATCGGCGCCGGCTGGGTGGCGCGCCTGCTCTTGAACGGCATCGACGTGTCGATCTTCGACCCCGATCCCGAGGCTTCGCGCAAGGTTTCGGAAGTGATGAAGGGCGCGCGGCGCGCCTACAAGCAGATGGTTCCCGGCGGCCTGCCGAAAGAGGGCAAGCTGACTTTCGCCAAGACCATCGCCGAAGCGGTCGCCGATGCCGATTTCATCCAGGAGAGCGTGCCGGAACGGCTCGACCTCAAGCACCGCGTGCTGGCCGAGATCGACACCCATGCGCCGGCCAACGCCATCGTCGGCTCGTCCACCTCTGGCATCAAGCCGACCGACATGCAGGTTGCGATGAAGAAGCATCCGGAGCGGTTGGTCGTCGGCCACCCGTTCAACCCGGTCTACCTCCTGCCGCTGGTCGAGATCGTCGGCGGCGAGCAGACCTTTCCCGAGGCGATCGAGGTCGCCAGGGAGATCTATGCCTCGATCGGCATGAAGCCTGTCGTCATCCGCAAGGAGATCGAAGCTTTCGTCGGCGACCGCCTGCTCGAAGCAGCATGGCGCGAGGCGCTGTGGCTGATCAAGGACGGTATCTGCACCGTCGAGGAACTCGACGACATCATGCGCTATGGCTTCGGCCTGCGCTGGGCGCAGATGGGCATGTTCCAGGTCTATCGCGTTGCCGGCGGCGAGGCCGGCATGCGCCACTTCATGGCGCAGTTCGGGCCTTGCCTGAAATGGCCGTGGACCAAGCTGATGGACGTGCCGGAGTTCAACGACGAACTGGTCGACCTGATCGCCACGCAATCGGACGACCAGGCCCACGGCCTGTCGATCCGCGAGCTGGAAAAGATCCGCGACGACAATCTGGTCGCGATCATGGATGCGTTGTCGAAGCAGAACAAGGGCAAGGGCTGGGGCGCAGGCGCGCTGCACAAGGACTATACCAGGCAACTGGCCAAGCTGGCGGCGAAGAAGCCGGCGGCCTCCAAGGCGGCCGAGAAGGCGAAGGCATCGAAGCCGGTGAAGAAGGCGGAAAAGCCGAAGAAAAAGAAGAAGGGCTGAGGTTATGGATTTCGGTCTGTCGGAGGAACAGAAGCTCATCGTCGAGACGACGCGCGCTTTCGTCGAGAACGAGCTTTACCCGCATGAGCGCGAGGTCGAACGCACCGGCGTGCTGCGCCGCGAGCTGATCGAGGAGATCAAGGCCAAGGCGATCGAAGCCGGTCTTTATGCCGCCAACATGCCCGCCGATGTCGGTGGCGCGGGCCTCGATACGGTGACCTGGCTGCTCTACGAGAAGGAGCTCGGCCGCGCCAACTATGCGTTGCACTGGACCTGCGTGGCGCGCCCCTCCAACATCCTGCTCGCCGGCACGCCCGAACAACGCGAAAAATACCTGTTCCCTTGCATCCGTGGCGAGAAATGGGACTGCCTGGCGATGACCGAGCCGGGCGCCGGCTCGGACCTGCGCGGCATGAAGGCGACCGCCGTGCAGGATGGTGACGACTGGGTGCTGAACGGCACCAAGCATTTCATCTCCCACGCCGACCTTGCCGATTTCGCGATTTGTTTCATGGCCTCGGGAGAGGAAGAAACGGCGCGCGGCAAACGCAAGAAGATCACCGCCTTCTTCGTCGACAAGGGCACCAAGGGTTTCACGGTGCGCGATGGCTACCGCAACGTCTCGCATCGCGGCTACACCAACGCCATTCTCGAATTCGACGATTGCCGTCTGCCCGCAAGCCAGGTCCTCGGCGAAGTCCACAAGGGCTTTGACGTCGCCAATTCCTGGCTCGGCGCCACCCGCCTGCAGGTCGGCGCCACCTGTCTCGGCCGCGCCGAGCGGGCGCTCGGCCATGCCATCGAATATTCCGCGCAGCGCCAGCAGTTCGGCCAGCAGATCGGCAAGTTCCAGGGCGTGTCGTTCAAGCTCGCCGACATGGCGACTGAACTCAAGGCTGCCGACCTGATGGTGTTCGAAGCCGGCTGGAAGTACGATCAAGGCACAGTCACCGACCAGGACATGGCCATGGCCAAGCTGAAGGCCACCGAAATGCTCGCTTTCGTCGCTGACGAGGCCATCCAGATCCATGGCGGCATGGGGTTGATGGACGACCTGCCGCTGGAACGCATCTGGCGTGACGCCCGCGTCGAACGCATCTGGGAAGGCACGTCGGAAATCCAGCGTCACATCATTTCGCGGGCGCTGCTGCGCCCGTTCGGGGCATGACATATGCATAAGCTTGAGCGCCTTTTACGCCCGAAATCGATCGCCGTGTTCGGCGGCGTGCAGGCCGCCGCCGTCGTGGCGCAATCGATCAAGATGGGCTTTGCCGGCGAAATCTGGCCGGTGCACCCCGCCAAGGACGAGGTTGCCGGACGCAAGGCCTATCGGTCCGTGGCGGATCTGCCCGGCGCGCCGGATGCCGCCTTTGTCGGCGTCAACCGGCATTTGACCATCGAGGTCGTCAAGGCGCTGGCCGAGCGGGGTGCCGGCGGCGCCGTCTGCTTTGCCGCCGGCTTCCTCGAGACCGAGGCCTATGACGACGATGGCGAGCGGCTGCAGGCAGAGCTGGTGGCGGCGGCGGGCGAGATGCCGATCATCGGCCCGAATTGCTACGGACTGATCAATTATGCCGATGGCGCGCTGCTGTGGCCCGACCAGCATGGCGGTATCCGGCTGGAACAAGGCGGCAAAGGCGTCGCCATCATCACCCAGTCCTCCAACATCGCCATCAACATGACGATGCAGAAGCGCGGCCTGCCGATCGCCTTCCTGATGACCGCCGGCAACCAGGCGCAGACCGGCCTGTCCGAAATGGCGCTGGGCCTGATCGAGGACGAGCGGGTGACATCGCTCGGCCTGCACATCGAGGCCTTCGATTCGGTAGCCGGCTTTGAAAGACTGGCCGCGCGTGCCCGCGAGCTGAAAAAGCCGATCATCGCCATGAAGGTCGGCCGCTCCGAGCAGGCGCGGCAAGCGACGGTCTCGCACACCGCGTCGCTCGCCGGCTCGGACGCGGCCTCGGGCGCCTTCCTCAGGCGGCTCGGCATCGCTCGTGTCGATTCCATTCCAGCCTTCATCGAAGCGCTGAAGCTGCTGCACATCACCGGCCCGCTGCCCGGCTATCGCCTGTCGTCGATGAGCTGTTCGGGTGGCGAAGCCTCGGTCATGGCCGACAGCGCCGAAGGCCGCTGGGTCAATTTCCCGGTTCTCACCGACAGACATCGCGCCCATGTCAAATCGACGCTCGGGCCGCTAGTCGCGGTCGCCAACCCGCTCGACTACCACACTTTCATCTGGAACAACGAGCCGGCGATGACGGCCACCTTCACCGCCATGGTGTCGGGCGGCTTCGACCTCAACATGCTGGTGCTCGACTTTCCGCGCCCGGACCGCTGCTCGGTCACCGACTGGTGGGCGACGCTGCGCGCCTTCGAATCGGCGCTGAAGACCAACAAGGCGCACGGCGCCATCGTCTCCTCGCTGCCGGAAAACCTGCCTGAGGAATACACCGCCGAGCTGATGGCGCGGGGCATGGTGCCGCTGTTCGGCATTTCCGAGGCGATGGACGCCGCCCAGGCGGCGGCCTTCATCGGCTGGGCCTGGCACGAGCCGCAGGCGCAGCCGGTCGACACCTCCGCCTCGGGTGCCGCCGGTGGCGAGCATGTCACGCCTGACGAGGCGCAAGCCAAGGCGCGGCTGATCATGGCCGGCTTGCCGGTGCCGAAGGGCGAGCGTGCCGGCAATGCCGTCGAGGCGGTGATCTCGTCGATGGCACTCGGCTTTCCCGTCGCCCTGAAGGCGCTGGGCGTCACCCATAAGTCCGAGGTCGGCGCTGTCAGGCTGAACCTCAAGGACGCGGAATCGGTCAGCACGGCGGCGCATGATCTGCTGCCGCTCGGCACCGGGCTCTATGTCGAGCGCATGGTGCGCGACGGCGTCGCCGAACTGATCGTCGGCTTCACCCGCGATCCGATGTTCGGTGCGGTGATGACGTTGGGCACCGGCGGCGTGCTGGTCGAATTGCTGCGCGACAGCGTCACGCTGATGCTGCCGGCAACGCGCGACGACATTGAGGCCGCACTGCGCGGCCTCAAGCTGTTCCCGCTGCTCGAAGGCTATCGCGGCCGGCCGAAGGCCGATGTCCAGGCAGCCATCGACGCCATCGCGGGCATCGCCGCCTTCGTGCAGACGAATGCCGGCGAGATCGAGGAACTCGACATCAACCCGCTGATCGTCTGCGCCGAAGGCAAGGGCGCCTGGATCGCCGACGCGCTGCTGGTGCTGGGAGAGAACAAGAATGCCTGACGTCATTTCGACCCGCCGCGAGGGCACCATCCTCGAGGTCACCCTCGACCGGCCTAAGGCCAACGCCATCGACCTGAAGACGTCACGGCTGATGGGCGAGACGTTCAAGGCGTTCCGCGACGATCCGGAGCTGCGCGTCGCCATCGTCAAGACCGCCGGCGACAAGTTCTTCTGCGCCGGCTGGGACCTGAAGGCGGCTGCCGGCGGCGACGCGGTCGACGGCGATTATGGCGTCGGCGGCTTTGCCGGCCTCCAGGAGCTGCGCGACCTCAACAAGCCGGTCATTGCTTGCGTTAACGGCATGGCGGTCGGCGGCGGCTTCGAGCTGGCGCTGTCCTGCGACCTCATCTACGCCTCCGACCATTCCTCCTTCGCGCTGCCCGAAATCCGCGCCGGTACGCTTGCCGACGCCGCGACGATCAAGCTGCCGAAGCGCATTCCCTACCATGTCGCCATGGACCTTCTGCTCACCGGCCGCTGGATGGACGTCGCCGAGGCGCATCGCTGGGGGCTGGTCAACGAAGTGCTGCCCAAGGACAAGCTCGAGGACCGCGTCTGGGAGATCGCAAGGCTGCTCGCCGGCGGCCCGCCGCTGGTCTTCGCCGCGATCAAGGAGACAGCGCGCGTGGCCGAGGCGCTGACCTTCCAGGACGCCATGAACAAGGTCACGCGCCGCCAGTTGGCGACGGTCGATGCGCTCTACGGCTCCGAGGACAACATGGAAGGCTTTCGCGCCTTTGCCGAGAAGCGCGACCCGGTGTGGAAGGGGAAGTGACGGTAGTTTGGAAATGATGGCGTTCCGTCACACCCCCCACTGTCCTGCCGGACATCTCCCCCGCAAGGGGGGAGATCGGATGTTACTTTCGCTTTCGCCAATCACGAGCGCTGCTAGAAAAGCGTTGCAACCGAAGCTGCCAATCTCCCCCCTTGCGGGGGAGATGGCCGGCAGGCCAGAGGGGGGTGCCCGGGCTCAGCCTTTGCAGTCGGCGCGGCCAGCATGACCGACTACAGCACCCTCATCGACGCCGAGACCTGGGCCTTCATCGAGCGCACCAATTCCTATTACCCGCCAGATACGAT
Organism: Mesorhizobium opportunistum WSM2075; assembly: GCF_000176035.2. Lineage (NCBI taxonomy): Bacteria > Pseudomonadati > Pseudomonadota > Alphaproteobacteria > Hyphomicrobiales > Phyllobacteriaceae > Mesorhizobium > Mesorhizobium opportunistum. The sequence continues at coordinate 479,331 of NC_015675.1, read as the reverse complement.
CGATTATACGATCGCCGAACAGCGCGCGATCTACGACCGCATGTGCCGGGAATTCTTTGCCGGCTATCCCGAGGGCGTTGCGGTCGAAACCTCCGCCATAGCGACATCGACGCACAACATCCCGATCCGCTCCTATCGAAGCGCGCGCCAGGCAGCGGCGACGGTGCTCTATATCCATGGCGGCGGCTTCATCCTTGGCGGGCTGGACAGCCATGACGATGTCTGCGCCGAACTCTGCGCCCGCACCGGCTATGAGGTGGTCTCGGTCGACTACCGGCTGGCGCCGGAGCATCTGCATCCGGCAGCCTTCGACGATGCCATGAGTGCCTTCGAATGGGTTGCCGCAAATCGCGACCATCCCATCGTGCTTTGCGGCGACAGCGCCGGCGGCAATCTCTGCGCCGCCGTCAGCCATGCCACGCGCGGCCATGCGAAAAGGCCGTTTGGCCAGGTGCTGATCTATCCCGGCCTCGGTAGCGACCGCTCGCGCGGCTCTTATGTGACGCATGCCGAGGCGCCGATGCTGACGGCGCGCGATATAGAATTCTACAAGCATGTCCGTACCGGCGGGTTGGACCAGACCGGCGACATAACGCTGTCGCCGCTCGCCGACGCCGATTTCGCCAACCTGCCGCCGACGGTGCTGATTACAGCCGAGTGCGATCCGCTGTCGTCGGACGGCGAGGCCTACCGCGACCGCATCGTCGCCGCCGGCGGACGAGCGTATTGGTTAGAGGAACCAGGGCTGGTGCACGGCTATCTCCGGGCCAGGCACACGGTTGGCCGCGCCCGCGCCAGCTTCACCCGGATCGTCGACGCCGTGGCCGCCCTCGGCCAGGGCGCCTGGCTCTGGTGAGCGCAGGCTGGCCGGCCCAAGTCTATAATATAGCCGCGGCCGCCGCCCGGCCTGCGCCGCGGCCGGAAAAGATGCAGCCGCCGAGGAAGGTGCCTTCCAGCGCGGCATAGCCATGCACGCCGCCGCCGCCGAAACCGGCGGCCTCGCCAACGGCATAGAGCCCCGGCACCGGCTGGCCATCCTCACCCAGCACGCGGCTGTCGAGATCGGTCTGCAGGCCACCCAGCGTCTTGCGGGTCAGGATGTTGAGACGCACCGCGATCAGCGGGCCATTCGCTGGGTCGAGCATCTTGTGCGGCTTGGCCGTGCGGATCAGCCGGTCGCCGAGATAGGCCCGCGCGCCACGCAGCGCGGTGATCTGCATGTCTTTGGAGAACGGGTTGTCGAGCTGCCGGTCGCGGGCGCGGATTTCGCGCTCGACCTGGGCAAGTTCGAGCAGCGGCTCGCCGCCGGCCAGCGCGTTCATGCGGGTGACCAGCTTCGAAAGATCGGCCTCGACGATGAAATCCTCGCCCTTCTCCATGAAGGCTTTCACCGGTCCCGGTATGCCTGAGGTGGCACGCCCCAGCACCTGACGCCAGCTCTTGCCGGTCAGGTCCGGGTTCTGTTCGGAGCCCGACAGGGCGAACTCCTTCTGGATGATTTTCCTGGTCAGGATGAACCAGGAATAGTCGAAGCCGGTGCCCATGATATGGCTGAGCGTGCCCAGCGTGTCGAAGCCGGGATAGAGCGGTACCGGCAGGCGTTTGCCCCGCGCATCGAGCCACAGCGACGACGGGCCAGGCAGGATACGGATCGCGTGGTCGGTCCAGATCGGCGCCCAGTTCTTGATGCCCTCGACATAGTGCCACATGCGGTCTCGGTTGATGATCGAACCGCCGGCCTGCTCCGTGATCGCCAGCATGCGGCCGTCGACATGGTCGGGCACGCCAGTGATCATGCGCTTCGGCGCCGCGCCAAGCCGCTTGGGCCAATTTTCCCGGACAAGCTGATGGTTGGCGCCGATGCCGCCGGAAGCGACGATCACCGCTTGTGCATGAAGTTCGAAATCGCCTGATATTTCGCGCGAGCTCTTATGGCCGCGCTCGACCGTGCTCGGCTCAAGGATATCGCCGCGAACACCGGTGACGGCAGCGCCCGTCCGCGTCAGTTCGTTGACGCGGTGACGAAATCTGAAGCTGATCGATCCGCGCTTTTGCGCCTCGCGTACGCGCAGGACGAAAGGTTCGAGCACACCCGGGCCGGTACCCCAGGTGATGTGGAAGCGCGGCACGGAATTGCCGTGACCGATGGCATTGCCGCCGCCGCGCTCGGCCCAGCCGACGACCGGAAAGAACTTCAGACCGCGCTCCATCAGCCAGGAGCGCTTCTCGCCGGCGGCGAAGCCGACATAGGCTTCCGCCCATTTGCGTGGCCAGTCATCTTCCGGCCGGTCGAAAGCGGCGGTGCCCAGCCAGTCCTCGAGCGCCAGATCGTGCGAATCGCGGATGCGCATGCGCCGCTGCTCGGGTGAATCGACGAGGAAAAGCCCGCCGAACGACCAGAACGCCTGACCGCCCAGCGACTGCTCCGGCTCCTGGTCGACGATGATGATCTTCTTGCCGGCCTCTGCCAACTCGGCGGCGGCAACCAGCCCTGCAAGGCCGGCGCCCACAATGATCACGTCCGCATCGTCAGCCATTGCCCCTCCCAGAATTAGCCGGCTATTTTAATGCAAGCAGCTAGACAGACTCCCAGCCGTCCTTGCCGCCGGCGCGGAAGATGGCGTCGATGACCTTCTGGTTGAGCACGGACTCCTCCAGTGTGAAGACGCGCTCCTTGCCGCCCGCCGCTGCCCGCGCGAAGGTCTCGACCTCCAGCCGGTATTGCTGCGTGCCCGGAAAGCGGAACACCTGCGCCTCGGTGTGGTTCTGGTTGTGCAGTTCGACGCGGTGATGATCGTAGAGGCCGGCATTGAACGGAGAAAAAACCTCGATGAAACCCTTCTCGCCGTGGAACACCATCACCTGCCGCGCCGCCATCTGCGTCGACAAATAGAAGGACAGTTCGAAGTCGCCGAAATCGGCGCGGATCGAGGAGTAGATATCGGTGCCGAATTTCTTGTCGCGCTCGATCGTCGCCTGCACGCGCAGCGGCTCCTTGCCGGTCGAAAAGCGCGTCGACACGGTCGGGTAGACGCCGATGTCGGGCAGCGCGCCACCGCCGAGATCGAGCTGGTTGCGCATGTTGTTGGGGTCGACATTGTAATAGGAAAACGCGCCCTGCACGTGGCGCAGCCGGCCGATGGCGCCGCTGGCGATGAGATCGCGCACCTTGATCCACTGCGGATGATAGATGACCATGAACGCCTCGCAGACCAGCACCTTCTTCTGGTCGCGCAGCTGGATCAGCGGCGGGATGTCCTTGGCGTCGAGCGCCAGCGGCTTTTCCACCAGCACATGCTTGCCGGCTTCGATGGCCTTCGCCGTCCATTCGACATGCTGCGAGGTCGGCAGCGGGATGTAGACGCCGTCAATGTCCTTGGAGGCAAGCAGTTCCTCATAGGAGCCGAAGGCATGGCGTGCGCCGAAGCGCTCGGCCAATGCCTTGGCCTTCGACAGGTCGCGGCTGGCGATCGCCGACAGCACGCCGTTCTCCGCCTCGACAATTGCCGGCAACAACTGCTCGCGGCCGATCTTGGCCGTCGACAACACACCCCATCGGAACATCACGCTTCTCCATGCCGATTTTTACAGGCGACGAGGTTTGCCTGAAATCGCCGGAAAAGCCAATGCGATGTGCCGTAGCAACTAACCCCGCTTACCCCAAGGTCAGCCCCGCTTACCCCCGGGTCAGCCCCGCTTACCCGTCAGCGACATGTCGAAGTCGACGATATTGGAATAGAGCGGCGTGCCGACATCCATGCCGTAACGCGACCTCAACACCTTGCCAGTGACATGGAATTTGATCGTGCCGCCCTTCGATCCGTCGAACTCGGCGGTGAACTTTTCCGCAAACGTCTTGCCGCGCGCCGTCAGCCGGCCGGTGACAAGGGCTGATGTGTCGCCGGTGCGGGTCACGCTGGTCGAACGAAACTGGATCTCCGGGCTGTTGGCAGCGTCGAACACCGCGTCGGAGCGCAGGAAGGCATCGATGCGGCCCTGGCCGGTGCCGACGCTTTCCGGATAGATGGTAAAGTCGACCTTGGAGCGCCCGACATCGGAATTGTCGATGCGGATCGTGCCCTTGAAGCGGCCGAAGGCGCCGTCGAAGCCCCCGCCACCGGCCTTGCCGATGGTGAAACGGATGCTGGAGGCCGCCGGATTGATCGTATAGCTGCCGGCAGCCTCGCCAAGCGAAATGGCCGCTGAAACAGGCATGGCAAGGCAAGCGGTAACCGCCGCAAATCCGAAGATGCGTGCATACATGGGGAGTAATCCTTTTTGGAGGCAACGCTGGTCGCGTCCTCGCCCCATCAACGAACCAACTGCCGGTTCTATTCCCGGCCAGATCTATTCCCGGCCAGGTCTATTCCCGGCCTGACGAAGGCGTGATCATGCGCGTGAGCACGCTGTCGCGCAGCAGGAAGTGATGGCGCAACGCGGCAGCGACATGCAGCGCGACGAGCGCGATGCCGGCATAGGCGAGGTACCAGTGCACAGATGCCCAGAGGCTTTCGGCAAGGTCGGACTCGGCGAGCGGCAGGTTGGGCATCACGAACAGGTTGAACGGCATGGTCGGGATTTCCAGCGTCGACACCGACACCAGTGCCCAGCCTGACAAGGGCAGGGCGATCTGGAACGCATAGAGCGCCAGATGCGCGAGCGGTGCTGAACGCCGCTCCAGGGCGCCAACCGAGGCCGGCAGGGGCGGCGCCGCATTGCCGAGCCGCCAGGCGATACGCAGGATGATCAGGCCAAACAGCAGGAAGCCCAGGGATTTGTGCAGTTGGATCAGCTCGAAGGCAGCGCGCTGGCTGGTGAGCCGCACCATGACGAAGCCGAGCCCAAACTGGCCGATGAAGATGATCCCGATCAGCCAGTGAATAAGAATGGTTGCCCAGCCGTAGCGGGTTCGGGTGTTGGTGATTGACGCCTGCATGGGAGGCGAACGAACGGCAGGGCAGGTTTCTTCCGACGCTCTTCACCCTCCCCCTTGTGGGCAGGGGAATCGCACATGAGTACAAACGTACTCTTGTGCGATGTGTGGAAATCGATTCTGAGGGGACCTCTGGATGATCGGAGGTCGGCATGGTGTTCCTGGATGTATTCGGCGAGGTTCCGGACCCGCGGGACTTGACCGCGCAGCATCCGTTGCCGGAGATTTTGTTCGTCGCGCTTGCGGCGGTACTTTGCGGGGCGACGCACTGCACGGAGATGGAGCTGTTTGCCAGGAGCCGGCTCGATTTGTTGCGCCAGTTCATCCCGCTCGAGCGTGGCGCGCCCAGCCACGACACCTTCAGCCGGGTGCTGGCGGCTCTCGATCCTGTCGCCCTCAACGAGGCCTTCATGCGCTTCATGGCCGCGTTCGGCGAGCAGGCGCGCATCGATGCGCCGAAAGGCCAGGTCGCCGTCGACGGCAAGAGCCTCAGGCGCGCCTATGCCAAGGGCCGCTCGCATATGCCGCCGCTGGTGGTGACCGTCTTTGGCTGCGACACCTTCATGAGCTTGGCCCAGACCGTGGCGCAGGAGGGCGGCGAGGTGCAGGCCGCGATTGCGGCGCTCGAATTGTTGTCGCTCAAAGGCTTGACCGTCACCGCCGACGCCTTGCACTGCCATCGCCGCATGACCAAGACCGTGCGCGACGGCGGTGGCCATTACGTGATCGCCATCAAAGGCAACCAGTCGAAGCTGGCCGCCGAAGCCAACACCGCCCTCGACAAGGCGGCGGCGGGCAAAGCAACCAAGTTCCATCAGACCGAAGAGGACGCGCATGGCCGTCACGAGGTGCGGCGTGCCTTCGTCATTCCCTTCGCGCAGACGCCGGGCAAGAATGCACTCGTCGACCTTTGCGCCATCGGCCGTGTCGAAAGCTGGCGCACCGTCGAGGGCAAGACCACACACAAGGTCCGATGCTATGCGCTGTCGCGCAAAATGCCGGCACACGAACTGCTGGCCACAGTACGCCGCCACTGGAGCATCGAGAATGACCTGCACTGGCAACTCGACGTCCTGCTCGGCGAAGATCACATCAGAGGCCGCAAGAACAACACAGCCGCCAACCATGCCATACTTCGGCGCCTCACCCTCAATGTTCTCAGAGCTGACCCCGAAAAAATCCCGCTCAGCCACAAACGACTCAAAGCACGATGGGCCGATCAAGACCTGCTCAGCCTCTTTACTCATATGCGATAGCCCTACCCTTGTGGGGAGGGTCGATCCGCGTAGCGGATCGGGGTGGGGTCTCGTAGGGCGCATCCCTCCCGGCTCGCAATCTCCGCTTCGCTCCGACTGCGAGCCGACCCTCCCCACAAGAGGGAAGGTAAAGCGCGCCTCATGCGCTCACCTTGAAGAAATCGACGAAAGCCCTGAGTGCCGGACGCATCTGGCGGCGGCTCGGATAGTAAACGAAGAACCCGTCGAAGGACGGGCACCAGTCCTCCAGCACGCGGATCAGCCTGCCGTCGGCGAGCGGCGCGCGGACATAGGGCTCGAAAACGAAGGCCAGCCCGGCGCCGTCGACCGCGGCCTGCGCGATCAGATGGTCCTCGTCGAGGATAAGCGGTCCTTCCACCGCCATCTCGATCGCCTCGCGCCCCTTCTCGAATTCCCAGCGATAGAGGATGCCGCTGGAAAAGCGGAAACGGATGCAGCGATGATCGGCAAGGTCGCGCGGATGGCGCGGGATCGGCATCGCTTCGAAATAGGACGGCGCGCCGACCACCGCACCGCGAATATCCGGCCCGATGCGCACCGCGATCATGTCGCGCTGCAGGCTCTCACCCAGTCGCACGCCGGCATCGAAGCCACCTTCCACCACGTCGGTGAAGCGATCCTCGACGACGATCTCAAGCACGATGTCGGGGTAGGCTGCCGCAAAAGCGCCCAGCCTTGGCGTCAGCACCAGATGCGCTGCCGTGCGCGGCACGCTGAGGCGCAGATTGCCGGCTGGCCGGTCGCGCGCCTCGACCGCCGTCTCCAGCGCCAGGTCGATCTCGGACAGCGCCGGCCGCAGCCGTTCCAGCAGCCGCGCACCTTCTTCGGTGGGCGCGACACTGCGTGTGCTGCGCGACAGGAGGCGAACACCAAGCCGGGCTTCCAGGCTGGACACCGCGTGGCTGACCGCCGACGGCGCGATCGCCAACTCCTTGGCGGCGCCGCGGAAGCTGCCGCATTGGGCGACGGTTGCGAGCACGGCCAGTTGGGAAAGGTTCGCTCGGTTCATTGATCTATATTCTAGAACAGCCCGTGCGAATGAGAGCCGATTATCGAACACAAGGCAAGACGCTATTTATCCCGCATTGCAACAAGGAGACGCGTTATGCAAACCCGCAAGCTAGGAACTGAATTGAACGTCTACCCCGTCGGCCTCGGCTGCATGGGCATGAGCTTCGCCTATGGCGGCCAGCCGGAGGCTGAAGCGATCGCCACATTGCGCCGCGCCGTCGACATCGGCGTCAATTTCTTCGACACGGCGGAGGTCTACGGCCCCTATGAGAACGAGGTTCTGGTCGGCAAGGCGCTGAAGCCGGTGCGCGACAAGGTGACCATCGCCACCAAATTCGGCTTCAAGATCCTGGAGGAAGGCACGGGCACCGACCGCATGGCCGGCGTCGACAGCCGCCCCGAGCACGTCAAGGCTGTCGCCGAGGCGTCGCTGAAGCGACTGGGCACTGATGTGATCGACCTCTACTACCAGCATCGCGTCGACCCCAACGTGCCGATCGAGGACACGGTCGGCGCCATGGCCGAACTGGTGCGCGAGGGCAAGGTACGGGCGCTCGGTCTGTCGGAAGCGAGTGCCGCGACCATCCGCTGGGCGCACGCCGTGCATCCGATCGCGGCCGTGCAGAGCGAATATTCGCTGTGGAGCCGCGACCCGGAAGACGAGGTGTTCGCCGTCTGCCGCGAACTCGGCATCGGCTTCGTTCCCTACAGCCCGCTGGGTCGTGGCCTGCTGACCGGTACGATCGCCAAGCCCGAGGCCTTGAGCGACGATGACTGGCGCCGCACCTTGCCGCGTTTCCAGACCAACGCCATGGAAGCCAATGCCAAAATTGTCGCCACGCTGGAAAAGCTGGCGGCGGAAAAAGGCGTCACCTCGGCGCAGCTGGCGCTCGCCTGGGTGCTGCACCAGGGCGATTTCATCGTGCCGATCCCCGGCGCAAGAAAGATACGTCATCTGGAGCAGAACACGGCGGCGGCCGGGATCGAGCTGAGCGCGGCCGAGGTGGCGGCGATCGGTGACGCGCTGTCGCCCGATAAGGTGGTCGGCAAGCGTTACACGGAGGAGTTGCTGGCGCTGGTGAATGGGTGAGGAGCGCTTCGGCGCTCCTTCTTCAATGCCGCGCGATACAAATGACTGGGAAAAATTGGCGCGAGGCACCCCCCTCTGCCCTGCCGGGCATCTCCCCCGCAAGGGGGGAGATCGGCAACTTCCCGGTCCCGCCTCGCCTTCTGCGCCGAAGATTGGCGAAAGCCTGGATCAGGGCCGATCTCCCCCCTTGCGGGGGAGATGCCCGGCAGGGCAGAGGGGGGTGCCTCGCACCGGCATCTCTTATCCCTGCCTGTCACCAAGGCACCACCGCAATCTCCGGCCAACATTCCCTCGCCCGCGCCCCCTTCGCATCATGCGTGCGCTGGTTGTCCATCACCCGGTTCGGTGTGATGCGAAACGAAAAGATATCGTCGACCCCGAACGGCGCCACCAACTCCAATTGCCCGTCACCCCCGTATCGCACCCCGACCGCATGGGTCTTCGAGGCAAAATGCCCAACCGAGTCGCTGGAACTCGTATAGCGCGGGCAGGGCTGTCCGAACTTCTGCGGGTACCACAGATGCACCCGCGCCTGGTTGCGCACCTCGACCGGCAATGCCAGCCCTTCGAAATGCTGTGCCGCCCGGCGAATGATGGCGTCCTCGGCTTCGTAGGATAAATCCGCATCATCGAAATAGAACAAGTCGACATCCTTGATGCCGTAGCTCGAAGGCTTGCCGGTCAGATGGTTCCAGACGCTGTTGTAGAGCGCACCGGAAACCACCAGCCAGTCCGGCAGGTCGAGCGAGTGCGCCCGCACCAGCGCGTCCTGGACCAGCGGGTCCGCCGAGACGATATCGAGAAACACCGCTCGTTGTGCTTCGAACGGCAGCCCGGAATAGCGCAGATGGTCCATCGCCCTTTTTGAGGGCGATTCGCCATCGCTCCGCAAGTTCTAGCCGCGCAGAACACCACCGGTCTGCTTGCCGACATTCTCGACGATGCGTTTGGCGAGCGCCTCGAAATCCTCGTCGGTCAGCGTCTTTTCGACCGGCTGGATCGACACTTCGATGGCGATCGATTTCTTGTCGGCGCCGAGCGATGCACCCTCGAAGATGTCGAAGACCGAGACACCAGTGATCAGCTTCTTGTCGGCGGCAAGGGCGGCGCGCACCAGCGTGCCGGCCTCGACGGATCTATCGACGACGAAGGCGAAGTCGCGCTTCACCGCCTGGAAGGCGGAAAGCTCCAGCTTCGGCTTGGTCTTCGTCGGCTTGGCCTTCGGCTCGGGCACGGCGTCGACGAACACTTCGAAGCCGCACAGCGGTCCGGAGACGTCGAGCCCTTCCAGCGTCTTCGGGTGGAACTCGCCGAAGGTGCCCAGCACCGTTTTCGGCCCGAGCTTGATCGTGCCGGAGCGGCCGGGATGGTACCAGGCCGGACCGCCGGGCTCGATCTGCAGCCGGTCGACCGGCGCGCCGCAGGCTTCGAGCGCCGCGATCGCATCGGCCTTGGCGTCGAACACGCCAACCGCGCCGGAATTGCCGGCCCAGTTGCGGCCTGAGCCGTCGAGCTTGGCGGTGCCGCGGCGCACGCCGGCGGCGACGCGGCGCTGCTGGTCGGCGCCGTCGCCCTCATAGGTGCCCGAGACTTCGAACAGTGCCACGTCGCCGATGCCCTTGTCGGCATTGCGCTGGGCAGCGGCGATCAGCCCCGGAAGCAGCGAGGGCCGCATGTCGGACATGTCGGCGGCGATCGGGTTGGCGAGCTTGAGCGCTGTCTGGCCGCCGCCGAACAATTCGGCATGCCTGGCCGGGATGAACGACCATGTGACGGCCTCCATCATGCCGCGCACTGCCAATGCGCGCTTGGCCGTGCGGGTGCGCACCTGCAGCGTGGTGAGGATCTTTGCATTGACCGCGTCATGCGCGCCGAGCGGCTGCGGCGCGATGTTGTCGACGCCGTGGATGCGCATCACCTCCTCGACCAGGTCGGCCTTGCCGTCGACATCGGGGCGCCACGAGGGCACCGTGACGTTGACGACATCGCCCGATCCGTCCGCCGTGAAACCGAGGCGCGAGAGAATGTCCAGGCTTTCCGCTCTCGGCACCTCGATCCCGGTCAGGCGCCTAATGTCCGACAGCGGGAAGGAGACCATCTTGGGCTGGTGGCCGCCATAGCCGGCCACTTCGATCTCCGTCGGCGTGCCGCCGCAGAAATCGAGCACCAGTTTCGTCGCCAGTTCCACGCCTGGCACCATGAATTCGGGATCGACGCCGCGTTCGAAGCGGTAGCGCGCATCGGTGATGATGCCGAGCGTGCGGCCGGTGCGGGCGGTGGTGATCGGGTCCCAAAGCGCGGATTCGACCAGCACGTCGGTGGTGTTCTCGTCGCAGCCGGAATGCTCGCCGCCCATGATGCCGGCGATCGACTCGACGCCATCGTCGTCAGCGATGACGCACATCTCCGGCGTCAGCGTGTATTCGCGGCCGTCGAGCGCCAGCACCTTCTCGCCATTGCGCGCGCGGCGCACGACGAGGTTGCCGGCGACCTTCCTGGCATCGAACACATGCAGCGGCCGGCCACGATCGAAGGTGACGTAATTGGTGATGTCGACCAGCGCGCTGATCGGCCGAAGGCCAATGGCGATCAGCCGCTGCTGCAGCCATTTCGGCGACGGGCCGTTCTTCACGCCCTTGACCAGCCTGAGCGCGAAGCCGGGACAGAGCTCCGGCGCCACGATCTTCACCTTGACGGGGCACATGCCGCTGCCGGCATGGGGCATGATCGCGCCACCGACGAGGCGGCCAAGTCCGCTCGCCGCCAGGTCCCTGGCGATGCCGTAGACGCTGGTCGCATCAGGCCGGTTCGGCGTCAGATTGATCTCGATGACCGGATCGTCGAGATGCGCATAGGTCGCGAAGCTGGTGCCGACCGGCGCATCGGCGGGCAGGTCGATGATGCCGTTATGCTCGTCGGAAAGCTCCAGTTCGCGCTCGGAGCACATCATGCCATGGCTTTCGACGCCCCGGATCTTGCCGACCGTCAGCGTCACGTCGATGCCGGGCACATAGGTGCCGGGCGCGGCAAAGGCGCCGATCAGGCCCGCGCGGGCGTTCGGCGCTCCACACACCACCTGCACGGGTGGCTTGCCGTCGCCGGTATCGACGGTCAGCACCCGCAGCCGGTCGGCATCGGGGTGCTGCACCGCCGTCAGCACCTTGGCGATGACGAAGGGTTTCAGGCTCGACTTGTCGTCGACATGCTCGACTTCGAGGCCGATCGAGGTCAGCCGCTCGACGATCTCAGCGAGCGTGGCGTCGGTCTCGAGATGGTCCTTGAGCCAGGAGAGGGTGAATTTCATTGGATTGTTCCGTCTGGTCTTTTGACGCTTGTTTTCAAATGTCTTGGCAGGTCGTCGGACATATGCAGGAAAGGAAGCTGCTCGCTCACATAGGCATGCTGTGTCGGCTTGAAATCGGCCGGCCTGTCCATGGCGCCGAGCACGAAGTAGATGTCGTCTTCGAGCCGGTCATCGACATAGGCGATCGGCGAGCCGCAGATGCCGCAGAACGAACGCGTCACCGGTCCGTTCTCGTACATCTTCAACGCCTTGCCCGTAAACGCCACCTTGTCGACCGGGAAGCCGACAAAGGCCGATACGGGCGCGCCGCTGGCCCGTCGGCAATCGCCGCAGTGGCAATAGCTGACGTGATGCGGTTCGACGGAGACCTCGAACCGCACGGCACCGCAGCGGCAGCCGCCGGTGTGGGCTTCTGTCACGCGCTCAGGCCCCCGAACAGGGTCGGCATGTCGAGCGGCCGGAAGCCGTAATGCGACAGCCAGCGGACATCGGCATCGAAGAAGGCGCGCAGGTCCGGCATGCCGTATTTCAGCATGGCGATGCGGTCGATGCCCATGCCCCAGGCAAAGCCCTGGTATTCGTCGGGATCAAGCCCGCCGGCACGCAGCACGTTGGGGTGCACCATGCCGCAGCCGAGGATCTCCATCCAGTCGGAGCCTTCGCCGAAGCGCACTTCGCCTGGCCGCGAGCGGTCGCACTGGATGTCGACCTCGAGGCTTGGCTCGGTGAACGGGAAGAAGGACGGCCGGAAGCGCATCTTGACCGAGGGCACCTCGAAGAAGGCCTTGCAGAACTCCTCCAGCACCCACTTCATGTTGGCGACATTGGCCGACTTGTCGATCACCAGTCCTTCGACCTGATGGAACATCGGCGAGTGGGTGGCGTCGGAATCCTGGCGGTAGGTCTTGCCCGGAATGACGATGCGGATCGGCGGCTTCTGCTTCTCCATGGTGCGGATCTGCACCGGGGAGGTGTGCGTGCGCAAAAGCTTGCGCTCGCCCTTCTCGTCCGGCTGGAAGAAGAAAGTGTCGTGCATCTCGCGCGCCGGGTGGCCTTCCGGGAAATTCAGCGCGGTGAAATTGTAATAGTCGGTCTCGATATCCGGCCCTTCGGCGATCGCGAAGCCGAGGTCACCGAAGATCGCCGCGATCTCGTCGATGACCTGGCTGATCGGATGGATGCGGCCGCGCTCGGCCGGCGATTGCCGCACCGGCAGCGTCACGTCGACCTTCTCGGCGGCCAGCCGCGCGGCGATCGCCACGTCCTTCAACTCGGCCTTGCGGGCGGTCAGCGCCTCGGTGACACGGTTCTTGAGGCCATTAATGGCAGGGCCTTTGACCTGGCGCTCCCCGGGGGTCATGGCGCCCAGCGTTTTCAGCATCTCGGACACGGTGCCCTTCTTGCCGAAGGCAGCGATGCGCACGGCCTCGATCGCCGGCTCATCGGCCGCCGACGCGATGTCGGCCAGAAGCGAATCTTCTAGGGCTTCAAGATTTCCAGCGGTGGCGTTCACGGCGAAACTCTCTTGATCGGGCGACCGACACCATTTTGGTTTCGTTGTCACCATTTTGGTTGCATCAGGGTCAAAAAAGAACCCGCGCCAGCCGAGCCAGCGCGGGTTCCCCAAATCAGAATTGCGAATGCTTGGGAAGCGCTGGTCTTAGGCGACAGCGCTTTCAAAAGCGTTCGGCGTGGTGTTCTTCAGATATTCGAGCGCGACCTTGGCCTTGGCGACCAGCGCGGCGAAAGCCTGCGGCTCGTGGATGGCCATGTCGGACAGGATCTTGCGATCGATCTCGATGCCGGCCTTGTTGAGACCGTCGATGAAGCGGCCATAGGTCAGGCCGTGCTCGTGGGTCGCGGCGTTGATGCGCTGGATCCACAGCGCGCGGAACGAGCGCTTGCGGTTCTTGCGGTCGCGGTAAGCGTACTGCAGCGACTTTTCCACCGCCTGCTTGGCGATGCGGATGGTGTTCTTGCGGCGGCCGTAGAAGCCTTTGGCGGCTTTCAGGACCTTCTTGTGCTTGGCGTGCGAGGTGACGCCTCTCTTTACGCGTGCCATGTCATGATCTCCTTAAAAGCAATTCCAGGAAAAGTGTGTTGCGGTTTTCCGTTCGGAATTGCGTAAAACAAACGCTGTCCAGACCGAATGCCTCAGAGGCCGTTCGGCAGAAAATTCTTGATGACCTTCTTGCCATCCGGTTCAGCCAGAACCATCGTGCCGCGGGCATTTCGAATGAACTTGTTGGAACGCTTGATCATGCCGTGACGCTTGCCGGCCGCAGCCGACAGGACTTTACCCGTACCTGTGATCTTGAACCGCTTCTTGGCGGCCGACTTGGTCTTCATCTTGGGCATTTTGCTACTCCGTCTCGTTGGCGCACTATCGCGCTTCTTGTTCGCTTCGGGCCGACCAAAGCCCGAAAAGCAAATGAAACCGCCACGGCATGCCCTGCCGGGCGGTTTTCTTGAACGGCGGTCCTATACGTCAAAGCGGGCCTGTGTGCAACACCCACCGCGCTGCGCCTTTGCGGTCTCGGTCAGGGCAGCGTGAACCACACCGGCAGCATGCCCGACTGCTGGGCGCCGTCGATCAGTTCGAAGGCCGGCAGTGCAACGAGGAACACCAGGCCGTCGAGCAGCGTGGTCAACAGCAGACGCGGCTTGAAGCTTCCGGTATCGCCTTCCTGGTAGAGGGAAAGGTTCGGGAAGAAGCGCGGCACCCGCGCCAGATAGGCGGCATAGGGTGCGCCGAGCGCTTCCTTGAGGAATTTCTCCTCGCGCAGGATAACGATATGGAAGGCACCCGCGCACAGCAGCGCGAACAGGATGATGCCGGAGAACGAGCCGATCTGCGCGCCGACGCCGGCCGCGGCCAGTGTCGAGAACACATAGAGCGGGTTGCGGGTGATCGAATAGGGTCCGCCCGTCACTACTTCGGACGATTTGCGCCCGCCTATATAGAGCGTCGCCCAGAGGCGGCCGACGATGCCGAGGAAGATCAGCAGCACGCCGAACATCTCGATCGTCTCATGCACCGGCGTGTCGGGTGGGAAGGTCGACTGACCAAACAGCAGTGCCAGAAACAGCACCACCACGAGCACGGCAAGCACGAGCCGGCGCATCTGCTGGTAATTGCCCAGCCCGTATTTGAGTTCGTTGTCCAAGGGATGTCCGATCGTCGAGGAGCTTAGCCGGCGATCGCGGCTTTAGCCGAGAAACAGGCGTCCCGCCGATCGCCGGGACGCTCTGCAAGACAATTCAGGCGGATTTGAAGCGCTGGCCACGCCTGACTTTATCGTGATCTCAGATGTTCAGCACACCTTAGCGCGGCGCCAGCACCATCATCATCTGGCGGCCTTCGAGCTTCGGCTCGGCCTCGACCTTGGCGATGGTAGCCACTTCTTCGCGCACCTTGTTCAGAAGCTGCATGCCGAGCTCCATATGCGCCATCTCGCGGCCACGGAAGCGCAGCGTCAGCTTGACCTTGTCGCCTTCCTCGAAAAAGCGGCGAACCGCCTTCATCTTGGTCTCGTAGTCGTGGCTGTCGATGTTCGGGCGCATCTTGATCTCCTTGATCTCGATGACCTTCTGATTCTTGCGCGCCTCGGCCGCCTTCTTCTGGTTGGCGTATTTCAACTTGCCGAGATCGAGGATTTTTACGACGGGAGGAACCGCGTTGGGCGATATTTCGACGAGATCGAGCCCAGCCTCTTCGGCGAGCAGCAATGCGTCGTTGATGGAAACATCACCGCGGTTCTGGCCTTCTGCGTCGATAAGCTGGACCCGGGGAACCCGGATATCACGGTTGGAGCGCGGCCCATCCTTGGTCGGCGCCGCTGCTTTGAAAGGTCTGCGAATGGTCGTGGTCTCCTTGGCCGTTTCGTTCCGGGTTTTGTCGGTCTGATGTGTGGACGCGTCAATGTGGTGAGCGCGCGGGCGGAGTCAATAGCACAGCATTGACAGAAAATCACCCTGATCGCGGGCCTGCACCAAACAAAGAGCATCGTGAGCACTTTTCGCCACGCCTGTGGCTGTGTCACAAGAACCCCGCGCCGAAAAAGGGCCCGAGGAAAAGCCATGACCGCCACGCCGCCAATCTTCCTGGATGTTGATGGATCGCGCATCGCGGTGCGCCATTCGACGGGTTCCACGCCGGGTATTGTCTGGCTCGGCGGCTACAAGTCGGACATGCTGGGCACGAAGGCTGAGACGCTGTCGGACTGGGCCGCGAGCGAAAGCCGGGCTTTCCTGCGCCATGACTATTCGGGCCATGGCGAATCCGGCGGCGCCTTTGCCGACGGCACGATTTCGACATGGCTGTCGCAGAGCCTTGCCGTGTTCCGCCATTTCACAAGGGGCAATCAGATCCTGGTCGGCTCCTCGATGGGCGCCTGGATCGCGCTGCGCATGGTGCAGGAATTGCGCAAGGCGGGCGACGCAAGCGTCGTCGGCCTGGTGCTGCTGGCGCCGGCGCCGGATTTTACCGCCGAACTGGTCGAACCGGTGCTGACCAAGGCGCAGAAACGCGACCTCGCAAAAAAGGGGTTCTTCGCCAAGCCGTCGGATTATTCCCAGGAACCCTACATCTACACGCGCGCCTTGATCGAGGACGGGCGCGACAACCGGGTGATGACGGGCCCGATCGACACCCATTGCCCGGTTCACATCCTGCAGGGCCTGGCCGATGCGGATGTGCCGTCGAGCCACGCGCTGAAGCTGGTCAGCCTGCTGCCGGCCGACGATGTCACATTGTCGCTCATTCCTGACGGCGACCACCGCCTGTCGCGGCCGCAGGATCTCGACATGCTGGTGCGGTCGGTCGGTGACATGGCCAAGCGGGGCTGATGAGCATGCGCCTTTCCATCCCGATCTCAGCCTTTGTCGCGGCCATTGTCGGCTTTGGCGGCACACTGGCCATCGTCATTGCCGCCGCCCATGCGGTCGGCGCGACGCAAATCCAGACGGCGAGCTGGGTGACGACCATTTGCCTTGCCATGGCCATCGAGAGCCTGTGGCTGTCTTGGCGCACGAAAATGCCCGTCATCACCGCCTGGTCGACGCCGGGCCTGGCGCTGATGGCGGCGTCGAGCGGTTTTTCGATCGGCGAGGCCGTCGCCGCCTTCATCGTCACTGCCATCCTGTTGATCGCCACCGGCCTGTTCAAGCCGTTGACGCAGCTGATCTCCAGGATACCGCCCTCGGTCGCCTCCGGCATGCTGGCCGGCATCGTCGTCACCTTCGCGCTCAACGCGGTCAAGACCGTTCCCGTCGACCCCTGGCTGATCCTGCCGTTGATCGCGGCCTTCTTCATCATCCGCCTGTTCAACCCGGCGCTGTCGGTGCTGGCGGTGCTGATCGGTGGCGGTCTGGCCGCCTTCTTGACCGGCCGTGTCGGCGGCCTGCCGACACCGGAACTGTCGACGCTGACGCTGATCGCGCCCGATTTCACCGCCAAGGCGATGATCGGCCTGGCGCTGCCGCTCTATCTCGTCACCATGGCCTCGCAGAACCTGTCGGGCCTCGCCGTGCTGCGCGCCGCCGGCTACCACCCGGAGCCCGGCCCGCTGATTGGCGTCACCGGTCTCTTCTCGCTGCTGTCGGCGCCGTTTGGCGGCTCGACCACCAATCTGGCGGCGATCTCGGCGGCGATCTGCACCGGGCCGGACGTCCATCCTGATCCGGCCGAGCGCTGGAAGACCGGGCCGTTCTATGCGCTCGCCTATCTCATCTTCGCGATTTTCGGCGCCTCGCTGGTGGCGATCTTCGCCGTCCTGCCGCAGAGCCTGATCGTGCTGGTGGCAGGGCTCGCCCTGATGGCATCGCTCGCCAACGCGCTGGCCATCGCGCTCAAGGACGAGGGACAGCGCATGGCCGCCACGGTCACTTTTGTCGTCACCGCCTCGGGGCTTACGCTGTTCGGCGTCGGCGCCGCATTCTGGGGGCTGATTGCCGGCCTGGTCGTGCTTTTCCTCGATACGCTCAAAAAGCGATAATCATTTCAGACCTTTGTCCGGTTTTGGCGGACATTGTCTTGAATCGCCGTTTTTGCCTTCCCATTTCGATTCCACACAGCCGGTCCTGGCTGTCTCCAACCGAAGGAATGGGAGAAAATGAACACATCTGCATTGATCCGCCCGGCCTGGACGCCGGCAACCATCGCGTTGATGGTGATCGGCTTCATGGTGTTCTGGCCGCTCGGCTTCGCCATGCTCGCCTACATCATCTGGGGCGACCGGCTCGACGGCTTCAAGCGTGACGTCAACCGCGCGACCGACGGCATCTTCGCCGGCTGCCGCCGTGGTTCCGACAAGGCCGCGCGCTGGGGTCACGGCTCCGCCCGCACCGGCAACGTCGCTTTCGACGACTGGCGCGAAAAGGAACTTGAGCGCTTGAACGAAGAGCGTCGCAAGCTCGACGAGATGCTGACGCAGTTCGACGAGTATGCCCGCGAATTGCGCCGCGCCAAGGATCAGGACGAGTTCGATCGCTTCATGGCGAACCGCAACAAGTCGACTGCCCCGACGAAGACCGATCCGAGCACCGGAACGACCACCACCAAGCGTGGCAAAGGTTCGAACCTGCTTGACGACTGAGGCCTAGCGACAGGGCCAAGGTATGATGACGGCGTCGCGTGAGCGGCGCCGTTTCTTTTTTGTTCTATTCGTTTTTCTCGAATCGCGTATCGTCCCGCCATGACCATCGGATTCTTTCGCAATCTGACGAAGCCCAAGCCCACGCCCGCCGTCGAGCGGGAATATTGTGTCGCCGGCCGCACGCTGCCGCTCAAGATCGTCGAGAGCGCCAGGGCGCGGCGCCTGACGCTGCGCATCGATTCCGGCGGCCAGGGCCTGCGCATCACCGTTCCGCCGGGCCTGCGCCGCGGCGAGGTGGACCGGTTCCTCGAGCGCCATCAGGACTGGCTGGAGCAGCGGCTGGCCAAGGTGCCGACCCGGCCCCAGGTGCGGCCCGGCATCAGGATCCCGATACGCGGCGTGCCGCACCGCATCGTCCATGAGCCGTCGAAGCGCGGCACCGTCACGGTGTCGCGCGACGAGCGTGGCCCGCTGCTGATCGTGCATGGCGACCGGATCCACCTGCCGCGCCGCATCGCCGATTTCTTGAAGCGCGAGGCCAAGAAGGAGATCGAGAAGCTGGTGGTCAAGCACACCGGGGCGCTCGGCAAGCGCGCTAAGGCGATCCGCTACAAGGACACCTCCAGCCGCTGGGGTTCATGCACCTCGGAGGGCAACCTGTCCTTCTCGTGGCGCATCATGATGGCCCCGCAGCCCGTCATAAACTATCTCGTCGCGCACGAGGTGGCGCATCTCAAGGAGATGAACCACGGTCCGAAATTCTGGAAATTATGCGAGAAACTCTGCCCCGACACCGACCGTTGCAAGGATTGGCTGAAGCGCAATGGCGGGGCCCTGCAGGCGATCATGTTCGAGTAGGCTGCTCGGCTACGCGGACCTCGCCAATCACGCCGAATGCGCGAGCGGTATGTCCTGCCGGATAGGGTCCAGGCCGAAATGTGAGCGAAGGGTCGTTCCTTCGTAATCCTCGCGGAACAGTCCACGTTTGCGCAGGATCGGCACCACCTCCGTCGCGAACAGCTCGAATTGCTTATGCACGATCGGCGGCATGACGTTGAAGCCGTCGGCCGCGCCGGAGTGGAACCAGTCCGCAACGATGTCGGCGACTTGCTCGGGCGTTCCCGTCGCCGTGAAATGTCCACGCGCCCCAGCCAGCTTCTGCAGCAATTGGCGGAGGGTCAGCCCCTCCTTGAGCGCGACGTCGATGTACCCGGTCGCCCGGCTTCTGGACGCCTCCACCTGGGAAGGGTCGGGAAAATCCCCGCGGGTCAGCGGCCGGTCAAGCGGAATACCGGAGAAATCATGGCCGCCGAACCGCGCCGAAAGGCGGACCAGCCCGATTTGCGGGCTTGTCAGCGCGTCGAGTTCTTCCCAGACCTGTTTCGCCTCGTGGGTCGTCGATCCGATTGCAGCGCTTATGCCGGGCAGAACCACGATATCCTGCGGGCGACGGCCGAAAGCGGCGGCTCGACCCTTCACGTCCGCGTAGAACGATTGCGCGGTTTCCTTGGCAAGGTGCGCCGTGAAAATGGCCTCCGCCCATCGCGCCGCAAAGGCCCGCCCGGTTTCCGATTGTCCCGCCTGCACATATACCGGTCGCCCTTGCGGGCTGCTTGGCACGTTGAGCGGTCCGTGCGTGCGGAAATGGCTGCCCCGATAGTTTGCCGGCTGTATCAGCCTGGGATCGAGATACTGCCCGGCGTCCCGGTCATCCACGATGGCCTCTGCGGGAAAGCTACGCCACAGGGCATCGACCGCCTCCACGAATTCGTCCGCAAGCGCGTAGCGGTCGCCATGGGCGACATCCTGCTCCAGGCCGTAGTTGGCGCCCGCCTGGGGCGCCCAGGAGGTGACGATGTTCCAGCCTGCGCGTCCCCCGGACAGATGGTCGAGGGAAGCGAACTGGCGCGCATGCGTGAAAGGCAGGCTGTAGGTGGTGGATGCCGTGCCGATGAGGCCGATCTGGCTGGTGCGGGCCGCGAGGGCTGAAAGCAGCGTGATCGGCTCGAGAGCGCCCGTCGCCACCAGGCCACCATTGTTGGGCGCGACCAGAACGTCCGCGAGGAATACGGCGTCGAATTTCGCCGCTTCTGCGATCCGGGCGGCCTCGACATAGAGCTCCAGGTCGGTAAGGGCGCGTCGCGTTGAATCCGGATGACGCCAGGCGCCCTCATGGTGTCCGCGCGGCATGAGGAAGAGGTTGAAATGCATTTTACGCGCCATGGAGCTTTCCCTCACATTAGATTGGTTTCAACGCCGAGACTGCGCAGCAGGGTCTGCCGAAGTTCGACAAACGTCTGGTCGCCTGGGCTTCGCGGGTGCGGCAGGGCGACTTGATGGTCTTCGGCGATCCGGCCGTCTTTCAGAACAAGGATCCGATCGGACAGGAGCAGGGCTTCGTCGACGTCATGCGTAACGAGGACGACCGTCGGCTTGTGTTGTTCGACCAGACGGAACAACAGGCCATGCATGCGCATGCGGGTCAGGGCATCGAGCGCGCCGAACGGCTCGTCGGCGAGCAGCAGTTCCGGCTGGCGAAGCAGG
Organism: Mesorhizobium opportunistum WSM2075; assembly: GCF_000176035.2. Lineage (NCBI taxonomy): Bacteria > Pseudomonadati > Pseudomonadota > Alphaproteobacteria > Hyphomicrobiales > Phyllobacteriaceae > Mesorhizobium > Mesorhizobium opportunistum. Next base: position 458,576 of record NC_015675.1, on the reverse strand, counting down.
GAACGGGCCAGCGCCGCCCGCTGCTTCTGGCCGCCGGACAGCGTGGCCGGCCAGACATCCGCCTTGTCGGCGAGCCCCACGGAATCCAGCATGGCGGATGCCGCGGCCCTTGCATCGGATCTTCTCAGGCCGAGCGTCAGGTTGTCGATGACGCTCATCCAGGGCAGAAGCCTTGCATCCTGAAACAGAACGGAAGTGTTTCGGGGCGTGCGGAAGTCGCCTTGCGTCACGGCATCGTCGTCGAGACCGGCAAGCGCACGCAAAAGGGTCGTTTTTCCGGAGCCGGATTCGCCGAGTAGCGCAACGAACTGGCCCCTTGGTATTTCGAGCGTTATGTCGTTCAGGATCGTCTTTTGTCCGAAACCTCTGGACAAGTTGCGCAACAACACCGGCCCGAACGAGGCAGTGTGAACGTTCATGTTCCCAGAGCCCTCCGGTAGGCGAGCGTCCGCGCTTCGATCAGCCGAACCAGGGCGTCGGAGACGAGGCCAAGAATTGCGTAGATGAATATCCCGACCACGATCACGTCGGTCTGGCCCCAGTCGCGGGCGCGGTTCATCAGGTAACCGATGCCGGTCTGGGTGTTGATCAGCTCAAGAACGACCAGCGTCGTCCAGCAGATCGTGACGGCAAGACGCAACGACACGAATAGGCCGGGCAGAGCGCCGGGAAGTGCGACCTTGCGTATGAATTCGGAGCGCGTCAGGCCAAGGGTTCGCGCCAGTTCGACATGGCCGATGTCGATGCCTTTGATGGCCGCATGGGTGTTGATGTAGACAGGCACGAGAACGGCCGTGAAGATCAGGAATATCTTCATGGCCTCGCCGATCCCCAGCCAGATGATGACGAGAGGGATCAGTGCCAGTGTCGGGACGGCGCGTTTTATCTGCACAACCCCGTCGATAAGCGCCTCGCCGCTCCGGGTCAGGCCGGAAAGAAGCGCCAGGATGACGCCGACCGTGACGCCGAGGAAAAGCCCTGCATAGGCACGACCGGCCGAGGCCAGCAGATGCGGCAGCAAGCTGCCGTCCGCCAACAGTTCGTAACCCGTCACGACGGCCGTGGACGGTGCTGTCAGCGTATAGGGGGAAAGAATGCCCATGCGGGACGCGGCCTCCCAAACCAGGACCACGAGAGCGGGACCAAGCAATCTCGCACCCGGAGGAAGCCGAGACGGCGCGAGGCGTATGCTTCCCGAGGTTCTGGCTTCGCGGCCGCCGCCTGCCGACGCCTTGCGAACATGTGTTGGAAAGGGACGGTCCGAAATGAACTCTGTCACGGTTCCTCCTGTCTATCTTCCGATGCGTCTCAGCGTTCGGCCGACACGATCGAATCGTAGGTGTCGACAAAAAAGCTCTTCGCGTCGAAGCGCTCCTTGAGCAATCCGGCCTGGTAGAGGATGTCGATCAGCTTCTGATGATGGGGAATTGCCTCTGCAGCGGTCTGCAGCACGAGCGGAGATTCGCCCGCAACGACAGCGGCGGTGTCGTCCGGGGTGAGCCGCTGGAAGTCGGTATAATAATGTTTCGCCCAAGCTTGCTTGTTCGCATTGGCCCATTTGGCCGCGCGTGCGAAGGCGCCAAGGAAGCTCCCGATGGCCGCCGCCTTCTGGGGATCGGTCAGAACTTCGGGCCGGGCATAGAAATAGCTGGTGCTGGGCAGGATCTGACGTTCCAGAGGGTCGAGGACTGGGGAGGCCCCGACCTGTTTGACAAGACGCGTCACATGGGGCTCCGTAAGCACGGCGACATCAACCGCCCCGGATCGAACAGCATCCGGCAGATCCGCAACGCGAAGGTTTACGAGCTCGACATCCTTCAGCGAGACGCCCGCGCGGTTCAGCGCCTCGATCAGGAAGACCTGGCGTCCGGAGCCTTCGACATAGCTCAGCTTCTTGCCCTTCAGCTCCGCCAACTTGTGGATGACCAGTCCCGGACGGCTGATGAGGTGGTATTGCGCGACCTGACGCGTAAACGTGCCGACGATGGGCAGCAGCGTACCGGCCGCTCGCGCCTGGATCGGCGGCGTATCGCCGACATAGGCGATGTCCAGAGCACCCGCGCGGATCGCTTCGAGAATGGCCGGCCCGCCTGCAAAGTTTGGAAAACTTCCCTTGAAGCCGAGCTTCGGCGCCTCGCCGCTGGCCTCGAGGAGGTTCCGCACGAATTCGCTCTGGTCAGCGACGGCAAGCGTTGTGTCCGGATCGACTGTCAACGCGGCCCTTGCCGGGGGCCCAAAGGCGAGCCCGAGCGAGAATGTGGAGGCAAAGGAGAGAAACCTGCGTCTGTCCATGATGATGCGATCCCGGCTTGCGTCATGCGGCGCTTGAACGCCCGCCGGGTTAAAGTGCATAAAAAATATAGATTTAATAAGGAATCAGATTTTGTGTATTCGGCGAAAGTGAGATTTCTGTTCCGGCGAGAACGGTTCCGAGCAGGATCGGACTACCTTTCGCAACGATCGGAGCTATCCGGCGTCAAGGTCCTGCACTGTCGGATGTCACGGCATTCGCCTGCCATTCAATCGTCGTTCGCCGCATTGAGCTCATCCGGCCGCAGCCCCTCGTCGGCATGATGCGGCCAGGGCAGGAAATTGCGGTCGAAGGCGTCGCTGCCGAAATAATCCAGCACCCGGTGCGCCTCGGCGCCGTTGAAGGCGGCCTTGTCCATCAGGTGGGCGATGACCTCGCGCGCCTGCACGATCTTCTGCCTCAATTCGGCAACGGTTCTGTCGGCCATGATTGTGCTCCCGCCTGGCATTCACTCCACCCATAGGTAGCGCCTTTGGCGTTGCCGGCAAACAGCATGCTTTTTCTCGACTCTTGGCGCGTTTCATGCCAATTCCCGCGTCATGGCGCTCGACATCAAGATCTGCGGCTTGAAGACCGACCAGGCAATGGCTGCGGCCCTTGCCGGCGGCGCCAGCCATGTCGGCTTCATTTTCTTTACCAAGAGCCCGCGCTATCTCGAACCGGCCGAGGCCGGGCGTCTGCGCGAAGTTGCGCGCGGCAAGGCCTTGGCCGTCGCGGTGACGGTTGACGCCGGCGACGCCTTCCTGGACGAGATCGTCGCCAAAATGCAGCCCGACATGCTGCAGCTGCACGGTTCGGAAACGCCCGAGAGGGTGGCCGAGGTCAAGGCCCGCCATAGCCTGCCGGTGATGAAGGCGCTGCCGCTCAGCGAGGCCGCCGATCTCGACCGGATAAGGCCGTTCATCGGCGTCGCCGACCGGTTCCTGTTCGACGCCAAGCGGCCAAAGGGTTCCGAGCTGCCGGGCGGCAACGGCGTCACCTTCGACTGGCGCATTCTCGCCGGCCTTGACGCCGGCGTCGATTACATGCTTTCCGGTGGGCTCAACGCCGCCAACATCGGCGATGCCATTCGCCTTGCCAATCCGCCCGCAATAGACATTTCCTCGGGCGTGGAAAGCGCGCCGGGCGTCAAGGATCCGGCGCTGATCGAGCAGTTTTTCCGGGCCGTCAGGGCAGCACGCGACGATCGCGCCGCCTGAACAACTCTTTCAAACCAGGAGATCGGCGATGAACAAGCCGGCGACACCCAATTCCTTCCGCACCGGACCCGACGAGCAGGGCATGTTCGGCATTTTCGGCGGTCGTTTCGTCGCCGAAACGTTGATGCCGCTGATCCTCGACCTCGAACGGCACTGGAACGAGGTCAAGGACGATCCGGAGTTCAGGGCTGAACTGACGGATCTTTCGACCCACTATGCCGGCCGGCCCTCGAAACTCTATTTCGCCGAAGGCCTGACCAGGCATCTTCGCGAGGTTTCCGCGGCGAAGGGCCTGGGGGGCGGCGCAAAGGTCTATTTCAAGCGCGAGGACCTGAACCACACCGGTTCGCACAAGATCAACAACTGCCTCGGCCAGATCCTGCTCGCCAAGCGCATGGGCAAGAAGCGCATCATCGCCGAGACCGGCGCCGGCCAGCACGGCGTGGCGTCCGCCACCGTCGCCGCCCGCTTCGGCTTTCCCTGCGTCGTCTATATGGGCGCCACCGACGTCGCCCGCCAAAGCCCCAACGTCTTTCGCATGAAGCTGCTCGGGGCCGAAGTGCGGCCGGTGACAGCCGGCCACGGCACCTTGAAGGACGCCATGAACGAGGCCCTTCGCGATTGGGTGACCAATGTCGAGGATACCTACTACCTGATCGGTACCGCCGCCGGCCCGCATCCCTATCCGGAACTGGTGCGCGACTTCCAGTCGGTCATCGGCACGGAGGCGCGCGCGCAGATCCTCGAGCAGGAAGGCCGGTTGCCGGATACCATCATCGCGGCTGTCGGCGGCGGCTCCAATGCCATCGGCCTGTTCCATCCCTTCCTTGACGACAAGGAGGTCCGCATCATCGGCATAGAAGCCGGCGGGCGCGGCCTCGACGGCATCGAGCATTGCGCCTCGATGAACGCAGGCGCGCCGGGCGTGCTGCACGGCAACCGCACCTACCTCCTGCAGAATGCCGACGGCCAGATCATGGACGGCCATTCGATCTCGGCCGGTCTCGACTATCCCGGCGTCGGCCCCGAGCACTCCTGGCTGCGCGACTCCGGCCGCGTCGACTATGTGCCGATCCTCGACGACGAGGCGCTGGAGGCCTTCAAGCTGACGACCCGCGTCGAAGGCATTATCCCAGCGCTGGAATCCGCCCACGCCATTGCCCACGCGGTGAAGATCGTGCCCGCCATGGACAAGGACCAGATCGTCATCGTCAACCTGTCCGGCCGAGGCGACAAGGACGTGCATACGGTTGCCTCGATGCTGGGCATGGAGATCTGATCATGGTGACCCGCATCGACCGCCGCATGGCAAAACTGAAAGCCGAAGGCCGCCCGGCGCTCGTCACCTATTTCATGGGCGGCGATCCCGACTACGACACCTCCTTGTCGATCATGAAGGCGCTGCCCAAGGCCGGCGCCGACGTCATCGAGCTCGGCATGCCGTTTTCCGATCCGATGGCCGACGGCCCGGCGATCCAGGCGGCAGGCCTGCGCGCGCTGAAAGGCGGCCAGACGCTGGTCAAGACGCTGAAGATGGCGTCGGACTTCCGCTCCGGTGACAATGAAACGCCGATCGTGCTGATGGGCTATTACAACCCGATCTACATCTACGGCGTCGACCGGTTCCTCAAGGACGCCATCGCCAGCGGCATCGATGGGCTGATCGTCGTCGACCTGCCGCCGGAAATGGACGAGGAACTCTGCATTCCGGCGCTGAAAGCCGGCATCAACTTCATCCGCCTGGCGACGCCGACCACCGACGACAAGCGCCTGCCCAAGGTGCTGCAGAACACGTCGGGTTTCGTCTACTACGTGTCGATGACCGGCATCACCGGCTCGGCGCTCGCCGACACCGGCAAGGTGGCGGCGGCGGTCCAGCGCATCAAGGGCCACACCGACCTGCCGGTCTGTGTCGGCTTCGGCGTCAAGACCGCCGAGCAGGCGCGCGTGATCGGTGCCAACGCCGATGGCGTCGTCGTCGGCACGGCGATCGTCAATGCGGTCGCCAATGTGCTGGGGCCGAAGGGCGAGAAGACCGCCGACCCGGCCGAGGCTGTCGCCACGCTGGTCAGCGGGCTGGCGCAAGGCGTGCGCTCGGCTCGCCTTGCTGCTGCCGAATAGTTTCCCTACCTCTGGTCTTGTGCATGTCGTTCTCCCGCGTGGCCTGCACTAACTCTTCGTCAGGACAGGAGCCGAAGCGATGAACTGGATCACCAATTACGTTCGCCCGAAGATCAATTCGATGCTCGGCCGGCGTACCGACATGCCCGAGAATCTCTGGATCAAGGATCCCGAGACCGGTGAGATGGTGTTCCACAAGGACCTGGAATCCAACCAGTTCGTCATCCCGTCCTCCGGCCACCACATGAAGATCTCGGCCAAGGAGCGGCTGAAATACTTCCTCGACGACGGCAAGTACGAGCAGCTCGAAAACCCCAAGGTCGTGCAGGACCCGCTGAAGTTCCGCGACGAGAAGCGCTACACCGACCGGTTGAAGGACGCCAAGGCCAAGACCGGCCTGGAAGATGCGATCGTCAACGCGCTGGGCACCGTCGAGGGCCTGCCGGTGGTGGTGACGGTGCAGGACTTCGCCTTCATGGGCGGCTCGCTCGGCATGGCGGCGGGCGACGCCATCGTGCACGCTTTCGAGGTCGCCTTGCAGCGCAAGCGGCCGCTGATCCTGTTTGCCGCCTCCGGCGGCGCCCGCATGCAGGAAGGCATTTTGTCCCTCATGCAATTGCCGCGCACCACGGTCGGTGTCGACCGGCTGAAGGAAGCCGGCCTTCCCTACATCGTCGTGCTGACCAATCCGACCACCGGTGGTGTCACTGCTTCCTACGCCATGCTGGGCGACGTGCACATCGCCGAACCCGGCGCCCTGATCGGCTTTGCCGGGCCGCGCGTCATCGAACAGACCATCCGCGAGAAACTGCCGGACGGCTTCCAGCGCTCCGAATATCTGATGGAGCACGGCATGGTCGATATGGTGGTGTCGCGACTGGAACTGCGCCAGACCATCTCACGGCTGTTGAAGATGCTGCTCAAGATGCCGGAAGAGCAAAAGCCGCTACAGCCGGAAATCTTGCCGCCGGCGGTGGTCTCCGCCGAGGCACGGCCGCAGGCCTGACGCGACACGACACGCCGCGACCGTGATTGCACGAGGGCAGTCGCGCGCTGTAGCCTTTTGATTGCCATGGCCATTCCGGAATCGTTTCTGGTTCTCAGGCCATGCTCAGGGAATCTGTCATGACGACGCTCGCCGCCGACCGCGAAATCGAAGCCCTGATGGCGCTTCACCCGAAAGGCTTCGACCTTTCGCTCGACCGCATCACGCGGCTTTTGGAGCGGCTGGGCAACCCGCAGGATCTGCTGCCGCCGGTCATCCATATCGCCGGTACCAACGGCAAGGGCTCCTGCGCCGCCTTCGCGCGGGCGCTGCTTGAGGCTTCCGGCCGCCTCGTCCACGTCCACACCTCGCCGCATCTGGTCAGCTGGCACGAGCGCTACCGGCTTGCCGCCGAGGGTGGCGGCAGGCTGGTCGACGACGATATCTTCGCCGAAGCCATCGCCCGCGTCGCCAAGGCCAATGACGGCCAGAAGATCACCGTCTTCGAGATACTCACCGCCGTCACCTTCATCCTGTTTTCCGAACATCCGGCGGAAGCCGCCATCATCGAGGTCGGCCTCGGCGGCCGCTTCGACGCCACCAATGTCGTGGAGAGGCCCGCCGTGTCGGTGATCATGCCGGTGTCGATGGACCATGAGGCCTATCTCGGCGACCGGGTCGAGCTGATCGCCGCCGAAAAGGCCGGCATCATGAAGCGCGGTTGCCCCGTGGTCATCGGCTCGCAGGAAAGCGAGACAGCGCTGCAGGTGCTGATCGAAACCGCCGAGCGGCTGGAATGCCCGACCTTCGTCTACGGCCAGGATTTCCTCGCCTTCGAGGAAAACGGCCGCATGGTCTACCAGGACGAGGACGGGCTGATGGACCTGCCGCTGCCGCGCCTGCCCGGGCGCCACCAGGTCGCCAACGCGGCTGCGGCGATCGCCGCGGTCAAGGCAGCCGGCTTCGAGATCAGCCACCGCGCCGCCGAAAAGGCGATGACCAATGTCGCCTGGCCCGGCCGCATGCAGAAACTGGCGCAGGGCCGGCTGGCGGACCTGGCGCCAAGGGGCGCCGACATCTGGCTCGACGGCGGTCACAATCCGGGCGCCGGCGTGGTCGTTGCCGAGGCACTGGCCGAACAGGAAGAAAAGAACCCGCGTCCGCTGTTTCTCATCTCGGGCATGATCAACACCAAGGACCAGAGCGGCTATTTCCGTGCCTTCAAGGGCCTCGTCCGGCATGTCTACACCGTGCCGGTGAATACGAGCGATGCCGGCGTGCCGAATGACGAACTGGCGATCCGCGCCACGGAGGCCGGGTTGACGGCCGAGCCGATGAGTTCCGTCGCCAACGCCCTGATGCTGCTGCGCGACACCTGGGACGGCCCGCCGCCGCGTATCCTGATCGGCGGCTCGCTCTATTTGGCCGGCGCGGTGTTGGACGAGAACGGCACGCCACCGACCTGAGGCCATTCACTGCAAGGAGCCGGTCATGATCAAGGTCAAGCAGCTCGCCCATGTCTGCATCTTCGCGCATGACCTGGAAGCGACGCGAGCCTTTTATCGCGACGTGCTCGGCCTCGACACGCAGTTCAATTTCGTGCGCGACGGCAAGGTGTTCGGCTTCTATCTCAATTGCGGCGGCCGCAGCCATGTCGAGGTGTTCCAGAAGGATGGCACTGCATATAGCGAGCAGAACCAGATCAACCACTTCTGCCTTGAGGTGGAAAACATCGATGCGGCGATTGCCCATATCAAGTCGAAGGACATCGAGGTTACGGCCAAGAAACACGCCTGCGACAGCACCTACCAAGCCTGGATCCGCGATCCCAACGGGGTGAAGATCGAGCTGTTCGAATACACCGACGAAAGCGCGCAATTCGTCGGTGGCGACCGCATCGCCGACTGGTGATCGCTCAGCGGTGCGACCGGCTTATTTCAGCTCGACCTCGATAAACGCGTATTCGCCCTCATTGGCGTTGATGACGTCGTGTTCGACACCCTCCTTGCGGAAATAGGGCGAGCCCTTCTTCATTTCGGCGAAGGTCTCGCCATCCTTGGTCACCAGTTTCACCTTGCCGTCCATCAGCGGCACCACGACATAGTCGTGGCCATGGCGGTGCCAGCCGGTATTGTCGCCCGGCTGGAAGCGGTATTCGGTGACGATGACGCGCTCATTGTCGATGAAGACGGTGGCCCTGGCGGATCCGGTCATGACGTTCTCCCTCTATCTGCTGCCAACAGAAGACATGGAGTGCCCGGACGTGAGGGCCAGAGAAGCCCAGCGATGACGCCAACAAAAAGCCCGGCGCGAGGCCGGGCTTTTCAATCCGAATTTTTCCGGGGGTCAGGCGAGGCTGCCATTGATCCAGTGCGAGAGCGCGGTCTTGGGCGCGGCACCAACCTTCATGTCGGCCACTTCGCCGCCCTTGAAGATCATCAGCGTCGGGATCGAACGCACGCCGAACTGTGCGGCGAGTTCGGGGTTCTCGTCGATGTTCAGCTTGGCGATCTTCACCTTCGCGCCAAGTTCGGTGGCGATGTCTTCGAGCGCCGGGGCGATCATCTTGCAGGGACCGCACCATTCCGCCCAGAAATCGACGACGACCGGTACGTTGGCGTTAAGCACATCGGCCTGGAAATTGCTCTTGTCGACCTTGACCGTGGTCATGCGGAAAATCCTTTCGAAAGTTTTCGTCGCACCACATGTGGTGGTTCTCGCGCCCTTCTTCAAGCAGGTCTTGTGTCACGCTCCCGTGAGTCGGGCAAGGGCGTCATCCATGGCCCCGGCCGGCAGTTCGATCAGCCGTGGCGCTTCGGTGAACAGCAGGGCCGCCTTGACCTCGCGCCCGGGATAAAGCGGCTGCAGCAGGGCGCGATAAAGCGCGAGCTGCAGCAGATAGGCCGGCGGAACCTCGGCCAGACCGGCTGGCGCCGGCCGGTTGGTCTTGTAGTCGACGATCGAGACCGCGTCCGGGGTCACCGCCAGCCGGTCGATCTTGCCGGAAATCGAGCGGTTTTTTCCCCTTACCTCCAGGCTGCCCATGATCGCGACCTCCGCGCGCGAGGATGGCGCAAACAGCTGGCCGAGATAGGGGTCGGCTAGGATGGCGATGACCGAGGCCAGGGCTTTTTCGCGCTCTGCCGGCGGCCATTCCGCACCCGTTCGCGCGAGGTAGCGTGCCGCCGCGCCCTCCCGTTGGTCCTCGGCAATGCCGGGCAGCATTTGCAGCAATTTATGCAGCGCGAGCCCGCGCAGCACGGCAAATCCTGGCTCGGCATCGGCATCGAGCACCGGCGAAGCTTTGTCGACCACCGTTTCCTTGCCTTCTTCGATCAGCGCCGAGGCGCCGGATGGCGAGAGCGGCCGCGGCAGATCCTCGAAGGGCGGCAAGGGTCGAAACAGGTTCGTCGGCAACGGGCCGAAAGCGTCCGTTTGCCTCGCTTGCTCTGCCGTGGCGAGCGCCACTGGCGGCAGCTCGGTGACATGGAAACGATACACCGGCTCGCCGCCGGCAGGATGCGCACGCTGTTCGCTCTCCGGCGCCCCGATCAGCGCACGGCTGACGATCGAATGCCAGGTGCCGGTGTTCGGCGCCCGCTTGCCGTGATAGCCGCAGACGATCAGCCGGTCCTCGGCGCGGGTCATGCCGACATAGAGCAGCCGGCGGTATTCGTCGTCGGCGAGTTCGCGGGCTCGCGCCGCCGCCGCCTTCGAGAAGCCGTTCGCGACATCGCTGGCCGAACGCCAGAGATAACCCTTGCCGACCCAGCCCGAGCCGTCGAATGGCATCAGGCGTGGCAAATGCTGGTCGCTGAACGGGGCGGAGCCGCCGTCGACCAGGAACACGACAGGCGCTTCCAGGCCCTTGGCGGCATGCACGGTCATGACGCGGACCTCGTCGCGGGTCTGGTCCATCTCACGCTTGATCTCGGGCCCGGCGTTTTCCAGCGTCGACAGGAAGGCTTCCAGCCCGGGCAGGCCGGTTCGTTCCTCGGCAAGGCAGAAACTCAGGAACTCATCGAGGATGTCGCCGGCTTCCGGGCCGAGCCGCGCGATCATCTTGCGGCGCACGCCATCGCGGGCCAGAAGGCCGGCATAGAATTCGAACACCGGCTTGAAGGCGGCCTCATCGGTCCAGATGTCGAGTTGGGCGACGACTATCGCCAGCGCTTCGCTTTCGCCGGCATGCTGGCGCAGCGACGTGGCCAGCGACAGGCCGGGCGCTCGTTGCGCGGCGAGCGCAAAAAGCGTCTCCTCCGGCAGGTCGAAGATCGGGCTGCGCAGCACGGCGGCGAGCGACAAATCGTCCTGCGGCTGGATCAGCAGGCGGCCGAGCGCGATCAGGTCCTTGACCGCGATGTGGCCCGGCAGGCTCAGCCGGTCGGCGCCGGCGACCGGAATGTCACGGCGCTTGAGCGCCCGCGTCAGCGCGTGGACGAAGCTGTCGCGCTTGCGCACCAGCACCAGCACGTCGCCCGGCCGCAGCCGCTTGCCGCGGCCCTCGATGATCTCTCCGTTGCCGATCCAGCCGGCAATGGTCGTCGCCACATTCTCGGCAACCCGCACCGCCGGCGCATGGGCGTGGTCGATCGCCTGCGTCCAGTCGTCGGGCTCGTCGACGATATCGGCACCGATCGACGGCCACACCTCGACATAGCCCGGCGCGTCGGTGCGGATCGCCTTATGGCTCAGCGGGTCGGGATCGTGGCTGATGCCGCGCCGCACGACAGGATCGGCAAAGACGCGGTCGACGGCGGAAAGCACATCGTCGGTCGAGCGGAACGACCAGGTCAGCTTGAGGTCGGCGAAAGATGCCTCGGCGTCGCGCACCCTGCTTGAAAACAGCAGCCGGCTGTCGGCGAAGGAATCCGGGGCCGCGCCTTGGAAGGAATAGATCGACTGCTTCTCGTCGCCGACGGCGAAGACCGTGCGGTGGACACGGTCGCGGGCACCGAAGCCGGCGAAAAATTCTTCCGCCAGCCGCTTCACCACTTCCCATTGATCCGGGCTGGTGTCCTGCGCCTCGTCGAGCAGGATGTGATCGATGCCCTGGTCGAGCTTGTACTGCACCCAGGGGCCGGCATCTGGCCGCGCCAGGAGGTTGACTGTGCGGGTGATCAAATCGTTGAAGTCAAGAAAGCCGCGGCCGCGCTTCAAGACCTCGTAGCGGGCGATCAGCCAGTCGGCGATGGTCAGCGCGGCAGCCGTGCCTTCCAGCATCCGGAACAGCGCCAGCCGGTCGACGGTCTCGATGATGGCGCTGGATGCCGACAGGTAGCGGTCGGCCAGATCCGGCAGCCGGTCGGTCAGCGCTTTCTTGAAAGCCTTTGCCGGATCGTAGGGATCGCCATCGGTCTTGAGGAAGGCCCTTGCAAGCTGCTGCAGGCGGCGAACGGGATCGCTCTCGGCGAAGGCCCGGCGCGCATAGGGCAGGATGTTGTTGAGCACCGACCTGGCGTCGGTGGATTCGGCGGCCTGGGCAAAGCCGGTGAAATAGTCCGGCAGGAAGCCGGGCAACGGCCAGGCCGAGGCCGCTATGCCCTCGGCGGTCTGGCCAGGACGGAAATGGAATTCATCGAACAAGGGCTGGAAGCTGTCACGCCCGACCGCATCGAGGAAATAACGCAAGCCGTCGCGCTTGCGCACGATCTCGCCCAGCAAGGCATCGAGCCCGGCCTCGCCGCCGCGTTCCAGCACGGTGGCGAAGGCCTCGGTCAAATCCGCGTCACCGGCGGCCGAAATCATCTCCCGGCGCGCGGCGGCAAAGAGCGACGCTTCCATCTGGCTGTCCAGCATCTCGAAATGGGACGGGATGTTGGCTTCCAGCGGGAACTGGTGGAGCACGGATTCGCAGAAGGCGTGGATGGTCTGGATCTTCAGCCCGCCCGGCGTCTCCAGCGCCTCGGCGAACAGGCGCCGCGCGCGGCGCATGGTGTCGCGGTCGGGCCGGCGGCCTTCCAGCGCTTCGATCCTGGCGGCGAGATCCGCGTCACCAAGGGATGTCCATTCCGACAGCGTCGAGAACACCCGGTTCGACATGTTGGCGGCCGCGGCGCGCGTATAGGTCAGGCACAGGATCTTCGACGGATCGGTGCCGTTGAGCAGCAGCCGGATGACACGCTGGGCCAGCACATGGGTCTTGCCGGAGCCGGCATTGGCCGACACCCAGGCGGAGTTCTGGGGATCGGCCGCGCGGGCTTGGCTGGTCGCCGTGTCGCTCGGGATGGGATAGGCCTTCTTCATGCCTCCCCTCCCTCGTCACCGGCATCGCCGCCGGCCGACCATTCGAGCACGCGGGCGAGATGGTCGTAATCGCCATCGGTCTCGCCTTCGCGAAACGGCAGCGCCCGCGACAGATAGCCGGTCTTCGGGTCGGCATAATGGATCAGCAGCTTTTCCAGCCGTGCCCAGGCTTCTTCCGCCAGATCGGAAGCGGTTCGCGGCTGGCGATTGTGCTCGAGAATGGACTCTTCGAACACCTCGCCGTTCGGCTTCAGCCTGATGAAGGCCAGTTGCGAGGGCTCGCATGCGCCCAGATCCTTGAAGGCACCGCGCCTGAGCAGTGCGCCTTCGAGCGCCAGCTGCGGGGCCAGCAGCGTGTGTGCCTGTGCCTTGGAGGGCGAGGAGCCGGTCTTGTAGTCCAGTATGTCGGCCATGCCGCCGGCCAGCAGGTCGACGCGGTCGGCATAACCGGACAGCGTCACGCCGGACTGGCCGACGACGGTTTTTCCGGCGCGCTCCTCGGCATGCCGCCGTATCACCGCGTCGGCGCGGGTGCGTTCCCATTCGACGATGTTGGCGGCGAGTTTTTCGAAGCGCGGCCACCACACCGCCTCGACATCGGGCGGCAGGGCGGCCTCGGCAAAACAGGCGCGCCCGGCAGCGATAAGGCCGGCAAGCGCGTCTGGCGCGCGCGGGTCGGCCACGCTGGAGGAGAACAGGTGGAGAATGGCGTGGAACAGCGTGCCGCGCTCGGCCGCACCGGGATCGCGGATGAGCGGCTCAAGCGGCATCAGGCCGAGGATCCGCCTGGCATAGACGGCGTAGGGGTCGCGGCGCAGGGTCTCGATCTCGGTGACGGAGAAGTGCGTCGGGCGCACCGACAGCGGCGGCTTGGGCTGCGGCCGTGGTGCGAAATCTTGCTTAGGGCCGGTATCCAGCGCACGCGCCCAGGCGAGCAGCTCGTCGCCTCGCCGGCGCAGTGTTGCCGCCTGGTCGTTGCCGATGAAGGTCAGCAGCCGCTGCAGCCAGCGTGACGGGACCGCCGGTGCGTCGCCGGAACGCGCCGAGCGCGCCAACAGCACCTTCCCCGCGCCCATCGCCATCTGGAAATCATGAGCGGCAAGGCCGATGCGCCGTTCGGGCGGCTCGAGGTCGATGCCGGTCTTCATCAGCCGCGACATGAAGCGGTCGCTCTCGGGCTTGCGCGGCCACACGCCTTCGTTGAGCCCGCCGATGACCAGCGTGTCGACATCCTGCAGCCGTGCTTCCAGCGCGCCCCAGATGGCGATGTTCCGGTCGGTGCCTTGTGCCGGCTTGACCGTTTCGGGTGCGATCAGCGCATCCATCACGTCGGGCCACTCGTTCGCCGCGAACGACAGCGTTGCCGGAGCCGCGACCAGCCCGCGCAGCAATTCGGCGAGTTTTTCGCCGGCATCGCCGGCGTAGAGTTCGCCAAGCCCGCCATCGGCGGCACGGCCGAGAACCTCCAACGCCACCACGCTGGCTTCGACCAGCGCGGCAAGGTCGGCGGTCGCCTGGCCGCGAAACGCTGCAAGCGGCGCCAGCGCTCGGTTGAGACGTTCGAGCAAATCCCGCGCGCTTTCAATGGCGCGCACGGTCAGCCGCGCAACCCAGAAGGGCGGCCGGCTGCCTTCGTCGAAGCCAGTGAGGCGGGTTTCGAACAAGTCCGGCAGCGAAGCGATGTCGGGGCGGCCGGTGCCTCCGCGCAGCGCCACCAGTTCGACCAGTTCCGCCGCATGGCGCACGTCGGCTCTCCCCAGACCCAGACAGAGCAGCGGATGCTTGAGCAGGGACAAGAGACCGACCGGATCGCCTGGCCGGAACACCGCTTCGAGCGCCAGCCTGAGCAGGCTTGCCGCCGGGCTGTTGGCGAGCGGCGTGCCGCCGGAATCATCGGCGACGACGCCGAAGCGCTTGAGTTCGACCGAGACGCGTCGCGCCAGCGCACGGTCGCCGGTGACGAGAGCAGCCCTTTGGCCCGGTTCTTCGACCGCTCGCTTGAGCGCGACGGCGATGGCGACGGCCTCGTCGCGCTCGCTGGCGGCTTCGAGCAGCGTCACGTCGGCGAAGGCAGCGGCAATGTCCGGCGCGGAAAATGCGTTACGCGTCTCGGCCCACAATTCGGTGGTTTCGGCCGGCCGCAGCGCCTCGCCGACAAGGGCCGCGCGGAGCGCCAGCCGGGGTTCGGCCACGCCGATCTCCTCGACATCGCCGCGCAGCACGCCGATCTTGCCGATCAGCCTGGCCAGGCCGTATTGCGGATGGCCGAGCACGGCCGGCCGCGCGCCGGGTGCGACAAGCGCCTGGAAGGACGCTTCGTCCAAAGTCCGGTCGAGCCCGGGCAGCACGATGGCGCCGCCGGGCAAGCGGGCAATCGCGGCAAGCAGTTCAGCCGTCGCGGGTATCGAGCCGGTCGACCCGGCGGCGATCACCGGCCCGGCGGGCGGATTGCGCCGCAGCCGCGCGGCTTCAGCCCTAATCAGCGCGCTGCGATGCGCGGCCGGATTGGACCGGTCTTGCTCTTCGAGGAATTTCGGCCAGGCATCGGTGACGATGCCGAGGAACTCAAGCGTCACCTGCCACCATCCGGCAAGATTGCCGGTCACCAGGCCTTCAAGCTTCGCCCAGTCCGTGCCTTCCGTCTCGATCTCGTCCATCAGCCCCGCGAGATCGCGCGCCAGCCAGATCGCGTCGGCGGTCGAGGCCGGGATGACGATCTCCTCGGCGAAGAGTTTGGCCACATGGGCCGGCAGCCGGCGTTTCCAGGCGCGCACCAGCGGCGTCAGCAGCAACAGGCGTTCGGTCGCCCCGATCGGTGGCGCAAGATCGATTGCCGCCGACGGCTCTGCCTCGAAAGCGGCTTCGTCCTCGTCGAATTCCCCGAGCGGCCGGATGACGGGCAGGATCGCCGAACCGCCGCCGCCACGCGCCTTCAGGCTGTCGACGAAGACGCCGCGCAAGGCCCGCGCCGCGCGGCGCGTCGGCACATAGATGGTGACGTCGGCCAAAGCGAGCGGATCGCCGTCGAAGCGAAAGCCTGGAACCAGTCGGCCGGCAAGCAGCGCCTCGGCCAGCGTCGGCAGAAACGGCGCTCCGGAGGGAATGGAGAAAACGCGGCTTGGGCCGCTCATTGCGACTCGTATAGCGCGCCGGCGACTGCCGCTTCGGCGAGCGGGATGGCATCGGGCGTGCCGACGGTGATCCAGTGGCCGTGCATCGGCATGCCGTACAGGCGGCCGGCTGCAATGGCTTTGTCGAAATAGGCGTTGAGCGAATGCGGTTCGGCGGATGCGTCCGCGAACAGGCGCGGATGGATGATCGCCGCGCCGGCATAGATCAGGCCCGCCGGGTCTCCATTCGAACGCCGCAAGGCGCCGTCCGGCGCCACCAGGAAATCGGTGGAGCCGCAATGTCCGGTCGCCTGATGGAGATCCGCCAGCATCAGCAGAATATCCATTTTCGCTGCGTTCCATGCAAGGGCGAGGCGGCCGAGATTGAGCGGACCATGGTCGATCCAGAACGTGTCGGCGTTGAGGATGTAGAAGGGTTGCGCACCCAGTTCCGGCAGCGCCTTGACGATTCCGCCCGCGGAATCGAGCAGTCGCTCGCTTTCATCGGAAATGATGACGCGCGGCACATGGCGCTGGGCGACATGGGAGACGATCTGTTCGGGGAGATAGTGGACGTTGACCACGGCCTTGCCGACACCGGCGGCGGCCAGGCTGTCGAGACCCC
Organism: Mesorhizobium opportunistum WSM2075; assembly: GCF_000176035.2. NCBI lineage: Bacteria > Pseudomonadati > Pseudomonadota > Alphaproteobacteria > Hyphomicrobiales > Phyllobacteriaceae > Mesorhizobium > Mesorhizobium opportunistum. The sequence goes on along the minus strand of NC_015675.1, from coordinate 441,979 downwards.
AGTCGAGCAAGGTCTTGCCGGCGACCCGGACCAGCGGCTTGGGGATGGTGTCGGTGATCGGCCGCATGCGCTTGCCGAGCCCGGCGGCGAGTACAATGGCTGTGTCTGGTCTCGCTGTCACAGCGCACGTTCCTCCAGCAGCCCGTGCGCATCGTAGAACTCCCGCAGGCTGCCGAGCGCGGGGTGGGACAGCGCCCGGCGCAGATAGTCGCGGATGCGCGGCAGGTGCTTCAGATAATAGGGTTTGCCGTCGCGCTTTTCGAGCCGCACGAAAATGCCGAGGATCTTGGAATTGCGCTGCGCGGCCATGATTGCATAGGATTCCAGGAAACTCGCCTCGTCGAAGGCGCCCGCCTTATGGCGCGCCGCGATATAGGCATCGAGTGTCCGTCTCTCGATCCCGGGCGATATGGTGACGCGGGCATCCATGGCAAGCGACGCCAGATCATAGGCTGAAGGCCCGATCAGCGCATCCTGGAAATCGACGATGCCCAGCCGGTCATGGCCGGAGCGGTCGCCGCGCCAGATGATGTTGGGCGAATGGAAGTCGCGCAGCATCAGCGTGTATTCACTGGCCCGCAGCCGGTCGAAAAGCGCGTTCCACTCCCTGGTATAGCCGGCGCGCAAATCGTCGCTTGGCGGACCGCCCGATATCGCCGGCACGTACCAGTCGACCAGCAGGTCGGCCTCGATCATCATCGCGGCGCGGTCGAATGGCGGTACGGTATGGAACCTGCCCGGCCCGGCTTCGAGGCGACGCGGCCAGGTCTTGCCATGCATCATGGCCAGCAGTTCGGCGGCCGCCGCGTAGCGCTCCGCCAGCGGCTCGCCATCCCCGCCGAGAAACCCTTCCGAGCCGAGATGTTCGATGAGCAGGAATCCCTGCTCCTGGTCCTCGGCATGGATATCGGGAACGCTGACGCCGCCGGCCTTCAAGGCATGGTCGATGGCGACGAAGGCCGACACCGACTGGGCGGTGTGGGCAATCACCGCATAGGGCTTGCCGTCGCGCACCGGCGGGCCGAGCACCAATCGTGGCGAGTTCATCAGCACCCGCGGCTCCCGGCCGGCAAGCGACACGACCTCATAGGAGCGGGCAGAGGCATCGCCGATGAAATGGCGACGTTGTGCCTCGCCCCAGCCGACGCTTTCCAGAAAATCGCGCATGGCCAGCGACCGTGCGGCGCGGTCGAAGGTTGCCCCTTGCCCCGACAATCGTGCCTGCCGCCCTTCGCCATGCTGCACAAGCTCGATCAACAGCGATGCCTTCGGCAGATAACCCTCGGCCCGTTCAGGCCATTCGACCAGGGCCGCTCCTTGCGTCAGCGCTTCGTCGAAACCGAGTTCGTCGAGTTCGGCCGCCGAGGACAGGCGGTAGAGATCGAAATGATGGACCGGAATGCGCGTGTCGTAGCTTTGCACCAGGGTGAAGGTCGGGCTCGGCACGTCGAGACCGGCATCGTCCGCCAGCGTCCGGATCAGGGCCCGCGCCAGCGTCGACTTGCCGGCGCCGAGGTCGCCCTTGAGCGCCAGCACGTCACCCGCGCGCAGCGCCAGCGCCAGGTCCTCGCCCAACCGCGCCGTCTCTGTCTCGTCAGCGAGCAAACGCTCCAGCACCAGGGCCGTCATCGAAGCGCGCTACTCGGCCGCGGCGCGGATGCCGGGCATGTCGGGGAAAGTGCAGATGACGGTCGTGCCCTTGTCCTTGCCGGTTTCGATGCGGACGCCGCCGCCATGCAGCTCGACGAAGCTCTTGACGATCGACAGGCCGAGGCCGGCGCCACGCCGGCGGCCGCCATTGGCGCGCGGCTCGAAGCGGCGGAACACCGAATCGAGCACATCGGGCGGCATGCCGGGCCCATCGTCATGAACCGAGAATTCCACGCCGTCCGCCAGATGGCGGCAGGCGAGCCGGATGGTGCTGGCTTCCGGCGCGTAGTTGGCGGCGTTGCTGAGCAGATTGTAGAGGATCTGGCGGATGCGGGTCTCGTCGCCGTGGAACGTCTTGGGCGCAGCCTTGGCATCGACCTCGAGCCGGATCGAATGTTCCTGCAACCGGTCGGCAACCAGTTCGGCGGCCGCCGCGATGGTGCGGTCGACATGCACCTCGGAAATGTCGAGCTGCATGATGCCGGCATCCACCGTCGCGAGGTCCAGTATGTCGTTGACGATGGTCAGCAGCACCGAGGACGAAGAACCGACATGCTCGACATATTCGCGCTGCTTCTGCGTCAAGGGCCCGGTCGTCGGTAGCGAGAGCAATTCGGTGAAGCCGATGATATTGGTCAGCGGCGAACGCAGCTCGTAGGATACGTGCTGGACGAAGTCGTTCTTGAGCTGGTCGGACTTTTCCAGCGCCTCGTTCTTGTCCTTCAGCGCGCGTTCGACACGGACGCCGTCGGTGACGTCGACGAAAGTCATCATCACCTGCCCGTTGGGCAACGGGATCATGGCGTAGCGCAGCACGGTGCCGTTGTTGAGTTCGGTCTGGCCGTGGCGGTCGCGGCGTTCGTCGTCGAAGCCGGTGATGGCGGCGACGAAGCTGGGCCAGGGGCTGTCCACCGCTTGCCGGTCGCAAAGGTCACGTATGGTGGAGACGTGCACATTCGGCTTGGTCGCTTCGGCATCCAGCCCCCACAGCGTTGCGAAGGCCGGATTCGACAGCCGAAGCTTGCCATCGGGACCGAACACGGCCACGCCCTCGGCGAGATTGTCGAGCGTTTCGCCCTGGACACGCACGGCTGTCCGGTAGCGACTTTCGAGATCCATTTTCTCGGTCAGGTTCTCGAACACCCAGGTGACGCCGCCCTTGGGTTGCGGGTTGGCGACGACGCGGATGGTCTTGCCATCCGGCAGGTGCCACCAGTGCTCCTGCGATTCGACCGCGCGGTAGGCGCCCAGCAGGCCTTCCTTCCAGCGGCGCCATTCGGGCTGCTCGGCGATCTTGCCTTCGCTGCGCAGCCGGTCGAGCAAAAGAGCGTTGTCGGGCGCGCTGTGCAGGAAGCCACTGTCCAGCCCCCACAGTTTCTGGAAGGCCTGGTTGAAGAAGCGCAGTTTCTCGTCGGTGTCGAAGATGGCGACCGCGGTGTTGAGCTGGTCGAGCGTGTCGGCGTGGCTTCGCACGGTGCGTTCATACTCGCCGCGAATGGACTCGATGGCGCTGGTGTCGCAGGCAAGGCCGGCCGAACCGTCGGCGCTGGCGAAGTCGGTCACCGCGAACACCCGGCGGTCGCCTTCGATCACCGTGGAGAGCGACTGCTCGAAAACCGGATGCAGTTTGTGCTGGGCCTCGATCGCCTCGCGCGCCTGGCCGCCGAGGAATTCCTTGGCGTCGCGCACGGCGGCTTCCGCACTCTCGGCTTCGACCGCGTCGGCATAGGCGCGGTTGACCCATTTCAGGCGCCCATGCTCGTCGCGCAGCCACGCCGGCATTTTCAACGCTTCGAGCAGGCCGATCATCGTGTCGTGGTCGGCGGCCAGCCGGTGGTTCTCGATCTTCAGCCGCGCCTGGCTGCGCTGTGTTTCGGAAAGCGACACAAACCGCACCAGCACATGCGCTGCGCTCTTGCGGCCATGCACTTCGAGCGGGGCACCCGCCTGCGATTCGATGACGAGGTCGAAGGGCCTGGCCTTTTCGCGCAACGCGGCAATGGCATGTTCGAGCGCCGCCGCCGAGCGCGGCATCAGCCAGCGGCCGAAGGCGAGGAACGCCGCCCGTTCCTCCGGTGCGCCGCTTTCGACCGGCAATATGCCGACGAGCTCGGGTTTCTTGTTTTCCGAGGCCCAGACGATCACGCGCTGGTCGCGCAGATTGAGCAGCGCCTCCGAACGGCGCAGCGCCGCGTTGACGTCGGCGACGCGGCTTCTCAGTTCGACATTCTCCGCCGAGGTGCGCGCGCGCTCGCGGATCAGGACGATAGCCGACAGAAATGCCGTGCCTGTCACGCCGACGAACACGGCAAGCTGCATGACCTCGATCGTGCTGATCGAAAGACCGGCCGTCGATACACCGGCAGCTTGGGCACGCGCCGCCGCGCCAAACAGCGGGCCGGCAAGCATGGAGCCGGCAAGCAGCAGCCCCGCGCGGCCACGCCATGAAAGACGCTCGCGCCGGGTTGCGGAGCCAGTGGTCCCCGAATCGTCATGGCCGCCGGAAACGGCCTGTCCCGCTCCGTGCGGGTATTGCCCCGGCATGTCTTGGTCCTCTCCGCCGACTGAATGCAAGACCGCCCTGATACGCGCCTCTCTTGATCCCCTCTCGGGCCGGAAGCGTCGCGAATCACCTGACAATAAACCCTCGCCGAATCGCCGTGAAGGCTGATCGCGCGCAAAAATAAAGCCGGGCGAAAGTCAATCGCCCGGCGTCAATATCTGGTAGTAAATTTAGCTTTGGTTAATAGCGGTAGTGTTCCGGCTTGAAAGGACCCTGCGGCGTGACGCCGATATAGGCGGCTTGTTCGCCCGACAGTTCGGTCAGGCGGGCGCCGAGCTTGTCGAGATGCAGGCGCGCGACCTTCTCGTCGAGGTGCTTGGGCAGGACATAGACCTGGTTCTGGTACTGCTCGCCCTTGGTGAACAGCTCGATCTGCGCCAGCACCTGGTTGGTGAAGGATGCCGACATGACGAAGCTCGGATGGCCGGTCGCGTTGCCGAGATTGAGCAGGCGGCCTTCCGACAGAAGGATCATCCGCTTGCCGTCCGGGAAAGTGATCATGTCGACCTGCGGCTTGACGTTGGTCCACTTCAGGTTGCGCAGCGACGCCACCTGGATCTCGTTGTCGAAATGGCCGATGTTGCCGACGATCACCATGTCCTTCATCGAGCGCATGTGGTCGAGGGTGACGACATCCTTGTTGCCGGTGGTGGTGATGACGATGTCGGCGGTTGGCGCCGCGTCTTCGAGCGTGACGACTTCAAAGCCGTCCATCGCCGCCTGCAGTGCGCAGATCGGATCGACCTCGGTGACCTTGACGCGGGCGCCGGCGCCCTTGAGCGAGGCCGACGAGCCCTTGCCGACGTCGCCATAGCCGCAGACGACCGCGACCTTGCCGGCCATCATCGTGTCGGTGCCGCGGCGGATACCGTCGACCAGCGATTCCTTGCAGCCATACTTGTTGTCGAACTTCGACTTGGTGACCGAGTCGTTGACGTTGATGGCCGGGAAGGGCAGCAGGCCCTTCTTCTGCAACTGGTAGAGCCGGTTGACGCCGGTGGTCGTCTCTTCGGTGACGCCGCGGATCGCCGCCTTCTGCTTGGTGAAGAAGCCGGGCGAGGCCTTCAGGCGCTTCTTGATCTGCGCGTAGAAATATTCCTCTTCCTCGCTCTGCGGGTTGGACAGCACGTCCTCGCCGGCTTCGGCGCGGGCGCCGATCAGGATGTACATGGTGGCGTCGCCGCCATCATCGAGGATCATGTTGGAGAGGCCGCCATCGGTCCACTGGAAGACCCGGTCGGTGTAGTCCCAGTACTGCTCCAGGCTCTCGCCCTTGACGGCGAACACCGGAATGCCGGCTTCGGCGATGGCCGCGGCCGCGTGGTCCTGGGTCGAGAAGATGTTGCAGGACGCCCAGCGGATATCGGCGCCGAGCGCCTTCAGCGTCTCGATCAGCACCGCGGTCTGGATGGTCATGTGCAGCGAGCCGGTGATGCGCGCGCCCTTGAGCGGCTTCTTGGCGCCGAATTCCTCGCGGCAGGCCATCAGGCCCGGCATTTCGGTTTCGGCGATATCCAGTTCCTTGCGGCCCCAGCCGGCAAGCGAGATGTCGGCGACCACATAGTCCTTGCTACCCGTCATGGCAGTGCTCCGTGCGAAGTGTTGTGCGTGCGAATTGGTTGCGGATGCGCCCGCGTTGGTTGGCGCGTGGAAGGGCGCGAATTGCCGGCCTGACTAGCAGATCGGCGCCAAGACGACAATGGGATATAAAGAAATCTTTATCCCTGCATGTCCCTAGAGGCTGCTTAGGCTGGGCCTTCGGGTCAGCTTTCCTCGCCGAAGCGGGAGGCGACGAGCTGCTCCAGCGCGTCCATGACCTCAAGCGCTTCCGGGCCGCTGGCGGTGACGCGGATCGAGTATCCAGGACTGGCCGCAAGCATCATCAGGCCCATGATCGACGTGCCGCCGACCTTGACGCCGTCCTTCTCGACATGGACGGAGGCGTCGAAACCGCTGGCGAGCTGGACGAACTTCGCCGAGGCGCGCGCATGCAGGCCGCGCTGGTTGACGATCGGAAACTCCCGGACAATCTGGTCTTTTTCCGGGGATAGTGCGTTCATTTGCTGCTCAGAAGCTGGCTGGCGACGTTGATGTATTTGCGGCCGGCGGCCTGCGCCTCGTCGAGCGCTGCGGCCATGTTGTCGCCCTTGCGGATCGATGACAGCTTGATCAGCATCGGCAGGTTCATGCCGGCGATCACTTCGGTGCGGCCGGACTCCATCACCGAGATGGCAAGGTTCGACGGCGTGCCGCCGAACATGTCGGTCAGCACGATCACGCCCGCCCCCGTGTCGACGCGGGCCACGGCGTCGATGATGTCGCGGCGACGCTGCTCCATATCGTCGTCGGCACCGATCGCCACGGTTTCGAAATTGTCTTGTGGCCCGACGACATGTTCGACGGCATGTCTGAACTCGGTGGCCAGTTGACCGTGCGTTACAAGCACGAGTCCGATCATTCTTTGGTGGCTCCCGTCATCGCCGCTTCACAGGCGCATTTTATGCTCGCCAGCCATTCCAGGCGGCGGGAGCGCTATCTTGTCGACGCGAGGCCCGTTGACAAGCCCAAAATTGCGCCGGCCCATGCCATTTTGACGCATTGCAGCAAAAAACCGGGGGTGGATCATAGAAAAGGCATGATCGACAGCCGCGCCATCACGGCCGGCAAGGCAGCCTGGACATTGCGCTCGGCAAGATCGATCCGCGGTACCGCGCAGCCGGCGATGTCGTCGCTGGCGTCCTCCTGGAAGCGGGCGATTTCACCAGCCGGCAGCAGGCGCACATGCAGGTCGACGACGCAGGCAGGTTCGAACGCCAGCGGCCGCGGCCCAAGTCCCGGCACCTCGGCGAGACCTTCTATGGTGGCGGGCGCGCGGCACACCAGCCGCCCCGCATGCGCCTCGGCGAAAAGCTGATCGTCGCCGATGAGCCGTGAGAACAGGCCGCGCTGGCGGCAATGGTCGACCAGCGCCAGCGCCAGCGTCGTCTTGCCCGAACCCGAAGTCCCGCTGACGAGAATGCCGCGCTCGCCGATCAGCAAGCCCGTAGCGTGAATGTTTTCAGGCCGCACGACTGGACCAGCAATCACGCATCGGCCGGCAGCGTCACGACGAAGCGCGCGCCCTTGATCTCGCCGGGCTTGGTGCCGGGGATGTTTTCGGCGGTCAGCGTGCCGCCATGGGCCTCGACGATCTGCCTGGAGATCGACAGGCCAAGGCCCGAATTCTGGCCAAACGCCTCGCCGGCCGGCCGGTCGGTGTAGAAGCGTTCGAAGATGCGGTCGATGTTGTCGGCGCGGATGCCGGGACCGTTGTCGTCGATGGTGAGGATGTTGAACTTGCCGGCACGCGCCAGCGACAGGCTGATATGGCCATGGTCCTCGGGAACGAAGGAGCGGGCGTTTTCGATCAGATTGGTGATGACCTGGCCGATGCGCAGATCGTGGCCGACGACGAAATAGCCTTTGACGCCTTGCGGCAGCTTGGCGACCTTGAACTCGATCTCGACGGCCTTCTTGTTGCGCGTTGCCTCGCGCGACACGGCGACGAGGTCGGTGATGAATTTCTTCAGGTCCACCGTTCCGGCGTCTTCGCGCGCGAGCTCGGCGTCGAGACGCGAGGCGTCGGAAATGTCGGTGATGAGCCGGTCCAGCCGCCTGACGTCATGCTGGATGATCTCCATCAGCCGGCTGCGCGAATTGTCGTTCTTGGCCAGCGGCAAGGTTTCCACCGCGCTGCGCAGCGAGGTCAGCGGGTTCTTCAATTCATGTGAAACATCGGCGGCGAAGCTCTCGATCGCCTCGATGCGCGCATAGAGCGCGTTGGTCATGTCGCGCACGGCGATCGACAGATTGCCGATCTCGTCCTGGCGGTCGGAGAAATCCGGGATCTCCTCGCGGCTCTTGACGCCGCGCCTGACCCGCACCGCCGCGGCAGACAGCCGGCGTAGCGGGTTGGCGATGGTGGAAGCCAAAAGCATCGACAGGATGGCGGTGACCAGAGCCGCGATGCCGAACACGCGCAGGATCGCCTTGCGCTCCGCGGCGACGATCTTGTCGATGTCGCCGCCTTCGGTCGACAGCATCAGCACGCCTAGGACGGCGCGGAAGCGCTGGATCGGCACCGCCACCGAAACGATCTGCTCACCCTGTTCCGAGACGCGCACGATGGTCGACGGGCTGCCGGTCAGCGCCTTGACCACTTCCGGGAAGGCAGCGCCATTGCCGCCCGGCTGCTCGCGATAGACCGGCAGGTCGGTGTTGCGGAAGAAGTCGAAGATGAACTTCTGGATGCGCTCGACAAGGTCGGGCTCCTCCTCCTCGACCGGCGGCAGGTCGTAGCGCAGGATCTGGCCGCGCGAATAGAGATGGCGCGAATCGAGCAGCAAATTGGCGTCGCGGTCATAGATGCGGGCCCGCGTCCGCGTCGGCGAGATCAGCCGCCGCAGCACCGGCGCGACACGCTCCGGATTGATCGGAAAGTCCAGATTGTCGAGCTGGTCCGAACCAGGCCCGAGGCTCTCGCCGGCCTGCAGCTCAAGCAGCTTTTCCGGGTCGATGCTGATCGAATCGGTCTCGACCGTCGCCGACGCCGCGATCGCGCCGGCGATGATCTCGCCCTGCGTCATCAGGCTTTCGACGCGGGCGTCGATCAGCCCGTCGCGGAAAGTGTTGAGGTAGAGGATGCCGGTGACCAGAACAGCCAGTCCGGCAAGGTTGAGGAACAGGATGCGTCGCGTCAGGCTGGAAAAGATGTGGTGGCCGAGGAAGCGGCGCATCGGCACCGTGATCTTCGAAACGAAGGACGGCATGATGCGCGACGGCCGCCTGGCGGCGCCCGTCGGCCTGCTTCGCTGTGCTTCCACTGCCATCGAATAGCAGCTCCCGCCTAATTAGTGAGTAGTGAGCAGGCAGTAGGGAATAGAGAAGTGGTTGAGATCGTGGCCATGTGTGAGTGGCCGCTCGCACCATTCAAAAACGGACTACTGACTATTCCCTACTGCCTACTGCCTACTGCCTATTCACGCCTCGCGGAACCGGTATCCGACTCCGTAAAGGGTTTCGATCATCTCGAAGTCGTCGTCGACAGCCTTGAACTTCTTGCGCAGCCGCTTGATGTGGCTGTCGATCGTACGGTCATCGACATAGACCTGTTCATCATAGGCCGAATCCATCAGCGCATCACGGCTTTTTACCACACCGGGGCGCTGCGCCAGCGAATGCAGGATCAGGAATTCGGTGACGGTGAGCGTCACCGGCTCGCCCTTCCAGGTGCAGGTGTGGCGTTCCTGGTCCATGACGAGTTGGCCGCGCTCGAGCGAACGGGCCTGCTGGCTGGGCGCTTTTGCCGCGGCCTCGCGGGCGCTGGCTCGGCGCAGGACGGCCCGTACCCGCTCGACCAGCAGGCGCTGCGAGAACGGTTTGCGGATGAAGTCGTCGGCGCCCATCTTGAGGCCGAACAATTCGTCGATCTCGTCGTCCTTGGAGGTCAGGAAGATCACCGGCAGGTCGGACTTCTGGCGCATTCGGCGCAGAAGCTCCATGCCGTCCATGCGCGGCATCTTGATGTCGAGGATGGCAAGATTCGGCGGGCGCGCCGCCAGGCCTTCCAGCGCGGACGCACCATCCGTATAGGTCTCGACGCGATATCCCTCGGATTCGAGGGCGATCGACACCGACGTCAGAATGTTGCGGTCGTCATCGACAAGCGCGATTGTTGCCATTTCAAGCGGCTCCCTCATGAGCTGTCCCTTCTTTAGTAGAGAAGGGGCTTTTGCAGGACAAATTAGGTACAAAATGTGGCATAGGCCTTGTCCGCTGTCACGCGCGGGGTGCCGCCGGCCACAATCCAACCTCGACATGGATTGGACGAACGAACATCGCCAATCCTTTGGGCAACCGTGAAACTTTTCGCATATATAAACGATTTAAACAACTTTCAAAATATTTAAATCGATTAATGATTTGATATCATTTGGCTTTTCTGGTTCTGACCATATTAGCCTGCGTAGTGGGCATGCCGGAAATGCGCCGGCAAAGATGCGGAAAATCTAAGAAGGGACACCCATGTCGGAAGTCGGCACACGCAATCCTGCTTGCGCGATCGATCGTATCGGCCTGAAAACCTCTGGCGTGGTGCGCTACAATTTCGGTGCGGCTGCCCTTTATGAGGAATCGATCCGGCGCAATGAGGCCCGGCTGACCGCGCATGGCGCGCTGGTCGCCGAGACCGGCCAGCACACAGGCCGTTCTCCCAAGGACAAGTTCGTGGTCCGCGACGCTGCCACCGAGCCGCATGTTTGGTGGGACAACAACAGGGCGATCTCGCCAGCCCAGTTCGAAACGCTGCTCGCCGATTTCCGCGCCCACGCCGCGGACAAGGATCTTTATGTACAGGACCTGGTCGGCGGCGCCGATGCCGAGCTGAAGCTGCCCACCAGGGTGATCACCGAATTCGCCTGGCACTCGCTGTTCATCCGCAATCTTCTGATCCGTCCGGGCAAGGCGGAACTCGAGCAGTTCCTGCCCGAGATGACGATTATCGACCTGCCGTCCTTCCGCGCCGATCCCGCCCGCCACGGCAGCCGCACCGAAACGGTGATCGCCGTCGACCTGACCCGCAAGATCGTGCTGATCGGCGGCACCTCCTATGCCGGCGAGATGAAGAAGTCGGTGTTCACCATGCTCAACTATCTGTTGCCGGAAAAAGGCGTGATGCCGATGCACTGCTCGGCCAATGAAGGTGCCGGCGGCGACGCCGCCATCTTCTTCGGCCTGTCGGGCACCGGCAAGACCACGTTGTCGGCCGATCCGTCGCGCACGCTGATCGGCGACGACGAGCATGGCTGGGGGCCGCACGGCATCTTCAATTTCGAAGGCGGCTGCTACGCCAAGACGATCAAGCTGTCGGCCGAAGCCGAGCCGGAGATCTTCGCCACCACGCAGCGCTTCGGCACCGTGCTGGAAAATGTCATCCTCGACGCCGATGGCGCGCCGGATTTCAACGACGGCCGGCTGACCGAGAACACGCGCTGCGCCTACCCGCTCGACTTCATACCCAATGCCTCGAAGACCGGGCGCGCCAGCCATCCCAAGAACATCATCATGCTGACCGCCGACGCTTTCGGCGTGATGCCGCCGATCGCGCGGCTGACGCCGGCGCAGGCGATGTATCACTTCCTGTCCGGCTACACCGCCAAGGTGGCCGGAACCGAAAAGGGCGTCACCGAGCCCGAGGCGACGTTCTCGACCTGCTTCGGTGCGCCGTTCATGCCGCGCCATCCGTCGGAATACGGCAATCTGCTGCGCGAGCTCATCGCCCTTCACGGCGCCGATTGCTGGCTGGTCAACACCGGCTGGACCGGCGGCGCCTACGGCACCGGCAAGCGCATGCCGATCAAGGCGACGCGCGCGCTGCTTGCCGCCGCTCTCGATGGCTCGTTGAAGGCAACCGAATTCCGCACCGACGCCAATTTCGGCTTCGAGGTGCCGGTGACCGTGCCTGGCGTCGACAGCGCCATTCTCGATCCGCGCTCGACGTGGGCCGACAAGGCTGGCTATGACCGGCAGGCAGCAAGGCTGGTCGGCATGTTCGCCGTCAACTTCGAGAAATTCGAAAGCCATGTCGATGCCGTCGTACTGGGTGCGGCACCCCGTATGCAGGAAGCGGCGGAATAATCGTCCAATCGCTTGGCATCCCAAGCCGTTGGCACATTGCCAGCACCATTGAAGGTCCGGTTTCGATCGCCAGCCCTTAACTGAAATGTGGACGTCATTTTGAGGCTTTCGCGGAACCCCATAAGTCGCAAGGCTTTATGGGGTTTTCTCTTACTGGAAAAATCTGAAACAGGCGAAAATCCAACTCTATCCAGTCGCTGCGGATTGACGTCCGCGGCTTCCTCGATAATTATACGGCGTATAATTATCGAGGTGTGGGATGATCAAAGGTCATGTATTCATTGCAACCAGCCTTGACGGATTCATCGCCAGGGACGACGGCGAAATCGAATGGCTGCTCGAACGCGACGATCCGTCTGAAAACCACGGCATGGACGATTTCATTGAAAAGGTCGACGCAGTCATCATGGGGCGCGGCACTTTCGAAGCCGTCCGAGACGTGAGGCCCTGGTTTTATAGGCGTCCGGTTCTTGTTCTCTCAGCCACGCTCGCGGATCAGCCGGTTCCTGATGAGCTTGAAGGCAGAGTCCGTTTTTCTGGAAAGTCCCCTGAGCAGGCAATGACGATGCTGGAGGCCGAGGGATGCCGCCACGTCTATGTAGACGGTGGGCTGGTTATCCAGTCCTTCCTGCAACTAGGTTTGATCGACGACATGACAATCACGCGGGTGCCGATCCTGCTCGGTAGCGGCCGCTCCTTGTTCGGTCCGACAGCATCGGACATTTGCCTGATCCACGAAGAGACCCGATCGTTTCCTTCTGGGCTCGTTCAATCGCGTTATCGGTTGGCAGCGTGACCGCACGGCAGCGCGGACGACCACCCCGTGATCAGGTAGGCGTCACCCCCGGGGCGATGCTTTCCACGGCACTTGAGATTCTGGACGGTGAAGGTGCCGAAGCGCTGACCATGCGTGCCCTGGCCAAGAGGTCGGGGATCAATCCGATGACCATCTACCACCACTTTGGCGATCGAGACGGGCTGATCAGGGCGCTGTCGGAAAGGGTCTATGCGGGTGTCGCCGCTCCACAGAAAGGAAGTGCTCGAACGCGGCTGGAGGAGCTCTTGCAGTCCTATCAATCGCAGGTGGTGCAACACCCCGGCCTGACGCTCACTATTTTCAGCAGACCATCCGTCTTTCCCGATCAAGCGAAGCGCATCACCGAAGACCTGAGGACACTGCTACGCGAACTTGGCCTACCGCCGTCGCGATCACAGCTATGGGTGAGCATTCTCGTCGACTTCACGCATGGCGCAGCGCTCGCCACCGCTATGAGTCGGCGATCCGAAAATGAGGACGGCCAAAAAACGAGTATCGGGGACAAGGAATATGCGAGCGCCTTGGCTGAACTGTTGGATAGTCTCGACAGATCAAACTGATCAGGCCCGGCTTGCCTGCTCCACGACGCTTCCCAACATCTCAAGCAATCGTCGCAAAGTGGACGCATGTCCCAGCTTTGCGACCACATTTTGGTTAGGGGGCTGGGTTTCGATCGGGCCTTTTCTTTTTCGGCCCGCCGCGCCATGACTGCGGCATGCCGATCGACGACGACATCATCATATCCGGCGAAGCCGTGATCCATCCGGGCGACCTGCACGAGGATTTCATCCGCTCGTCGGGTCCCGGCGGCCAGAACGTCAACAAGGTGGCCACGGCGGTGCAGCTGCGCTTCGATGCGCAAAACGCCGCGGGCCTGTCGGAACGCGTGCGGGCCCGCACCATCAAACTTGCCGGCCAGCGCGCCACCAAGGACGGCGTCATCGTCATCGAGGCCGGACGCTTCCGCACCCAGGAACAGAACCGCGCCGATGCGCGCGCAAGGCTGACCGCACTGGTCGCCAAGGCCGCCGAGCCGCCACCGCCGCCACGCAAGAAGACGCGGCCCTCGAAAGGCGCGGTGGAACGGCGGCTGAAGAGCAAGGCCGGTCGCGGCACGATCAAGAAGCTGCGCGGCCGGGTAGAGAACGATTAAGCACCGCGAAAGCTGCAGGGCGCGGGCGGCTTCCAATTCTGGGTTGCAGGTGGCAAGCTGCGGTCACCCACCACAGCAACGGAGACCAACGATGGGCATGTTCGATTTCGTCAAGAGCGTCGGCAAGAAACTGGGCATCGGCGGCGACGACGAAACCGCACCCACGGCCGACACCCTCAAAAAGGAACTCGATTCGCACAAGCTCGGCACCGATGGCGTGCAAGTCGTCGTTCAAGGCGATACGGCGGTGCTGAAAGGCGTCGTCAAGGACCAGTCGATCTTCGAAAAGGCGGTCATCGCCGTCGGCAACACGCTGGGCGTCTCCAAGGTGCAGGCCGACGAGCTGCAGGTCGCACCGGACGCCGGCAAGTCGGCCGCCCCCGCCAAGGAGCCGACCTTCTACACCGTGCAGAAGGGCGACAACCTCTGGAAGATCGCCGAGAAAAGCTACGGCAAGGGCCAGGGCGCCAAGAACACCGTCATCTTCGAGGCCAACAAGCCGATGCTGACCCATCCCGACAAGATCTACCCGGGCCAGGTCCTGCGCATCCCCTGACGCGACCACCAGGTCGCGCCGTTTCGAGACGGCGAAATCAAGCGCCGCGTACATGACCGGCGGCAAGCAGCGCCGACAGGCACGTCGTGGCGACAAGCCCGCCGTGATACCAGGCCCGGTCGCGAGAACCCCCCTTAAATCCCTGATGAAACGCCACTTTGATATGCCTCATTCCACTGTTCGCAGCAGGCGGTCACTTCCGCCGCCCGCATTCGAATTGTTGTCTGAAACACTCAAGTTCAAATGTTGACTATTGGAGTCATGTTTCCTAGTCAACCGTCGGCGCTACAAATCGGCAGATGAATTCGACGCCAGTTCCCCGGCATGTGGCCTGCCGGCCGATCGGCGGCTTTCGGGTCGCCGTTTGCGTTCGATAGTGGCATGTTGGGGCGACGAACCATCGCCATGCGAGGCAATCCCATGCTCGTCCTGCCCAAGGGCGTCCGCCATATGCCGGCCTATCTGCCGCGCGCCGCCCAGGAGGCGCTGGTCGAGGATGTGAGAAGCATCGTCCAGCAGGCTCCGCTGTTCGTGCCGGCGATGCCGCGCACCGGCAAGGAGATGAGCGTGCGGATGACCAATTGCGGCCCGCTTGGCTGGGTCACCGACAAGGAACGAGGCTATCGCTACCAGCCGACGCATCCGGTGACCGGGATGCCGTGGCCTCCTTTCCCTGACCGTCTGCTCGACCTGTGGCGGCAGGTCTCCGGCTATCGGCATCCGCCGGAAGCCTGCCTGATCAATTTCTACACGGCCGAAGCGAAGATGGGCCTGCACCAGGACCGCGACGAGGTGGATTTCTCGGCGCCGGTCGTCTCCGTTTCGCTGGGCGACGATTGCCTGTTCAGGGTCGGCCAGACGACGCGTGACGGCGGCACCAAATCCTTCAGGTTGAAGAGCGGCGACGTTGTCGTGCTCGGCGGCGAGGGCCGTCTCGCCTTCCACGGCGTCGACCGCATCTACCCGTCGACCTCGGCACTGCTGAAAAACGGTGGGCGGATCAATTTGACATTGCGGCGGGTGACCAAGCCGGACGAGGGTGCCGCATGAGCCATACTGGAGGGGCTTCTGCCGCGGGACATCCTCGTTACCATGGAGCCAGGTGACGGCGCAGCGTTTCTGTCAGCGCAGCGGCGAAAATGTCGCCGAGATCAGCTGGAACGGCAGCGCGCCATAGGTGGCGACGGTCTCCGCATCGTCCCACCGGCGAAATTGCCGGGAGGGTCGCGCCTCCAGCGTCATGGCCTGCCGTTCGCCGTCAAGCGTCACCTTGCCGCGAAAACGCAGAACCCTTTCTCCACCGGATCGGCTGATGGCCATGGCGCGCAGGCGCGCGACATGGTCGTCATCGGCATTGATCTCCATCTCGATGCGGCGCCGGACCGGTGGCACACTGATCCTGACGGTGATGTCCAGCATCATGTCCCCCGCCGTTCGCGGACAGGGTATGGCCTGGGAGAACGCCGGTGGCGACGATGCATTCAGCGGTTCGGGGCGGCCCGGCTTGCTCCGCCAGGCCTTGGCGGGCGGTTCCTGCCGCAGGCGGCCGCTCTTGCGGCGCAGCCGCAATTGCTTGGCAAGGCCGCGCGACAGCCAGACCAGCCTGCCGAAATCGGTTCGTGGCTTGGCCTGCAGCACGCCGGACCAGCGCGAGGGGCCGGCGCTGTCGGCCATCTCCAGCACATGGGCCAGCACCCTGTCCGGCGCCGCCACGCCAATTTCAAGCGCGAGGTAGGAGAGCGCCACCGCCGCGGCAACGGCAAGGCCGCGCCTGGCCACGAGATCGAGGAACACGTCCCAATCGACATCGCCGCCGCGAATGGCCACGGTGCAATCGACCAGCCAGTCGCTGTGCGTGTGGGCGTCGAGCCCGCCATGCGCGATGGCAAGCGCGATCCGGTCGGCGGGCGACGGCACCAGCACGCCGACGCCGCTGAAAATGGCGGTATCCGCCCGTCGCCAGATGGCGATGTCGTCTTCATCGCTTTGCTGCGAACCGTCATAGGCAAGCTGGTGCAGGTCGATGTCGCCAAAATTGCCCTTGAAGAAGTTCATCGAGCGCAGCGAGGCCAGTCTTGTCCTCAGATATTGCGGGCTGACGCCGGTGGCGATCTGCCACTCGCGGTCGCGCAGCACGTCGAAGGCTGTTTGCATGTCCTGCGGCCGCACCAGTATGTCGATGTCGTGCGCCACCCGGCCGCGCTGCGCCGCCGCGTCGAGGGCAATTCGGCTGGCGCCCTTGATGAGCATCACCATGCATCCGGCATCCGCCATCGCCTTCAGTGCCGGTTCGGCTTCGCGCATCGCCATCCGCGACTTGGTCCACAGCATCTTCTGCAGGCCCACGAGCCGTGGGAAGGCGGCATGGCCAGCCAATTTCCTGCCGAATCGGTCCGAAATGGCGGCCAGCAGCCGGTGTTCGCGGAAGGAGACGAGATCGATGTCGTTCGCGGCCAACCAGTGCATCGCGCATTGGCTTGCCGCTTCCTCGTCATCGAGCAGTGCCGCCTTGAGCAACTGGTCGAGACCCCCGGTCGGCCAGGACCAGCCATAGTCGGGAAACCGGCGGGTGATGCGGCGGACAGCCTTGGCCATCAGCCGCCACCCGCTCTGCCTTGTGCGCGCCTTTTCATGGCCAGCCTTGCGACTTCGAGATAGCCGCGATCGCGCGCCGGGTCGCGTCCATAGGAGAGGCTGCCGGGCCTGATGCGGCGCAAGGCCAGCACGTCGTCGAGCATGGCAAGGACAAAGCCTGCCTCGCGAACCCGGGCGATCCAGTCGATCATCTCGCCGCGGCCGCCTTGTGGGTCGACAATGGGGCCGACGGCCGTCACCGCCTCCTGGCGGATCATCATCGTCGTGCGCGACCAGCCTGCCACGCTGGTCGTCTCGGGCAAATCGGGCCTGTCGCCGCGAAATGTCCGCCAGTGCGCAAAGACGCCCGCTGTTCCGGGATCACGGTCGAGGCAGGCCAGCTGTTTTTCGATCTTGTCCGGCAGCCACAGATCGTCGGCGTCGAGCGTCGCGACGAACGGGGTCGAGAGCGCGTCAAAACCCCTGGTGGTGGCGCTTCCGGGGCCTGCATTCTCTTGCCGCAGCACCGTCACCGGCAGGTTCATCGCCTCGATCACGGCAACCGTATCGTCGGTCGAACCGTCATCGACCACGACGATGGCTTCCGCCTTGATCGTCTGGGCCAGAACGGAGTCCAGCGCCGCGCCGATGGTTGCGGCCGCGTTGAATGCCGGAATGACGACGCCGTAGCCCGCCATTACAGGAACCGCCACTGCGCGAGATCCTTGAAGTCGAATATCCCCTCGACCCGACGCAAGCCGGGGTCTGCCTTGCGGCGCTTCATCGACTTGTGGATGGCGCGCATGAACTCGCGAAAGGGCACATCGGCTTCCTTGGTCATGTTGCCGGGATGACGCCTGTAATAGAGAGCCACCGTATCGGGCATAATGTATTTTGCCTGGCTCTCGAAGATGCGCAACAGATAGTCGGTGTCCTCCGCCTGCCTGAAGTCCTCGTCGAAGCCGCCGGTGCGCTCGATGAGGTCCCGTGCAAAAATCCCGGCTGACAGGTGGATCCCCCGCACAGTGATGGCGTGGCTGTCGGCGGCCGGCTCCAGCGTCTCGCCATCGATCTTGTCGACCAGCGTCATGCGCGAATAGGTCAGGTCGAGGCCAGGATCCTCTTCGAAGCAGGCGATATCCGCCGCGAAGCGCCCTATCGGCGAGATGTCGTCGGAATCGAGAAACGATACCAGCCGCGTCTGCGCCAGCAATTGTTTCAGCCCGGCATTGCGCGCCCTGGTGACCCCGCCATTGGCCTGCTGGAAAAGACGTATGCACGGCGCCTGGTCCACCAATGACCGCACGACGGCCGCCGTGCCGTCGGTCGACCCATCGTCGATGACGATAATGTCGAGATCGACGTTTTCGCGTTGCCTGAGCAGCGAGCGCAGCGCGAGGCCAACGAACTGTTCGCGATTGTGGACCGGCATGATCACGCTCAGCTTCATGTGTCGCCCCGGATCATGAATTCGCCGCCCGACATATCACATGAACCGCCAGTCGGCGGAGTCTTTCAGGTCGAAAATGCCGTCGACCGTATGCAGCGAGGGATCCGCCTTGCGCCGCTTCATCGACTTGTGGATCGCACGCATGTACTCGCGAAGCGGTACGCCGGGCTCCCTGGTCATGTTGCCGGGGTGGCGTCTGTAGTAGAGCGCAATGGTGTCTGGCATCACGAATCTGGGGCCGCTCTCAAAGACGCGCAGCAGGTAATCTGTATCTTCGGCCTGACGGAATGCCTCGTCAAAGCTGCCGATCCGGTCGATAAGCCTCCTGCTGAATGTTCCTGCCGCCAAGGAAAGCCCTCGGGCGATCTTGCGGCGGCTGCCAGGGGTCGGCTCCAGCATCTCGTCGTCGAGATCTTCGACCATCATCATCAGGGAATAGGTCAGGTCCAGGCTCGGATCGGCTTTGAAATGGACGAGGTCGGCCTTGAAGCGTCCGGCTGGCGAGATGTCATCGGAGTCCAGGAACGATACGAATTGCGTCTGCGGCTGCAATTGGCCAAGGCCGGTGTTGCGCGCACTTGCCACACCCTGGTGGGCCTGGCGGAAAAGCCGGATGCACGATGCTTCCCGCATGACGGCGCGGACGGTGTCCGCGGTGCCATCCGTCGACCCGTCATCGACGACGATGACATCGAGCTCGGCATCGTCCCGCTGCCTGAGCAGCGATCGCAAGGCCGCAACGACATAGTGCTCGCGGTTGTAGACGGGCATGATGACGCTTAATCTCACGCGCTGCTCCGCATGATGAAATCCGAAATCGTGCCGGCGATTTCCTGTGGGCGCGTCCCCAGCGAGAGCTGGTAGCATGGCAGCTGCCGGGTGAGGTCGCTGAAAAAGCGAAAGCCGCTCTCGCGCTCGCCAGGCATTTGCGAGATGCCGGACGGTGCCAGTGCAATCATTGCGTCCTTGCGCGACACGGGCATGATCGAGCTTGCCTCGCCCCCACTGATATGAGGCACCATCAACGCGACGATGTCCAGCCGCGCGGGTATTGGCCGTGCCGTGATATCATCGATGCGGAACTGGTGCTTGCCTTGCCAGTTGAGCGGACCATAGGATTTCAGCCGGTGTTTCAAGCCCAGCCGCCCGAAACCTTCGGGATCTTGTTTGAGCGTGGCAAACAACGGGTGCGCGGTCGGCCCGCCGGCAAGGTCGATCAGCACATAGTCGTCACCGACGCTGTCGAGCCCGTTGAGCAGGCCGGCGACAACCGTTCCCGATTTGCCGGCGCCGCCTGCTCCGGCGAGGAGAATGCCCTTGCCGCCGACACCCAGCGTGCCCGCATGGGCCAGCCGCATGCCGCGCGCCGCATATTCCCAATGCAGGAAGGGGCGGAGCGGCGCCCCCGGCTCCCAAGGCGGGAACCTGTCATCGGCCGTCATCAGTTGCACGCCCAGACGGCGATCAGGGTCGTAGAACTGCCAGAAATCCAGGTCGTGGAAATGGTTGCCGCGCAGTCCGGCTTCCGCCAGCCGGCTGGCGAAGGCATGCTCCGTGAAGGGTCCCTGACCCCAACTGGCCGGCGCTGCGATGCCGTCCATGCCGGGATGTGCGACGAAGATACGGCAGGTGTCGGCAGCCGCTCGGGTGCTCGGGGCTGCGACAAAGCCATGAACGACGGCATCCGCCAACGCGCCGGCGCTCAGATGCGTGGTCAGCTCCAGATGCGGCAGGCCCACCGTGCGCGTCAGCGGATAATGCGCGGCGCTGCTTTCGGCCTGCGCCAGTACATGACGTGCGTAGTCCGCCAGGTTCTCGAGAGTGACTTTCGGCATGGTTTGCCTGTTCCGACGCCGTCCAGCGACGAGAGTGCCTGACGCGCGTGCCTCAGTTGGCCTGCTTCACCGCGGGCCAACCGAGGGGTTCCTCGACCTCGTGGATGGGGTCAACGACGATGAGATCGGCAAGGTCGTCATGGATATCGACCTTGAGGGGCTCGCTGGCACCCGCAAGCTGAGCCAGCAATTCGCTGGGAACCGGTCTTGCCGCGGCATCGGTCACGGCCGCCAGCAAGCCGAATTCGAGCAATTGTGAAACAAAGCCGTCAATCTCGGCGGCACCCAGCGCGCCGGCTGCCGTTGCGGCGCCGACCAGTTCGGAGGCAGGCACGCCGGACGACAGCGCATCCCAAAGCCTGCTGCCTGAATCCGAGAAGCCGAAATATTTGCCCGTCGTCAGGTCGAGAACGACGGCTTCGCCGTCGAAGGATTCAAAGACGATGTCCTTGCTCGCTATGGCATAGATGCCGGATTGTCTCATGTTTGCTCCCCGCCGAAGCAGGCCGCGCAGATGATCGTCGGCCCTCACGGTCAACCCTACCGTTGTAGAGGCGTCTAACCATTTGCAGGGTTTTTGGCAAGATGCCCGCAGGCCCGGCGAGCGCGACCGCAGGCCCTGCCTGCCGACTACGCCTCGATTTCCAGTGCCGACAGCGGCTTGGAGCAACAGGCCAGGATGAAGCCGTCGTCGATCTCATGATCGAGGATGCCGCCATTGTGGCTCATCTCGACATGGCCGGAGACCTTCTTCACCTTGCAGGTTCCGCACAGGCCGAATTCGCAGGCGGCGGGAATCCGCACGCCCGAAGCGCGCGCCGTCTGCAGCACCGTCTGGCCGGCGACGCATTCGGCGTCGACCTCCGAAAGCGAGAAGCGGATTGGCGTTGCCGCTCCGAACGGAACAACCGTGCCGCCTTCCGCGGGCGCCGCGAACGGCGCCGGGACCTCCTCCACGGCAGGGGCCGCAAAGCTCTCCTGATGGTATTGCGTCATGTCGAAGCCGGCGGCTTCAAGCATGCCGCGCACGGCGCGCATGAAGGGATCGGGGCCGCAGCAGAAGATTTCGCGCTCGCGGAAATCCGGCGCCAGCAATGGCAGCCGGATCGCGTCGATGCGGCCCATATGGCCGTACCAGCCCTCGCGGCTCGACCGCTCCTCGATCATGAAGCCGAGCGACAGGCCGGGCATATGGCCGCCGAGCAGTTCGAGCTCCTTGCGGAAGATGATCTCTTCCGCGCGCCGCGCGCAATTGACGAAGCCGACATCGGTCCAGGGCGCGCAGTCGTTCAGCCAGCGCAGCATCGACATCATCGGTGTCACGCCCGAACCGGCCGAGATGAATAGATATTTGGCCGCCGGATGGCTGTGCAGCGAGAAATCGCCTGCCGGCCCATAGGCCTTGACGTGCGAGCCGGGCACCAGATGATCGAACATCCAGCGCGTGCCGATGCTGCCGGCCTGCGCCTTTACCGTCACCGCGATCGAGAATGGCCGCGACGGTGACGATGACAGCGTGTAGGTGCGCATCAGCGGCCCGTCCGAAGTCGGCAGCTCCAGCGTCACGAACTGGCCCGGCTTGTAGCGGAACCAGGTCTGGTTGTCGGACCGGAAGGTGAAGGTCTTCACGTCGGGCGCCTCATCGCTGACGCCGATCACTTCCAGCACCTGGAGCCGGTCGTTCCACGGCGCCATCTGGTCGAGATGGCGATAGAGGCCAAGATCGGTCATCGCATTCATCCTCTGGTCCTTCTTGCCCGGCTCATGTCGTGTTTGGGCAACATGAGCTCACGCGACGCTGCGCAGCGCCGGCTTGCCGTCTTCGGCAAGGCGCGGACCGATGAAGCGGGCGTACCAGTCGACGAACTGGATGACGCCTCCCTCGTGCAACTCCGAATAAGGGCCGGGCTCATAGGCTGGTGACAGGATGCCGAAGGCGTTCTCTTCGACGATGCGGCGGTCCTGGTCGTTGGTCTCGGTCCACACATGGGTGAGTTCGGCGAGATCGTAGTCGACGCCCTCGACCGCATCCTTGTGGACCAGCCATTTGGTCGTCACGGCGGTTTCCGTGGCGCTGATCGGCAGCACGCGGAAGGTCACGGCATGGTCGATGAGGATATGGTTCCATGTCGTCGGGTAGTGATAGTGCATCAAGGTGCCGATGCGGTCGGCCGAGACGCTGTCGGAGAGGTTCTTCCTCACCGCCCGCTTGCCGTTCATCGTGTAGCTGACGGCATCGCGCAGCAGCGGCGCACGGGTGGCGCGATACTGTCCGGCCGGATCGATGCGGAACTTGCTCGGCAGGCCGGCCGCCTCGCATTTCGCCCAGTGCGCCAGCATCTCCGGATCGCTGTCGGCGCCCTGCACGCCGGTCACGGTCGGTGCTTCCGGGAATGTCTTGCACAATTCCGGGTGATTGCCCGCGCAATGATAGCACTCGCGGTTGTTTTCCCAGACGAGCTTCCAGTTGCCCTTCTCGATGATCGTGCTCTCGAAGGCGATCTTCGCCTCGCCGAGCCGGTGCGGCTTGAGGTAGGGTTCGATCATCGCCCGCATCGGCGCGAAGTCGGCCGGCTCCTTCGCCAGGCAGATGAAGATATAGCCGGCGACGCTTTCGCAGGCGACCGGCTTCAGCCCGAACTGGCTCTTGTCGAAACCCTCGGCCATCTGGCGGGCGAACAGCAGGCGGCCATCCAGCTCATAGGTCCACTGGTGGTAGGGGCAGACCAGTTTGGCGGCCATGCCCTTGTCGGTATTGCAGACGCGGCTGCCGCGATGGCGGCAGGAATTGTGGAAGGCGTTGATCTTGCCCTGCTGATCGCGCACCAGCACGACCGGATAGTCGCCGATCTGCACGGTGATGAAGCTGCCTGGCCTGGGCAACTCGCAATCATGGCCGATGAACAGCCAGTCGCGATACCAGATCAGCTCCATGTCGAGCTTGAAGTAGTCCGGATCGGTGTAAAAGGGCTGTTCCAGCGAAAAGCCCTGTCTGCGGCTGTTCAAGAGCCTCAGCATGTCGTTGCGAGCATCCATGTCCTGTCCTCATACCCAAGGACTGAACTGGTGGTGATGGAGGAAGGATCGGACGCAGGCCGGCGACAACCGGGCATGCATCATCCGCCCCTTGACCGCCCACCGCGATCAGTCGAGTTCTAGCAATCTCGGGCTGGTTTCCGGGCTCTGGAGTCGTCCTTGCGGACCATCGCGACACCTTCCCAGGCTTTCGCCCAGTGGTCTCCCGTTGCGACTTGAACTCCACCACCGTTGCGGGGGCAGCGCCGGATTCTGACCGGCTTCCCAATTCTCCACTCCGTCGTCACGAAGCGGCACCTGAGATGGCGTGATCTAATCACGGCACGCATCGCGGCGTCGGCATGAAAACGACATCGCATCCATGCGGCGCGACACGCATGCAAGTCGTCTGGACAAGGATCGCGACCTTTGAAACCGGCTCGTCGCCAGCACGCCAAACGTTGTTTTTTGATCCTTGGCCGGAGCCGAAAAAGGTTAACAGTTTCGAAAAGTGACTATTAGCGGAGTCTAAAATCGAACCGAACGGTTCGTTTCTGTTGACGGTGCGTGCAGGACGTTGTGAACGCTGGACCTCCGACACAGTTGGTGATGGCTCCCTTGGTCTTATCTAATCGATTGATATCAAAAAGAAAAAAATTGATGTGGAAGCCGGTGGTACAATTTCAAGTGGTGGATTCATGGTCCACGCGGAACAACTTCGTGATTGGAAACGACCATCTGGCTTTCCCACATCGGGGCTGTCCGAACGACGCGATTTCATCCCAAGACACGCCGCTAGACGGACGGAAAAATACTGGAGTACCCAAAATGAAAAAGATCATTCTCACTGCCGCCGCCCTTCTGGCCATTTCCGGCAGCGCCTTCGCTGGTAGCGACCATTATAGTTCGGACCATTACGGTTCGAATGCGACCCCTGCAGCCACTGCCGTCGACAGCTCGTACACCGCTTCGGTCAAGAAGTCGGAACCGGCTGCTCAGACGCCTGTCCAGGGTGCCGACCACAACCTCTTCGGTAACCACTAACGGCTGATCGCCAGTTGACGGCGGCTTGCCCGCCGTCCTGGCGAACTCAAAAATTCATCAAAATTCAGGAGACTTGAAATGAAGAAGATCATCCTTGCTGCCGCCGCCGTCCTGGCCGTTTCCGGCGGCGCTTTCGCCGGCAGCGACAACTATGGCTCCAATGGCGCCAACCAGCCTGCCGTGACTTCGACCGACAACTCGTACACGGCTTCGACCAAGAAGTCGGAACCGGCTGACCAGAAGCCTGTCTTCGGCGCCGACCACAACCTCTTCGGCAACAACTAACAGCCGACCCGGCAACGGCGGGTTTGCCCGCCGCTGCCGCGGAATTCGAGACTTCAGGAGACTTGAAATGAAGAAGATCATCCTTGCTGCCGCCGCCGTCCTGGCCGTTTCCGGCGGCGCCTTCGCCGGCAGCGACAACTATGGCTCCAATGGCGCCAACCAGCCTGCCGTGACTTCGACCGACAATTCGTACACGGCTTCGACCAACAAGAAGTCGGAACCGGCTGACCAGAAGCCTGTCTTCGGCGCCGACCACAACCTCTTCGGCAACAACTAACAGCCGACCTGGCAACGGCGGGTTTGCCCGCCGCTGCCATGGAATTCGAGACTTCAGGAGACGTGAAATGAAGAAGATCATCCTTGCTGCCGCCGCCGTCCTGGCCATTTCCGGCAGCGCTGTCGCCGGCAGCGACAATTATGGCTCCAACGGCGCCAACCAGCCTGCCGTGACTTCGACCGATGTGGACGCGTCGCATACCGGTTCGATCCGCGACAGCGGCTCGCCTGTCTACAAGCTGCTCAATTCGTCGGGCAACGTGCAGAAGCCGACCCCCCAGAGCAATGACCGGGACCACTTCGGCAATCACTAACAAATCGAAGTCGGTTTAACAAAGAGCGGCGGGCCATGCCCGCCGCTCTTTTTTGTCGTTACAGTTGGCTTTTAGCTCAAGCCGCCTTTGCTTCCGCCTCGTGCAGCGCGAAGGACCGGCCATCCGCGTCGAAGATATGCAGGTCCTCGGCATTGGCGCTCAGCCGCAATGTCGAGCCGCGCTTGACCTCGACATTGCCGGGCAGCTTGGTCACCAGCGGCAGGTCGGCGCGACCGATGTCGACATAGACCAGCTGGACCTCGCCGAGCTGTTCGACATAATCCACCGTGCCTTCGAACAGATAGTCCGTGCCGCTGGCGATGATCAGATCCTCTGGCCGCACACCGAAGCTTACCGCCGCGCCCTTCGCCGAAGCCGGTGTCGCGATCGGCACCGTCGCCTTGCGGCCGCCGACATGGCTGACGATTGTCGGGTTTCCGGTCTTGTCGATGGTCGCCGGCAGGATGTTCATGGCCGGCGAGCCGATGAACTGGGCGACGAACAGATTTCCGGGCTTCTTGTAGAGCTCCATCGGCGTGCCGACCTGTTCGATATGGCCTTCCTTGAGCACGACGATGCGATCGGCCAGCGTCATTGCCTCGACCTGGTCGTGGGTGACGTAGATCATGGTCGTGTTGGGCATCGATTCCTTGAGCTTGGCGATCTCGATGCGGGTGGCGACGCGGAGCGCCGCGTCGAGGTTCGACAGCGGCTCGTCGAACAGGAACACTTTCGGGTTGCGCACGATGGCGCGGCCGATGGCGACGCGCTGGCGCTGACCGCCCGACATCGCCTTGGGCAGCCGGTCGAGATATTTGGTCAGCTGTAGGATCTCCGCTGCCTGGCGCACGCGACGGTCGATCTCGGCCTTGTTCTCTTTGCCGATCTTCATCGAGAACGCCATGTTGTCGTAGACGGTCATGTGCGGATAGAGCGCGTAGGACTGGAACACCATGGCGATGCCCCGCTTCGACGGTGGCACGTCATTGACCACCTCGCCATCGATCTTGAGCTCGCCTGAAGTGATTTCCTCGAGCCCGGCTATGGAGCGCAGCAAGGTCGACTTGCCGCAGCCCGACGGACCCACGAAGACGATGAACTCGCCCGATTTGATATCGAGGTCGATGCCGTGGAGAATGTTGAGATTGCCGTAGGACTTCTTCACTTGCCTCAAATTGACATCGGCCATTGGTTCCTCCAGTGATTCCTCAAAAAATTGAGTCGATTCCTCAAAATTCAGTCGATGCGTCCGAACCAGGCGCCGTAGCCGCCGAGTTCGACCGAACCGGTGCTCGCCTGCCCGGAAAACCCGTGTCCCGGCAAAGGGTGCAGTGATCGGCCGCTAAGGTCAACCTTGGCCGGCTTGGCGCCAAGGTTGAAGACACAGACGATCTGCTCGTTGCCGGCTCGACGGGTGAAGGCGACGGTGTCGCCCTGGCTTTCGATGAAGGCGATATCGCCCTTGGCCAGCGCGGGGTGGGCGCGGCGGAAGGTGAGAAAGCGCCGGTAGTGCTCGAGCAGGGAAGTCTCGTCGCCCTGCTGCACATTGACGGCCTGCGACAAATGCTTGGCCGGCACCGGCAACCAGGGCTTTGCCTGGGAGAAGCCTCCGTTCTTGGCATTGCCGTCCCACACCATGGGCGTGCGGCAGCCGTCGCGGCCCTTGAATTCCGGCCAGAAGCGGATGCCGTAGGGATCCTGCAGATCCTCGAAGCGCAATTCGGCCTCGCCGAGGCCTAGCTCTTCGCCCTGGTAGATGCAGACCGAGCCGCGCAGCGACATCAGCAATGCCGAGATCACCTTGAGATAGGCGGTCGGATCGGCTTCGCCAGCCGCCCAGCGCGAGGCCGGGCGCATCACGTCATGGTTGGAGAACGCCCAGCATGACCAGCCGTCGGTGGCGACCTTGCCGAAGGTTTCCAGCACCGAGCGGACCTTGGCTGCGCTGATCTTTTCGGGCGCCAGGAAGTCGAAGGAATAGCACATGTGCACGCGTTTGCCGCCGGCCGTATAGGCTGCCACCACATCAAGCCCACGCTGCGAATCGCCGACTTCGCCGACAGCGGCGGTTGCCGGATACTCGTCGAGCAGGGCGCGGAAACGTTCGAGGAAGCCGAGGTTCTCCGGCCGGCTCTTGTCGTAGATATGGTCCTGATAGTTGTAGGGGTTGACCGCGGGGGCAGTCTGGTCGTTGCGCTCCTCGGGCGCCAGCGGCGGATTGTTTTCCAGGCCCTGGCTGTGGAAGTAGAAATTGATGGTGTCGAGCCTGAAGCCGTCGACGCCGCGCTCCAGCCAGAAACGGGTGACGTCGAGCAGGGCGTCCTGGACCTCGCGGCTGTGGAAGTTCAGGTCAGGCTGCTCGGCCAGGAAATTATGCAGGTAATATTGCTGGCGGCTGGTGTCCCATTGCCAGGCCGATCCGCCGAAGATCGACAGCCAGTTGTTGGGCGGCGTGCCGTCGGGCCTGGCGTCCGCCCAGACATACCAGTCCGCCTTGGGATTGGTGCGGCTCGACCGGCTTTCCTTGAACCAGGGATGGATGTCGGCGGTGTGCGACAGCACCTCGTCGATCATCACCTTGAGACCCAACCGGTGCGCTTCCGCCGTCAGCGCATCGAAATCGGCCAGCGTGCCGAACATCGGGTCGACATCGCAATAATCCGAGACGTCGTAGCCGAAATCCTTCATCGGTGACGTGAAGAAAGGCGAAATCCAGATGGCGTCCGCGCCGAGTGCGGCAATATAAGGCAGCCGCTGGATGATGCCCTTGAGGTCGCCGATGCCGTCGCCGTTCGAATCCTGATAGCTGCGCGGATAGATCTGGTAGATCACCGCACCGCGCCACCAGTCGCGATCGATGGCGAGGTCAGGTTTCGAACTGGCTTTCAAAGCGGACTGCATGGTCTCAGCCTCCTTTCACCGAGCCGGCAAGCAGCCCGCGGACGAAATAGCGCTGCAGCGAGAAGAACACGATCAGCGGCACGATGATGGTCACGAACGCCGATGTCGTCAGGATCTCCCAATCGCCGCCGCGTGAACCAAGCAGCGCATTGAGCTTGGCCGTCAGCACGATCTGGTCTGCTTCCGTACCGAGGAAAACCATCGCCACCAGAAGATCGTTCCATACCCACAGGAACTGGAAGATGGCAAACGAGGCCAGCACCGGGAACGACAGCGGCAACACGATCTTGACGAAGATCTCGAAATCGCTGGCGCCGTCGATGCGCGCCGATTCCATGATTTCGCGCGGCAGGCCGGCTATGTAGCTGCGTACGAGATAGATGGCGAAGGGCAGGCCGAAGCCGGTATGCGCCAGCCAGATGCCGAGATAGGTTTTCGACGGCACGCCGAAGAACGAGCCGACGCCGTTGTAGAGTTTCAGCAGCGGGATCAGCGACATCTGCAGCGGCACCACCAGGAGGCCGATGATGACCGCGATCAGCAGCGCCCGGCCGGGAAAGCGCATCCAGGCCAGCGCATAGGCCGCGAACGCCGCGATCAGGATCGGGATCACCGTCGCCGGGATGGTGACGGTGAGCGAGTTCATGAACGAGCGGCCGATGCCTTCCGAAAACAGCACGGACCGGTAGTTGTCGGTGGTGAATTTCGGTGGCGCCGACGAGGCGTAATAGAGGCGCTGGCCGCGGTCGCCCTCGAAAGCCTTGGGCGAGGTCATGACGAAGCTGCCGTCGGCATTGACCTGCAGGGTCACGCCGTCGCCGAGATCAGCCGATGTGCCGGCCGCATATTGCGTCGGTGCCGCCGACTTGACGCCAAAGGCGCTGATGTCGCGCTTGGCGCCGTCGCCGAAGATGTTGCCTTCCAGAACGAACTTGCCGTCCTTCTGAACCTGTGCCGAGGCGGGCGGCAGGCGGCCGGCCTCGGTCTGGGTCGAACTGGCGAACGAATTCCACCAGCCCGAGGCGATGATCTGGTCCTTGTCGCGCAGCGAGGAGACCAGGATGCCGAGCGTTGGAATGGTCCAGATTGTCACGAAGACCAGCACCGCGATGTGAACGCCGAAGCGGCTGGCGAAGGAGTTTCCGGTCGCGACGGCCATCTCAGTGCCCTCCCGTCTCTTTGTTGGCCTGGCGGATGTTCCAGACCATGATCGGGATGACCGCGATCATGATGATGATGGCTATCGTCGCGCCGCGGCCGAAATCGCCGCCGCCGCGGAACATCCAGTCGAACATCAAATTGGCCAGCACTTGGCTGTTCCACTGGCCGTTGGTCATGGTCAGCACGATGTCGAACACCTTGAGCACCAGAATGGTGATCGTGGTCCAGACCACGGCGATGGTGCCCCAGATCTGCGGCACCATGATCTTCCAGAAGATCTGGAACGGGTTGGCGCCGTCGATGACGGCGGCTTCCAGCGTTTCCTCGGGAATGCCGCGCAGCGCCGACGACAGGATGACCATGGCAAAACCGGTCTGGATCCAGATCAGGATGACCATCAGGAAGAAATTGTTCCAGAACGGCAGCGATATCCAGACCTGCGGCTGGCCGCCGAAATGCTGGATGATGGCATTGAGGATGCCGATCTGTACCTGGCCCTCGCCGCGATACTCGTAGATGAATTTCCAGATCACGCTGGCGCCGACGAAGGAGATCGCCAGCGGCAGGAAGATCAGGCTCTTGGCGATCGTGCCCCACCAGATCTTGTCGGTGAGCACGGCAATGATCAGGCCGAGGAAAGTGCAGGCGGCGGGCACCACGGCCAGCCACAACACGTTGTTGAGGATCGAGTTGCGGAAGTCGCGGTCGCCGAACGCCCACTGATAGTTGGCCAGCCCGACAAAATTGACGCCGCCGCGATCGAGGAACGAAAGCCGTAGCGTCTCGATGACGGGATAGATCAGATAGATGGTCAGGATGATCATCGCCGGACCGACGAACAGCCACGGCCGCACCAGTCCCTGCCGGCGCAGATTGTCGATGGCCGCCGCGCCAGAGACGCCGCGCGACGGGAATATCAGGTCGACCAGTCTGTTGGCGCCCCAAAAATAGGCGACGCAGCCTCCGACGCCGATGATGATGACGAAAATAGCCGAGAAAATCTGAGCCGCCATGGGTCCCTCTCCCTGCGCATGATCGACCAGGCAATGCTGGCGATCGGATGCGCCGACTTTCAGTCATTCGGAACAATTGAAATGCGAAGGTTTCCGGCGGAAGCCGCCGGTCGGACCGGGCCGAAGCCCGGATCCAGCATTGGGAGGACGACATGCATGAAACGAAGACCTAAAGCGCGTCGCGTGAATCCGTTTCGACGCGACGCGTTTTTAGGCTGCGGTCACCGCCGGTTGCCTATTTGATCCCGTCCCAGCTCTTCTGGATGTCGGTGGCGACATCCTGGGCGGACTTGCCGCCGACCAGGTCGATCATGCCGGTCCAGAATGAGCCGGCGCCGATCTTGCCGGGCATCAGGTCGGACCCGTCGAAGCGCACTGTCGTCGCGCCGACCAGGATCTCGCCCTGCTTCTTCAGCGCGTCGCTGCCATAGGCGTCCTTGTTGGCTCCCTTGAACGGGGTCACGAAGCTCTTTTGCGCCATCCACAATTCATGCGCGAGCGGCATCTCCAGGAACTTGATGAACTCGTGGGATGCCTTGGAATCCTTGGTGATCATCACCAATGTTCCGGCCACTTCCAGCGGCGTGCCCAGTTCCGGCTTGGAAGCGTAAGGCGGATAGTTGAAGAAGTCCGCATCCTGGCCGAGCTTTACGCCCTCCGGGAAGAAGGAGGGGATGAACGATGCCTGGTGGTGCATGTAGCATTTCGGTGGCACGCTGAAGAGGCCCTTCGGGCTATCGCGGAAGTCCGTCGCGGCGACCGCCTTGGCGCCGCCGTCGACCATCTTGTCGTCGGTGGCGATCTTGCCGAAAATGTCGATGGCGTTGACCACCGCCGGATCGGTGAACGGAATCTCGTTCTTCACCCACTTGTCGTAGACTTCCGGCGGCTGCGTCCTCAGCATGATGTCCTCGACCCAGTCGGTCGCCGGCCATCCGGTGGCACCGCCGGAGCCAAGCCCGATGCACCAGGGCTTGCCGCCATCGGCAATGATCTTCTTTTCGAGCTCGGCAAGTTCCTCCTGCGTCTTCGGCACCTTGTAGCCGGCTTCCTCGAAATTATCGGGCGAGTACCAGACCAGACCCTTCACGTCGATCTTGTAGGGAAGCGCATAGAAGCCTGGCTTGCCGTCCTTTCCTGCGAAAGTGCCGAGCTTGGCCCAGGAATCGCCAGCCGCGTAGTTCTCCTTGACCCATGCGGCGACGTCGTCGCCCAACGGGGTCAGCACGCCCTTGGAGGCAAGGTCCTGGATCAGGCCCGGCTGCGGCAGGATCGCGATGTTCGGCGGGCTGCCCGCCTGCGTGTCGATGACGATCTGCTGCTCGTAGTTTTCGGACGAGGAATATTTGATCTCGGCGCCGGTGGCTTCCGCGAAATAGTCGAGTACCGAACGGGCAAGCGCCTCGTCCTCACCGCGCCACGGACCAAAGATCGTCAGCGTCTCGCCCTTGAGGTCAACCTTCTTGAGTTCGTCGAAGTTGGCCCAGTGGAACCGCGCGTCCTCGCCTGGCTTGAACTTCAGTTCGGCATGCGCGGGCGCGTTCAGGGCGAGCGTGGCGAACGCGGCACCCAGCAAAAGCATTTTCTTCATCGGTATTCCCTCCCAGTGGGTCAAACACACCGGACGGAACCTCCATTCCGTCCGCCGACGCCGCAGGACTGTGACTCAGTCGCAAGGGAACCGCAACCTTTCGAAGAGTCTTCCAAAGCGCTTTGGCTTTGGTGATCTCGCCATTGAATCGATCAGGAGTCAAGAGGGTGACGCACTAATCGATTTAATTAGAGGCGTTCAGGACCAAAAAAGTGCGCTGCAGCATAGTTTTTTGGCGGTGCAGCAGCAATTTTTGTTTCAAACTCACCCCGGGCACGCTTATGGTCACAGTACCATGGCCGCATCTTTATGGTGCTTGGGTCGATTCAATCTAAAGCGCTTTGGGGATGGAGCCCTTTCGTGAACCTCAAGCAGCTCGCGCATATGCTGGCGCTTTCGCAGACCACGGTAAGCCGGGCGCTGAACGGTTATCCGGAGGTCAACGAGGAAACGCGAAGGCGCGTCATGGACGCCGCCAAGCGCCACGGCTACCGCCCCAATCCAAGCGCGCGGCGGCTGGCGACCGGCAAGTCCGGCATGATCGGCTATGTCCTGCCGACAGGTGCCGCCGTCGATATCGACCCACATTTCGTCGAATTCCTATCCGGCCTTGGCGACTATGCGCGTTCGCACGAACTCGACCTCGTGCTGTCGCCGGCCGACGCCGACGACCAGGAGACGACCTACCGGCGCATCGTCGCCAACCGCCAGGTCGATGCCGTCTATATCTCCTCTCCCAAGCCGCAGGACAATCGGGTGGCGCTGGTCAACACGCTCGGCATTCCCTTCATCGTCCATGGCCGCAGCGAAGGCTTCGATTTCGACTATCCCTATCTCGACATCGACAATGAGGGCGCCTTCCACGAGGCGGCGCGGCTGCTGGTCCAGCTCGGCCACCGGCGGCTGGCGCTGATCAACGGCGACGACGGCGAGACCTTCGCTATCCATCGCGAGCGCGGCGTGCGTCGTGCGCTCGCCGCGAGCGGGCTGGCCCTGGGCGAACGCCATGTCTGCTCCGTGGTCATGACCGAGGAGAACGGCTATCGCGCCACCAGGCGCCTGCTGGAGGCGAGCGACGCGCCGACGGCAATCGTCTGCTCCAGCCTGATCATGGCGCTGGGCGTCGTGCGCGCGGTGCGCGACCTCAGCCTAAGCATTCCGGGCGACGTCTCGCTGATCGCCCATGACGATGTCTTTCCCTGGCTGCGGCCGGAGAATTTTTCGGTGCCGCTGTCTACGACGCGCTCGTCCATCCGTCTCGCCGGCGCCCGGGTCGCCGAGCGTCTGGCGGCGCGGATATCGGGACTGGAAGAGGGGGCGCGTGGCGAGATCTGGCCGGTCGACCTGGTGATCAGGGGATCGGTCGCCGGAGCGCCGGCTTAGGTCGTGCCGGCGATTGGCGAAGGCGGCGAAGCGAGTAATCTCCCCCCCTTGCGGGGGAGATGTCCGGCAGGACAGAGGGGGGTGCTGTCCTGCCAACGTCACAGGTCTGAGGGAACCTATTCCTTCCCCGCCCCAGCCGCCTTGATATCCAGCAGCCCGTAACCAAAATCGTTGTCGCGCCCCTTGGGGCCGAGATCCCTGGCCGTAGCGGCCAGCGCTTTCTCGATGTCGTCGGCCGAGCGGTCGGGCGCTGCGTGGATCAGATTGGCGATGGCGCCGCTGACGATCGCCGCGGCGAACGAGGTGCCGGTGACGACATCCGTACCGGCGCCGCTCGGTGCCACCATCTCGACGCCGGGCGCCGAGATGAAGACATAGGCGCCGCGATTGGCCTGCGGCATCAGCCCATCCTTGGCGTCGGTTGCGGTCACCGCGATGACGCCGTCGAAGGCGGCCGGGTAGCCATAGGGCGCCTTCGGCCCGTTGTTGCCGGCGGCGGCGATCAGCACGATGCCCAGCGCGCGGGCATTTCTGCAGGCGACGCCGAGCAGGTCGTTCTTGGGCCCGACGAAGCTCATGTTGATGATGCGCACGTCCTGTTCGGCTGCCCAGTCGAGTGCGGAGAGAATGACGTCCATGGTCGACTTGCCGCCTTCGAAGGCGCGCGCGTGGTAGATCCTGGCGCCCGGCGCCATGCCTTCCAGCGCACCGACACCGGCGATCAGCCCATCGACCGAGGTGCCGTGATCGCGCTTTTCGATCGGCACGTCGGGCATGGCGTCGAACTGCCCGGCGATCACCCCGGCCAGCGCCGGATTGGTGTCGTCGATGCCGGTGTCGATCACCGCGACGCGGACATTCTCGCCGCTGGCCTGTTTGGCGTCGAGCGCGATGCGCTCGAAGGCATAGTTGACGATGCCGGCCGCCTGCTGCAGCGAATAGATGTGGTTGGGCTCGCGCCGCTGCGTGCGGCCGTCGGCGGCCAGCTGCGCCAGCACGATGCCGACCGGACGGCCGTCGGGAATGCCGAAGCGCACCAAAGTGGTGCCGAGCAGCCTGGACTGACGCTGCGAGCGCACCTCGAGGCCGAACGAGGCGGCGATCTGCTGCACGGCGCCGGCATCGCCGTCGACGGTCACCAGCACCTCGTCGGGCACGAAATCGCCGGCCACGGCGCGCGGCGGCTGAACGGCGATGAGATCGGTCGGCGAGACGATCGGCCCGCCGGCCGAGGCTCCAGCCTGTGTATCGGCGGGAACGGCCGGTGAGGTGCCCGGGTCCTGGCGTGGAGCGGGTGTCGGCACGGGAACCGGACGTTCGGCCGGATTGGGGAAGAGGTCGACGATCAAAGCAGGCAGAAAGACCGCGCCGGGTTGCCCGGCACCCGAACCGCCCTTTTCACCGCCATTGTCCTTGGCACAGTCGGCTGCCGTGGCATTGGCCGCGTTGTTGCAATCGATTTTCGTCCGGCCGGGACTGGTGGCGTTGGTCTGCGCCGACGCGGGCACGGCGGCGATTGTGATCGCCGCCGCAAGGATCGCCGCAAATCGAATGACCGCCTCAGCCGCCATCTGCCGGTTTCCTTCCCTCTATCACGGTGTCGGTGAAGGGCTGGGCGGCAATAAGGCCGATTTGCCTGGTGTAGTCGGTCGCATTGGCGGCCGGAATGCCGAGCCGGAACACGCCGTCGGCGGTCGGTCCGCCGATCACCTTCAGCCCGTTGCCACCGAGGAAGCCCGAAATATCGGACATCCTGGCGTCGGGCTTGAACTTGACCAGCGCGAACGGCATCTTGGCGAGATCGTCTTCCGTGCCGGCAATCTCGAAATTGCCGCCCTTGCCGCCAGGTTGCACCAACGACTGCACCATGATCAGCGCCAACAGAACCGCGGCCGCCGCCCAGGCGACGCCGGCGGGTAGCGCCACGAAGCGGCCCCAGGCCTGCGCCAGCCAGGACGAGCCTGCCGGCGCCCGCACCGGTCCTGCCTCGGCGTCGAACGCCCTGGCGAAGCGGCTGAGCGCATCGGCCGGCGGGCGGATCGCCTCGTTGGCCGCCGATGCGCCGGAAAATTCGGCCTCGGCCTCGCCAAGGGCGGCCAGTGCCGAGGGATCGTTGGCCAGCCATTCCTCGACGGCTTCAAGGTCCGAGCCTTCCAGCGAGCCGTTCAGGTAGAACGGCAGCAGCGTTTCCATTTCGTCGCGGCGCGACATCTTTTCAGCGGCGCTCATGGCCACCCCCTGTCGTAACCGGCGGCCTTGAGGGCCTCGCCGAGTTTCTTGCGGGCGTAGAACATCCGGGTTTTGACGGTCGCAACCGGGATGCCGAGCACCTCGCCGATCTCGGTCACCGACTGTCCGTGGTAATAGGCAAGGTCGATCACCGTGCGGTGCTCTTCGGGCAAGGCGTCGATGAGGCGGCGCAAGGCAGCGGCCTTGTCCTCCTTCATGGTGACGACCTCGGGCGTGTCGGCGCTGTCGGGCACCGCGGCGGCGGCCTCGTCGTCGATCCAGTCTTCCTTTTTCTTGCGCAGCAGCGACAGCGCCTTGAACCGGGCGATGCCGAGCAGCCATGTCGAAACTTCGGAGCGACCCTCGAAGCCCGGCGCCTGGCGCCACAGTTCGAGAAACACCTCGTTCGCGATATCGTCCGCCATCAATTCCGATCCCGTCTGGCGCACCACGAAGCGGTAGACCCGCGCGTGATGACGCATGAACAGCAGCCGCACGGCGGCACGGTCGCCCTTCGCGACCCGGTCGACAAGCGCGCGATCGGTCTCCGTCGCTGCCGTCATGGCCGGTCGAGCCGCCTGGCTCCTGTCTGCTCTGTCGCTGATCGGTCCAAAAAGGTTCATCCTCCGCCAAGGAATTTGCGGAGGCTAACCGAAGAAAGGGGAGGTTGCCAGAGCATCCCTTCTCCCCGTCACTATACGGGGAGAAGGTGCCGGCAGGCGGATGAGGGGCAGCGCTGGCCTTGCGGGATCATATTCGATGTTGGCGCTGCCCCTCACCCTTACCCTCTCCCCGCAAAGAACGGGGAGAGGGGAGAAGTCAACGTCGCGGCCACCCGCTCACCCCAAAAACGCCTTCGCCTTCATCGTCGCCGGCACCGGCACGCCCAGCCGGCTCAGCACCGTCGGCGCCAGCTGCAGCTGGTCGAGCAGCGTGTTCGCATCCGGCCCTTTCCCCGACCCGAAATAATACAGCGCGAAATCCTGCATCTCGTCGTCGTGGCCGCCGTGATGGCCGCGATCGGTCTGGCCGTGGTCGGCGGTGACCATCACCTCATAGCCGGCCGCGATCCAGCCCGGCAGGAACCCCGCCAGCATGGCGTCCATGGCATAGACGGCATGGTCCATCTCATGGCAGTCGTGGCCGAAGCGATGGCCCATCGAGTCCAGCGTGCAGGTGTGCAGGATGCCGTAGTCGATGCCGTGGCGTTTGGTCAGCATCGTCAGCGTCGCGAACAGATCGACATCGCTCGGCGTCATCTGGTTGCGCAGATTGTAGCCGGTCATGGTGTGGAAGCGGCCATGCGTGATCGGCCCGCCTGGCTCGTCGAATTCCATGTCCTCGACCAGATCGAACGGATAGGACCGGAAGAACTCCGACCAGTAGGAATGGGTAACCGCGCCGGTCTTGCCGCCGGCCTTGCTGACTTCGGAGAAGATGTCGGGCTGCCCGACGCGGAAGCGGTTCTCGTTGGAGAGGATGCCATGCACCTGCGGCGACACCCCGGTGTGGATCGAGGCATAGCAGCAGGCCGAGGTCGACGGCAGCACGGAGCGCATCTTCCAGACCCGTGCCTCGCCCGATTGCACCCAACCCTCGAGGTTGCCCATCAGCCGGCGCCAGTTGCGGTAGGGAACGCCATCGAGGACGATCAGCAGAAGCTTGGATTTGAGCGCCATGGCTATTCCTCGCGATTGTCCGTTGAAACGAGTGCGCCGCGTGTCGCACGGACACGCGGCGCCTGTCAGGGTCAGCGCAGTGCTAGGCGTTCAGCCAGCATTCATTCAGTGCGTAGCCGTCCATCATCTCGCCATTCGGGTTCTTGACCCAGCCGCTGATCTTGTTGGTGGCCGCAGCGTCGATGAACTGGTTGAAGAACGGCACGATCAGCCCGCCTTCGTCGCGCATCAGCACCGCCATGTCATGATAGATCGCCTTGCGCTTGGCTTGGTCGAGTTCGGCGCGGGCTGTGAACAGCATCTTGTCGAACTCCGGCCGCTTGAAGCGCGTGTCGTTCCAGTCGGCGGTCGAGACATAGCCGGTGGAATACATCTGGTCCTGCGTGGCGCGACCACCCCAGTAGGAGAGCGAGAAGGGCTGCTTGTTCCAGACCTCCGACCAGTAGCCGTCGCCCGGTTCGCGCTTGATCTCGATCTTGATGCCGGCCTTGGCGGCGCTCTGCTGGTAGAGCTGCGCAGCATCGACGGCGCCCGGGAAGGCGACGTCGGAGGTGCGCAGCACGATCGAGCCACTGTGGCCGGACTTCTTGTATGCCGCTGCCGCCTTTTCCGGATCGAACTTGCGCTGTTCGATATCGGCTGAAAACAGCGGGTAGGCTTCGTTGATCGGGAAGTCATTGCCCACCGAGCCATAGCCGCGCAGGATTTTTTCGAGCAGTTCCTCGCGGTCCATGGCGAGCTTCAGCGCCATGCGCAGATCGTTGCTGTCGAAGGGTGCGGTGTCGCAGAACATGTTGAACGGATAGTAGCCGCGGCCGGAGACGTTTTCGATGGTGACGCCGGGAATGCGCTTGACCAGCTCGACGACCTTCGGCTCAACACGGTTGATCAGCTGCACCTGGCCACCTTGCAAGGCAGCCAGCCGCGCCGTCGCGTCATTGATGACGACGATCTCGATCTGGTCGGCATGGCCGGCCTTGTCGCCACGCCAGTAGTTGGCGAAACGCTCGCCGCCATGGCGCACGCCCGGCTGGTTGACGGTGACCTTGTAGGGACCGGCGCTGACGCCGGCATTTGGATTGTCCTTGCCGCCATTCGGCTGGATGACGAGGTGATAGTCGGCCATCAGATAGGGGAAATCGGCGTCGGCGTTGCCGAGCGTGACGATGACTTCCTTGCCGCTTGCCTTGACGCCCTTGATGTTCTTGAGGATGCCGAGCGCGCCGGACTTGGACTTTTCGTCGGCATGGCGCTCGATGGTGGCGGCGACGTCTTCCGCCGCGACCGTCTTGCCATTGTGGAACTCGATGCCGTCGCGGACCTTGATCGTCCAGGTCTTGGCGTCGGCTGAGGCGCCAATCTCTTCGGCAATGAGGTTCTCAACGCCGCCGTCGGGCTTGAGGCGGACCAGGAATTCGCCCCACTGCTTGCAGAAGCTGAAAGTGACCTGGCTGAGGTTCAGCGCCGGATCGAGGCTGTTGGTCGATTCACCGCCCTGCAGGCCGGCCTTGAGGATGCCGCCCTTGGCCGGCGTCTGCGCGAAGGCCTTGCCGGCCAATGTCGTTGCCAGCGCCGCCGACACGCCCAATGCCGCCGTGCGGCCGAGGAAGTCGCGACGCGATATCCGGCCCTGGCCGGCGAGTTCAGCGAGATGGTCGAGTTCGGTCTTCATGTCCTACCCCTTTTGAAAACAACGTCACACCAGCGGCGCCCGTCCAAAGGACGTGTGGCGCCCTAGTGTTGCATCTGGATGACGACAGTCGCCCGTGACCGGCGGCTAATTCCCCGCGCTGGCCATACGGCGGCCCTTGATCGCCTTTTCCAGCCAGCCGATCTCCATCTCGGGAACCGACGACAGCAAAAGGTCGGTATAGGCATCGAAGGGCGGCGTCAGCACCGTGCTCTTCGAGCCGTAGCGCACCACTTCGCCGCGATACATCACCGCGATCGAATCGGCGATAGACTTCACCGTCGCGAGGTCATGGGTGATGAACAGGTATGCGACGTTCTCCTCCTTTTGCAGTTCGAGCAAAAGCTTGAGGATGCCGTTGGCCACCAGCGGGTCGAGCGCCGAGGTCACCTCGTCGCAGATGATCAGCTTGGGCTTGGCGGCGAGCGAGCGGGCGATGCAGACGCGTTGCTTCTGGCCGCCGGAAAGCTCGGCCGGGTAACGGTCGGCAAAACCCTTACCCATCTCGATCTTGTCGAGCAGTTCGGTCACGCGGGCGTCGCGCTGCCTGCCGCGCATGCCGAAATAGAACTCCAGCGGCCGGCCGATGATGGTGCCGACGGTCTGGCGCGGGTTCATCGCCACATCGGCCATCTGGTAGATCATCTGCAACTGGCGCAGATCCTCCTTCGGCCGATCGGCAAGCCGGTTGGCCAGCGGCCGCCCGTCGAAGGTCACCGTTCCCTGTTCTGGCGGCAAGAGGCCGGTGATGGCCCGCGCCAGGGTGGACTTGCCGGAGCCGGACTCGCCGACGACGGCCAGCGTCTGACCCGGGTAGATATCGACCGAGACGTTCTTCAGCACCTTCACATGGCCGCCAGCATAAGCGGCGGTGACGTTCTTGACCGACAGGAACGGTGTCGTGCCGGGCTTCTGCTCGGCGTGCTCGATCTCATGCACCGAGACCAGCGCGTTGGTGTATTCCTGGCGCGGCTCCTTGATGATCTGGCGCGTGCCGCCCCATTCGACCAGCCTTCCATGGCGCAGCACCATGATCTCGTCGGAGACCTGGGCGACGACGGCAAGATCGTGGGTGATATAGAGCGCCGCCACGTGCGTATCGCGGATGGCGTCCTTGATTGCCGCCAGAACGTCGATCTGCGTCGTCACGTCGAGCGCCGTCGTCGGCTCGTCGAAGACGATCAGGTCCGGCTCGGAACACAGCGCCATCGCCGTCATCACACGCTGCAGCTGGCCGCCCGAGACCTGGTGCGGGAAGCGCTCGCCGATGGTTTCGGGGTTCGGCAGGCTGAGCTTCTTGAAGAGCGCGATCGCCCGCTTCTCGGCCTCGGCCCGTGTCGCGGTGCCATGCAGCAAGGTGGCTTCCACCACCTGGTCCATCAGCCGGTGCGCCGGGTTGAAGGCGGCCGCCGCCGACTGCGCGACATAGCAGACCTCGCGGCCGCGCAATTTGCGGAACCCTTCCTTGCCGCCCTTCAGGATATCGCGGCCGTTGAGCAAAACCTCGCCGCCGGTGATGCGCACGCCGCCACGGCCATAACCCATGGACGACAGGCCGATGGTCGACTTGCCGGCGCCGGATTCGCCGATGAGGCCGAGCACCTTGCCCTTTTCCAGGGTCAGCGAGACATCGTGCACCAGCACGATATTTTTTGGCGCTTCGCCCGGCGGGTACACCGTCGCCTCGATGCGCAAATTGCGGATATCGAGCAGCACGCCTGGTTTTCCCTGTCCGGGCTTCGCTTTGGTCTCGGCCATCACCCGCGTCCTCCCTTCAGGCTTGTCGTGCGGTTGAGGATCCAGTCGGCGACAAGGTTTACCGAGATGGCAAGCGCCGCGATCGCGCCTGCCGGGATGAGCGCCGCGGCGATGCCGAAGACGATGCCGTCCTTGTTCTCCTTGACCATGCCGCCCCAGTCGGCGTCCGGCGGCTGCACGCCAAGGCCGAGGAAGGACAAGGTCGACAGGAACAGCACGGCATAGATGAAGCGCAGGCCGAGTTCCGAGACCAGCGGCGACAGCGCGTTGGGCAGGATCTCGCGGAAGATGATCCAGCCACTGCCTTCGCCGCGCAGTTTGGCGGCTTCGACATAGTCCATGACGTTGATGTCGACGGCGACCGCGCGCGACAGGCGGTAGACGCGGGTCGAATCGAGAATGCCCATCACCAGGATCAGCGTCACCAGGTTCGTCGGCAGCACCGAAAGCACGACCAGGCCCATGATAAGCGTCGGGATCGACATCAGGAGATCGACGAGGCGCGACAGGATGGTGTCGAACCAGCCGCCGAACACCGCCGCCGAGAAACCAAGAATGGCGCCGAGCGAGAAGGACAGCGCGGTGGCAAGCACGGCGATGAACAGCGTGATGCGCGCGCCGTAGATCATGCGTGACAACAGATCGCGGCCGAGATTGTCGGTACCCAGAAAATGCGCCGCCGACATCGGTTCCCATACGTCGCCGACGATCTCGGCATTGTCGTGCGGCGAGATCCACGGTGCGAAGATCGCCGCCAGAACGAACAGCGCGGTCAGCACCAGGCCGATCAGAGCGGGAATGGGGATGCGTCTTATGTCAAGCATGCCCGCCCCTCACTTTGGATGTCTGAGACGCGGATTGGCGATGATCGCCGCTATGTCCGCGATGATGTTGAGGCTGATGTAGACTGCCGCGAAGATCAGGCCGACCGCCTGCACCACCGGCACGTCGCGCTTGGTGACGTGATCGACCAGATACTGCCCCATGCCGGGATAGACGAAGATCACCTCGACCACGACGACGCCGACAATGAGATAGGCGAGGTTGAGCATGACGACGTTGATGATCGGCGCGATGGCATTCGGAAAGGCGTGTCTGCGGATGACCGCGAAGGCCGAAAGCCCCTTGAGCTCAGCCGTCTCGACATAGGCCGACTGCATGACGTTGAGGATCGCCGCGCGCGTCATGCGCATCATATGGGCAAGTACCACCAGCGTCAGTGCAGTCGCCGGCAAGGCGATAGCCTGCATACGTTCGCCAAAGGGCATGCCGTCATAGACGGTCGAGATGGCGGGGAAGATCTGCCATTTCACGGCGAAGAAATAGACCAGGAGATAGCCGATGAAGAACTCCGGGAAGGAGGTCGAGGCCAGGGCCAGCCCGGAGATCAGCTTGTCGACCCAGCCATTGCGGTAGCGCACCGCGATCAGGCCGAGGATGATCGCCAGCGGCACGGCCACGATCGCCGCCCAGAAGGCGAGGAACAGCGTGTTCCACAGCCGGCCCTTGATCGATGTCGCGATATCCTGGCCGCTCGACATGGCGGTG
Source organism: Mesorhizobium opportunistum WSM2075 (assembly GCF_000176035.2). Classification (NCBI taxonomy): domain Bacteria; kingdom Pseudomonadati; phylum Pseudomonadota; class Alphaproteobacteria; order Hyphomicrobiales; family Phyllobacteriaceae; genus Mesorhizobium; species Mesorhizobium opportunistum. Next base: position 399,820 of record NC_015675.1, on the reverse strand, counting down.
CCCAGATCGCCGGTCAGCACCCCGCCGAGCCAGTGGAAATACCTGACATAGGCCGGGTCGTTGAGCCCGAGCTGCTCGCGCAGATTGGCGAGCGACTCCGGCGTCGCCGATTGTCCGAGAATGGCTTGCGCGACGTCGCCGGGCAGAATCTGGGTGCCGGCGAAGATCAGGACCGAAATGGCCAACAGAAGGAGGATGCCCAGCGCAATGCGCTGGGCAATCAGTTTCAGGATGGGTGAAGACATATCCGCAAAGCCGGATTCAGGCCTGCAGCCAGCACTTCGCCAAGGCGTAGCCGTTCATCAGCTCCTGATGCGGATCGTCAACCCAGCCATCGACCTTGGCACCGGTCGCGTCGATGAACTGGTTGAACATCGGCAGGATCAGGCCGCCCTCGTCGCGCACCAGGACAGCCATGTCGTGGTACATCTGCTTGCGCTTGGCCTCGTCGAGCTCGGCGCGCGCCGCCAGCACCATCTTGTCGAAATCCGGGCGCTTGAAACGCGTATCGTTCCAGTCGGCGGTCGACAGATAGGCGGTCGAATACATCTGGTCCTGCGTCGAGCGCCCGCCCCAATAGGAAGCGCAGAAGGGCTGCTTGTTCCAGACCTCGTTCCAATAGCCGTCGCCGGGCTCGCGCTTGAGCTCGATCTTGATGCCGGCCTTGGCGGCGCTCTGCTGGAAGAGCTGCGAGGCATCGACCGCGCCCGGGAAGGCGACGTCGGAGGTCCTCAAAAGCACGGTGCCATCATGGCCCGACTTCTTGTAATGGAACTTCGCCTTGTCCGGATCGTACTTGCGCTGTTCGATTTCCGTGAACAGCGGGTAGGCGGAGTTGATCGGGAAGTCATTGCCGAGCGATCCGTAGCCGCGCAGCACCTTGGTCAGCATCTCTTCGCGGTCGATCGCCAGCTTCAGCGCCATGCGCAAATCGTTGTTGTCGAACGGCGCCGTGTTGCAATGCATGATGAAGACGTAGTGGCCCGGGCCGGCGTGGTTGCGGATGGTCACGCCCGGCACGCGCTTGATCAGGTCGACGATCTTCGGCTCGACGCGGTTGATCATGTTGACCTGGCCGCCCTGCAGAGCCGCCGTGCGCGCCGTCGCATCGTTGATGACGATGATCTCGATCTGGTCGGCATGGCCCATCTTGTCGCTCTGCCAGTAATTGGCGAAGCGCTCGCCGGCATGGCGCACGCCGGGTTCGTTGGTGGTGACCTTATAGGGTCCGGCCGAGATGCCGGCGTCGGCCTTGTCCTTGCCGCCATTGGGCTGGACGATCAGGTGATAGTCGCTGAGCAGGTAGGGAAGGTCGGCATTGGCTTCCTTCAGCGTCAGAACCACTTCCTTGCCATTGGCCTTGATGGTCTCGATGCCCTTCATGTAGCCGAGCGCACCGGATTTCGATTTCTCGTCGGAATGACGCTCGAGCGTCGCGGCCACGTCCTCGGCGGTCACCTTCTTGCCGTTGTGGAATTCGACGCCGTCGCGAATCTTCAGCGTCCATGTCTTGGCGTCCTTGGACGAGCCGATCTCCTCTGCGATGCGGTTCTCGAGTTTGCCGTCGGGCGACAGCTCGACGATCATTTCGCCCCAGCACTTGCCGAAGGCGAACGGCACCTGGGTCATGAACAGGGCCGGATCGAGACTGTTGGTGGATTCACCGCCGACCAAGCCGGCCTTCAACGTGCCACCCTTGACCGGACCGGCCGCCCGCGCCGCGCTTGAAAGCAGCGAGTTGGCGAAGGGTGCGGCGATGCCGAGCGCTGCCGCCCGGCCGAGAAAATCACGACGGCTCAGCTTGCCTGCTGCAACGCGCCGGCTAAGGAATTCGAGTTCATTCGACATTTTGAGTTCCTCACTCTGTTGGTTCGACTCTCTGGTCGATTTTCTTGTTTCTTGTGAGGGGAATAATGACCGTAAGGGAAAGCGGTAAGCAAGACCGAATGCGACATGCCGTGGCGTAAATCGTACGTCGCATTTGGACCAACCGTTTCAGTCCTCAGACCAGCGCGCGCGGAATTTTCTCCTCGAAATTCCGCTCGAAGACGAGGATTTCGCCCTCATAAGCTTCGATTCTGGCGCTGACGATGAAGTTTTGCGCGTCCGATCGCATCTCCGCCCATGTCTCGGTGCGCACCGACCATCCGTTTCGCGACAGCGTCTGCGTCCAGTGCGTCTTGCCCGACGCTGATAAGGGATTGTCAGGATGGATCGACCAGATCTCGCGGGCGATGCTGCCATTGGCCAGGCCATGGGCAAGATCGCGCACCTCGCCGAAGTCGTCCGCTATGGAAAGCGTGACGATTCCCGTCTTTTCGTCGCGATCGACATGACGTTCGGAATTGGCGGGCCGAACCGTCTGGGTGGCCCAGGGCGCGGCGCCTTCCGGCTCGGCGAATGTCACCTCGCTGCCCTTGGCCAGCGGGCGCAAGGGAAGGGCCAGTGTCGCTGCCGACAAGGTGAGTTGAACCGGCTCCGGCGAGGGCCAGATCATTGGCCAATAGGCGTTCGAAACGGCAACGCGCAGGCGGTGGCCGGCCGGAACGCGGTAGGCGCATTGATCGAGCACGACGCGCGCCGAAATGGCCTCGCCCGGCACCAGCGCTTGCGGGAATTCGTGCGAGTCGCGGTGCGTCAGATTGAGCACGCCGTAGGAGATCAGTTCCGAGGCTCCGTCGGGATGCACGTCGCACAGTCGGATCGCAATGTTGGCTTGCGGGCGATCGGACGAGAGCGTGACTTGGACTTCCGGTGCGCCGACAATGTCGAGCGCCTCGGCGAGTTCCGGCTGGTCGAAACACACCGACAGCGTATCGTCGGGACGCTGGTCACCTGGCAGTTCCGGGCCGAAGGTGAACGGGAAGTACTCGCCGCCAGCGAGACCGCAGCTTTGCGGCGAGGCGACGATGGCAGGTTTTGTGCCCTTGGAGATCAGCTCGATCGCTTGCGTCTTGATGGCGGGCGACGGCCACTGCTGTTCCGCCACCCAGCGGCCCGGCCGCTCGGGATGCCAGCGCGCCGGGCGCACGCTGTCCATCACATAGGCGCGATAGGCCGGATCGGCCTCAACGCCGGTGTCGATGCCCTTCAGCCAGCGGTCCCACCAGCGCAACGCTTCCTGCAGGAAGCCGATGGCCGGCTGAGGTCCGGCATAATGTGGATATTTGTGGATCCATGGGCCGACGATGCCCTTGACCGGTGCCTCGATGTTGCTGACGAGATTGGAGATCGTGTTGCGGTAACCGTCATGCCAGCCGCCGATCGACAGCACCGCTGCCTTGACCGCCGAAAAATCCTCGCAGATGGAGCCGCGTTTCCAGTAGGCATCGCGGTGCTGGTGGCTGAGCCACAGCGGCAGAAGGAAGGACTGGTTCTCCAGCCGGGTCAGCCACAGATCGCGCCACCGGTTGTCGCCTGAAATCAGCGGGTCCGGCGGTCGTGACGAATAGGAGAGCATCGTCGAAGCCCAGCCGAAATTCTCGATCAGCAGGCAGCCGCCCTTGTAGTGGATGTCGTCGGCGTAGCGGTCGACGGTCGAGCACAGGCTGATCACCGCCTTGAGCGCCGGCGGCTGTTTGGCCGCCACCTGCAGGCAGTTGAAGCCGCCCCAGGAAATGCCCATCATGCCGACATTACCGTTGCACCAAGGTTGAGCTGCCGCCCAGGCGATGACGTCGCAGGCGTCCTGCAATTCCTGCTCGGAATATTCGTCGTCCATCAGCCCTTCGGAATCGCCATTGCCTCGCATGTCGACGCGGATCGAGGCGTAGCCGTGGCCGGCAAAATAGGGATGCGTCAACTGATCGCGAAAGATGGTGCCGTCGCGCTTGCGGTAGGGCAGGTGCTCGAGAATGGCAGGCACCGGATCGTCGCCGGCGTCCTCCGGCATCCACACCCGCGCCGACAGCCGGCAGCCATCCGGCATGACGATGCCCATGTCCGGGAATTCGACGACCTTGCGGGGAAATTCGGTGACGGTTTTCATGGCTGCTCTCCAGGATATCAGTGACGCATGAAGCGCGCACATTACGAAGTCGAACGGACGACGGCCTGTGTCGCCGGGACGACGGTTGGCGCGAACATTTAACTTCTAACTTGCGTTATCCCGAGAATTTATGTATTACTTTTATTCACTCCAGTTCGACATACTGAGGATAATTACGCCTGAAAATCGTTTGGGATGAGCCGAAGCGCGTAACGAACCTCAAAAACCGGGGTCTCGATTTTGCCAAACTCGATATCGAGTTTTTTGCGACTTCAACCGTCCTGCCGGCCAAGGCCGGCCGGCTCAAGGCGATTGGCGAATTCGGAGAGATCATTCTCGCCGTTATTTTTAAGCCGCTTGGTTCCGAAGCGATTTCGGTGATCTCGATGCGTCGTGCTAGCCGAAAGGAAAGGTCAGTATATGAACAACCCTAAGTCACGTATTCGGCCGCTTACCGATGAGGAGGAAGCGGAAATCCAAAGGCAAATCGCTGCTGATTCCGACGACGCGGAGGCGACTGACGAGCAATTGGCGCGAGCCAAGCCTTTCGCGGAAGCGTTTCCGGAACTTTTCGAAAGCATAAGGCGCGCTCGTGGCCGGCCTCCTGTGGAAAAGCCCAAGCAAGTTGTGTCCATCCGTCTGGATCAGGACGTCGTCAGAAAATTCAAGGCGACTGGCAAGGGCTGGCAGGCCAAGATAAATGAGGTATTGAAAAACGCGAAGGTAAGCTAGGCGATCCCTCTCAATTCAGCGGAATGTCGTTCTCGTCCTTGTTCGCCTGGTAGGCGCCGGAGAGTTCATCGTAACGCGCCGAAATCTTGCCGATGCGCGTTTCCAGCCTCTGGCGCTCGGCCTCCGGCAGCGCCCGCACCAGCCTGCGTATGGAGAAACTCTTCCAATAGGCGTTCTCGGCATTGTAGCCGCCGGGATCGAGGGTGAAGACCTCTTTCAGGATTTTCAGATCGTGCGGGATGGCGAAGCTGTCGCGCGAATCCTCATGGCTGAACAGATAGTAGAAATTGTCGAAGCCGGTCCAGGTGATTGCCGACAGGCAGAGCGAGCATGGTTCGTGCGTGGCGAGGAAGATGGCGTCCTTGGTATCGACGCGCTCCGCCCTGGGCATCTCGTAAAAACGCTTGAGGCAATGCACCTCGCCATGCCAGAGCGGGTTTTCGATCTCGTTGTTGGTCTCGGCCAGCACCAGCGAGCGGTCGTGCTTGCGCAGGATCGCCGCACCGAACAGCTTGTTGCCGTGGGCAACGCCTTCCTCCGTCTTCGGCACGATGTCGTGCTCGATGACGTCGAGCAGGCGGTCGATCAGCGAAATGTCGGTCATGACGGGTCTCCTGCTGCATGTCGCCCAAAAGTGCCTCGGTTTTGGGGTGACGACATGCACAAAAAATTATGGGAGATGGATCTCGTAGGCGTGCGAGAAATGGAATTCCTCGAGATTGGAGCCGTCGCCGCCACGATCGACGATCAGGAAGTCCTGGGCTTCGCCCAGTGGCGTCAGCACGCCATGCCAGAGATTGCGGGAATAGTTGATGCCTTGTCCGGGCGCGGTGATGAAGGCGTACGGTTCGCCCGGCCCCTCCTTGCCGTCATGGCAGACGACGACCAGGAATGGGCGCGGCGACAGCGGAATGAAGGCCTGGCTGCCGAACGGATGCCGCTCGACCATGGTCAGCTTCAGCGGCAGTTCGTAGGGCATGCCGCGCACCATCGAGATCAGCACGCGGGCGTTCGGTCCCGTCGCCTCAGCGGTGGCGAGATCGTGGTAACGCTCGGCCTTGCCGCCATTGATCGGATAATGGTTGTCGCCCCCCATGTCGATGACGTCACCGAATTCGGCAAAGGCCTCACGGGTCAGCGGCCGAGCGACGATGTGAGCCAAGATGGGGCGGGTCACCGCGTGCGACCACCGATATCGGCACCGCCGAGCTTGGCGTGCCGGTTGACGTCCTTGTAGAGCAAATAGCGGAATTTCCCCGGGCCGCCGGCGTAGCAGGCCTGCGGGCAGAAGGCGCGCAGCCACATATAGTCGCCGGCCTCGACCTCGACCCAGTCCTGGTTCAGCCGATAGACCGCCTTGCCTTCAAGCACATAAAGCCCATGCTCCATCACATGTGTCTCGGCGAACGGAATGACGGCGCCGGGCTCGAGCGTGACGATGGTCATGTGCATGTCGTGGCGCAAATCGGCCGGATCGACGAACCGCGTCGTTGCCCAGCGGCCGTCGGTGCCAGGCATCGGCGTCGGCGCGATCTCCTGCTCGTTGGTGAAGAAGGCTTCAGGCACATCGAGACCGTCGACCGCTTCGTAAGCTTTTCGGATCCAGTGGAAACGGACAGCCGCCTTGCTCTCGTTGCGAACCGTCCAGCCGCTGGCCGGCGGCAGGAAGGCAAAGCCGCCGGGCCGCAACATATGCTTCTTGCCGGCAAGCAGAACCGTCAACTCGCCCTCGACCACGAACAGGGCGCCCTCGGCGCCGGCATCGGGTTCCGGCCGCTCGCTGCCGCCGCCGGGCGCGATCTCGACAATGTACTGCGAAAACGTCTCGGCGAAGCCGGACAGCGGACGCGACAGAATCCAGACGCGGGTCTCGTCCCAGAACGGCAAGGCGCTGGTGACGATGTCCTGCATCACCCCCTTGGGGATGACGGCATAGGCCTCGGTGAAGACGGCGCGGCCCGTCAGCAGTTCGGTTTGACCGGAATGGCCGCCATGCGGCGCGTAGTAAGTTCGGTCGGGCATCCTGATCGTATCCATGGGTTCAAACCTATTGCGGTAGCATGTCCCTGAGGCGGAGCAGCGCGATGCGCTCGACCTGTTTGCAGGCGGTCTCGAATTCGACGCCGCGGCCGTTGCCGATGCGGGCTTCGAATTCCGCCAGGATTTCCTCCTTGGTCTTGCCCTTCACCGCGATGATGAAGGGGAAGCCGAAGGTGGTGACGTAGGCGGCGTTGAGTTTGGAGAACAGTTCGCGCTCCTTGTCGGTCAGCGCGTCGAGACCGGCGGAGGCCTGTTCGCGGGTCGATTCCGCGGTCAACCGCCTGGCCTTGGCCAATTTGCCGGCAAGGTCGGGATGGGCGTTGAGCACGCCGAGCCGCTCGGTCTCGCTGGCGGAACGGAAGATGCGGCAAAGCGCGTTATGCAGGCCGCCGGCTGTGTCATGCGCTGTGCCGAGCTCAAGTTCATAGGCGCGTTCGGCAATCCACGGCGAATGCTCGAACACGCCGCCGAAGCTGTGAACGAAGGTTTCGAATTCCATTTTCGACGGGCGCAGCGCCGCCTGCCTGTAGGGATGATTTTCCTGCCAGTGCCTGGCGATGTCGATGCGCCGCGCCAGCCAGACCTTGTCGTGCGACTTCACATAGTCGACGAAGCGCTTCAGCGCCGCCACTCGGCCCGGCCGCCCGACGAGCCGGCAATGCAGGCCGATGTTCATCATGCGCGGCCGGCCCGCCTTGCCCTCGGCATAGAGCGTGTCGAAGCTGTCCTTGAGGTAGGCGAAGAACTGGTCACCCGAGTTGAAGCCTTGCGGCGTGGCGAAGCGCATATCGTTGGCGTCGAGCGTATAGGGGATGATGAGCTGCGTGCCGCCCGCATGCTCGAACCAGTAGGGCAGTTCGTCGTCATAGGTGTCCGACACGTAGTCGAATCCGCCCTCTTCTGCGACCAGCCGCACCGTGTTGACCGAGGTGCGGCCCGTATACCAGCCGGTCGGGCGCTGGCCTGTGACCTCGTAATGCAGCTTGATCGCGGCTTCGAGGTCGTGGCGTTCGTCCTCGGCGCTGTGGTCGCGGTAGTCGATCCATCTCAGCCCATGCGAGGCGATTTCCCAGCCAACCTCCTGCATGGCCGTCACCTGGTCGGGCGAGCGTGCCAACGCGGTGGCGACGCCGTAGCAGGTCACCGGCACCTGGCTCTCGCTGAACAGGCGCAGCAGCCGCCAGAAACCGGCCCGCGCCCCGTATTCGTAGATCGATTCCATGTTCCAGTGGCGCTGGCCCACCCAGGCCGCGGCGCCGACGATCTCCGACAGGAAGGCTTCCGAAGCCTTGTCGCCGTGCAGCACGCAGTTTTCGCCGCCCTCTTCGTAGTTGACGACGAACTGCACCGCGACATGCGCTCCGCCAGGCCATTTCGGATCCGGCGGATTGGCTCCGTAGCCGCGCATGTCTCTTTCGTAACGCATCGTCCCTCCCGCGGGGCATCGCCCGAAGTATGATCAGGATATCGAAAGGGTGCTTCTCGCATTCCCCCGAAAATTTTTGAAAGTGTTTTTGTCGCACTCCGCTCGACCGGGACTTATGCATCGCCTTTAATTGGCGCACAATTCATCACTTGTGTTCGATTGTACCAGCCAGTTCGTTCAACTGGGAAAGGGAGGCGGCCAATGGCAGAGACGTCGAAAGCCGATGGCGGACGCCTGACGACCCATGTTCTCGACACGGCGACCGGCAAGCCGGCGGCGGGCCTGTCGATCGCTCTTTACCGTCTCGACGGTGCCGCCCGCACGCTTCTGAAGACGGTCGCGACCAACGCCGATGGCCGCTGCGATGCGCCATTGCTTGTCGGCGGTGACTTCCGCACCGGCGAATACGAGCTGATCTTCGCGGCGGGCGACTATCTGCGTGGCCAGGGAACAAAGCTGCCCGAGCCGGCTTTCCTCGACAGGGTGCCGATCCGCTTCGGCATGGCGGAGGCGGTGCACTATCACGTGCCCCTTCTGATCTCGCCCTACGGCTATTCGACCTACAGGGGGAGTTGAGGCATGGCCAAGGTCAATATCCGCAACGAAATCCGTTTCATCCTCAATGGCAGGGATGTCGTGCTGTCTTCGGTGGCACCCGACACGACCTTGCTCGACTGGCTGCGGCTCGACCGCTCGCTGCGCGGCACCAAGGAAGGCTGCGCCGAGGGCGATTGCGGCGCCTGCACCGTGCTCGTCGGCAAGCTCTCGGCCGGCGGACTGGTCTATGAAAGTGTCAACGCCTGCATCCGCTTCCTTGGTTCGCTGGATGGCACCCATGTCGTGACGGTCGAGCATTTGCGCGGCCTGCCCGGCCAACTGCACCCGGTGCAGCAGGCAATGGTCGATTTCCACGGCTCGCAATGCGGCTTCTGCACGCCGGGCTTCATCATGTCGCTCTACGGCCTGTGGATGAGATCATCGGCCCCATCGAACACGACGATCGAAAAAGCCCTGCAAGGCAACCTTTGCCGCTGCACCGGCTACGAGGCGATCATGCGCGCCGCCCACGCCATCTCCAGCTACGGCAAGGCGGCGAAAGACCCGCTGGCGGCGGAGCGCGAGGCAATCACGGCAAGGCTCGACGCCATGCATGACGGCGCGCGGGTCGAGATCGGCGCCGGCAAGGCACGGCTGGTGGTGCCGGCCAATGTCGATGATCTCGCCGCCATACTGGACAAGGAACCCACGGCCACCATCGTTGCCGGGGCGACCGATGTCGGCCTGTGGGTGACCAAGCACATGCGCGATATCTCGCCGGTGATCTTCATCGGCAATCTCGACGGGCTTTGCACGATCTCCGAAGACAAGGGCGTCATATCGATCGGCGCCGGCGTCACCTACACCGAAGCCTTCTCGACGCTGTCGAAGCGCATCCCCGCGCTCGGACCATTGTTCGACCGCATCGGTGGCGAACAGGTGCGCAATATGGGCACCATCGGCGGCAACATCGCCAACGGCTCGCCGATCGGCGACACGCCGCCGCCATTGATCGCGCTCGGCGCGCGGCTGACGCTGCGCAGGGGCAAGAAGCGGCGCACGATCCCGTTGCAGGATTTCTTCATTGCCTACGGCAAGCAGGATCGACAGCCGGGCGAGTTCGTCGAAGCCGTGCACGTTCCTGTCCCCGCCAAGGGGGCGAAATTCGCCGTCTACAAGATCACCAAGCGCCGCGACGAGGACATCACGGCCGCCCTTGGCGCCTTTTTCCTGACGCTGGCCAAGGACGGCACAGTCGCCGACATCCGTATCGCCTATGGCGGCATGGCGGCGACGCCGAAGCGCGCAACCGCTGTCGAGAAGGCACTGCTCGGCAAGCCCTGGACCGAAGCGACGGTCGAGGCGGCGATGACTGAGTACGCCAGGGATTTCACGCCGCTCACCGACATGCGCGCGTCAGCCGAATACCGGGCGCTGGCAGCGAAGAACCTGTTGTTGCGCTTCTTTGTCGAAACCACCGGCACCAGGGCACCATTCCAGGTGTCACGCAACGAGGCGGCATGATGAACAAGCACGCCACCGCTAGTCTCAAGGCTGAGAAAATCGTCGGCGGCGTCGCCACCGACCAGCGGCATGATTCCGCCCACAAGCATGTCAGCGGCACGGCGGTCTATATCGACGACATGCCGGAACCGGCCGGCACGCTGCATGGCTGCCTCGGCCTTTCGGCTGCGACCCATGCCACGATCGTCGAGATGGACCTCTCGGCGGTGCGCACCGCGCCGGGCGTCGTCGATGTGCTGACGGCAAAGGATGTGCCGGGCGAGAACGACATCTCGCCGACTGGCCGCCATGACGAGCCGGTGCTCGCCGACGGCAAGGTCGAGTTCTACGGTCAGCCGATCTTCTGCGTTATTGCCGAGACTCGCGAACAAGCACGCCGCGCCACCAGGCTGGCCAAGGTCGAATACAAGGCATTGCCCTTCGTCACCGATATCGGCGACCTCGACCCGAGGAAGGACAAGTTGGTCACGCCGCCTCTCACGCTGAGACGCGGCGACGCGGCGGCCGCGATCCGTCAGGCGCCGCGCCGGCTGAAGGGAAAGATGCGCGTCGGCGGGCAGGAGCATTTCTACCTCGAGGGCCATATCGCCATGGCCGTTCCCGGCGAGGACCAGGACGTCACCATCTACTCCTCGACCCAGCATCCGAGTGAAGTCCAGCACATGGTGAGCCATGCGCTCGGCGTGCCGAGCAACGCCATCACTGTGGAAATCCGCCGCATGGGCGGCGGCTTCGGCGGCAAGGAAACACAAGGCAACCAGTTTGCGGCATTGGCCGCGATCGCCGCCAAGAAGCACCATCGCGCGGTGAAAATCCGGCCCGACCGCGACGACGACATGATTGCCACTGGCAAGCGCCACGACTTCCTCGTCGACTACGAAGTCGGCTTCGATGACGAAGGCAACATCCTCGGCGTCGACTTCATGTTCGCGGCGCGCTGCGGCTTTTCGTCGGACCTGTCAGGCCCGGTCACCGACCGCGCACTGTTCCACTGTGACAACACCTATTTCTGGCCGACGGTGCATGCGCAGTCGGCGCCGCTCTACACCAACACCGTATCCAATACCGCTTTCCGCGGGTTTGGCGGCCCGCAAGGCATGGTCGGTGCCGAACGCGTCATCGACGAGGTCGCCTTCGCGGTCGGCCAGGATCCGCTGGAAATCCGTAAGAGGAATTTCTACGGCACCAGTGGTGATAGCGAGGGGGGCCGCAACATCACGCCCTATCACCAGACGGTCGAGGACAACATCATCCAGCGCATCGTCGGCGAACTGGAGGAAAGCGCCTCCTATGCGCGGCGAAGGCGGGAGATTTCGGCCTTCAACGCCAACAGCCGTTTCATCAAGCGCGGCCTGGCGCTGACGCCGGTCAAGTTCGGCATTTCCTTCACCGCCACGCACTACAACCAGGCCGGTGCGCTGGTGCATGTCTACACCGACGGTTCGGTGCATCTGAACCATGGCGGCACCGAGATGGGGCAGGGCCTCTACCTCAAGGTCGCGCAGGTGGTGGCCGAAGAATTCCAGATCGACCTCGACCAGGTGAAGATCACGGCGACCACAACCGGCAAGGTGCCCAACACCTCGGCCACTGCGGCGTCTTCCGGCTCCGATCTCAACGGCATGGCCGCGCAGAACGGTGCGCGTCAGATCAAGGACCGGCTCATCGATTTCGCCGCCGAAAAGTACCAGGTGCCGCACGACCAGGTGGTTTTCCTGCCCAACCGGGTGCGCGTCGGCAACCAGGAGATCGCCTTCGCCGACCTCGTCAAGCAAGCCTACATGGCGCGCATTCAGCTTTCGGCGGCGGGATTCTACAAGACGCCGAAAATCCACTGGAACCGCGACAAGGGACAGGGTCGCCCCTTCTACTATTTCGCCTACGGGGCTTCCTGCTCGGAAGTCTCGGTCGACACGCTGACCGGCGAATATGTGGTCGAGCGCACCGACATCCTGCACGAAACCGGCCGCTCGCTGAACCGGGCCATCGATCTCGGCCAGATCGAAGGTGGCTTCATCCAGGGCATGGGCTGGCTGACAACGGAAGAACTGTGGTGGGACGACAAGGGACGGCTGCGCACCCATGCGCCGTCGACCTACAAGATCCCGCTGGCGTCAGACCGGCCGAAGATCTTCAACGTGACCCTGGCCGACTGGCCCGAGGCGAGCGAGCCGACGATCCACCGCTCCAAGGCGGTTGGCGAGCCGCCCTTCCCGCTCGGCATGTCCGTGCTGCATGCATTGTCGGATGCGGTGGCCAGTGTCGCCGACCACAAGATCTGCCCGCGTCTCGATGCTCCTGCAACGCCGGAACGCGTGCTGATGACGATCGAGCGGCTGAAGAGAGAGGCCAGGGCTGGCGCCTAAGTCGCCAAAACGTGCAAAATCAGCGTGAAAAGCCTATATTTCCCAATTGGGAATGCAAATGATGAACTCGAAAGTGCAAAGCCTGAAAGCCTTTCTCGCCAGCGCCCACCGGGTCGCCCTGGTCGAAGTGGCTGACACCAAGGGCTCGACGCCGCGCGAGAAGGGCGCCTTCATGCTCGTCTCGGCATCGGCCACCTTTGGCACGATCGGCGGCGGCCAGCTCGAATACATGGCCATCGACAAGGCCAGGCAGATGCTTTTCTCCCCCCTCGAGGGGGGAGAGGAGCGATCGGCCGTGGGCCGAGAAAAAGCCAACGATTTGGCTTTTTCAGCGACGAGCGCCCGGAGCCATAGCGAAGGGCAGGCCGCGAAGCGGCCAGAGGGGGTCCTCTCAAAAGGCACCGCAAGGACGTCGAGACCGGTCGATCCGACCCCACCCGGCGGCTTTGCCGCCACCCTCCCCTCAAGGGGGAGGGGAACCCGCATCGCAGCCGACGAAGTCCGCGCCACGCTCGACGTGCCGCTGGGGCCCGAAATTGGCCAATGCTGCGGCGGGCGCGTCGAAGTGCTGATCCGGCTTGTCGATGCCGCGCTTGCCGCCGATCTGATTGCGGGCGCCGAAGCCGAACAGGCCCACCTGCCGCATGTCTACATCTTCGGCGGCGGCCATGTCGGCCAGGCGCTGGCGTCGACGGTAGCACTTCTTCCCGTCCACGGCGTCATCATCGAAACGCGGGCCGAAGCGCTGGAAGGCATGCCGGAGACCGTTGAGACGCGGCTGACGCCGATGCCGGAGGCCGAGGTGCGCAACGCTCCTGCCGGCACCGCATTCGCCATCCTCACCCATGACCACGCGCTGGACTTCCTGATCGTCGCCGAAGCGCTGAGGCGCGGCGACACCGCCTATGTCGGCATGATCGGCTCGAAGACCAAGAAAGCGACCTTCAGGAGCTGGTTCCTGAAATCGGCTGATGGCACGGAAGCGGAGTTTGCTCGCCTCGTCTCGCCGATCGGCGGTGATGCGGTCAAGGACAAGCGGCCGCAAGTTATTGCAGCGCTGGCGGCGGCTGAGATCATGACGGCGCTGGTTATTCACAACACGGCCTTAAATGCCGGCCATCCGGCCCCGCGCGGCAAGGTGATGGCCGGCTAAGCTGTGCCGACTCAAGCCGGCCGCTTCAAGCCCAGATGGTCGCGCAGCGTTCGGCCTTCATAATCCCTGCGGAACAGGCCGCGCCGCTGCAGCTCCGGCACCACGAGTTCGCAAAAGGCATCGAGTTCGCCGGGGAAGTAAGACGGCATGACGTTGAAGCCGTCGGCCGCGCCGCCTTCGAACCGCGCCTGCAATTCGTCGGCGATCTGGGCCGCCGTGCCGACGATACGCCAATGACCCCTGGCGCCGGCGAAATGACGGGCAAGCTGGCGGATGGAAAGGCCGTCGCGGCGCGATTGTTCGATGACCAGCGCCTGCCGGCTCTTCATCCCCTCGCTTTCCGGCAGTTCGGGCAGCGGCCCGTCGATCGGATATCGCCACAGATCGGAGATGCTGAGATAGCTGGACAGCAGCGCCACGCCGACATCGTCGGGGATCAGCTCCTGCAACGCCTCGAATTTTTCCCGGGCCTCGGCTTCCGTTTCCGCCACCACGGGCGCGACGCCGGGCATGATCTTGATGTCGTCCGGCTCGCGTCCATAGGTTGCCATGCGCCCCTTGAGGTCGTCGTAGAAGGCCTTCGCCTCCTCGAAGGTCTGCGCCGCCGTGAACACCACATCGGCGGTGCCTGCGGCCAGATCGCGGCCGACATCCGAGGCGCCGGCCTGGACCATGACCGGCGCGCCCTGCGGCGAACGCGGCAGGTCGAGCGGGTCGCGAACCGAAAAGCTCTGGCCGTCATGGCCGGAGGCGCCGAGCTTTCCGTGCCACAGCCTAGTGACCACCTCGGCGAATTCGCGCGCCCGCTCATAGCGGTCGGCATGGGGCTTGAGGCCGGTCGAGCCGAAATTGGCAGCCTCGATCGGGCTGGCCGATGTCACCAGGTTCCAGCCGGCCCGGCCATCGCTCAGATGGTCGAGCGAAAGAAACATCCGCGCCAACCCGTAGGGCTCGTTATAGCTTGTCGAGGCGGTGGAGACGAGGCCGATGCGGCTGGTCTGCACGGCGAGCGCCGAAAGCAGGCTGATCGGCTCGAAGCCGATCGAGCGCGACGTCTGGCTGGCGATGCCGACGTTGGCCTCGCGCAGGCCGGCGGCGTCTTCGCAGAAGATCATGTCGAACTTCGCCGCCTCCGCCGTGCGCGCCAGCTGGATGTAGTGATCGATGTCGATGCCGGCGGTTACATGCGCCTTGGGGTGGCGCCAGGCGGCGATGTGGTGGCCCGTCGCCCACAGGAAGGCGCCGAGCTTCATCTGCGCGGTCATTGGTCCCCTCCGCCGGCAAGACCAAGATGCGAGCGCAACGTCGTGCCGCGATAGCTCTCCCGCAAAAGGCCGCGCCGCCGCAGCTCCGGCAACACGCGGCCGACGAAACCGTCCAGTGCCGGGGGCGGCATCGCGATGTTGAACCCATCGCAGTCTTGCGAGCGGAACGATGTATCGAGACGATCGATATCGACGCCGACATTCAGCAGCACCTTGACCGAGCCCGGTTCGCGTCCGCAGGCGGCCACGTGCCGCTTCAGATCGTCATGACGCGCCTTGGCGTCCTGAGCGGATCCGTCCAGGAGGATGACGTCGGCGGTCCGGGCGGCGATATCCATGTCGGCTTCGGACAGAACGGACAGCAGCAGCACCGGCTTATCCTGCAGCGAGCGCGCGACGTTGAGCGGGCCGCGCACGGAGAAAAATTCGCCCTTGTGGTCGAGCAGGTGCATTTTGTCGGGATCATGGAAGCGGCCGCCGGTCTTGTCGAAGAGCAGCGCATCCGCATCCCAGCCCTGCCACAAGCCGTGGACGATCCCGATATATTCCTCGGTGCGGCGGCGGAAATCATCGTTGGAAAATCCATCCGGCCGGCTGAAATTGGCCGCCTCGCGTGGCGCCTGCGCCATCGTCGCGTGCCAGCCGGCGCGGCCATGACTGATGATGTCGAGCGAGGCGAAACGGCGCGCCAGATTGTAGGGCTGGTGGGCGACGGTCGAGGCCGCGGCGACCAGCCCGATCCTGCTTGTCACGGTCGCCAATGCGGCCAGCAAGGTGGTCGCTTCGAAGGGGCTACTGGATACGGGGGCATCTGGCGCGGAGTCTTCAAGGATAATCATGTCCAGCCCGACCGCTTCCGCCTGCCGGACAAAGCCGGCCACATCCCTGAAAGTGAGCGCGCTGGTCTGGCCGGCCATGGAAGCAATGTTGAGCGAAACGGTGAGATGCATTGTGGTTTGCTCGTCGCGCAGCCATCGACCATGAGGCCGTGCACGCGAACCTAAGTTCGCCTCTGCGTAAGGCAACCCCTTCGACTGGGCCAGGAGCCGTTCACTTGCCAGCCAGCCCCTTGTCACCTCTACTTGCCGGCCAGAAGATCCTTGATCAGCCGCTGGCAGCGCTCCGCCATGAAGTCGAGCAGCAGCCGCACCTTGGGGTCCTGCAGCTTCTTGTGCGGATAGACGGCCGCGAACTGCACTGGCGTCGGCGGCGTGTTGCTCAGGATCACCTTCAGCCGCCGGTCGCGGATGAACGGTTCGACCTCGAAGCGCGGCTTGTTGATGATGCCGCGTCCCGATAGCGCCCAGCCGGTCAGCACGTCGCCATCGTCCGTGTCGTAGGGGCCATGCACCTCGAATTTCTGCGGGCCGGTGGGAGTTTGCAGTGTCCATACATATTCGCGCGCGCCGGAGTAGCGTAGCATCAGGCAGTCGTGCTTCTTGCCGATCAGCTCCTGCGGCTCCACTGGCTCGCCGCGCGCCTCCAGATATTTCGGCGCCGCCACCAGCACGCGCTCGCATTCCATGATGCCGCGCATCCTGAGGCTGGAATCCTCGATGATGCCGAGCCGAAAAGCGACGTCGATGCCTTCCTTCATGATATCGACATTATGGTCCGAGAGCCTCAGCCGCACCTCGATGTCAGGGTATTTATCGTGGAAATCGGGAATGCCCGAGGCCACCAGCCGGCGGCCGAGGCCGAGCGGTGCGGTCACGCGGATGGTACCGCGCGGCTGGCCGGACAGCGCCGAGACGGCGGCCTCCGCTTCGGTGATCGCTTCCAGCACCTGCTTGGCGCCCGCATAAAAAACCGTGCCGTGCTCGGTCGGCATCAACTGCCGCGTGGTGCGGTTGAACAGCCGCACGCCAAGATGCTTTTCCAACTCCTTGATGCGGTTGGAGGCGACCGCCGGCGAAATGCGCATGTCGCGGCCCGCCGCCGACAGATTGCCGAGTTCGACGACGCGGACGAAAACGGCGATGTTGTCGAGATAGGCCATGCGGAGCACCTTCGCCGGTTTGCAGCGATTAGCCTAGCGCATGACCCCGAAAAATCGGAATCGATTTTCGGAAAGGATCATGCGCCAGATCAAAGTGCTACAGCGTCCTTTGCGCGTCCAAGAGGACGCGCGGCGCTGTAGTATTTTCCATTTTTTTTTGAAAGTCATCGTACACCTCGCCTCTTTTCGTTTGCGCGGGACACCGTAAAGTCGCGTCATCGGCAGGGACTACGTCAATGATGGATTTCGCGATTTTCTGGGACTGGCTGAGCTTCGCCGTGCGCTGGCTGCATGTCATCACCGGCATCGCCTGGATCGGCTCGTCTTTCTATTTCGTCGCGCTCGATCTCGGCCTGCGCCAGCGACCGGGCATGCCTGTCGGCGCCTTCGGCGAGGAATGGCAGGTGCATGGCGGCGGCTTCTACCACATCCAGAAATATCTGGTGGCGCCGGCCGAGATGCCCGAACACCTGACCTGGTTCAAATGGGAATCCTACGCCACCTGGCTGTCAGGCTTCGCCATGCTGTGCGTGGTCTATTATGCCGGGGCCGATCTGTTCCTGATCGATCCCAACGTGCTGCCGATGTCGGTACCCGTGGGCATCTTGCTGTCTATGGCCACGATCGGCGTCGGTTGGGTGGTCTATGATCTCCTGTGCCGCTCGCCGCTGGGCAAAAGCGATACCGGCCTGATGCTGGTGCTCTACTGCGTGCTCGTGTTCATCGCCTGGGGGCTCACCCATTTGTTCACCGGCCGCGCCGCCTTCCTGCATCTGGGCGCCATCACCGCCACGATCATGTCGGCCAATGTCTTCATGGTCATCATCCCCAACCAGAAGATCGTCGTCGCCGACCTCATCGCCGGCCGCAAGCCCGATCCGAAATACGGCAAGATCGCCAAGCAGCGCTCGCTCCACAACAACTATCTGACGCTGCCGGTGCTGTTCCTGATGCTGTCGAACCACTATCCCCTGGCGTTCGGGACCGAGTTCAACTGGATCATCGCCTCGCTGGTGTTCATCATCGGCGTGCTGATCCGGCACTATTTCAACAGCGTCCATGCGCGCAAGGGCAACCCGCATTGGACCTGGCTGGGCGCCCTTGTCCTGTTCATCATCATCATCTGGCTGTCGACCGTGCCGAGGGTGCTGACCGGCGAACCCAAGCCATCCGCATCGGCGGAACTCTATATCGCCTCCGCGCATTTTCCCGCCGTGCGCGACACCGTGCTCGGCCGCTGTTCGATGTGCCATGCGGCGGAGCCGGTCTATGAGGGCATCTACCATGCACCCAAGGGCGTGATGCTCGACACCGACGCGGGCATCGCCGAGCATGCCCGCGAGATCTATCTGCAGGCCGGACGCAGCCACGCCATGCCGCCTGCCAATGTCTCGCAGATATCAGACAAGGAGCGGGCGCTGCTGGTGACCTGGTTCGAAGGCGCAGGGAAATAGGCATGATTTCGATACTTCTGCGCGGCCGCACGCTGTCTTTCGAGCGCTGGCCGCAAACCATCGACGACCATTCGGCCTGGCGCTACGAGGAAGACGGCGGCCTGCTGATCGGCGATGGCAGGATCGTCGCCGCAGGCGCCTATGCCGATGTCGAAAAGCAGGCTGGCGAGGCGGTGAAAAAAATCGACCACCGGCCGCATCTGTTGCTGCCCGGCTTCATCGACGCGCATGCGCATTTTCCGCAGATGCAGGTCATTGCTTCCTATGGCGCCGAACTGCTCGACTGGCTGAACACCTACACCTTCCCGGAAGAGACGAAGTTCGCCAACGCGCAGCATGGACGCCGCATAGCGCGGCTGTTCCTCGACGAGATGGTGCGTCACGGCACCACGACGGTCGTAGCCTACTGCTCGGTGCACAAGGCCTCCACCGAAGCCTTCTTCGCTGAGTCGCACGACCGCAACATGCTCAACATCGCCGGCAAGGTGATGATGGACCGCAATGCGCCCGACGGCGTGCTCGATACGCCGCAATCCGGCTATGACGACACCAAGGCGCTGATCAAGGAATGGCACGGCAAGGGTCGCCAGCTTTATGCCATCACCCCGCGCTTCGCCATCACCTCGACGCCGCAGCAGATGGAGATGGCTGGAGCGCTCTGCCGCGAGCATCCCGACCTGCACATGCAGACGCATCTGTCGGAAAACCACGCCGAGATCGCCTTCACGCAGGAACTCTACCCGTGGTCGCGCGACTACACCGACGTCTACGAACATTACGGGCTGCTGGGCAAAAAGAGCCTGTTCGGCCACTGCGTCCATCTCTCCGAGCGTGAGGCGGACGCGCTGTCGGACAGCGGCTCGGTGGCGGTGTTCTGCCCGACCTCGAACCTCTTCCTCGGCTCCGGCCTGTTCGACTATCAGCGCTACCGCAAGCGTGACAAAGCGCTGCGCATCGCGGCCGCCACCGATGTCGGCGGCGGCACCAACTATTCGATGCTGCGCACCATGGACGAGGGCTACAAGGTGATCGCGCTGAATGGCGAGAAGCTGAACCCGTTCCAGTCCTTCTGGCAGATCACGCGCGGCAATGCCGAGGCGCTGTCGGCGGTGGAAAGGATCGGCACGCTGACCGAAGGCACCGATGCCGACATCGTCGTGCTGGATGCGAACGCCACGCCGGCGATGCGGCTCAGGATGGAAACGGTCGAGACCCTGGCGCAGGAATTGTTTCTCCTGCAGACGCTGGGCGACGACCGCGCGGTGCGCGAGGTCTATGTGGCCGGGCGGGCAGCGAAGACAGACATGGTCGCGGGTTAAGACCGACCGCCGAGGGGAGAGGACCGCAACTCGATGGAGTGGGGGGTCGATCTTCGCGGGGGACAAGATGATGATTGCGCCTGATTGTTAAGTGGTTCCCCCACTCCGTCGCCGCTTCGCGGCGCCACCTCTCCCCCCTCCGGAGGGGGGGAAGGGGACCTCTGCTTCGCAAGACGGGTGCCGGTTCGGACAGCTTGGCGCGCTTCCTCTACCCCGTCGATCGGGAGAGAGGTGTCGAGCGAAGCTCGACGGAGTGGGGGTCGACGCTGGCGGGGCAAGACGACCGCTGCGACATGTGCTTGACCAGGCAGAGCTTGTCGTACAAACGACGTGTGACGATTTTCGGAGGAAGAAAATGGCCGTTGCCGAAGACATCGCTCTGATCAAGAGACAGGAAGAAGCCCTTGTCTTTCCCGCCTTCGACGAGGCTGTCGCTTTCAAGATCGGTTCGGCCATCCGCGACCGCGCGCTTGCCGAGAACATGCCTGTCATCGTCGACATCAGGACTTTCGACCGGCCGCTGTTCTATGCCGCCATGCCGGGTTCGAACGCTTCAAACCCCGACTGGGCGCGGCGCAAGATCAACGTCGTCAGGCGGTATCTCAGGAGCACCTATCGGCTGGTCCTGGAACAGCAGCGCCCGGACCGCACCTTCAAGGTCGGCGAAGGCCTCGACATCTCGGACTATGTGTTGGCCGGCGGTGGTTTTCCGGTCACGGTCAAGGGCTCCGGCGTCATTGGCGTGATCGCTGTGTCCGGCCTGCCGGAGCGCGAGGATCACGGCGTGGTCGTCGATGCGCTGTGCGCCCACCTGGGCATCGACCGCCAAGAGCTTGCCTTGCCGCCGGAAGCCAAATGACAGAACTCGACCCCAAGGCTTTCCTCATCTCGATCTTCGACGCCGCCGTCGCCGCCGCCGATCCGGAGCGCACCATCAGGGATCATCTGCCGGCCAGACCCAAGGGCCGCACCATCGTCATTGGCGCGGGAAAAGGCTCGGCGCAGATGGCGGCGGCGTTCGAGAAGGTATGGGACGGGCCGATCGAAGGGCTGGTCGTTACCCGCTACGGCTATGGTGCCAAATGCGAGCGCATCGAGATCATCGAGGCGGCGCATCCTGTGCCGGACGCCGCTGGCCTCGAAGCTTCGCGGCGATTGCTGGAAAAGGTCCGGGGGCTGACCGCGGACGACCTGGTCGTAGCGTTGATTTCCGGCGGCGGCTCGGCGCTGCTGCCGTCGCCGGCCGCCGGCCTGACGCTCGCCGACGAGATTGCCGTCAACGAGGCGCTGCTTGCTTCCGGCGCGCCGATCGCTGCGATGAACACCATCCGCAAGCACCTTTCCACCATCAAGGGTGGCCGGCTGGCGGCCGCCGCATGGCCGGCCAAGGTGGTGTCGCTGGTTGTCTCCGACATTCCCGGCGACAATCCGGCACTCGTCGCTTCCGGGCCGACCGTGCCGGACGTTGGCAGCCGAGAAGATGCGCTGGCATCGATATCGGCCTATGGCATGAAGGTGCCCGCTGCGGTGATGGCGCACATCAATTCGCCGGCTGCCGATGCGCCAGATCCCGATGACCAGCGCTTTTCGCGCAACGAGGTGCATCTCATCGCCTCGGCCGGCGTCTCTCTGGAAGCGGCAGCCGCGGAAGCCAGTCGACAGGGCATCGAGGCGGTCATCCTGTCGGATGCCATCGAGGGCGAAGCGCGTGAGGTCGGTGGCGTCCATGCGGCGATTGCGCGTGAGGTCGCGACGCGCAACCGGCCATTCCAAAAGCCAGCGCTGATCCTGTCTGGTGGCGAGACAACCGTGACTTTGCGCGCCAAGGGCAAGGGTGGCCGCAACTCGGAATTCCTGCTTGCCTTCGCCATCGGCATCAACGGCGTTGAGGGTATCCACGCCTTGGCCGCCGACACGGACGGCATCGACGGGTCGGAAGACAATGCCGGCGCCTTCGCCGATGGTTCGACCGTTTCGCGCATGCGGGCGGCGGGTGTGGATGCCAAGGCCATGCTGGCGGGCAACAACGCCTGGACGGCGTTCAATGCGGTCGGCGACCTGTTCGTGCCAGGGCCCACGGGCACGAACGTCAACGATCTCAGGGCGATCCTTATACGTTAGGGCAACAACTCAAGCAGCCATCAACCGCTTCACCTCTCTCATATCCTTCAGGAAGCGCTCGCGCTCGGCTTCCTTGTCCGCAGGCTCGCGGATGCGTAGGATGAAGGAAGGGTGGATGGTGATGAACACACGCAGGCCGTCCTCGCGCTCGATCACCTGGCCGCGCATCTTCATCACCGGTGTCGCCTTGCCAAGCAGCGACAACGCCGCCGTTGCGCCGAGCGCCACGGCAAGGTTCGGCTTGATCAGGTCGAACTCCTGGTCGAGCCACCAGCGGCAGGCCTGAACCTCGCCGGCATTGGGTTTGGAGTGGATGCGACGCTTGCCGCGTGGCTCGAATTTGAAGTGCTTGACCGCGTTGGTGACATAGACTTTTTGGCGGTCAACGTCCGCGTCAACGAGGATAGCATCGAACACCCTGCCCGCCGGGCCGACAAATGGTTTGCCGGCGAGATCTTCCTGGTCACCCGGCTGTTCGCCGACGAAAATCACCTTGGCGTTGTCAGGACCCTCACCGAAGACGGTCTGTGTCGCATTGCGCCACAGCGGACAGCGACGGCAACCTTCTGCCGCGTCGCGCAGTTCCGGGATCGAGTTGGCATCAGTCTCGTCCGATATCAACTCGGCGCGCGGCACGGAAACGCGCCGGGCTGGCATCTTCGCATTGCGCGGAAGGCCTGTGGTCGCCATCATCCTGCCTCGTCCATTCCAATATTGAAATGGCCGAAGCGGGCGATAGTTCCCTGCTCAGACCTCGTGCAGGTAGAGATGATAATCCAGCTCGCTCACCGTGCGCGCGACACGCAAATATTCGGACTGCTTGATCGCCACGAAGGTGCGGTGCAAATCCTCGCCGAGCGCACCCTTCAGGAAGCTGGATGTCCTCGCGGCCTCGATGGCGGCGCGCCAGTCGGCCGGCATCGTCGTGCGGGTGACGGCAGCCTCATAGCCATTGCCCGTCGTTTCGGGGCCGGGATCGAGCCCCTCGTCGAGGCCCTTGATGATACCGGCGAGCACTGTCGCGGCGATCAGGTAGGGGTTGGCGTCGACACCGGACGGCCGGTGCTCGATGCGCCGGTTCTTGGCGTCGCCCGCCGGCACGCGCAACGCCACGGAACGGTTGTTGACGCCCCAGGTCGGTGCCACCGGGGCGTAGGATTGCGAGACGAAACGCCGCCAGGAATTGGCGTGCGGCGCAAACACCAGCATCGATTCCGCCATCGTCTGGATCAAGCCGCCGAGACCGCGCAGCAGCGGCAGCGACCAGTTTTCGCCGCCGGCTTCCGAAAATACGTTTCGGCCCACCTTGTCCTGCAGCGAGACGTGGAAATGCATGCCCGAACCGGCGTATTTCTCGATCGGCTTGGCCATGAAACAGGCGGTGACGCCGTGACGGCGCGCCTGTGCCCGCACCAGCCGCTTCAGCATGACGAGGTCGTCGGCCGCCCGCATCACGTCCTTGCGGTAGTTCAGCGTCAATTCGTACTGGCCCGGCGCATATTCGGAAATCACCGTCTCGGCCGGAATTCCCTGCACCTTGGCGGCCGCATAGATGTCGGAGAACAGCGGCTCCATGCCGTGCAGATGGTCGACGGAATAGACTTCCGTCTTGCCCGAGACACGGCCGTCAAGCACCGCGCGCGCCGGCTGCACCTTGCCGTCGGCATCGCGTTCGTTGGCCAGCAGGAAAAATTCGAGTTCGAAGGCACCGGCCGGATAGAGCCCCTTGGCCGCCAGTATGTCGACTTGCCGGGCCAGTGCCAGCCTCGGGTCCGAAGACATTGGCTGGCCTTCGAGATGGTACATCGCCATCAGCACCTGGCCGCGCGGCGGGTTGGTGCCATGGAGCGGCACAAGCGTGCCGGGGATCGGCCATGCCCGGAGATCGCCGTCGCCGGTCGTCCAGATCAGTCCGGTTTCATGCACATCCTCGCCGGTGATGTCGAGGCCGAGAATCGAGATCGGCATGTGGCGGCCGCCCTCGAAGATGCTTTTCAGCTCATGCCGGCGCACGATCTTGCCGCGGCCGACGCCATTGGCGTCTGTCAGCACGATATCGAAGGCTTCGATCTCGGGATGGGCGTCGAGAAAGGCTTGCGCCTCGGTGGGCGAGGAGCCCGAAGGTGAGGTCACGATGGCATTGTCCATGGCCGCTTGTCTCATGCCGCAAGCTTTGCCGCAACCGCGCCGAAGGCGGCGATCAGCCGGTTGACCTGGGCGCCTGAGGTCGCTGGCGAGATCAGCATCATGTTGTGGAAGGGCGCGATCAACACGCCGCGATTGACCAGCGCGACATGGATGGCGGCTTCCAACTCCGGCGCATGCGCGCCTTCCGCCTCGGCGCCATTGCGCAGCGGGCCGGGCGCGCAGATGAACTCGACGCGGGCGCCGACACGGGCGACATGCCAGGGCAGATTGTAGCGGTCGATCACGCCGGTCAGGCCGGCATCGAGCCGCCGCGCCAGATGGTCCATGCGGTCGTAATTGTCCTCGGTCATCACCTCTTCGAGCGTCGCGCGCATGGTGGCGAATTGCAGCGGATTGGCCGAGAGCGTCGTGCCCATGCCGGAATAGCCGGGCTCCTTGGTCCTGTTGTAGTCGGCATAGCGCGAGGCGACCTCGTCGCTCATGCCCCACACGCTCGCCGGCACACCGCCGGCGATCGGCTTGCCCAGCACGAACAAGTCCGGATCGAGTCCATATTTCCTTGTGTAGCCGCCCGGACCGGTCGAGATCGTATGCGTCTCGTCGATCAGAAGCAGCGTGCCAGTCGCGCGGGTGAGACGCCGCAACGCATCGTGGAAGCCGGGATCGGCCAGAACCATGCAGGAATTGGTCAGCACCGGTTCCGCGATGACGCAGGCGACATCCTTGTCCTTGAGCGCTGCCTCAAGCGCTGGAATGTCGTTGAACTCGATGACCTTGGCCGTACGGGTCAGGTCGCGGAACTCGCCAGCCAGTCCCGGCCGGTTGATTGGCTTGCCGTCGATCAGCCGCACCATCGTCTCGTCCACCGAGCCGTGATAGCAGCCGTTGAAGACCAGGATCTTTTCCCTGCCGGTGACGGCGCGGGCGACACGCAGCGCAAAGCGGTTGGCGTCGGTCGCCGTCGTCGCGATCTGCCAGAACGGCAGGCCGAAACGCTGCTGCAGCAGCGGCCCGATGGCGAGCGCGTCTTCCGAAGGCAGCATATAGGTCAGCCCGCGGCCGGCCTGGCGGCGGATGGCGCGCGCCACCGCTGGCGGCGAATGGCCGAACATCGAGCCGGTGTCGCCGAGGCAGAAATCGTCGAGCCTGTTGCCGTCTATATCGGTGATCGTGGCGCCCCTGGCGCTGTCGACCAGGATCGGAAATGGCGTTGGCCAGTCATTCATCCAGTGCATCGGCACGCCGCCGAAGAAGCCGGGCAGGCCGTTGCCGACCTTCGCTTGCGATTTCGGCCGTGCCTTGCGGAACACTTCTCCTTCGGTCTCGCGCAGATTGGCGATGCGGTCGCGGCTGATGCCACCGATGGCCGTCTTTGACATGTCGCTGTGCATGGAAACCCCTTTGACAGGTTCCTCTTAGCCAATTCGGGTCGGCGACCGCAATTGGCCGCGCGTCTGTCCTGCATTGGCTCAGCCGTCAATGGCGGTGCTTGACCGTGCCCGAGAACTCAGCGTCAATGCTGCCGGCAATGGCAACACGGGGGGCAAAAATGCGGACGATCATCTGCGTGACGGCGCTGTTGCTGTCGGTCGGCACGGCGTTCGCCACCGGCGGCATCTGGTGCTCGGTCGATGACACGGCGGTGAAATTCCAGGTCGATGCCGGCGTCACCACCGGTATGGGCGGCCCGATCTTCAACTTTCGCGGTGATCTTGAAATCAAGGCAAGGCCTGTCGGCGACCAATCGCGAAAGACCACGTTCGAGGATTCCAACCTCACCCAGTACTGGCTCGACAACAAGGAACTGCGGCTCAACATCTACCACGAGCAGGAGATGGCCAAGACCTTCAGTTCCGTCGAGCTGACGATCCTGACCAGGGCCAGCGACGAAGGCGTCTATGATGGGGACTACAAGCTTGCCGTCTATGACAGCACGGCCGACAAGGACAGCGACGGCAAGCCGGTCGATCTGACAGGCAAGGTTTCCTGCAGCGCCGAATGATCCGCTATTTCGAAGCTACGCCGTGATGTCGATGACGCCGCAGTCGCCGGCGGCACTGCCGAAGGCGATGCGGCGTTCTTCCTTGTCCCACATCATCGAGGTGATCGCGCCCTTGCCGGGCCGCCGCAACAGCACTTCCTTGGCATCCGAGAAGCGCACCGCCATCACCATGCCGTCATCATAACCGACGGCGACGACATCCTGGCTCGGGTGGCAGGCAACAGCCGTCACCATGGCGTTGCCGCGCGTGCCGAGTTCCAGAGGCGCCTTGCCCATCGGGCCGTCCTTGCCTGAAAACGGCCAGACGATCGCCGCCGGCGCGCCGGAACTCGCCAGCCATTTGCCTTTGACGCTCCATGACAGGCTTTTGACCTTGCCGGGATAGCCGGTCATGCGCATGTGCTTGCCGTCCGCCAGCTTCCAGCCGTGCAAGGCGTTTTCCTGCATGGTGGTGACGAGGAAGGCGCCGTCGGGCGAAAAGGTGATGCCGGTGTGGGCGCCAGCCCATTCGAGTTCCACCGGCTTGCCCTCGGCAGCCGGGAAATGCAGCGTCGCGCCATTGTAGCGGGCAACGCCGAAGCGCATGCCCTTGGGCGAAAACGCCAGCCCCTCGACCGAGCGCGGATGGACGAATTCCCGGGTCTTGCCGTCGGCGAAACGCACGAAGGCGGTTTTCCCCGTCGCATAGGCAATGGCGCCCTGCGGTCCGGCCGCGACGCTGGTGATCCATTTCTTGCCGGCGCTTGCCAATTCCTGTGCCTCGCCGCCCGCCTTCACGGCAAACACCTTGCCGTCCTCACCGCCGGTGATCAGCCGGTCGTTGGCTGCGTCGTGGAAGGCCGCGAGCAGCCCGTCATTGGCCTGAACCGTCTTGTGGCCATTGTCGAGCCGGTGGACGGCGCCATCGGCCAGCACGAAATGCGGCACATCGCCGAGGAAGACGGCGGCAAGGCAGTGGCCTTCGAGATCAAGCGGGGCGACGGTGGGCATGGCTATCTTTGTTCAACCGGACGAAATTGGAGAGGCGTGTTCGGGCGGCTTACTCGACGTTTGCAGTTCCGGCAACCGGGAGGACAGGCAAAGTGGCGCGAGGCTTGTCAAAGCAACCCCTTAAGTCGTAGATCGGTTGCGAATGTCGCCAGGGGCATCGCCAGGGTCAAATCCGATCCTTGAAGGCGCTCGGCACCGTAGCTGGCGTACCATTTCGCAGCGCGCTCGCTCTTGGCGTCGATAATGAGCAGGATGCCCCCACCCTCGCTGGCAAGCCGCAGGCAGCGCAATGCCGCCGCGGCGAGCAATTGGCCTCCAAGTCCTTGTCCTGCGGCGGTGCGGTCGGTTGCGAGGCGGGCGAGCTTGAAGCCGGAAACCTCGTGCCGTGCCAAGCCCTTCGTCATGGCTGCCGGCACGTTTCCATGAACGACGGCAGAGGGCGCGATTGTGTAGAAGCCGAGAATTCGTTCCGGCGCCGCGTCATCAATCGCACAGAAGGTCTTGGCGGCATTCTGCTCGTGACTTTGCCGTGCGAAACGCCGCATAAAATCATTCATTTGCGCATCGCCGCAATCGAAGGAAGTTCGATTGTGCCGTTTCGCAATCGCCTCTTCGTGCCAGGACGGAAGCGTCACAGCGTATCTGGCAAGGCCGCAATCGCTGCCCGCAGCTTGGCGTTGGGTTTCGGCGGGTGCTCCAAAAGGTCGAGTATGCGCGTGAAATCGCGGTCGGATACTTTCGTGACCTCGGCCGCTTCGATCACGGCCTGAGCTTCGGGCACCACCTTGTTGAGGATGAAGTCAGCCACGTCCTGATGCGACAGGGCAGCCGCCCGCGCGATCATCGCCTTTTGCGCCGGCGCAATGCGGATTTGATAACGCTCGGTCTTATTGTCGGCGGTCCGCGGCATGGGTGCCTCCTTGATTTCACGTACACATAATATGTGTACGCGAAATCAAGGTCAATCCTTTATGCCTGGCAGGCGTCAAAGCTCTTCTTCAGCCGCTCGGCGTCGAGTTCGCGGCCGATGAACACCAGCCGGCTCTCGTGTTTCTCGCCGTCTTTCCAGGCGCGCTGGTGGTCGCCCTCGATGATCATGTGCACACCCTGAATGACGTAGCGCTCGTCGTCGCTCTTGAGCGCGATGATGCCCTTCAGCCGCAGGATGTTTGGGCCTTCCATCTGGGTGATCTTCTCGATCCACGGGAAGAATTTCTTCGGGTCCATCTCGCCGCCGCGCAGCGACACCGACTGCACCGTCACGTCATGGATGTCGGAAGGATGCGCGTGATGGTGATGGTCATGCCGATCATGGTCATGGTGATCGTGACCATCATGGTCGTGATGATGGTGATCGTGGTCGTCATGCGCCTCGAGGAAATGCGGATCGTTTTCCAGCGCCTTGGAGAGGTCGAAGGCGCCACGGTCGAGCACCTCCGACAGGGCGACGCCGGCGCGGGTGGTGCGATGGATCCTTGCCGCCGGATTGATGGCGCGGATCGTCGCCTCGACCTTGGCAAGCTCTTCGGGGGTGACGAGGTCGGTCTTGTTGAGCACGACGACGTCGGCGAAGGCGATCTGGTCCTCGGCTTCCCTGGAATCCTTGAGCCGGAGCGGCAGATGCTTGGCATCGACCAGCGCTACCACCGCATCGAGCTTGGTCTTGGAGCGCACGTCGTCGTCCATGAAGAAGGTCTGCGCCACAGGCACCGGATCGGCGAGACCGGTGGTCTCGACCACGATGGCGTCGAAGCGGCCGGGGCGGCGCATCAGGCCTTCGACGACGCGGATCAGGTCGCCGCGCACCGTGCAGCAGACGCAGCCATTGTTCATCTCGTAGATTTCCTCGTCGGATTCCACGATCAGGTCGTTGTCGATGCCGATTTCGCCGAATTCATTGACGATGACGGCGTAACGCTTGCCGTGGCTCTCCGACAGGATGCGGTTGAGCAGCGTCGTCTTGCCGGCACCGAGATAGCCGGTGAGAACGGTTACGGGGATCTGCGTCTGTGCGTCGCTCATGGCTTGCCTCGAACTGACTGGGCCAAAATCTGGGGCCGCGAAAGGGATTGTCGGCTCCATATAGGATGTGTGCCGGGCTTTTGCACGGGGCAAACCAATGGGCCAAGGCGGCCGGCCGGATTGTCCCATGATCCTGGCTGCGAAAAGCTTCGCTGCCTCCGCGACGTGACGACAAACAGGGCGTCCGGTCCAGGTCTGCGGACCGTCACACCGGGCCCGCGTCGCGGTGGCTGTGAATCCACCGTTGCCGAAACTCGTTTGTCATCTAACTGAAATAAACATCTGGCATTAGCCACGGCGGACACCGCAATGCTTGCCGGCAAAGCTGTTTGGAGCGCCGGAATCTTTTTCGATCGTCGATTGCCAACCGGCCGGCTGCGTCTATGCTGCACGCACCGGTACGGCCGAAGAGGGATGACCATGGCCAAGGCGGACAAGACTGCAACGATGAGCCGGCTGCATTCCGCGGCAAGGCTGGCAAGGACCGCACTGGCGGCTCGGCTTCTGGCGCACGGCTTCTATGCCGGCCAGGACCAGATCATGCTGGCGCTCGACCGCGAGGACGGCCAGACGCCGGGCAATCTTGCCGGTCGCCTCGGCGTGCGCCCGCCCACCATCACCAAGACCATCAACAGGCTGCAGGCGCAGGGTTTCCTGGAAAAGCGCGCCTCCGAGGCCGATGCCCGCCAGGCGCACATCTTCTTGACCGACACCGGCCGCGAAACCATCCGCGCCATCGAAAAGTCGGTGAAGAAGACCGAGAAGCAGGCGCTGAAAGGCCTCGACAAGAAGGACCAGAAGGCGCTGTTCAAGCTGCTTGCCCGCATCGAGGCCAACCTCTCCAACGAGGAGCTGGTGTTGATGGACGACGACGCCGAGTCGGACGACTGATAGTCCGGTACGACGATCAGGCCGCCGCCATCGCGGCCGGTCCACGGATCAGCGAAGACCAGCGTCCAGGTGTCATGCCGAACGCCTTCTTGAATTGCCTGTTGAAATGGCTCTGGTCGCTGAAGCCGGCCTCGACGGCAATCTGCGCCAATGGTTCGCCGGCGATGATCATCCGCCGCGCGTGCTGAAGCCGGCGCATCACCAGGAAACGATGTGGGCTGGTTGAGAAGGCGGCGCGGAAATGCCGTGACAATGCATAGCGGTCGAGCCCGGTGATCGCCTCCAATTCGCCCGACCCCACCGGACGGTTCAGGTTTTCCGTGAGATAGTCACGCGCCGCCGCGGCCGCTTGCCACGCCGTCCTGGCTATCGGCTTGCCCGGCTGGCCGGCATGCCGCGAGAGCCTCTGCATCAGCTGCGCCAGGAAGTCGTCGACGAACAGCTCGTCGAGTTCCTGCTCCAGCGGCCCCAGTGCCGAAAGCAGCGTTGCGCAAAAGGCATCGTCAGTCACCACGGCGTCCCTGACGAAGGGCAACGATGCGCCGCCAAGGCAGTCGAGCATCAGCGACGGTTCGAGATAGAGCATCCTGTAGCGCAACCCGTCCTCGGTGCCGGCGCCGCCGTCATGCAACTCGTCGGGATGCAGCACGATGATCTGGCCGGGCAGGCTTACCCGGGTCTCGCCGCGATAGCGAAAGGTCTGCACGCCCTGCAGCGTCACCCCGATCGCATAGGTGTCATGGCGGTGCAGGTCGAAGGCGCTGCCATGGAATCGCGCCTCGATCCGCTCCATGCCCGCAGGGTCGGGAGCCGAGATGATGCAGTTCTCAGCCGCATCGGCGCACAAACGTCCAAGACCCTCGAAGGCCTGGCTGCCTAGATCGTGCGACATCGTCTCCTTCAGCCTCGAATGGGGACAGTTCGAATGGGTAATGTCTCATGTTCGATACGAAATTTGCAATCGTGCTCAGGGAGGACCTGCCGGTCTGGCAGAAACTCAACGTCACGGCCTTCCTGACCAGCGGCATCGTCGCCCAGTTTCCTGGCATCATCGGCGAACCCTACCGTGACCGGTCAGGCAATCTATACAATCCGCTGTCGATCCAGCCGGTCATCGTGCTGTCGGCCGATCAGGCGACGCTCGCCGCGATCCACCGGCGCACGCTCGAGCGTGGCGTGACGACCTCGCTCTATGTCGAGGAGATGTTTTCGACCGGCTTCGACGCCGCCAATCGCGCCGTCTTCGCCGAGTTTGCGCCCGAAGACGCCAAGGTGGTCGGCATCGCGCTGCGCGCCGACAAGAAGGTGGTCGACAAGATCACCAAGGGCGCCCGCATGCACGCCTAGCGACATAGGCATGGACTAAGCCTGGCGGCACCTGTTGTTAGGCCAGCACGCCCAGGCGCGGCAGCGGGCGACAATTGGCTTGCCGGCAAGCCACAATTCCCGCAAAGGAGGGCTTCAGCCCAGCTTTTCCCCGGCCTGCAAGTGAATGCTCCCCAAAGACACCCAGAAAGCGCGACGCCGCCGGTGGCGATCCTGTGCATGCTTTCCACCTATGTCTTCTTCACCTTCCTCGACACCTCAAGCAAATATCTCGTCCTGGCCGGGGTCTCGGTGCTGATCGTCGCCTGGGTGCGCTTTGCAGTGCATGTCGTGCTGGTCGGCGCTCTCCTGCGCGGCTGGCGCCAGCCGGTGCGGTTTCGCCCAGTCAACCTGCCGGCGCATGTGCTGCGCGGGCTGTTCCTGTTCGGCTCCACCATCTTCAACGTCCTGGCGCTGCGGTCCCTGCAATTGGCCGAGACGACATCGATCTATTTCTTTGGACCGATGGTGATCACCGCACTTGCCGGCCCGCTGCTCGGCGAATGGGCCGGCTGGCGGCGTTGGCTGGCTATCGTGGCTGCCTTCGCCGGGGTTCTGATCATCACCAGGCCGGGTGTCGGCGTTTTTGGCATCGGGCATCTCTTCGCACTCGGCTCGATGCTGTCGAACTGCTTCTACGTCATCATGACCCGCCGCATGTCGGCGACCGAAACCTCGGAAAGCCTCATACTGTTTTCGGCGCTCGCGCCGGCGGTGCTGCTGTTGCCCCTGCTGCCGTTCTCGTTCTCGCTGCCGCATGATGGCTGGCACTGGTTCATCCTGCTCATGCTTGGCGTGTTCGGCGGCGTCGGGCACTGGCTGCTGGTCCAGGCCTACCGGCTGGCGACGACAACGGCGCTCGCTCCCTATCCCTATTCGCAGATGGTGTGGATGATCATTTCCGGCTGGATCGTCTTCAAGCAGTTCCCCGACCGCTGGACGCTGCTCGGCGCGGCCATCATCGTCGCCAGCGGCCTCTACATCGTCCACCGCGAGCATCGGCTTCGGCTGCAGAGCCGCGCGGCTTCCGATGTCGAGGCGGAAGCGCTGGCAAAAAAACTTTGATTTGCCCCCGATCGGTGGCATAACGCCGCCTTTAAACAGTTTAGGTCAGAATTCAGGTCGTTCGGGGAGCGCAAGGCGCTGGCACAAAAAATCAAGCTTTCGACGATCGCGGATGCGCTCGGCGTGTCCACGGCCACGGTTTCGCTGGCGCTGCGCGACAGTCCCCTGGTCGCCGGCTCGACACGCGACCGCATCAAGGAACATGCCCGCGCCATCGGCTATATCTACAACCGTCGCGCCGCCAGCCTGCGCACCTCGCGCTCGGGCATTGTCGGCGTCGTCGTGCACGACATCATGAACCCCTTCTTCGCCGAGATCCTGCGCTCGATCGAAAGCGAGCTCGACCGCAGCCGGCAAACCTTCATCCTGTCCAACCACTACGACCAGCTCGAGAAACAGCGCACCTTCATCGACACGCTGCTGCAGCTCGGCGCCGATGGCGTCATCATGTCGCCGGCAATCGGCACCCCGGCTTCCGACATCCTGATGGCCGAGGAGAACGGCCTGCCGGCGGTGCTGATCGCGCGCACTGTCGAGGGCGCCGACGTGCCGGTGTTTCGCGGCGACGATGCCTATGGAACGGGGCTCGCCACCAATCACCTGATCTCGCTCGGCCACAAGCGCATCGCCATGATCGGCGGCACCGACCAGACCTCGACCGGACGCGACCGCTATCAGGGCTATGTCAACGCCATGGAAGCGGCGGGACTGGAAGTCAGGCCGTCCTGGCGCATTGCCGGCCCGCGCACCAAGCAGGCCGGCTTCGAGGCCGCCGGGCAGTTCCTGGCACTGAAGGACAGGCCGACCGCGGCCTGCTGCTGGAACGACCTTGTCGCCATCGGATTGATGAATGGTATCGCGCGCGCCGGCCTGGTGCCCGGCGTCGACATCTCCGTCACCGGCTATGACGATCTCGAAGAGGCGGCGATCGCCACGCCGGCGCTGACCACCGTCTGGAACGGCCAGCGCGAGGTTGGCCGCCGCGCCGCCAGCGCGCTGCTCGACAAGCTCAACGGGCAGACGGTACGGCCCTCGCAGGAATTGATCAAGCCGGAACTGCATGTGCGCCAGTCGACCGGCAAACCGGTGGAGCGTGCATGACGAAGGCCGAAGAGTTGCAAGCCGTCGCCATTCTGGTGCCGGCGGGTTTCAGCGACCACGCGGTGGAGCGCATCGAGCGAACGTTCAGGCGCATCGGCATCGAGCGCGCCGATGCGGCGTTGGTCACCGATGAGATGCGCAGCACGGTGCGGGGCATTGCTTCGTTTGCCGGCATCAACGCGGCCATGATGGATGCGCTGCCCAATCTCGAACTGATCGCCTCCTTCGGCGTCGGCTACGATTCGGTCGATGTCGGCCATGCGGCGGCAAAGAACATCATGGTCACCAACACGCCCGACGTCTTGACCGAGGAGGTTGCCGACACCGCGATCGGGCTGCTCATCAACACCATCCGCGACCTGCCGCGCGCCGAAACCTGGCTGCGCGATGGCAGCTGGGCGAAGAAGGGCGAGTATCCGCTGAGCCGGCTGACCTTGCGGGCACGCCGCGTCGGCATTTTCGGCATGGGCCGCATCGGACGAGCCATCGCCCGGCGGCTGGAAGCGTTCGGCCTGCCGGTCGCCTACCACAACCGGCACCGCGTCGAAGGTCTTGCCTACCAGTATCACCCGACGCTGAAGGGTCTGGCCGAAGCGGTCGACACGCTGATTTCGGTGGCGCCCGGCGGCGCTTCGACACAGAAGGCGGTCAATGCCGAGATCCTGGTGGCGCTCGGCGCCAACGGCGTCTTCGTCAATATCGGCCGCGGCAGCACAGTTGATGAGGCCGCCCTTGCGGCAGCCCTGGCCAACGGCACCATCGCCGCCGCCGGGCTCGATGTCTTCGCCGCCGAGCCGAATGTACCCAAGGCATTGCTCGACGCACCCAACGCCTCCTTGTTGCCGCATGTCGGTTCGGCCTCGCAGCACACGCGCCGCGCCATGGCGGATTTGTGCGTCGACAATCTTGTGTCCTGGTTCGGCGAGCGCCGCCCGCTGACGCCGGTGCCGGAGACTGCGAATGTGAGGGCTCGCGGCTGAGTGGCAGTTCGCCACATTCATTAACGTCGGCTTAACCCTTGGAAATCATTGTTTATCCTGTCCGTGTACAGGGATGAAGACAAGGATGAAGACGCTCTCCGCATTGATCGCCGCCGCTGCGCTTTTTGGCGGTATCCAGCTGTATCATGGCGGCACTTGGGAAAGCGCGGCCAACGAGCCCGCCCCGTCCAACACCTACAGGCTTGTCGCCAATGGCGACGAGGCGGCTTGCGCGGTCAGCCGCGGCGCCGAAATTTCCGATGGCTTGTCGCTGCTTTCTGTCGCGCCGGCCTGCCGCCGGCTCCTGCCAGGTATCGAGCAAGCAAAATTCTGGCGTGAACAAACCGACGGCTCGGTCGCCTTCAGCGCCAACGGCATCGATCCGATCGTCACTTTCAGCATTGCCGACGGCAACGGTTACGAATCCTATGCCCCAGCCACGCCCTTGCTGTCGCTGGCGGCCACCGGTGGTTTGAAGTCGGAAGATTGATTATTCCGCAGCGGCCCGCGCACCGGCTTTCGCAGCCGCATGCAGGCGTACCGCGTCGCCGAAGGCGCGGAAAATCTTGACCGAGTTGCTGTCCGATTTGACCCAGTATTCCGGATGCCACTGGACCCCGACGGCAAAGGCGCGGGCCCCCCTGACCGAAACCGCTTCGACCGTGCCGTCGGTGGCGACAGCCTCGACCTCGAGCTTCGATCCCAGCCGGTCGATCGCCTGGCGGTGCAACGAATTGACCTTCATGTCGCCGGCACCGAACACGCCGGCTAGGCAGCTGCCTGGCTTGATCGAAATGGTCTGGTGGATGGCGAAGCGTTCGTCCTGCTTGTCGCTCACCGGCGCGCGGTGGTCGAGCGAACCCTCGCGTTCCTGGATCTCGGTGCCCAGCGTGCCGCCGAGCGCGACGTTCAACTCCTGGATGCCGCGGCAGATGGCAAGCAGTGGCACGCCACGCTCGATCGCCTTGCGGATCAGCGGCAGCGTGGTGGCGTCACGCGCCGGATCATAAGGGCCGTTGGCCTCGCTGGCATCGCCGCCGTAGAGTGAGGGATGCACGTTGGACTTCGAGCCGGTGACCATGACGCCGTCGACCGACGACAGGAGTTCGTCGAAGTCGAGCCTGTCGCCGAATGACGGCACCAGCAGCGGGAACACGCCGGCGCCGGTGATCGCGGCTTCCAGGTACTGCTGTGGGGCGGCATGCCAGGTGTAGTTGTCGAACCGACGGACGTCGGTCGATATAGCGACGAGCGGCTGCTGCATTTTGGCTCTGTTTTCCATCTGGGCAAGGAATGTCCTGCCTTCAAAATAGGCGATCTCCGGGCATTTTTCCATGCCAAGTTTCAGCGTGTCGCATGTGCCACGAAATCCCCTGTTAGACTATAGTTGCAGGGCTGCACGGCTTGGTCACCAAATCCGGCCGCCGTGCTGGACTAGGCTTCTCGCCTGTGTATTGTTTCGGCCAACCGATGCGGGAGCCGAGGATTCCCGAACGTCGGTCTGTTGATCCAATAGGGAGGAACTTCATGGATCGTCGTTCATTCATCCGCAAGGCCGGCGTGACCGGCGTCGGCGCCGCCGCCGCGGCCGCCACGCTTGCGGCACCGGCAATAGCCCAGTCGAATCCCAAGGTGACATGGCGGCTTGCGTCGTCCTTCCCGAAGTCGCTCGACACCATCTATGGCGGCGCCGAGGTGTTCTCCAAGATGCTGTCGGAAGCCACCGACGGCAATTTCCAGATCCAGGTCTTTGCCGCCGGTGAACTCGTGCCCGGCCTGCAGGCCGCTGACGCCGCCACGGCCGGCACGGTCGAAGCCTGCCACACGGTGGCATATTATTACTGGGGCAAGGATCCGACATGGGCGCTGGGTGCGGCCGTTCCCTTCTCGCTCAACGCGCGCGGCATGAACGCCTGGCACTATCATGGCGGCGGCATCGACCTGTTCAACGAGTTTCTCGCCACGCAAGGGTTGTTCGGCCTGCCCGGCGGCAACACCGGCGTGCAGATGGGCGGCTGGTTCCGCAAGGAGATCAACACGGTCGCCGACCTCTCCGGCCTCAAGATGCGCATCGGCGGCTTCGCCGGCAAAGTGGTGCAGAAGCTCGGCGTCGTGCCGCAGCAGATCGCCGGCGGCGACATCTATCCGGCGCTGGAAAAAGGCACCATCGACGCCGCCGAATGGGTCGGCCCCTATGACGACGAGAAGCTCGGCTTCTACAAGGTCGCGCCCTACTACTACTATCCCGGCTGGTGGGAGGGCGGCCCGACGGTCCACCTGATGTTCAACAAGGCGAAATACGAAGAGCTTTCGCCGACTTACAAATCGCTGTTGCGCACATGCGCCCAGGCCGCCGATGCGAACATGCTGCAGAAATACGACTATTTGAACCCTCCGGCGGTGAAGCGGCTGGTGGCCGGGGGCGCCAAGCTGCGTCCGTTCAGCCAGGACATCATGGCCGCCTGCTTCGAGAAGGCCAACGAAGTCTACGCCGAAATGGAAGCCTCCAACGCGCCGTTCAAGAAGATCTGGGATTCGATCAAGGGCTTCCGCAAGGAGCACTATCTCTGGGCGCAGGTGGCCGAGTACAATTACGACACCTTCATGATGGTCCAGCAGCGCAACGGCAAACTGTAGGACTGTCGAAGTCTGCGCCGCCCCTTATCCGCCCGGCAGGGCGATTAAGGGCGGCGCCAACTCCCGAAAGCTCGCCCTTCAGCCCAAACCCGGCACCACCAGCACCTTGACCTCGCCGGGCGCCGGCGGGTTGGCGATCACCGCTGGCGCTTCTTCGAGCGTTACTTGCCTGGAGATCAGCCGGTCGATCTCGATCGCGCCCGACGCGATCAGCTCGGCGGCGCGGCGATGCGTGTAGGGATTGAGGAAAGAGCCCAGCACCTTGAGTTCGCGAAACAACAGGTCGAAGGGTTCGAATTCCACTTTCATGCCTTGCGGCGTCACGCCGACGATGACGACCGTGCCGCCGGCCCTTGCCAACCGCATGGACTGCTCGACGGTCTCGCGCACCCCGGCGCATTCGAACACCACGTCAACGCCGCCCGGCATCAGGCCCGCCGGCCCGGCGATGGCATCGATGACGTCGCCGGCGGTCGGGTCGACCGTCGCTGTCGCGCCTAATTCCTCGGCGAGTGTGCGCCGTGAAGCCTGCCTGGTCGACAGGATGATGGTCGTGGCGCCGGCCAGCCGCGCCAGTTGCACGGTGAGCAGGCCGATCACGCCGCCGCCGAGCACGACCACCGAACTGCCGGGCTTGATCTCGGCCAGGTCCACGCCATGCAGGCAGCAGCCGAGCGGCTCGCAGAACGCGCCATGCGTAGGCTTCAGCGCCGCCGGCAGGATGAAAGCTTGCTTCTGCGGCAGCACGACATAGTCGGCAAAGCCGCCGTCGCGGTGGATGCCGATGGCGTTGAGATTGCGGCAGAGATTGACCCGGCCGGCATGGCAATGCGGGCACCGCCCGCAGGCGATATTGGGGTCGCCGGTGACGCGGTCGCCGACGGCAAAGCCGGAGACTTCGGCTCCAACAGCCTCGATGATGCCCGAGAATTCGTGGCCGGGCGTCACCGGCGGCCTGCAGGGAAACTCGCCGTGGAAAAGATGCCGGTCGGTGCCGCAGACGCCACAGGCTTCGACCCGCACCAGAAGATCGTTCGGTCCGGGAACGGGTCTATCGACCTCGCGCAGCGAAATGCTGCCCACCGCTTCCAGCCGCACCGCTCTCATGGCGTCGTTCCCATCAGTTGAAGCTCGGCGGCTGCGAAAGGTCCGGCGTCGGCGTCGCCGGCTTGGCCGGCGGCGCATCGCCGAAACTCGGCGGCTGCGACAGGTCCGGCGTGCCGGGCGCAGCCGGTCCATTGCCGCCATTGGCAGGCGCGCTGCCGCCCTGCGGGGCGCTGAGCGGCGATAGAGAGGGCATTTCCGGTACCTTGTAGTCGATCGTGCCCGCATCGGTCGCCGTGCCCTTGTAGCGCATCACCATTTGCGGGAAGGAGATGGTCAGCCCGATCATGATCACCTGGATCAGGACGAACGGCACCGCGCCCCAATAGATCTGGCCTGTCGTCACCGGCGCGACCTGCTTGCCGGTGAGGCGGTCGAGATAGGGTACCCGCGCGGCGACCGAGCGCAGGTAGAACAGCGCGAAGCCGAAGGGCGGGTGCATGAAGCTGGTTTGCATGTTGACGCCGAGCAGCACGCCGAACCAGATCAGGTCGATGCCGAGCTTGTCGGCCGCCGGCGCCAGCAGCGGCACGATGATGAAGGCCAGCTCGAAGAAATCGAGGAAGAAGGCCAGGAAGAAGACGAGGATGTTGACGCCGATCAGGAAGCCGACTTCGCCGCCCGGCAGCGAAGTCAAAAGGTGCTCGACCCATATCTGGCCGTTGACGCCGTAGAAGGTCAGTGAGAACACGCGCGCGCCGATCAGGATGAACAGTACGAAGGACGACAGCCGCGTCGTCGAAGCGAGCGCCTGCTTGATCACATCCAGCGACAGCCGGCCCTTTGCCGCGGCCATCGCCAACGCGCCGACCGCGCCCATGGCGCCGCCTTCCGTCGGCGTGGCGATGCCGAGGAAGATGGTGCCCAGCACCAGGAAGATCAGCGCCAGCGGCGGGATCAGCACGATGACCACCTGCTGCGCCAGCCTGGACATCATGTGGATGTTCAGCCGCCGGTCGGTAATGGCGACGATATAGATCACGATCACGCCGGCCGTGGCGCCCAGAATATCGGCATTGTCGCCATGCGCCGGCGCCAGATAGCGGTACGCGGCATAGGATATGGCCACCGTTGCCACCAGCGCCACCAGCAGCGACATCACGCCATGACCAAGCGTGCGTGCTTCGAGCGGCAGCGCCGGCATCATCTTCGGCCGGAAGATCGACACGATGAGAATGTAAAACGCGTAGAGCCCCGTCAGCACCAGGCCGGGGATCAGCGCGCCGGCATACATGTCGCCGACCGAGCGGCCGAGCTGGTCGGCAAGCACGATCAGCACCAGCGACGGCGGGATGATCTGCGCGAGCGTACCGGAGGCGGCGATGACGCCGGACGCCAGCCGGCGGTCATAGCCATAGCGCAGCATGATCGGCAGCGAGATCAGTCCCATGGCAATGACCGATGCCGCCACCACACCGGTGGTCGCCGCCAGCAGCGCGCCGACGAAGATCACCGCGTAGGCTAGACCGCCGCGGATCGGTCCGAACAGCTGGCCGATCGTGTCGAGCAGGTCCTCGGCCATGCCCGATCGCTCGAGCACGATGCCCATGAAGGTGAAGAACGGGATCGCCAGCAGCGTGTCGTTCGACATCACCCGACTGCCGTAGAAATTGTCCGGAAGCGCATAGAGCAGCGGCCAGGCGAGGTTGATCGCACCGCCCGAATAGGGCGTCAGGAGCACGCCGATAAAGAAGAACATCAATCCGTTGGCGGCCAGCGAAAAGGCGACAGGATAGCCAATCAGCATGAACAGGATCAGCGAGGCGAACATGATCGGCGCCATGTTCTGGGCAATGAACTCCATCACGAGCGCACCTCGTCGGCGAGCGCCTTGGCTTCGAGCTCAGCCTGTTCGTGCACGGAAATGAAGGGGGTGGGATCGTCCATGTCGCCGCGTATGATGGCGATCTTCTTGATGATCTCGGAAATGCCCTGCAGCGCCAGCAGGAAAAAGCCGACCAGCAGGATGGCCTTGGCCGGCCAAACGATCAGGCCTCCGGAATTGTTGGACATTTCGCCGCTGTGAAACGACAGCCGCACGT
Organism: Mesorhizobium opportunistum WSM2075; assembly: GCF_000176035.2. NCBI lineage: Bacteria > Pseudomonadati > Pseudomonadota > Alphaproteobacteria > Hyphomicrobiales > Phyllobacteriaceae > Mesorhizobium > Mesorhizobium opportunistum. The sequence goes on along the minus strand of NC_015675.1, from coordinate 359,549 downwards.
AGGGCACGAAATAGAACACCATCAGCGTCACGAACGGCATCAGGAACAGGAGATGGCCGAGAAGGTCGATCCAGTGCTGCACGCGGCGTGAGAACAGGCCGTAGACGATGTCGATGCGGATATGCTCGTTCTGCTTCAGCGTATAGGCGGCAGCCAGCATGAAGGCGGCGCCGAACAGATACCATTGCAGCTCCAGCCACGCATTCGACGAAATGTCGAAGACCTTGCGGATGACGGCGTTGACCGCGCTCACGAGGATCGCCAGCAGGATCAGCCACGACACCGACTTGCCGATGAATTCGTTGAGGCGGTCGATCGCCCTGGAGAGAGCGAGAAGCCCTGCCATGCATTCCTCCCTTTTATCGGAGGCGTGCCGGCTCCCCTTGTTCCGTCACGCCGCGTGGCCCAACGGTATGCCGCGCGTGGCCGGACGGGTCAACAAGGATGGAGGCAACAAAACAGCATCGATTAAAGCGAGGGCCAAAGACTGGCGGCCTGCCCCCGCGTCATGCAACCAAAGTCTGATCGGTTCAGACGACTTTGCTGGTGTCGCGGCCGGCGCCGATCAGCACCAGCATGGCCACCAGGAACAGATACATCCACGCATCGCGCCATTCGATCGGGAAATAGCCGGCCCATAGCGATTCGGCCATGCCGAAAGCCGCCGCGCCCAGCGCTGCCCGTGGCGGCGAGAGATATCCGCCGACCGCCGTCACGAACAGGATCTTCAATCCGTAGACGAGGCCGGAACCGAAGCTGACATTGCCATAGTAGAGGCTGGCCATGACGCCGGCCAGCGCCGCGCATAAGCCGCCGTACAACACGGCGCGCCGGAACACGGTGCGCACGTCGACGCCGCACAGGGCAGCGGCCCCGGGGTCGTCGGAGACCGCGCGCCAGGACCGGCCGAAGCTCGAGCGGGCAAACACCCAGGTGGCGAGCAGAACCGCTGCCAGGACAGCCGCGCAGTCGAGCACCTGGATCAGCGTCAACGTCGCCTTGAAGCCGGCGCCCTCGGCGAAAACGATGGGCTGGGCCAGCATTGGCGGCAGCCACAGATCATGCGTGTCGGCCGCGATGCGGCTCGCTTCCGACAGCACCAGCAGGATGCCGAGCGTCGTCACCACGATGGCATTGGGCGTGCGGTCGGCCAGCGGCTCGAAGACGCTGCGCGACAGGACATGGCTGATGAGCGCGGCATAGAGCAAGGCCGCCACGACGCCGAGCAGCACCGAAGCCAGCAGCGTCAGCCACAGCACCTGGTAGCCGAAGGCGACGGTCAGGATCATTGCCTGGCCGCAGAAGGCGAACAGCGCGCCATAGGCAAGGTTGGTGCGGTGCAGGATGCCGTTGGTCAGCACGTAGCCGAAGGCAAGCAGCGCATAGAGCGCACCCGAATGCAGCCCGTTCAGCACCTGCTGGAAGAAATAGAGCATGCAAAACCTGCAAAGCATGTCGCCCAAAGCGCACAGCGGTTGGACAGACGGAATGCTCAAGACAAAGGCGACGATAGCTTACCCATAAGAGGTTTGCATCGGCGAATCTAACTTGTCAAATGCGATTTATCGGTTAGATTTTGGGCATGACAGTTGCCTGGACCCCGCATCGCTTCACCGGCGGCCTGCTCGCGCTCGATACGGCGAACACCGTCGTGCTGCGCGGCGATCCCCAGCGCACCTTCGACCGCTTCGACGATCCCGCCGAAATCGCCCGCTTTGCCGAGGCGGCCAGTGGTTTTCGCGCCGACGAGCTTGGCGACAGGCGGCTTGCGGTTTCCTCGCCGGCGGCGATCGCCCCCGTCGTGCTGTCGATCCGCGAGGCGACCGACCGGCTGTTTCGCGGTGCGGTGTCGAAAGGGGTGCTCGCGACCGCGGATATGCCCGGGTTCCTGACGGCCTGTGCCGAGGGCCTGGCTGGCAGCCGGACCGAGATCGGCGCGCCGGGAAGGCCGTTCGGCGACCCCGTGACGCCGATCGCCTTCGAGGCGGCGCTGGCGGTTTCGGCGCTGTCGCTGCTGCGGGACGATACAGTCGCGAGATTGAGGATATGTCCCAACTGCACCTGGCTGTTCGTCGACAGGAGCCGCAATTCCAGTCGCCTTTGGTGCGACATGGCGGTGTGCGGCAACCGGCAGAAGGCAAGCCGTCACTATCGCCGCCGCCGCATGGCGGCCCATGAGGTCAAGGATGCTTAGAAGGATTTCCCGCTCGGTCGTTGTCGGCGCCATGCTGATCGCCGCCGCGGCACTCGGCGCCTGCCGGGATACGGGCAAGGACGGCGAAGGCAAGTTGTTCGAGGTTTCGGGCAAGATATTCGTCTTCAACTACCGTCTCGCCCGGGCGACCTATGTCGTCACGCTGCGGCCCTTGCGGCCGATGGGCGAGGGCCAGGTGGCGGTCGCCAGTTTCCAGAATCCGGCCGGTGGTGCGCCTATCGTGGTCGAGCAGAAGGTCTGGCCGAAGCTCGGCAAGGTGAGCCTTGAGAGCCCGGCGCTGACCTGCATCGTCAAGAACAAGCCCTATGCCATCGCCATCAGCATCAAGGGCGCCGACGGTGCGGTCCTGCAGAAGATCGACACCACGCTGATGTCGACGGAAGACCAGTCGATCCTGCCCGACCGGCCGCTGGTCATCGACCAGCTCTATACGGCCAATCCCGACCTCGCCGGCCATCCCGACGGCAAGCTGCCCGGCGAGCCGAAGCCGGATTGTTCGAAAGCCGGCTGACACTTTCCGACCGGCATCGATTTGGCTGGAATTTTCGTGCGTCGTCGCACGATCGGCGCGCTGGTTCGTGCGCGATCCGGCACCTGCCGGACTGTTTGTTGCGCGGCACCCGGTCCCTTCGATTTTGTTTGACCTGACTTGCAAGGGGAGAAAGGATGCGTCATCCGATCCCGACGTTGGCTGCTGCCCCACGCGGCCTTCGCAGAGGAAATGCCTGATGACGCTGCACGATGTCGCGCTCGACGACAAGTTCGATCTCGGGAAGGAGCGCATCTTCCTGTCCGGCGCGCAGGCGGTCATCCGCATGCTTCTGATGCAGCGCGAGCGCGACCGTCGCGCGGGCTTGAACACGGCCGGCTTCGTCTCTGGCTATCGCGGTTCGCCGCTCGGCGGCCTCGACATGCAGCTGTGGAAGGCCAAGAAGCAGCTCGCCGGGGCCGACATCGTCTTCCAGCCGGGCCTCAACGAGGAGCTTGCCGCGACCGCCTGCTGGGGATCGCAGCAGACGGAACTGCTGGGCGAGGGCACCCACGATGGCGTGTTTTCCGTCTGGTACGGCAAGGGGCCTGGCGTCGACCGTTCCGGCGACGTGTTCCGCCACGCCAATCTCGCCGGCTCGTCGAAGCATGGCGGGGTGCTCGCGCTGATGGGCGACGACCACATGGCCGAATCCTCGACCAATGCGCATGCCACCGAATTCCTGTTCGTCGACACCATGGTGCCGATCCTCAACCCGGCGGGTGTCCAGGAGATCATCGACTACGGCCTCTACGGCTTTGCCATGTCGCGCTTTGCCGGCACCTGGGCGGCGATCAAATGCGTCAAGGACAATATCGAATCGACGGCCTCGGTCGATGCCTCGCTCGAGCGGCTGAACATCGTCGTGCCGGAGTTCGACATGCCACCCGGCGGCCTCAACATCCGCCACGAGATCGACATGCTGGGCCAGGAGGAGCGCCTGCATGAACACAAGCGCGCCGCGGCTTCCGCCTTCATCCATGCCAACGGATTGAACCGCATCGTCTATTCGGGCGGCCGCAGCCCGAAGATCGGCATCATCACCCTGGGCAAGAGCTATCTGGATGTGCGCCAGGCGCTGGAGGACATCGGCATCGACGAGGCGGCCGCCAACCGCATCGGCGTGCGGCTGTTCAAGGTCGGCTGCCCCTGGCCGCTCGATCTGCATCACATCGCCGACTTTGCCCGCGGCCTCGATACCATCGTCGTGGTTGAGGAAAAGCGCTCGCTGATCGAGGTGCAACTGCGCGAAAGCCTCTACGGCACCGCCTCGCAACCGGTCATCGTCGGCAAGAAAGACGAGCGCGGCGACTGGCTGTTTCCCGCCAAGGGTGCGCTCGATCCCAACGAGATCGCGATTGCGCTCGGCGAGAAGATCGTGAAGACCATTGGTCCGTCGGAAGAGATTTCGGCGCGGGTGGGCAAGCTGCGACAGTTCCAGGCGATGCTTGCGGACGCCACCGACATCGGCTCGCGCACGCCTTTCTTCTGTTCGGGTTGTCCGCACAATTCCTCGACCAAGGTGCCGGACGGCTCGATCGCCGCCGCCGGCATCGGCTGCCATTTCATGGCGCTGTGGATGGACCGCAACACGCTCGGCTTCACGGCCATGGGCGGCGAGGGCGCGCAATGGGTCGGCCAGGCGCCGTTCTCCAAGCGCGACCACATCTTCCAGAATCTCGGCGACGGCACCTACAACCATTCCGGCACGCTGGCGATCCGCTTCGCCCTGTCGAGCGAAGCCAACATCACCTACAAGATACTCTACAACGACGCCGTCGCCATGACCGGCGGCCAGCCGCATGAGGGTGGCCTGACCGTCGAGATGATCGCCAGGCAGGTGCGGGCAGAGGGTGTCGACCGCATCGCCATCGTCACCGACGAGCCCGACAAATATGCGGGCAAGGTCGAATTCCCCGCCGGCGCATCCATCCATCACCGCGACGACCTCGATCTCGTCCAGCGCGAGCTGCGCGACGTCAAGGGTGTCTCGATCCTGATCTACGACCAGACCTGCGCGGCCGAAAAGCGCCGACGCCGCAAGCGCGGCACCTTTCCCGATCCCGACAAGCGCGTCTTCATCAACGAGCTGGTCTGCGAGGGCTGCGGCGACTGCGGCGTGCAGTCGAACTGCGTCTCGATCCAGCCGGTCGAGACCGAATTCGGCCGCAAGCGCAAGATCGACCAGTCGAGCTGCAACAAGGACTTCTCCTGCATCAACGGCTTCTGCCCTTCCTTCGTCACCGTGCACGGCGCCAAGATCAGGAAGGCCGAGGGCCTGGCCGGCAAAGCCGATCCGCTCGACGGCGTGCCGACCCCGGCCGAATTCCCGCTGGGCGCCGAAGGCTGGGCCGCGATCATCGACGGCGTCGGCGGCACCGGCGTGGTCACCGTCGGTGCGGTGCTCGGCATGGCCGCCCATCTCGAGGACAAGGGCTGCGGCATGATCGACATGGCCGGCCTCGCCCAGAAGGGCGGTTCGGTGTTTACCCATGTGCGCATCGCCCGCACGCCGGACGACATCCATGCCATCCGCGTTTCGGCGGGCAAGGCCGACCTGGTGCTTGGCTGCGACCTCGTCGTGTCGGGCGCCAAGAAGGTGCTGACGGCGGTGCGCGAGGGCCATACGATCTTTCTCGCCAACACCGCCGAGATCATGCCCGGCGAGTTTGCGCGCTCGGCCGATTTCTCGCTGCCCATCGAGCGCCTGAAGAAGGCGATCCGGAGCGCGGCCGGCGACGACAAGGCGCATTTCTTCGATGCCACCCGCACCGCCACCGCGCTGTTCGGCAATTCGCTCGGCGCCAACATGTTCATGCTCGGCTTTGCCTTCCAGCATGGTGGCCTGCCGCTGTCGGCCGAGGCGGTCGAAAGGGCGATCGAACTCAACGGCGAAGCCGTGGCGATGAACATCGCCGCCTTCCGCTGGGGCCGCCGCGCGGCGCACCAGCCGGATTTCGTGCGTGGCCTCGTCGCCCAGCCGGGCAAGGCCGGGCAGGCCGCCCCGGTCGCGCAGACGCTGGACGAGATCATTGGCCGCCGCGTCGCCTTCCTCACCGCCTATCAGAACGCCGCCTACGGCAAGCGTTATGCCGACAGCCTGGCCCGCCTGCGTGCTGCCGAAACGAAGGCGGTGCCGGGTTCGACCGCCGTGACCGAGGCTGCGGCCAGGAATCTGTTCAAGCTGATGGCGATCAAGGACGAGTACGAGGTGGCGCGGCTTTACACCGACGGTTCCTTCGCCGCCGAGCTTGGCAAGCAGTTCCAGAGCTACGAGAAGCTCGAATTCCATCTCGCGCCGCCGATCATGGGCCGGCGCGGCAATGACGGCAAACCGAGGAAATCGAGCTTCGGCCCCTGGATGATGAAGGGGTTTCGCCTGCTGGCGGCGCTCAAGGGCCTGCGCGGCACCGCTTTCGACCTGTTCGGCTACACCGGCGAGCGGCGCATGGAACGGCAGCTTTTGGCCCAGTACGAGGGCGATCTTGAGCTTGTCGCCAAGTCGCTGGCGCCGGGCAAGATCGAGGCAGCGACCGCCCTCATGTCGGTTCCTGCACTCATCCGTGGTTATGGCCATGTCCGGCAAGCCAGCGCCGAAAAGGCCGCTGGCGAGCGCCAAAGGCTCCTCGAACGCCTGTCAGCCGCCTCGAAGCGGCCGGAACTCCAGGCCGCCGAATGACGGATACGGCTTGTTTACCTGAACCGCATTTTCCCGACTTTCCCTAGCGTCAACTCCCTTGACCGTGAGCGGGCGGCCGCTCCTCTAAATGTTTCTTAAGGCGAATATGGCACTGCTTGGCTCCCAAGGGTTGGGATTCAGGCGTGAATCTGAGAAAAAAGAACGAGATCCCGGTCGACGTCTACATTCCGTTCGTGGAAACCCTGTTTCGCGACGGACTGACGCTTTCGATCGGATTCTTTGCCCAGACCCTGCTGGTGGTGCTCGTCTATTGGAAGACCAGGGACCCGGCCTACCTTGCGGTGACGTTTGGTTTCCTGGCCGTCGCCTTCCTGCGCTTGCGCAACATCCGCAAGTACCGGCATGCGCCGACGCCCAAGAGCTGGGAGGAAGCCCGCCGGCGCGAGAACGACTATATTTTCTACGGCTCCATGCATGGTTTCATGCTGGGAACCTTCTGTTTCGTCGGCATCTATCTCGCCTATGACGGATTTGCCGAGATCGCCGCGGTCTGCGTGACGCTGGCGTCGGCCACGTCCATCGCCGGCCGCAACTATGGTTCGCCCAGGATGGTGATGATCTTCATCATGACCATGACCTGGCCGATCTCTCTCGGCTTCATCCTGCGCGGCGATCCCTACCATTTCATCCTTGGCCTGCTTTCGGCGCCCTTCCTGTTCGCCATCAAGCGCTTCGCCGATCTGGTCCGCGAGGTGCTTTTCGCGGCGCTGTCGGAGGAAAAGAAGGCAAACCGCCTCGCCCAGCGTTTCAACCGGGCGCTCAACACCATGTCGCACGGCCTCGTCATGCTTGGCCCGGACGGCCGGGTGGCGGTCGCCAATGCCGAGGCCGCGCATTTGATGTCGCTCAAATCGGCCGACGCGCTGCTCGGACGATCGATCCACGGTCTCCTGATGCGCGGCGTCGCCGGCGGCATGCTGGCGCCGAAGGACTGCCGCTACATTGAGGCCCAGCTGACGCGCGCGCTGCGCGAAGGCCGCGACCGCAAGGTTCTGGTTTCCCTCGCCAATGGCCAGCATTATGAATTCTCGGCCCGCGAAGGCAGCCAGGAACTGGGGGTCATCACCTTCGAGGACGTGACGGCGCGCGTCGAGGCGGAAGACAAGATCCGCTTCATGGCGCGCTACGACAATCTCACCGGCCTGCCCAATCGCGCCTATTTCCATGAACTGATCGGCGAGGCGATGGCTTCGGGCGACCGCGACCGTCTCTGCGGCCTCGCCGTGCTCGACCTCGACGATTTCAAGAGCGTCAACGACACGCTTGGGCATCCGATCGGCGACGGGTTGATCTATGCGGTCGCCGAACGTCTTGCCGCCGTCGCCGGGCAAGGCATCACTGTCAGCCGTTTCGGCGGCGACGAGTTCATGGTTTTCTTCGACCGCATCGAGGATGAGAGCCACCTGACCATCCAGATCGATGAGATCTTTGCCGCGTTGCAGGGCGAAGTGGACGTCGCCGGCCACGGGCTGCGCATCCAGGCCAGTGGCGGCGCGGTGCTGTCGCGGGTCAGGGACAGCGATGTCGACGCGATGATCGTCAAGGCCGACCTGGCGCTCTACAAGGCCAAGGAACTCGGCAAGAACGGCTGGCGCCTGTTCGAGGCGGCGATGGATGCCGCGTTCCGCAATCGCCAGTTGATGAAGGCTGACCTGCGCAGCGCCGTGGAAAGCAAGGGCCTGCGGGTGGTTTACCAGCCGATCGTGGCGATGAGCACCATGCGCATCGCCAGTTGCGAGGCGCTGTGCCGCTGGGACCATCCCGATCTCGGACCGGTCTCACCAGGCATCTTCATTCCGCTGGCCGAGGAAATGGGCATCATTTCGGAAATCAGCACCTTCGTGCTGCATGCGGCCTGCACCGAATGTGCCAAATGGCCTGACCAGACCAGCGTCTCGGTCAACCTTTCCGCCAAGGATTTCCGCAGCCGCGACGTCATCCAGAAGGTTCGCGATGCCTTGGCGAGCTCCGGTCTCGCTGCCGGCCGGCTGGAGATCGAGGTCACCGAAACGGCGCTGCTCGACGACAAGTCGCTGACGCGCCAGTACATCGAGGAGCTGAAGCAGATTGGCGTGCGCATCGCGCTCGACGACTTCGGCACCGGCTATTCGAGCCTGAGCTATCTGCACAAGCTGCCGCTCGACAAGATCAAGATCGATCGTTCGTTCCTCATGGACGTCACCCAGAACTCCCGTTCCCTGGAGCTGCTCAAGGGCATCGTCAATCTTTCGCGGCCGCTGGGGCTTTCGGTAACGGTCGAAGGCGTCGAAACCTTCGAACAGCTCAAGATCCTGGCGCTCGAGGTCAAGCCGGATCTCGTGCAGGGCTTCCTGTTCGGCTCCGCGCTCAGCGCGTCCGGCATCGAGACCATGTCGACCACGGTCTGGCCCTTTGCCAAGGAGATCAAAAGCGCCAAGAGGGCATCCCGCGGCTAGTTTGCGGGACGGATGCTTTTGATTTTAGTAAAATTTTACCGATTGTTAACCTTAACGTTCGGTAAACAGTGCCCGAATCATTTTCATCTTTACATCCCGTGGTCTCGTCGTAGGGTTGAAACGCGGCGGCATTTACGGGGAAAGTCCATGGACGCGCATTTGACAGCGCTTCGCCAGGTGGCGGGCGTGAGCGAAGAAAATTCGCCCGACAACATGTCGAGCTTTGCCCGAAACATCTCCGCGATGTTGGAGCGCACTGAATATCGCCGCTGCGACAAAGGCGAAGACCTCGAAGACATCTACAGGTTGCGCTACAAATCCTACCGGTTGAGCGATATGGTGCCGGAGAATCCGGACCATATTATCCACGACGAGCTGGATGAAGCCGAGAACTGTTCGAAGTTCGGCATCTACATTGACGGCGACCTGGTCAGCACGCTGCGCATCCACCATGCCTGCCACGAGACGCCGCAGTCGCCTTCCACCACGGTTTATGGTGACATCCTGCGGCCAATGCTTGCCGCCGGCGCGCATTTTGCCGATCCGAGCCGCTTTGCCGCCGACCCGGACTGGTCGAGGGTTTATCCGCAGATTCCTTATCTCACGCTGCGCCTTGCCGGCATGGCCTGCTTCTACTTCGATGCGCCCTACTGCCTTTCCACCATCCGGCCTGAGCATGCGGGCTTCTATCGCCGCATCTATTGCTCCGAACAGATCGGCGAATTGCGCGACTATCCGGGACTGAACTACAAGGTCGTGCTCTACCGCGCCAACGTCAACGCAATCCGCGAGCGCTCCTTCTCCCGGTTCCCCTTCTTCCGCTCGACGCCGCTGGAGCAGCGCATGCTGTTCGAGACGCCTGGTGCGGGCGAACTGGCACCGCTGACCATCCTGCCGACGGCAAAGTATTTTCGCGAAGCCGCCTGAGGCCTCGCGACCGACGCCGTGCGATTTTTCCCGACATCCGTGGAGCTTCCAGGCGGTTTCCGCGTTCTGGGTGACGGCGGGCGCGCCGGGAATGTGCGCCAGCGGCTGTCGCGTCGTTATCGCGTGGGCCATACAATCGTCGACCAGACAGGGTCGAAAGGAGTTCCCCATATGACCGTTTCAACGCTCGCGCTCACGCCGCTGATCTCCTTGATAGCCGGCGTGCTGATCCTCGTGATGCCACGATTGTTGAACTACATTGTCGCGATCTACCTGATCATCGCCGGCCTGCTTGGATTGTTCCCGCACCTCGCCGGCTGAAGCCGGCGCAATTTCAGGAAAATGTAAGGCGGGTCTCCCGATAAAAGCGTATAGCGCTTGCCCTTGGGAATTGCGTCAGCATTAACTCTCAGCCAGCGAAGAAGCGTAGCGCTGCGGCGACGATGGCCTCCGGCCTGTCCTCCTGCATGAGATGGCCGGAACCGGGGACGAGGGTCAAGGCGCAATCCGGCAACATGGCCGCGAGCTTTTGGCCGCTTTGCGGCGATATCCAGCGGTCGTCCTCTCCCCACAGCAAAGCGACGGGGCAGCGGAGTTCACCGTAGAGCGGTTCGACCTCGTCGGTGAAACGCGGGTCCATCTGGGCGATCTGCCGATAGAAAGCCGGCTGGCCAATAGGCCCGGTCCAAGGCGCGATGTAGGGTTCCAGTTCGCTGTCCGACAGAGGCCTGGCCGCAGCGCCCGAAACATACGCCTTCAGGATCGCCACCTGTATGTAGTCAGGCACGCCGGCGAAGGCGGCCTCATGTCGCCGGACATGCTGAACGAAGGGCGAGCCCCATGGCCGCACCGCCACCGGGTCGATCAAAAGCAACCTGTCATAGTCACGGCCGTCGATCAGGTGCGCGCGTAGCGCCGTGGCGCCGCCGAAATCATGGGCGATGATCTTGGGTCGATCGAGCTTCCAAAAGGCCAGCATCGCCGCCAGCGCCTCGTTCTGGATGCCCAGCGAAACATCCTGGCCTTCCCGTTTGGTGGATCGCCCATATCCGGGAAGATCGTAGAAATACAGCGTATGCTCGCGCGCCAGTTCCGGTGCGACGCGATGCCAGACATGCGAGGAGAACGGCGTGCCATGCACGAGCACGATCGGAGGGCCTGAGCCGGCGGTCCCCCACGCAATGGCAGTTTCGTTCCAGTCAAATGTCTGTATGGGCGTGGTCATGGCGCTTCACCACCGGCTGTTCATCCGGCGACGATACTCCCCCGCGACAACGTCCAGAACCGCCAAATTCTCACAGCAGCTTCAACGGAGCTGACGGCAGTTTCAATTTTCCCTTGAGGCAGTTGTCGGCTGCGATGCGGCAATAGCGCCATTGCTCTTGGCCCGGCTTTTCGCTATGTGCCTCAAAGATGTCTTCGAAGGGGTATTCCTATGGCTGATCACACGCCGAGCGGTCCTGTAGAACTGGGCGCGAAGATGGACTACGCCGAGCATGACCGCACCTATGCGGGCTTTCTCATGCTGGCCAAATACGGATCGCTTTTCTGCGGCGCCATACTCCTGGCGATGGCTTTCGGCTTCTTCGCTGGCGGCTTCTTCTCGGCGACCATCCTGTTCATCCTGATCATGGCCGTTGGCGCTTTCATTCTGCGGTAGACTTTCCAAAACCCTCTTGCCTTGACGTCGCCGGACGCCCCGGCCGACACTTTGCGCAGACAGGTTCCAGCCGAAAGGATCATGCGGTGGGACAGACGGTTTTCATCCCTCGTGAGCTTGACGCGAACGAACCGCGTGTCGCGGCGTCGCCCGATACGGTGAAGCGGCTGGCCGGACTTGGCTTCGATGTCGTCGTCGAGACCGGTGCCGGCACCAGGTCGCGCATCCCCGACGAAGAGTTCGCCAAGGCGGGAGCTGCCATCGGCAAGGCCGCGGATGTTGGCAAGGCCGATGTCGTGCTCAAGGTCCGCCGGCCGTCGGAAGCCGAGCTGAAGGGATACAAATCCGGCGCCGCCGTCATCGCAATCATGGACCCCTATGGCAACGATGCCGCCGTCGCGGCGCTGGCCAAGGCCGGTGTCACCGCCTTCTCGATGGAATTCATGCCGCGCATCACCCGCGCGCAATCGATGGACGTCCTGTCCAGCCAAGCCAACCTCGCCGGCTATCAGGCGGTGATCGACGGCGCCTCGGAATATGACCGTGCGCTGCCGATGATGATGACGGCGGCCGGCACTGTTCCTGCCGCCAAGGTGTTCATCATGGGCGTCGGCGTCGCCGGCCTGCAGGCGATCGCCACCGCACGCCGCCTCGGTGCGGTCGTCACCGCCACCGACGTGCGCCCCGCCGCCAAGGAACAGGTCGCCTCGCTCGGTGCAAAATTCCTGGCCGTCGAGGACGACGAGTTCAAGGCCGCCGAGACGGCAGGCGGCTACGCCAAGGAAATGTCCAGGGAATACCAGGCCAAGCAGGCGGCGCTCACCGCCGAGCACATCGCCAAGCAGGACATCGTCATCACCACGGCGCTGATCCCCGGCCGGCCGGCGCCGAAGCTGGTCTCGGCGGCCATGGTCGCTTCGATGAAGCCGGGCTCGGTGCTCGTCGACCTCGCGGTCGAGCGTGGCGGCAATGTCGAAGGCGCGGTTCCAGGTCAGGTGGTGAACACGGCCAATGGCGTAAAAATCGTCGGCCACCTCAATGTGCCCGGCCGCGTCGCCGCATCCGCCTCGCTGCTCTACGCCAGGAACCTGTTCGCCTTCCTCGAGACGCTGGTCGACAAGACGACCAAGACGCTCGCCATCAACCGCGATGACGATCTGGTCAAGGCAACGATGCTGACCGATGGCGGCAAAGTCGTTCATCCGGCCTTCGCCAAGGCCGACCAGCAGCCGCCAAAGGGCCAATATGTCGAGCCGGCCGCGATCCCGGCCAAGACCATGGTCGCCGACGCTTCGCCCAAGAAGTCCGCGCCCAGGAAGACCGCCGCATCCAAGTCGCCCTCTTCCAAGTCGAAAGGCACAGCGTGATGGATCAGACCCTGCAGAAAGCCCTCGACCAGCTCGACCAGGCCAGTGCTGCCGTCCGGCTCGCAGTGCAGAACCTGGCCAACGCTCCTGGTGGCACTGACGCGGCGGGTGACGCCGCGCACGCGCTCTCGGGCGGCGCCATCGATCCCTTCGTCTTCCGTTTCGCCATCTTCGTGCTGGCGATCTTCGTCGGCTACTATGTCGTCTGGTCGGTGACCCCCGCACTGCACACGCCGCTGATGGCCGTCACCAACGCCATCTCCTCGGTCATCGTCGTCGGCGCGCTGTTGGCCGTCGGCATCGCCGCTTCCGGTGTTGCCGCCGGCTTCGGCTTCGTCGCGCTGATGCTGGTTTCGGTCAACATCTTCGGCGGCTTCCTCGTCACCCAGCGCATGCTGGCCATGTACAAGAAGAAGGACAAGTAGAGCGCCATGAACGCCAACTTCGCGTCCTTCCTCTACCTCGTTTCCGGCGTCCTGTTCATCATGGCGCTGCGCGGCCTGTCGCATCCGACCACCAGCCGCCAGGGCAACCTCTACGGCATGATCGGCATGGGCATCGCCATCGCCACCACGCTGGCGCTGGCAACTCCATCCGCCCCGCGCTTTGGCCTGATCGTGCTTGGCCTCGCCATTGGCGGCGGCGTCGGCGCCGTCACCGCGCGCCGCATCGCCATGACCTCGATGCCGCAGCTGGTCGCCGCCTTCCACTCGCTGGTCGGCCTCGCCGCCGTCATGGTGGCGGCAGCCGCCATCTACGCGCCGGAAAGCTTCGGCATCGGCACGGCTGGCGACATCCACGCCCAGGCGCTGATCGAGATGAGCCTTGGTGTCGCCATCGGCGCCATCACCTTCACCGGCTCCGTCATCGCCTTCCTCAAGCTCGACGGCCGCATGTCCGGCAAGCCGATCATGATCGGCGGCCGCCACTTCATCAACGCCGCGCTCGGCGTGGCGCTGATCGTGCTGATCATCCTGCTCGTCACCACCGAGTCAAAACTGGTCTTCTGGCTGATCGTCGCCGCCTCGCTGGTGCTCGGCATCCTGTTGATCATCCCGATCGGCGGCGCCGACATGCCGGTGGTCGTCTCGATGCTGAATTCCTATTCGGGCTGGGCGGCGGCCGCACTCGGCTTCACGCTCGGCAATCTGGCGCTGATCATCACCGGCGCGCTGGTCGGCTCGTCCGGCGCGATCCTGTCCTACATCATGTGCAAGGGCATGAACCGCAGCTTCATCTCGGTCATTCTCGGCGGCTTCGGCGGTGAGACGACTGCTGCCGCCGATGACGGCATCGAACGCACGGTCAAACAGGGTTCTGCCGACGATGCCGCTTACCTGATGATGAACGCCCAAAAAGTCATCATCGTGCCGGGCTACGGCATGGCGGTCGCGCAGGCGCAGCATGCGCTGCGCGAAATGGCCGACAAGCTCAAGGCCAACGGCGTCGACGTCAAATACGCCATCCATCCGGTCGCCGGCCGCATGCCCGGCCACATGAATGTGCTGCTCGCCGAAGCCAACGTGCCCTATGACGAAGTGTTCGAACTCGAGGACATCAACTCCGAATTCGCGCAGGCCGACGTCGCCTATGTCATCGGCGCCAACGACGTCACCAACCCGTCCGCGCGCGATGACAAGAGCTCACCTATTTACGGCATGCCGATCCTCGACGTCGACAAGGCGCGCACCTGCCTGTTCGTCAAGCGCTCGCTCGGCTCCGGCTACGCCGGCATCGACAACACGCTGTTCTACAAGGACGGCACCATGATGCTGCTCGGCGACGCCAAGAAGATGACCGAGGAAATCGTCAAGGCCATGGATCACTGATCCGGGCCGGCAGAAATCTCGACATACAAACGCAAAGAGCCCGGTTTCAAAGCCGGGCTCTTCTCGTTTCTATTTTCTATGGACGATTGCGTTCAGGGGTTCGCGAGAAATACCGCTTCCTCGTCGTCGCGCTGCCTGCCGCCAAGCGCCGCGGCGGCACTGGCGATGAAGGCGCCGATGACGAGTGACAGGGCGCCGAGCAGGGCGAAAGTCGCGCTTGCTTTTCGGGCCGTGTCGGCCGCCTGCTGTGCCTTGACCTTGGCATCTTGCGCCTTGGCCAGGACAGCATCGACACGCGTTTTGGCATCCGCCTCGGAGAGGCCGGTGCGCGCGGCCACCAGTTGCGACAGGTATGTCTTGTCCTCCGCGGATACCTCGCCCGCGACGGTACCGGCGATCAGGATGCGCGAGGCCTGCCCCGCCGCGGCGGCCTGATCGCCGGGGTTGCCGGTGGCGAGCTTGGCCGGATCGGCCGGCCGGAACAGCGAATCCACCAGATAGGAGGTCGCATTGTCGGCCGATGCCGATGCGTTGCTGGCATTGGCGGAGGCGCCCGCCGACGCTCCCGTGGCGGCGCCCGAAGCCACGTTGGATGCTGCCTGCACGCCCGTTCCAATCGCCGCCGAAAGTGCCGAGCCAAGCACGCCGACGACGAGCAAGGTGGCCAATGCCCAAGCGAGGAAGCCATGAGCGGTGTCACGGAAATAGACTTCGTCGGTGTGGATGCCGACCCATTTGGTGCGCAGCCGGCCCGCCAGATAGCCGCCCACACCCGACGACAACCACTGCACGACGACAAGCCAGATCGCAGTCGATACGGCGAAACTGGTCGCCGAGAGGCCAGAGCCCGACCAGGGTGAAACCATCGTTAGCCCAAGCCCGGAGCCGAGCAGCATGAGGATGAAGGTCAGCGTCGAGGCCGCGAAGGCACCGGCGATGATCGGTCCCCAGCTGACAGCCGTGGAGGATGATTCCGTTGCAGTCGATACGCCGACAGCCGATAGGGTGGAGGACTGCATGGAGGCCTCCTATCGCATGAAAAGCATGAGAAGAATGATGATCGGAATCGGAACTCCGAGCAGCCACAGTAGAATGCCGCGTCCCATGAAAGCCTCCTGTAAGAAATTGTGATCGACACTGTCACAATGTCTTTGAACGCCTTCTGTTCCGGCAACTCCTCAATGATTTTGATTGTGCAAGCCGACATTGGCGGGCCCTGGGGCACGCCAATGTCTCAAAAAAGCTTGCACAGACCTCAGATATCCAGATTGGCGACCGATAGCGCGTTGTCCTGGATGAATTCACGCCGCGGCTCGACCTCGTCGCCCATCAGCCGCGAGAACAGCGAGTCCGCGTCGGTGGCGTCATTGACCTTGACCTGCAGCAGCGAGCGCACATTCGGGTCGAGCGTGGTTTCCCAGAGCTGCTCGGCGTTCATCTCGCCGAGACCCTTGTAGCGCTGCATGGTCAGCCCTTTGCGGCCGGTCGCAAAGACCGCATTGAGCAGCGCCAGAGGCCCCGAGACGGTTTCGGAGATATCCTTGCGGCGCAGCACCGGCGGCGTCCCATAGACCTCGCTGAGGCGCTGTGCGTAGCGGTCGAGCTGGCGGGCGTCGGCCGAATTGATCAGTGCCATGTCGAGATGGGCGTATTCCTTGACGCTGCGCACGGTGCGCTCGAACACATAGCCGCCGATCCCTTCGTTCGACGTCGACATCCGCCCTGTCCAGCCGCGCTCGGTATCCTCGGCTATGATGTCGAGACGTTGTGCGACCCGCTCCGCCATTGCGTTGGCACGACCAAGGTCGGCAAAGACGTCGGGGTTGAGCCCGCCGGCGATCGCGGCCTGTTCGACCACGCCCCTATTGTAGCGCGTGTGCAGGCCGTTGATGAGCTGGCGCACGGCCAGCGCATCGTCGATGGCGCTGCGCAGGTCCTGCCCGGCCCGAACCTCGCCGGAGCCCAGCGCAAGCGAGGCTTCCTCGAGCCCGGAGCCGATCAGGAATTCCTCGAAGGCGCTCTCGTTCTTGATGTATTGCGAGCTCTTGCCGCGCGTCACCTTATAGAGCGGCGGCTGGGCTATGTAGAGGTGGCCGCGCTCGATCAGTTCCGGCATCTGCCGGAAGAAGAAGGTCAACAGCAAGGTCCTGATATGGGCACCGTCGACGTCGGCGTCGGTCATCAGGATGATCTTGTGGTAGCGCAATTTGTCGGCATTGAACTCGTCCTTGCCGATCGAGGTGCCGAGCGCGGTGATCAGCGTGCCGATCATGTCGGAGCCGAGCATGCGGTCGAAGCGTGCCCGCTCGACATTGAGGATCTTGCCGCGCAAGGGAAGGATCGCCTGGTTCTGCCGCGAACGGCCGCCCTTGGCCGAGCCACCGGCGGAATCACCCTCGACGATGAAGATTTCGGATTTCGCCGGGTCGCGTTCCTGGCAGTCGGCCAGCTTGCCGGGCAGGGACGTGACGCCGAGCGAGCTCTTGCGGGTGATATCGCGCGCCTTGCGCGCGGCTTCGCGCGCCGCCGCGGCCTGGATCACCTTGTCGATGACCACCTTGCCCTCGGTCGGGTGCTCTTCCAACCAGGTGCCGAGCGCCTCGTTGACCAGCCCCTCGACCACCGGGCGGACTTCCGACGAGACCAGCTTGTCCTTGGTCTGCGAGGAGAATTTCGGGTCGGGAACCTTGACCGACAGCACCGCCGTCAGGCCTTCGCGGCAATCGTCGCCGATCAGCGAGACCTTTTCCTTCTTGGTCAGGCCCGAGGAGTCGCCATAGCCGGTGATCTGGCGCGTCAGCGCGCCACGGAAGCCGGCCAGATGGGTGCCGCCATCGCGCTGCGGGATGTTGTTGGTGAAGGCCAGCACATTCTCGTGGTAGCTGTCGTTCCACCACATCGCCACCTCGACGGTAATGCCGTCGCGCTCGGCCTTGATGGCGATCGGCTTGTCGATCAGCGGTTTCTTGACCCGGTCGAGATATTTGACGAACTCTTCGAGGCCGCCATCGTAATGCAGCTCATGCCGCAACACGTCGGCATGGCGGGCATCGGTCAAGACGATGCGCACGCCGGAATTGAGGAAGGCGAGTTCGCGCAGCCGGTGTTCCAGCGTGCCGAAGTCGAATTCGACCATGGTGAAGGTCTCGGACGACGGAAAAAAGGTGATTTCCGAGCCGCTGCGCCCCTCATAGGTGCCTGGCTGCTTGTCCTGTTCATAGGCGCCGGTGACTTTCAGCGGCGCGTCCGCATTGCCATGCGTGAAGCTCATCTCGAAGATCTGGCCATTGCGGCGGATTTTGAGCTTCAGCCACGCCGAAAGGGCGTTCACTACCGACACGCCGACACCATGCAGGCCGCCCGACACCTTGTAGGAATTCTGGTCGAACTTGCCGCCCGCATGCAGCTGGGTCATGATCACTTCGGCCGCCGAAATGCCTTCGCCGGTGTGGATATCGGTCGGAATGCCGCGGCCATTGTCGATAACCGTCACCGAACCATCGGGGTTGAGCGTCACCGTGACCAGGTCGGCGTGACCGGCCAAGGCCTCGTCGATGGCGTTGTCGACCACCTCATAGACCATGTGATGCAGGCCTGAACCGTCGTCGGTGTCGCCGATATACATGCCGGGGCGTTTGCGGACGGCGTCCAACCCCTTCAAAACCTTGATGGAATCGGCGCCGTATTCGGCTTCAGCGCCGTTGGTGTTCTCGATCTGGTCGCTCATGAAAACCTGTTGTCTAGATGCCGCTTGTACAGCGCGAAAAATCGGCCCCGAATCGCGCCTCTGCTATGCACAAGATATAGGCGCTAAAGGCGGTTTTTCCAAGGTTTGCAGGCATTTCCGGCCCAAATGCGGAGCCGGCAGCCGGCTATTTTTTTCGGGTGCCGAATTTAGCGAGAAGGCCGCGCAGATATTTGATCGTGGGTTTGTCCCTGGGCGCCAGCCGGCCCGTGCGGTCGAGCTCCAGCGCCAGGTTCAGCGCCTTGGTCAGCACCGCCTTCGGATCCTTGGCCACATACGCGTAGTTGATGTAGGCCTGCACCAGGTCGAATTGCCAGATCGCATTGTTCGGGTCGGACCGGGCCAATTGCTGGCGGATGCCAAGGCTGGCTTCGAAGGCCTTCTTGGAGCCCTCGAAGTGGCGCTGCTTGGTCTCCAGCATGCCGATTTCCGACAGGGTGATTGACAGATCGCGTTGCCAGTCGGAATTGCCTGGGTCGAGCTTGGCCAGCCGGTCGGCAATGGCAAGGCTGTCCTGGTAGTTTTGCAGCGCGTCGCCGGTATTGCCCTGGGCGTCAAGCACGCCGGCGACCTTTTCCAGGCAGACCGACAGGTCGCGCTGCCACTCGGTGTTGGCGGGGTCATCAGCGGCAAGGTCACGCGCCACGGCCAGTGCTTGCCGGTAGGAAGCCAGTGCCGCCGGCCAGTTCTCCTGGTCGTTGAGCGCGTTGCCGATCTTGGCGTAACTGATCGACAGGTCGCGCTTCAAGTCGGTATCGTTAGGGTCGCGGCGCACCAGGTCTTCGGCGATTGCCTGGCTGTTGCTGTAGGCCACGAGCGCACCGGCGGCGTCGCCGCGCTGGCGCAGCACGTCACCGATCCGCTCCTGGCTGACCGCGACAGCGCGCTGGCGCTCTGGGTCATCGGGTTTGTTCCCCGTCAGCACCAGCCGAATTCTCAGGCTCTCCTCAAAGGCCGTCTGGGCATCGTCCAACTGGCCGGCGGCACGGGCAAGGTCGCCGATCTCGTCATAGCTTATGGTCAGGTCGCGCAGCCGATAGGCGCTGTCCGGCTCGGCATCGGCCAATTTCTGCTTGATCGACAGGCTCTCTCGATAGGCCTGAGCCGCCGCGCCCACGTCGCCTTGCGTCGCCAGCACGTTGCCGATCTTGTCATTGGCCATGGCAAGATCACCGAGCCAGTCCTTCTTATTCGGCATGCTTGCGGTCAGCTGCTGCAGCATGCCCCTGGCCGCCTCATAGTTTTCGAGCGAGGTCGGCAGGTCGCCTTGCGCCATTTTTATGTTGGCGAGCTTGATGTGGCTGATGGCGAGATCCCGCTTGACGCTGGGATCGGCTTCCTGACGCGACCGCTGCTCGAGATCGCCCAACAGGGCGGTGAAGGCGCGGCCGGCCGCCTCGACATTGCCGACCGTCGTATAAAGCTGACCGAGTTCCTCCAGCGTGCGGCTCTGACGGTCGGCCTGTTCCAGGTTGAGAGCGGTCTGCCCAGCTTCGCCATACAGCGACAGCACCGTTTCATAGCCCTTGATGGCCGCCGCATAGCTGAGGTCGGCGCGTGCTGCACCCGCCGACAGGAACAGTGTTGCGGCCTGTGACAGCGTGCGGTCGACGAAATTCGCCTTCAGCGCCTTGCGCGACACCTCGTCGACGGCGACCGCTTCGGCGAGCTTCGCCTGGGCCGCGCCGAAGGCGCCCAGGGCCAGTTGCTCCTCGGCCTGGCGGCGCAGTTCAGTGACCCGCGGATCGTCGGCAGCCAGCGTCTTCATCTCGGCGCGCACCTTGACGAAGGCGTCGGCCGCCTCGCGCAGCCGGGCATTCAGCCTGTCCGCCGACAGATGGCTGGTGTCGGCGCTGATCAGCGCGCCATAGAGCGGCGCCAGCGGCATGTCGGCATCGCTGGCGATCTGCTCGACCTGACCGCGCATTTCCGGCGTCACGTCGGCCATGGCCAGCAGCAGGCGTTCGCGCTCCGGCAACTGTTCCCTGGCGGTGGCGGCGAAGAACAGCTTCGGCAGGCCGCTCTCGACATAGGGCAGCTGTTTGCCGCGCGACAGGTCATAGACCTCCTGTTGTACCAGCGTCAGCACGGAGCGGATTTCGAGCCCGTCGGTGCCGAGATATTTGGTCAGCGCCGTCGTGAAGGGCGAGTTCTGGCCGGTTCCGTCGGCGGCCGTCTCGCCGGGCGCGGCCGAAAAAGCAAACAGGATGTTTTCCGCCCGGCCAACGCGCCCGAGGCCCGGCTTGACCTTGTCCACGACATCCTTTGCCAGGGCGGTGGCGCCGCGCCCTTCGCCACCGTTCCCCGAGAACGGATCGCTGCGGCATGCATCGAGCACGATCAACCCGACCTTGGCGGTGGCGGCGACCGCGTCGCGCACCTCTTCCAGCGGCAGGCTGGTCTTGTCCAGCGCGTCGAGCGAGGACGCGTCGGCATCGACCGGCAGCAGCCGGTTGTCGCCTGAGATCTCGACGCCATGGCCGGAGAAATAGACCAGCGCCACGTCGGCACCCTTGGCGTCTTCGCGAAAATCGTCGAGTGCGCGCCGCATGCGCCGCAGATCCCGGTTGGTTTCGAGCACGACCTCAAAACCGAGCTTCTTCAGCGACGCTTCCATCGCCTCGCCGTCGTGAACGGGATTGGCGAGCGCCCGGACCAGCCGGTAATCGTCGTCGGCCATGACCAGCGCCACGCGCCGCTCGGCCACCGCGGTGGCGGTGGTTGCGAGCATCAGCAGCAAGGCAAACAGCAAACGCAAGTGGAACCGCCCCCCGGCTCGGTCGTTTGCCGACCATTCCACCTCTTTATTGCGCGGGCAAGCCGGCTCGAACCGGCTCGTTCAGGCCGCGCGCATCGGCTTCAGTGCCTCGCTCCAGCGCGACAGCTCGTCCAGCATGATCTTGGCTCCGCCGGCCACCTGCTCGCTGGCGTTGAAAGCGCGGTTTTCGTCGAGCAGCTTCTGATACATCGGCAGCGCGACGCCCTCCGGGATCGGCATGATTCCGACCGATGTCAGCAACGGCTTCAGCGCCTGCGCCGCGCGCAGGCCACCGGAAACGCCGCCATAGCTGAAAATGGCGGCGGGTTTGTATTTCCATTCCCGCGCGAGGTAGTCGACCGCGTTGACGATCGCCGGCGCGACGAAATAATTGTACTCCGGCGCCACGAACACAAACGCGTCGGCGGCGTCGGTCGCCTTCGACCAGGCCTTGGTGTGGTCGTTCTGGTAGTTGCCAAGTCTCGGATGATGCGGCTCGTCCAGCACCGGCAGGTCGAACGCGGCGATATCGGTCAGCACCGGCTCGAATTTTCCATGCTCGCGCGCGAACGCCTCCAGCCACTCGGCAAAAACCGGGCCGGCGCGGCCGGGCCGCGTGCTGCCGATGATGATGTTCAACTGGTGCTTCAAGGCGGGCTCCTTCGATTGGCGGTATCCGTTGCTGACGGTCCCTACGGCAGAGCGCAACGACGGACAAGGCGGGAGCCTGCGCATGGCGGTCACGATCGGATGAACGAACATGAAGTAATCGCGGAAGCGGTGGCCACCTGAGATGTGGCGGCGATGTTCGAACATCTGGCCGGCTGGCTGTCCTCCGATAGGATGAAGAACGGGCTCTCGATCGACACCGGGCCCAGCCACCGAACGGAGGACAGCCATGGAACACTATATCGGTCTCGACGTATCCATGAAAGAGACGGCAATATCGATCCGGCAGAACGGTAAGAGGATTTGGCGGGGCAAGTGCGCGTCCGATCCGCAACTGCTTGCGGCGGTGATCCGCAAGCGCGCACCGCATGTCCGGCGGGTCGTGTTCGAAACGGGGCCGCTGTCGGTGTGGTTCTACCATGCGTTGACGGCAGAGGGCCTGCCGGTGATCTGCATCGACGCGCGGCATGCCAAAGCCGCGCTCGACATGGCCGCGAACAAGACCGATGCGAACGATGCCGATGGCCTGGCACATCTGGCCGAGGTCGGCTTCTACCGAGAGGTCCGGGTCAAAGGTTTCGACAGCATGCTGATCCGCACGCTGATCACCGCACGGCGCCAACTTCTTAAGATGCGTTTGCAGATATCCAATCAAATCCGTGGGTTGATGAAGACGTTCGGCCTTGTCGTGCCCAAGGGCGCCGGAAGCGTGTTCGAACGCAACGTTCGCGACCTTCTGCAGGGTGAAGAAAAGCTGGCGCGCATTGTTGTGCCAATGCTTCAGGCATGGAGTGGTATCCGATACCAAATCGCAGAGCTGAGCAAGCAGCTGGCCGCGACGGCGCGTGAGGACCAGCACTGCCGTCTGCTCATGTCAGTGCCCGGTGTAGGCACCGTCACAGCCACTGCCTTTGCCGCAGCGGTGGAGGATCCGGCCAACTTCAGGAACTCGCGCGCCGTGGGCGCATGGGTAGGCCTGACCCCGAGGCGCTACCAGTCCGGCGAGGTCGATAATGATGGTCATATCTCGCGCCGTGGCGACAATCAGTTGCGCGGACTGCTATATGAGGCGGCCGCGGTTATCCTGAACCGGTCGACGGATACCAGCAGCCTGCGAACCTGGGCGTTGGAGCTGAAAGATCGGATCGGCTTCAAGCGAGCGGCCGTAGCGTTGGCGCGCAAGCTGGCGGTGATCATGCATGCGATGCTTCGGACGGGCGAGCTGTTTGATCCGCACGGAGGAACGCAAGCCGCTGTCTGATACCTCGGTCGCTCGCCTGCGACGATTCCGCCATACCATTCCACCAACAGCGTTCTTACAGACGCATCAAGCTGTCCCTGCCGGGACGTGGCTGAGATCATTCCGCGAAGCGGGAAGCAACTGCCTCGGTAAGCAGATTGCGCAACGAACATAGGAAGATCTCACCTGCGAAACTCATCCTGCGGCGATCATCGCGTCGACCGCGTAGACGACCCTGTACCCGGCATTCGGACGAACGAGAATCGACAGAAAGGACGACGGCCTTGCACTCACCCCCTTGACGGTCGAGCGATTAGACGACCCGTCTGCTTTCGCGTCTCGCGCTGGCCTGGTTCGTCCTGCCGTTCGGCCACATGGACGCCCGCATCGCCAGTCACTACATTGAGGGCGAACAGCGGAGCACTTCATGGACACGCAGCCCGCCCCATTCGTACCGCCCGCGCCGAAGCCGCGCACATCGCCGCCTTCGACGCTGGAGATGATCCGCATCGTCTACCGCAACCCGCTCGAACTGTGGGGTGAGCCGACCTACAACGAACCCTGGATTTCGGCCAACGGCGCCGGCGGGCCGCTGGTCATCGCCAACGACCCCGGCCTTATCCGCCATGTGCTGGTCGACAATGCCAAGAACTACAAAATGGCGACGGTGCGCCAGAAGATCCTGCGACCGATCCTGCGCGACGGCCTGCTGACCGCCGAGGGCGAGGTCTGGAAGCGGTCGCGCAAGGCGATGGCGCCGGTGTTCACCCCGCGCCACATTTTCGGCTTCGCCCAGCCGATGCTGAAGCGCACGCGCGAGTTCGCCACCCGCTACGAGGCGGGCGGCATGTCCGATATCGCCCATGACATGACGCTGCTCACCTACGACATCCTGGCCGAGACGCTGTTTTCCGGCGAGATCGCTGGCGAGCAGGGCAGTTTCGCCAATGAGATCGATCGTCTGTTCGAGACCATGGGCCGTGTCGATCCGCTCGACCTGTTGCGCGCGCCCGACTGGCTGCCGCGGCTCACCCGCATCCGCGGGCGCAAGACCATGGCCTATTTCCGCAAGATCGTCACCGACACGGTCAAGATGCGCGAAGAGAAGGTCAGGCGCGATCCCGATGCCGTGCCGCAGGATTTCCTGACGCTCCTGCTCAAGGCCGAGGGGCCAGAGGGGCTGACCCGGGCCGAGGTCGAGGACAACATCATCACCTTCATTGGCGCCGGCCATGAGACCACGGCGCGCGCACTCGGCTGGACGCTTTATTGCCTGGCCGAATCGCCATGGGAGCGCAACAGGGTCGAACAGGAGATCGACCAGGTGTTGGCGCGCGAAGCCGATCCGACGAAGTGGCTGGACGCCATGCCGTTGACGCGCGCCGCCTTCGAGGAGGCGCTCAGGCTCTACCCGCCGGCGCCGTCGATCAACCGCGAACCGATCGTGCCGGAGATGTGGAAGGATCTTTACATCCCCAAGCACGCGGCCGTGCTGGTCATGCCATGGGTCGTTCATCGCCACCGGAAGCTTTGGGACAGGCCCGATGCCTTCCTGCCGGAGCGCTTTCACCCGGGAAACCGCGAAAAGATCGACCGCTTCCAGTATCTGCCGTTCGGCGCGGGGCCGCGCGTCTGCATCGGCGCCAGCTTCGCCATGCAGGAGGCGATCATCGCGCTCGCCATCCTGCTATCGCGCTTCCGCTTCGATGTGACCGCTGAAACGAAGCCCTGGCCGGTGCAGAAACTGACCACGCAGCCGCATGGTGGTTTACCCATGCAGGTCACACCTCGCTAGAGCAATTCCAGGAAAAGTGTGACACGGTTTTCCGTCCGGAATTGCGTAAAAACAAAGAGATAGAGCGGTTCGCCGTTTCCGTGAAACGGTGAAATGCTCTAGGCGGGCCGATAGTCAGGTGATGCCGGCCTGACCTTTGGACGGTTGCGGCAGTTTATGCCGCGGGCTTGCGCTGCTGGAATTGACCGGCGGCGCGAAAGCGCCAGAGGTAGCTGGGCAGGACCGTCGCGATCGATTGCGGCTGGATGCCCAGCCCGGTGAGTGTCCGGTTGGCCTTGGTTGCCGCGTCGGAAACGATGTTGTGCTCGCGCAGCTGCATCACCTGGTCCTTGGTCAGCAGCGGATTGGGCAACAGTCCGAGGATAGAGGCCTGGATGTTGGCCACCCACCACGGCACCGGCACCAGCAGGCGTTTGCGCTCGATCACCTCGAGCAGCTCTTCCATGCATTCCCTGAAGGTGAGCACCTTGGGACCGCCAAGCTCGTAGATCTGGCCGCCATCGACCTTGCCCTCGACCGAGCGCGCCACCGCCTCGGCGACATCGCCGACATAGACCGGCTGGAGCTTGTTGTGACCGCCGCCGATCAGCGGCAGCACCGGTGAATAGCGCGCCATGTTGGCGAAGCGGTTGAAGAAGGAATCCTCAGGCCCGAAATTGATCGACGGCCGGAAGATCACCGCATCCTTGATCGTCTCCAGGACGGCCTGTTCGCCAAGCGCCTTGGTGCGTGCGTAGTCCGAGCCAGAGCCCAGATCGGCGCCGAGCGCTGAAATATGGGTGAGGCCGGCGCCGACGGAGCGCGCCGCCTCGGCGACCGCGCGGGCGCCGAACTCGTGCACGGCGGAGAACTTCTGCCGGCCGCTCTCATGCAGGACGGCGACCAGGTTGATGACATGGTCGGCGCCTTGGACGGCGCGGTCGACCGACCAGCGCACCCGCACATTGGCCTGTACCGGCTGGATCTGCCCGACATTGCCGAGCGGCTGCAAATGGCCTGCAAGGTCAGGCCGCCGGCAGGCGACCCGGATGCGATAGCCGCGCTTGGCCAGCGCGCGCACGACATGGCGGCCGACAAAGCCGGACCCGCCAAAGACGACGACGAGCTTCGGGGTCTGCAAGATTTCGGTCATGGCGGGCTCCGGCGCACGTTCCAGATGGCTTGGCTGAAGCCGTTTCATAGTCCGTTTTGCGCCAAAGGCAAAGGGTGACGCGACGTCGCTGTCCCCCTTGTCTCCGAGCAATTCCAGGAAAAGTGCAAGGCGGTTCTTCCTTGGGAATTGCGTCGGGACAAAAACACCTCAGAACGCCTTGCCGATGCGGGCGTCGACGCAGAAAACCCCGCCGAAGCGGGGTTTTCTGGATGACATCCATGCGAAGCCAGGGGGCCGACGAAGCGGCCTGACCTGAGACGGTATCAGGAGGGCGTGAAGCAAGTACGCCCACCCCAGCCCTGAACATCCGACATGGTGCCACCGACCTTCTTGCAGGCCGCGACGAAATCGGCGCTGCAATTGGCGAATTTGGCGTGGCCGTTCTTGCAGTAATGGTCCTCGGTGGCGCCGCCGCTCGGGGCGGTGATGACGCCGGGCGTGGACGGTTTCACCGGAGCGGCCTTCAACGTGGCTGCCTGGGTGGCGCCCATGAACGAGCCGAGAAGAAGGACCGCGGTGAGCATGGTTATCTTGGTGTTGGTCATGGCAATTTTCCTTTTGATTCCGGTTGGGTTTTCCGAGGCGCAAAGGGACATCCTCCGCGTGAAGCAGGCTTTCGCTTTCGGTTTGCTGTTTCCCCCGGCGTGGATCGGGCAAGCTCGCCTTGCCCTGGACAAAGCTGGGTGTTTGCAAAGCGCAAAAAGGTTCAGCGGCGCGCAGAAAAAAACGCACCGCGCCGCGCCCTGCGCCGGCAGTCTTCAGGTAACTGTCTGAAATAATGGACTATTCAGGTTGAATAGCGCTCGGCGAATTCGGAAATGCGCTGCACGACCGCCTTCGGCGCGGTGATGCCGCGTGCCTGCGCCTTCTCGGCTGCCTCTGCCCGGGCGCGCCCCGGCACATGGACGCCGTAGCGGCGGCGCAGCCGGTCGAGCTGGTCCTTCATGCGCTGCTCGAAATCCGGATCGAGCAGCTTGGGTTCGACGGCAAGCACGAACAGGCCGGTTCCGGGGCTGTCCGGGCCGCCGCTGAACCATGGCGCGTCGAGCGACCAGTTGGCGCCCGACAGGCCGGCTGCCAGCACTTCGACCATCAGCGCGATGTTGGCGCCGCGCTGGCCGCCGAAGGCAAGCATGGCGCCCTTCATGGCGGCCGCCGGATCGGTGGTCGGGTTGCCGCTCTCGTCCAGCGCCCAGCCTTCGGGAATTTTCTTGCCGTCCTCGGCCGCCTTGCGGATGTTGACGAAAGCGGTGGCGCTCGACGACTGGTCGATGACCAGCGGCGCGCCGTCGGCGGCAGGGGCGGCGAACGACATCGGGTTGGTGCAATAGACCGGCTTGACCGAGCCGGAACCAGCCAGAACGGCCGGGCCATTGGTGGCGGCGAACGACACCAGCCCTTGCGCCGCCAGCCGGCCGGTGAAGTAGCCGAGCGCGCCGCATGTATAGGCATTCTTCTGCGAGAAGATGGCGACGCCGAACAGCCTTGCCGCCTTGGCGAGGTCGTCGATGGTGCGGTCGAAGCCGGTATGCGCCAGCCCGCCGCGCGCGTCGGAGAGATAGACCGCCAGCGCCGGCCTTGTGATCACCGGATCGGCGTTGCCGTCGATGCGGCCGGCCTCGAGCGCTTCGAGATAATCGATGAAATGCGTGAGCCCCACGCTCGAAAGCCCTTCTGCCTCGGCCGATATGATCGAGGCGGTGAGCGATTGCGCCGCTTCTTCATTGGCGCCGGCGCCGAGTGCCGCCATCCGGCACAGTCCTCTTGCCTGGTCGAGACTGAGTTGCATCGTAGCTGCCTTCAAGTGGGTAGGGAGTGGTGGGTAGTGAATAGAGGATGCGGCGAGCCGCTTCCACTCACTATTCGCTACTCACTCCTCACGAGAGCAATTCCAGGAAAAGTGTGACACGGTTTTCCCGGGAAAAGCGCGTAGCGCTTTCCCTTGGGAATTGCGTAAAAACAAAGAGATAGAGCGGTTCGCCGTTTCCGTGAAACGGTGAAATGCTCTAGCCGATCTTGTTCGGGATGCGCGCCTCTATCCTGCCGAAGGCGAACACCAGGATGCCGGTGATCGTCATGTAGATCAGCGCCAGCAGCAGCAAGGGTTCGTAGGTGAGATAGGTGTCCTGCCGCACTTTGGACGAAACGGCGAAGATATCGATGACGCTGATCGTCGCCACCAGCGGCGTCGATTTCAATTGCAGCACGGTCTCGCCGGTCAGTGTCGGCAGCGCCCTGTAGAAGGCCTGCGGCAGCCAGATGCGCCGAAAGATTTTCCAGCGGCTCATGCCAAAGGCGCGAGCCGCCTCCAATTGTCCCTTGGGTACGCCGGCAAAGGCACCGCGCATCACCTCGCCCTCGTAACCGGCGAACGACAGGGTCAGCGCCAGCACGCCATAAGGCCAGGCTTGCCGCAGATACGGCCACATCCAGGATTCGCGGATCCACGGATATTGCGGAAACAGCGAACCGAGGCCGTAATAGAGCAGCCACAGCTGGATCAGCAGCGGCGTTCCCCGGATCACCGTACAGAAGGCCTTGGCGAGTGCCGCGAACCAGAACGAGCCGGTGGCCTGCGCCAGCCCGAGCGGCACGGCGAGCAGGAAGCCGAGCACGCAGGTAACGGCCAGGATCCATAGTGAACGCCAGATGCCGAGCAGGCCCATCTCGTAATACTGCGGCAGCCAGTCCCAGCGCATGAAGAATATGGCACCCAGAACCAGCCCCAGCGCGACCAGGATCAGCACGATGCGGTGCGGCTGCAGCCATAGCGACGTTCGCGCGACAACGTTGATGACGGCCGCTTCGTTCGCCATCAGCGTGCTTCCTTGAGCGAAGGCATGCCGCGCCGCGACCATGCCTCGACGCGGCCGATAAGGAAATTGGAAATCAGCGACAGCAGCAGGTAGAGAACGGCTGCGGCGAAAAAGAAGGTGAAATAGGCTTTGGTGACGCCTGCGGCCTGCCGCGTTGCCAGCGCCAGTTCGTAGAACCCGACGACCGCCAGCAGGGCGGTGTCCTTGGTGGCGATCAGCCAGAGGTTGGCGAGGCCCGGTATGGCAAACGGCAGCATGGCCGGCAGTGTTATGCGCCGCAGCATCAGGCCGGGAGACATTCCGTAGGCACGGGCGGCTTCGATCTGGCCCTGCGGAATAGCCAGGATCGCTCCGCGTATCACCTCCGTCGAATAGGCGCCCTGGACGAAGCCGAGCACGGCGATGCCGGCGGCAAGGCCACTGATGTCGACGCGCTGGTAGCCCATTGCCGTCAGCGCCTGGTTGATCAGGTCGGTTCCGGCATAATAAAGCAGTAGGATCAGCACCAGTTCGGGCACCGCGCGCACGACGGTGGTGTAAACCGCCAGCAGATCACGCACCACCGGCCCGCCATAAAGCTTGCCGAAGGCGCCGCCAGTGCCGATCAAAAGGCCGAGGCAGGTGGCCCCGAGCGCGATCTCGATCGAATGCAGAAGTCCGAGCAGAAGCGTTCCGCCCCAGCCTGGTGGGTTGGGCGAGAGAAGCTCGATGATGCCGGCCGCCGAGGCCGAAAGAAATGCGTCGATCAGCTTTGCCCCCGGATTGCTGGCGTCAGCCGCTGGCCATTTTCGTCAGCGAAAGCGTGCGTGGACAGGTTCAGGCGAAACCCGCACGGCGCACGATGCGCCGCGCGGTCACAAGCCAGGCTTGCCAATCAGTTCGACTGCGCGCCGCCGCCGCCGTAAATGTCGAAATCGAAGTACTTCTTCGAGATCTCGTCATACTTGCCGTTGGCGCGGATCGCCTTGATGCCGGCGTTGATCTTTTCCTTCAGGTCGGTGTCTTCCTTGCGCACGCCGGCGCCGACGCCCGGTCCGAGCACTTCGTCGTCCGGAGCCACCATGCCCTTCAGGTCACAGCAGGCCTTGCCCTGGTCCGACTTGAGGAATTCGCCGAGCGCGATGGAATCGGCCTGCACCGCGTCCAGCCGGCCGGCGGCGAGATCGTTGTTGGCTTCGTCCTGGGTCTGGTACTCCTTGATCTCGGAAGCCGTGGCGCCGAAGTGCTTCTTGGCGTAGACGGCATGCACGGTCGACACCTGGACGCCGACGACCTTGCCCTTGAGGTCTTCAGGCGTGGAGCCGAATTTCTGGTCCTTCGGTCCGATGATCGCCGTCGGCGTGTTGTAATACTTGTCCGAGAAATCGATCGTCTTCTCGCGCTCCGCGGTGATCGACATCGAAGAGACGATGAGGTCGATCTTCTTGGTGGTCAGCGCCGGGATGATGCCGTCCCAGGCGACCGGCGTGATGACGCAGTCGAGCTTCTCCTCGGCGCA
This sequence comes from Mesorhizobium opportunistum WSM2075, assembly GCF_000176035.2. NCBI lineage: Bacteria > Pseudomonadati > Pseudomonadota > Alphaproteobacteria > Hyphomicrobiales > Phyllobacteriaceae > Mesorhizobium > Mesorhizobium opportunistum. The sequence goes on along the minus strand of NC_015675.1, from coordinate 329,213 downwards.
TACGGCGTCGATGAACTCGATCTCCCAGCCGACCCATTTGCCCGAGGCGTCCGGCGAGGTGAAGGGCGGATAGGGCTCGGCGGCGACACCGATCTTGACCGGATCGGCCTTGGCGACGCCCATGGCGGCGACGCCGAGCAGCAGCGCCGCGGCGAATGTCTTCAGAACAGTCTTCATTTCAAACTCCCAGTTTGTTGTTGGTTCCCGGTTTTCTTCCGCCTCGGCCTGTCCCTAGCCGATGTTGCGGATGAACTGCTTGAGCCTTTCGGATTTCGGTGCGCCGAAGATCTGCTCCGGCGGGCCTTCTTCCTCGACCAGCCCGTTGTAGAGATAGACGACGTGGGTCGCGACCTCGCGGGCGAACTTCATCTCGTGGGTGACCAGCACCATGGTGCGGCCTTCGCGCGCCAGGTCGCCGATCACCTTCAGCACTTCGCCGACCAGTTCGGGGTCGAGCGCCGAGGTCGGCTCGTCGAACAGCATGACGCGCGGATTGATGGCAAGCGCGCGAGCGATCGCGGCGCGCTGCTGCTGGCCGCCTGAAAGATAGGCCGGATAGACATCGCGCTTTTCGGCAAGCCCGACGCGCGCCAGCAATTTCTCGGCCTGGGCGATAGCCTCGTCGCGCTTGACGCCGAGCACATGCACCGGAACCTCGATGACGTTCTCGATCAGCGTCATGTGGCTCCACAGGTTGAAATTCTGGAACACCATGCCGAGCTTGGAGCGGATGCGCTCGATCTGCTTGCGGTCCGCCGGAACGGTGTGGCCATAGCTGTCGGCCCTGAGCTTGATCTCCTCGCCGTTGACGCGGATGATGCCGCTGGTCGGGTTTTCCAGGCAGTTGATGCAGCGCAGCAGTGTCGATTTGCCCGAGCCCGAGCCGCCGATAATGGCGATCACCTCGCCGTCGCGCGCCGACAGCGACACGCCCTTCAGCACGTGCAGTTCGCCGAATTTCTTGTGCAGGTTCTCGACATGGATGGCTTCGGCGGCGCCGTCCTGCACCTTGCCGGATTGGACTGTGGCAGCTTCCACCACGGTCACTGGGCGACCTCTGTAGGGTCGGCGGCTCGTCGAACGTCTATCCGGCTAATCAACATATACGCTGTACTGCCCACTCCAGACTTCAGCATGGACCCAACGGCGAGAGCCCGTCAATCCTGCTCATTACGGCACTTGCGAGCTTGTTGTGCAAGTGTATAAATAGCCTTCCATGAAATTTTTTCGATTTTTTTCAGCAGAAAAAGGGCCTCTATGAGCGCTTTCGGATCACAGTCCATGGCGGCGCCGCTGCGACGCGTGCTGATGCGGTCGGCGGCCAACGCCATGCGCAATGCCGACAGGGATGCCTGGCACTATGGCCCGGGTTTCAATCCGGCGAAAGCGGCATCGCAGCACGCGCTCCTTGCTGAACTGGTGACGGCTTCCGGTGCCGAGATCGAATGGATCGAGGACACCGCGGACGGACTTTCGGACTCGGTGTTTACGCACGACCCGTCGCTGATGACCGACCGCGGCGCGTTGATCCTGTCCATGGGCAAGCCCTTGCGCGCCAGGGAACCTTCGCTGCATGAGGAAACCTACCGAAGGCTGGGCATTCCAATCCTCGGCCGGGTCGAGGCTCCCGGCCAGGTCGAAGGTGGTGATTGTGTATGGCTTGATGCCCGCACGCTGGTGATCGGGCGCGGTGTCCGCTCCAACCAGGAAGGCATCCAGCAGGTTTCCAACCTGCTGACGCCGCTCGGCGTTTCCGTCTACGGCTTTGACCTGCCGCTGTGGCAGGGCGAGGAGGCGTGCCTGCATCTGATGTCGGTGATCAGCCCGCTGGCCGACGACCTCGCGCTGGTCTATTCACCGCTTTTGCCGGCCCCGTTCTATCAGATGCTGAAGGCGCGCAACATCCGGCTGGTCGAAGGCGACGCCGAAGAGTTCGCGGCTTCCAATGGCCTTAGCCTGAACGTGTTGCCGACCAGCCCACTCAAGGTCATTGCCGTTGCAGGCTTTCCAAAGACCAAAGCCGCGATGGAAGCCGCCGGCTGCACGGTCGAAATCTTCGAGGCGGATGCGCTCTGCATCGCCTGCGAGGGCGGGCCGACATGCCTGACACGGCCGATCCTGCGCCAATGAATACGCCGTCCCGCCGCAGCTTCCGTCGCGAGGGCGAGGAGCGGCGGCGGCAGGATCTGATCGAGGCCACCCTGGACAGCGTGGCGGAACATGGCCTGCAGGGCGCCACCTTGCGCACCATCGCATTGCGTGCCGGCGTCACCGCCGGGCTGATCCGGCACTATTTTCCCAGCAAGGAAGAATTGCTGCAGGAAGCCTATGCGGCGCTGATGGGCCGCATGACCGAGCAGGCGAAAGCGGCGTTGGTCATGGAAGACGCCTCGCCTCGTCAGCGTCTTGCGGCTTTCATCACCGCCAACCTCGATGCGCCGATCATCGACGCGCGGGTGTTTTCGCTCTGGGCAACCTTCATCGGCCGCGCCAGAGCGGATCCGACCCTGGCCCATGCCCACCGCGAAGGCTACCTTGGTTTTCGCAATGAGGTGGAAGCGGTCGTGGCCGAGGTGCTCGCCGCCGAACGGCGCAATCCGGACACAAGCCAATTGCGCCACCATGCCATCGCGATCAATGCGATCATCGACGGACTCTGGATCGAAGGCTGCCTGGCCGGCGAGATGTTCTCGCCCGGCGAACTGGCGGCGATTGGCATCAAGACCGTCGAGGCCGAACTAGGCCTTGCGCCGGAAGGGAAGAAAAACCAATGACGACACTCGGCGAGGCCCTCATCACGCTGCTTGAAGCGCATGGCGTCGATACTGTCTTCGGCATTCCAGGCGTCCACACGGTCGAGCTTTACCGTGGCCTGGCGCGCTCGAAGATCCGTCACGTCACGCCGCGCCATGAGCAGGGTGCCGGCTTCATGGCCGACGGTTATGCCCGCGCCAGCGGTAGGCCGGGCGTCGCTTTCGTCATCACCGGACCGGGGCTGACCAACACCATCACCGCCATGGGCCAGGCGCGCGCCGATTCGGTGCCGATGCTGGTCATCTCGGGCGTCAACGCCATGCCGACCCTGGGCAAGGGGCTGGGCTTCCTGCATGAGCTGCCGGATCAGCGCGGCATGATGGAAACGGTGGCCCTGTTTTCGCAACGCATTACCGAAGCCGATGAATTGCCCGGCGCGCTGGCACGGGCCTTCGCACTGTTTTCGTCTTCCCGCCCCGGTCCGGTGCATATCGAAATCCCGACCGATGTCATGGTCAAGCCGGCGGACGGCATCGCTGCCTTGTTGAGCAACGTCGCACCGCCGGCGCCCGACGGCGCGGCAATTGCGGACGCGGCCAAACTCATCGCCGCCGCGCGCCGTCCGTTGATCCTTGCCGGCGGCGGCGCCAAGCGTGCCGACATGGCGCTGCGTCGCCTGGCCGAGACAATGGGCGCACCGGTCGTCGAAACCACCAATGCGCGCGGCCTGCTGCACCGCCATCCGCTCTGCGTTCCGGCAAGCCCGAGCCTGAAGGCGGTTCGCGCCCTGATGGCGGACGCCGATCTGGTGATTGCCGCCGGCACGGAATTCGGGCCGACCGACTATGACGGCTATGGCGACGGCGGCTTCGTCCTGCCTTCCAATCTGATCCGCATCGACATCGGCGCCGACCAGCTTGCGCGACGTCCGATGACAGTCGCCATCCAGGCCGATTGCACCGAGGCGATCGAGGCCCTGCTTGCCGCGATCGGCGCCGCTCATCCGGCCGCGCCGGACGGCCAGGTACGCGCCGCCGCTGCACGCGAGGCCGGCTTTGCCGAGCTGAGCCCGGCCTATGTGGCGCAGGTGCATGCGGTGGAAATGATACGCGACACCTTGCCGGGCGCGATTATCGTTGGTGATTCGACACAACCGATCTACGCCGCCAACCTCTACTATGATCACGACCGGCCAGGCGGCTGGTTCAACGCCTCCACCGGCTTCGGCGCGCTCGGCTACGGCCCGCCGGCGGCGATCGGCGCAGCGCTTGCCATGCCCGATGCGCCGGTCGTTTGCCTGACTGGCGACGGCGGGTTCCAGTTCACGTTGCCTGAGCTCGGCGCGGCGCTCGATGCCGCGGCCCCTGTCATCTTCGTCGTCTGGAACAATCGCGGCTATCGCGAGATCGAAACCTCGATGCTCGATGTCGGCGTGGAACCTGTCGGCGTATCGCCGGCGCCGCCGGATTTCTGCAAGCTGGCCGAGGCCTATGGCATCGGCGCCGAACGGCTGGCCGATATCGGCGCCTTGCCGCGGGCCCTGAAACGCGCCCGGGCGACGGGACTGCCGTGCGTCATCGAAATCACGATCGATTGAAGCCTTCAGGACAGCGTTGATTTTCCATCCAGCATCGTATCCTTCGCCGGCTTGGCTTTTGCGCAGGCATGAGCAGCGCGCCCGCGGCTCTGCCTGTCGCACGGCTGCCTGACGCATGCAAAGACGTGACGGCTGCCATGTCGAGATATCAATTGAGTGATCGCCCGAAAGGCGCGACGCTTCGCGTCGGGCGGCAACAAGCGACAAAATCATAAAAAACGACAGGAGCGGTCCAGGATGACGGAAACACTCAAGGGCAGGCATATCGTTGTGACCGGCGGAACCGGAGCGCTCGGTGGCGCGGTGGTCGGCAGGCTGCTGGAGCAGGGCGCGATCTGCCACGTGCCGAACGCGCACGCCGCCGCACCCCAGCATTTTCCTTTCGCCGCGCACGAGAACGTCAAGCTGGCGCACAATGTCGACCTGTCGGACTCCGCCAAGGTCGAGGCCTTCTATGCTCAGGTTCCCGCCTTGTGGGGGTCCGTCCATCTGGCCGGCGGCTTTGCCGCGGCGCCGGTGGAAAAGATCGAATCGGCATCTTTTGCCGAGATGATGGACACCAATGCCCGCACCACCTTCCTGTGCAGCCGCGCGGCCATCCGCTCGATGCTGGAGTCAGGCACCGCCGGCCGCATCGTCAATGTCACCGCGCGCGCCGGGCTCGACCTCAGGCGCGGTGCCGGCATGGTTGCCTACGCGGCCAGCAAGGCAGCCGTCGCGGCGATGACGGTGGCGATGGCGGAGGAACTCAAGGCCGAGGGTATCCTGGTCAATGCCGTGGCGCCGTCGACGCTCGACACGCCGGCGAACCGTGCCGATATGCCGGACGCCGATTTCACCAGATGGGTCAGCCTCGAAGCCGCGGCCGAGGCCATCGCCTACCTGGCCTCACCCGCCAATCAGGCGATGAGCGGAACTCTGGTGCCGCTCTACGGCCGGGCCTGAATCGCGAGCGTCGAAGCCGGGCACACGGCATCCGTTCCATCGGCATTGCGATAGCTGTAGATCCGCAGCGGCGATGAAGCGGCCGTGGGGCACTCGCGCAACCATGCCGGCGGCCGGCCTTCAATCAACCCCGCCGCGAATGGATAGGCGGCTTCCAGCGCCGGCAAAGGCGGCCCTCGCCAGGCGCAAATCGCGACATGCGTTGCCTTGGTGGCATCGAGTATCGCGCGTGGGTCGGCGGTCGCCGGATCAAGAAAACGGTAGCTTCGTTCGATTCCCTTGGCCGACGGGTGATTGGCGATCGTCACCACCTTGGGACCGTCGGCAAGGGCAACGAAACGCGAGCCGACCAGCGGTGGGGAAAGGACAATGGCGCCCGCCGGCCAACCCTGTTCAGGCTCAAAAGGGCTGGAATAGCAGTTATCGGCGAGCTCGCCCGCGGGAACCGCCGCTTCGGACGGTTTTACCGACAGGTTGTACAGCGCCATTGCGACGGACAAAACGAGACCCGGCAGGATCAACGTATATCTGCGCGATGCCGCCGGCACCGGAGATTTCAAATAGCGTCCCAACCTCGCATCCGGCGACAGCAGGCTCGCCAGGACGAAAACGAGGCCTATGCCGGCAAAGATCGGAAGGTAGCGGTAGTAGCGGACATAACCGACCGCAAGCACCAGCGCGAGCAGCGAGAACAGGGCCAATATCACGAGAGGCCGGCTTCGACCGTGCCGCCCGGCGCAGATGACGGCAGGCGCAAGCGCGCCGATAAACAGCAGCGCCATACTGGGAAAGCCTGTCGACAGGACGACATCAGGGCGCCGGAACAGGCTCATTTCCTGAAGAATTCTGTTGATCATGTTGTCGCGGACATAGGCGTCGAGCGAGGCATAGGGGCTGGCCAGGCATTGCGGAAACAGCTTGGCAAGCGCCGCGGCACTTGCCGCCGCGAACACCAGCAGGATTGCCGTGCGCATAGCCCATCCTCCACGCCGGCCGGCAAGCGAAGGCACGACGGCAAATGAAAGCCCGGCCGCGACCAGCGCCGTCACATGCGGCGTCGAATAGGTGTCGCATCTGACCGCGGTATAGGCGGAAGGCGGCACGATCGCCGCGAACAGGCCGATCGCCCCGGCAGCCAAGGCGATGCCGAAACCGACGATCCGGCTTTCACCGCCCTCGCGGTCAAAAATCCAGTCGAAGGCGTAGACCGCGATCACCAGCGCATAGAACGGCGCGAACTCGGCGCTGACGGCGATTGACAGGGCCGTCAGCAGCCCGTTGACGAAGGCGGAAAAGCGATTTCGCGACATCATCAACACCAGCGCTGCCAGAAGCAGCAGGATTTGCAGATTGTGATAGTCGATCCGTCCCGGGGCGAATTCGAAGAAGGTGCGCGCGGCAAAGATCAGCGCCAACGGGAATGCAACGGCCGGATAGGCAAAGCCGGTGGCGATCACCAGCCGGTTGTAGAAATAGAGCGCCGGCGCAAGCAGCAGCAGCGGGACAGCGAAGCTTGCCAGCATCAGAGCCGGCTCGAAGCCGGCGAACGGGGTGACCAGCCGCGCGAAGGCGGCATAGGGCAAGTCCACGATCCATGGCCAGTGCGAGACATAGGGCTCGGGCTGGACGATACCGGGCAGCGTCCGGTCGAAGATATTGCCCGTCTCAAGCAAGGTACGGATTTCGTGGAGCTTGAGCAGATCGTCCGCGTCATTGTTGAGCCTGAAGCCCAGGCACCAAAGGGCGGTCATCAGGATCGCCATTGCGCAAAAGCAGAACAGGACAGGCGCGTTGGTGTAAAGACGCAGCAACCAGGAAGGTCGCGCGGCGGCATTGTTGGCGCCATTGCTCATGGAAGGTATTCCCTTGGACCACTGGCAAATACGCGACGAAGTTTATGTTCCCGTAAAGAAAAGACCCGCCGGATCGCTCCGGCGGGTCTTTTTGTGAGGTCGCACGCGAGGCGTGCCGTCGATGGCTGACGCCTTAGTTGCCCTGCTTCTTCAGCGCGGCACCCAGGATGTCGCCCAGCGAAGCGCCGGAGTCGGTCGAGCCGTACTGAGCGACGGCTTCCTTCTCTTCGGCGATTTCCAGCGCCTTGATCGAGACCTGCAGCTTGCGGGTCTTCTTGTCGAAGGCGATGACGCGGGCATCGACCTTCTGGCCGACGGTGAAGCGCTCGGGGCGCTGCTCGTCGCGGTCGCGGCTGAGGTCGGAACGCTTGATGAAGGTCTCGATGCCGCTTTCGACAAGCCGCACTTCCAGACCGCCATCCTTGACGCCGATGACTTCACAGGTGACGACCGCGTTCTTGCGCAGTTCGCCGCTGTTGGCCGCTTCGCCGACCGTATCCTTGGCCAGCTGCTTGATGCCGAGCGAGATGCGCTCCTTGTCGATGTCGACGTCGAGCACCTGCGCCTTGACCATGTCGCCGCGATTGTACTCTTCGATGACCTGCTCGCCCGGACGGGTCCAGTCGAGATCGGACAGGTGCACCATGCCGTCCACGTCGCCTTCGAGACCGATGAACAGGCCGAACTCGGTCTTGTTCTTGACCTCGCCCTCGACCTGGCTGCCGACCGGATGGCTGGAGGCGAACGCCTGCCACGGATTCTCAAGCGTCTGCTTGAGGCCGAGCGAGATGCGGCGCTTGGCCGGATCGACCTCGAGCACCACGACGTCGACTTCCTGCGTCGTCGACAGGATCTTGCCGGGGTGCACGTTCTTCTTGGTCCACGACATTTCCGAAACGTGGATGAGGCCTTCGATGCCCGGCTCCAGCTCGACGAACGCGCCGTAGTCGGTGATGTTGGTGACGGTACCCTTGATCTTCTTGCCGATCGGGAACTTGGTGCCGATCTCGGACCACGGATCGCTCTCGAGCTGCTTCATGCCGAGCGAGATGCGGTGGGTTTCCTGGTTGATGCGGATGATCTGCACCTTGACCGTCTGACCGATGTTGAGGATTTCGGTCGGATGGTTGACGCGGCGCCATGCCATGTCGGTGACATGCAGCAGGCCATCGATGCCGCCGAGGTCGACGAACGCACCGTAATCGGTGATGTTCTTGACGACGCCTTCGACAACCTGGCCTTCTTCGAGGTTCTGCACGATTTCCGAACGCTGTTCGGCGCGGCTTTCCTCGAGCACGGTGCGGCGCGAGACCACGATGTTGCCGCGGCGGCGATCCATCTTGAGGATCTCGAAGGGCTGCGGGTTGTGCATCAGCGGGGAGACGTCGCGGATCGGGCGGATATCGACCTGGCTGCGCGGCAGGAAGGCCACGGCGCCGTCGAGGTCGACGGTGAAGCCGCCCTTGACCTGGTTGAAGATGACGCCTTCGACGCGCTCACCCTTGGTGAACTTCTCTTCGAGACGGACCCAGCTCTCTTCGCGGCGGGCCTTCTCACGCGAAAGCATCGCTTCGCCAAGCGCGTTCTCGATGCGCTCGACATAGACTTCGACGGTGTCACCGACCTTGAGGGTGGTGTCCTTGCCCTTGACGCCGAATTCCTTCAGCGGCACGCGGCCTTCGACCTTGAGGCCGACGTCGATGATGGCCATGTCCTTTTCGATCGCGGTGATCGTGCCCTTGACGACCTGGCCTTCGCCGGAATGGCCGGCGGTAAATGATTCTTCGAGCAGGCTCGCGAAATCATCGCGAGTGGGATTTGCAGCTGACATATTTTCTCCTGGAGTGCCCCGCATCTGAAGCGGGACGGGCGCCGTGGGTTAGCGTTGCGTTGGCCTGCCGGCGTTCCGGGTTGAAAAACCCTGGGCCGCTTTTCAAGCGGCAATTCCGGCGCATGAAGAATGCTGGCAGGCTGGTTCATGCCCGATATGGGTATTTTCTGCGTTTCCGGCAACGGAAAACGAGGGAAAACCCGGATCAGGCTTTATTTCGCTTGGCCAGCACGTCGTCGATGACAGTCATGGCCGCGAGAAACGCGGCTTCTATAGCCATTTCGCTGGTATCAAGCAAGTGCGCGTCGGCGGCCGGCTTCAAGGGCGAGTCGGCGCGGCCCATGTCGCGCTCGTCGCGCCGCTCGATGTCGGCGAGGATTTCGGCGAAATCGGCGGTGCCGCCGATGCTCTCGATCTCCGCCAGCCGGCGCCTCGCGCGCACTTCGGCGCTCGCCGTGACATAGAGTTTGATGTCGGCGTCGGGACACACGACAGTGCCGATGTCACGCCCGTCGAGCACCGCGCCCGGCGGCGTCTTGGCGAATTCGCGCTGCTTTTCCACCAGGATGCGCCGCACGGTCGGGTAAACCGCGACTTTCGAGGCAGCCTCGCCGACCGCATGCGCCGACAAGACCGCGCGGTCGAGCGTCGCCAGATCGACCTGGCGCGCGGCGGTTTCGGCCGCCGATACGTTGTCGAGCGGCAGGCCGAGCCGCAGCAGCGCATGGGCCACCGCACGGTAGGTGAGGCCGGTGTCGAGCAGGTTCAGCCGGTAATGGTCGGCGAGACGCCGGGCGAGGGTGCCTTTGCCTGCACCGGCTGGACCGTCGATGGCGATGGTGAAGACGTGTGTCATTGGCGGGCCAACGCGATCGGAAGATGCGGTGGATAAAACAAGCGTCGCGATCCTTCACACCCCCCTCTGTCCTGCCGACATCTCTGCTTGCTTCGCGCTTGCCATCAACCTTACCCGATCTCCGCGCCCAGTCCCTTCATCAGCCCCATGAATTCCGGGAAACTCGTCGAGATCATCGCCTGGTCGTCGATCGTCACCGGCTTTTCCGTCGCCAGCCCCATGACCAGGAAACTCATGGCGATGCGGTGGTCGAGATGGGTCTGCACCGTCGTATCCAACCCGTTGGGATGGCCGCCCAGCCCCTTTCCGCCCGGCTTGCCGCGTACCGCAAGCGAAGCCTCGCCCTCGGTGCAGTCGACGCCGTTGAGCTTCAGCCCGTTGGCGACCGCCGACAGCCGGTCGGATTCCTTCACCCGCAGCTCCTCCAGCCCCTGCATCAGCGTCTCGCCCTCGGCAAAGCTCGCCGCGACCGCCAGCACCGGATACTCGTCGATCATCGACGGCGCCCGCTCGGGCGGCACGGTGACGCCCTTGAGCTCGGAATAACGCACCCGCAGGTCGGCGACATCCTCGCCGCCGGCATTGCGCGGGTTGAGGATTTCGATGTTGCCGCCCATCTCCTGCAGCGTCAGCAGAAGGCCGGTGCGGGTCGGGTTCATCAGTACGTTTTCGATTGTGATGTCGGAACCCGGCACGATCAGTGCCGCCACCAGCGGGAAGCCGGCCGAGGACGGGTCGCCCGGCACCGCGATCGTCTGGCCGTGAAGCTTGCCCTGGCCTTCGATGAAGATGTGGCGCACGCCGCGCTCGTCGGTTTCGACCGACAGATTGGCGCCAAAACCCTTCAGCATCTTTTCGGTGTGGTCGCGTGTCATCACCGGCTCGATCACCGTGGTGATGCCGGGCGTGTTGAGGCCGGCGAGCAGCACCGCCGACTTCACCTGCGCCGAGGCCATCGGCACGCGGTAGGTGATCGGGGCGGCGTGCTTGGGCCCATGCAGCGTGATCGGCATGCGGTCGCCTGGCGTCGCCTTCAACACCTGCACGCCCATCTGGCGCAGCGGCTCCAGCACGCGGCCCATCGGCCGGCCCGACAGCGAGGCATCGCCGATGAAGGTGGTTTCCATGTCATAGGTGCCGACGAGGCCCATGGTCAGCCGCGAGCCGGTGCCGGCATTGCCGAAATCGAGCGGGCCTTCCGGCTGCAGCAGCGCGCCGTTGCCGGTGCCGCGGATCACCCACTCGGTGCCGCGCTTTTCGATATGCGCGCCCATCGCCTTCATGGCCGCACCGGTGCGCATCACGTCCTCGCCTTCGAGCAGGCCGGTGATGCGGGTCTCGCCGGAGGCCAGCCCACCGAACATGAAGGAGCGGTGCGAAATCGACTTGTCGCCCGGCACCCGTGCGGTGCCGGAAAGGGCTGACGATTTGCGGGCGGTGGCCGGCTTGGCAGCGGCGGCGTGAGACATGGAATTTCCCTGGACGGAGTGCCGGCGGGCCGGCGCTTTTCATTTGTTGCGGCGGTCTCGTATCACGGCGGGGCGAAATGGTCATCCCCATGGTCGTCACTTGGCGCGAGGCCTTTCAGGACTTGGTTTTGTGACGCCGGCTTTTCGCTTTGACAGCGCCCCAAACTGTGGTTAAGGGGACCACTCTTTTATTGACGAGGCTTGCCGTGGCAAAAAACGAACTTGGCACAAAGCGTATCGACCCTGAGACGGGTCGAAAATTCTACGACCTGAACAAGGACCCGATCGTCTCGCCCTATACGGGCAAGACCTATCCGCGTTCCTATTTCGAGGAAGGCAAGATCGCCGCCCTCGAGGAGGAAGAGGAAGTGGCCGAGAAGGAAGTGGACGCCGAGGACGAAGAGGGCGTTGAAGTCGTCTCGCTCGAAGAGGCCGACGAGGACGCCAAGGGCGACGATCTGCCCGATCTCGGCGACGACGAAGATGTCGACCTGGGCGACGACGAGGATGACACATTCCTTGCCGACGAAGAGGAAGAAGACGACGACGTCGCCGACATGATCGGCGTTGGCGACGACGACGATGAGGTCTGATCGGCCCTGGAATGCAAGTGTTTGCAGGCTTTCTCGGCCTGTGAACAAAAAGCCGGTACTCAAGGCTTGATATCTGGGAAAGGCGGGGTTAGAAGCCGCCTGCACTAACGGCGCGGTGTTCCAACCCGCGCCGGATCTCTTCGCCGGCAACGGCGCCGGTTGACTCCGGAAGTGGGGCCATAGCTCAGTTGGGAGAGCGCTTGAATGGCATTCAAGAGGTCGTCGGTTCGATTCCGATTGGCTCCACCAGTCACCTTCTAGGCCGCTGATTTTCCTATCGGTTTTCGATACGGCCAGGATCCTCCCGCGTCGAAATCGATCGCAAATCCAGCGCCGATCGCGCTTCGCGCAATGAGATCGTCAAGTTCCCAATCGGTAAGTTCGCAAAGCGGAAACATTCGCCTCACGGCGCGGTTCACCTCGGATATCGAAATGCTCGTGCTCTCGACATTGTCGATCAGGTGTCGGACGATCGCCAGTCGGACGTCCGACAAGGTAGGCGTCTCCACGGGCGCGGACATCTACGGGCCTACGAATGGAGCCGTGGTGCTTTGGCCGTTCTTGCGTCGAAGGCGACGGGCACGCCATGAACGAAGGATGCGGCCGCCACCAGTTCCTCCAACTCGCGGTCGGTGGCCTTGCATGCCGGCATCAGTGTTCGGATGGCGCGGATCGCCTGCGCGATGGAGAGGAACCGGGCCCTTCCCCTGGAAAGGACATAGGCTTCGGCGGCTTTTTCAACAGTGATGGTTCGAAACGAATTGGTCATGAAGAATTCCTCCCTGAAACCCCGACCAATCCGATTTATGGCACGAATTCGACCGCCTTCAAGCCTATGTCCGGTAGCGGACAGTCGCTGCGAGCCGCTCAAAACCGCTGATGCTTTCGGGCGACCTGCTGAGGGGCTAGGGCACGTCGGCTGAACCCGTTTCAACCGGCATGCTTCAGGCTGCGGCCAGGCCGAAATAACGCTGCTCCTCCTCGCCGTAAGCGCCATGTGTGAGCTTTATCAACCCAGCGCGGTCGACGATCGTGATCTCGCCGCGCTTGGCGTGAACCAATCCTCGATATTCAAGCATTTGCAGGGCCGTGGTGACCCCGGGGCGGTGGGCGCCGAGCATGGTCGCCAGAAACTCATGCGTCAGGTAGATCTTGTCTCCTTCGGCGCGGTCATGGACCATCAGCAGCCAGCGGGCCAGGCGTTCCTCGATTTTCGAATGACCATTGACCAGCGCCGTCCGCGACGATTGGACGAGGAACGCGTGGGCATAGTCCAGGAGTGATGCGCGAAGGGACGGGCTTTCCGCAATCGCGGAGCGAAGGGTTTCAACCGGCAGGCGCCACCCATTGCCCGCGACCTGGATATAGGTCTCGGTGGCGGTGCTTTCCTGTCCGAGAATGACGGCAATTCCTGTCATCCCGTCATAGCCGATAATGCCGACTTCACTTTGCCGCCCGCCGGTCATGGTGGCGACCACCGACGCGATGCCCCTCTCGGGAAAATATACGTCCTTGATCGGCTGATGCGCGACCTCCAACTGGTCCTTGATGTCCAGTTCGACATGATGCAGCGATGGCCGCAAAAGCGCGAAGTCCTGCGAGGAGAGGGCCTTCAGCACCTGGTTGCGAAAGAGGGATTGGGGCAAGGCTCTCTCCCATACGGGCAAGAGCACGCACCTCTCACTGTCGGACGCATCCGAAGAACTGGCGGCCGATGCCGAAGCATAGGCCTTAAATGCGCGATTGCAAAGAAATAGCTGACCTGCCGAGACCGGCGATCTATCTCTTCACCACTCGGCGAAGGAGCCGTCCTTATGGCGCCAAATCGGATTGCGCCAGCGATGGCCTTCCTTGGCGCGCTCCTTGACATAGTCTTCGTCGATCTCGACGCCCAGGCCCGGCCCGTCGGGAATGGCGACATAGCCGTCCTCGTAGCGGAAGACGTCCTTGTTGGCGGCATAGTCGAGCAGGTCGTTGCCGGCGTTGTAGTGGATGCCGAGGCTCTGCTCCTGGATGAAGCAATTGTAGCTGACCGCGTCGAGTTGCAGGCAGGCGGCGAGCGCGATCGGCCCCAGCGGGCAGTGCGGCGCCACCGCCACGTCATAGGCCTCAGCCATCGCCGCGATCTTGCGGCATTCGGTGATGCCGCCGGCGTGCGACAGGTCTGGCTGGATGATATCGACGACGCCTTGCTCGAATACCGACTTGAAGTCCCAGCGGCTGTAGAGCCGTTCGCCGAGCGCGATCGGGGTCGAGCCGAGGGCGGCGATCTCCTTCAGCGCTTCGCGGTTTTCGCTGAGCACCGGCTCCTCGATGAACATCAGCCGGTAGGGTTCGAGTTCCTTGACCAGGATGCGCGCCATCGGCCGGTGCACGCGGCCATGGAAATCGACGGCGATGCCGATGTTCGGCCCGACCGCCTCGCGCACCATGGCGACGCGCTCGACGGCGGCATCGATCTTGTCATGGCTGTCGACGATCTGCAGTTCCTCGGTGCCGTTCATCTTCAGCGCCAGGAAGCCGCGCGCCACCACTTCCTTGGCGCCGGCAGCCACTTCCGCCGGCCGGTCGCCGCCGATCCAGGAATAGACCTTGATCGTGTCGCGCAATTTGCCGCCGAGCAGCTCATGCACGGGCACGCCGAGCGCCTTGCCCTTGATGTCCCACAGTGCCTGGTCGATGCCGGCGATCGCGCTCATCAGGATCGGCCCGCCGCGGTAGAAGCCGCCGCGATGCATCACCGTCCAATGGTCCTCGATCAGGCGAGGATCCTTGCCGATGAGATAGTCGCCAAGCTCCTTCACGGCGGCCTCGACGGTCAGCGCCCGGCCCTCGACCACCGGCTCGCCCCAGCCAGTGACGCCGGCATCGGTCTCGATCTTCAGGAACAGCCAGCGCGGCGGCACGATGTAGGTGGTGAGCGATATGATTTTCATGCTGGTCTCAGTTGTTCTTGAGTTTCTTGGCGCTGACGAGGTCGCGCGCCGCAAGGTCGAGAATCCGGTTTGCGGCACTGCGTGCCGCCTCGGCGTCGCGCATGCGCAGCGCCTCGACCACCTCGCGGTGCGCGGCCACCGCCTCCATGCGCCGATCGAGCGAAATGGTCGCCGTCGCCTCCAGCGAGAATTTGAGCCCGGTGTCGATCAGATTGCCGATCTGCCGGAAGATCGGGTTGTGGCTCGCCGCATAAAGGATCTGGTGGAAGGCGATGTCGGAGCGCGAGAAGGTACCGAGGTCCTCGCCGGCGCCGGCCATGCCGCGCCACGCGGCTTCGAGGTTGGCGATTTCCTGCAATGTCGCGCGCGCGGCGGCAAGCTCGGCGACCAGCGGTTCGATGGCGCGGCGGGTTTCGAGTATGGCGTCGAACAGCTTGTCGTGGAGCGCATGCGGCGCGTGCCAGGCCAGCACCTGCGGGTCGATGATGTTCCAATCATCCTCGGTGCAGACGACGGTGCCGACACGCGGCCGCGACAGCACCAGTCCCTTGGCGGCCAGCACCTTGAGGGCCTCGCGGATGACGGTGCGGCTGACGCCGTATTCGACGCCCAGTTCGTTTTCGGTCGGCAGCGAAGAGCCGGCCGGATAGCGCCCGGAAAAGATGTCGGAGGCAATCGCCTTCGTCACGTCGGGCATGACGCGCGGTCGGCGGGTAGCCGTGTCGCCTGGCGTCTTTTTCAAAATGTCGGTCACCTCAGCCCTCCTCCAAGGCGGCGAACCTGCTGGTTCGCGCAACCGGCCCGGCCTTACCGGATGCGGATGATTTGCGCCAGCGATCCCTGGTCAGAGCATGTAGCTTAATTATCATACCAGATCAATTGACGAGTATGATAAAAACAATTAGAGACTCCAGCACCCGGGCTGAGCGCCCGGCCTATCGCTGGGAGGTAATCATGCGACTTTTGAAGACCGCGCTCGTCGCGGGCGCGCTTGCCGTGCTGTCCGTCACGACTATCGCTGCGTATGCTCAGGACACCAAGATCGGCTTTATCGTCAAACAGCCCGAGGAGCCTTGGTTCCAGGACGAATGGAAGTTCGCCGACCAGGCCGCCAAGGAAAAGGGTTTCACCCTGGTCAAGATCGGCGCCGAGGATGGTGAGAAGCTGATGTCGGCGATCGACAATCTCGGCGCCCAGGGTGCGCAGGGCTTCATCGTCTGCACCCCGGACGTCAAACTCGGCCCCGGCATCGTCGCCAAGGCCGCCGCCAACAATCTCAAGCTGATGACCGTCGACGACCGCCTCGTCGGTGCCGACGGCAAGGCGCTCGAAGACGTGCCGCATATGGGCATTTCGGCTACCAAGATCGGCGAGGCCGTTGGCCAGGCGATCGTCGACGAGATGAAGGCGCGCGGCTGGAAGGCCGACGAGGTCGGCGCCATCCGCGTCTCCTATGATCAGTTGCCGACCGCCGTCGATCGTGTCGAAGGTGCTATCTCGGTGCTGAAGGCGAACGGCTTCAAGGCCGAGAACATCTTTGACGCCCCGCAGGCCAAGACCGACACCGAGGCCGCGCTTAATGCCGCGACGGTAGTGCTCAATGCTCACGCCGACATCAAGAAGTGGGTCTCCTTCGGTCTCAACGACGAGGCCGTGCTTGGCGCCGTGCGTGCCTCCGAAAGCGTCGGCATTCCCGCCGACGGCATGATCGGCGTCGGCATCGGCGGCGCGGATTCGGCGATCAACGAGTTCAAGAAACCGACCGCCACCGGCTTCGTCGGCACGGTGATCATCTCGCCGAAGCGCCACGGCTACGAGACGGCACTCAACATGTACGACTGGGTCGCCAACAACAAGGAACCGGAAAAGCTGATCCTGACCTCCGGTGCGCTGGCCAAGCGCGACGACTACCAGAAGGTCCGCCAGGGCCTCGGCATCGAATAATCCTCACTGTACAAACAGGCGGCGGCGCAACCCGCCGCCTGTTTGCCGTGGTTCAAAAGGATCGACGCCAGTGTCCTTTCTCGACTTCTCGCGCATCACCAAGACCTATCCGGGCGTCAAGGCGCTGTCGGACGTCTCGTTCGGCGTCGACAAGGGCGCCGTGCATGGCCTGATGGGCGAGAATGGCGCCGGTAAATCCACGCTGATCAAAATCCTGTCGGGCGACCAACATGCCGACGAGGGCGAGATCAGCATCGACGGCAAGGCCCAGGCCTATGCCTCGACAAGGGATGCCTTCGACAATGGCGTCATCGTCATCCACCAGGAACTGCAGCTCGTCCCCGAGCTCACCGTTGCCGAAAACCTCAGCCTCGGCCGCTTTCCCGCCAGTGCCGGCATCATCGCCGGCCGCAAGATGCTGGACGATGTCGGCGCCAAGCTGAAATCGGCCGGCATCGACATCGACATGCGCCGCAAGGTCAAGACGCTGTCCATCGGCGAACGCCAGATGGTCGAGATCGCCAAGGCGATCATGCTCGACGCGCGCGTCATCGCACTGGACGAGCCGACCTCGTCGCTGTCCTCGCGCGAAAGCGAAATCCTGTTTGCCCTGATCGACCGTCTGCGCGGCGAGGGCAAGGTCATCATCTATGTCTCGCATCGGCTGGACGAGGTGTTCCGCCTCTGCGACAGCCTGACGGTGCTGCGCGACGGCAAGCTCGCGGCGCACCACGCGTCACTGAAAGGCGTCACCCGCGACCAGGTCGTCGCCGAAATGGTCGGCCGCGAAATCTCCGACATCTGGGGTTTTCGGCCGCGCGGATCGGGAGATGTCCGCCTGGAGGTCGAGGGGATCTCCGGGGCCAAGCTCAAGACGCCGGCCAGCTTCGAGGCCCGTGCCGGCGAGATCGTCGGCTTCTTCGGCCTGATCGGCGCAGGGCGCTCGGAACTGATGCGGCTGGTGTTCGGCGCCGACCCGCGCTCGAGCGGTACTATCAGCGTCGACGGCAAGCTGGTCCACGCCACCGATCCGCACGGCTCGATCCGGGCCGGCATCGTGCTGTGCTCCGAGGACCGCAAGCATGACGGCATTATCCAGGGTCGCTCGATCGAAGAGAACATCAACATCTCGTCGCGGCGCCATCACACGCGCTTCGGCGTGCTCGACCGCGCCAGCGAGATCGCCACCGCCGAGACCTTCATCAAGAAGCTCAAGGTGCGCACGCCCTCGCGCAGGCAGGACATCATCAACCTCTCCGGCGGCAACCAGCAAAAGGTCATCCTCGGCCGCTGGCTGTCGGAGCAGGGCGTGCGCGTCCTCATCGTCGACGAGCCGACGCGCGGCATCGACGTCGGCGCCAAATCGGAAATCTACGAACTCCTCTACCAGCTTGCCGAGGACGGCATGGCGATCGTCGTCATCTCGTCCGAGCTACCGGAGGTGATGGGCATTTGCGACCGCATCCTGGTGATGTGCGGCGGACGCATCAGCGCCGTACTTACGCGGGACCAGTTCGCCGAGAAGGCGATCCTGGCCGCGGCCCTTCCCGACCAGAAAACCCCCGACGCGATCGCATCCTGAGGACTTTTGCAATGACCGGCCAGTTGAAAAAAATCCTGCTCGGCGAACAGGGCCTCGTCGTCATCTTCGTCGTCGCCTTCGCGCTGGTGTCGGTCCTGGTGCCGAACTTCCTCACCGACCGGAACATGCTCGGCCTTTTGCAGTCGGTGGTCACCGTCGGCATCGTCGCCTGCACCATGATGTTCTGTCTCGCGGCGCGCGACTTCGACCTGTCGGTCGGCTCGATCGTCGCCTTCGCCGGCATGGTCGCGGTGATGGCATCGAACTACACCGGCTCGATCCTGCTTGGCCTGCTGGCGGCAATCGCCTGCGGCGCCTTCGTCGGCTTCATCAATGGCGTCGTCATCGCCAAATTCCGCATCAACGCACTGATCACCACGCTCGCCACCATGCAGATCGTGCGCGGCCTTGCGCTGATTGCGTCCGACGGCCGCGCCGTCGGCATCAACAGCCCGGATTTCTACCAGCTCGCGCTGTCGAAACTGCTCGGCATACCGACGCCGATCTGGGTGCTGGCCGTGCTCTTCGGCATCTTCGGCTTCGTCTTGAACCGCACTGTTTTCGGGAAGAACACGCTGGCCATCGGCGGCAATCCGGAGGCGTCACGGCTGGCCGGCGTCAATGTCGACCGGACACGCATCTGGATCTTCGCGCTGCAGGGCGTCGTCTGCGGCATCGCCGGCATCCTCTTGGCCTCGCGTATCACCTCCGGCCAGCCCAATGCGGCGGTCGGCCTGGAGCTTTCGGTCATCTCCGCCTGCGTGCTCGGCGGCGTCTCGCTTGCCGGCGGCCGCGCCACCATGTCGGGCGTGATCGTCGGCGTGCTGATCATGGGCATTGCCGAGAACGCCATGAACCTGCTCAACATCCCGGCCTTCTACCAGTACATCGTGCGCGGCGTGATCCTGCTGCTCGCCGTGCTGCTCGACAATCTGCGCTCGTCGGCGCTCGGCCGGCGTTGATGCGTCTTCACGTGGAGTGACAGCGATGGCTGAGCGCCTGTCCGGCAAACGCATCTTCCTCACCGGTGCCGCGCAAGGCATCGGGCTTGCCATCGCCGAGGCCTGCCTTGCGGAAGGCGCAAGACTGTTCCTGGTCGATCGTGACGGGGCGCTGCTCGACAGGTCCGTCGCCGGGCTCGCCGCTTCGCAGGGCCATGTCGGTCATCAAGCTGCCGACATCAGCGACGGGGCGGCGATCGCCGCCGCGGTCGGACAAGCAGGCGACGAGATCGGCCCGATCAACGCGCTGATCAACAATGCCGGGATGAATGTATTCTCCACCCCGCTCGATGCGACCGAGGAAGAGTGGAACCGCAATTTCGACGTCAACGTCAAGGGCGCCTGGAACTGCAGCAAGGCGGTGCTGCCGGGAATGATCGCGAGCGGCGGTGGCGCCATCCTCAACGTCGCCTCGACCCACAGCTTCACCATCATCCCGCACACCTTCCCCTATCCCGTCGCCAAGCACGCGCTGCTCGGCCTGACCAAATCGCTGGCGCTGGAATACGCCGCGCAAGGCGTGCGCGTGAACGCGCTGGCGCCCGGCTATGTCGAGACGCGGAAGGCGATCGATTACTGGAACAGTTTTGCCGACCCGGTGGCGGCGCGCGCCAAGACGCTCGCGCTGCATCCGGGCGGCCGCATCGCGTCGGTGCGCGAGATCGCGCTGGCGGCTGTGTTCATGATCTCCGACGAGTGCCCGTTCATGAACGCGGCAACCCTCGTCGTCGATGGCGGGCTCAGCCAATTGCAGCATCCCGCCTGAACGTCGGGAAGAAACCATGACCAAGAGACGATCGCAGCACTGGTTCGGCGGTAATGGCAAGGATGCCTTCATCCACCGCAGCTGGATGAAGAACAACGGCCTGCCCGACGACGCTTTCGACGGCCGCCCGGTGATCGGCATCTGCAACACTTTTTCGGAATTCACCCCGTGCCATGTCCATTTCCGCGGCCTGATCGAGCACATCAAGGCCGGCGTTCTGGAGGCCGGTGGCCTGCCGCTGGAATTTCCCGTCTTCTCCTGCGGCGAATCCAATCTGCGGCCGACGGCGATGCTGTTTCGCAACCTCGCCTCGATGGATGTCGAGGAAGCGATCCGCGGCAATCCGATGGATGGCGTCGTGCTGATGGCCGGCTGCGATAAGACCACGCCGTCGCTGGTGATGGGTGCTGCATCCTGCGACCTGCCGTCGATCGTCATCTCCGGCGGACCGATGCTCAACGGCCGCTTCCAGGGCCGCGAGATAGGTTCGGGCACGGATGTGTGGAAGTTCTCCGAGGATGTCCGCGCCGGGGTGATGAGCGAACAGGATTTCGCCAATGCCGAAAGCGCCATGTCGCGCTCGCCCGGCCACTGCATGACCATGGGCACCGCCTCCACCATGGCCTCGATGGTCGAGGCGCTCGGCCTGGCGCTGCCCGGTAACGCCGCCTATCCGGCCGTCGACGCGCGCCGCAGCCGCATCGCCCGGATGACCGGGCGGCGCATCGTCGAAATGGTCAATGAGGATCTGCGCCCGTCGGCCATCCTGACGAGGCAAGCCTTCGCGAACGCCATCCGCGTCAATGGCGCGATCGGCGGCTCGACCAATGCGGTCGTCCACCTGCTCGCCATCGCCGGCCGCGTCGGCGCGGAGCTGACGCTCGACGATTGGGACGCCTTTGGCCGCGACGTGCCGACCATTCTCGACCTGATGCCATCCGGCCGCTTCCTGATGGAGGATTTCTGCTACGCCGGCGGCATTCCGGCGGTGATGAAAGAGATCGCGGACATGCTCGATCTCGACGCGCTGACAGTCACCGGCAGACGACTGCGCGACAACATCGCCGACGCTCAAAACTACAATCCGGAGGTCATCCGCCCGCGTGACAAGGCGCTGACGCGACACGGCGGCATCGCCGTGCTGCGCGGCAATCTGGCGCCCGACGGCGCCATCATCAAACCGTCGGCGGCGTCTCCCGCCCTGATGAAGCATCGCGGCCGCGCCGTCGTCTTCGAGGACATCGACGACTACAAGGCGCGCGTCGACGATCCCGCGCTCGATATCGACGAGAGCTCGATCATGGTGCTCAGGAATTGCGGCCCCAAGGGCTATCCCGGCATGGCCGAGGTCGGCAACATGGCGCTGCCCCAAAAACTCCTGAAGCAGGGCGTCCGCGACATGATCCGCATCTCCGACGCCCGCATGTCCGGCACCGCCTTCGGCACGGTGGTGCTGCATGCGGCGCCCGAGGCCGCCGTCGGTGGCCCGCTGGCGCTGGTCAGAAGCGGCGACATCATCGAGCTCGATGTCGAGGCGCGGCGGTTGCACCTCGACGTGTCGGAACAGGAGCTGGCGAGACGACGAATAGGCTGGGCTCCTCCGGAGCCGGCGATGCGCGGCGGCTACCAGGGCCTCTATGTCGACCATGTGCTGCAGGCGGACCGTGGTGCCGATCTCGATTTCCTGGTCGGCAGCCGCGGCCACGCCATTCCCCGCGAAAGCCATTGAGGTCGACGAGGATGGCGAATTTCCAGCCGGATGATCTCCATGGCATTCATGCCATCCTCTATGCACTGTTCGACGAGAACGAGCGGCTGGACCGCGCGGCGATGCGCAGCCAGGTCGAGATCTGCCTGGCGACCGGCGTGCATGGCATGGCGGCACTCGGCCTCGCCACCGAAGTCGCCAAGCTGACCGAGGCCGAGCGCCGGACGGTCATGGACTGGACGGCGCAGGACACCGCGGGAAAAGTGCCGCTCGCCTTCACCATCCTCGGCGCTTCGATGGCCGAGCAGATATCCCAGGTTCGCCATGCCGAAAGCGTCGGCGCCGACTGGGTGATCCTGCAGCCCCCGCCTGGCGGATCTTACGGGGCGCTGGAGTATATCCGCTTCTTTGGCCGTGTCGCCGAGGCGACCGACCTGCCGGTCGCGATCCAGAACGCGCCCGCCTTTTTCGGTCGTGGCCTGACATCGGATGAAATCCGCGACCTCGTCACGCTGCATCCCAACATCAGGCTGATCAAGGGCGAGGGGCCAGTCACCGACATTGCCGGCCTGATCGAGCGCACCGAGGGCCGGATTCCCGTTTTCAACGGGCGTGGCGGGCTGGAACTGATCGACAATTTCCGCATCGGCTGCCGTGGCATGATCCTGGCGCCGGATTGCGTGGATTATGCCGTACGCGCCTGGAAGGCGTTCCGCGCCGGAAACGAAGCGATAGCCGAGGCTGAGTATGCTAAAATGCTGCCGGCGGCGGTTTTCGTCATGCAGGGCATCGAGAACTTGATCTGCTACGGCAAGCGGCTGTTTGGCGCCCGCACCGGCATCCCGATACATGATCGCGCGCCGGCGATGCGGCCCAATGAGACTGGTCTCGCCATCGTCGAGCGCTTCGCGGCAGGGCTTGGCCGATTGCCGGGCTAGAACCGCAGCCATCGGCAGCGGGGTCGCTGCCGTGATGCGCCGAATAGGCGAAGAACCGGGGTGCATCAGCCCGGGTGCGAGCTGGCGGAGAGAATTTCTAATAATCCGGTCGGAATTGGAATAAACTTAACTCTACAGAATTTATAGAATAAGCAATCTGTACTGGCGATCTGGCTTTCCCGGACAGGACCACGCCATGCACACTTCCTTGAGCCCGCTCTCAGTCCGCCGCCGCCCGCGCGTCGGAGGCAGGCCATGACCATTGATGTTCCCGACCGCATCAAGGTGCTCTGGTTCCTGCCGACGCATGGCGACAGCCGCTACCTCGGCACGACGGAAGGCGGCAGGGCCGTCGACCTGCCCTATCTGACGCAAGTGGCCAAGGCCGCCGACACGCTGGGCTATTACGGCGTGCTGTTGCCGACCGGTCGGGCCTGCGAGGATTCCTGGGTGATCGCCTCGGCGCTGGCGCCGCTCACCGAGCGGCTGCGTTTTCTCGTTGCCGTGCGGCCCGGCCTGCAGTCGCCGACGCTCGCCGCGCGCATGACCGCCACGCTCGACCGCATCTCCAACGGCCGCCTGCTGATCAACGTCGTCACCGGCGGCGATCCGCTGGAGAACAAGGGCGACGGCATCTTTCTCTCGCATGCCGAACGCTACGAGGTGACGCAGGAATTCCTGCGCATCTACAAGCGCGTGCTGAGCGGCGAGACGGTCGAGCATCAGGGCAAGCATTTCCGCATCGAGGATGGCCGCCTGTTGTTCCCGCCGGTGCAAACGCCATATCCGCCGCTCTATTTCGGCGGCTCGTCCGATGCCGGCTCCGTGGTGGCGGCGCAGGAGATCGACAAATATCTGACCTGGGGCGAACCGCCGGCCGATGTCGAGCGCAAGCTGGACGCCGTGCGCGAACTGGCCGAAAAGGCCGGCCGCAAGCTCTCCTTCGGCATTCGCCTGCATGTCATTGCCCGCGAGACGACCGAGCAGGCCTGGGCCGCGGCGGACAGCCTGATCAGCCGGCTCGACGACGCCACGATCGCCTCGGCACAGAAGGTGTTTGCCCGCATGGATTCGGTCGGCCAGGCGCGCATGAGCGCGCTGCATGGCGGCAGCCGCGACAGGCTGGAGATCGCGCCCAATCTCTGGGCCGGCGTCGGCCTGGTGCGCGGCGGCGCTGGAACCGCCCTTGTCGGCGATCCAGACACGATTGCCGAGCGGATCGACGAATACCGGCGCCTCGGCATCGACACCTTCATCCTGTCCGGCTACCCGCATCTTGAAGAAGCCTATCGTTTCGGCGAACTGGTGCTGCCGAAACTGCCGACCGATCACCCGGTCAAATCGGCCGTCTCATCCGTCAACACCGGGCCATTCGGCGAAACCATTGCCGGCGACCATCGCCCGAAGTCGCTCGCCAGCGCCTCGTGAACGCGCTGCCCCAATCGCGCCGGCTGCGCGTCGCCATCATCGGCGGCGGCTTTTCCGGCGCTGCGGTCGCCTGGCATCTGGCGCAACTGCCCTGGTTCGAGCGTCTGTCGATTTCGGTGATCGAGCCGCGACCGGCGCTTGGCGGAGGCCTTGCCTATTCCAGTGCGGAGCCGGCGCATCGGGTCAATGTTCCGGCGATCAGGATGAGCATGGCTCCCGACGATCCGCAGCACTTCGCGCGCTGGTTGACCGGCAGTGGCGAACTCGAGCGCGATACCGACGCCATCTGGAAGAATGGCGACGCCTATCCGCGGCGGCGCGTGTTCGGCCGCTACGTCGCCGAGCATCTGGCGCCCTGGCTCGGTTCGGGCGTGGTTCGTCATGTCCAAGGTCTCGCCACGCGCGTGACCCGTGACGCTGATGGCGCTGGCTGGTCCGTGCACACTTCCGGCGGCCCGGTCGCAGCCGACATTGTCGTCCTGGCGGCGACGCACCTGCCGCCTGGAATTCCGGACGCGCTGGCCGCCCTGGCCGAAGCGCCGGGTTTCGTTGCCGACCCGTACGCCGCTTCCGCTCTTGCCCATATCGGGCGGGAAGCATCGGTGCTGATTGTCGGTTCCGGATTGAGCTCGGCCGACATGGTGGCCGAACTCGATCGCCGCGGCCATCGCGGCCGCATCCTGGCGTTGTCGCGCCGCGGGTTGCGCTCGCGCGGCCACCCTGACGTTAGGGGCGAGCCCTTCGGCGATTTCGCGTCATCGCCGGCCGCGACGGCGCTTGGCCTGCTGAAGACTATTCGCGCCACGCTGGCGGCGGCGCGAGCCGCCAATGTCAACTGGCAGTCGGTCTTCGACCAATTGCGGCTGCAGGGACCCGTGCTGTGGGCAGCGCTTGCACCGCGCGAGCGGGCAAGGCTGGTCCGCCAGTTGCGCGTATTCTGGGACGTGCATCGCTTCAGGATCGCACCGCAGGTGGCGGCGGTGCTGGATCGCCGTCAGGCCGCCGGCACCTACGAAACCGTTGCCGCCAGGCTTGTCGCGTCGAACCATGAGGATGACGGCCCGGCGGTCAGCTTCCAGCGGCGCGGACGGACGCGGATCGAAACGGTGCGCTTCGATGCCATCATCAACACGACTGGCCCGGCGCATGGGCAAGCCCTTCGGCTCAACCCGGCGCTGCGCTCCTTGGCCGAAGCCGGGCTGATCAGGGCTGACGCCTACGGACTGGGTATCGAGACCAGCCTCGATAGCCGCGCCATCGGCCGGGGTGACAAGGCGGTCGCCACGCTTTTCGTCGCCGGCCCGCTCGCCAGGGGCACGTTTGGCGAACTCATGGGTCTGCCGGAGGTGGCTCGTCATGCCCAGGCGGTTGCCAGGGAGACTGCAAGGCTGCTGGACACGGTCCCGTCAGCCGAGACGATCGGCGTCGATGCGGACAGCGTTGCCGCGGCCCGTTGACGGCCGGAAGCCGGTTGACCGGGAAAATTGGTATTTCCGTCCCACGAGGGCTCCAAAAACGGAAAATCCTTCTTTGTATATAAATTCCATAAACATAATAAATATTGGGGAAAGCCGGCGCCGACCGGACCGATCAACGACATCGCCTGAATGGGAGACAGTTCATGGCACACGCAGACACCGACGCGATCAAATTCGCCTATTGGGTGCCCAATGTTTCGGGCGGCCTGGTGATCTCCAACATCGAGCAGCGCACCAACCATTCGGCCGAATACAACCGCAAGCTGGCGCAGATCGCCGAGAAGGCCGGCTTCGACTATGCGCTCAGCCAGATCCGTTTCACCGCCGGTTACGGCGCCGACGAGCAGCATGAATCGGTAGCCTTCAGCCATGACCTTCTCGCCGCCACCACGACGCTGAAGGTCATCGCCGCGATCCTGCCCGGCCCGTGGAATCCGGCGCTGGCAGCCAAGCAGATCGCCACCATCAGCTATCTGACCAATGGCCGTGTCGCCATCAACCTCGTCTCCGGCTGGTTCCGTGGCGAGTTTCACGCCATCGGCGAGCACTGGCTCGACCATGACGAGCGCTACCGCCGCTCGGAGGAGTTCATCCGCGCGCTGCGCGGAATATGGACCGAAGACAGTTTCACCTTCCGCGGCGATTTCTATCGCTTCAACGAATATTCGCTGAAGCCGAAACCGCCGCAGCCGCTGCCCGAAATCTTCCAGGGCGGTTCATCGCGTGCCGCGCGCGACATGGCATCGCGTGTCTCGGACTGGTACTTCACCAACGGCAACACACCGGCCGAGATCGCCAAGCAGGTCGAAGACCTCAGGACCAAGGCGAAGGCCAACAGCCATTCGGTCAAGGTCGGCGTCAACGCCTTCGCCGTCGTCCGCGAAACCGAGGACGAGGCCAAGGCGGTGCTTGCCGAAATCATCGCCAAGGCCAACCCCGAAGCGGTCAATGCCTTTGGCCACGAGGTCAAGAATGCCGGCAAGGCCTCGCCGGAAGGCGAGGGCAATTGGGCGAAATCCTCCTTCGACGATCTGGTCCAGTACAATGATGGCTTCCGCTCGAACCTGATCGGCACGCCGAGACAGGTCGCGGAACGCATCGTCGACCTGAAGCGCGCCGGCGCCGATCTCATCCTGCTCGGCTTCCTGCACTTCCAGGAGGAGGTCGAGTATTTCGGCAAGCATGTCATCCCGCTCGTCCGCGAGCTGGAAGACGCCGAACAGGCAGCGTCACTGGCGGCAGAATAGTCATCCCGCAAGCTGGCCGGTCAAGCTCCGGCCAGCACACGAACGAAGGTTTTTCAGGCGCGCTCGATCTCCTCGGGCGGCATCGAGAATTCGCGCGCCTAAAGGCGCAATCGAGGACCTTGGAAATGCCATTGGCCAGCTATTCCCTTGGAATGATGGAGGCTTCGGTCTACGCGCCGGAAATCTTCGCGCGCGGCTTGCCGTCGGCGCCCCAGCCGGCGCTGCCTTCCGCGGGCCGTATCGAGCCGGCGGGGTCCGTTTCGGGTACAGCCGCTCCGCTGCTTTCACTGCAAGGTATCGGCCTGTCGTTCGGCGGCGTCGTGGCATTGGCCGATATCGACCTGTCGGTGCAACCCGGCGAGATCCGCGCCATCATCGGGCCGAACGGCGCCGGCAAGAGCTCGCTGATCAACGTCATCAGCGGCGTCTACCGGCCGGATCGCGGCCATGTCCTGCTCGACGGCGTCAGCCATGCCCAGGTGCCGACGCAGCGGCTGGCGCGTCTCGGAGTCGCCAGGACCTTCCAGAACCTGGCCTTGTTCAAAGGCCTCAGCGTCCTCGACAATGTCGCGTCCGGCCTTGCCTATAAG
Organism: Mesorhizobium opportunistum WSM2075; assembly: GCF_000176035.2. Taxonomy (NCBI): domain Bacteria; kingdom Pseudomonadati; phylum Pseudomonadota; class Alphaproteobacteria; order Hyphomicrobiales; family Phyllobacteriaceae; genus Mesorhizobium; species Mesorhizobium opportunistum. The sequence goes on along the minus strand of NC_015675.1, from coordinate 301,697 downwards.
GTCCGCTCCAATTTTGCCGGCCAGGTGCTCGGCATTGGCCGCTCGCGCGGCGAGCAGCGTGAAACACGCGGCCGCGCCGACCAGGTTCTCGAATTCCTCGACCTCACCGCCGTTCGCGATCGCCTTGCCGGCACGCTGCCATACGGGCTGCAGAAGCGCGTCGAACTGGCTCGCGCACTGGTCGCGCAACCGCGCCTGCTTCTGCTCGACGAGCCGATGGCCGGCATGACATCAGGCGAGAAGAGCGAGATGGCGGGTTTCGTCCGCGCCGCGCGCGATCGTTTCGCCACCACCGTCGTTCTGATCGAACACGATGTCGGCGTCGTCATGGGCCTGTCCGATCGGATCGCCGTTCTCGACTACGGCCGCAAGATCGCCGACGGCACGCCTGACGAAGTCAGGAACGACCAGCGTGTCATCGATGCCTATCTCGGCGTCGCCTCCGACAATGAGGACGGGGCAGGCATATGATCGCCGACTTCGATTATCAGTTCTTCATCGAAGTGCTCGTCGGCGGCCTGCTCTCCGGCGTCATGTATTCGCTGGTCGCGATCGGCTTCGTGCTGATCTACAAGACCTCGGGCGTGCTCAATTTCGCGCAGGGCGCGCTGCTCCTGTTCGCGGCACTCACCTTCGTCAGCCTCGTCGAACGCGGCGTCCCGTTCGCGCTGGCCCTGGTCGCCACCTTCGCCATCATGGTGGCGATCGGCGTCGCCATCGAACGCACGGTGCTCAGGCCGCTCACCAACAAGCCGCCGATCACTTTGTTCATGGCCACGCTCGGCCTGTCCTACATCATCGAGGGTGCCGCCCAACTGATCTGGGGCACGCAGGTCCACGGCCTCGATCTCGGCATCGAGGACGTGCCGCTGGAAGTCGGCGGCGTGCTGATCAGCCAGTTCGATATCTTCGCCGCGGTGGTTGCCGCCGGCATGGTTCTGCTGTTGTCGCTGTTCTTCCGCTACACCCGCATCGGCCTCTCCTTTCGCGCCGTCGCCGATGACCAGTTCGCCGCGCTCGCTGTTGGTCTGCGGCTGCCGCTGATCTGGGCGACCGTCTGGGCGGCCGCCGGCCTGGTCGCATTGGTGGCGGGACTGCTCTGGGGCGCCCGCCTCGGCGTGCAGTTCTCGCTGTCGCTGGTGGTGCTCAAGGCGCTGCCTGTGCTGGTGCTCGGCGGCTTCGATTCCATCCTCGGCGCCATCGTCGGAGGGCTGCTGATCGGCGCCAGCGAGAAGCTCGCCGAGGTCTATATCGGCGACTATTTCGGCGGCGGCATCGAGAGCTGGTTCGCCTACGTCGTCGCGCTCGTCTTCCTCCTGATCCGCCCTTCCGGCCTGTTCGGCCAGAAGCTCGTCGAAAGGGTTTGAGCGATGACCGCGATAGCAAGCGATTTCTCGTCCACGCCGGCGCTGCCGAAATGGCTCGCGCCTGTCCTCCTGCTCGCCTTCGCCTATGGCGTCGTGCCGCTGATCGGCTCGAGCTACCTGTTCGAAGCGATCCTGCTGCCGTTCCTGGCGCTCAGCCTCGCCGGCGTCGGCTTGAACATCCTCACCGGCTATGCCGGCCAGGTGTCGCTTGGCAGTGCTGCCTTCATGGCGGCCGGTGCCTTCGCCGCCTACAATTTCAACTTGCGCGTCGAAGGCCTGCCGTTGATCGGCAGCATTGTTCTGGCCGGCCTCGTCGCGGCCGCGATCGGCATCGTCTTCGGCCTGCCGAGCCTGCGGCTGAAGGGCTTCTATCTGGCCGTCTCGACGCTTGCCGCGCAGTTCTTCGTGCAATGGGCGCTGACCAAGTTCAGCTGGTTCTCCAACAATTCGGCATCGGGCGTCATCGACGCGCCGAGGCTGTCGATTTCAGGCTTCGCACTAGACGGCGCCGTCGGCCGCTATCTCTTTGCGCTGACCATCGTCGCCGTGCTGACCTTCCTCGCTCACCGGCTGGTCTCCTCGCAGACCGGGCGCAACTTTATCGCCATCCGCGACAATGAAACCGCGGCCCGCATCATCGGCATCCCCGTGTTGAAGACCAAGCTTCTGGCCTTTGCCATCTCGTCCTTCATCATCGGCGTCGCCGGCGTCATCTGGGCCTTCGCCTATCTCAGAACCGTCGAGCCGGACGGCTTCGATCTCGACCGCTCGTTCCAGATCCTGTTCATCATCATCATCGGCGGCCTGGCATCGGTCCGTGGCGCGTTCTTCGGCGCCGCCCTCATCGTGGTCTTCCCGCTTGGCTTATCGCGCCTCGGCGGCTTCCTGCTTGGCGATGTCTTTGACTCGGGCGTGCTCGACATGAGCCAGCGCATCGTGCTGGGCGCGCTCATCATCCTGTTTCTGATCCTTGAACCCGACGGGTTGGTGGCCCTGTGGGACAGGCTCCGAAGACGGCTCCTGTTCGCCTGGCAGACGAGCTGAGTTCCATCATTCGAAATCAATCGCATTTGGAAATGAACCAGAGGCCGAACCAAGGACGGCCCATACCGGGAGTACCCAACCCATGAATTTTCTCAGCACAATCAAGGCGGCGGCGCTGTCCGCGGCGATGATCGCGTCGGTGGCTTTGCCCGCCGCAAACGCCGACGAACAATATTTCCCGCTGCAGAGCTATCGCGTCGGGCCTTACGCGGCTGGCGGCACCGGTTTCTTCGGCGGCTTCATCGACTATCTCAACCTCATCAACATCCGCGACGGCGGCGTCAACGGCGTCAAGCTGACCTGGGATGAGTGCGAGACCCAGTACGAGGTCGAGCGCGGCGTCGAATGCTACGAGCGGCAGAAGAGCCATGCCGGTGCCGCCGCCTGGAACCCGCTCTCGGTCGGCATCGCCTATGCCATGATCGACCGTATCACCGCCGACAAGGTGCCGCTGATCACCGTCAACCACGGCCGCACCGATTCCACCGACGGGCGCGTTTTCCCCTATGTCTTCCCGCTGCTGCTCAACCCCTACAGCGAGACGTCGGGCATCGTGAACTACATCGCTTCCAAGGAAGGCGGCATCGACAAGCTGAAGGGCAAGAAGATCGTCGTGCTCTATCACGGCTCGCCCTACGGCAAGGAGACCATCCCGATCTATGAACTGCTGGCGCAGAAATACGGCTTCACCATCCAGCAGATCGAGGTGCCGCATCCCGGCAACGAGCAGCAGTCGCAGTGGCTGACCATCCGCCGCGCCAAGCCGGACTTCGTCGTCCTGCGCGGCTGGGGCGTGATGAACCCGGTGGCGCTGAAGACGGCGGTCAAGGTTGGCTACCCCGTCGACCATATCGTCGGCAATGTCTGGTCGAATTCGGAAGAGGATGTCATACCCGCCGGCGACGCCGCCAAGGGCTACACCGCCATCACCACCCAAGCGTCGGGTAACAGCTACCCGGTGGTGCAGGAGATCGTGAAGACCGTCTACGGCGCCGGCAAGGGCAATCTGGAAGACAAGTCGCGCATCGGCTCCGTCTACCACAATCTCGGCATCGTCAACGGCATCTTGAATGTCGAGGCGATCCGCGTCGCGCAGGAGAAGTTCGGCCACCGCACGCTGACCGGCGACGAGGTCCGCTGGGGCTTCGAACATCTCAAGCTCGATCCGGCCAAGGTCGAGGCGCTCGGCGCCAAGGATCTGTTCCACTCGATCAATGTCAGCTGGGACAACCATGAGGGCGAGGGCTACGTGACCTTCCAGCAGTGGGACGGCAAGAAATGGAACGTCGTCTCCGACTGGATCGCGCCGGACTGGGCGCTGCTGCGGCCCATCATCGAGAAGTCGGCCGAGGCCTATGCCGCCGAGAAGGGCATCAAGCTGCGCACCGCCGATGATGCCAATGCCGTGACCACCAACTGATCAGCCAGTGCCGGCGCCGCGGACAGGTTCCGTGGCGCCGGCCGCTTTCGCTCCGCGGACCAGGGAAGAAGAGCCCATGCCGGACAATGACGTCATTCTTGCCGTAAATGCGGTCCACGCGACCTACAACCACGCCATCACGGCGCTGCACGGCGTCAGCTTCGAGATCAGGCGCGGCGAGATACTGGCGCTGCTCGGTGCCAATGGTGCAGGCAAGACCACCACGCTGAAGGCGGTCTCGAACCTGCTGCCGGCCGTACGCGGCCAGGTCAACGCCGGCACCATCCGCTATGACGGCTCGGATGTCTCGCGCCGCAAGCCGGGCGATCTGGTGCGCGCCGGCCTGGTGCCGGTGCTGGAAGGCCGCCACTGCTTCAAGAGCCTCACCGTCGAGGAAAACCTGGTCGCCGGCGGCATCGGCCGCAGCGGTCGTCGCGCCGAAATCAACGTCGACCTCGAACGCATCTACGGCTATTTCCCCCGCCTCAGGGAAAAGCGCCGGACACTGTCCGGACTGACCTCCGGCGGCGAGCAGCAGATGACCGCGATTGGCCGGGCGCTGATGTCGCGGCCGCGCCTGCTCGTCCTCGACGAACCGTCGATGGGGCTTGCCCCGCTCATCGTCCAGGACATCTTCCAGACGCTGAGAAAACTCAATCGCGAGACCGGCCTGTCGATCCTGGTGGCCGAGCAGAATTCCGCGGTCGCGCTCAGATATGCCGACCATGCCACGGTGCTCGAAAACGGTGTCTCCGTCCTCTCTGGCCCGGCTGCAGAGCTTCGCCAGCGCGAGGATGTGCGCGCCTTCTATCTCGGTCAATCGACCTCCGGGCAACAGCCGTCACCGGCTACCAAAACAGCCCATCTCCATGCCGTCGCCTGAAACGAAATTCGAAGGAGCAGTGAAATGACCGTCTCGACCGTCAAGACAGACCATGCCTCCGCCGCCGTGCCGCCCGTTGCAAGGCCATCGGCGCCAGCCCACATCATCAAGGATGACGCCGAAGCGATCGCCATCGCCCACGCACTCGCCGCCGAATTCGCCAAGGACTCCTCCAGGCGCGACCGCGAGCGGATCTGGCCGGTTGCCGAACTCGACGCCTTCTCGCAAAGCGGCCTCTGGTCGATCAATGTGCCCAGGGCATTCGGCGGACCGGAACTGTCCTACGCGACGCTGGCCAAGGTGATCGAGATCATCTCGGCGGCGGATTCTTCTATCGGCCAGGTGGCTCAGAACCATCTCGGTGTCATTGCCGCCATCCGCACCGTGTCGGACGCCGAACAGCAGAAACTGCTCTTTGGTGAGGCGTTGAAAGGCACGCGGTTCGGCAACGCCTTCTCCGAGTTCGGTTCCAAGCGTGCCGCCGATTTCGAGACCCGCTTTACCGATGCCGGCGACCATGTCGTGGTCAATGGCCGCAAATTCTATTCCTCCGGCGCGCTGCTCGCCCATCTGGTGCCGATCGTGGCGCTCGATGACGAGGGCCGCGCCTGGTATGCGATCGCCGACCGTGGCGCGCCCGGCCTGACAGTCATCGACGACTGGTCGAGCTTCGGCCAGCGCACGACGCTCTCCGGCACCGTGATCATCGACAACGTCAAGGTGCCGAAGACTTTTCTGGTGCCCGGCTACAAGGGCTACGACAGGCCGACCGCCGACGGCGCCATCTTCCAGATCATCCAGGTGGCGGTAGACACCGGCATCGCCCAGGCGGCGATCGACGAGACGGTTCACTTCGTCAGGACCAGGAGCCGCGCCTGGATCGACAGCGGCGTCGACAATGCCTGGGACGATCCCTACACCATCCAGGCGATCGGCGACCTGACGCTGCGCCTGCACGCGGCACAGGCGCTGCTCGAAAAGGCCGGCCATGCGATCGACCGGGCCGTGATCGAGCCGACCGCCGAGACGGTCGCGCATGCGCAGATCGTCACCGCCGAGGCCAAGATCCTGTCGACCGAGATCGCCATTGCCGCGACGAACAAGCTGTTCGAACTCGCCGGCACCCGCTCGACGCTGGCCGAACACAATCTCGACCGTCATTGGCGCAACGCCCGCACGCACACGCTGCACGATCCGGTGCGCTGGAAGTATTCGATCCTCGGCAAATATTTTCTCAACGGTGAAAATCCGCCGCTGCACGCCTGGAGCTGATTTCCATCGGCGGGCGAAAGCCCGCTTTAGTAAAAACTTCGACCATCAAGAGGCCCACCGCCATGTCAAATCCAACAGTCGTCGGCTTTTCCGGCAACATCACCCGGCCGTCAAAGACACGCGCCTTCGTCGATTTCGTCGCAAGGGACATTGCCGCGCGCCACGGCCTGTCGGCCAGCACCTATGACATCGAGGATGTCGGCCCATCGCTGGGCACGGCAAGGTGGGCACGCGACCTCGACAGCCAGGCGCAACCGATCCTGGCCCAGATCCTCTCCGCGGATGTGCTGGTGGTCGGTTCGCCGACCTACAAGGGCAGCTACACCGGCCTGTTCAAGCACTTCTTCGACCTCATCGATCCAGCCGCGTTGCGCGGCAAGCCCATCCTTTTGACCGCGACCGGCGGCGGCGAGCGCCACGCCTTGATCGTCGAGCATCAGCTGCGGCCGCTGTTCGGCTTCTTCGAGGCCTTTACCCTGCCGACCGCCGTCTACGCCACCGACAAGGATTTCACCGACGGCGTGCTGCGCTCCGAGGCGATCCTGAAGCGCGCCGCGCAGGCCGTGGACGAGGTCGGCTTCGTGCTGGCGAACCGCTCGGCGGGCAGGGTCGCCGCCGAATAGCCTCTCGTCATCGGCTTGCGCAGAGGTCGAAATCGGCGTCCCGGGTAAGCTCGCTTACCCGCAGTTTACGACCGCCGGCTACAACGTTCCTGTCTGATTCGTCTGGGACAGGAACATCATGAGCAAAGCCCTCATATCCTTCGCGCTGGTCGCGGTGCTGACCGCCTTGCTCATGGCGTTGAGCCTGGCGGTGGCCAGGCACGGCTATCCCTATGGGGCGATCGGCGTCAGGCGCCTCGACGGCATTGCCGATGCCGGAACGTTCATTCCGCTGGCCGCCGTCTACTTCTTCAGCGCGCTGCTGATGATGATCCTGCCGATCCGTGCGGCCAGCATCGTGCTGACCCATGCCGCCGACGCGATCTTCTGGACGGTGATCGTGCTGCTTGCCACCATTGTCGGCGGCCTTCTTGCCAGATGGGCCTTCGGACAGGGCAGCGCCCTGCTGGCATTATTGAACTGGCGGTTCCTGTTCGCCGTCGCCGTCGTCGGCTGTCACTTCGTCATGAACGAGCTGCGCCGCAATGTGCTGCTGCGCAGCCTGTTCTTCGTGGTCTTCGCCGCCGCGATGCTGGCCTGCCTGTTCTGGTCGTTCACGCTCTGAGCGTGATCATGGCTGGCTAGCTTCCAGCCGCGACGTGGCCTGCGGCCTGCTCCATCCACGTCCAGAGATAGGCGGCAAGACCGCGGTCGACATGGATGCGCAGCTTGCTTCCATGGCGATAGACGATGGCGCTGACGCCGGCGAAGGACAGTGTCGCACTGGCACTTGACTGCCTGGGGTCAATTGTCGTTCCACGGGCGATGAAAGCATCGAGCCCCACGCCTTCGATTTCGAACAGTTGCAGGCCGGTGCTGATCTCCGTCACCGCGAACCCTTCCTTGTGCCAGCCCGCCGCGATGGCAAGCGGTGCGTTCGACACCACGAGCAGCCGGTCGCGGGCCAGCCGCGCGGCATAGCGCTCGCCTTGCGCCGCGCCAAAGGCGCCCACGCCTTCCGCCTTCACGCCGGACAGACGCGCCCAGGCATCGAGATCGCCGCTGACCAGCATCTGGTCGAGGCCCGTGACCGTACGCACCGCCAGGCCAGGCGTCGTAATCATTGCCGCCGGCCAGTCCGGCGCGATGGGCCATTTCTCCGCGAGATCACGCATTGAGCCGGTCTCCTGCCGGATCGAAGGCGCAAGCGGCGGCGATCGTCGCCGTCCTGATCTTGCCGAGATGCTGGATTTCGATCGTCTCACCATGACGCGTTGCGCCACGCTCGATCAGGCCAAGCGCGACCGGCCGACCTAGCGTCGGACTCTGATAACTCGAGGTGACAAAGCCCTGGCTTTTCAGCTTGCCATCGCGACGGTCGATGCCGTGCGCGCCAGTGGGCAATGGGGCTTCGCCTGACGGCACCGTCAAGCCGACAAGCTGCAAACGGTTGCCTCGCGACGCCTCCTCGGTGAACAGCGAGCGGCGGCCGACATATTCGGTCTTGCGCTTGGCGCGGGGCCCTTCGCTGCCGAGGTCGTGCGGCAGCGTGGTGCCGTCAGTGTCCTTGCCGATGACGATGAAGCCTTTCTCGGCCCGCAGGATCATCAGCGCTTCGAGGCCGATGACGACGGCATCGAGCGCTTGGCCGGCTTGACGCAGATGCGCCCATAGCGGTTCGGCGCGATCGGCTCGGATCGAGATTTCGTAGCTTCTGTCGCCGGTGAAGCTGACACGGGCGATGCGAACCTGGTCGCCGCCATAGCGGCCATGGCCGACCGCCATATGCGGCAGGTCGGCATCGTCGAGCGAAAGGCCGAGCTTCAGTCTTTCGAGCAGCTTTCGTGCGTTCGGACCCGAAACGGTCAGCGTCGCCATTTCCGATGTGGCGTTGTGGATGTAGACGGCGTCGCGGCCGAAACGGTCCTGGCGCCATTCCTCCAGCCGGGCGTGCACGGCGGCAACATGCGAGGACGAGCACGAGATGACGAACCGATGCTCGTCCAGCCGCACCAGCACGCCGTCATCGAAGACCACGCCGTTCTCCGACAGCATGAAGCCGTAGCGGCAGCGGCCGGGCTTCAGCGTCGACATGGTGTTGTAATAGAGGAAGTCGACGAACGCAGCCGCCTGCGGTCCGATCACCTCGATCTTGCCGAGCGTCGAACCGTCGAACAATGCCACCGACTGGCGGGCACGCCGCGCCTCATCCTGGATGGCGCGATCCGCATCGGCGTCGCGGCCGCCATAATGGGCCGGGCGCAGCCAGCCGCCATATTCCTGGAAGACGGCGCCGCTGGCACGGTGGACGTTTTCTAGCGGAAGCCGGCGCACCGGCGCCATCAGCTCGCCAACGCGCGCGCCAGCAAAGCTTGCCAGCGGCACCGGCGTGAACGGCGGGCGATACGTGGTGGTGCCGACCTCCGGCACCGTGCGGCCGGTAATGCCTGCCATCAGCGCCAGCCCGGGCAGGTTGGAGGTCTTGCCCTGGTCCGTCGCCATGCCGAGCGTGGTGTAGCGCTTGAGGTGTTCTACCGAAACGAAGTTTTCGCGTGCCGCCAGTTCGACGTCCTTCACCGTCACGTCGTTCTGGTAGTCGATCCAGATGCGCCCTTTCGAGCCCGGCATCGGCCATGCCGCTACTATGCCGCCAGTCGCCTCTGGTCCGGTGCTGCGCGGTGTTGCAGCACTTCCCTTGCCCGGGAAGGCGTCCGCGACGCCGGCGAACACATCCGACAGGCAAACCGCGCCAGCGGCTGCCCCGACGACGGAAATGCCGTCGACCGGGTCGCCCGGCAGGAAGGCGGCGCGCGCCTCGCTCCAGGCGAGCTTGCCCCTGGCCTGACCGAACAGATGAATGGTCGGCGTCCAGCCGCCCGAGACCAGCACGCAATCGGCATCGAGCCTGCTGCCGTCGTCGAGCGTCACGCCTTCGACGCGAAGCTTGCCGCGTGCCGAGGCAAGCGCCCGCCCTTTGAGCACCCGCGCATTGACGGGCGCGGCGGGCATGCCGTCGCGCCTGATGTCGACAAGCGTGACGTCGGCGCCGGCCTCCGCGACTGCCTCGGCAACCTCGTAGGCGCTATCATTGTTGGTCGCGACAACGATGCGCCGGCCGACCAGCACCGCATGGCGCCTGAGATAGGCGAGCGCCGCATCGGCCGACAGGATGCCCGGCAGGTCATTGTTGGCGAAGGGCAGCGGTCGCTCGATGGCGCCGGTCGCCAGCACGATCCGGCGCGGCCTGACCCGCCACAGCGTGTCCGACCGACCGTCGAGATGGCGCTGGTTCAGCCCGACCAGATTGTGGTCGTAAATGCCGAAGGCGGTGGTCCAGGGCAGGATCAGGTGGCCGTTGGCAGCTAGGTTCGCAACCGTCTCATCGACCCACTCAGTCGCCGATTTCCCATCGACCTCGCCGGCGCGATGGCCGAGCGATCCCCCAGCTCGGAGTTGGTCATCGACAAGCACCACGGATTGATCCGCCCCCGCGGCCAGCTTGGCCGCCGCCAGTCCTGCCGGTCCGGCGCCCACCACCAGCACGTCGCAGTGATGGTTGATCTGGTCCGATAGGCCCGGCGAGGCCCAGCCGGCGTCGACCTTGCCCAATCCGGCCATGGCACGGATGCGCGGCTCGAACATGTGCCAGTCCGGCCACATGAAGGTCTTGTAGTAGAACGCCGCCGGAATGAAGCGCGAAAAGCGATCGAGAAAAGCGTTGCGGTCGACCAGCGCATTGGGCGTCGCGTTGACGCTTTTCGCCACCAGCCCGTCGCGCGCCGGCTCGGTCGTGGCCCGCGTGTTCGGCGTCGCGCCGCCGACATCGACCAGCGCGTTCGGCTCTTCGACGCCCGCACCCCAGATGCCGCGTGGCCTATGATACTTGAAGCTGCGGCCGACCACCGCGACATCACCGGCCAGCAGCGCCGAGGCGATGGTGTCGCCGGCAAAGCCCTGCACGGTCGTGCCGTCGAAGCTGAAGCGGATCGGGCGCGAGCGGTCGATGGCGCTGCCGCCGGTGGCAAGACGCGAGGCGGTCACGCCGCCTGCTCCCCGCCAAGCGCGGCCGAGGACAGCACCTTGTGGGTGACGGTGTCACGTTCCATAACGAAGAACTCGCCGCAAGTCATGTGAACCCAGATCTCGCGCGCCGTGCCCTTCGGATTGCCGCGCAAATAGAGGTAATCGGCCCAGCGCTCGATCGGCACCTCGGCACCATCCGGCCGGACATTGCCGGCATCGCCGCCATAGTGGAATTCGGTCTCGTCGCGCGGGCCGCAGAATGGGCAAGGGAAAAGCTGCATGATTGCCTCTAATGCGCGATGCCGGAGCCGGCCGCCTCGTCGATCAACCGTCCGCCGGCGAAGCGGTCGAGGTCGAACGGACGGCTGATGTCGTTGTGCTTACCGGTCGCCAGCAAGTTTGCCAGCAGCGTGCCGCCGGCCGGAATGGCCTTGAAGCCGCCGGTGCCCCAGCCGCAATTGAGGAACAAATTGGGCAGCGGCGTTTCGCCGATGATCGGTGAAGAATCCGGCACGACGTCAACGATCCCCGCCCACTGCCGCATCAGCTTCAACTGGCCGAAGATCGGGAACATTTCCAAGACGCCGGCAATCACCGTTTCCAGCGTCGGCAGATTGCCGCGCTGCGCATAGGACGGGATGCGGTCGAGCCCGCCGCCGATGACGATCTCGCCCTTGTCCGACTGGCTGACATAGACGCCGCAGCCGGGCGACAGCACCACGGTGTCGAGGATCGGCTTGACCGGCTCGGAAACGCAGGCCTGTAGTGCATAGGAATTAACAGGCAGCCGGAACCCGGCCTTGGCCGCCAGCACCGAGGAATGCCCGGCCACCGCCATGCCGATGCGCTCGGCACGGATGACGCCACGTGTCGTCTGGACACCGCGGCAGTGGCCGCCTTCGATGATGAAATCGGTGATCTCGCAGTTCTGGATGATATCGACGCCAAGCCGGCTCCCGGCGCGCGCATAGCCCCAGGCAACCGCGTCATGACGCGCCGTGCCGGCCCGGCCTTGCCAGATGCCGCCGAACACGGGGAAACGCGCATCGGCCGAGAAATTGTATATCGGCGCTACGCGCCGGACATCCTTAGGCGAGAACAGCTCGGCATCGATACCGTTGATCTGCATGGCGTTGACGGTGCGCGCGCCGATCTCCATCTCGGCCGTCGAGTGGCAGAGATTGACCATGCCGCGCTGCGACAGCATGACGTTGTAGTTCAAATCCTTCGACAGGCCCTCATAGAGCCGGTGCGCCAGCCCGTAGAGTTCGACGCTTTCCGGATAGTAGTAGTTGGAGCGCACCACGGTGGTGTTGCGGCCGGTGTTGCCGCCGCCGATCCAGCCTTTCTCCAGCACGGCCACTCGGGCGATGTTGTGGTTCTTGGCCAGGTAATAGGCCGTCGCCAGCCCGTGGCCGCCGCCGCCGATGACGATCACGTCATAGGCCGGCTTCGGCTCGGGCGAGCGCCAAGCCTGCTTCCAGCCGGTCTGGCCGGCCAGGCCTTCCTTGAAGAGCGATAATGCGGAATAGCGTCTGGTCATGGTGCGGCGGACAAGCCTGATTTCTCAGGAAAGCGTAGTCGCATTGTACATATATGTCTAGTTCGGTATCGCTTTGCGCACGACGGCTGGTGCTAACCTTTGCGTGCCATCGTCTCCACCACATAGCGCGAGAAATCCTCGACGTCTGCGGTCGTGGGTTCCTGGCCGGTAAAGCTGCGCAAGTATGAAGCGACGTGAGGCAGGCGGCTGCTCATCGGCTCGTCGAGTTCGAGCGAGTAATAGCCGATCTGCATGAAATAGAGGATGCGGGCACGAACGAATGCGTCCTCCTCGTCATAACCATGGCGCATGAACATGTCGCGGATGGCGTTGACGCGTTCCTCGTCGGCCTCGTCGAGCGCGCGCCGGATTGCTGGCGAACGACGCGCCCAGGCCCGGATCGCGAAATCCAGTCGGGGATCGAACAGCCTTTCGTCGACCCAGCATTCGAAGATGCTCATCACCCCGCGGACCACGGTGGCGGAAGGCCGCCTGGCGCGCTCGACGATGAATTTCGTGTTGGTCTGCCGCCAATGATCCAGCAGTTGGTCGAGAAGATCCTGCCGGCTCTTGAAATACCAGTAGAAGCTCGAGCGCGAGACGTCGAGCTGCTGGCCCAGCGTCAGCACGCGGACGCGCTCGACACCATCAGAGATCAGTGTTTCAAGCGCAAGCTTCAGCCAGTCTTCGCGAGTGGCCTTGACGTTGCCGGTGGCGCCGGTGCGTTGGATCGTCGTTTCGAGTGCTGCCATCGCACGACGCATGACACGCCGCACAGGCCAAATCAAGGTCATGGACACTACTGTACAGGGCGATTCATTCCGGTCTGAATGACGCCGCGTGGATATTAGCCGGGTTGGTTTTCGGAATGCACCGCACCATCGGCGCGGAGACAAGCTTGGGCATTTTTGTCGCGGCGTCTCGGCCAGTGCGTGCTTTCCCGCAAGGCAATTGTCTGGCAAATACCAATTCAGACGGATGCCGCCCCGCGGCCGGCAGCCAAGCCAGCAGCCAAGGCAAGGAAGGCAAGATCATGAACGTATTTCGCAAGAACCTCATCGATGGCGAGTGGGTCGGCGACGCCGGCTCCCGCAACATCAATCCCTCGGATACCGGCGACGTCGTCGGCGAGTATGCCTCGGCTGGCGTCGAACAGGCCGGCCAGGCAATCGCCGCGGCCAAGGCGGCGTTTCCGGCATGGTCCCGCTCAGGTCCGCTGGCACGCCATGCGGTGCTGAAGAAGACCGCGGACGAGATCATGGCCCGCAAGGACGAGATCGGCCGCAATCTGGCGCGCGAGGAGGGCAAGACGCTGGCCGAAGGCATTGGCGAGACCATTCGCGCCGCCCAGATATTCGACTTCTTCGCCGGCGAGACATTGCGCCTGTCCGGCGAGATGGTGCCGAGCGTGCGCCCGGGCGTCGGCGTCGAGATCACCCGCGAAGCGGTCGGCGTGGTTGGTATCATCACGCCGTGGAATTTCCCGATCGCCATTCCGGCCTGGAAGATCGCGCCCGCTTTGGCCCACGGCAACACCATCGTCTTCAAGCCGGCGGAACTCGTTCCCGAAAGCGCCTGGTCCATCGTCGACATCCTGCATCGCGCCGGCCTGCCCAAGGGCGTGCTCAACCTCGTCATGGGCAAGGGCTCGGTGGTTGGCCAGGCCATGCTCGACAGCCCCGATGTCAACGCCATCACCTTCACCGGTTCGGTCGGCACGGGCAAACGCGTCGCCGCCGCCAGCGTCGAGCACATGCGCAAGTTCCAGCTCGAAATGGGCGGCAAGAATCCGCTGGTCGTGCTCGACGATGCCGATCTCGCGGTCGCCGTCGATTGCGCGCTCAACGGTGCCTTCTTCTCGACCGGCCAGCGCTGCACGGCCTCGTCCAGGCTGATCGTGACCGACGCCATCCACGACCGTTTCGTCGACGCGCTCAAGGACCGCATGGGCAAGCTGGTCATCGGCGATGCGCTCGACGCGCAGACGCAGATCGGCCCGGTCGTCGACGCTACTCAGTTGAAGCAGGACGAGGACTACATCGCCATCGGTGTCAGGGAAGGCGCGACCCTTGCCTTCGGCGGCGAACGGCTCGACCGCAAGACGCCAGGCTTCTTCCTGCGCCCGGCGCTGCTGACCGAGGCCACCAATGCCATGCGCTCTTCGCGCGAGGAGATCTTTGGCCCTGTCGCCAGCGTCATCCGTGTCAAGGATTATGACGAGGCGCTTGCCGTCGCCAACGACACGCCTTTCGGGCTGACGTCGGGCATCTGCACGTCGAGCCTCAAGCACGCCACCCACTTCAAGCGCAACTCCGAAGCCGGCATGGTGATGGTCAACCTGCCGACGGCGGGCGTCGACTTTCATGTTCCCTTCGGCGGCCGCAAGGGCTCGAGTTTCGGCCCGCGCGAACAGGGCCGCTATGCCATGGAGTTCTACACCACGGTGAAGACCGCCTACACGTTTGCAGGCTGATCGGGCGCAAGGTGGTCGGCGCCGGCCGGTCGAGCCGGCGAGCGGTCACGCAGCTCAAGAAACGGATCGGCGCGACGCCATGGCATTGCAGGACCTGACCTGGCTCAACCCGCCGCCGCACCACGCCATCGACGGCGATACCGTCCATGCACGCACCGGCAAGGAGACCGATTTCTGGCGTGAGACCTTCTACGGTTTCTGGCGCGACAACGGCCATTTCCTGCATCGGCCGGTCGAGGGCGATTTCACCGCCGAAGTCACCGTCAAGGGCGACTACAAGGTGCTCTACGACCAGGCGGGGCTGATGGTCCGGCTGAGCGAAACGCACTGGATCAAGGCCGGCATCGAATACACGGACGGCCTCGCCTATGTCTCGGTCGTCGTCACCAACGACGCGTCGGACTGGTCGCTGGTGGCCATTCACGCCGGCCCGGACGGCGTCAGGATCCGCCTGACCCGCCACGCCGAGGCGATCCGCGTCCAGTATCTCGATGCTTCGGACGGTCACTGGAAGCCGGTGCGGCTCGCCTATTTCCCGGTGTCGAAGACGGTCGATGTCGGCATGATGTGCTGTTCGCCGCAGCGCGAGGGTTTCGAGGTCACATTCTCCGGCTATTCTGTCGGTCCGCCGATATCGCGGGAGTTGCATGACTGACGCCTGGCGACATCTGCGGCCATCGCCGATCTGGAACCCTTAGGAAAGAAACTTCGGCGGGCTGCCGGCTCACCACGGCACGTGCAGTATTTCCAGCTTAGGCAGGCCGACCGGCCTGATGCCGAGATCGTTGGCGAGCACGCCAAAAGCTTCGGTCTCGATCAGGTCGCGGTAGGGAATTTCGGGGAAGCGAAGGCCGCCGCGATGCAAGGCGGCATCGACCAGGAGCATGGTTCCGCCGACCGCATCGAGGCCGATGATATCGAGATGCCTGACATCGCTGAGATGATACCGGTTCGGTGTTTGCGCGGGAGGCTGGTGGAGACCGCCACGGATGTCGCGGTAATAGCGATAATCCCTTGTCTGCCGCCTTACGATGAAGCTGTTGAGGTCGAAACTGCCGCCGCCGGCGATCTTCACGCAGTTGGGCACCGCGATGCGATGTCCCGTGGCGATCAGCCGGTTGAGGGCATCGCCGGGAAAGCGCCAGACGTCGATGTCGATCCACAGTGCCCAGTCGTCGTCCTTGCTCAGCCCGTGATCGATCAGGTAATTTCGCACCTTGGCGATCGCGCCCCGCCTCACGCGTTGCATCCTGGGCCTTGCCCGTTTTGCCCGGTCGAGGCTGGTGCCGACCCGCCTTTGCAGCAGGACGATGTCACGATATTTGCCGGTTAATCCCGCCGTCGCGGCCTGCAGCCGCTCCCAGCTCCCATCCAGGCTGTCACCCTCGCAGAAAACCAGCTTGATCCTCTCCTTGGGATAGTCGAGCCCCTCCAGCGCATCGAGAAATGGCTGGATGAGGTCGGCGGCGTCGCGAAGCGGCACCAGTACGGCGATATTTTTGCCTGAAGGCGGCGGCGCCGACAGGACCGCTTTGTCGACGCCCGCTTTCGCCACGGCCTCATCGAGATACGCGCCACGCGTCAGCTGATACCAAAGCCGGTAGGCTCGATTGCGAAGCTTGGTGGTCCAGTTCGGCGGCGGCTCAGGGATCCACCAGGTGCCGGCCCAGTGATGGATCGAAAGTGCTGTCGTGTCGTCGGCGGCCTCGCGCTCGGCGCTGCCGGCCGACGTCACCGGCGTGAACAGGCCGGAAGGATGAATGGCGAAGGCCGCCTGGTCATCGTAATCGCGCTGGGCGGAGGTCAGCAGGCAAGGACCCGTGGCGTCGAGCACGTCCTTGGCGCCGGCAAGCCCGGGCATCATCGACAGGAGATGCAGCCAGAAAGGATGACCGGGCGGGCTCGCCATCGTCCCGTTGAACAGGAGATAGGGCAGGCCGCGGAATTCCAGCTGGACGGCCGAATGCGAAGCCGGCTCCTTGCACAGCACGATCCGGGTCTCGTTCATGACCGGATCGAAGGGCGCGACGCATTCGCAGTCGATGTCGGCGTAGACCCCGCCAAAATGATGCAGAAGCATGTAGCGGGCCGCATCCGACCGCTCCACGCCGTTCGGGTACGTGCAGAACACCGGCAGGAAATCCGGGTAGTGCTCGGCAACGAAGTCGAGCAGCATCCGGTCGCTCCAGAACATCACCGTCCAGTGTGGATTGTGCCGCTTCCAGCTGTCGGCATACGCCTGGAAGCGCGCGGGGACACGGTCGGTCTTCCACGTCTGGTGCAGGATTGCTGGAATCATGCGGCGGGGCCGTTTGGTCCAAGCCCATCACGAACGGCGTCGCGGATCGCTTGCAGGCCGAACCTTGCCCATGCCGCCTGATGCGCGCGAAGGCGTTGCCGCGCCCGGCGTTCGGGATCGAGACAGAGTCCGATGGCCATCTCGGCAAGCGTCTCGTCGGTGTCAGCCAGCAGCACCTCGTCATTCTCGACCAGGTCCAGGCCCTCGGCCGCGATCGGCGTGGCGATCACCGGCACGCCCGCGGCCATTGCTTCCAGGATCTTGATGCGTGTGCCGCCACCCGCCGTCAGCGGGACGACGGTGAGATGCGCGCTGGACAAGAGTGGCGCCACGTCGGCGGGATCTTCGATGAGCTCCACACCAGGCAATCCGGCCAGTGCCTGCACGGCCGGTCTCGGCGTGCGTCCAGCCAGGACAAGCCTGGCATCCGGCAGGGCGTTTCGAATACGGGGCAATATGACACTGGCCAATCGCTGTGCGGCATCGACGTTTGGCGGATAGGCGAGATGGCCGATGAACACGATCACCGGAAAGCCGTTGCCGGTCGACGGCTCGGCAGGCATGTCCGTGGGAACATCGCCGGCTTGCGGAATTCCGTTCGGAACCACGTGGATCGGAATCTTGTGCCGGGAAAGCCTCATCAGCTTCTGGCGATCCAGGTTCGAGCAGACCCATACCCTGTCGACAAGGGACAGCGCTTTTCTTTCAAGGAACCTGACGCCGAATGCCGCCGCGGTTCGCTTGGCACTGAGACGCCGGATCTGTGCGGCAAGGTCGGACTCGACATTGTGCATGTCGAGAATGAGCTGCGCCGCCAGCGGCCGCAGCGGCCGCAGCAGCTTGAACAGGCCGACGCCCTCGACAATGATGGTGTCAGGGCGGAATTCACGGGCGAGCGTCTCAAGCCGCGTCAGGGCGGAACGCGGTATGCGATTCTCCGCCCTGGTGCGCCACCACCCGACCGAGGCCGTGCGGGGCTCTCCCTGGATCGAAAGGCCCTCGACGCGGATCAATGGATCAGGCGCATTCCCTGCTATCTTCGGCTTTACCGAAACCAGGCACACCGGTCCGAACCTGGCGGCTGCGTCGGCATTGCGGAAGTTTCTCAGATCCGAACCTGAAGTTGGCGGAGAAGCCGGGTCGTACGACACGATCAGCGTGCGTCTTTCCCGATCCCTCCTGGCATCCAACTGATGACCAGGCCGCTCCACAATGGCCCCGGCATGAATTCGGGTATGATATTGCAATGTCTTCCAACTCCCGCCCAGGGTCTTGTGGGCGCGAACGGCACGCATCATGCGCTTCGCAGCCCTGTATTGCTTGTGCTTGAGGAGCTGCCTGGAAATCCGCTGCGCGATCCAGGCTTTCCTCCATTGCAGAATGTCCTTAGCAAGGCCTAAACCGGCAAGCTTGTCCAGTTCCAGTGCGATCGCGAGAAATGTGGCTCGGGGGGTCTGGACGAATCGCCGCGCCATTCTCGCTTCGTCGTGGTGATAGAGAAGCACCGGCGCGGGGGTCGTCGCCACGTCGGAGCGTGCCAGCAGGGCCGCCCAATAGCAAGTATCCTCATCGAGACCGGTGGTTTCGGGAAAGCTGATGGCGGCCGTCGCCGCGGCTGCGACCAATGCGCTTCCCACGGCGATCGGCCACGCTTCATTGAAAAGGTAGCGTCGGGCGTTCAGGGCCCGATCGCTTGTATATCCATGTGGAGCCTTGAGCTTATCCGGCCGGCCCGCGGTGCGTCGAATGCTGGATCCGATCGACAGGCCGGCTCCGGGATTGCTCACAAGCGCCTCACGCAACAGCCCCAAGCCTCCCGCGATCACCTCGTCGTCGGCATCGAGGAAGAACAGGAACTTGCCCTTGGCACGCGCCATACCGGCGTTGCGGGCGGCACCGGCGCTGCCAAGCCGTATGCTGAGGACCTGCAGCGGCAATTCATATTCGCGGGCGCTTTGGATCGAGATAGCCGCGGTCTGATCGTTGGATCCATCGTCGACCAGAAGGATCTCACCGATGAGGTCTCTGTCGGCCACAAGGCTGCGCAGGGTCGCGTCGATCGTCGCGGCCGCATTCCTTGCGGGGATGACGATGCTGATGTCCGGTCGCGCGCCGTCCGGGAGACTCATGCGGGCTCGATACTCATGGGGGCTCGAAGAAGCCACGGTTCAGCATGCGGTCATAGTGGTATTTGAACGGCGAGACTGCGCGAAGCGAGAGACTAGCGAGGCCCTCGATGGGCGACGGATCGACATCGAATGGTGAATGGTCCTTCAGCCAGCTGTAGGACGAGCCATCCTTGAGCATAGAGGGGCTGCCAACGACATAGCCCCCAAGCGCCTTCACGTGGCCGATCCGGCGCATGCCGGCATAGAGGCTGGACGAAGCCGTCGGGTCGCGCGTCCTGAGATAGACATGAAACCCGTTCGGCGATCTTGCAATCGGCGTGCGATTTAAAAGGGCCTCGTGCTTGCTCGACCAGCTCAGATAGGTCGCGGCATCATCGAAATCCAAGATAAGAAGGTTGGAGAACCCTCCAAGGATTCCGACATTTCCGGCAAACTTACGGAACCAGCGCCGGATGTCGTCGCCGGTTGGCGGCTTCTGCGACAGATGAAAGGCAACCGATTGGAACGCCAACTCTTTCAGGTCCCTTCGACGGGACTGCAAATGTAGGGGACGATACTCCATTGCCTGGAGATCGAGATGCTTGCCCCCGGCACACAACGGCACGCAGATGTAGCCCTTGGCCAAGAGCCGGATTGCATATTCCGTTTCAGTTACAGGCTGCATCCCCGAGTGTTCCGCGGTCGCACCGTGCATCCAATCTTCCTTAGTCGTACTGGGTGCCGTCAAGCGCCGGGCGGGATACTTGGTCGTGTATTTGCGGACATTTCAGAGAAAAAGCTGCTCCATACGCTGTCATCGCCTCGACCAGGCCAGCCAGCGCGCCGCCAGACGCCTGCGCAAGGTTGTGAACCGCGTTCGCCGGTAGGCGTCGCCCGCCATCTTGATGCCTTGGGCCTGCGTCGGGAAGGGGTGGATCACGTCGGCCAGGGCATGCAATCCCATGCCTGACCGGATGGCGAGCGTCACCGCATTGATCATCTCGCCGGCGTGGGCGGCGACCACCGTCGCGCCGAGGATGCGGTCGGATCCCTCCCTGACATGGATCTTGACGAACCCCTCTTCCTCGCCGTCCATCACGGCACGGGGGACATCGTGCATCAGCACCGTATAGGTCTTGACCGGAATGCCGTTCTGGCGTGCCTCCACCGGATAGAGACCGACATGGGCGATCTCCGGATCGGTATAGGTGCACCAGGGAACGACAAGGTCGCTGAGCTTCCCGCGCCCGCGAAACAGCGCGTTGCGCACGACAATGCGGGCGGTCGCTTCCGCCGTATGGGTGAACTTGTATTCCAGGCACACATCGCCCGCCGCGTAGATATGCGGATTTGTGGTCTTGAGATAATCATCCACCTTGATGCCGTTGGCGTTATACGCGACCCCGGCGTCTTCCAGGCCAAGGCCATCGACGTTGGGCGAACGGCCGACACCGGTGATGATCTCGTCGACGGAAATCGTCGTCACGTCGCCGTCCCGCATCAGGTCGGCAAGCTTTTGGCCGCCCTTTGTCCGCACCGCCACCACTTCGGTGTTCAGGCAGACCTCGACCCCCTCGCGCGCCAGCGCATCCGAAAGGATCTGCGCGGCATCGCGTTCCTCGCCCGGCAGGAACATCGGATCGCTCTGCGCCAGGATGACCTTGGCACCGAGCAGGCAGAAGGCCTGCGCCGTCTCGCAGCCGAGCGGCCCGCCGCCGATGACCAGGAGCCGTGGCGGGCACTTCGTGAGATCGAACATGGTTTCGTTGTTGAGATAGCCGGCCTCGGCAAGCCCCGGAATCGCCGGCCCGCTTGGATGCGCACCTGTCGCGATCAAAGCCTTTCTGAACCGCAGCGTCTTGCCGGCGACCACCACCGTGTCCGTGCCGGCGAAGCGTGCCTCACCGAAATAGAGGTCGATGCCTTGCGAAGCGATGGCGGCGGCCGAATCGGCGCGGCTGATCCGCTCCCGGATCTGCCGCATCCGCATCATGGCGCGTTCGAAGTCGACGTGCAGACGCTCCGGCGTGTCGCCGCCGAAATTCTCGGCGTCGCGCATGTCGGCATAGAGCCTGGCCGTGCGGATGATCGACTTCGACGGCACCCCGCCGACATTGACGCACGCACCGCCGATCAGCCTGCGCTCGATCAGCGCGACCTTGGCGCCAAGGCTTGCGGCGTCGCGCGCGGCGGTCAGTCCGGCAGGCCCGGCGCCGATGACGACGAGATTGTAGGAACCGTCCGGCTCCGGGTTCTTCCAGCGCGGCGGATGCGCGCCCTGGATCAGCTCGACATCGTTGCGGTCGACCGGGAAGGCGGCGGCTTTTGTCCGTTCACGCGACATCGCGGCCCCCAGGCTCGGGGCTTGCGAGCTGCGACAGCCATCCGCCGGTGAAGCCGGCCTTGTCCAGGCCGCGGCGGATGTGAGGATTGGACCGCATCAACTCCCAGATCAGGCGCGAGCGGTGGTTCTCGATCATCATCGCCACGATGCCCTGGTCCAGCCCATAATGGCCTTCCGAGATCCAACCGTTGCGGCCGAATTTTCGCCGGCTGGCCAATGTCGGATTGAAGCCGCTCGGCAGCCGGAAATTGTCGATCACCTGCGGATAGCGGTCGCCGAGATGGCGCAAGGCCGCCAGGCAAATGTCAGGCGCGAAGGGCAGCGACGCCGGATAGGACCATGGCGCGATCGTCCCGTCATCCGGCCCGAAAGGCGCCCCGCGCGCGGCGTATCCGGAAAACCGGTGGCGCCGTCGCTCCACGCTGGCGCGGAAGCCGCCCGGTCCGTCCCCGGCCGACAGTCCCCAGAGGTTCTCGCCATAGCCGTCAAAGCCATAGGGATTGTGCCGGGCATAGTCGCGGTGAAGGTAGGTCGAACGGCGGCTGTTCTCGAAATAGTCCGAATTCTTCTCGCGCATGAAGGCGTCGCGGATGCCTGCGAAATCGATCCAGGCATGCGAGAACTGATGCATGAACAGCGGTCCGCCATAGAGCACGTCATGGCCATAGATGTTTTCCCACTGGTAGGTCGCCGTCCAGCCTTCGTAGCAGTCGTCCGACGTCGGGCTGTCCGGCGAGGCCATCGACAGCACATAGAGGATCGTCGCCTCGTTGTAGCCTTCCCAGCCATAGTGCAGAAAGCCGCTCCTGGGCTTCCAGCCTTGCCGCAAGGTCGGACTGCTGCCTTGCGCCCAGCGCCAGTCGACGCGCCGGTAGAGCGCCTCGGCCAGCTCGCGGATTTCGGTTTCCTTCTCATCCCTGCCGGCGAAATAGGCGCTCGCCACCAGGAAGCCGGCGATCAGCAGGGCGGTGTCGACCATCGACAGCTCGCAACGCCAGACCCGCAGCCCGGTCCGCATATCGAGGAAGTGGTAGTAAAAGCCCTTGTGGCCGGTGACCTCGTCGCCGCTGCCTTGCGGGCTGGCCGAGAAGAAACGCAGCGCGGCAAGGGTAAGCTCCACCGCCGTCTCGCGCGTCATCCAGCCGCGCTCGACGCCGATCGGATAGCAGGACAGCGCGAAACCGACGACCGCGATGCTGGCCGGCGAATTCGGCCGTGACGTGTCGGCAACCAGCCCGTTGTCGGGGTTCACATTCTCCAGGAAATAGCCGAAGGCGGCGCGCTGATAGCGATCCAGAAGCTCGTCGTCGGACAGCGTGGCGGGATATGCTTCAGGCAAACGATGCAAACTCCGGCCAGATGGTCGTGACTCCCGCCGATCGCGCTTCATCGGCACGGCGGCCGTGGGTCATCGCCCCTGCCGGGCTGTCTCGTCGCATCATGGCTTCCCGCAACCCTGTTATGTCATCACCGTCCATCCGGACCTCAGCCACTATACGCCTGTCAGCTCCGTTCGTTGCTCCGTCACGCGGAATTGTAGTTGGACCTGGCAGAGGCAGGAGCCCCCGGCTGGTTAATAGGTAGCGCGGCCGCCGGAGACGTCGAACACCGCGGCCGTCGTGAACGAGCACTCCTCCGAGGCGATCCAGCAGATCAGTGCCGCCACTTCCTCGACCTCGCCGAAGCGCGCCATCGGTATCTTGGACAGCATGAAATCGATGTGCTCCTGGCTCATCTGCTTGAAGATCGCGGTGCGCACGGCCGCCGGCGTCACGCAATTGACCGTTATCTTGGTCTTGGCCAATTCCTTGCCGAGCGACTTGGTCAGGCCGATCACCGCTGCTTTCGACGTGCTGTAGGCGGAGGCGTTGGGATTGCCTTCCTTGCCGGCGATCGAGGCGATGTTGACGATGCGGCCATAGTCGCGTTCGAGCATGTGCGCGACGAGCGCCTTGTTGCAGTAGAAGACGCCGTTGATGTTGATGTCGATGACCTTCTGCCAATCCTCCGTCGAATAGGACCAGGTCGTCATGTTCGGTCCGGTGATGGCCGCGCTGGTGACCAGGATGTCGACGCCGCCAAGGGCTTCGATCGTCCGCGCTGTGGCGGCCTCAACACCCTGCGCATCGGCAACGTCCAACGTCACGCCGTGCAGGCCGGCAACAACGGCTTTGGCCTGTTCGATCTGGGCCGGGTCGCGATCCCAGACGCTCACGCGCCCGCCTTCGCCGACGATCCTTTGCGCCACCGCCAGGCCGATGCCCGAGGCCCCGCCGGTGATGACCGCCGACCGGCCGGCGAAGCGTCCCGCAAAATGCATAGGCATCTGATTTTCCTCTGTCCGTGACCGATGCAACCGGCCGCCTCGTCCCAGGTGGACTGTGAAGTCGCCGGCAGGCAAGTTCAAGCCGGCATGTGGGGCGATCGTCTGGGCCAATCCCGAAGCAGCGCGGACCCCATCGATCTCTCGGCAATCGCCCGGCTGTAAGACAAGGTGACCGGATTTGCCCCGGATTTGCCATTGAGCAAGGGGTGCGATAGGCTATATTGCACTGCACAATGGAGACGCTGTTTATTGTACGCCCCTGTTTGCGGATATGGCGGCCGGCTTTCGGCCTGCCGGGCTTGGTGGTCTCTGGCCTGCCGGTCTTGGGTCGCGTCGACGGGACTCTGAGATGAAGATTCCCAAGTCCCTGCTGGTCGATCCCGAAAAGAACTCCGCCTATGGCGCCTTTGCCGTTGCCGTCTCGATCTGGGCGTTCTCCTATTCCGTCATATTCGGCCAGGTGCTGATCCTGGCCTACTACGCCGTCTGGCTTCCGCTCATCCTGGTCGACTACCGGCGCTTCCTGCGGCAGCTGTCCAGCGCCTGGCTGCCGCTGCTGTTCGCGGCCTATGTCTGCTTCTCCGTCTTCTGGTCGCAGGCGCCCGGCACTACCGCAAGGACGGCGATCCAGTACCTTTCCCATATTGCCTGTGCCTATGTCGCGGCGCGCACCGTCAGCGCGCGCACCCTGACGCTGGGCGCCCTGATCGGGATATTCTTCGTCCTGCTCTATTCACTCAAGGTCGGGGGCTATTCCGAGGATGTCCTCGACGGCACCTACAATTTCGTCGGCGCCTTCGCGTCCAAGAACCAGATCGGTTTTGTCGGCTCGCTCGGCATCTATTTCTCGGTTGTGTTCCTCGCCTTCCTGCGGCGTGGCCGGCTCAGCTTCATCCTGACGGTGCCGGTCGTGCTGTTGTCGGCCTATGTGCTGGTCGTCTCGCATTCCGCCACCTCGATGGCCTCGATACCGGCGGTCCTGGCGCTGATTGCACTGCTTGCCATGAGCAAGCTCTTGTCGCGGCGCTATCGCCGCGTGATCTTCCTGGTCGGTGCCGGCATGATCGTCGTGGTGGCTGTTGTGGCGCTCAATCTTGGGCTCATGGACTTCGTGCTTGGCATCTTCGGCAAGGATTCGACGCTCACCGGGCGGACCTATCTCTGGGAACAGGGCTGGGATGCCGCTCAGCGGTCGCCGATCCTCGGCGTCGGTTATGCCGCCTATTGGGTGCAGGGATTCGCCGAGGCCGAGCGGCTGTGGAACGAATTCTACATCACCACCCGCACCGGCTTTCATTTCCACAACACCTATATCGAGGCGCTTGTCGAACTCGGCTTCACCGGCGCGACGATGGTGTCGCTGATCATGCTGCGCACGCTTTACGGCCACGTCTCGATGGTGATCTTCAAGGCGTGGCAAGCCGAATCGGTGGTTCTCTTCGGCGTGATGGTGCTGCTGCTGATCCGCTCCTTCGTCGAGGTCGAGATCCTCAACCCCTACATCATGGGCTCCTTCCTGATGTATTTCAGCTATTTCAAGCTGGCACGGCTGCCCGTTACCGGCACGCGGCGGTCGCCGGCCTTCGAGCCGGCGGATGCGAACAGGGGCGAGGCCGAATGGCCGCGGCACGCCGGCCGTCCGGCGACTGCCGACCCTTCGTGAGCCAACGCACCTTGTCCAAAAGGGCGTAGCGATTTTGGGCAACGACATGCATCAAAGACAAAAGCGCGTCGCGTGATTTCCTTCGAAGGCGGCGCGCTTTGATCGGTTCGCCGTCTGAAGATCTCACGGCCCCGAAAATCTCAAGGTCTTGAAAATCTCAAGGTCTTGAACATCGCACTATCAGAGAAAATCGCACCAACAAAAAACCTCCGCCAGGCAGGCCTGACGGAGGTTGGATGTCTTTGCGATTGGGGATCGAAGGCGCCGGATCGCGCCAAAGGCGGTGTGTCTATTGGCTGGCCAGCGGCGCCAGCTTGACCTTGATCACATCGCCGGGCAGCACTTGCGTTTCTTCCTTCGCCGCGATCTCGCTGGTCTTGCCGTCCACATTGCGCACCAGTGAATAAAGCAGGGTGGGCTGCTGGTCGTTGGTGATGGCGGCCGTCGTCGCGGGATCGGTGGCCTGGGCTATCAGGCCTTTCTGCATATTCACCTTCAGCGCGGCCTCGTTCAGATCGGCTTCGGTCTGCTGCCGGTCGGCGGCGAGGCTGGAACTCAACGTGTTCTGGGCATCGATGGCGTCCTGCGTCGCCTTGCTGATCGCCTGCTTGGCGGTGAGGATGGCTGTCTCGTAGTCGAGGATCTTGCCCTGCAGGTCGGTGACGGACTGCTGCGAATCCAGAAGTCTCGCATTGGCGACCAGGCCCTTCTGGGCCAATGGACCGATGCTGGCGAGCTGCTGCTGCGCAAGGTCGACCTGCTTCTGCTGGTTGACGATCTTCTTTTGCAGCGATTCGATTTCGGCCTGCAGGACACTCTTGAGATCGTCGAGCGCCTCGAGCTTCAGCTTCAGCGCCTTCTGGTCGGCCGTCAGGATCGTCATCTCGTCGGCGACGATGGTCGGCAGCCGTGGATCGCCCTCGACCTCCTTCGGTGCCTCGAAGCTCGTCTTGCCCGCAAGGTCGGCATCGATGCGGGCGCGCCTGACGAGCAGCCGGACACGCTGGTCGTCGGAGATGTCGAAGTTGCCCTTGGCGGTGACCAGGTCCTTGCCGAGCTGCGGGCCGTAGTCCGCGGTGCGCCGGATGCCGCCGGCGACGCTGATCGCTTTCAGCACCGTCAGATCGGGCACGAAGGGAAACTGGCCGGGGTTCTGCACTTCGCCCGAAATGTAGAACGGCCGGAACTGCGCCATTTCGACCGAGGCTTCGGGCTTGTCCGACAGAGCGAGCTTACGCTGCAGCGCCTCGCCGATAGCCGCCGCGACTTCCGCCGTGGTCTTGCCGGCCGCCGGCAACTCGCCGACGAAAGGCACCGACAGCGTGCCGCTAGGGCCGACCGTGTATTGGCCATTGACCGCCGTCCAGTCCCTGAACGTGCCTTCGACGGTCTGCCACTCCGCGATGCGGATGGTGAGCTTGTCCTGCGAGCCGAGATGGTATTCGTCGGCGGTTGCGAGTTGGGGAAAAGCGAGGGACAACGCGAGGCATGTGGCCATGAGCCGCGAGCGGCCGGAGAGTGGGCCGCTGCCAAAGGCTTCGAACATGTCTGTCTTCAAGTGAACGTTCCGATCCGTTTTAGCCCCATCGCCCGATGAGCTTGCCGCCGGATGCTTGGTATCGGCCGGCCGGTCAGTAAGAACCGCGTGACATCCACACGGCCGGCACGGTCCTGACGATGATGCGAACGTCTTCGAACAGCGACCAGTTTTCGACATAGTGGCGATCGAACGCGACGCGGCTGTCATAGGAGACGTCGTTGCGGCCGCTGACCTGCCACAGGCCGGTCAGGCCGGGCCGCGACTTCAGATAATAAACCGCGGCGCTGCCGTAGATTTCCAGCTCGTCGCGCACAACGGGGCGAGGCCCGACAAGGCTCATGTCGCCCTGCAGGATGTTGATGATCTGTGGCAATTCATCGAGGCTGAGTTTCCTCAACACCGCTCCGACGCGGGTGACGCGCGGATCGTTCTTCAGCTTGCGGGTCGCAATCCACTCCGCGTTGGCTTCCGGATTGGTGGCCAGATAGGCGGCCAGCACCTTGTCGCCATCCGGAACCATGGTGCGGAACTTCAGGCACGGGAAAACCCGGCCGCCGCGGCCGATTCGCCGGTGGCCGTAGAAAACCGATCCGCCGTCGGAGAATTTGACGAGCAGCGCTATCATCACGAACAGCGGGCTGAGAGCGATTAGTCCCGCCAGCGAACCGACAATATCGAAACTTCGCTTCATGAGTCCGCCGATCGGCGGCGGAAAATCGGTGTCAGCCTGCGAAAAGTCCGCCGTGGCCGACTTGGCAATATCCCTCATGCCGTAACTCCATGCGTTGAACGAATGGTTCACCACACGATACCAAAAAAATGTTGCAGCGCAACACACAATTTCCCAGCCCATTGAAATAGTCACGTCATGAATTGACTAAATAATAAGCTCGCAATGCACATTTTTCAGGATACATAGCACATTTGTGACAATAAATGGGCAAATGGAAAAAATGCGGACCTTTTTGAGGCGAATTTTGGGCGGAACGTTCTCTGTGGCCCAGAGGGGTGCATATTAGTGCTTTAGAAAGGTGCGAAGTTCACGACTATTAACATAAAATACTACTCAATATTACAGATTGTACTGAAAAATTCCAGCCGCTTCAGGTTGAGTGAAGTGCGGTCGTGTGCATTGCAGCATGGCAGAGTCGAACGCGAAAGCTCAATCAAAAATATGTGCGGTTGCCCTTGCCGCCTTCTGCTCGCCTTAATAGAATTGCAAATTATACCTGTCAGAGTGGCGACAGGTTGAAAGGCCGGAAGCAACCGGTCGACGGCGGGTGGTTTAACAAGCCCGCATAACAAGGGACGGCGCTCGGGTGGGGCAATCGTTGGATATAACCCGAGCCGGTTTATGGGCTGTTGGGTATGTCGCTTCCAAAATTCATCGTTGGGATGATTTTCGCTCTTGCGATCGTCGTCGGCTGGTCCTGGATTGACGGCGTTTCGCTGGGCACGACCCTGCTACGCGTCGTCATTTGCGCCGTGGTCATCCAGGCCGGGTATTTCGCCATCATTTATGTCATGGTTGCCAGGAGCGCGCCGACGCCGGCCGACAGGCTACGCGAAGCCGAAAGAAAGCTGAACTCGCCCGAAGTAGAAGGCGAGAAGCTGGGCAGTGCCCGGCGAGGCCTGCACTAATTCCAACGCGCGGCATCGCCCGGCCTCAGGCCACATGGGCCGGTTCGGTCTCCGACTGCTCTCCCGACAGCATCCTGGACAAACGGCTCGCCGGCTTCGCCTTCAGGCGCTGATACTGCCCGACTTCCACGACACGGCCGTCTTCCATCGCCACCACCCAGTCGGCGAAGGCGATCATCGACGGACGGTGGGCGATGGTCAGGATCGTCATCGCGCCGCGCAAGCCTTCGATCGACCTGGCGATCAGCGACTGGTTCTGCCAGTCGAGCGCGCTGGTCGCCTCGTCGAGGATGAGCAATGACGGCTTGCGCAGCAGCGCCCGTGCCAGTGCGATGCGCTGGCGTTCGCCACCCGAAAGCCGCACGCCCCGGTCGCCGACCACCGTATCGAGCCGGTGGTCGAGCCGTTCGACGAACTCGCCGGCATGCGCGGCGCGCAGCGCGGTCCACAGATCGTCGTCGCTGGCCTCCGGCGCGGCAAGACGCAGGTTCGCCGCGATCGTATCATGCAGCAGGAACACGTCCTGCGGCACATAGGCCACCTGATCGCGCCATCGGCGTCGATTGGCGGCGTCGATCTCGACGCCGTCGACCAGGATCTTGCCGGCGGTCGGTTCGAGCAGGCCAAGCAGCATGTCGGCGATCGTGCTCTTGCCCGATCCGGAGGGCCCGATCAGGGCGGTGACCTTGCCGGCCGGAAGGCCGAAGGTGATGTCGCTTACCACCGCCTTGCCGGCGCCGTCGTCATAGGCGAAGGAGACGCCACGGATGTTCAGCCCCGTATCGAGTGCCAGCTTGCTTGCATCTTCGACCTCCGAATGGCCCGGTTCGCGCTCGGCGTCGAAACGTGCTTGCAGGCTGCGCATTGCCGTGTAGGCGGGCAGGTTGATCAGCACCTGCTGGGCCTGCGTCTGCATGTCCATGAAGCGTGGCGCGATGCGCATGAAAACCAGGAGCAGCACGACGATCTCGGCGAGCGAGAGGTTGAAGCGGACCAGCGCCACGTAGATGAACAGGCTCAAGCCGACGACGCTCGCGACCTGGAACACGGCGGTGCCGATCGAGCTGTTGCGGACATAGTCGATGTTGTCGGCCTTCATCTTCTCGAGCGTTGCCTGCAGCTGCGCGAAATAGCTGGCTTCGACGTTCAAGCTCTTGGCCACCTTGATGCCGCCGAGGAATTCCGAGACCGTCCGGTACTGATCCTGGCGATTGCTTGTCAGCACGCGCCCAAAGGCGGTGGCGCGTGAGCGAAAGGGCTGCAACGCCACGAACATCACGATGCCGATAATGATTGCAAACGCCGTCATGACCGGCGAGATGAACATGGAGATCACGAGGTAGCCCACCAGCAGCACGGCGATCTGCACCAGCATCAGCAGCGAGAAAGCGGCCCCCTGGACACGGTCGATGTCGCCGGTCAGGGCGTGGTCGAGGTCCGAGCCGCGCATGCGCGAAAACACGCCCCAGCGCGCCTTGCCGATGCTCTCGAACAGGTTCATGCGCAAGCGGTTGATGAAATCGAACAGAAGCCTGGCCATGTAGACCGATTTGAAGCGGTTGAACGCCGCCTGCGCGGCAACAAGCCCGACCAGCGCAACCAGCACCGTCGTCAGCTGCAACGTCCCGCCTGGCACCAGCCAGCGCACGAAATCGATGTTCGGCAACCGCACCGCGAAATCCTGGTCGGCCCGCCCGACCAGATGCAGCAGCGGCACAAGCAGCAGGATGGAGATGCCTTCGGTCAGGCTGCCGAGCACCAGGAACAGCAGCGCCGTCCAGGTCCGACGTCCGCCGATCTGGGCGATCACGGCGCCGAAGGCGGCGACGTCGCGAAACAGCGACAGACTCAAGACCGATGACCTAGACATCTTCAGCCAGTTCTCTCTCAAGCAGCGCCACAGCCTCGCCGATCCTGTCGAGACCGGCCGGAACTTCCAGCCGGCACACGCCGACATGGTTAGCGATTGCTGAACATTGGCGAAGATGCATCGCCGCGAAATCGCCGGAGAGGGCCGCGCGGCCGAACCGGGTGACGTAGGAGAATTTGATGATGGCCGGCAAGGCTGCGATGGCGGGCAAGGGCGTCATCGCGGCCCTTTGGCCGCGCTCGAGGACATAGATCCGGGCCACCGGCACCACGCTGCCGGAAAAGGCGCCGTGCAGGCGATGTTGCATCTTGTCGATCGCCGGATGGACTTGCGGTCGCACCTCGGCTTGCCCAAGCGGGATGGCGGCCGCGGCGTCGGCCGCCAGCTTGATCTGCGGAAAGCCCGGCACGATCATCGGCCGGTCCGGATTGCTGAGATCGAGCGCCACGACGTCATCGGTAAGCAGTTCATGACCGGCCCGGATCAGCGCGCTTGCCGTCGTCGATTTTCCGGCGCCCTTGTCGCCCATGAAGATGGCGCCCTTGCCGGCCACCGCGATGGCGCTGGCATGCAGGACGAGCAGGCCGCGCCGATGCAATAGCAGCGCCATCACCGGCCCGAGCAGCGGGAAGGCAAGCAGCGCGTCGTCGACGCCGGGCGCCGGTTCGACATCGATGCGGCGGCCGCCACTGATCAGGAACGCGCCGACGGCATGCCATGCCAGATATTGCCGGTCCGGCTCGAAGCGGAAGGTGGTCGCGGCCTGCGGCGAAGGCTTCGGCATATCGATTGCGCCGACGGCGATCGTTATGTCCGCCGCGGCCGGCTCCACCGGCTCCAGTTCTGGCAACGCCACGTCGGACGCGACCGTCAGCCCATAGGCCCGGTAGAAGTGGGATTGCCTCTCCGGCACTCCCGCCACAGCGGGATAGTGTGGGGCGAGGGGGAGTGGCCCATTGCGAGGCATCATGCGGCACTCCCGCCCTGTTGCACCTGCCGCAGCCACAGCGACAGCGACGCCGAGCGCCAGACATACTGGACGTCGAGCGGTGCCGCCCGATCCGGCTGGCGCAGCAGCCGCGCATAGGCGGCACTCACCTGCGGCAGGTTGACGTAGGGTGCGATGCGATCCGTGTCCGAGACCAGCAACTGCTCCAGGAGATCACGGTGGTTGCGCACCATGCCATTGACGAGATTGGCGGTGAAATCGATCTTGTCTCGCCGCCACTGGACCGGCGGCGGCAGGATCCCTTCCATGGCGCGGCGCAGCACGGAGCGGCCAAAGCCGTGGCTGAGCTTCTCCTCGCCCGGCAGCCCCAGGCAGAACTCGACCAGTGGCTTGTCCCAGAACGGGTAGCGCGGCTCGACGCCGAAATTGGCGGCGGCTTTGTCGAGAACCTCGAAGGAATGCGGGACATAGCCGTTTGACAGGATCCAGCGGTGGCTCAAGGCGTCGCTGGCCTGGACGCCGCGCGGCATGTACCCGGCCCGGTGAAAACGGTCGATGAGTTCGGTCCGCCTGGCCAGGTCCGGATTGACCAGGTCGCGCCAGCTTCGGCCACGCGTTGGCGTGGGCCGGCGTATCTTGTTCAGGGTCCGGTTTGCCAGCTGCCTCAGTTTGGCGATCCGCCAGGCCGGCCCATAGAGGGTCAGGAACTGGAAATACAGGGCGAGCGTGCTGTCGCCATAGGTGTTGGAAGCGCTGCGGATCTCGCGCCAGAGGTCCAGCCATCTGCCGCCATTGGCCAGCTCGTGCAGGTGGCCATGACCTTGCGAGACGACCTCGTCGCCGCCATGGCCGTCGAGCAGCACCTTGATGCCCTTGGCGCCAGCCGTCCTGTAGATCCCGCGGGTCAGCGTCAGGCCCGGCGCCAGGAAGGTGCCTTCCTGCTCCTCCAGCACCCGTTCGAATTCAGCGAAGGGCGCATAATCGCCGACCGCGATCAGCGTCGGGTCGACCTTCTGCTGGTCGAGCACGGCGTCGATGAAGGGGCGTTCGTCCATCGACGACCCTTTCTCGAAGATCAGCGAAAAGGTCGGCAGCCTTGGCTTGCGTTCGGCGGCGTTCCGCAAGCCGGCCACGCAGGCGATCGAGGAGGAATCGAGGCCGCCGCTCAGCATCGCGCCGATCGACGATGTCCCCCGCATATGGTTGCGTACCGATTGCGAGAACAGATGGGCGAATTCCTCCGCCGCATCCGACGGCGGCGGCCGCGAAGACGGCTCGATCTGCCAGTACCGCCGCAGCAGCACCTGTTGAGCGCTGACGGTGAGGCTGTGACGGGCCGGCAGGCTGAAAATATCGCTGTAGGGCGTCGATTGCGGGTCGTCGGGAAGCCCGGCCAGGAACCCCGAGATCCGGTGCTCGCTGATGCGCGCGCCGACCCCGTCCAGGCCAAGCATCGGCCCGATCTCGGAGGCGAAGGCAAAGCGCCGGTCCGCCGCGTGGTAGTAGAATGGCTTGACCCCGAAATGGTCACGCGCGCAAAACAACAGCTGCCGCTCGGCATCCCAGATGGCAAAGGCGAAGTCGCCTTGCAGATGCTCGGGGCAGGCTTCGCCCCAGCGCAGATAGGCCCGCATCAGCAACACCGCGTCGGCGACCGAGCTGTCCCGTATGCCGAGCCTGGCGAGCAGTTCGTCGCGGTTGTCCAGCCGGCAATCGGCGGTGATGGCCAGCTTGCCGCCGGCCATGGTCAGCGGGCCGGGGCCGGCCTCATCCAATGTGTTGAGCCAGGCGTGGCCAAGGGCGATGCCGGCGTCCAGCCACCATGAGCTGCCGTCGGGGCCGCGATGGCGCATGCGTGCCAGCATCTGCTGGATATCGGTTGCCGCGTCTGCCGGCGCGGGCCCCTGTCGCAGCACAATTCCGGCCACGCCGCTCATCGGCTGCCGTGGTCGACCAGATGGGCGAAACCATCGACGGATCCGCCGAGCACGATATGGTTGTCGCTGATCAGCCAGGCATGCGCTTTCAACTGCTCGCCCGTGCCGCGTTCGACGCCGATGCGGATATTCGAGGCATTGCCTTGGCGCGCGAGCATATATTGGCCCGAAAGTGCCTGGGTGAGGCACGTGGCGCGCGGCACGAACCGTGCCGCCGCGGCAACCCCCCAGGCGACAAGCCGCAACTCGCCCATGCTGGCGCACTGGTGCGCGTTGAGCCGGGTCACCATGGCGCGAACACGGTTGTACGAGAACAATGTCAGCCCCAGCCGGACAACCGCGACCACCACCAGGCATTGGCAAAGGAAAAGCGCTTCCGAGCCGCTCAGCGAGAGGATTCCGGTTAGGCTCCGCCTGCCTGACCGACTTTTCGCCTGCCTGGGGCTCTTTTCCGTCGCAGGTCTTTGCCGCGAAACCATGGCCTTTTGCGAAACCTGCCTAGACAAGTGCCTCATGCTGCAGCCTCGCAAGCCCGTTTTCGGCCAGCCCCTTCAGCAATGCGTCGACGTCGGCCTTGCAGCGCTCGGCGTCGACATTATAGGACGCAAGCACGGCGCTACGGATATCGGCGATCGACTTCGGCTCCTGGATCAACTCCCAGATGAACGCGCCGACGCCGTTGAGGCTGTAGTAAATATTGGATTTCAGATTGAGAAGCGCGAGGCCGTCGCCGAATTCGCAAGCCACGGCATCTTTGTTGGCACTTATGCAATCGTGGTCCGATGGGTTCCAGTTCATCCTAAAACCTCGTTTGCAACACACGGTCTACACATCGTCGCTTCAAAAAGCGGAAAAGCTTCAAAAGCGGAAAGTCGGGGATTTTCGTCCCCGGCTCCATTTATGGTCTTGAATCCCAGAGGCCCAACGTAATTCCTCCGGGATCAGGCTAGTCTCACGAGAACGTCAGGTCGCCGATCGGGGTGTGCGCGGGAAACGACGCGTCGATCGCCGTGTTGCCCCCGCCGCCCTGAGTGATGGTTTCAATCGAACCATGCACCGTCAAGCTTGGCGTTTCGTACTCATGCTTTTCAACATTCTGTTCCATTTTACTCTCCAATGAGGACTGGAAACGGCCTGTCGAGTGCCGTCAGCACTTGCATGCTGCGATGCAATAGCTGCATAGCAACATTTATGAGTCAAGCCTGATTTACCTCTGGTTAATCAATTACGGGTTGCGGACGTCACCATGTGTGTGTGGGATGCTCAAAATCTCGCCGCATTCGGGGTAAAATCTAGTACGGTCTGGTCTTGTCGCTGACGGTTCTTTAAGCAATTGATTTTGCTTGCATAAAACATCTACGCCACCGCTGCTTTTTTAGGCAATGCTAAAAGATGAATTTAGTTTAACCGATCCAGGTTGATGTCCGGCTGGAACGCTTCGGCATGATCGGAATTTGGACCGAGTATTTCCACCGCTTTCGCGGCGCGCCGGCAAACGTTCTGGTTGCAAAATTCCGCACTGCGAAAGGAAAGGCTTTACGGCGCCGAGGTTTTTGAGGATGCTTTGCTTCGCACCTGCAGCATACCTATCGCGCGAACCGCTTTTTGGAGACTGTGCGCTCAATGGCCTTGCCGGAAAGCTCCTATGAACGACTGCGCGCCGCCGATTGCGCCGACGAGGTCGCCTATGTGCAGGCCTGCCTGCGGTTGTATTTCGCGGGGCCGACCGCCGGCAAAGTCTCGACGCCCGGTCTTTCCAACGACGCCGTCGCCGACATCGCCAGGCTGAACAAGGTTGCCATCTTCGTCCTGAAGGCGCTGTCGCGTGCCCCGGTCGGCGAAAGGCCGGCTGATCTCTTCCAGTGGCTCGACACCTATCGCAGGCGCACGGTCTCGATGAACGCCGCCTGCCTGATGGACTCGATGACGATCCATGAGGCGCTGCGCGACAGGCAGATCGATTTCGTCTTTCTGAAGGGGCCGTTCCAGCAGCATCTGCTCTACGACGACCACTTCATGAAGCCTTCGGGCGATGTCGACATCCTGGTTTCTCCCGCCGGCTTTTCCAGGGCGCGCGACGCACTGCGCTCGATCGGTTACGAGGTGTCGGGCAAGTCCCGCTCGGTCTGGTGGGTTCGTTTCCTCGGCGAACAGCACATGATCCGCGGCAACGGGCCGAAATCGTCCACGGTCGATCTTCACTATCGCCTCCAGCAGCCCGGTTCACCCAGTCCGCGCGACGCCGACGGGTTCCTGCGGCGCAAACGGCTGGTCGAGATTGCCGGCACTGAGGTGCCGTTCACATCGGTCGCCGACACGCTGATGCTGTCCTGCATCAGCGTCGCCAAGGCCCTGTTCAACCGCGAACCCTGTGCCGGCTACGTCTGCGATATCAGGGCCAGCGCCAATCGTCTCGACGAGGCCGATCAGCAGCGTCTGCTCGATGCGGCGATGAGCCAGGGGCTGGACGATACGCTGCTGCTCGGCCTGCGCGCCGCCGACGTTCTGCTGGGTGGTACCGGCACGCTTTTGTCGGAGCGGGCCAAGCCGATCCTGTCGCGCATCGGCAATGAGGATCTGCTCAGCATGGTCATCGCGCCTTGGCTGTCGTCGCTGCGATGGCCGCAACGGCGAACGGTGTTGTGGGAATTATGCGGCCGTGCTCCCGTCCGCTACCTGGCCGAGGCAGGCTGGGCGGCGTCGGCGGATATCAGCCGCCGCATCTTCGAACGGCCGGCCAGTCCGTGATGGTGGTGCTGTCGGAGATTGAATGCGTACAGGGCGAGGGCAGATCGGAACCTGTGCAAGAGGCTAAACCCATGTCGATGACGAAATCCGAGGTTTGCGTGATCATCGCGGCCAAAAACGCGGCACGCACGATCGCGGTCGCCATCGCGTCCGCGTTGCGCGAACCGGAAGTGGCGGAGGTCGTCGTCGTCGACGACGGCTCCACCGACAACACGGCCGAAGTCGCCGTTTCCGCCGACGACGGCAGCGGCCGGCTCATGGTGATGCGGCTCGACGTCAATCGGGGGCCCTCCTTTGCCCGCAACGCTGCGATCGCCGGCTCGAAAGCGCCGTTCATCAGCATTCTGGACGCCGACGACTTCTTCCTGGAGGGTCGGTTCCGCAACCTGTTTGCCGGCGCCGACTGGGATTTCGCGGCCGACAACATCATGCTGATCAGGGATGACGCGACGAAGGATGCGACGACAATTGTCGCGCCGGATTTCGCGGCGGAGCCGGAATTCCTCGATTTCGAGCGCTTCGTCGAGGGCAACATCTCCAGGCGCCGCGTCCAAAGAGGTGAACTGGGCTTCCTAAAGCCGGTGATCAGCCGTGCCTTCCTCGACCGGCACGGGTTGCGCTATGACGAGAACCTGCGCCTGGGCGAGGACTATGAGCTCTACGCGCGCGCGGTCGCTCACGGCGCACGGTTCAAGGTCATACGCTCCTGCGGCTACGGCGCCATCGTGCGCGCCGATTCGCTCAGCGGCCGCCACAAGACCCAGGATCTGAAGCGGCTGGCCGACGCCGATCTGGCGTTGCTGGCTATCGACAGCCTGCCGGAAGGCTCCAAAGCGGTGCTGCGGCGGCATGAGCGGCACGTGCGCGACAAATACCGGCTGCGCAATTTCCTCGACGTGAAGGCCGAGCGTGGGCTGGCTTCGGCTGCGGCCTATGCCTTCGCAAGTCAATCCAACCTCGTTCCCATCGTCCAGGGCGTGGCGTCCGACAAGCTCGAGGCGCTGTTTCGCCGCGTCGGCCTCATGTCCGGCCAAAGGCATATGCCGCCGCTGCGTTTCCTGATGGCCGGAACCAGCACCGGCAAGGCGCGGTAAGGCCCGGGAAATGTCCGGATTATCTATGAACAGCGGTCTCGTCACGCGAACCATTTCCTTCGGATTTATGAGTTTACGAATTGGGTGGTTGCCTCGCGGCTCCGGGGATGGCAGTCTATGTTGCGCTGCAGCAAATTGGACGACCAGCCGAACTGGCCCCCGATCGGATTGGTCTGAAGTCTCTCCCCTCAGAGGAGCAGGACGATACGATACGAGTTTTTTTCAGCCCCGGCGCGGGGATCGGCCAGGAGCCCGACCCGAAAGCCGGCGATGACAGGAATTTAGTTCATGGCCTCGATATTCGGCTTCAGATCAAGGGATCCGGCCCGAGACCGGCAGACCGACATCGCGCGCTTCGACCGTCTGGCGAAACTGTTCGAGCAGATCGCCGCTGAGATCGAGGCCGAGAGGACCGGCCTGGAGA
This sequence comes from Mesorhizobium opportunistum WSM2075, assembly GCF_000176035.2. Lineage (NCBI taxonomy): Bacteria > Pseudomonadati > Pseudomonadota > Alphaproteobacteria > Hyphomicrobiales > Phyllobacteriaceae > Mesorhizobium > Mesorhizobium opportunistum. Next base: position 264,127 of record NC_015675.1, on the reverse strand, counting down.
GCCGCTATCGCAAGACGTCGACCAATGCGGCCTTCCTTGTCGAAGCCATGGAAAACGATCCCGCTTCCGATCGTCGCTCCTCCGAAGTCAGCGCGCTGACGACGTCGATCCTGAATTGCGAGCGCCGCATCGCGGCGCTGTCGCGCCAGGACGGCAAGATGAAGGATCTCCGTCATGCGCTGGATATGGTCTTCGACGAAAATGGCGCGCCCGATCCGGCCGCCACGGTCGAATTCAACAAGCCGGCGGGCGCCGGCCGTGGGTGAAAGTGAAGGTGCGGGACTGTTGCGGAAGATGTGATTCGAGACGGCAAAAGGAGTTGGAGAGGGTCAGGAAGGCCGAGGTTGGCCCGTTTGGAAGTGGTTCGAACGTCGACTTTGGGTTGGGGACGCACAGCACAAAGGTGAGTTTGGTATGAATTCGGATCCGAAGACTACGTCCAAGGCGGCAGTCGGCGCGCATCAAGCCGGGCAAGCCGGCTGGCGGCGATTGGCTTGGCTCGGTGCTTCTTTGCTGCTGGTCGCTCTTGGCAGCCTGTCGACAATCCCTTCCCACGCGCAGGACATCCAGTCCTCGCCGTCATTCGTCGACGATTTCAAGAGTTTAGATCGGTCGCGCTGGTACGTGTCCGACGGCTGGACGAACGGCAGCCACCAGAATTGTACCTGGTCGAAGGGGCAGGTCAGCCTGTCGGAGGGAACGCTGTCGCTGGGCTTCGAGAAGCAGAAGACCAAGGATCGCGAATTCGCCTGCGGCGAGATCCAGACCAAGCAGCGCTTCGGCTATGGCACTTATGAGGCGCGCATGAAGACCGATGCCGGTCCCGGCCTAAACGCTGCTTTCTTTTCCTATATCGGCCCGTCCGACAAGCAGCCCTGGGACGAGATCGATTTCGAGATCCTGACCAAGGACACCTCCAAGGTGCAGGTCAACGCCTATATCGCAGGCAAGGGCAAGAACGAGAAGCTGGTCGAGGTGCCCGGCGGCACCGACAAGGCGTTCAACGATTACGCCTTCGTCTGGGAGAAGGACAGTTTGCGCTGGTACGTCAACGGCCAGCTGGTGAACACCATCACCGATCCGGCGAAACTGCCCTCCCACGCGCAGAAGATCTTCTTCAGCCTTTGGGGCAGCGACACCATGAAGGGATGGATGGGCGCGTTCGCGGATCCTGGCCGCAAACTTTCGCTGCAGATCGAGCGGGTTGCCTTCACCGCGCTCGGCGAACCCTGCCAGTTTCCGGAATCGCTCGTATGCAGCGTAAAAGAGTTGGGAAAGACGAATTGAACCGGCCGGATCGAAAACAGCCCGCCGCCATGGACAGGAATGAAACCGAATGAATTTGACGGTGTTTGGAATTGGCTATGTCGGCCTGGTGCAGGCGGCGGTGCTTGCTGAGGTCGGGCACCAGGTGGTTTGCGTCGACGTCGACGCAAACAAGGTCGAGCGGCTCAATCAGGGCCTGGTCCCGATCTTCGAGCCGGGCCTCGAAAGCATCGTCAAGGAAAACCACGCCGCCGGCCGCATCAAATTCACCACCGATGCCGCCGCCGCCGTCAGGCATGGTGAAATCCAGATGATCGCGGTCGGCACGCCGCCCGGCGAGGATGGCTCGGCCGACCTCAAATATGTGCTGGCAGTCGCCGAGACCATCGGTCGTGAAATGGAGACGCCCAAGATCGTCGTCGGCAAATCGACGGTGCCGGTCGGCACCTGCGAAAAGGTCAAGGCCAGGATCGCCGAGACGCTGAAGAAAAGGGGCCGCGAGGACCTGGCGTTCGACGTCGCTTCCAACCCGGAATTCCTCAAGGAAGGTTCCGCCGTCGCCGACTGCATGAAGCCCGACCGCATCATCGTCGGCACCAATAGCGAGGCCACCGAGGCGGTGATGCGCGAGCTCTATGCACCGTTCAACCGCAACCACGAGAAGATGATCGTGATGGACGTGCGCAGCGCCGAATTCACGAAATACGCCGCCAACTGCATGCTGGCGACCAAGATCAGCTTCATGAACGAGATGGCCAATCTGGCCGAGCAGCTGGGCGCAGACATCGAGGAGGTGCGCAAGGGCATCGGCAGCGATCCGCGCATCGGCTACCACTTCATCTATCCGGGCCTCGGCTATGGCGGCTCGTGTTTCCCCAAGGACGTCCGCGCCCTGATCAAGACCGCCGAAGGCGTCAAGTTCGATGCCAAGCTGCTGCGCGCCGTCGAGGAGCGCAACAACGAGCAGAAGTCCGTCCTGTTCGACAAGGTGAACCGCTACTTCAAGGGCAATCTCAAGGGCAAGACCTTCGCGTTGTGGGGCCTGGCCTTCAAGCCCAACACCGACGACATGCGCGAGGCACCGGCCCGCACGCTGATGGAAGCGCTGTGGCAGGCTGGCGCCAGAGTGCAGGCCTACGACCCGGAAGCGATGCAGGAATGCCAGGCCATCTACGGGCTGCGCGATGATTTGCTTTTGTGCGGTACCAAGGAGGCGGCATTGCGCGGCGCCGATGCGCTGTTGATCGCGACCGAATGGAAGAGCTTTCGCGCGCCGTCCTTCGACGCTGTCAAGGACGCACTGACCACGCCGGTCATCTTCGACGGCCGCAACCTCTATGACCCCAAGGTCATCGCGCGCCACGGCATCGAATATCACTCGATCGGCAGAATGGCGGCGTGAGAGCGGGCACCGGCAAGCCCGAAACGAATGGGATGGCCATGACGAACGCGCCGGGCGCGGAAAGGATGAACAGCTGATGGTGCTGGACGTAAAGCCGGAGCAAATCACCAGGGACCATTTCGATCTTGTCGCGATCGGTTCCGGCTTCGGTTCGGCCTTCTTCCTGCATGAGTTCGCCAAGCGCCGCAAGGCACGCATCCTGGTGCTGGAATGGGGCCGCCACAACACCCATGAGTGGCAGCTCAACCAGAATGCCAACACCGACATCGAAGACGAGACGACCTATAAGACCAACTCGGACAAGCCGTGGAACTACACCATCGGGTTGGGTGGCGGCACCAACTGCTGGTTCGCGCAGACGCCAAGGTTCCATCCCAACGACTTCAGGCTGAAAAGCACCTACGGCATCGGCAACGACTGGCCGATCAGCTATGACGACGTCGAGCCGTTCTATTGCGACGCCGAAGACATCATGTCGATCTCGGGCGATCCCGACATGGCGACGATGCTGCCGCGTTCGAAGCCGTTTCCGCAGCCGCCGCATCGCATGTCGACGCCGGACAAGATGATGAAGGCGGCCCAGCCCGGCCAGCACTTCGTCATGCCGACCGCCCGCGCCCGGGTGCCGACGTCGCAACGCACCTCGTGCTGCGCCAATCTGCGCTGCTGGCTGTGCCCGGTCGACGCCAAGTTCACCGCCAACAATGGCCTGATGCATGTCTTCGAACATCCCGACATTTCGGTCTGCCTCGGCTCCGAAGTGCGGCGGCTAGACCATGTCGGCGGCACGGTCCGTTCGGTCACCTTCGTTCACGACGGCAAGGAATACCAGGTCAGCGGCGACCTTTTCATTCTCGGCGCCAATGCCATCCAGAGCGCGGCGATCATGCTGCGATCGGGCCTCGGAGACGAATTCGTCGGGCGCGGCCTGCACGAATCCTACGGCTGGAATTTCGAGGTCTATCTCGACGGCGTCGACAATTTCGACGGCAGCACCATCACCACCGGCCTGAATTTCGGCCTCTACGATGGGCCGCACCGATCCGAGCACGCGGCGGCGCTGGTCTATTTCGAGAACCGCTGGCAGCACGGGATGCGCGCCGAAAAGGGGCGGCTGCGGCAGGCGCTGCCGCTTGTCGTGGTCACCGAAAACCTGCTCGATCACGAGAATTTCGTCACCCTCGACGAAGACGACAATGCCTTCGTAAGCTTCAAGGCACCGTCGGATTATGCGGTCAAGGGCATGGCGCGGGCGCTGGAGAAATTGCCGGGGCTGCTTGCCCCGCTGCCCGTCGAAGGGCTCTTCGACCGCGGCATCCGGCCGACCGAATCGCATGTCCAGGGCACGTTGAGGATGGGCACCGGCCCGGCCGATTCGGTTGTCGACAGCGGCATGATCCATCACCGGCTGCGGAACCTGGTCGTCGTCGGCACCAGCACCTATCCGAGCTGCTCCTGCGCCAACCCGAGCCTGACCGCGGCGGCGCTGTCCTTGCGGGCGGCGGGCCGGATCGCGTGAGAGGAGCGACCAGATGATTGAAGTATCACGACGTTCGGCGCTGGCAATCGTGGCCGGGGGGGTGGTGTCGACAGGCGTCGCCTATGCCGCCGTCTCCTCGTTCTCCGACGAGGATCTGGTTCGTGTGACGCTCGAGAAATACCTCGGCCGGCTGAACATGCGCATCGAGCATCTGCAGCAGTTCGCGCTGGAGTTCCGCAACCGCAACCCATGGATATTCCCGAGTGCGAAGCTCAGCGACGCGGTCACGCTGGTCGAGGAGCTCAAATTGGGTGCCGTCCGCCGCCTGCTGCCCCAGGAGAAGCGGGAAGATTTGACACATTTCGACCGCTGGGTCATCGCCGAATTTCATATGCTGACAGACTACGCATGGCGCAGTTCGCCTGACGATCCGATCCGGTTTACCGGCTGGCAATCCTGCACCAATCCGTTCGCGAATCTGGAGCCGCCGAAGCTTGCCTGACGTCGAATGCGAGGCGCCGTCGGTTGCCTCGGAACGAAACACGAAATGCGACAAGGAGCCGATCCCATGAAAGTCCTTTTTGCAGGCGGCAATGGCTACACCCCCGAATTCAGCGGTGGCGTCCAGTCGAGCACGCATCATCTGGCTGAACAGCTGATCGAAAACGGGCACGAGGCTTCGGTGCTTGCCGCCCTGTTCGGCGACGGCGTCTTCGGCTTCAAGGCGCGCGCCAAGATGAAGCTCTTGCGCCAGCCCGCCGTCGTCGACAGTTTTCCCGGCTACCCGGTGGTCCGGGCCTGGTTCCCCTGGGAGGCGGCAAGCTTTGCCGTCGATCGGGTGAAGCCGGATGTGGCGGTGGTCCAGTGTCACAAGTCGGTGCCGATCGGCAAGGCGCTGCAGGCCAAGGGCGTGCCGCTGGTCGTCTATCTCCGCAATGTCGAGTTCCACGAGCTGGGAGGCGACCTGCGCGAATTGCGCTCCGCACTCTACATCGCCAATTCCGAGTTCACCGCGCGCACCTACCGCAGGGAGTTCGGCATCGAGACGACGGTGATTCCACCGACCATCAATCCGACACAGTACAGCACGCCGACGACGGGCCAGTTCGTCACCCTGATCAATCCCTATGAGGAAAAGGGCTTCGAGCTTGCGGTGCGTCTTGCCGGCGCCTGCCCCGAAATCCCGTTCCTGTTCGTCGAAAGCTGGAAGCTGGACGATGACCATCGGGCGAGCATCGAAGAGACGATCGCGCCGCTCGGCAACGTCACGCTGGAGAGCCGCACCAGCGACATGAAGACGGTCTATGGCCGCACCCGGATCCTGCTGGCGCCCAGCAAATGGGAAGAGGCCTGGGGTCGCGTCGCCTCGGAGGCTCATTGCAGCGGCATCCCGGTCGTCGGCTCGCGGCGCGGCGGCCTGCCTGAGGCGATCGGACCTGGTGGCGTGGTGCTCGACTACGACTCTCCGCTCGTCGACTGGGTCGCGGCCGTCAGACGGTTGTGGAACGATAACCAGGAATATGACCGGGTCTCCAGTCTCGCGCGCAGTTTCGCGGCGCGTCCGGAACTCGATCCCGATCGCCAGTTCGTCACCTTCTTTTCGATATTAGACAAGGCGATCCAGCAGCGCGCGCTCCAGGCCGCCTGAAAAGGCCTCCGTCGCGCACCAGATGGCGATGCTGGTCAGGCCGGACGCTTGACCCGGCTCTTCAGCGTCTCGTAGCCGCGGGCGCCAAGCAGGGCGCGGGCGAGGGTCTTGGCGACGCCCTTGCGGCCTTCCTGCGAGTTGACCTGCCGCAGCCTGGCCGGCAGGTTGCGCGCCGCCTGGCCGAGCGCCGGCAGCGACAGCGCATCGGGAAAGCTCACGATGTGCGTTTCGACGCACAATACCGGCTTGCCTGACAGCTCGGTGATCTTCAGCGCCTGCGCATGCTCGCTTTCGATGAACAGCATGGCATCGGATTTGCGATAGAAATCGGCCTTGAAACTGCCATGCGCGCCAAGCCGCTGCCGCTCCGCCTTGCTCGGCAGGTCGAGCATGACCAACTGGTCATACTGGATGCCGTTCTTGGCCAGCCATGCCTCGGTCAGCGCGCGGTATTTCTCCAGCCGGCTTGTGACCAGCCAGCCGATCCTGTGGGTCGGGGCATGAAGCGGCCGCGCCTCGCTGAGGAATTTCTCGTAGGCCGGCCCGTCGTCGTTTTCCGCCTCGGTCGGATCGAGGCACAGCACCCCGTCTATGTCGACGCAGCATTGCGCCAGGAATTTGTGGTGCATGAAGTTCCACTGGAACATGCGCGGGTGCGGCACCACCTCGAAGACGATATCCGTCTCCTGATGTTGTGGTTGCAAGCCGAACACGGCGGCAAAGGTGTAGTCGGCCTCGATGCCGGCGGCCTGAATGCGGGCGCGGGCGTCGCGCATGGCATTGCCGCCGGAAACGCTGTCGTCGATCACCAGCACCTTGCGCATGTCCGAGACCTTGCGGTCGAGCGCGGCGCGGCGCTTGGTGATGCCTGACGTGTAGACGCGGCCGTCCAGGAAGGAATCCAGATCGGTCATCGGAATGTTCGCCGCAAGGCTGACCAGCGTCGCCGCCAGCACGCCGCTTCTTGGAACGCCGACCACCAGGTCGATGTCGCGCGGCAGCCGGTGAAGGTTGCTGACGATGGCGTCGTTCATGTCGGAGATCGAGCGGTAGTGCATGGATCGGACCTGATGCTTGGGTGGATACGGAGATAGCGGTCGAAAGCGCCGAAATTATTGCGCCTGGCGCGGCGCCGCCGTTGGCGGCCTTGCCGGCAACATTTTCACGGCTTCGCGCAGGGCCTCGCGGCCGGCTGCGAACGCCAGCGCGACGACGATGGTGATGGCGTAGGCGAGGATGGCGCCGCCAGCCAGGGCAACGACATGCTGCTGCGGCAGCAGCGGCTTGGCCAGCCAGACCGCCGCCAGCGCCAGATGCGCGCCAAGCACGAACGGCGTTGCCGCGCGCAGCACATGGCTGGCCCGCAGCGGCCCGCTCCTGCCGACATAGAGCCACAGGAACGGCGTGCGCAGATACTCGCTGACCGCATAGGCGACGGCCACGCCGAGCGCGCCGTAGGGCAGGCCGAGCGCGAAGGCGAGCACCGACGTCACCGCCGTGATGATGCCCCAGCGCATGAAGTCGCCGGAGCGGCCTTGGCTGACGAAGAGCCATCCCGCCGGATTGTTGAGCGGCTGCAGCAGGCCGGCAAAGCCGAGCGCCAGGAAGATCGAGGCGCTCGCCCGCCACTGCTCGCCGAGCACGAAGGGGATCAGCTCGTCCGACATCGCGGTGGCGAAGGCGACGCCGGGCAGCGCCACCAAAAGGATCAGCGGCATGACGCGCAGATAGGCGCTGCGGTAGCGGTCGGGCTCGTCCTTCAGCCTGGAGAGCGCCGGCACCATGACCTTGGAAAGCGGATTGGTGATCTGGCTGAGCGGGAACAAAAGCAGCTTATACGCGCGGTCGTAAAGGCCGAGCTGGGCCTCGCCCCAATATTTGCCGATCAGCACGTTGTCGAGGTTGCGGGCGAAGAAATTGGCGAAGTTGAAGCCGGTGATGCCGGCGCCGAAATTGATCAGTTCGCCGATGCCCGCGACCTTGCGCGGCAGGCCGGGCCGCCAGCGTGAGCTTGCCCAATAGCACAGCGTCGGCAGCACGGCGCCGGTCAGCGTGCCGGCAAACAGCGCCCAGTAGGAGCGGTCGATGAAGGTCCAGGCGATCGATACCGCCAGACCCGCGACGGCGCTGGCGACATCGATGATCGCCAGGCGTCCGAACTGCATGCGCCGCGTCAGAAGCGCCAGATGCTGCGCGCCGAGCCCATAGGCCATGATCTGCAGGCCGAAGGCGGCCACCAGGCCGGCCACGCGCGGCTCGCTGTAGAAGGCTGCGACCAGCGGTGCGGCGCCCGCGAGCACGCAGGCCAGGATGGCGCTGACCGCGACGTTGATCCAGAAGAGGTAGTTCACCTCCTCATGCCGGATGCACGACTTCTGGATCGTCGCCTGGGTCAGGCCGAAATCCTGGAACAGCGCGATGAAGGCTAGCACCGGCGCGCACATCGCCACGACGCCGAAATCCTGCGGCGACAGGAGCCGCGACAGCACGATGACGGATATGATCTGTGTCGCGACCCGCACCGATTGCGACATGGCGGTCACCACCGCGCCACGGCCGACCGATTTGCGCAACGAGCCTTCTGGCGGGTCGAATGGATTGGCTTCCAAATTCAGGATTCCTGATCTTTGCGCGGATTTCGGAGCCCGAAATCCACAACCGCCGCCAACCCCAAACTACGGCAATAATTTTGCAGTGCAACAGAAAATGTCCATCTCCGCGCCAAAAATGTTGCGATGCAGCAAGAGCTGTACTAGCATTCCCCTGGGTGGGTCAAACAGCGGTCGAGTTTTCATGCTGCATGTCTTGTACCTGGTGCACGATGTTTCCGATCCGGCGGTCCGCCGACGGATCACGATGCTCCGGACAGGCGGCGCCCGGGTCACTTTGGCGGGTTTCCGCCGCACCACAACCCCGATTGCCGACATCGAAGGATTGCGGCCGATCGACCTTGGCGCGACGCGCGACGGTCGATTCGCCCAGCGCCTGGCAGCGGTGGCGAAAGCGGCGGTTTCTCTTCGGGCGAAGTTGAGCGGCACGCCGAGACCCGATCTGATCATCGCGCGCAACCTGGAAATGCTGGCGCTTGCCGGCCGTGCCAGATCGGCCTTCGGTGCCACGGTCCCGATCGTCTATGAATGCCTCGACATCCATCGCCTGGTGCTTCGCAACGATGTCCTCGGCAAGGCGTTGCGCGCCACGGAGCGCCATCTGGCGCGGGACGTGAAGCTGCTGGTGACCAGTTCGCCGGCCTTCATCGCCAATTACTTCAAGCCCTTCCGCCAGGTCGCCGCGCCCATCGAACTGGTCGAAAACAAGTATTTCGAGACGGCGGCGATTTTGCCCGGCGCACGTCAGGTGGCGGAAACGCCTGCCGCGCCGCCATGGCGAATCGGCTGGTTCGGAGCGCTGCGCTGCCGCCGCTCGCTCGAACTGCTGGCCGATTTCACGCGCCGTATGGACGGACGCTTCGAGGTCGTGCTGCGCGGCCGCCCGGCTCTGTCCGAATTCCCGGATTTCCATGCCTTCGTCGAAGCCGAACCGCATCTGTCGTTTCGCGGCCCCTACCGCAATCCGGAGGACATGGCGTCGATCTACCAGGACGTCCATTTCTCCTGGGCGATCGATTTCTTCGAAGAGGGGCAGAATTCGGAATGGCTGCTGCCCAACCGCCTCTATGAAGGCTGCCGCTTCGGCGCGGTGCCGATCTCGATGGGCCATACCGAAACGGGACGATTCCTCAGCCAGCAGGACATCGGTATCCTTTTGCCGCAAGCCACGCCCGATGCGCTCGAAAGCGCCCTCGGCCAGATGGAGGAGCACCGCTTCGACAGGCTGAAAGCCCGCGTGCTCGCCCAAAATCCGAGGATGTGGAGCTACGATCGCAGCGACTGCAGGGTACTGGTCGAAAAACTGCGCCGTCTGACCATCGTGCGCGAACCCCTCGCGGCCGAAGCCCTGGCATAGGATAGACCTCGCCCGATGACGCAAGCGCTTCCTTCCAGCCTGATCGTGATCCCCTGCCTGAACGAGGCGGCCCATATCGGTGCGCTGCTCGACCAGCTGCGGCCCTCGGCCGAAAGGCTGGGAGCCAGGATTGTCGTTGCCGATGGCGGCAGCACCGATGGCACCCTGGCCATCGTCGAGGATGTCGCCGCCAGGGATGCGCGCGTCATCCTGCTGCACAACCAGCGGCGCATACAGAGCGCGGCGATCAATCTCGCCGTCGGCACTTACGGCGAGGGTGCCCAGTATCTGATCCGGATCGACGCTCATGGCGGCTATCCAGATGATTACTGCGACCGGCTGGTCGAGGAGGCACTGGCCACGGGCGCTGATTCGGTGGTCGTTTCCATGCTGACCAGCGGCAGCGGCCCCGTGCAGAAGGCGGCGGCGGCGGCGCAAAATTCAAAACTCGGCACCGGCGGTTCCAAGCACCGCCACCTCTCCGCCGGGGAGTGGATCGACCATGGCCACCATGCGCTGATGCGGATTTCGGCCTTCGGCGCTGTCGGCGGCTATGACGAGACGTTCAGCCACAATGAGGACGCCGAACTCGACTACCGGCTGCGGCAAGCCGGCTACAGGATCTGGATGAGCGGCAAGACGCAGATGGTCTACTACCCGCGCACCTCGCTCAAGGGTCTCTATTTCCAGTATCTCGGCTATGGCCGCGGCCGCGCCAAGAACGTGCTGAAGCACCGCGTCATCCCGAAGGTCCGGCAGATGGTGCCGCTGGCGGTCTTCCCGGTGGTTCTTCTCGCGGCCTTCTCCTTCGTGCACTGGATCGCGGCGGTGCCGCTGCTGGTCTGGGCGTCGGTGTGCCTGGGCTATGGCCTGGTGGCGGCCATTCGCCAACGCAAGGCCGATGTTGCGCTGGCCGGGGTCTCGGCGATGGTCATGCATCTCGGCTGGTCCGTCGGTTTCTGGCTGCAGCTTCTCGGCCTCGGCTCGCGGCGCGGGGTGGCTTGATGGCTGTTCAGGCCAAGAACCGCAGCATCGACATTGGCGTGTGCACGTTCCGGCGGCCGGAACTGGCCGACACGCTGCGCTCGCTTGCCGCCATGGATATGCCCAGGGGTTTCGATGTCGGCATCATCGTCGCCGACAATGACGACACGCCGAGCGCCAGGGAATTGGTGACGGCGCTGTCGCGGGAACTGTCGGTGCCGGTCCGCTATCGTCATTGCCCGGCGCGCAACATCTCGATCGCCCGCAACGCTTGCCTCGACGCCAGCGAGGCGGATTTTCTCGCCTTCATCGACGATGACGAGACGGCGACTGCCCGCTGGCTCGCGGAACTGGTCGCGACGGCTGAAACGAGCGGTGCCGCCGCCATACTCGGCCCGGTGCGGGCGCTTTACCGCCCGGATGCGCCGGACTGGATGCGGCGCGGCGATTTTCACTCCACCTTGCCCGTGTGGGTGCAGGGCGAGATCCGCACCGGCTACACCTGCAACGTGCTGCTGCGCGTGGGAGCGGATAGCCTGCGCGGCCGTCGCTTCAGCCTGGCGCGCGGCCAGACCGGCGGCGAGGACACCGAGTACTTCGACCAGATGCACAAGGCGGGCGGCCGGATCGCTTTTTCCCCAGACGCCTGGGTGAACGAGGTGGTGCCGCGTACCAGGGCCGCGTTCGACTGGCTCGGCCGCCGGCGCTTCCGGGTCGGCCAGACGCATGGCCATCTCCTGGGCCACAACGCCGGTGGCATCGGCCTGGTCAAACAGGTCGGTCTGGCTTCGGTAAAGGCGCTCTATTGCTTCGCCGCAGCGCTTCCCGTCGTCGCCAGCCCGGTGCGCCGGAACCGAAGCGTGCTGCGCGGCATTATGCATGTCGGGGTCGTCAGCGGTCTCGTCGGCATTCGAGAGATCCGCCTCTACGGCCAGCCCTCGCCACGGGAAGGAGGCAAGCGTGCAGCCTGACGTTTCCCCCATCCCGAATGTCTCTTTCGTCCCCGATGTCTCCTTCATCATTGCCGCTTACAATGCCGAGGCAACGCTTGACCGGGCGATCGCCAGCGCCCTCGCCCAGAGGGATGTCAGCGTCGAAATCATCGTCGTCGACGACAAGTCGCGCGACGCGACGCTCGATGTGGCAAGGGCCTATCCGCAGGACATCGTGCGCGTCGTTGCGCTCGCGCAAAACAGGGGCCCCGGCGGGGCCAGGAATGCCGGGCTCGACGTCGCCCGCGGCAGGTGGGTCGCGGTGCTGGATTCCGACGACGCGGTCTTTCCCGGCCGCATGGCGGCCATGATCGGCCGCGCCGAGAAGGCGAATGCCCAGATCGCCGTCGACAATCTCCAGGTCGTCCGCGAGGACGGTGTCGTCGAGGACGCGATGTTCCCGCGGCAGTATCTGGAGCGCCTGGGCGAGATTTCGCTGGCCACCTATATCGCCGGCAACGTCGTTTTCGAATCGAAGTTCAACCTCGGCTACCTCAAGCCGATCTTCCAGCGCCGGTTCCTGGATGAGAACCGGCTTCGCTATGACGAGAAACTGAGGATCGGCGAGGATTACATCCTGTTTGCCGACGCCCTGGCCAAGGGCGGCAGATGCGTGGTCGAGCCTGATATCGGCTATGCCTACCACATTCTCAGCGGCTCCATCTCGCGTGTGCTCGAGCTTCACCATGTCGAGGCGATGCGCGAGGCGGATGCCAAATTCGCTCAAACCCATCGGATGGATGAGGCGGCCCTGGCCGCCTTCGCCCGGCGCGGCCGCAGCTTGCGCAAGGCGGCCTCCTTCCTGGCGATGGTCCAGCACATCAAGGCGCGGTCTCCGTTCAAGGCGATCCGGATGGCGCTCAGCGACCCGGCGGCGGTCAGGCATATGGGCATGCCTATCGCCGTGCGGTTGCGAAGAGTAGCGGCACAGTTTGCCGTAGGGGTGGGGAGGTGAAGATGCAGGCACATGAAGGGATTTCTCGTGGCCTGTGAATGGACTGAAGTCGATCTCCTCAGAAGGAATTTGCGATGAAGAAAATCAGGAAGGCCGTGATACCGGTGGCGGGGCTTGGAACACGGTTCCTGCCGGCGACCAAGTCGATGCCGAAGGAAATGCTGCCGGTGGTCGACAGGCCGGTCGTGCAATATGCGGTGGACGAGGCCTTCGAGGCCGGCATCGAGCACATCGTGTTCGTGACCGGCCGCAACAAGGCGGTCATCGAGGACTATTTCGACCTGCATCCGGAATTGATCGGAACCCTGGAGCAGACCGGCAAGAAGACCCAGCTGGAGGCGCTCGAAAGCATGCTTCCCGTGGCCGGCGCCACCTCCTTCATCCGCCAGCAGTCGCCGCAAGGCCTCGGCCATGCCGTCTGGTGCGCACGCGAGGTCATCGGCAACGAGCCCTTCGCCCTGCTTTTGCCCGACATGGTTTCCTTCGGTCGCCGCGGATGTCTCGCCGAAACGGTCGACCTTTATGAACGCACCGGCGGCAACGTCATCGCCGTCGAGCGCTGCGATCCGAGCGAGACCAACAAATATGGCATCGTCGGCCGCGGTGCCGACATCGGCGGCGGTTTCGAGGTCTCGGCCATGGTTGAAAAGCCTGCACCGGCCAATGCACCGTCGAACTTCTACATCAACGGCCGCTACATCCTGCAGCCCGAGATCTTCGCGCTTCTGGGCAATCAGCAGCGCGGCGCCGGCAACGAGATCCAGCTGACGGACGCCATGGTCCGGCTGTCGAAGGATCAGCCGTTCTTCGCCCAGCCTTTCCTCGGCCGCATGTTCGATTGCGGTTCCAAGGAAGGCTTCATCCAGGCCAACATCGCCTTCGCGCTGGCGCGCGACGACATGAAGGGTCCGGTCTTCGAGATGCTTCAGGAGTTCGTCCAGTCGCATGAACGTCAGGAAGAAGCCGCATAATGCCCATCTTTCGGGAGTATTGCCGGATGTCCGGCGGCGAGGCCGACAGGCCCCGCCGTCTGGCATGAAGCTTGCGTTGCCTGTGGGCGATGCTTCCGATCTTCGAGGCGCCTGACAGCCAAGGCATGATCCCGGAAAGCGGTTCCGATTTTCGGAAAAGATCATGCTCAAACAGAGAGATAGAGCCCAGCCCAATGATCGGGATGGAACAGGCTCTGGAATTGGACCGACGATGAATTATGCCAACTTTCCTCTCGACAAGAGGATGCCATTGCCGAATTCGGATGCAGGAGACGGCGAAGACTTCATCGACATCGAGCGGCTGCTTGGCATGGCCGCACGGCAGGCCAAGGTGGTCGCCGTGTGTGCGGTCATCGGCCTTTTTCTGGGCTTGCTTTATATCCAGACCACGCCGCCCAAATATGTGTCGGTCGCCAGCGTGCTGATCGACGAGGGTCTGAACAAGATCGTCGATGACATTTCGGCGGCGTCCACAACCATGCAGACCGATAGCGCCATTCTGAGCCAGATCGAGATACTGACCTCGACACGGCTTGCCGCGGTGGTCGTCGACAAGCTCAAGCTGGACCAGAACGATGCGTTCATGAACCCGCCCCAGTCGGCGCTTGCCCAGGGCGTCGGCCTCATCCGCGGGCTGATCCAGTATGTCCGCCCCAGCCCGGTCATGCCGGGCGTCGGCGACGTCAGCCAGCTCTCCCCCGCCGCTCGCGATGCACTGATTGCCACGTCGCGTCGCGACTATGCGATCCTGAAGCTGCAGAATGAGATCCAGGCGGACCGTGTCGGGCGAAGCTACGTCATCGCGCTTGGCTACCAGGCGACGGATCCGGGGCTGGCGACCGCGATCACCAAGGCCTATGCCGACGCCTATCTTGCCGATCAGCTCGATGCCAGCTTCGATGCCACCGAGCGCGCCGCGGTCTGGTTGCAGGGCCGGCTGACGGAACTGCGCGAAAGTTCGCAACAGGCATCGCTCGCGGTCGAAAAATTCAGGGCCGAGCACGGCCTGTCGGCCAACAGCGATGGCCAGTTGATGAGCGACAAGCAGCTCGCCGACCTCAACGCCCAGCTCATCGTGGCCCAGGCCGACACGGCGCGCGCCAGCGCCCGCTACCAGCAGTACAAGTCGATCGTCGATAGCGGCTCCGAAAACGCCTTCAAGGATGCCGCCATATCGTCCGACCAGCCAAGCGGTGCGCTCATCTCTGCACTCAAGACCCGCTATCTCGCGGTCTCCAAGCGGCAGCAGGATGTCGAGGCGAATTTCGGCGCCCAGCACCCGCAAGCGGTGGCGCTCGCCAAGGAAAAGGCCGACATCTCGGCGCAGATTTTCGGCGAGCTGAAGCAGCTGACCCAAAACTATCGCAACGAGTATGAGGTGGCGCAGGCGCGTGAGACCGCGCTCAGGGCCAACGTCGCGGCAGCACAGGGCAAGAGTTCCATCGACAACCAGTCGCAGGTCAAACTACGCGACCTCGACCAGAAGGCGACGGCGCTCTCGACGCTCTATCAGACCTTTCTTGGCCGCTACGAGGAAGCCGCGCAGCAGCAATCCTTCCCGGTCGGCAAGATCCGCATCATCTCGGACGCGTCGACGCCGCTCTCCGCCTCGAGCCCGCGCACCATCATCGTGCTTGGACTTTCGCTCGTGCTCGGCATGCTGATGGGCGCCGGTTTCGGCGGTCTCAACGAATTCAACGAGCGGTTCTTCCGGACCGGCGAGGAAGTGCGCGACCGCGTGGGCCTCAAGTTCCTCGGCTACCTGCCGACCATCGGCAGCAAGGCCGTCACCAAGGAGGACAAAGCGGTCGACGGTCAATTGGATGCCAAGGTCGCCAGATCGCCGGCCGCCATCGAAAGGCGCGCGCGCATGCGGGTGAGCATCGACGCTCCGGCATCGATGTTCTCCGAAACGCTGCGCAGCGCCAAGATCGCCTTCGATGTCGTGATGGAAGGGCAAGGCAGCCGCGTCATCGGCGTCATCTCGGTGCTTCCCGGCGAAGGCAAGTCGACGGTC
Source organism: Mesorhizobium opportunistum WSM2075 (assembly GCF_000176035.2). Lineage (NCBI taxonomy): Bacteria > Pseudomonadati > Pseudomonadota > Alphaproteobacteria > Hyphomicrobiales > Phyllobacteriaceae > Mesorhizobium > Mesorhizobium opportunistum. The sequence goes on along the minus strand of NC_015675.1, from coordinate 248,425 downwards.
GCGGCCAATCTCGCCGGGCTGCTTGCCGCCAATGGCGCCAAGACATTGCTGATCGACGGCGACCTGCGCAATCCGGGCCTCAGCCGCAGCCTCGGCATGGAGGCCGAGCAAGGTTTGATGGAAGCGGTGGTGAATGGCCAGACCTGGCAGTCCGTCGGCAAGATCGACCGGCAGACCAAGCTGGCGATCATCCCGGCCGTATCACGCGGGCATTTCTCGCACACCAGCGAGCTGCTCTCCTCGGCCGGAATGCGGCGCTTCATCGAGAACGCCAAGGAGACCTTCGAATATATCGTCGTCGACCTGCCCCCGCTCGGGCCGGTGGTCGACGCCAAGGCCTTCGCGCCGCTTGTCGATGGCTTCGTGCTGGTCACCGAATGGGGCCGCACGCCGCGCGCCATGGTGCGGTCGATGCTGGAATCAGAACCCTATGTCGCCAACAAGATCGTCGGAGCGGTGCTCAACAAGGTCGACCTGAAGAGGCTGGCCAAATACGGATCGTTCGGGGCGTCGGAGAAATTCTTCGACAAGTACTCGAACTACTATCTCGACAAGTCCGAAGTGCGCACCAAGGCAACGGTCTGAGATAGGCCGTTGCTTGAAGCCAGCATGTTCGCCGGGCATCGAGTATGCCAGGAATGCTTCGGTGGACAAGCGAAGGCACTCGTCGGCGGCAAGTTGATGGAGAGTGCGAGAGGCGCGACGGTAGCTCGTCGCGTTCCATCAATCGAAGATCGTTTCCATCTCGACCTCAAAACCCTGATCGTATCGATCATGATAGGGCGAGATCGACGGGTACCTGTTGTCGTATCGTCCTTCGCGGGCGGATTGTTGGCCCTTTTCAAAGGCTTTCTGGAGAGCCGCGCGCTTATTCTCAGTCATTGATTGCATCTCCATTTTAGGTTGATGATTGACTTATAGCGTTCTGCAGTTGGCGGGCGCGTCGGTCTGGAGATTTTTTCCATGACCGGCTATGGAAGCGGGTTGGGTGCTGGCGAGCGTGAGCGCAAAGCTGCGTTTGGATTCGAAGCCTTTGCCAGTGACGCTACCCGACGCCATCATTGATTTCTTGAGCAGTGACGGCAGGGCCAAGCATTATGCTTAGCCGTCGTACCGGTCCTCGCCTACGCGGCCTTCAACCGGTAGCGGAAAACGGTGTAGTCGAGCAGCTGCCGGACACGCGGTTCCGCCTCGGTCGCCACCAGCCAGCTTGCCGCGATCATGGTCGCGGCGACCGTCACCATCGACAGGAGATAGGGCAATCCGGCGCGCACCATGGAGCCAAGCATCGCCGCGCCGATGACGTCGTGGATCAGATAGAGCGGGTAGGTCATCAGGCCGATGCGGCGCCAGCCAGTCCAGGAGAGCTGAAGCCGCAGCGACAACGCCATCAGGGCGATGGCGACGAGGAAGATCAGGATCGGTGGCGCATAGGGCATCACGGCCCCGACCTTGATGCTGTGAACGTCGACCGAACTGGCGATCTGCAGCACGCCGCCGCCAAGGAACAGCAGGCAGAAGCCAAGGCGCGACGGCGTCAGTGCCTTGAACCGCATCAGCCAGAGCAGCACGCCCACCGCGAAGAAGCAGCCATGATGCACCAGGACGAGCTGCAGCCAGCGCGTTTCGGCGAAGTCGGACCAGCCGAGCGGGTAGTAGAGGCACCAGAACAGCGTGCTGACCAGGCCGATGGCGATGGCGACCGCCTCCATAAGGTGGAAGCGGCCGAGCCGCAGCAGCACCCAGACGATGGCGTAGAAGGCGATCTCGATGCCGAGCGTCCAGTAGACGCTGTCCACCCACGGGCCATAAGGCGCGAACAGGCCGGTGCGGACCAGCCTGACCACCGCATCGGTTGGCCAGCTCAGGCCGATGGCGAGCAGCAGCACGGCGGCGACCGGCGCGCAGATCCAGACCGCCGGCGCCAGCCTTTTGACCCTCGCCTCGAAGAACCGCAGCGGCGTCGAATTCTCCGCGCTGAAGGCGATGACGAAGCCACTGATGACGAAGAATATCTCGACGCCGACCCAGCCGGACTCGACCCAGGCGCCTATCGCCGGCTGCTGGGGAACGCCGCCCGTGGCCTGCGCCGAGATGCCGTCGGGATAGGCCCACACCCAGAAGCCATAATGGTAGACCATGACCAGCACGGCGGCGAGAAACCGCAGGATGTCGACGCCGCCAAATGTAATTTTCTGCTGAGCCATACCGAACCGCCGGATGGCCCCCCGCCTGCCACTGTAGGGAGGGTTGCTGCATTGCACAATAAAAGTATTGCTTGCCGATTGGCATAGGCCTGTCGGCAGGCAATAGCTGTCGCTCCCGGGCGGGCCTCAGACCCCGATCCCCCGCTCCTTCATGGCGGCGGCGATCTCGTCGAGGATGACCGGGTCGTCGATGGTCGCCGGCATGGTCCACTCCTCCTTGTCGGCGATCTTCTGCATTGTGCCGCGCAGGATCTTGCCTGACCGCGTCTTGGGCAAGCGCTTGATCGTCACCACGGTCTTGAAGGCGGCGACCGGGCCGATGCGCTCGCGTACCAGCGCGACGACCTCCTTCTCGATGGTGCCGCCGTCACGCGCGACGCCGGCATTGAGCACCACGAAGCCGAGCGGAATTTGGCCCTTCATGGCGTCGGCGATGCCGACGACAGCGCATTCGGCGACATCGGGATGGGCGGCCAGCACCTCTTCCATGGCGCCGGTCGACAGCCGGTGGCCGGCGACATTGATGATGTCGTCGGTGCGGGCCATGACATAGAGATAACCGTCCTCGTCGATCATGCCGGCATCGGCAGTCTTGTAGAAGCCGGGGAACTCGTCGAGATAGGCTTGGCGGAACCGCTGGTCGGCGTGCCACAGCGTTGGCAGGCAGCCCGCCGGCAGCGGCAGCTTGACCACCACATTGCCCAGCGTGCCGCGCGCCACCTCGTGGCCGGCATCGTCGAGCACGCGTATGTCATAGCCGGGCATCGGCACGCCGGGCGAGCCGTATTTCACCGGCAGCAGGCCGAGGCCTGCCGGGTTGATCGTCATCGGCGAGCCGGTCTCGGTCTGCCACCAATGGTCGACCACCGGCACGTTGAGCTTCTGCTCCGCCCATTTGATGGTTTCGGGGTCGGCGCGCTCGCCGGCGAGGAACAGCGTGCGGAATTTGGAGAGGTCGTATTTGGCAACGAACTCGCCCTTGGGGTCCTGGCCCTTGATCGCCCGAAAAGCGGTCGGCGCGGTGAACAGCGCCACCACGCCGTGTTCCGCGATCACCCGCCAATAGGTGCCGGCATCGGGCGTGCCGATCGGCTTGCCTTCGAACAGGATGCTGGTGCAGCCATGCAGCAGCGGTCCGTAGACGATGTAGGAATGGCCGACCACCCAGCCGACATCGGATGCCGCCCAGAACACTTCGCCCGGCTTGACGCCGAACTCGTTTTCCATCGTCCATTTCAGCGCGACCATGTGGCCGCCATTGTCGCGCACGATGCCCTTGGGCTGGCCGGTCGTGCCTGACGTGTAGATGATGTAGAGCGGGTCGGTGGCGAGCACCGGCACGCAGTCGACATTGGCGCCGGCCGCCCGCTCGCGAGCAACGGCATCGGCATAGTCGATATCGAAATGGTCCCTCAGCTCGCAGCGCAGCTGGTCGCGCTTCAGGATCAGGCAGGCCTCCGGCTTGTGGCGGGACATCTCGATCGCCTTGTCGAGCAGCGGCTTGTAGGCAACGATGCGGCCCGGCTCGAGTCCGCAAGAGGCCGATATGATCAGCTTGGGCCTGGCGTCGTCGATGCGGGTGGCCAATTCATGCGAGGCAAAGCCGCCGAACACGACCGAATGCACGGCACCGATCCGGGCGCAGGCGAGCATGGCGATGGCCGCCTCCGCCACCATCGGCATATAGATGATGACGCGGTCGCCCTTGCCGACGCCACGGTTCTTCAGCACCGAGGTCAACGCCACCACTTCGCGCTTGAGTTCGGCATAGGTGAACTTTTTCACCGTTCCGGTGATGGCGCTGTCGTGGATCAGCGCGATCTGGTCGGCGCGCCCGCCGGCGACATGCCGGTCTATGGCGTTGTAGCAGGTGTTGCAGGTCGCGCCGGTGAACCAGCGGCCGTAGACGCCGGCGGTGGCATCGAACACCTTGTCCCAGGGCGAATACCAGTCGATGGCGCTGGCCGCGTCCGCCCAGAATTTTTCCGGGTCGCGTCTCCAGCCGTCATAGACCTCGTGATAGCGTGAAGCCATCCGTACCTCCCCAGGAACGATTTGCCGTCTTTGCAAACAGCCTATGCTGTTTTTTCCGGCGCTGTCTTCCCTGATTTTCGTCGGAGACGTTCCTTGGCTTGACCGGGGAGGCACGGTGTCGTGAACTGCCGTATCGGCGGGGAGGATGCGAACGAATGCGCCATAGGTGGTCGATCGCGGCGTGGCCGCTGATTACGCTGGCGATCGGTACGGCGATCATGGTCTCGGCCGGCGTCGCCCGCGCCGGGGATGCCGCGGCACGGCGCATCATCGGCTTCTCGGCCGATGGCGCCTATTTCGCCTTCGAGCAGTATGGAACGCTCGACGCCGGCGCGTCGGACTCAGGCTACTCGGAAATCGACATCATCGACACCCGCACCGATCAGTTCGTTGGTGGCAAGCCCATTCTCGTCGTCGACGAAACCGAAGAGTCGACACTGACCCTGGAACAGGCCAGGGCGCAAGCGGCTGCCAAGGCGGCACCTATCCTGGCGAAGTACGCTATTGCATCGCGCGGCACGCAAACAGCGTCCGACCAGTTCACCTTTCCCGGCGAGATCGTCGGCTACAACGACATTTCGCGTCTTGAGCAGGTGTCGCAGAAATGGCTTTCGCCGCTCTATGACGAGACCGAAGTTTCAACCATCCGGCTCGATGAGATCCTGGCCGACAGTGCGATCGATTGCTCAGCGAGTTTCAATGACACGCAGCACGGCGACCAAGCTCTTCAAGGTGACAAAACAGGCAAGGCGCTCGGTTTCCGGCTGGCCTTGCAAGGGCAAGACGGCAAGCCGTTCAAGACCCTGCACGAAGACAAGGCCGTGCCCGGGTCGAGGAATTGCCCGACCTCCTACAGCCTGTCGGAATCCTATGAATTCACCCCTGTCGGCAAACCGGCGGTGATCGTTGTGCTCGTGCAACGCTTCAGCCAGGGTTTTGAAGGGCGTGACCGCCGTTTCATCGCCGTGACCGGGCAGCCCCGCTGAAGGTCGGTGGGTGGCCGTCTGACAAACGGTGTTCGGACAAAATGCCGATCACTCTAGATCGGCAATGTCACAAGCATGAAGCCTACACCGCCGAAGATCAAAATGGCTGCCGCCAGGGCTCTTCGATGACGTTCGAAAGTCGTCGGAGCCCGCTCCCAATTGTAACGCATACGCTATCTCCCCAAAACCCCGGGAGTCCTTACCTTACTCAGGGGAAGAAAAGCAACGGCCCCGCCGGCCAACTCCCTTGTCTGCGGCGTCGCGCCGGCGACTATTTCTGGGATGATTTCGGCTGGGAACAGTGGTGGATGCATTTTGCAGCCGGCAGGGGATCTGTCGCGGACGCAAGGCGCATGAGCCCATCCCCCGCCGGCCGATAGACAGCGCCCCACCGCCGCGCTATCTCATTTCGGGGTTCTTGTGGCTTGGTGGGGGTTGGTGATGGAAATTGCCTCTGGAACGGTTCTGCGGCTGGCCGAGGACGCTTCGGTCCAGCATGTCGGCGACGGTGCTGTCGTGCTTCTGGCGCGCAGCGGCCAGCTCTATACATGCAACGGCACGACCGAAGCCTTTCTCGACAAGGTCGACGGCGCGCGCAGTCTCGATCAGATCGTCGGCCTGCTTTGCGAGGAGTTCGAGGTCGACAAGGGCACGTTGGACGAAGACATGGCGGCGCTGGCCACCGAACTGGTCTCGGAAGGCATCCTCGCGGCCCCAGCTGCGTGATGGAGGTAGGTGCGTGATGGAGCTAGGTGCGTGATGGCCGCCGGTCCGCTCCTGCGTGCCCTGTTTCGATGCCATCTCTGGGCAAGCGCGCGGCTGATGCCGATCCTCATTGCAAACCGCAGCTTCGAGCAGGTGCTGAAATGGGCGCCGTTGGCCTCGTCGACACCCTATCGCGGTCTGCCGGTCGCCTACATCGTCGCCAGGGTCAGCCGCACCGTCCGCCATCCCTGGCTGATGCGCGACCGCAGATGCCTGCGCGAGGGGCTGCTCGGCCATCGCTTCCTGCGTCTCGCCGGCTTCGATCCAGAACTGCGCTTCGGCGTCGATCCGAAGTCGCTGCAGGCGCCGCATCTGTCGGCGCATTGCTGGGTTTGTCTTGATGGCAGGCCGGTCGTCAGCGATCGCCTTCCTGGCATGGTGGAGATCTATCGTCACAATGCCGACCCCACAAAGGTGCGCGTCGCTTGACCATGCGCTCTGCCTGCTATGGCCTCAATGGCCAGATCCTCGGCATATCGGCCGAACGCCCCGACCTATGGGAGGATTTCGACAGGATGCTGGGCGTCCTGCGCATCACGGATCCCGTCGAGCCGGGCTTTCGTCTTGATATCACCGAGGCGGACGTTCTGGACGAGACCCCCGGCGGTTCGCTCGTCTTCGACGGCGAGATACCGGAGGATGGCCACTGCCGGATGATCGCCGATGGTGCCACGATCCACCTCGTCTTTCCCGGACGTCAGACCGTGGCCATCAATGACGAGGAGGCTTGGGCCAAACTCCGGATTCGGCCCGGCACGAAAGCCGCATGGACGCCATCGATGCTGGTTCTGGACGCCGCCCTCGACGCCGGCGGCCAGCATATGCTGCACACGGCCGGCCTGACATTGCCGGGCCGCGATGCCGTCGTGCTGATCCATGCGCCGAGCGGCACCGGCAAGACCACCACGTCGCTGGCGCTGGCAACGCAAGGCTTTGGCCTCTGCTCCGACGACGCCATGATCCTGGATCTGACTTCAGGCAAGCCGGTGGCCTGGGGTCTGCCGCGGCACGTCAAGATCCACCAGATAACCGCCGAAATGATCCCGCAGGTGGCGCCATGCCTTGGCCCCTCCTGGGACCGCAACGGCGAACAGGCCGTCTCGCTGGAGCGGTTGAGCGAGATCGTGCGGATCGAAAGCCCGGTGGCCCGACCCGTGGCCGCCCTCCTGCACCTGGCGCGCTCCGCCGACAGGCAGACGCGGCTCGTCGCCATGGCCCGCACCGACGCGATGGTGGCGCTGGCGATGGACAATGTCCGCACCGGCATGACCGGCCTGCTGCCGCTGCAGAAACGCCGGCTGGCGACGATCGGCAAGCTGGTCTCGTCGGTGCCGACCTTCACGCTGGAAGTGGGTGCTCGCCCGGCCGACGCCGCGGCGCTGATAAATGCCATATTGGCCAGGCAGGACTGAGCCGGAGCTTCAGGCTGGGTATGGCCTGGCCTTGGCCAGCCGCTGGATCCAGCGGAAGGCATCACGGCGCAGGCGTGAGCCGATCTTTTCCCTGGAATTGACCCTGAGCAGCGTGTTCGTGGTGATCAGCCGTTTGGCCAGCCTTATCGAAAGGTCGGGCTTGATGCGGCCGGCGAGTTCAAGCGCACGGCGCTCGCCGAACAGCTCGCCGGTCACATTGAGCACGATCGCCAGTTCGAGTTCGATGCCGGTCATGCGGGCGGCGTCGAGCAGGCGGGCTTCCGCATCGGGTGACTGCAGTGCCCGCACGCCCTGCAGCACATCGACACAGAGCTGCAACCGGTGGAATTTGTGGCCGCCGGCGGCATGCACGATGGCGATCGTCAACAGCGCGGCAGGGGTGTCTATCGCCTCTCCATCGATGACCTGCAATTCCCGGAAACCCAACGACAGGCGTCGCCGCATGCCGGTGTCGTGCACGAGGTCGCCATGCAGTTCGACCAGCAGGCTCGAATTCCCCTTTTCCAGCCATTTGAATTCCTGCAGCTGGTAGGATTCGGCCTCGTTGCTGCCGAGCTCGAAGCCGCATGAAGCGATCACCCGGTTTGCCCGCGCAAGGTTGGCGGGCTCGACGAGGATGTCGATGTCGGTGAACGGCCTGTCGGTGACGTGGCGATAGAGCTTTCCCGCAAAGACCGGTCCCTTGACGATCCGCGCCGGAATGCCCTCGGCGGCGAGCACCTTCATGATGCGGCCGCCATGGTAATTCAGCAGCATCGATTGGCCGGTGGCGATCGGCGCTTTCTGGCGCAACTCGTGAAGTTTGCTCTGCACGTTCGCATCCGATGTCAGATGCGCGTTGCCACGTTCATGGAGCTTGCGCAGCATGATCGGCAGAACGCCATGAAACTCCGCGTTGTCGAGCAGTGCCGACAAAGCCTTTGCCGACAAATCGTCCTCGACTGCCGCGGCCTCCGGATCGGCGAAGCGCAGCAGCAGTTTTTCTTCGGCGGAGTTGAGGAATGGCAGCATCAGCCCAGGGCGCCAAGTGGATGGCCCAGGATGGTTGCAGAAAAGCGCTGTGGAAGCCAGCCCTACATGCCCCAGCGCAATGCCGCCGTATGGACAGGCGCGTCCCACCAGCCGGTCATCTCGTCATCGAGCATGGTCAGCGTGACAGAGCAGCCGGCCATGTCGAGCGAGGTGACATAGGTGCCGACCAGCGAGCGGGTAATCGTCACGCCGTGCTTCTCGAAGATACGACGCGCGCTGTTGTACATCAGATAGAGTTCCATCAGCGGCGTGCCGCCGAAGCCGTTGACGAACAGCAACGCCGGGCCTTTTGCCTTGTCGCCGAGATCCCCGAGGATCGCGGCGCAGATTTCCTCGGCGATGGCGTCAGCGCTCTTCAACGTATCGCGCCGGCGGCCGGGTTCGCCATGGATGCCGACGCCAAACTCCATCTCGCCGTCGCCGATGTCGAAGGTCGGCTTGCCGGCCGCTGGCACCGTGCCGCTGGTCAGCGCCACGCCCATCGAGCGGGTCGCGGCGTTGACGCGCTCGCCAAGCACCTTCAACGCCGGCAACGCCATGTCATGCTCGGCCGCCGCGCCGACGATCTTTTCGACCACCAGCGTGCCGGCGACGCCGCGCCGGCCGGTGGTGTAGGATGAATTCTCGACGGCGACGTCGTCATTGGTCACCACCTGCAGGATGCCATCGGACATTTCCGCCGCCATGTCGAAGTTCATCACGTCGCCCTCATAGTTCTTGACGATGAACAGGCAACCGGCGCCGGTGTCGACGGCTTGCGCTGCCGCCAGCATCTGGTCAGGCGTCGGCGAGGTGAACACCTGGCCGGGGCAGGCGGCGTCCAGCATGCCATGGCCGACAAAGCCGCCATGCAGCGGCTCGTGGCCGGACCCGCCGCCGGAGATCAGCGCCACCTTGCCTGGCCGCAGGGTTCTGCGACGGATGAATTTGTGCTCCTCGCCAAGCGTCAGGATATCGGCATGGGCGGCGACGAAACCGTCGAGGCTCTCGGTCAGCACCGTGTCCACCGAATTCATAAATTTCTTCATGGCGTCCTCCCAAACAGTCCGGCAAGAATGGTCAGCCGCCACCCTTGCCGGTGATGCTGGTGATCTTCTGGATGAAGTCGTTGACCGCCCTGTCGAGCGCGGCATTCTGTTTGTCGTCGCCGAAATCCGGCACGACAAGCGAAACATGCCGCGTCTTGCGCATGCCAGCCGCGACCGACATTTTCCCCGGATGCGCCTGATGGTAGGCGGCGAGGAACTGATCGCGCTCGGCCGGGCTGAAATGGCAGACGGAGAAAATTGCCGGCAAATGTTTTGACGGAATCGGGATCGAATAGGTCGGGCTGGAGATTTGCGTGACGAAGCTGCGGTGCTTGCCGAGCGCGTCGGCGAGACGCTGGCGCATGCCGGACGGCCGCTGGTCGATGACATGCGACAGGATCGTCTTGTAGGCTCGGATCGCTTCTTCGGAACCGGGTTCGGGCGTCTTGTCGACCATGCCTGCCACGCCTACACCGAAATGTCCGCGATGGCCGCCTTGGCCATGGCGAGTTGCGCCGGTGCGACGGATAGATCGCGCAGGCCGGCCTCGAGCAGCGCCGGGATCAAGGTGGGATCGCCGCCGGCATCGCCGCATAGGCTGACGGGAATACCATTGTCCCGTCCGAAGGCGGTGACCGAGCCGATCAGCCGCAGCACCGCGGGATGGCGGACCGAATTGAGATGCGCGACCGCGGCATTGTCGCGCGCCGCCGCCATCACATATTGCGTCAAATCGTTGGAGCCGATCGAGAAGAAGGCCGCGTTGGCGAAGGCCTCCGGCGCGATGGCCACCGACGGCACTTCGACCATGATGCCGAGCGGCGGCATCCGCTGCGCTGTGCCGCGCGCGGTGAGGGCTGCCTGTTCCTCAGTGAACAAGGCGGCTGCGCGCTCATACTCTTCGGCCGTGGCGATCATCGGAAACATGACCCTGAGATTGCCGTGTGGCGCGGCGCGCAGCAATGCCCTGATCTGAACACGGAAGATATCGAGCCGCGCCAGCGACAGCCTGATCCCGCGCAGGCCGAGGAATGGGTTGCCTTCCTCGACGGTGAAGCCCGGCACCGGCTTGTCGCCGCCGGCATCGACGGTGCGGATCGTCACTGGCTTGTCGCCGGCCCATTCCAGCACCTTGCGATAGACGCGGTACTGCGTCTCCTCGTCCGGCAACGTCTTGCCGAACAGGAATTCCGTGCGCATCAGCCCGACGCCGTCACAGGTCGCGATGTCGATTGCGTCGACATCCGACGGATCGGCGATGTTGACCTGGACGCGTACCGCCGTGCCGGCTTTGGTCAGCGCCGGCCTTGCCAGAAAGGTTTGCGCCTTGCCCTGTCGCGCCGCGAAGGAAGACGACGACTGCCGGAATGAGCCGATCTCCGCCGGTGAGGGCGCCAGCACGATATTGCCGTGCTCGGCGTCGAGCAGCGCCATGCCGGCGAGACCGGCGGGTGGTTCGCGTAGGCTCACGACCATCGGCACGCCGCGTGAGCGTGCCAGCATGGCGACATGGCTGGCGGTGCTGCCCGCCCTCAGCGCGATGCCGCCGCCGCTGCTCCAATCGGTTTCGAGAAAACGCGTCGGCGCGATGTCCTCGCCATAGAGAATGGCGCCGGCCGGGGCTGCGCTGCCACCGTCGTCGGTCAGGGCATGCAGGACCTGGTCCCTGATGTCTCGCAGGTCTCCGGCGCGGGCGCGGAAATAATCCTGGTCGGAGGCTTCATAGCCGGCGATCTCGCCGTCGAGTGCCTGCCGCCAGGCCGCATCGGCGGTACGTCCGGAATCGATCGACGCGAAAGCTGGTCCGCTCAGCGCATCGTCTTCCAGCATGGCGATGTGGAATTCGAGTACGCCGGCGGCGTCGCTGTCGGCGGTTTCGACCATGGCCATGAGCCGGCTCACCGCCTTGCCGATCGCCTCCCTCAGTGACGTTTTCTCTTCCTCGGGAGTGGCTTTGCTGGCGTAGACAGCCGGCGGCCGGTCGAGCTCGAACAGCGGCCCCTCGGCATAGCCGGCCGAGGCCGGTACACCCTCAATCCGCATGGCCCGCATCCCCGCGGGTCGACGCATACGTGGGCCGGCCTCACGCCGACCGGACATGACCGGCACCCTCGTCGAAATCGCGCCGCACCAGCTCGACCAGCGCGTCGACGGCATCATTGGCGCCGTCACCGCGGGCCCTGATGTGCAGCACCGTGCCCTTCGGCGCCTTGGCCGCCATCACCTTGACGATGCTCTTGGCGTCGAACCACGGCCCGTTGGCGGCGAGCGCTATTTCCACGTCGGCAGCAAACGTCTTGGCGAGCTTGGTGAATTTCACCGAAGGACGCGCATGCAAGCCCACATCGTGGGTGATCAGGACGGTCGCTTCGGCGGCTGCGGACATGTCTTTCAAAATTCCCGTTCGCTCACGACGGCGACAATTCATGCGCCGTCGCCACCACCTCCCGAAGCGAGGCGCCGCCGGACGCCTCGGTCGCGGCCATCACCGCGCCTTCGACGATCGGCGCATTGCAGACGATGATCTTCTGCGCGCGGGGTTCGCCGATCATTTCCACCGCCATTTCCGAGTTGGTCTCGGCGCCGCCGAGATCGACCAATATGGCGACGCCGGCTTCCGACCAGGCTTTGTCGATGGCGCCCATGATAGCCTCGACATTGGTGCCGAGCCCGCCATGGCCGTTTCCGCCGCACCATGCAAGCGGCACTTCGTCGCCCACCATCTGGCGCACCATGTCGGCCGTGCCCTCCGCGACCAGCGGCGAATGCGACACGATCACGATCCCGACATTGCTCATGCGCTTTCCCCGATCGCCTGTCCCACAGTGCGCACCAGCAGCGCCGTCGAGCGCGCGCCGGGATCCATATGGCCGATCGAGCGGTCGCCGAGGAAAGAGGCGCGGCCACGCTGAGCCTTCATCGGCACGGTCGCCTCGGCCGCAGCGTCGGCGATGTCGGTTATCTCGGCCGCCGTCTTTCCCCCGGCCAATGCATCATGCACCGGCTGCAGCACATCGAGCATGGTTTTTTGGCCAACTTGCGACTTGCCCCGCGCCGCCACCGCTTCGATCGCTCTGCCGAAGGCAGCCGTCAGATTGGCGCGATCGGGCTCCGCCGAAATCTCCTTGCCCAGCGCCATGAACAATGTTCCGAACAGGGGGCCGGACGCGCCGCCCACCGTCATCACCAGCTTGGTGCCGATCGCCTTGAGCGCGTCGGGCAGCGGCTTGGCGGCGAACGCATCGGCCTCGGCCCGCACGGCCTCGAAGCCGCGCTTCATGTTCAGCCCGTGGTCGCCGTCGCCGATCGCCTGGTCGAGCGCCGTCAATTCCTCGGCGTGAGCGGCAATCGTATCGGCAGCAGCCGCGATCAGCCTGGCAAGGTTCAACGCCGCCATGTCGCCCAGACTCCCGGTTTCCACCTTGACGGCAGTAGCGAAAGAACGGTCATTCGGCAACGGGTGCATGTGTCAGGCCGCGACAAGCAGCGTCGCGGCGGCCGCGAACACCTCGGCCACGGCATGGGCGCCGGGATCGGCCACGCCCTGCAACTGGCTGCCGACATAGGCGGACCGTCCGGCCTTCGCCTTCGCCATGGCCGCCGTTGTCTCCGCGCCGCGCCGGGCCGCCGCCGCTGCTTCTTCCAGCCCATTGGCGTCGAGCGCTTTCAGGGCTGGCTCCAGGGCATCGACCATCGTGCGGTCGCCAAGCTGTGCGCCGCCATAAAAGGTCATCCGCTCGAGGCCGGCAAGCAGCGCCTTGGCCACATCGGCGCCGCCATCCAGAGCCTGCGCCGCCGCGGTGAAGAAGATCGACAGCAGCACCCCGCTGGAGCCGCCCATCGATGCGCTCAGCACGTCACCTATTGCCCCAAGAGTTGCCGCGGGATCCGCAAGCGGCAGACTATCGAGACGCTCGAGGATGCTGCGCGCGCCGGTCGCCACCGTCGAGCCGGTGTCGCCGTCGCCCGCCTTGGCGTCGAGCCCGTTCAATGTGGCTTCGAGCGAAATCAGCCTTTCGCAGACCGTGACGATCACGCGCCTGGTGCCGGCATCCTGGCTGGCCTTGTACGCAGCGCTTTGTCCGGCTGCTTTCGCCATAGGCACGACAGCAGGCGCTGCGGCCGGCTTGGCCGGCATCCAGGCATGCGGGCCGACCGGGGCCAACAGGGCTGTCTCACGTGCGGCGTCGAGCCGGATCAGCGACAGCGAGAAGCCGTTCATGTTGAGTGCCGTCATCAGCGGTCCGGGACCGACGGTCAGTTTGACGGCTTTGCCGAGTGGCGAGGCAAGCACCGCATTGGCGATGACAGACATTTCGAGTGGCGGCACGGAGCCGAGATTGTTGATCAGCAAGGCATAGCTTTCCTTCGGGTCGAGCCGCACCGCCAGGCGCTCCGCCATGATCGCCACCAGCCGGTCGGCGCTTTGCACCGCGATGCGCTCGACACCCGGCTCGCCGTGAATGCCGAGGCCAAGCTCGCCATCGTTTTCGCCGAACCTGTCCTCATGCGGCTGGCCGGGAATGGAGCAGGACGACAGCGACATGCCGAGCGAAACGATGTCCTTCGCAGCCGCCCGCGCCGCCTCTGCAACGGTTGCGAGATCCTGGCCCGACTCCGACAGGTGTCCAGCGATCTTGTGCACGAACAACGTGCCGGCGACGCCGCGCGGCTGGGCAATGTCGGGCAGCGCGATGTCGTCGGCAACGATCACCATCTCGACGCGAAAGCCTTCGGCGCGCGCCTTCTCGGCCGCCAGACCGAAATTGAGACGGTCGCCGGTGTAGTTCTTGACGATCAGCAGGCAGCCGGCCGGCCCGGTGACGGCGCGGATGGCCGCCAGCACCGCCTCGACGCTCGGCGAGGCGAAGATCTCGCCGGAGACCGCCGCCGTCAACATGCCCTTGCCGACAAAGCCCGCATGCGATGGCTCGTGCCCGGCGCCGCCGCCGGAAACGACGCTGACCTTCGACTTGTCCCAGTCGGCGCGCAGCACGACCTTGATCTCGGGATAGCCGTCGAGGCGCGCAAGATCGCCTGAGCCGATGGTCCGCAACAGGCCATCCAGCGCCTCGGTGACGATCGTTTCCCTGCGGTTGAAAAAGTGCTTCATCGAATTCGGTCCCGTATTCGCAATCGTCAATCACAAGCTGGCGTTTGAACCCTTGGCGGGAACGCCGAAACCGTTCACATCAATCTTTGTCCGTCGGCACCGAAATAGAGCGGCGAGCGGTAGCGGATCACCACCCTGTCGCCTTGCGCCAGATCCGTGTCTGGATCGGTCAGCGTCACCAGTTTCTTCGGCCCGACCGTCACATGAAGGTGGTTCTGGTCGCCGAGATGCTCGACCCAGTCGACGACGCCGTCGGCATGGCCATTCATGGCCTTTTCGATCGTCAGATGTTCGGTGCGCGCGCCGATCGTCCTGGTGCCGGCCGGCGCGCCGCCATCGGGCAGCAGTCCGGTCGGCAAAAGGTTGATGGCCGGCTGGCCGAGCCTTGCCGCGACATGCAGGTTTGCCGGCTCGGAATAGATCGTTCTCGGCGAGCCGATCTGTACCAGCACGCCGTCTGCGAGGATGCCGATGCGGTCGGCCATCGTCATCGCCTCGATCTGGTCGTGCGTGACGTAGAGCATGGTGGCGCCGAGTTCGGACTGGATGCGCTTCAGTTCGAGTCTGAGGTCCGCCCGCAGCTTGGCGTCGAGCGACGACAGCGGCTCGTCCATCAGGTAGATCGCGGGCTTGCGCACCAGCGCGCGGCCGATGGCGACGCGCTGCATTTCGCCGCCGGACAGCTTGGTCGAACGGTTGGTGAGCTTGTGATGGATGCGCACCATTTTTGCCACCTCTTCGACCCGCCGGCGAATCTGGTCTTCCGGCATCTTGCGTGCCGGCGAGCGCAGCGGAAAGGCGAGATTGTCGAACACCGACAGATGCGGATAGAGCGAATATTGCTGGAACACGAAGGCGGTGTCGCGCTCAGCCGGCGACAGCGTCGTCGCATCGTGGCCGCCGATCTCGATCGTGCCCGCATCAGGCCGTTCTAGTCCGGCAATCAGCCGCAATGTCGTCGTTTTGCCGGCCCCAGTCGGCCCGAGCAGCACGACGAACTCGCCGTCCGATATGTGCAGGTCGAGACCGTCGACGGCGACATGGTCGCCAAAGCTCTTGGTCACGTTCTTGATGTGCACGTCAGCCATGCTGCACTCTCCGCTCCGAGGCGGTATCGTGAACCGCAGTTCTCACAGCGCGGCCCGATCCCTTGTCGAACAGCGACAGCCGCGCGCTGTTCAATGTCAGGCCGACATGGTCGCCGGCACTGAGCCGGATCTCGGCCGGCACGCGCGCCTTGATGATGCCGTCCGCCGTTTCCACCGCGACGATCTGCGTCGTGCCGAGATATTCGGTGCCGTAGATGGCGCCGCGCAGCTTCGAGGCGTCGTCGAAGCGGATATGCTCAGGCCGGATGCCAAGCGCCATTTCGGCCGGCGCAATGTCCTCGCGCACCTCCGGCACCGCGATTTTCGCGCCCTGGACGACAATCTCCTTCGCGCCTTTGGTGAGCCCGCCACCGAAGCCGAGGAAATTCATCGGCGGCGAACCTATGAAGTCGGCGACGAACATGGTCGCCGGACGATCGTAGATTTCGCGGGGTGTTCCGAACTGTTCGATGACGCCGTGGTTCATCACAGCGATCTTGTCGGCCATCGACATCGCTTCCATCTGGTCGTGCGTGACATAGACCGTGGTGGCGTGGATGCGGTTGTGCAGCTCGCGCAGCTCATGGACCATCAAATCGCGGAATTCGGTATCGAGCGTGCCGAGCGGTTCATCCATCAGGAAGCATTTCGGCCGCCGCACGATGGCGCGGCCGAGCGCCACGCGCTGGCGGTCGCCGCCGGCAAGGCCCGAAACGGATTTGTTGAGCAGATGATCGATGCGCAGGAGTCTCGCTGTCTCCTCGACCCGGGTGCGGATTTCGGCGGCCGGCATGCCTTGCGCCAGGAGCGGAAAGCCGATGTTCTTGCGCACGTTCATGTGTGGGTAGAGCGCGAACAGCTGGAACACGAAGGCAATGTCGCGCTCGCGGGCCCGCAGCATGGTGACGTCGTCGCCGCCGAGCAGGATCTCGCCACCGGTCGGCAGTTCGAGCCCGGCGATCATGCGCAGCGTCGTCGTCTTGCCGCAGCCCGACGGCCCGAGCATGACGAAGAACTCGCCATCCTCGACAACGAAATTGGAATCCTGCACGGCGACGAAATCGCCGAAGGCTTTTCTCAAATGTTGGACGCGGATCTCGGCCATGATTATTCCGGGAACTTCGAGACGATGATGAACATCACGGTGCCGGCGAGCATGGTGATGAAGGAATAGGTGTAGAGCGACAGCGCGAAGGGCTGGAACAGCATCAGGAAGCCGACGGCGATCAGCGCCGTGGCGATGTTTTCCATCAGCCCGCGCCTGGCCCACCGGGGCCATGATGATTTCCTGGAGATGGCGAGGCGGGTCATGCGTAGCTCCCTTCCTTCTCGCCGTTCAAGGGGAGAGATGGTTGCGGGGTGGTTCCCCCACTCCGTCGCTGCTTCGCAGCGCCACCTCTCCCCCCTCCGGAGGGAGAGGAAAAGAGCCTGGCTGAATGAAGTTCGCGCCCTTCCTCTACCCCGTCGATCGGGGGAGAGGTGTCGAGCGAAGCTCGACGGAGTGGGGGTCGACCTCGCACATCACTCATTTGCGCACCGCCCCAAAAGTGATGCCGCGCAGCAATTGCTTGCGAAGCAGAATGGTGAAAACCAGGATCGGCACCAGGAAAATCGTCGTGCCGGCAGCAACCGCCGGCCAGTCCTGGCCGCCCTCGCCGATGATGGTCGGGATGAAAGGCGGCGCGGTCTGTGCCGTACCGGAGGTCAGGAGTGCGGCGAACGCATATTCGTTCCAGGCGAAGATCAGGCAGAAGATGGCGGTCGCGGCAATGCCGGTCGTCGCCTGCGGCAGCACGGTGCGCCAGAAGGCCTGCAGCCGCGTATAGCCGTCGATCATCGCCGCCTCCTCGTATTCGCGCGGGATCTCGTCGATGAAGCCTTTCAGGAGCCACACAGCCAGGGAGACATTGACCGCCGTGTAGAGCAGGATCATACCGAGTGCGGTGTCCGACAGGCCAAGCTCGCGGTACATCAGGTAGATCGGGATGGCGACGGCGATCGGCGGCATGAAGCGCGTCGACAGGATGAAGAACAGAAGGTCGTCGGCCAGCGGCACCTTGAAGCGCGAGAAGCCATAGGCCGACAACGTGCCGAGAAACACCGCGCAGAAAGTCGAGCCGAAGGCGATGATCAGCGAGTTGGCGAAGCGCGGCAGGAAGTTGGACGGGCCGGCGATCACCATGTTGCGCTTGCGCACCGTCTCGTCGCAGAAGCCGGTCGCCGGTCCCAGCGAGTTGATGTACTCCGGCGTTTGACGTGTGCGCGTCGTGAACAAATTGCAGTAGCCCTCGATGCTAGGCTGGAACAGGACCTTGGGGGGATAGGCGATCGAGTCCGGCGGCGTCTTGAAGCTGGTGGCGAAGATCCACAACAGCGGCACGATCGAGATCAGCGCGTAGGCGATGATGATCGCGCCGGCGATGCGCTTCGAGTTGGCCGAGGGGGCGACGACCGAATGGGCAGTGGTCAGGCTCATCTCTGCTTCACCTTGTTGAGCGCCTTGACGTATATGTTGGCGAGACCGAACACCGCGACGAACAGGATGATGGCGAAGGCCGAGGAATAGCCGGTGCGCCAGCTCTCGAAAGCCTGCCGCTTCAGCGTGATCGAGGCGACTTCGGTGGTCGATCCAGGCCCGCCGCCGGTCAACAGATTGACCATGTCGAACATCTTGAAGTTCTCGATGCCGCGAAACAGCACCGCCAGCATGATGAAGGGCAGCGCCATAGGCAGCGTGATCGACCAGAATTGCCGCCAGTTGGAGGCGCGGTCGACCTCGGCCGCCTCATAGATGTATTCGGGGATCGAGCGCAGCCCGGCGAGGCAGATCAGCATCACGTAGGGTGTCCACATCCAGGTGTCTACGATGATGATCGACCACGGCGCCAGCGACACGTTGGAGAGCATCTGGATGCTCGTCGGTGGAATGCCTGACACGAACGAGATGACATAGGAGAACAGACCGATCTGCGGTTCGTAGAGGAAACGCCAGAAATTGCCGACCACCGCCGGCGACAGCATCATCGGCACCAGGATCAGCGTCGTCCAGAAGGCGTGGCCGCGGAACTTCCTGTCGATCAGCCAGGCCAGCGTGAAGCCGATCAGCGTCTGCAAAAGGATCGTCCAGAACACGAAATGCGCCGTCGTCTGCATGGCGATCCAGATATCCTTGTCGCCGAGGATGCGCTGGTAGTTGGCAAAGCCGAGATTCTTCACCATTTCGTTGGGCCGGTTGGCCCGGTAATTGGTGAAGGAGAGATAGATCGCCCAGAACAGCGGGAAGATGTTGATGGCCAGCAGCAACAGGATCGTCGGCGAAATGAACAGCCAGGCGAGGCCCTTGTCGCTGATGCCCCGGACCTTGCGGGCCAACGGCTCCGGGGTCGCCCGGGCAACGTTCTCCGCGGTCCGATTGAGCATGGTGAGTCCTGCTTCGGTCACTTTAAAACGTCTCTGTCATGGAATTTATCTGAACCGCGTCCCGTGCCAAGGTGGCACGGGACGCTCGGCTTAGCTCGGGAGGAGCCGGTTACATCTTGCCATCGTCCTGGAACACCTGGGTCCAGTCCTTGACCAGGCCATCAAGCGCATCCTTGGCCGAACCCTGGCCGGCGACGACATAGTCGTGGAAGCGCTTCTGCGAGGCCTGCAGCAGCGGGGCGTAGCTCGGCTCGGCCCAGAAGTCCTTCACGATGGCCATCGAGTCGAGGAAGGTCTGCGCGTAGGGCTGGCTGGCCGGGAATTTCGGATCCTTCACCACGGCGTTCAGGCAGGAATAGCCGCCGAGCGACCACCACTTGGCCTGCACGTCCTTGTTGGCGAACCACTTGATGTATTTCAGCGCCGATTCCTGCTTGTCGGAATAGGACACCACCGAAATGCCCTGGCCGCCGAGCTGGGCGAACTGTTCGCCATCGGGGCCCTTGGGATTGACGAAATAGCCGATCTTGTCGCCGCCGACATTCTCGTCCTTCTGCAGGCCTGGCCAGGTGAAGGCGAAGTTCATGTGCATCGCCACCTGGCCGGATTTGAAGGCATCGACGCCTTCGCCCATGTAGCTGTTCGACGCGCCGGGCGGGGTGCAGCAATCATAGAGCGCCTTGTAGAACTCCAGCCCCTTCACCGACTTGTCGGAATTGACGAAGCCTTCCATCTCGTAGGGCTTCTTCGGGTTCTCGTACTGGAAGCCGTAGCTGTAGAGCACGTCCATGGCGCCCATGGTGATGCCTTCGGAGCCGCGCTCGGTATAGATCGAGGCGCCATAGACGGTCTTGCCGTCGATCTGCCGCTTCTGGAAGAATTCGGCGATCTGCTTCAACTGGTCGAAGGTAGCCGGCGGGCCGAGATCCCAGCCATACTTCTCCCTGAATTCCTTCTGCAGTTCCGGCTTGGAGAACCAGTCCTTGCGATAGGTCCAGCCGACGACGTCGCCCATGGCCGGCAGCGCCCAGTAGTTCGGCGTGTTCTTCGGCCATTCCGAATAGCCGACCACGGTTGCCGGCACGAAGTCGTCCATGCTGATTTTCTCCTTGTCGAAGAAGTCGTTCAGCTTGACGTAGTGGCCGTTCTCGGCGGCCCCGCCGATCCACTGGCTGTCGCCGATGATCAGGTCGCAGAGCTTGCCGTGCGAATTCAGCTCGTTGAGGAAACGGTCGGCGTAATTGGTCCACGGCACGAATTCGAATTTCATGCCGATGCCGGTTTCCTTGGTAAAATCCTTGGACAGTTCGACAAGCGCGTTTGCCGGGTCCCAGGCGGCCCAGCACAGCGTCAGGTCTTCAGCGTGCGCGGCGTTCGAGACGGCTGTCGACGCTGATATCGCCGAGGTCAGTCCCAACGCCAGTTTAAAGCTCGATTTCATGCCTTCCTCCCATTTGCGAAACGCGCCCGGATGACGGTTTCAAGAGCCCTCAACCCCTCTCCTCAGGGGCCTAAACATGGCAGCGCCAGAGCGCCGCGAATGTTTAGTAATTTGTTTAGTGATGCAATTTTTACTAAACAAGGCAAGCGAATTCGTCGCTGCGCCGCAGCATGACGGCGCCGGCATCTGAAAACGTTGGGAAAAGCGCGGAGCGTGGTGTCGACGGCCGCGGAGTCTGGAGGCCGTGCGGGCTGATTTCGACCAGGCTCGCAGGCCGTCTCCCGGCTCAGTCGACCTTCTTGGTGCTCACCATGACCGTCCGGATCGGTGGTGCCGGCGGCAGCAGCGCGCGAATGTCGCCGAAAGGAAATATCGGCTCGAAGCGGAAGGCTTCGGCCTGCGAGGCTTGCTCACCATTGCACTGGCCGGAGCGAAAAAGGTTCTGCGTCCGGGCGGCGTCGGCGAAGCGGTCCGGGTCCTGCGATTGGTGCATGCGGATGGCCTGCGCCTTGATCTCGGCGTGGTTGGAAATATCGATATAGTGCGTCGGCGAAAATCCGGTGCCGCCCATCGTGTCGGCATGCAGCACCGGAACGCTGAACGAGGCCGCGATTCGTACGCCGTCGGACAGCGCGCGGTGATCAGCGTGATAGTCGTTGGGTGCGTGCGTGATCACCAGGTCCGGCCCGATCTCGCGAATGAGCCCTTTCAGCGCGCCGATCAGCGCGGCGTCGGCCACCAGCTCGCCGTCGGGAAAGTCGAGGAAGCGCGGCGTCGCCCCCAGCAGCGCGGCCGCGGCCGTGGCTTCCTCGCGCCGGACACGGGCGAGAATGACGGGATCGCTCTTACCGCCCCTGGCCCCATCCGTGGCCACGGCAAAAGTGAGCTCTGCGCCTTGCGCCGCATAGGCGGCCATCGTACCGAACATGAAGATCTCGATGTCGTCCGGATGCGCACCGAGAGCCAGTATTTTCAATGCTTCTCTCCCCGGAAATGGAACAACGTGACGAACGGAATCCTGCTCGCGCTGATCGCCTATGCAAGCTATTCGGGCAGCGATGCCGTTATCAAGAGCCTGGGCGGACAGTTCACCGTCTTCGAGATCGGTTTCTTCGCCACCTTGTTTGCCGGCTGTTTCCTGTTCTTCACCCGCCCGGCGGGCGAACGCTGGCGCGATTTCTGGCGCATGAAGCGGCCATGGGCCGTGCAAGCCCGGGCCTGGGCCGGCATCCCGTCCGGGGTACTCAGCGTCTATGCTTTCACCCACATTCCCCTGGCCGAAGTCTACGCCTTGATCTTCCTGGCACCCTTGCTGGTCACCATCCTGTCGACCGTCATCCTGAAGGAAAAGGTCGGCCCCTGGCGATGGCTGGCCGTGGTCGCCGGCTTTGCCGGGGTGATGCTGGTGGTGCGGCCGGGCTTTCGTGAATTGAACCTCGGCCATCTGGCCGCCTTCGTGGTTGCCTTCCTCGCTGCGACCAGCGTCATCCTGATGCGCTCGCTCGCCCAGCAGGAGAAGCGCACGTCGATGCTCGGCGTACTCGTCGGCTATGGCCTGGTGTTCAACGGGCTCGGCGCCGCGACCACCTCGTTTACCTTGCCGAATGCCATGCAGTTGGTTTGGCTGGCGTTGGCCGGCGCCTTCACCGCCGGCGGACAATTGCTGCAGCTGCTCGCCGCCAAATACGCCCCAGCCAACCGTATTGCGCCGACACATTATTCGCAGATCGTCTGGGCGGTCATCCTCGGCGCGCTGTTCTTTCAGGAATATCCCGACTGGCTGTCGCTGGTCGGCCTCGCGGTCGTCGGCGGTTCCGGCCTGCTGACCATGGTGCGCGAGGAAGCAAGGCTGGGCACGGTGCGCTGGAACCCGTTTTCGCGGACCCGGCTTTGAGCTGGTGCCAGTTGCACGGCGACCGTGAGCGCTGATATGCGGACGCGATGATCGCAGAACCCTTGCCGCAACTTCCGGTATCAGCCGTGTTGCCGGCGCTGAGCGAGGCGCTTGGCTCCGGCAACAGCGCCGTGCTGGTGGCGCCGCCCGGTGCCGGCAAGACGACGCTGGTGCCGCTGGCGCTGCTCGATGCGCCGTGGCTGGGTGCCGGCAAGATCGTGCTGCTCGAACCGCGCCGGCTTGCCGCCCGCGCCGCCGCCCGCCGCATGGCTGAACTGCTCGACGAAGAACCCGGCGCCGCCGTCGGCTATGCCATGCGCATGGAAAACCGCACCTCGGCAAAAACCAGGATATTGGTCGTCACCGAAGGCGTGCTGGCGCGCATGATCCTCGACGATCCCGAATTGCCCGGCGTCTCGGCGGTGATCTTCGACGAATTCCACGAGCGTTCGCTCGATGGCGATTTCGGCTTGGCGCTGGCGCTCGATGTGCAAGGCGCCCTGCGGCCGGACCTGCGGCTGCTGGTGATGTCGGCGACACTCGATGGCGCGCGCGTCGCAAAACTCCTGTCGGGCGCGCCGGTTATCGAAAGCGAGGGCCGTGCCTTCCCCGTCGACATCCGCTACGACGAACGGCCTGCCGGCATCCCTATCGAGGACGCCATGGCCAAGGCGATCCGCAACGCTCTCGCGGACGAAAGCGGCAGCGTGCTTGCCTTCCTGCCCGGCCAGCGCGAGATCGAGCGCACCGCCGAGCGGCTGTCCGGCAAGATCGGCGCCGACACCGACATCGTGCCGCTCTATGGCATGCTCGACGGCAAGGCGCAGGACGCGGCGATCAAGCCGGCGCAACCAGGCCGCCGCAAGGTGGTGCTGGCGACCTCGATCGCCGAGACCTCGATCACCATCGACGGCGTGCGGGTCGTCATCGATTCCGGCCTGTCACGGCTGCCGCGCTATGAGCCAGCGAGCGGTCTCACCCGGCTGGAGACGGTGCGCGTCAGCAAGGCATCGGCCGACCAGCGCGCCGGCCGCGCCGGGCGCACGCAAGCTGGCGTCGCCATCCGGCTGTGGCGCGCCGAGCAGACGGCGGCATTGCCCGCCTTCACGCCGCCGGAAATCCTCGAAGCGGACCTTTCGGGCCTGCTGCTCGACTGCGCCGCCTTTGGCGTCGCCGATCCCGCGACGCTCGCCTTCCTCGATCCGCCGCCGGCCCCGGCGCTCAACGAGGCAAGGGTGCTGCTGCGCGCGCTCCATGCCATCGACGAGGCCGGGCGTCTGACCGAAGCGGGCGCGTCGATGCGCAAGCTCGCTCTGCCGGTGCGGCTGGCGCATATGGTCGCCGAGGCTGCGAAGAGCGGCCATGCCGGGGAGGCGGCCATGCTGGCCGTGTTGCTCACCGAACGCGGGCTTGGCGGCGACGGCGCTGATCTGGAGCGACGGCTGATGCGCTTTCGTGGGGAGAGATCGCCGCGCGCTACCGCCGCGCGGCAACTGGCTGAGAGGCTGGCAAGGCAGGTGGGCGGTACAAAACAAAGCGAAGCTGCTTCAGCCGGTCCTCTGCTCATCCACGCCTGGCCGGACCGCGTCGCCAAGGCGCGCGGTGAACGCGGGCGCTTCGTGCTGGCCAATGGCTCCGGCGCCATGCTCGATGCCGCCGATCCGCTGGCCGGCGAGCCGTTTCTGGTCGTCGCCGACCTGCAAGGCAAGGCGCAGAATGCGCGCATCGCGGCAGCGGCGGCAATCGGCGAGGACGACATCCGCGCCGCGCTGGCCGACCGGATCGAAACGCGCAGGCAAACGAGCTTCGATCGCGAGCGCAGCGCCGTGCGGGTGCGCGAAACCGTGCGCCTCGGCGCCATCACGCTCGCCGAGCGCATGCTGCCGCCGCCTTCAGGCGCCGATGCGGACAGGGCGATCCTCGACGCCTTGCGCGAACACGGATTGTCGCTGCTGAGCTGGAACAAGGAGGCCGAAACGCTGCGCCAACGGCTCTCATGGCTGCATCGTGGGCTTGGGTCGCCATGGCCCGACATGTCGGATGCTGCCCTCATCGAGCGCCTTGACGACTGGCTGCTGCCGTTCCTGTCCGGGGCCGCATCCTTCGCCGCCATCGATTCCGCTGCTGTTTCGGCCGGGCTGGCTTCGCTTGTGCCGCACGACCTCCAGCGCAAGATCGACACGCTGGCGCCGACCCATTTCGACGCGCCGTCCGGCAGCCATTTGCCGATCCGCTATGACGGCGAATGGCCGGTGCTGGCGGTGCGCGTGCAGGAATTGTTCGGCCTCGATCGCCATCCTTCGATCGCCAACGGCACGGTACCGCTGACGCTCGAACTGTTGTCGCCGGCGCACCGGCCGATCCAGACCACGCGCGACCTGCCCGGCTTCTGGCGCGGCTCCTGGGCGGATGTGCGGGCCGACATGCGCGGCCGCTATCCCAAGCACGTCTGGCCGGAAAATCCGCTGCAGGCGGCGGCTACTGCAAGAGCGAAGCCGAGAGGCACGTAACCTCGGGAAGCTTGGGCGGACCGCTTGGATCAGGAAGGATTCCCTTGAAAATTTGGCGCAAACATCAACCACTTCGTCATCCGCGGGCGGAGCAAGGAGCGCAGCGACGCGGCGCAGACCCGAGGATCCATGCCGGGACTCTGAAGCGTCACCACGGTCCAGAATTCTGCGCCGCTGCACTCCACGTCCAGGGTCGCGGCATGGATCCGAGGGTCTCCGCGACGGAGCTTCGCTCCTGCTTCGCCCAGGGATGACGACGTCGGGGGGCTTCGGCCAATCGCGAATGCCGACTGCGCACCGCTACTAGCGCTTGCCCTCTTGCGGCTGTAATCCATGGCCATGATCAACGTTTTGCGTTCGCCCGATTTCCAGCAGAGCCAGAGACTGCGCCTCAACACGCTGATCCGGCTGCGCTGGCTTGCCATTGTCGGCCAGAGCGTGACGGTGCTCGTCGTCGCCTACGGCCTGAAATTCCCGCTGCCGGTCAGCCTGTGCTTCGCGCTGATCGCCTGCTCGGCCTGGATGAACCTGTATCTCGCCTTCCGCTTTCCGGCGGCCCACCGGCTCACCCCGTTCGCCGCCTTCGGCATCCTGATCTTCGACAGCCTGCAGCTTGCCGGCCTGCTTTACATGACCGGTGGCCTGACCAATCCGTTCTCGCTGCTGATGACCGTACCCGTCGTCATCTCGGCGACGTCGCTGCCGTTGCGGCTGACCGCGCTGCTCGGCGGGCTGGTGATGATCGCGGCGACCTTGCTTGTGTTCATCCACCTGCCACTGCCTTGGCATGAGGGCGCGCCGCTGGAGATGCCCTTCATCTATGTCGCCGGCATGTGGATGGCGGTGCTGTCCTCGATCGCCTTCACGGCGATGTATGCCTTCCGGGTGGCGGCCGAAGCCCGGCTTCTGGCCAATGCGCTTGCCGCCACGGAACTGGTGCTGCAGCGTGAGCAGCATCTTTCGGCGCTCGACGGCCTCGCGGCGGCGGCGGCGCACGAACTGGGCACGCCGCTCGCCACCATCACGCTCGTCGTCAAGGAGATGGAAAAAGCACTCGGCAGCGATCCAAAATACGGCGAGGACGTAAAACTGCTTCGCTCACAGAGCGAACGCTGCCGCGAAATACTCAAGCGCCTCACCAGTCTGTCGACCGAGGGCGAAGCGCATCTTTCCCGCCTGCCGCTGACCTCGCTCGTCGAGGAGGTCACCGCGCCGCATCGCGACTTCGGCATCTCGATCAAGCTTCGGCCCGGCGAGCGAACCGGGCCGGAACCGGTCGGGCGCCGCAATCCGGGCGTCATCTACGGCCTCGGCAATTTGGTCGAGAATGCCGTCGATTTCGCCCGCAAGAGCGTCACCGTGCGCTGGAGCTGGGACGAGGCCATCGTCACCTTCTCGATCATCGACGACGGGCCCGGCTTCCCGCCCGAGATCATCGACCGCATCGGCGAGCCCTATATGTCGACGCGCCAGGGCAACGAAGCCGGCGGAGGCCTGGGGCTTGGCCTGTTCATCGCCAAGACGCTGCTCGAACGCTCCGGCGCCACGCTCGACTTCCGCAACTCGAGCGGACTGGGCGAGGGCGCCGTGGTGCAGATCTCGTGGCCCAGAAACGTCTTCCTGAACCCGGAATCGGCGCCCGCGACGATGTTTGACACTGCGTAAATTGGACAATAGCGACGCAAAACTATATCTGCGTAAAATTAAGGCAGCAGGATTTTTAAGACGATGACTGGCGATGAAAATATCGGTGCAATGGTTGAAGGCGAGGACACCTCCCTTCTGATCGTCGATGACGACAAGCCGTTCCTCACACGCCTGGCCCGGGCCATGGAAACCAGGGGATTCGTGGTCGAGACGGCCGAGAGCGTCGAGGAGGCGGTCGGCAAGGCGCGGGCCAATCCGCCCGCCTACGCCGTGGTCGACATGCGGCTCGGCGACGGCAACGGGCTCGACGTCGTCGCCGCCATCCGCGAGAAGCGCGAGGACTCCCGCACCATCATCCTGACCGGCTACGGCAACATCGCCACCGCGGTGACCGCGGTAAAACTCGGCGC
This sequence comes from Mesorhizobium opportunistum WSM2075, assembly GCF_000176035.2. NCBI lineage: Bacteria > Pseudomonadati > Pseudomonadota > Alphaproteobacteria > Hyphomicrobiales > Phyllobacteriaceae > Mesorhizobium > Mesorhizobium opportunistum. The sequence continues at coordinate 221,417 of NC_015675.1, read as the reverse complement.
CGTCGATTATCTGTCGAAACCCGCCGATGCCGACGACATCTTCGCCGCACTCACCCGCACCGCCGGCGAGCGCGCCGCGCCCCCGGAAAATCCGATGTCGGCCGACCGCGTCCGCTGGGAGCACATCCAGCGGGTCTACGAAATGTGCGAGCGTAACGTCTCCGAAACCGCGCGCCGGCTCAACATGCATCGTCGCACGCTGCAGCGCATACTGGCCAAGCGCGCGCCGCGTTAGGATCGCAGGACACGCGGGGCAATCGCTTGGATCGTTGCGGAGACCACCCAATTGTTGAAGACGGCGCCGCCCCTCATCGCCCTGCCGGGCACTTCTCCCCGTATAGTGACGGGGAGAAGGGGCTGACGCCGCGCCGACATCTCTTCTGCAGCGCTGACAATTGGCGAAAGCATCGATGACAAGACCCCTCTCCCCGTCACTATACGGGGAGAGGATGCCGGCAGGCAGGTGAGGGGCAGAGCTGGCGTTCGGAATTGGTTGATGGGGCAAATTCGAATCTGAGGTGACGGAGGCGACATGCAGGACTTGAAGCAGCGGCCGGTTTCCGTCTTCCGCGAATTTCTCGACAGCGAGGCGGCCGGCGGCGTCATTCTCATGGTGGCGGCGGCGCTTGCCCTGATCGTTGCCAACTCGCCGCTTTCCGAAACCTATTTCTCGGTTCTCCACGCCTATCTCGGCCCGCTCAGCGTCTCGCATTGGGTCAACGACGGGCTGATGGCGGTGTTCTTCCTGCTCGTCGGCCTCGAGATCAAGCGCGAGATGCTGGACGGCCAGTTGTCCACCTGGCCCAGGCGCGTGCTGCCCGGCGTCGCGGCCGCCGGCGGCATGGTGGTGCCGGCGCTCGTCTATGTCTTCGTCAACCGCGGCAATTCGGCCGCGCTCGCCGGCTGGGCTATCCCGACCGCCACCGACATCGCTTTCGCGCTCGGCGTGCTGTCGCTGCTCGGCAGCCGCGTGCCGGCATCGCTGAAGGTTTTCCTCACCGCGCTTGCCATCATCGACGACCTCGGCGCCGTCATTATCATCGCCATCTTCTACACCAGCGGCCTGTCGCTGGCGTATCTGGGAGCGGCCTTCGCCGTCATTGCCGCGCTCGTCGTGCTCAACCGCATGCGGGTGATGACGCTGGTGCCTTACCTGGTACTCGGCGCCATATTGTGGGTGCTGGTGCTGAAATCGGGCGTCCATGCCACGCTTGCCGGCGTGGCGCTGGCTTTGACCATTCCGCTCGAACGCTCCGCCGGGATCGGCCATGACCTCGACCGTTCGCCGCTGCACCGGCTCGAACATGGCCTGCACAAGATCGTGCCGTTCATCGTCATTCCGATCTTCGGCTTTGCCAATGCCGGCGTTTCGTTCGCCGGCCTGAGCCTTGGCGCGCTGATCGAGCCGTTGACGCTGGGTGTCGCCGCCGGCCTCGTGCTCGGCAAGCTGGTCGGCGTCTTCGGCTCCTCCGCGCTCGCCATAGGGCTTGGGCTGGCTGATTTGCCGGCCCATGCCGGCTGGCGGCATATGATCGGCATTTCGCTGCTCTGCGGCATCGGCTTCACCATGAGCCTGTTCATCGGCCTGCTCGCCTTCGCCAGCGATGTCGCGCTGCAGGACGCCGTCAAGGTCGGTATCCTTGCCGGCTCCTTCATCGCTGCCATCCTCGGCGCCGCCGTGCTGTTGATGGCACCGGCGGCTGGCGAGGAGAGCGAGGAGTAGCGCGCGTCCGGAAGCTACTCGCTCTCCCCGTCGAGCGCCGGAACCGACACGCCTGCCAACTCCGCCGCCAGCAGCCGTGAGGCTCCGGCGCGCGCGATCCGCAGCATCAGCGCCTTTCGCGTTGCCGCCGCCATGCGGTGCTCGGGTGCATCGCGTAGGATTTCGGCGCCGTAGCCGTCGGAGAGGATGAAGCCGCACTCCTCCGGAAAAATCTCCGAAGGCACGCCGGGATGGGTGGCGAAGAAGAACCGGTCGGAATGCAGCCGGTAGTCGGGCCATTTGCGGTCGACGCGAAAATCCTCGATCGAGGATTTGATCTCGATGATCCAGACGTCGCCTTGCCGGGTCAGCGCCACGAGATCGGCGCGGCGGCCGGTCGCCAGCGACAGCTCAGGCAACACATGCGCGCCCATTTCCATGAGCAGCCGCTGCACGCCACGCCGCACCAGCATGGCACGCTCCGACTGGCGCCCGTCGATCAATGGATTGATTGCAATAGGGGAGATGATTGGCATGGCAGGCACCATGCCAGATTCTGTTCACGGTTTGAACCCGTTTTTGTGGGGCGACTATCGGTTTGAGAAACCCAAAAGCCCCCAAAAGAAGTCAGGCCTCAGCTCTTGAAGGCCTAATTGGGAGGCAATACCATCGACTCGATGGGGTTGGTGAAGTGACGTTGAACGACGATAAGGGCGAACATCTTTGGGCATTTGACCTTGCCGCTTTGCGCGAGGCCTTCGGCAAGTACGTTCAGGAGCACAAGACCACGGTTCCTGAATGGGGCGAACACGCCAAGCTGTTCCTCGAAAAACAGAGAGATCACCAGGTACAGTCCCGCCTTCCGTGATCGCACCATATTTTCCTGAGTATAATCTGGTATTGATCCGGTGCGGCCTCACGCTGTGCCGATTAATTTTCATTTTTAACTATAAAGAATTGCAGGACTAAAGTCTTGCATCTCGCCAACGAAGGTCTGACGTAACCGCTTTGGTTCCGTTCTTGTCCATTGGATGTTCTATTACTTTAGTAAATCAGCATATAGCGCGATCTGCCCATTTTTTCGACGTTCGGTTTCTAGCCGGGCTTTCTTTTAGTCCTGGAGGTCCGGATTTCTCTCGATGACATCTGCGGTATGCCGACATGGGCCGACATGTCCTGTGCCTCGACTTCCTTTGCGGTGACTTCCCGCAGAGTGTTCAACAGCACCATGCCAGACACCTAGCTGTCGGTTGCGGGCCTCATCCATCCTTGCCATCTCCGCTCCACGGCGAGAATGCGACTTCCCGGGTGGAGACTGGACGGGGCCGCCGGCCACAGGCTGCCAACCGGGCTCCGGGGCAACGGCCCGATCCGCCCGCCTTCCGCGATCGCACCATAATTTGTCTGAGCGCGGTCTGGTAATGATCCGTCGCGGCCCCATGTCGCGCCGATCACCTTCCGTTCTTAACTATAAGCGGCAGGACTAAAGTCTTGCGTTGTCTGCGCAAAGGTCTGACGTAACCGCTTTGGTTCCGTTCTTGTCCATTGGACGTTCCGTACTTTAGCCAATTAGCATATTAGACTTACCTAAATCAGTTTTCGCGCGCGAGTCAGCCGAAGCACGCCTATCCGGTCCGTTCCAGACATTGAACGGATGGGTACACGAGGTCATCGCGCCGGCCGGCAAACCTCTTTTCGCTATCGCCTCGCCGAAACGGCTCCGTCGCCGGCCGCCCCCGCCATATCGTCCAGGATCGGGCAGTCCGGCCTGTTGTCGCCATGGCAGGCGTGGATCAGCGTCTGCAGGGTCGAACGCATCGACTGCAGCTCGCGCACCTTCTCCTCGATCGCCTTGACATGGGCAGCGGCGATCTCGCGCACGTCGTGGCTGGCGCGGCTGCGGTCCTGGTAGAGCGCCATCAGCTGGTGGCAATCATCGATGGAAAAGCCGAGATTGCGCGCGCGGCGCAGGAAGGCCAGCCGGTGGATATCGTCGCCGGAATAGTCGCGGTAGCCGTTGGCGGCGCGCGCGGGCGCGATCAGGCCGATCTCCTCATAGTAACGGATGGTCTTGGCCGGCAGGCCTGAGCGGTTGGCGGCGTCCCCGACATTCATGGCGGTTTCCCTGATTTTGCCGGCCCGCGGTTCGGGCCCATTGAATTTGCTTCACAATCTGGTGAAGGCTGTTGCCGAAATGCCATAGTGATACGCTTACCAGCAGGTAAGGCCCTGGATATAGGCATCGGGTGCTTGGCAAGCAAAGCAAATGCCAGCATGAATGATGGCGAGAAGGCGGCCGACTCGTGCCGCTCTAAGTTTGGGCGGGGCTCCGGATCACCTCATGCGCATGAAGTCGCTTGCAATAGTTGCCGCAATGGCGCTGTCCACTGCACTCGCCGGTTGCAGCACCATTGGCGGGCAGATATTTTCCAACGACTATGGCGCGGTGACCGATGCCGGTTACCAGCTGCCGCGCATCCCGATCGAGAAGGTGCCGTCGAAGTATCACCGCCAGGAAGTGAATTACGACACCAAGGAAAAACCCGGCACGATCATCGTCGACACGCAGAACAAGTTCCTCTACTTCGTCGAGGGCGACGGCCTGGCGATCCGCTACGGCATCGGCGTCGGCCGCGAGGGCTTCGAGTGGCATGGCACCGCCCATATCGCGATCAAGCGTGAGTGGCCGACCTGGACGCCGCCTTCGCAGATGATCAAGCGCCAGCCGGAACTCGCCAAGTTCGCCAGCGGCATGGAGCCGGGCCTGAAGAACCCGCTCGGCGCTCGCGCCATGTATCTCTTCAACAAGGGCGGTGACATGGGTTACCGCCTGCACGGCAGCCCGGAATGGAACTCGATCGGCAAGGCGATGTCGTCGGGCTGCATCCGGCTGATGAATCAGGACGTCATCGACCTTTATGATCGCGCCTCGGTCGGCGCCAAGGTCATCGTCCTCTGATCGTGGTCGCAAGGACCAGGGTCAAAGCAGTTCGTACGCGGACCGTCTAGGCAACAATGGACGTCCCAAAACAGAAAACCGGGCAATTCGGCCCGGTTTTTTGTTTTTTACAGTTGGCAAATAGAGCGAAACGATCAGGCGACCTGCTCGACCTGCTGCACTTCCGGCACGAAATGGCGAAGCAGGTTCTGGATGCCGTGCTTCAGCGTCGCCGTCGATGACGGGCAACCGGCGCAGGCGCCCTTCATGTGCAGGAACACGGTGCCATTCTCGAAACCGCGGAAGGTGATGTCGCCGCCATCCTGGGCCACCGCCGGGCGCACCCGCGTGTCGAGCAGCTCCTTGATGGTGATGACGAGCTCCTCGTCCGCCTTGTCGTAGAATTCGCCGGTCTGGCTGGTTTCGGCGGCGGGACCCGCCTTGGCCATGACAGGCGCGCCGGACATGAAATGCTCCATGATGGCGCCGAGGATCGCCGGCTTCAAATGCTGCCAGTCGGGGCCGTCCTTGGTCACGGTGATGAAGTCATAGCCGAAGAACACGCCGGTGACGCCGGGGATTTCGAACAGCCGGCCGGCCAGCGGCGACGCCACGGCCGCACTGTCGGCATCGCGGAAATCGGCGGTGCCTTCCAGAAGCACTTCCTTGCCGGGCAGGAATTTCAGCGTCGCCGGGTTCGGCGTCGATTCGGTCTGGATGAACATGGACGTCTCCGTGCCCGTATTGGGCAGATAGTTTGGAATAGTTCTAAATAAGCTCTATCGGCTGAACATTCAAGCGGAACGCGTCGCCGGAACGGCTGGCTGGCGGAATGTTTTTGCTAGCTGGGGAATCGAAATTCCTGGCAGGCTTCAGGCGAGACTGTCGATCTCCTCGTCGGAAAGATTCTGCGGCACCACAGTCACAGGGATCGGGAAGGCAGCACCCTTGCCGGCCACGGCGCCGACCAGCGGCCCCGGGCCTTCCTTGCCGGCGCCGGCCGCCAGCACCAGGATGGCGATATCCTGGTCTTCCTCGATCAGCCTGTGGATCTCCTCCGTCGGCTTGCCTTCGCGCACCACCATCTCCGGCTCGATGCCGAGCTTCTGGCGCACCTTGTTGGCATAGCCATCAAGCGCCGCGCGCGCCGTGGCGTTGGCCTCTTCTCGCATGATCTTCTCGACGCCCAGCCAATGCTGGAAATCATCAGGGACGATGACATAGAGCAGCACCAGCGTGCCGCTGGTGCTCTGCGCCCGCTTCGAGGCGTAGGCGACGGCACGCTCGCATTCCGGCGTATCGTCGATGATCGTCAGGAATTTCCTGCGATGACCGGCTTCACGGATGAGGCGTTTGGAGACCATGTCTATCTGCTCGATGTGTTTTCGGCCGCAATCTGCCACCGCCATCATTTGGCCGCAAGCGGCCGGCTGGCGGCGGTGTCTTGGTACAGGTCAGCCCTGTAGCAGGCCGACGATGTCGCGCACCGTCTTCATCGTCGTTTCGGCCAGCACGCCGGCGCGTTCGCCGCCATCCCTGAGCACCGCGTCGACATAGGCGCGATCGCCCTGGATGCGGCGCATCTCGCTGGCGATTGGCGCCAGCTTCTCCACCGCCAGATCGGCCAGCGCCGGCTTGAACACCGAAAATTGCTGGCCGCCGAATTCCTTCAGCACCTCGGCTTTGGAAAGCTCGGCGAGACCGGCATAGATGCCGACCAGGTTTTCGGCTTCCGGCCGGGTTTCCAGCCCGTCGACTTCGCTCGGCAAGGCTTCCGGATCGGTCTTGGCCTTGCGGATCTTCTTCGAGATGGTGTCGGCGTCATCCGTCAGGTTGATGCGCGACAGGTCCGACGGGTCCGACTTCGACATCTTCTTCGACCCGTCGCGCAGGCTCATGATGCGCGCCGCCGGGCCGCCGATGACCGGTTCGGTGATCGGGAAGAAGCCGTTCACCGTCTCGTCGCCGACCTGCATCTCGACGCCGACGCCAAGGCTGGCGATGCGATCGGAGAAGTCGTTGTTGAATTTCTGCGCGATGTCGCGGGTCAGCTCCAGGTGCTGCTTCTGGTCTTCGCCGACCGGCACATGGGTGGCGCGGTAAAGCAGGATGTCGGCGGCCATCAGCGAGGGATAGGCGAGCAGGCCCAGCGAAGCGTTTTCGCGATCCTTGCCGGCCTTGTCCTTGAACTGCGTCATCTTGTTCATCCAGCCGATGCGCGCCACGCAATTGAAGATCCAGGCAAGCTCGGCATGCTGCATGACCCGCGACTGGTTGAAGACGATATGCTTCTTCGGGTCGATGCCGGAGGCGAGGAACGCCGCGGTGATCGACCGCGTCTGGTCAGCAAGGTCATCATAGACGAGCTGCGCGGTCAGCGAATGCAGGTCGACGACGCAATAGATGCAGTCGGACGTGTCCTGCAGGGCGACGAATTTCTTGATGGCGCCGAGATAGTTGCCGAGGTGCAGATTGCCGGTCGGCTGGACACCAGAGAAGACGAGTGGCTTGAAGGCGGACATGGGTTTCCTCATGGCTTGTGGAGGGCCGTATAAGCATGATTCCAAAAAGTTGCAGACTTTTTGGAGCCAATCATGCGGCTGGAAACCGCGCGCGGCGAAAGTCTTGCGACGGCGCGCTTATGGACGAAGGGGGCGGCAGGATCAAGGGGCTGGTTGGCCCTCCAAAGGCTCCTCAAGATATTGACATTTTGATGTAGGTGGCTACATTATTTCCGCTACATTCGATTGGGTAGGCACGTTATGACGATCAACATCAACAACAAAGAAGCGGATGACTTAACGCGCACCTTCGCTAGAATTGAGGGCGTTGGCATAACCGAGGCGATCGTGATTGCCATGCGCGAAGCGCTTGAGCGCCGCCGCAATCGCGAGACGCCGTTGGAGACGGCGGCAAGGCTGCGCGCCGAATTTGGAATCGAGCTCAGCGAGCAGGCGCGCAAACCGCTGCCGCGCTCGGTCTACGACGAATTGTCCGGCGAAGACTGATGTTTGTCGACGCAGCCGCTATCGTCGCGATGCTCAGCCACGAGGCCGAAGCGCAGCGCTGCGCACGGGCCGTCTTGGAAGCATCGGCTCCGTTCACGTCGGCAATCGCGGTGTGGGAAGCGGCAATGGCCCTTTCGCGATCCGAAAAGCTAGCGGTGCCGGTCGAAGTGAGCCTCAAGATAGTCAGTCGTTTTCTCGAAGAACGGGCTATTGCCGTGCGGGAGCTTCCGCCTGCCGCTGACGCAACGTCATTGTCCGTTGAGGCTGCGTCGCGGTTTCGCAACAAGGCCATCCGACTGAATTTGGCGGATTGTTTTCACTATGCTTGCGCGCGCTACTATGCCGTCCCGATGCTTTCGACAGCCGACGAATTCCGGCTCACGGATCTGAAGACTGTTCCTTAGGCTGTGGTGTCTCCTTGCGTCCGACATTGCGCCGGATCATGCCGAAATCGGCGCCACCCGTGGCAAACGCTGTGACGAAGTAGAGCAGCGCTCCACCGGCGACGAGCGTCAGAAGCGTCGTCGCTTTGACCACCAGCGGCGAGCCGGGGCCGAGTCTGACGGCCAGCCAATGCTCCGCAAAATACAGCGCCACCGCCATCACCGCCGCCGACAGCACCAGGCGTGGAATGCGCTTCAGGAGCGGTACGTCGCGGCCCCAATGGCCGCGCCGGATAAGCACGCCAAGCAGCATCAGCGCGTTGACCCAGCCGGCCACGGCAGACGCCACTGCGATGCCGGGTGCGCCCATCCTGGGAAACAGCGTCAGCGCGGTGGCGACATTCACCGCCACCGAGATGGCGGCGAAGATCATCGGCGTGCGCGTGTCCTCGCGGGCGAAATAGCCGGGGGTGAAGGCCTTGATCAGCACGAAGGCCGGCAGGCCCAGGCCGAAGATCGCCAGGATCGCCGCCACCGTCGGCGTCGAATGGTTGGCGGCGAACGCGCCGCGCTCATAGACCAGCCGCACGATCGGCTCCGACATCACCCAGAGTGCCGCCGCCGCCGGCAAGGTCATGAACAGGGTGAACTCGACGGAGCGGTTCTGCAGATTGGCCGCCTCGATCAGATTGCCTGATTTCAACGCCCGCGACAGCTCGGGCAACAGCACGATCGCCACTGCCACGCCGACGACGCCGAGCGGCAGCTGATAGACGCGGTCGGCATAGGCGAGCGAGGACACGGCGCTGTCTTGCGCCGACGCGATCGCCGTGCCGATCAGCTGGTTGATCTGGGTGATGCCGCCGGTGATCGCTGCCGGCAGCGCTAGGATCAACAGCCGCTTCACGTTCGGCGTCATCTTCGGCCGGCGGAAGCCGATAGAGATGCCGGCGTTGCGCACCGCCACCCAGACGATGGCGAGCTGCACGATGCCTGCCGCCAAAACGCCCCAGGACAGGCTGAAGCCGACAGCACGTGCATCCAGCCCATGATACCAGGCGTAGCCAAGCACGCTGATCAGGATGATGTTGAGGAACGCGGGCGCGATCGCCGCCGCGAAATAGCGGCGCAGCGAATTCAGCATGCCCGCCATCATGGCGGCAAGCGACATGCAGATGAGGTACGGGAACATGATCGTCGCCAGTGCGACGGTCGTCTCGAACTTTCCAGGCGTGTCGGCAAAGCCCGGCGCCACCAGGTAGCGCACGATCAGCGGCATCGCCAGTTCCATGACGATGGTCAGCGCCAGCAGCGCGGTGAACAGCACGCCGAACACTTCCTCGGAGAAGCGCTTGGCGCCATCAGTGCCGTGCGTTTCGATCTCCTTGGCAAACAGCGGCACGAAGGCGGCGTTGAAGGCGCCCTCGGCGAACAGCCGGCGAAAGGTGTTGGGAAACTGGAAGGCGGCGTTGAACGCGTCGGCCACCGGCCCGGTGCCCAGTGCCGCCGCCATCAGCATCTCGCGGCCAAACCCCAGTGCGCGGCTCATCAGCGTGCCGGAAGCGACTGTTGCGAATTTCTTGACGAGGCTCATGCGTTCGGAGACTGCCTGTGAGCAATTCCAGGAAAAGCGTTAAACGGTTTTCCGTCCGGAATTGTGTTGAAACAAAAAGTTGGAGCTATTCGCCGTTTCCGTGAAACGGCGAATAGCTCTGGAGATTGGGACAAAGTGATGATGGCTCTCACTCGGCGGCCGCCTTGGCCCTGCCGCCGCGCTCCGGCGCGGCGCCTTCGAGCGTCGCTATCAGCCGGTTGCGGATCGTGGCAATGCGGGCCGGACTGTCGATCTTCTGGCCGGTGAGGTCGGTGACGTAGAAGGTGTCGATGACCTTTTCGCCGAAGGTGGTGATGTGGGCCGACGCAATGTCGAGCGACAGGTCGGACAGGGTTCTGGTGATCTCCGACAGCAGGCCAGGGCGGTCGAGCCCCTCGACCTCGATGACCGAAAAGCGGTTCGACAGCGCATTGCGGATTTCGGCGCGGGGCGGGATCTTGAACACCTTGGAGCCGCGCCGTGGCTTGGTGCGCTTCTCGATCATCTCCGGCAGCCAGCTCTTGCCGGACAGCACGTCCTCGATCAGCCGACCGACACGCTCGGCGCGCCGCCGCTCGTCCTCGTCACGGTCGAACTCCCTCGAGATCAGGATCGTGTCGAGGGCGCGGCCGTCCGACGTGGTGAAGATCTGCGCGTCGACAATGTTGCCGCCGGCGCCGGCGCATGCCCCGGCAATGACGGAGAGAAGACGCGGGTGGTCCTGCGCCAGAACGGTGATTTCGGTCACCGCTTCGAACTGGTGCGTCTTGACCATGGTGGCAAGCTTTTTGCCCGCCGCATCCGCATCGCGGATGAATTCGGCATGGCGAAGCTGGTCCGGCAGGTCGACGGTCAGGAGATAATTCTCGTAGTGCTGGCCGACATAGCGTTTGCGGGCCTTGTCTGGCCAGTCGGCGAGCGCCTCGGCCAGACGCTCGCGCGACGCCGCCGTCCGCTGCGCACGTGACACTTCCGAGAAGCCGCCGGTCAAAAGCAGTTCGGTCTCATAGTAGAGCGTGCGCAGCAACTGGCCCTTCCAGCCGTTCCAGACACCTGGTCCCACGCCCCTGATGTCGCAAACGGTCAGGATCAAAAGCATCTTCAGCCGCTCGACCGACTGCACGATCGCGGCGAAATCCTCGATGGTCTTGCGGTCGTTGAGGTCGCGGGTCTGCGCCGTCATCGACATCACGAGATGGTTCTCGACCAGCCAGGCAACGGTTTCGGTATCGGCCGGCGACAGCCCCATATGCGGGCAGATGCGGCGTGCGATCCGGGCGCCGGCCTCCGAATGATCCTCTGGCCTGCCCTTGGCGATGTCGTGCAACAGCACCGCGACATAGAGCGCCTCGCGGCTCTTCTTCAGGCCAGGCATCAGCGAATGCGACAGCGGATGCACCTTCTCGCCATCGCCGCGCTCGATCTCGGCCAGCACGCCGATACAGCGGATCAGGTGCTCGTCCACCGTGTAGTGGTGGTACATCGAGAACTGCATCATGGCGACGATCTTGCCGAAATCCGGGATCAGCCGGCCCAGCAGCCCGGCCTCGTTCATGCGGCGCAGGTTGAGCTCGGCATTGCGGTCCGACGTCAAAATGTCGAGGAACAGCCGGTTGGCCTCTTCGTCGCGCCTGAGCGACTTGTTGACCAGGCCGAGCGAGCGGGTGAGCAGCTTCAGCGCATCGGGATGGAATTCCAGCCCGTGCTTGTCGGCGAACCAGAATAGTCTCAGCAGATTGACCGGGTCGCGTTCGAACACCTGGTCGTCGGCGATGTTGATGCGATGGTTGTCGACAATGAAATCCGACGTGCCGGCCAGCTTGCGCTTGCGGCGCTGGAAGGTGAGGAAGATGCGGTTGAAGCCGGGAACATGCTTGGCCTGCTCCTCCTCCAGTGCCGCGCAGAAGATGCGCGTGAGGTCGCCGACATCCTTGGCGACGAGGAAGTAGTGCTTCATGAAGCGCTCGACCGCCGACAGGCCGGGATGGGTGGTATAACCCAGCCGTTCGGCGATCTCGCGCTGGATGTCGAAATGCAGCCGCTCCTCGGCCTTGCCGGTGAGGAAATGCATGTGGCAGCGCACCGCCCACAGGAAGTCCTCGGCCTTCTGGAATTCGCGATACTCGGCATCGGTGAAGACGCCCTTCTCGACCAGTTCTTCTCCAGTGCGCACCCGATAGAAATACTTGCCGATCCAGAACAGCGTCTGCAGGTCGCGCAGGCCGCCCTTGCCGTCCTTGACATTGGGCTCGACAAGATAGCGGCTTTCGCCGGCCTTGGCGTGGCGCTCGTCGCGTTCGGCGAGCTTGGCCTGGACATATTCCGGACCGGTGGTGCGCACCACCTCATGGTCGAAGCGCAGCATCAACTCGTCATAGAGCTTGCGCTCGCCCCACAGGAAGCGCGCCTCCAGGATCGAGGTGCGAATGGTGATGTCGGTGCGCGACAGCCGCAGGCACTCGTCGATGTTGCGGGTGGCATGGCCGACCTTCAGCCCGAGGTCCCACAGCATGTAGAGCATGTATTCGACTGTCTGTTCGCCCCACGGCGTCTGCTTGTAGGGCAAGAGGAACAGAAGGTCGATGTCGGATCCCGGCGCCAGCGTGCCGCGGCCATAGCCGCCGACCGCAACCACGACCATGCGCTCGGCCGACGACGGGTTCTTCACCCGGTAGACATGGGTCGCGGCGAAATCGTAAAGCGCCCGGATCAGCTCATCCATCACATGCGACAGCCGCTCGGCGCAGGCATTGCCGCCGCCATCCTGCCTCAGCATGGCCTCGGCTTTTCTGCGGCCCTCGGCGAGCCGGCCCTTGAGAAGCTGGAGAACGGCCGCGCGGATGACAGGGCTGGAACCATCGCCGGCGCTCGCCGCGGTCAGCGCCGTCATCTCGCGGCGCAAGGTTTCGCCGTCGATCAGTTCATCGAGCTTCAGGGAGATTTTCGCCATAGGTATCGGTTGGCCTTGCCTTTTGGGCGGCGTCTATAGCGCGTTTTCGCGGCGCTGGGTATGGGGCCGGCCGACAGCCCGGAATTGGCTTAGTCGATTGCCTCGATGGGGCCGAAGGGCACGACAATCTGCCGCCGCAGCCTGCAGAAGTCGGCGATCCACCTCATGGTCCGCCCGGCTTCCCGGCTGATTCTCACCGCCGTCGGCTTCCTCTGCCTTGTCATAAGCCCACTCGCGGTCCGCGCGGCATCTCGTTCCTGGTCGAGCAGGCTCGGCAGCCTGTAGCCGACGAACTGGTCTTGCGCGCAGAGGGCGGGAACAAGTTGGTAGATATTCCTGCCGGCCGACATAGCGGGGTTAAAGATGAGATCGTCGACAGCTATGTTGACTTGCGCCGTTGCCTCCAGAAACTCGCGCGCCATTTGCCGCGAGAGGAGATAACCCCCAGCCCCTGGATGGCCCTTGCGGAGCCGGACCGTGGAAAAACCGTGTCCGGCAGGGGCCCTTCTCCTCTGGATCACGGTTCTGGAGAAGAACGTCTCGAGCTTCACGACGTCCGCGTCCTCCGGAACCCAGCTCGTATCGCCCAGCAACGCACCGGCTCTGCCGGAAAACACCATGTCGTCCTCGAAGACGGCGCCGTACGGGGCGTCGTCCTGGGCGATGATCGTCCAGCAGGCACGATGGCTATGCAGGCAGGCGATCTCGCTGCCGGCGAGGGGCCGGATGGCATGTATCGCGTGCTGCGGCTGCTGCACCAGATTGGGATGTTCCTGGGCATCGATCCCCGCGACCCGCTCGAACCCAATGCCGATGCGGGCGAACTCCGATGTCATGTGGACAAGTCGGTCGGGAGATCGATCGAGATTGATGACCAGGCGCTTCATTTGACGAAATCGTTGTCTTCCGGGAGTGGCGGCGTTCTCTAGCACACCGGAGCCGGTGTCTGTTGACTTTTTAAGAGTATTTTGCGCCGTGATGAAATGATAGTGCCGAAATGGTCAATTTCTACTTTGCCGGCCACAGCAAGTTCGAAGCAGTGCCTGAACCAAAACTACCGGGCTTTCGGATACGGATCGGTCTTGCCCTTTGGGCGTCTAAAGCGCGTTCTCGTTGCCGCCGGCGGCCAGGCAAGACATCGGCTCTTCAGCCGCAGGGGGATCGAGCGCAATGACCGTATAATGCCGCAGCTTGCAGTGATCGACGACCCACTCGACGACCCGCCTGATTTCTACCCTTATCTTCTCGGCGAGGGGCTTTCTGCGCTTGATGGTCAGCCCGCTTGCGACCCATTCGGCTTCGCGCTCTTCGTAAAGCAGGCTTGGCAATCTGTCGCCCACGAACTGGTCCTGCGCACAGAGTGCGGGAACGAGTTGGTAGATCGTCTTGCTTGCCGACGTCGGGAACACGGGGTTGAAGAGGAGATCGTCGGCAGCTGCGCTGGCCTGCGCGGTAGCTTCCAGGAGGTCGCGCGCCATCTGCCTGGAGACGATGTAGCCGCCGGTCCCCATATGGCTCCTGCGAAGCCTGAATAGGGAGAAGCCGTTGCCGACGGCGATCCTTTTCCTCTGGATCATGGTCTTGCTGAAGAATGTTTCGAGTTTGACGGCATCGGCATCGGCCGAAATCCAGCCACTATCGGCCAGAAGGGCACCGGCTTTCGCGGAGAACACGACGTCGTCCTCGAAGACGGCGCCATAAGGGGCATCGTCTTGAGCGATGATCGACCAGCAGGCGCGATGGCTGTGCATGCAGGCGACCTCGCTGGAGGACAGGCGCCGGACGGCGTAGATCGAAAATTGTGGCTGCAGCACCAACTCAGGATGGTCACGGGCATCGGTCGCGACGATTCGCGCGAAGGCGATGCCGATGCGGGCAAACTCCGCCGTGATGTGGGCGAGCCGGTCGGGAGACCGATCAAGATTGATGACCAGACATTTCATTGATTTACCGGGATTCGAATTGTTGTCGGAGGGCCGAGCGTTAGCACACGCAGCGCTACGGAATGTCGACTTTTTCTGGGCGAACAGCCGGGTTGAGCCTCGAAATACGAATAATCAAAACAGCCCTTGACCTTCCAGTTACTGGAAGCACTACCTCCGGCTGGAAGCAGTTGGAAAGAGGCCTTCGCAATGGCGCATTCAGATCACGATCATCACACGCATGGCGGCTGCTGCGCGCCGAAAGCCGTGGACGCGGGCGCGGTCCTGCGCGATCCGGTCTGCGGCATGACCGTGGATCCGGCCGCCGGCAAGCCGACAGCAGAACATGGCGGCCGGCTCTATCACTTCTGCAGCGAAGGCTGCCGCACGAAATTCCAGGCCGAGCCGGAGAAATACCTGACGGCCATCGACCCCGTCTGCGGCATAAGCGTCGATCGCGCCACGGCCAGGCACTTTGTCCGCCATGAAGGCCAGGGCTTCTATTTCTGCTCCGCCGGCTGCAAGGCGAAGTTCGAGGCGGCCCCGCAAGCCTATCTCGGCGACAAGCCGGTGCCGGCGCCGATGCCCAAGGGTACGCAGTACACCTGCCCCATGCATCCCGAGATCGTCCGCGACAAGCCCGGCTCCTGCCCGATCTGTGGCATGGCGCTGGAGCCAATGGGCGTGCCGACTGGCGATGAAGGACCTAATCCGGAGCTGGTCGACTTCACCAGGCGGTTCTGGGTCAGCGCGGCCCTGTCGATCCCGCTTCTGATCGTCGCCATGGCGCCGATGGTCGGCCTGTCGTTCGAAGGACTGGTCGGGGATCGCACAAAGGTCTGGATCGAGCTGGCCCTGGCAAGCCCGGTGGTGCTTTGGGCCGCCTTTCCCTTCTTTCATCGCGGCTGGGAATCGATACTCAACCGCAGCCCCAATATGTGGACGCTGATTTCGCTCGGTGTCGGTGCCGCCTATCTCTACAGCGTCGTCGCCACGCTGTTCCCGGACATTTTCCCGCATCAGTTCCGCGGCCATGGCGGTGCGGTGCCGGTCTATTTTGAGGCTGCCGCCGTCATCGTCGCGCTGGTCTTCCTCGGCCAGGTGCTGGAATTGCGCGCCCGAGAAAAGACCGGTTCGGCGATCCGCGCCCTGCTCGATCTGGCGCCCAAGACAGCGCGGCGGATCGCTGAAGACGGCTCCGAGAGCGACGTCCCGCTGGACGGCGTCAAGGCCGGGGACCGCTTGCGCGTCCGTCCGGGCGAAGCCGTTCCGGTCGACGGCACCGTGCTCGAAGGCCGCTCTTCCATCGACGAATCGATGATCACGGGCGAGCCGTTGCCGGTCGAAAAGACCGAAGGCGACGCGCTGACCGGCGGCACGCTCAACAGGCAAGGCTCGCTGATCATGCGCGCCGAACGGATCGGTTCCGAGACCACGCTCGCGCGCATCGTCGAACTCGTCGCCAAGGCACAGCGCTCGCGCGCGCCGATCCAGGGGTTGGCCGACCGCGTTTCCTTCTACTTTGTTCCGGCCGTCGTCCTGGTTGCCGTCGCGGCCTTCATTGCCTGGGCGGTCCTTGGTCCAGAGCCCAGCCTGGTCTTTGCCGTCGTCTCGGCGGTCTCGGTGCTGATCATCGCCTGTCCCTGTGCGCTTGGGCTTGCCACGCCGATGTCGATCATGACCGCCACCGGGCGCGGCGCTCTTGCCGGCGTGCTGATCAAGGAGGCCGCCGCACTCGAACGCTTTGCCTCCGTCGACACGCTGATCGTCGACAAGACCGGCACGCTGACCGAAGGCCGGCCGAAGCTGACCGATATCGTAACTGCCAGCGGCTTTGCCGAGGACGACTTGCTGGGGCTTGCGGCAAGTCTCGAGAAGGGGTCTGAACACCCCTTGGCCGAGGCCATCGTCGAAGGCGCCGCGGCGCGCGGCGTGACCGTCGCCCACGTCGGCGATTTCGAGGCGACCACCGGCAAGGGCGTTTCAGGCACCGTGTCGGGCAAGACTGTCGCGCTCGGCAATGCCGCGATGATGCGCGATCTCGGCGTCGATGTTTCCGCCGTTGCGGCCAGCGCGGAGGCGTTGCAGGGCGACGGCAAGACGGCGATGTTCGTCGCTGTCGGCGGCAGGCTGGCCGGCATCGTCGCCGTTGCCGATCCGGTCAAGGCGACCACCGCCGAGGCGATCAAGGCCCTGCATGACAGCGGCTTGAGGATCATCATGGCGACCGGCGACAATGAACGCACGGCCAAGGCGATCGCCGGCAGCCTCGGTATCGACGAGGTGCGCGCCGGGCTCTTGCCGGAACAGAAGGCAGCGCTCGTCGACGAGTTGCGCGGCACGAGCGCCGGCGTCGCCATGGCCGGCGATGGCGTCAACGACGCACCCGCGCTTGCCGCCGCCGATGTCGGCATCGCCATGGGTACCGGCGCCGATGTCGCGGTCGAAAGTGCTGGCATCACCCTGGTCAAGGGCGATCTCAACGGCATCGTGCGGGCCCGCGCGCTGGCCCAGGCCACCATCCGCAACATCCGCCAGAACCTGTTCTTCGCCTTCCTCTACAATGTGCTTGGCGTACCGGTCGCCGCCGGCGTGCTCTATCCGCTCACCGGCACGCTTTTGTCGCCGATGCTGGCGGCGGCGGCGATGAGCCTGTCGTCGGTGTCGGTAATCGCCAACGCATTGCGGCTGAGAACGTTGAAACTCTGATCCAAACCCCCAAATACGAAATCCCTGCAACAGGAGACCATGAATGACCTTGGCTAAGAAACTCGTGCTTTTGCTGATGGCGGCCGGAATGCTGCTTGCAGTCTTCCTCGAAAGCGTCCCCGCGCAAAGCGAAGAGATGAAACACGACATGACCGGCATGGCAATGGGCGCGGAAAGCCCGTCGACCGAGGGCTACAAGGCGGCGATGGACAAGATGCACGCCGGCATGATGGCCTCGCAGTATACCGGCAATGCCGACGTCGATTTCGTCCGAGGCATGATCCCGCACCATCAGGGCGCCATCGACATGGCCAAGGTCGAGCTTGCCAATGGCAAGGATCCCGAAATCCGCAAGCTGGCCGAGGCGGTCATCGCCGCGCAGGAGACCGAGATCAAGCAGATGCAGGACTGGCTTGCTGCCCATCCGGTTAAATAGGGGTCCGACAGATCGCCGGGGGCGAGAACGCCTCTGGATTTCTCGCCCGGCCTGTGATGCGATCCGGTCCCGAACGGAGCCTGCCATGCCATCGACCGTCAGAACCACCACGCTGCCCTCCGGCGAAGCCATTGCCGTGCTCGGCCAGGGCACGTGGAAGATGGGCGAGGATATCAGGCGCCGTGGCGATGAGATCGCTGCTCTCAAGCTTGGCCTCGATCTCGGCGTCACGCTGATCGACACCGCCGAGATGTATGCCAGCGGCGGTGCCGAGGAGGTCGTGGCCGAAGCCATAGCCGGGCGCCGCGCCGAGGTTTTCCTGGTCTCGAAAGTTCTGCCGTCGAACGCTTCGCGCGCGGGCGTGCAGCGCGCCTGCGAGAACAGCCTGAAGCGCCTCGCCACCGACCGCATCGACCTCTATCTCTTGCATTGGCCTGGCAGCGTGCCCTTGGCGGAGACGGTCGAAGCCTTCGAGGCGTTGAAGAAAGCCGGCAAGATTCGCCACTGGGGCGTCAGCAATTTCGACATCGAGGAGATGGAAGACCTCGCCGGCTTGCCCGATGGCGGTAATGTCCAGACCAACCAGGTGCTTTACAATCTGGTCCGGCGCGGCCTCGAGTTCGATCTAGCGCCCTGGAGCCGCAAGCGCGGCATTCCGCTGATGGCCTATTCGCCGGTCGAACAGGGTGCATTGGCGCGCAATGCCAGGCTCGACGCGGTCGCCGCCCGCCATGGCGCCACCGCGGCACAAATCGCCCTGGCCTGGGTGATGCAGCAAGAGGGCGTCATCGCCATTCCCAAGGCCAGCAGCCAGGAGCACGTCCGCCAGAACTTTGCCGCGCTCGACATCAAGCTTATCGGTGAAGATCTCGCCGATCTCGACCGTGCCTTCCCGCCGCCGACGCGAAAGCGCGGGCTGGAGATGATCTAGACAGCGCAGGTCGCGTTCCTTCACACCCCCCTCTGGCCTGCCGGCGATCTCCCCCGCAAGGGGGGAGATTGGACGTAACCTTGGCTTTCGCCAATCACCAACAGTGTAGGATGAGCGGAGCGCGGGAGCTGCCGATCTCCCCCCTTGCGGGGGAGATGCCCGGTAGGGCAGAGGGGGGTGCTGTCCCGCCAGCCCTTACCGGCTACATCAGCCCCTTCAGCCGGTAAAGCGCCTCCAGCGCTTCCCTCGGCGTCATCTCGTCGGGATTGATCTCGCCGAGCGCGGCGCCCAGCGCGTCGCTCTTCACCGGCTTCGGTGCTTCGCGCTTCACCGCCACGGAAAACAGCGGCAAATCGTCGACCAGCCGGTTGGTCTTGCCGGAAACCTCGCCTTCCTCCAGCTGGTGCAGCACTTGTTTGGCCCGGTCGACCACCGCTTCCGGCAGACCGGCGAGGCGCGCCACCTGGACGCCGTAGGAGCGATCGGCCGCACCCTTTCCGACCTCGTGCAGGAAGACGACGTCGTTTTCCCATTCCTTGACGCGCATGGTGACGTTGTGGAGCCGCGCCAGCTTGCCGGCGAGCGAGGTCATTTCGTGGAAATGGGTGGCGAAAATTGCCCGGCAGCGGTTCTTCTCGTGCAAATATTCCACCGCCGCCCAGGCGATCGACAGGCCGTCGAAAGTGGCGGTGCCGCGGCCGATCTCGTCCAGGATCACCAGCGCCCGTTCGCCGGCCTGGTTGAGGATCGCCGCCGTCTCGACCATCTCGACCATGAAGGTCGAACGGCCGCGCGCCAGGTCGTCGGAAGCGCCGACGCGCGAGAACAGCCGGTCGACGACACCGATATGGGCCGATGCCGCCGGCACGAACGAGCCGGTCTGGGCGAGAATGGCGATCAGCGCGTTTTGCCGCAGGAACGTCGATTTACCGCCCATGTTGGGGCCGGTCAGAAGCCAGATCGCGCCGTTTTTGGCGTTCCCCTCCGGCGAAAGGTCGCAATCATTGGCGACAAACGGACCCTCGCCGGAACGGCGCAGGGCCTGCTCGACCACGGGATGCCTGCCGCCGGAAATCTCGAAGGCGAGGCTCGAATCCACCACCGGCCGGCACCAGGCCTCGCTTTCCGACAAAAGCGCCAATGCCGCCGAGACGTCGAGCACGGCGAGCGCATCGGCGCCGGCGCGGATTTTATCCGCCTCGCCGACCGCTTCCGCCGTCAGCGCATCGAAGGCGGCGAGCTCGATGCCGAGCGCCCGGTCGGCGGCATTGGCGATCTTGGTCTCGAGTTCGGCGAGTTCGGTCGTGGTGAAGCGCATGGCATTGGCCATGGTCTGGCGGTGGATGAAGCGCGCCTTGGCGCCATCGCTGCCGGTCATCACCGCATGATGGTTGGCGGTCACTTCGATGTAGTAGCCGAGCACATTGTTGTGCCGGATCTTCAGCGAGCGGATGCCGGTCTCCTCGATCAGCGAGCGCTCCAGCCCGGCGATCACTTTTCGCGACTCGTCGCGCAACGCCCGCATCTCGTCGAGTTCGCCGTGATAGCCGCCGCGCAGGAAGCCGCCGTCGCGCTTGAGCAGCGGCAGTTCCTCGCCAAGCGCCTGCGTCAGATGCCGGGCCAGCGCCTGGGGCAGCGCATGAATGGCGGCGAGCGCATCAGCCAATTCCTGGGGCAGGGCGGTCTCCGCAAAGATTTCGGCGATGGCGCCGGCCGCCTCGAAGCCGGCGCGCAATGCGCCGAGGTCCCGCGGGCCGCCCCGGTTGAGCGCCAGCCTGGAAAGCGCGCGCGGCATGTCCGCGACGCTCTTCAAGCTTGTCCGCACCGCCTGGCACAGCCGCGTTTCGGACCGAAAGAACGACACCGAATCCAGGCGTGCGCCGATCGCAGCCGGGTCGGTCAGCGGCGCCATCAGCCGGTCGGCGAGCAGCCTGGCGCCGCCACCGGTCACCGTGCGGTCGATCGCCTTGAACAACGAGCCTTCGCGGTTGCCCGACAATGTGCGGAGCAGCTCCAGATTCCCACGTGTCGCCGGATCGATGAACAGCGTCGAGCCCTGTTCCTCGCGCTCGGGCCGCGACAATGGCGGGCGCTCGGCCTTCTGCGTCTTCTCGACATAGGCAATGGCGCCCGAGATTGCCGACAGCTCGGCGCGCGAAAACGTGCCGAAACTGTCCGGCGTCGCCACGTCGAAGAAGCGGGCGATGCGCCCGGTGGCCGAGGCCGAATCGAACAGCGATGGCGGCTGCGGGTTGGCGACCCGGCCAAGCACGTCGAACACCGGCTTCAGCTCGGCATCGTAAAACACCGGTTCGGCGACGATCAGCTCGCGCGGATCGACGCGAAAAATGTCGGCCAGCAGCCGGTCGGCGGTGGTCTCGGCGACGCGGAAGGCGCCTGTCGAGATGTCGATCCAGGCCAATGCGAAGGAATGATCGGCTCCGCCCTTCACTCGTCCCAGCGCCATCAGGAAGCTCGATTCCGATGGCGCCAGCAATTTGTCCTCGGTGATGGTGCCCGGCGTCACCAGCCGCACCACGTCGCGGCGCACCACCGATTTGGAGCCGCGCTTCTTGGCCTCGGCCGGATCCTCGATCTGCTCGCAGACGGCAACGCGAAAACCCTGGCCGATCAGCTTCTGCAGGTAATCGTCGGCGGCATGCACCGGCACGCCGCACATCGGGATGTCATGGCCCTGGTGCTTGCCGCGCTTGGTCAAGACGATGCCCAGTGCCCGGCTGGCCTTTTCGGCATCGTCGAAGAACAGCTCGTAGAAATCGCCCATGCGGTAGAACAGCAGCGAATCCGGGTTCGCCGCCTTGATCTCGATGAACTGCTCCATCATCGGCGTGACGGCGGGCGCACCAGGCTGTAGCGGCGTCATCGCCTCGGGGGCGTCTGGCTCGTTCGGGCTGTGCATGTTCATGCGCGGCACGCTAGCAGATGTGATTGCCGGGTTTAATGCCGGAGCCTCGAAAAGCAGGGGACGACTGGCTGGTCGCTTGCCGGCATTTGCGCGCCGGCCTGCGATTCCCGCGCGCTGGCGGTTTACACGCGGCGGCGCGTGGTCTTAATTCGGACCGAAACAAGGCACCCGCTTCAAGGAGGTGCTGCACCGGCGAGGAAATCAGGACATCATGGCCAGGAAAACCGAGAACAGCGGTCCGTCCGTCAGCGCGCAGGAAGCGCTCGAATTCCACGCGATGGGCCGGCCCGGCAAGCTGGAGATCGTCGCCACCAAGCCGATGACGACGCAGCGCGATCTCAGCCTCGCCTATTCGCCGGGTGTCGCCGTGCCGGTGCGCGCCATCGCCGAGGATCCGAGCCGCGCCTTCGACTACACGACGCGCGGCAACATGGTCGCCGTCATCTCCAACGGCACCGCCATTCTCGGTCTGGGAAATCTCGGCGCGCTGGCCTCCAAGCCGGTCATGGAAGGCAAGGCGGTGTTGTTCAAGCGCTTCGCCGATGTCGATTCGATCGATCTCGAGGTCGACACCGAGGATGCCGAGGAGTTCATCAACTGCGTGCGTTATCTCGGCCCCTCCTTCGGCGGCATCAATCTCGAAGACATCAAGGCGCCGGAATGCTTCATCATCGAGCAGCGCCTGCGCGAGCTGATGGATATCCCGGTCTTCCACGACGACCAGCACGGCACCGCCATCATTTCGTCCGCCGGCCTGATCAACGCGCTGGAGGTCACTGGTCGCGACATGAAGACCACCAGGCTGGTCTGCAATGGCGCCGGTGCCGCCGGCATCGCCTGCATCGAGCTGATGAAGGCGATGGGTTTTGCCCCGGAAAACATCATCCTGTGCGACACCAAGGGCGTCGTCTACCAGGGCCGCACCGAAGGCATGAACCAGTGGAAGTCGGCGCATGCGGTCAAGACCGACAGGCGCAGCCTTGCCGAAGCGCTCGACGGCGCCGACGTCTTCCTCGGCCTCTCCGCCAAGGGTGCGCTGACCACCGCCATGGTGCAGTCGATGGCCAAGAACCCGATCATCTTCGCCATGGCCAATCCCGATCCCGAGATCACGCCGGAAGAAGTGGCCGAGATCCGCACCGACGCGATCATGGCCACGGGGCGGTCCGATTACCCCAACCAGGTCAACAACGTGCTCGGCTTCCCCTATATCTTCCGCGGTGCGCTGGATGTGCGGGCGACCACCATCAACGACGACATGAAGATCGCCGCCGCGCGCGCGCTCGCCGAACTGGCGCGCCAGGACGTGCCTGACGACGTCGCCGCCGCCTACCAGGGCAACAGGCCGAGATTCGGACCCAATTACATCATCCCGGTGCCGTTCGACCCGCGCCTGATCTCGGCCATTCCGCTCGCGGTGGCCAAGGCGGCGATGGATTCGGGCGTTGCCCGCAAGCCGATCCTCGACCTCGACCGCTACGCGCAGGAACTGTCCGCCCGGCGCGATCCGATCGCCTCCACCTTGCAGCGCATCTATGACCGCGTGCGCCGCCAGCCCAAGCGCATCGTCTTCGCCGAGGGCGAGGAGGAGCAGGTGATGCGCGCCGCCGTCTCCTATGTGAACCAGAAACTCGGCACCGCCATCCTGCTCGGCCGCGACGACGTCATCAAGGAGAACGCCAAGCACGCCGGCATCGACCTCAACAAGCAAGGCATCGAGATCATCAATGCCCGGCTGTCGCGCCGCAACGGCATCTACACCGACTACCTCTACGAGCGCATGCAGCGCAAAGGCTTCCTGTTTCGCGATTGCCAGCGCCTGATCAACAATGACCGCAACCACTTCGCCGCCTGCATGGTGGCGCTGGGCGATGCCGACGGCATCGTCACCGGCGTCACCCGCAACTATTCCACCGCGCTCGACGACATCCGCCGCGTCATCGACGCCAAGCCTGGTCACCGCGTCATCGGCGTCTCGATCGTGCTGGCGCGAGGCAAGACCGTGCTGGTCGCCGACACCGCCGTGCACGACATGCCCAACGCCGAGCAGATCGCCGACATCGCCGAGGAAGCGGCCGGCTTTGCCCGCCGCATGGGCTACGAGCCGAGGCTCGCAATGCTCGCCTATTCCACCTTCGGCCACCCGCAGGGCGAGCGCTCGGAGCGCGTCCAGGAGGCCGTGCGCATCCTCGACAAGCGCCGCGTCGACTTCGAGTATGACGGTGAAATGGCCGCCGACGTCGCGCTCAACGCACGCGCCATGGCACAATACCCGTTCATCAGGCTGACTGGTCCGGCCAATGTGCTGGTCATGCCGGCCTTCCACTCGGCCTCGATCTCGACCAAGATGCTGCAGGAACTTGGCGGCTCGACGGTCATCGGCCCGCTGCTGGTCGGCCTCAACAAGCCGGTCCAGATCGTCTCGCTGAATGCCAAGGATAGCGACATCGTCAACATGGCGGCGATCGCGGCCTATACGGCGGGGACTTGAGCGGCGATCCGGGCAGCAGGCAAGAGCCGATTGTGAGCCTGTGAACGCTTTTCCAGCGAAGCTCAGCCCGGCGGGAAAACCCGCGCGGCCTCGACCACATCCTCGACCTGATCCGCTCGCAGCAGATCGATCGGTATGCGGCCGTCGAGTTGCGCCGCCGGGCGTGTCAGCCACAGCCAGGCGAGCCTCGGATTGCCGATCAGCTTGAGCACGTCGCTTATGCCTGCCACCGGCCTGCCGTCGACGAACTGCGCCAGCGGGAAGACGTGTTTGCGGCCGCCCTTGCGCAAGGCGATGACATCGCCGCGTCGTTGCCAGCGGTGCAGGGTCGAACGAGCGATGCGCAGGTTTTCTTCCAGATAGGTCGAGCCGGCGACGCGGCCAGCCCAGTCCTCGATCAGCATCGATTCGAGGTCGTCGGATTGCGGGGAAGGTGGTTCGCCGGCCGACAACGGCACCGGCAGGCCGGCGGTGCCGGCTTCGCTGCGGCGCGCCGCTTCAGCCGCGAGCGCGCGCACGAATTTCTGGGCAAGGCCGGGAAGGTCGGCATGGATGGTATCGATGGCGCGCTGGTGTCTCGGCGACAGCGAGGTGACGGCGGACGCTATGCTGCCGGCAATCTTGCCGACGGAGACCACGGTGGATTGGTTTATGGCCTCGTCATAGTGGGCAAGCGCGCGTTCGACGTCTTCCGCGACCATCTCCGCGAAGTCGTCCTGCCCGAGACCGGTTGTCTGAAATCTGTTCATGCATCTGTCTTCCGGGCCGCGCTCCTCCCTTAGCCGCGGCCGGTTGCTGAATTTCTAGTGCTGAAAACGAAGATCGCGGCGGCAACGTCTCGCGCCGCCCGACAGCTTGCTGCCTTGCATTTTTGAACATCCCATCTGATTGCGGGCGCCCCGAAATGTTCAGTCGCGGGAGGCTCGCGATTTCGTGTAGGAGCGATATGTGACAGTGACGCGACGGTGAGCAGCGGGGCGCTTTTTCCTTCTCCCCTTGTGGGAGAAGGTGGATCGGCGCGCAGCGCCGAGACGGATGAGGGGTGCGTGACGGATCGCCGTCCTGTCAAGCTGGAGCACCCCTCATCCGTCGCCTTCGGCGACACCTTCTCCCACAGGGGGAGAAGGAAAAAAGTGCCCCTACAACAACCCCGCCTGCTCAGCCTCGCGGCGCAAATTCTGCCTTGGCCTTGGCCCGATCTGCTGGATCACCAATCCGGCCGCCAGTGAGCCAAGGTCACCGCAGGTCTTGAGGTCGCGGCCTTGCGTGTAGCCATGCAGGAAGCCGGCGGCGTAGAGGTCGCCGGCGCCGGTCGTGTCGACCAGCTCCTTGATGGCGGTGGCCTTGATGACCACGGTCTCGTCGCCGCGCACGATGACGGAGCCTTTCTCGGACCGCGTCACGGCGGCGATCCGGCAATCCTTGCGGATCTGCGCCAGCGCGTCGTCGAACGACGATGTCTGGTAGAGCGACTTGATCTCGTGGCTGTTGGCAAAGACGATATCGACGGTGCCCGAGCGCATCAACTCGAGGAATTCGTCGCGGTAGCGGTCGACGCAGAACGAATCCGACAGCGTCATCGACACTTCGCGGCCTGCCGCGTGCGCCAGCCTGGCTGTCTGCCGGATCGCTTCCTTGGCGCGCGGCGGATCCCACAGATAGCCCTCGAAATAGGTGACCTTGGCGCCAGACGCCTTGTCGGCCTCGACGTCCTCCGGCCCGAGCTCGACGCAGGCGCCGAGATAGGTGTTCATCGAGCGCTCGCCATCGGGGGTGACGAAGATCATCGAGCGCGCCGTCGGCGGCTCGCCCTTGAGCGGTTTGGTGTCGAAGGCGACGCCTTGGGCATGGATGTCGTGCGCGTAGATTTCGCCCAGCGCATCGTTGGAAACCTTGCCGAAGAACGCGGCTCGGCCGCCGAAGGAGGCGACGCCGGCCGCCGTGTTGCCGGCGCTGCCGCCGGAGGCTTCGATCGCCGGACCCATGCGGCTGTAGAGCAGTTCGGCGCGCTGGGTATCGATGAGGTTCATCGCGCCCTTGATGATGCCGTTGGTTTCGAGGAATTCCTCCTCGCACTGGGCGATGATGTCGACAATGGCATTGCCGATGCAAAGCACGTCATAATCCGGCATCAATATCTCCGCCAAAAACCAGAGCCAGCTTCTTGCCATGCAGGCCGGGCGCGGGTCTAGCGATTCGAAACGGCTTTGCCTAGAGCGCGGCACTCAACTTTGGCGGATCATCCCAGCGCATCCACGTGAGGCGCTACGACAATTCGACCGTGGCCGAAGCATTTTGTCGCGACCTTGCCTACATTCTGGCCTGTTCGATCACAGCCCGAAGGCGAGCCAGCGGATGCCGACACGAAACGATACAACGACCGACCTGGCGCTGCTCGGCGTGCTGGCTGTATTGTGGGGTGCCTCCTACACCTTCATAAAGATCGGCGTCGAGACGATCCCGCCGATCACGTTCATCGCCACGCGCACGTTGATTGCCGGCGCTATTCTTCTGGCCATCATCCATTGGCGTGGGCTCGCCATGCCCAGCGATGCGGCGAGCTGGCGCCGCTTCGCCTTCCAGGCATGCCTCAACAGCGTCGTCCCGTTCACGCTGATCGCCGCCGCCGAGCGCTCGGTGGATGCCGGCCTCGCCACCATCCTGAACGCGACGTCGCCGATCTTCACCTTCCTGCTCACCGCGCTGATCACCCGCCATGAACCGGTCACGCTGCGCAAACTGGTCGGTGTCGGCGCCGGCATTGCCGGCATCTGCCTCATCATCGGTACCGAAGCGCTGGGCGGTCTCGGTCATGAACTCTGGGCACAAGTCGCCATCGTCGTGGCGACGGTCTGCTATGCCGGCGCCGCGATCTTCGGCCGTGGCTTCAAGGGCCTCGATCCGATGCTGCCGGCCGCCGGTTCCATGCTCTGCGGCGCCGTTATGCTGGTGCCGCTCAGCCTGGTGGTGGACCAGCCCTGGACGCTCACGCCATCTCTGGCGTCGATCCTGGCGCTGCTCGGCCTCTCGATATTCTCGACGGCGCTCGCCTTCGTCATCTATTTCCGCCTCATCCACACGCTGGGCTCGGTCGGCACGACGTCGCAGGCCTATCTGCGCGTGCCGATCGGCGTTGGCATCGGCGCTGTCTTCCTCGGCGAAACCCTGGGGCCGACTGTATGGCTCGGCATGGCTTGTGTCGTTGCCGGCGTCGCGGCCATGACCATCCCGGTTCGCAAGCCGGCGCTTGCAAGATAGCTGCGCGCTTGTGCTCATGGCTTGGGCTGCCTATCTCGGGAGCGTCCGTCCATTCGGCGGTGTCTGCTCATCGAGGGTTGAAGCACGGTGATTTTCGACGCTGCCCGTACCGCGGCCCTTGAGCTGCTCTCGCCGCCTTTTCGGGCCGTCTTCCTCAAGACGCTGGGCTTGACCCTGCTGGCGCTGGTCGCCCTGTGGTTCGGCCTGACCAGCCTTGTCGAATGGCTGGCCTTGCCATGGCTGCAGACGCTGTTGCCGGGCATACCGTCCTGGGCCGGCTGGCTGGGCGGCATCATTGCGGCAATTGCGCTCGCCTTCGGCATGGCATTGCTCGTCGCGCCGGTCACGGCCGCGATCGCCGGCCTGTTCCTCGACGATGTCGCCGAAGTGGTCGAGCGCACCGACTATCCAGCCGATCCGCCCGGCCGCGCAATGCCGGCGCTGCGCTCGCTGGTGCTGGCGATAAAGTTCTTCGGCGTCGTCATCCTCGGCAACATCGTCGCCCTGTTGCTCCTGCTGGTGCCGGGCATCAACATCGCCGCCTTCTTCATCGTCAACGGTTACCTGCTCGGGCGGGAATTCTTCGAATTCGCCGCCATGCGGTTCCGTCCGGAGGAGGATGCCAGGGCCTTGCGCAGGCACCATGCCGGAACGGTGTTCCTCGCCGGGCTGGTCATCGCGGCCTTCCTCGCGGTGCCGCTGCTCAACCTGGTGACGCCGCTTTTCGCCGCCGCCATGATGGTGCACCTGCACAAGGCGATTTCGGCGCGCGAAGCGGCACGCCGCTCGCGGGACTAGAGCATTTCACCGTTTCACGGAAACGGCGAACCGCTCTATCTCTTTGTTTTTACGCAATTCCGGACGGAAAACCGTGTCACACTTTTCCTGGAATTGCTCTAACTCGGCTCAGCGGCGCAGGAATCCACCAGTAGGGATACTAAGCGGCGCGCCGCCGCTTTGCATGTCGACGACGGCCAGCATCATGCGCCCGGCCTGTTCATGAGGACTCGCGGAACAGCGCCTGCAACTTGCCGAACGGCATGGCGGCGCGGGTGAAGCCGAACGTGCCGTCCTGCTGGATTTCGCGCGCCGCCGTCTCCAGCATGCCGTAGGCGAAGTTGGTCAGCCACGGCCCGAGCGAAATGCGCTTGACGCCGGCCATGGCGAGATCGGCGATGGTGAAGCCTGGCCGCGCCATGACATTGACCGGCTTGCTCACCGCCGAACAGATGGTGCGCACCATCTCGACGTCGTCGATGCCCGGCGCATAGAGCACGTCGGCGCCTGCCTTCTCGAAGGCCTGCAGCCGCTTGATGGTGTCGTCGAGGTCGGACTTGCCCCACAAGAAGTTCTCGGCCCGCGCCGTGAACACGAAATCGCGCTTCAGCGCCCGCGCCGCCTCCACCGCCGCCGCGACGCGCTCGACCGCGTGGGCAAAATCATAGATCGGCTTGTCGGGGTCACCTGTGTGGTCCTCGATCGAGCAGCCGGCAAGGCCCGCCGCTTCCGCCGCGAAGATCGTTTCGGCGGCCTGCTCGGCGCTGTCGCCCTTGCCTTTTTCGAGATCGGCCGAAACCGGCAGGCTGGTCGCCGCCGTCACGTCGCGGCAATGATGGATCATCTGGTCGAAGGTCACGGCGCCATCCGGCAGGCCGCGCGAAAAGGCAAAGCCGGCGCTGGTCGTCGCCAGCGCCTTGAAGCCGAACGAGCCAAGCAGCTTCGTCGTGCCGACATCCCAGGGATTGGGCATGACGAAGGTCGAGGCATGCAGGTCGCGAAAGATCTTACCCTTGTCCATGGTAGTTCCCCCATCATGTGCAGTGCGATGGCGCCGATTTTAGCTTGCCCGCCTTGCCCGGGCAAACGAATGCGCCGGGTTCAGAAGCGTTTCTCGTTCTCTGCTGCCAATTTTTCGAACGCGTCGGAATCCTTGACGTAATGCGTCTTGTCCCAATGATAGGTGACGGAAATCTCGTGCGACGCAGCCTTGGGCGCGGCCTCGTCACAGCTTTCACCGCTTGGCTCGGTGGCGTCGGTGACTGTCGCCTTGATGGCGGCATAAGGCTGTCCGTCCGCGATGGTCTGGAACCCGATGTCCTGCTTGCGGCTGTAGGCGCACAGCTTCTCATCGAACGTATAGATCATGTCGACCAGTTCGAACCTGTCCTTGGCAACCATGATCAGTGGCGTGGCCACATAGTTCTGGTTCGAATTGAAATGCGCGCTCATGGTTATCAGCGCATCGTCGCCCTCGCCGATCGAAAGCTTGTTCGGCTCGCGGAAATAGGTGCTGCGGTCGACCGCGACATTGGCCGCGTCGAGCAATTTCGGCTTGGCCGTGATGTCGTACAGCGCCAGCACCGCGTAGCCCTCGGCGCTGTCGGGAGAATCGCCAAGGTCGAACAGCATCGCCAGCCGGTCCTTGCCGCCGGCCTTGATGGCCAGCACCGCGGCATTGAAAAAGCCCGAGGTCTCGGGTGGCGAACCGCCATCGTCCGGTCCCTCGATGTGGCGCATGTCGATGGGCGACCCGCCCTTGTAGAAGCCGTCCTTGTCCGCGGCGAGATCAGGGATGACCATCCTGGCAAGATCGAGATAGGTCACATCGGCGCGGCCGGGCAGCGCGCTGCCGAGATCCGGAAAGCTGACGGCTTGCGCTCCGGCTACAGCCCACGAGAACGGCAGCAGCACCAAGGCGATGATGAAGCGAAAGAGATTCGTTGGCATGGACGCCTCGGGCTGTCGGGCGCACGGACCGTAGCACAGCGCCCTACGGCGTCCAGCCCGTCCATCAAGCCCGGCGGATCAGTGGATCGGCACCAGTCCCGCCAGTTCGCGCATGTCGTCGAACAGGATGCCGCCGGCGTGGATCAGGCCATCGCGGTCGGAATAGGGGTCGCCATGATAGGAAAACACCCGCATGCCGGCGGCAATGCCGGCCTGCGTGCCGGCGACGCTGTCCTCGATGACGATGCAGTCGGCAGGCGGAAAGCCCATCGTCTTGGCCGCATGCAGGAACAGGTCGGGGAACGGTTTGCCGCGCGAGACCATGGTGGCGCTGAACATCGCATGTTCGAACAGCGGCAACAGCCCGGTCTGGCCAAGCGTGATGTGCATCTTCGAGATCCGGGCCGACGTGGCGACGCAATAGGCGATGCCGGCCGCGCGAACCGCCTCGATGAATTCGCGGACATAGGGGATCGCCTCGACGCCGTGGGCGAACAGGTCCGGCAGGCCGGCGTTCCAGCGATCGACGAAGTCGGCGCCGAGCCGGACTTCGGTCTGCGCCTCGATCTCCTTCTGCACCGACACCATGCTGCGGCCGGAGAAGTTCTTGCGGCAATATTCGAACGTCGTTGGATAGCCGGCCGCGGTGAGCCATTCGGCGAGGCGTCGGTTGGCGAGATTCTCCGTGTCGACCAGGATCCCGTCGCAGTCGAAGATGACCAGCTTTGGAATTTGCATCAGGCGGTGCCGGTCGATCCGAACCCGCCCGAGCCACGCGCCGTGCCGCCGGCCAGCGAGCGCTCTTCGACGCCCACCTGCGTCACCGCGGCGAAAACCAGCTGGGCAATGCGCATGCCGCGCGTCACGGCGAAATCCTCGTCGCCGAGATTGATCAGCAGCACCTTCACCTCGCCGCGATAGTCGCTGTCGACCGTGCCCGGTGAATTGAGGACGGTAAGACCATGTTTGAAAGCCAGGCCGGAGCGCGGCCGCACCTGGCCTTCCATGCCTTCGGGTATTTCAAGGATCAGCCCGGTCGGCACAAGAGCGCGCTTTCCCGGCAGGATCAGCAGCGGCCGGTCGTCAGGCACCGCCGCGCGCAGGTCCATGCCGGCGGCGCCGGCGCTTTCGTAGGCGGGAAGCGGTAGTCCTTCAGCGTGCGGCAACCTGACGACGCCGACAGTTGGACCGATGACGGAGGAGTTTTGGAGGGCTGCGCGCATAAAATCGATCCTATCGGCGCGATTGCCGATTCGGTCAATTCGCCCGCAAGCCTATCAACGGCTTTCTTTCAGGCATCAGTATGGCCTGAGGTGTGTTGAGATTCAGGTCAGGCCGAGTCGAAAACGGCGGATTTCGAGAACCGGAGCGGAGCGGACATTCGGTCCGTGAGCACCGGAAGCGGAGAAACCCGTCGTTTGCAGGCCGGCATCACCTGAATATCAACATACCTTAGCGCACTTCCATAGGAACCACCGTCGTCTCCTTGATCTCCTCCATCACGAAGGAGGCAGAGACATCCGACAGCGCCACCTTGGCGATCAGCCGCTGGTAGAGTCGGTCGTAGGCTTTCACGTCGGCGACGCGGGCGCGCAGGACATAGTCGAGATCGCCGGACATGCGGTAGACGCCGGTGATCTCGGAAAGACCGGTCACCGCCGCGCGGAACTTCTGCAGCCAGTCGGGATCGTGATTGGACGTGCGGACCAGAATGAACACCGAAAGGCCAAGTCCGAGCTTCTCGGCATCGACCAGCGCCACCCGGCCGGTGATGACGCCATCCTCCTCGAGCCGCTTGACGCGCCGCCAGCAGGCATTGCGCGACAAGGCCACACGTTCCGACAGCTGGTCGACCGACAGCGTGCCGTCGCGTTGCAATTCGGTCAGCAATTTCCGGTCGATTTCATCGATATTCAGCGCCATGTGGGATGTGTGTCCCACAAAATGGCAAAACACAAGGACATTTTGAGACCAATGAACCTGCAAAGCGTGTCAGGATACTCATATCGGAACCTGAAGCGCTGAAGGGAGCCAGCATGTCGGTCGCAAGGATTTTCACCTCTCATCCGGCCAAGGTCGGCGAAACCTATTTCAGCCACATGGCCTTTGCCGGCTGGTTCTCCTCGCGCCTGCTGATGGCGGCCAGTGCCGCGCTCGTTCACGCTTTCTTGCCATTTCTGTTTGAGACTACCGCCAGCCGAATCGTCCGCGAGCTTTACGAGCGGACGCATAACAGAGGCACACACGCGACCAATGAGCCCACGGGCCTTCTGGATCGCGCCTAAAGGACGATAGCGATGTGCCGGTGGGCGGCCTATCTCGGTGAAGCGGTCTTTCTCGAAGACATTCTTACCGCGCCCTGCCACTCGCTGATTGCCCAGAGCCACTGCGCCCAGGAAGCGAAGTCGCCGACCAATGGCGATGGTTTCGGCCTTGCCTGGTATGGCGACCGGCCCGAGCCCGGTCTCTACCGCGACATCCTGCCGGCCTGGTCCGATCCCAATCTGAAGAGCCTGTGCCGGCAGATCAAATCCGGCTTGTTCCTTGCCCATGTGCGGGCCTCGACCGGCGGTGCCACCAGCCGCATGAACTGCCATCCGTTCATCTCGGGCCGTTGGTCGTTCATGCACAATGGCCAGATAGGCGGCTTCGAAAAGATCCGCCGCGCGCTTGAGAACACGCTCTGCGACGCAGTCTTCGACCAGCGCGAAGGCACCACCGATTCCGAATTGTTCTTCCTGCTGATGATCGATGAGGGACTGGCCGACGACCCGCAAGGCGCAGTGTCGCGCGCCGCCAGCCGCGTACTCGACGCTTCGCGCCGCGCCGGCCTTGAACCGGTGCTGAAACTCACCGCCGCCTTCTCGGACGGGCAGGCGCTGCATGCGGTGCGCTATGCCACCGACGCTCACGCGCCGACGCTCTACACCTCCGCCCTGCGAAAAGGCGGCGGCCGCTGCATCGTGTCCGAACCCTTCGATCGCGAGGGCGGCGATTGGCAGGCCATCCCGCCGTCGAGCTTCGTCACCATGACCCGCGATGGCATCGCCATTCGACCGTTTGCGCCCGCATCCGCCAGGCTGGCCTTGGCCCTCTAGGTCGGCGCCGCGACACCCGGCGTTGGCACTTCAGGGGCTTTGCCGCGCGTGCTTCAGCCAGTGGCGGTCGAAGACATCGAGGATGGCGCGGAACTCGGCTGGCGGGATCTGGTGGACGCCGCCATCGCTACCTCCAACGAGGAACCGCGTGAGCTGCCGGTCGACCTGCTCGGGATGCTCGATGGACATGCCGACCGATGCCAGATCTGCCGAAATCGACTCATCGGGCAGCAGGTATCCGCCCCACGGGGTGGCGCCCCGCGCCTGATCGCGCAGACGCACCATGAGGATCCTTGTCAGCGACGGCTGCGCCTCCGGACCGATAATAGCCGTTCCACACATATAGCCGCCAAGAACACTCCCCGGCTGCGACCGCGGGAACAGGCTGACGAAGAACTGCGCATCCCCGCCGACTTCCTTCAGATGCATGTAAAGGGCACGCTTGGCTGGCGTGACCGGGCCGCCAATCACCAATTGGCCTGTCGGCAAGATTTCGCGATAGCTGGCGGTCAGGCCATGTGAGCCAGGCCCCGGCTCCATCGACAGGATGCCCCTGATGAATTGGCCGCGATAGTAAGGCGACCAGGCACGCGAATAGCATGCATACGTACCGGCAAGCGCCAAGGCGAGGCTGCGCTCTTCATGGTTGGACGAGGTCTCGAACTGAGACCCGGCGCGGCGTTCGAGATCTGCGCTGTCGATGTTGTGGCGGGTCGCGATAGCGGCCGTGAAGTTTGGCAGGTCGCAGTCGGCGATCCATGCGCCTGACTGTTCCAAGCCCAGCAGCTTCGCCCAGTCGTCATACACACTATGCTCGCGCGGCTGGGCGCGGCCCTGCAGCCATTTGTCGGCACGGCCGAGATCGAATGAGGTCTTCGGATTGACGGACCGGAAAGCCGCCGCCAGATCCTTGCGGGTTACCGTCCCCAACAACGCCGAAGTCAGCCGTAATTTCTGAGCAATGTGCTGTGCCACGCGGCTGCCTTTGCGGTTTGGTTTCCGCCATAACACGCTGCGGCAAACCTCCCATCCTTACTTTTCGATTTGCTAATATAAGAGGAATTCCAGAGAATTCCACGGCATTCCGCGCGTGCAGCCTTCCCGGCTTGTGGGCCGGCGCTAAGCTCGCGGAGGGCAAGGGGCATACTGTCAGCGAACGTTCTGAACGTGCGCCGGGGAGGTCATTCCCCTTTCTTTCGAAAAGCTGTGACACGCTCCCATCGAGCAACGGCGAAACCAGGCTGAGAAGCCCGGTAGCAACCGAACCGTAATGCCACCTCGAATTGAAGGAATGACCGGATGACCGCAAACGCCTCTTCCAGACTGACATTCATCGTATTTACCGCAGGCTGCATCGCACTGGTGCTGCTGTTTCGATACGCGCCGGCCGGCGACTCTCACTCGAGATATCTCAAGGGCGCAACGGCTGTGGTGGCCGCCAAGCCGACCCGCATCGACGTCGATAACGAGGCGCACGCCATTCGCTTCTATATCGACGGCAAGCAGGTCGCCCTGCTCGACGAGTCCGGATTCAGGCAGTGAGGCAGCCAAGCCGCGCACAGCGGCGAGGTGGAGTTGATGACTCCATAAAGAGGAACTTGGGCGCGACGCATGAGCCTATCCAGGAAATGCGCGCGCTTTGTAGCCAGAGAGGAAAACTGTCATGAAACTCGTTCTGTCCGCACTGCTCGTGCTGCTTGTCTTGTCGCAAGCGGCGGAGGCCAAGAAGAAAGTTGCGGTGACGCAAGACAATGCCGCCACGGCCCAGGTGACCCGGCCGCCCCTGGACGACACGTCGACAGGCGGGATCAGGTCGGCCGCGGGTGCAACCGCGACGGCCACCGAAGGGCAGCAATACCCGCCGGCGTTGTATTTCAATTTCCAGTAAGCCAATTGCTTGTCGACGCGGGTGCTTGTCGACGCAGGGGATCGATGATCCGCAACGGGATATCGCTTCGAGCTATTTAGGGAGAGCTCGAGGATCGCGGCTCCCCCCGAGTGCTGCCGGCCGGATGCCCAATCGTGATTGGCTGGCGAGGTGGAACCATAGCGAAGGTCACGGCCCCGTCGATGACCGGCAGGAACATTTCGCAGCCGAAATGAAGCGAGATCGTCGACTAAATCCGATTGGCCTTGACCGGCGCAATTCCAATCAAGCACAGCCGATCCTCGAATGCTCAACTCCGCTTGAAGCCGTGCCTCGATCCGCCATCTTAAAGGCGAGTGCGGCTAAGCCGGAGCATTCCTCATGGACATTGCCTTCTCCTCAACCGTCGATCTCGCCATGGCAATCGCCGCGCGCAAAATCTCCGCCGTCGAGGCACTCGACGCCCATCTGGCGCAGATCGACAGTCATAACGAGGCGGTCAACGCGGTCGTCTCGCTCGACAGGGAAGGCGCCCGCGAACGCGCCAAAAAGGCGGACGCAGCGCTGGTACGCGGCGAAGCGCTCGGTCCGCTGCATGGCGTTCCCTTCACCCTGAAGGACATGCACGAGACAGCAGGCATGAAAACAACGGTCGGCTTTCCCCCCTTCGCCGATTATGTGGCGAAAGAAGACGGGCCGGTCGCGGGCAGGCTGAAGGCGGCCGGCGGCGTGCTGATGGCCAAGACCAACGTCGCCAGTATGCTGTCCGATTGGCAGTCGAACAATCCGCTGTTCGGCCGCACAAGCAATCCTTGGAACCTTGAGCGCACCTCTGGCGGCTCCAGCGGCGGCGCGGCAGCGGCGATCGCTGCTGGCATGACGCCGTTCGATGTCGGTACCGACATGCAGGATTCGATCCGTCTCCCAGCCGCCTTTTGCGGCGTCTACGGCTTGAAACCAACGGAGCATCGCGTCTCGTTGGCCGGTGCCTTTCCCAATCCGGGCGATGCCGCGCGCAGCGTCCGGTTGATGTCCTGCGTCGGGCCGCTGGCGCGCAGCGTGGACGATTTGTCCTTGATCTATCGCATCATTGCCGGATCGGACGGGCGCGACACCGATCTGGCGCCGGTGCCGGTCGAGGACATGCCGAAGCTCGAGCTCAAGACACTGCGCATCGCTTTTGCACCGACCTTTCCCGGCTTCCCGGTGACCGACGCTATCGGTTCTGCTGTTGAAAATATCGCAAGGCAGTTGCAGTCGGCCGGCGCGACTGTCGAGAAAGCGAACCTTCCAAAACTGGATTTGCATGACGATCTCGCGCAAGGCGGCGCGCTGATCGGCATGATGATGGAGGCCGCGCAGCCCGAGCCGCCGGACGAGCCGACACCCGTCTCGCGCTGGTTCGAGGCGCTCGCCCGCCGTGACAGATCGATTCTCGCCTGGAATCAGTTCCTTGAAAAACATGATGCGCTGCTCTGCCCGGTCGCCATGACCACGGCCTTTTCACATTGCGAGCCTGGCACGCCGATCAAAGTCGACGGCAAGGACCAAAGCTATTGGATGCTGCCGGCCTATGGTGCTGTCTTCAACTACAGCGGCCACCCGGCGCTTTCGATGCCCTGCGGACAGAACAGCGACGGCCTGCCGATCGGCCTGCAACTGGTCGGCAGGCGGTGGTCGGAATCACGGCTGCTCGGCATCGCCAGGGCAATGACGCCGTTGACCGGTGGCTTCAGCCGCCCGCCAGGCTATTGAGCGAAGCGAGCCAATCCGTAAGGCGCCAGCAGCGAATCGCGCTCGCCATCAAGGATTTCACGAGCGGCAAACAGGCCGACGGCCGGCGCCAGCGTGATGCCGGAATGCATGACGCTGACATAGACACCGTCCATGCCCTCGGCGCGGCCGATGATCGGAAAACCGTCGATCGGCGTCGGCCGGTAGCCGACCGTGTGGAAATCGAGCGTCAGCCCGTCTCCGCCGCGCAGGCTGGCTTTCAGGACCGCGAACAGTTCGCTGGCGGTGACCTGCGCATCCATGCCGGGGTCGGCGCCGCTGAAATCGGAACCGGCGATGATACGGCCCTCGGCCGTCTGGCGCATATGCAGCCGCTCGGCCAGCACCAGTCCGTTCAGCAGTTTCTCGTGGGGCCGCGAGTGGACGATCAGGCCGGGTGGAGTCTCGAGCGGCAGATTTATGCCGGCGGTGGCGGCAATATCCGCCGAGCCGACGCCGGCCGCGATCACCACCTCGTCGGTGGCAAGCAGCCCATGCGATGTGTCGACGCCCGAAATCCTGCCGCCTGTCTGGACAAGCGCCGTCACCGTGCTGGAGATGATCCCCGCGCCGCGTCGTTCGGCATCGGCCAACAGCGCCTTCGTTGCCGCGACCGGCTCGACAACGCCCTCTTCGGCGACATGCAAAGCAACGTCCGGAAGTTCGATGAGATTAGGCTCTATACGGGCCGCGCCGGCGCGGTCGACGCGCTCGATGCCGTAGCCCCAGGTCGAATGCTGCGCGCTATAGGTTTCCATGTCGGTCGCCGACAGATCCCAGCACAGGCCGCCGCACCAACTGAGTGGCAGGCCGGGCAGGTCCCGCGCCAGCCGCGACCATTCGGCCATGGCGCGGGTGCGCAGCCGGAAATAGGGCTCCGGATTGCCCCATGTGGCATTGATCCAGGCAAAGGAGTTCGGCGTGGCGACCCCACCTGCGGCGCTGTCGGCGGCGATGACCGTCACCCGCGCCCCGGCCCTGGTCAGGTGCCAGGCCATGGAAGCACCGATGATACCGGCGCCGATGACGATCACTTGCTTGGCTGCGCCCATGCGGAACCTCCGTCGAACAGGGTCTTCTGATGCCATCGCATCGAACCTATCTCAAGTGCCGGCAGACCAATCCGGCCAAATCTGTTCGACAGGCCCGAAATGCGCTGCTAGAAGCCCACGCCACAGACAGGATTCCAAAAATTGGCTGAAGACATCGAACAGGCGGTATCGCGCCGTCGCACCTTCGCGATCATCGCGCATCCGGACGCCGGCAAGACGACGCTCACCGAGAAGCTGCTGCTGTTCGGCGGCGCCATCCAGCTTGCCGGCGAGGTCAAGGCCAAGAAGGACCGCATCCAGACCCGGTCCGACTGGATGAAGATCGAGCGCGAGCGCGGCATTTCGGTTGTCACCTCGGTGATGACCTTCGAGTATGAGGACAATGTCTTCAACCTGCTCGACACGCCCGGCCACGAGGATTTCGCCGACGACACCTATCGCACGCTGTCGGCGGTCGATTCGGCGGTCATGGTCATCGACGCCGCCAAGGGCATCGAGCCGCGCACGCTGAAGCTGTTCGAGGTCTGCCGGCTGCGTGATATCCCGATCATCACCTTCGTCAACAAGATGGACCGCGAAAGCCGCGACCCGTTCGAAATCCTCGACGAGATCGAGCAGAAGCTGGCGCTGGATACAGCGCCCGTCACCTGGCCGATCGGCCGCGGCAAGACATTTTCCGGCACCTACCATTTGGCGCTGAACGCGGTGCGCAAGGGCGACGACGAGAAAGAACGCACGCCCGTCAATGGTCCCGATTCCAACCGTGTCGCCGGCCTGCTGCCGGAGAACGAGCGCGAGGCTTTCATCGAGGAACTGGAACTGGCGCGAGAAGCGTGCCGACCCCTTGATATAGAAGCCTTTCGCGAGGGCCATCTGACGCCGGTCTATTTCGGCTCGGCGCTGCGCAATTATGGCGTTCGCGACCTGATCGAGGCGCTCGGCGCCTTCGGCCCGCCGCCGCGCGCGCAGGAGGCAGACACCCGCACGATCGAGGCGACCGAGGAGAAGATGACCTCCTTCGTCTTCAAGATCCAGGCCAACATGGACCCCAACCACCGTGACCGCATCGCTTTCGTGCGCGTCTGCTCGGGCAAGCTCGAGCGCGGCATGAAGGCCAAGCTGGTGCGCACGGGCAAACCGATGTCGCTGTCGGCGCCGCAGTTCTTCTTTGCCCGCACGCGCGTCACCGCCGACGAAGCGTTCGCCGGCGATGTCGTCGGCATTCCCAACCACGGCACGCTGCGCATCGGCGACACGCTGACCGAAGGCGAGGAGATCCTGTTTCGCGGCGTGCCGAATTTCGCGCCCGAAATCCTGCGTCGTGTGCGTCTCGGCGATGCGATGAAGGCCAAGAAACTCAAGGAAGCGTTGCACCAGATGGCCGAGGAGGGCGTCGTCCAGCTGTTTTCACCCGAGGACGGCTCGCCGGCCATCGTCGGCGTCGTCGGCGCGCTGCAGCTCGACGTGCTGAAGGAACGGCTGAACTTCGAATACACGCTGCCGGTCGAATTCGAAATGTCGCGCTTCTCAGTGTGTCGCTGGATCTCGGCCGACGACAAGGCCGAGACGCTGCGCTTCATCGAAGCGCATCGCGGCGACATCGCCCGCGACCTCGACAACGACCCGGTGTTTTTGGCCCAGCACGCCTTCTCGCTGAACTACGAAGCCGAACGCTGGAAAGCGATCCGCTTCGCCACCATCAAGGACTACCAGGTCCGCGACAAGGCGGCGTAAGCGCCAGCTTGCCTTCTCCCCGTTCACGGGGAGAAGGTGCCCGAAGGGCGGATGAGGGGCAGCGCGGCGTTGAGGGCTTCAATCAGCCTCTTGCAGCCGCTTCGATCGTGGCAATATCGATCTTGCCCATCTTCATCATCGCCGACATCACCCGGCCGGCCTTGGCCCTGTCCGGGTCCAGAAGCAGCTTCGGCAGCTGCTCCGGCACGACCTGCCAGGAGACGCCGAACTTGTCTTTCAGCCAGCTGCAGGGGCCAGGCTCGCCGTCCTCGGTGAGCTTCTCCCAGAAATAATCCACCTCTTCCTGCGTCTTGCAGTCGATCGACTGTGACATCGCCTCGTTGAACTTGAATTGCGGCCCGCCATTGAGCGCCTGAAACGGCACGCCGTCGAGTTCGAACGTGGTCACCAGCACCTTGCCTTCATCGGCGTGGCCTTCGGGCCAACGCATCACGCTCAGCACCTTCGAATTCTTGAAGATGGAGACATAGAAATTCATCGCCTCCTCGGCCTGGCCGTCGAACCACAGGCAGGTGGTGATCTTTTGCATGTCGTGCTCCTCGGTTTGCTCTTTTGCTGTTACAGGGAAACGGCTGACTCCGAGAATGGTGCCATTCCTGCCGTCTGCCCAAGGACGGCCATGCGCCGAGCGATCCGACAGCGGCCTGAAATTTTTTGCGATATCCGGTTTTTCGCGGAATCTGGCGCATAGCAAAATTGTGGCCAGACCGGACTTGCGCGTCTATAACGCCTGCGATCCGAATTCAGCGCCGCCGCGCCCTTCTTCGGCTGCGGCCAGCCACCAAGGAAAAAACATGCCTGCCTATCGCTCCCGCACCACCACCCATGGCCGCAACATGGCCGGCGCCCGGGGCCTCTGGCGCGCCACTGGCATGAAGGACAGTGATTTCGGCAAGCCGATCATCGCCGTGGTCAATTCCTTCACCCAGTTCGTGCCGGGCCATGTCCATTTGAAGGATCTTGGCCAATTGGTCGCGCGCGAGATCGAGAAGGCCGGCGGCGTCGCCAAGGAGTTCAACACCATCGCCGTCGATGATGGCATCGCCATGGGCCATGACGGCATGCTCTATTCGCTGCCGTCGCGCGAGCTGATCGCCGATTCCGTCGAATACATGGTCAACGCCCACTGCGCCGACGCCATGGTCTGCATCTCCAATTGCGACAAGATCACCCCCGGCATGCTGATGGCCTCGTTGCGCCTCAACATCCCGACGGTCTTCGTCTCCGGCGGGCCGATGGAGGCGGGCAAGGTGGTGCTGGCCGGCAAGACGCAGGCGCTCGACCTAGTCGACGCCATGGTCGCGGCCGCCGACGACAAGATCTCCGACGAGGACGTCAAGGTCATCGAGCGCTCGGCCTGCCCGACCTGCGGCTCCTGCTCGGGCATGTTCACCGCCAATTCGATGAACTGCCTGACCGAGGCGCTTGGCCTATCGCTGCCCGGCAACGGTTCGACGCTGGCGACGCATGCCGACCGCAAGCGGCTGTTCGTCGAGGCCGGCCATCTCATCGTCGATCTGGCCCAGCGCTACTATGAACAGGACGACGAGACCGCACTGCCGCGCAGCATCGCCTCCAAGGGCGCCTTCGAGAACGCCATGACGCTCGACATCGCCATGGGCGGCTCGACCAACACGGTGCTGCATATATTGGCTGCCGCGCATGAGGGCGAGGTCGACTTTACGATGGAGGACATCGACCGGCTGTCGCGGCGGGTTCCGGTGCTCTGCAAGGTGGCGCCGGCCAAGTCCGACGTCCACATGGAAGACGTTCACCGCGCCGGCGGCATCATGGCGATCCTCGGCCAGCTCGACAATGCCGGGTTGATCAACCGCGACCTGCCGACGGTGCACACATCAAGCCTCGGCGAAGCGCTCGACCATTGGGATATCTCCCGCACGACGAGCCAGAATGTTCGCGATTTCTTCCTGGCAGCGCCCGGCGGCGTGCCGACGCAGGTCGCCTTCAGCCAGGATCGCCGCTGGGACGACCTTGATCTCGATCGCGAGAAAGGCGTCATCCGCTCGGCCGAGACGCCATTCTCGAAGGACGGCGGCCTTGCCGTGCTGAAGGGCAATCTGGCACTCGACGGCTGTATCGTGAAGACCGCCGGCGTCGATGAATCGATCCTGAAATTCACCGGCCCGGCCCGCGTGTTCGAAAGCCAGGACGCCTCGGTCAAGGCGATCCTCTCCAACGAGATCAAGGCCGGCGACGTCGTCGTCATCCGCTATGAAGGCCCGCGCGGTGGCCCCGGCATGCAGGAAATGCTCTACCCGACCAGCTATCTGAAGTCGAAGGGCCTCGGCAAGGCCTGCGCACTGGTCACCGACGGCCGCTTCTCCGGCGGCACATCGGGCCTGTCGATCGGCCATGCTTCGCCGGAAGCGGCGGAGGGCGGCACGATTGGGCTGGTGCAGGAGGGCGACACGATCGAGATTGACATCCCCAACCGCACCATCCGCCTGGCGGTCAGCGATGAAGAGCTCGATGCCCGGCGTGCTGCAATGGAGGCAAAAGGCGCCCTGGCCTGGAAGCCCGCGGAAAAGCGCAAGCGCAAGGTGACGACGGCGCTCCGCGCCTACGCCGCCTTCGCCACCAGCGCCGACAAGGGCGCGGTGCGGCACGTACCGGAATAGCGCGGTTCTTCCCTTCTCCCCTTGTGGGAGAAGGTGGATCGGCGCGCAGCGCCGAGACGGTTGAGGGGTGGGGTGACGGAGTGCCAGCGGCGCCAAGCTGAAGCACCCCTCATCCGACCTCGCTACGCGAGGCCACCTTCTCCCGCAAGGCGAGAAGGAAGAAGCGCCTCACGGCATCAGCTGATACTCATAAAGCTTCTGATACAGCCCGCCCTGCTTGAGCAAGGTCCGGTGTGGGCCGCTCTCTACCACCTTGCCCCCTTCCAGCACCACGATCGTGTCGGCCTGGTGAACCGTCGACAGGCGGTGGGCGATGACGATCGTCGTGCGGCCTTCGGTCAGTTGCTGCAGCGCGTCGCGGAACAGGGCTTCTGACTCGGCGTCGAGCGCGCTGGTCGCCTCGTCCAGAAGCAGGATTTCGGCGTTGCGCAGCATGGCGCGCGCGATCGAGATGCGCTGGCGCTGGCCGCCGGACAAAAGGCCGCCATTCTCGCCGACATCGGTCTCATAGCCTTTCGCCTGCGCGATGATGAAGTCATGCGCGTTGGCCGCCCTGGCGGCGGCGATCACCTCTTCGTCGGTCGCATCCTGCCGCCCGAGCCGGATGTTGTGCATGATCGTGCCGGCAAACAGGAACGTATCCTGGCTGACATAGGCGATCTTTTCCCGCAGCGAGGCGAGCGTCGCGTGGGAGATGTCCTGGCCGTCGAGCAGCACCTTGCCGCCCTGCGGGTCGTACATGCGCATGATCAGGTTCAGGATCGTCGACTTGCCGCTGCCGGAAGGCCCGACCAGCGCCGTCATCTTGCCGGGCGCCAGGGTCAGGTCGAACCGATCCAGGACCGGCGGGCCATTTTGATAGGCGAAGCTGACGGCGTCGAAGCGGATCTCGCCCGGTCCTGCCAGAAGCGGTCTCGCATCCGGTTTTTCGGCCAGCGTCAGCGGTTCGTCGGCGAGTTGGAACATCATGCGCACGCCGACAATGCCGCTTTCGAGCGAGATGCGCACGCGCGCGAGCCGCTTTGCCGGTTCATAAGCCAGCAGCAGCGCCGCGATGAAGGCCATGATGTTGCCGGGCATCTGGCCGCCCTGCAGAACCAGCATGCCGCTCACCATGACCGCACCGGCGATCGCCAGCCCGGCCAGCGTCTCCATCACCGGGCTGGTCACCGCTTCCAGCGCGGCGATGTTGTTGGCCCTGTCCTCGACGTCTGAAACCGCCTTGTACATGCGCTTGCGCATCAGGCCTTCGAGGTTGAAGGACTTGACCACGCGCACGCCGATCGCGGTTTCCTGCATCACCTGAACGATCTGGCCGACCGAGCGGAACTCCATGGCAGCGAACTTGCGCACACGCTTCAGGATGCCGTTGACGCCATAGATGGCGACTGGCCCGACGACGAAGCAGATCAGCGACAGCGCCGGCTGCTGCCATACCATGACCCCAATCAGGGCAGCCAAGGTCACCAGATCGCGCACATAGGAGGTGACGATCAGGTCGAGCACGTTGCGCGCCGCCTGGGCATTGTTGGTCATGCGGGTGATCAGGTCGGACGACGAGGTCGAATGATAGAATTCGATGCCTTGCGCCAGGATGCGATCGTAGATCTTGCGCTGTCGCTCGGCGATGATGGCGTTGCCGACCCGGCTCATGAAATAGGCCTGCACGAAATTGGCGAGGCCCTTGACGACGAAGATTCCGGCGACCGCCAAGGCAATCATGTTGACGCGGTCGACCCGTTTGTCGATCACGAATTCATTGGTGATTTCGCGCAGGATCCAGGCGCTGGCAGCCGTCATGCCGGCCACCACCAGCATCGACAGGATGGCGGCGCCGTAGCCAACCCTGTGCTGCCGGAAGGATTCCCTGAGCAGCCTTGCGACGAGGCGCTGGTTTTCCGTCGAACGGAAGAAACGAAACAACGGCTGATCCTTGATGCCGGGAGGACGAAGGCGGCTTATAGAGGGAGTTGCCGCCGGAGGGAACTGTCCGCAACGGTCGGCAAGAAACGGCTGCGGCATGGTGCCTTTTGCGCCACCATGCCAGAGTGATTCTTCAGGGGATGACGAACGATGGATTTCGACCTTATCGTGCGCGGCGGAACGCTGCCTGACGGCACCATCGCCGATATCGGCATTATCGGTGAGACAATCGCGGCAATCGAGCCCGAACTGAATGTCACCGCCGGTGTGGCAATCGATGCATATGGCAATCTGGTGTCGCCGCCCTTCGTCGACCCGCATTTCCACATGGACGCGACGCTCTCCTACGGCATTCCGCGCATCAACGCGTCGGGCACGCTGCTCGAAGGCATTTCGCTCTGGGGCGAACTGAAGCCGCTGCTGACACATGAGGCGGTGCGCGACCGGGCGCTCGCCTATTGCGACTGGGCGGTGTCTATGGGCCTGCTCGCCATCCGCACCCATGTCGATGTCTGCGACGACCGGCTGCTGGCGGTCGAGGCGCTGCTCGACGTCAAGAAGGCGATC
Organism: Mesorhizobium opportunistum WSM2075; assembly: GCF_000176035.2. Lineage (NCBI taxonomy): Bacteria > Pseudomonadati > Pseudomonadota > Alphaproteobacteria > Hyphomicrobiales > Phyllobacteriaceae > Mesorhizobium > Mesorhizobium opportunistum. The sequence continues at coordinate 176,768 of NC_015675.1, read as the reverse complement.
GCCCCTTACATAGACCTGCAATTGGTGGCTTTTCCGCAGGACGGCTTCTATCGCTCGCCGACGGCGCGCCAAAACACCATTCGCGCACTGGACATGGGCGTCGACGTGGTCGGCGGCATTCCGCATTTCGAACGCACCATGGCCGATGGTACGCGCTCGGTGACCGAACTCTGCGAGATCGCGGCAAAACGCGGCCTGATGGTCGACCTGCATTGCGACGAGACCGACGACCCGCTGTCGCGCCACATCGAGCAGCTGGCCTATGAGACGCAGCGCCTGGGCCTGCAGGGCAAGGTGGCCGGCTCGCACCTCACCTCGATGCATTCGATGGACAATTACTATGTCTCGAAGCTCCTGCCGCTGATTGCCGAGGCCGGTGTGTCGGCCATTCCCAACCCGCTGATCAACATCATGCTGCAGGGCCGCCACGACACCTTCCCGAAGCGCCGCGGCCTGACCCGGGTCAAGGAGATGCAGGCGCTGGGCATTCGCGTCGGCTGGGGCCAGGATTGCGTGCTCGACCCCTGGTATTCGCTCGGCACCGCCGACATGCTCGACGTCGCCTTCATGGGGCTGCATGTGGCCCAGATGTCGAGCCCGGCCGACATGGCGCGCTGCTTCGACATGGTCACCAGCGTCAATGCTGCGATCATGGGGCTCGATCATCTCGGCCTGGCGGTCGGCAAGCGCGCCAGCCTTGTCATTCTCGATGCCGGCTCTCCGATCGAGGCGCTGCGCCTGCGCGCCGAGCGCATTTGCGTCATCGCCAGGGGCAAGGTGGTGGCGGAAAGGACAAGGCAGGACACCAGGCTGTCCATCCCCGGCCGGCCGGCAACGGTCAACCGCAGGCATCAGGCCGGGTAGGCCCAGTCGATTCCCGGTTCTGGTCTCGCCCTTTCCCGGATTCTCCTCGTCAAAGTGGCCGCTTCCGTCTAGGACGCAGTTACGAAAAGGGAGGAATCGGGATCGGCATGACGCAACCCGTGGCGCAAAATTCCACGATCAGGAACGTGCTTCTGGCCGGCATTCTGCTCATGCTGGCCGGCGATTTCCTGTTTGCGCTGAACGATGCGATGGGCAAGTGGCTGGTCGCCAGCTTCTCCGTTGGCCAGGTGGTGCTGATCCGGTCGATCGGCGCCTTCTTCGTGCTTGGTCCGATGATCGCCAACCAGGGCGCCGGCAGACTGTTCCAGATGGAGCGGCCGGGGCTGCAGATCCTGCGCGTGGTGGCGACGACGCTGGACACAGCCTTGTTCTACGCCGCCGTCGTCTATCTGCCGCTCGCCGACGTCATGAGCTTCTACATGGCCGGGCCGATCTATGTCGCCGCGCTATCGCACTTCCTGCTCGGCGAAAAGGTCGGCTGGCGCCGCTGGGCGGCGATCCTGCTCGGCTTCTGCGGCGTGCTGATCATGCTGAAGCCGTCTTCGGCGGCGTTTTCGCTGTCGTCGGGCTTTGCGCTCGTCGGCAGCATCGCCTTTGCCTTTGCCATCATCCTCAACCGCCGGCTGCGCGGCACCAGCGACACCAATCTGGTGACGTGGCAGACCATCGGCACGCTGGTGGTCGGCGGCGTCATGACCATCGGCGCCTGGCAGACACCGTCGGCGCTCGATTTCGGCGCCATGCTGCTGCTCGGCATCGTCTCCTGCGGCGCGCATCTGATGATCACCAGGGCGCTCAAGCTGGCGCCGGCCTCGACGCTGGCGCCGCTGCATTACACGCTGCTGTTATGGGCGGTGGTCTTCGGGCTGGCGTTCTTCGGCGATGTTCCCGGCCCGCGCATCCTGATCGGTTCCGGCATCGTGGTGCTCGCCGGCCTGTTCATCTTCCACCGCCAGAAAGTGGTCGAGACCACGGTGCCGCCCGAAAACGTGCCGAAGGGCGTGAACTAGCCCCTACGCACGGCCGCCAGGTGCCGTGAAAACTCCGGCGTCTCCATCAACGCCTTGCAGCGGGCAAACCGCCCGTCGGCATAGGCGCGGAAGTCGTCGACCGGATTGTCGTTGGCGAGCTGGATCAGACCCCACAGCGTCCACAAGAGGTCGCACATCGCCTTGTAGATGACGACGCGGCCGCGCTCCGCCGGCGTCGCTTCGCCGCCGAAATAGGCGCGCATCATCTCCTCGTCCTGCGCGGCATCGAATCTGCCTTCCACGCTGAGGTCGCCGAGATCCCAGAGCGGGTCGTTCATCCCGGAATATTCCCAGTCGACGATCCACATCCGCTCTCCGGTATCGAGAAAGTTCTCGCACAGCGGATCGCAGTGGCAGGCGACGACGGGGAGCGGATGCGCGGCAAGCGCCGATCGCACGGTCTCGGCCTCGCGCACCACATCGTGATAGCCGGCGGGCAGCGCGACATTCTTGGTCGACAGCACCTTGAGATAGTCGTCGATCATCGCAAACAGTTCGAAGCGGAACGGGAACACGGCGCCCGAAGCATGCAGCTTGCGGAAGGCCTCGCCGGCACGCGCCGGACTGCCTGGCCGGGTCCTGAATTTCTCCGGCGACATCGTCTCGGCGCCGGCGATGAAGCGCGTCACCATCATCCCGGTGCCGGGGTCGACATGCAGCACCTCGGGGCTGACGCCTGCCTTGGCTGCCTCGTGCGCCGCCACCGCCTCATTGGCGCGGTTGATATACTCTTCCGTGCCCTTGCCGGGAATGCGCAGGCAGAACTCACCGGCCCTGAAGACCAGGTTGGTGAGGCCGCCGAGCCGATCCAGCGGCCCGGTATAGCCGGCCAGCATCGGAATTGCGGCAAGTTTCGCCCGCGCCTCGTCCGTCACCATGCCTTCGCCCCACGCGGTTATTTCTCGCCGCAACGGTTCCACAAATTTCGCCGTTTGGCTATCATCCGATCGAAGGCAACTCGATCGGGCGAGAAAGCATGACGGACGCTAAACACCTGGGCGCGCTCAGCGCAGCCTATGCCGCGACACGGCCCGAGGAAGTGGCGGCACTGTATGACCGCTGGTCGCAAACCTATGACGCCGACATGTCGGCCGCCGGCTACCGCCATCCGACGATCTGTCTTGCCTTGCTGGCCCGCCATCTGCCGCGCGGCTCAGTCCCGCTGCTCGACGCTGGCGCGGGCACCGGGCTCATCGGCGAATGGTTGAACATTGCAGGCTATCCTGAGGTCGAGGCGCTCGACATCTCGCAAGGCATGCTGGATCAGGCCGCCCGCAAGGGCGTCTATTCGGCGCTGCATTGCCTGGCGCTTGGCGGCAAGCTGCCCTTTGCCGATGATGCCTATGCCGGCATCGTCTCTGCCGGCGTCTTCACCTCGGGCCATGTCGGCGTCGAAGGGCTGGACGAACTGATCCGCATCTGCCGGCCGGGCGGCATCATCGTGCTGACGGTCAAGAACACGCTCTGGGATCAAGGTTTTGCCGCGCGCATCGCCGAACTCGAGGCGCAAAGCCTCGTCACCCGCGTCGAGGAAACGCGGCCTTATGTCTCCATGCCGGGCGAGGCCGACACCGTGCCCAGCCGCGGTCTTGCCCTGCGCGTCAACTAGAGCAATTCCAGGAAAGTGTGAGCGGTTTCCCGGGAAAAACGCGTAGCGCTTTTCTTGGGAATTGCGTCAAAACAGCAGAACCTAGGCCTTCACTCGCCCCGCTGCCGGATCGTACATCGGCTCGAGATGGATTTTGGCTGGCGCCCGCTCCATGGCCACGACCAGTTCATAGTCGCCCGAGGCGAGAAAATCGTCGCTCACCCCATCGGCGTTGCGCACATAGCCGTAGCCGATGTTCTTGCCGAGCGTGTAGCCGTAGCCGCCGCTGGTCAGATAGCCGACCGGCTCGCCATTGCGCAGGATGGTCTCGCGTCCGAGCAGTACGATGTCGGGATCATCGACCGTGAAGCCGGCAAAGCGTTTCTTCAATGCCGTGCCGTTGGCCTTCTCCAGCGCGCGCCGGCCGACAAAATCGGTGTTCTTGCGCAGCTTGACCGCCCAACCGAGCCCGGCTTCCTGCGGCGTGTCGTTGGGCGTGATGTCGGCGCCCCAGGCGCGATAGCCCTTTTCCAGCCGCAGCGATTCCAGCGCGCGATAGCCGACAGGGCGGATGCCATGCCTCTTGCCGGCCGTCATCAGCGCGTCGAAGACTTCACCGGTGGCGGCGATCGGTACGTGCAGCTCCCAGCCGAGTTCGCCGACATAGGTGACGCGCAACGCCCGTACCGTGTGGCCGGCAATGGCAATTTCCCGGACATGACCGAACGGGAATGCTGCGTTCGACACGTCCGCATCGGTCACATCAGCCAGTACATCGCGCGCCCGGGGGCCCATCAGCGACAGCGTGCCGAAATCCTCGGTGACATCGGCAAGCGTGGCATCGAGGCCCTCGCCGATATGGTCGCTGATCCACGAGGCATCGTGGGTGCGGAACCCGGTGCCGGTGACGATGTAGAATGTCTCCTCGGCCAGCCGCGCCACGGTCAGGTCGGCCTCGATGCCGCCGCGCGTGTTGAGAAGCTGGGTGTAGGTCAGCCGGCCGGCCGGCTTGCTGACGTCGTTGGCGCAGATCCAGTCCAGCGCCTTCGCCGCGTCAGGCCCGCTCAACTCGTATTTGGCGAACGACGACTGGTCAAATATGCCGACCTTTTCACGCACATGCCGGTGTTCGTCGCCAACCGCCGCAAACCAGTTCTGCCGGCCCATGGAATAGATGTCCCGCGGTTCGACCCCCTCTGGCGCGAACCAGTTCGGCCGTTCCCAGCCGAGCTTCGAGCCGAACACGGCCTGCTGCCGCTTCAGCCGCTCATAAAGCGGCGAGACGATGCGCGGCCGGCCGCTGACATATTCCTCGTGCGGGAAGCCGATCGTGTAGTGCTTGCCATAGGCTTCCAGCGTGCGGTCGCACACCCATTGCCGGTCGCGATGCAAGTTGGAAAAGCGCCTGATGTCGACCACCCACAGGTCGAGCGGCGCCTCGCCATCGACCACCCATTGCGCCAGCACCCAGCCGGCGCCGCCGCCGGACGCGATGCCGAAGGCGTTGAAGCCGGCGCCGACGAACATGTTGGCGCATTCCGGTGCCGTGCCGAGGATGAAATTGCCGTCCGGCGTAAAGCTCTCCGGCCCGTTGATCATCTGCTTGACGCCGACGGTTTCGAGCGCCGGCACGCGCGCGATCGCCTGTGTCATGTGCTGCTCGAAATGATCGTAATCGTCGTCGAACAGCCGGAATTCCCAATCGTCGGGCACGTCGCCGCCCGGCAGATCGGTCTTCCAGGCCTGCGGATTGGGCTCGTAGCCGCCCATCACCAGGCCGCCGACCTCCTCCTTGAAATAGGTGCGGCGGTCGGGGTCGCGGATGGTCGGCGCGTCGGTCGCCAGGCCAGCGATCTTCTCGGTGATGATGTACTGGTGCTTCACCGGCTGCAGCGGCACGTTGATGCCGGCCATGGCGCCGACCTGCCGCGCCCACTGCCCGGCACAGTTCACCACCTTGTCGCAGGCAATGTCGCCCTTGTTGGTCTTCACCGCGGTGATGCGGCCGTCCTTCATCTCGAAACCGGTGACGCGCACATCCTCGTAAAGCTTGGCGCCATGCATGCGCGCGCCCTTGGCCAGCGACTGCGTGATGTCCGAGGGGCTCGCCTGGCCATCGGTCGGCAGCCAGGAAGCGCCGACGAGATCGCCGGTTTCCATCAGCGGCCACATCGCCTTGACCTCCGCCGGCGACAAAAGCTGCATGTCCATGCCGAAGCTCTTCGCCGTCGTCGCCAGCCTTTTGTATTCGGTCCAGCGGTCGGCATTGGTGGCGAGCCGCAGGCAGCCGGTCATCTTCCAGCCGGTGGCAAGGCCGGTTTCGGCCTCCAGCCCCTTGTAGAGCTCGACCGAGTATTTGAGTACGCGGGTGATCGAGGCCGACGAGCGCAATTGCCCGACCAGGCCGGCGGCGTGCCAGGTCGAGCCCGAGGTCAGCTTGCCTTGCTCGAGCAGCACCACCTCGGCCTTGTGGTCGCGCGCCAGATGATAGGCCGTCGAACAGCCGATGATGCCGCCGCCGATGACGACGATCGCGGCATGGCCAGGCAATGTCATGATTTCAGGATCCCGTATTTTGTCCGGTAGTTTTCCAGCGCTGCGTCGAGCCGCACCAGGTTTTCCTCGGTATAGGCGACGTAGTCGATGCCCGGCGCGTCGAGATAGAGTTCCGACACCATGCTCCACATTGCCTCGCGCAGCAGCGAGGCGCATTGCATGGCCGCGTGCGAGCGGCGGATCGCCTCGTCCGGCTCCTTCATGAAATAGGCGGTCAGGAAAGCGAAGGATTCCTCATCGCTCATGCCGGCATTCGAGGCAACGCCGGAAAGGTCGAACATGGCCGTGTTGAAACCGGCATATTCGAAATCGATCAGCCACAGCCTGTTGCCGTCGTCGAGAATGTTGGCCGGCAACAGATCGTTGTGGCCAAAGACGATCGGCAGCAGTTTCTGAGCGCGCTCCAGTTCGTCCGCCAGTGTCAGCAGGTGCGGCAGTTCGCTGCGCTTGCGGCTGCCGCCTTCCTCCAGCGTACGTGCATAATCGCGGATGACGTGGAACACCCAGAACATGAAGCCGGCGCCGGAGATATGGTTGGGCATCTCCCGGTGGAAGCCGCGCATCAGGGCCGCGACCCGGCCAAGATTGGCGCGCACATCGTCGGCCAGATAGGTCCTGGCGCCAAGATACGCCGTCACCATGATCCCCGGTTCGGCATAGTGCACCGCCGGCGCAAAACCGGCGGCGTGCGCGGCCCGCGCGGTCATCACCTCTCGCTCGCGGAAGACATGGTGGAAGGGATAGTCCTGGCCGAAGCGCACGACATGCCGTCCCGCGGCGTCGCTGACCACATAGTTGGCATTGCTCAGGCCGCCGGGCAGCGGGGCGATCTCGATGGCCCCGGTCCAGCAGGGCAGGGCACGGATGCGGTCTTCTGCAATCACGGAGTTATCCCTGGTTTATGGCCTGGTTTGCTGGGTTTCGACGAGGCGCTACGGGCAGCGCGACGACAGCGGGGAGAAACGCGGATAATCTCGTCGGTGCGGGACGCCAGGATCGGTATCCCGCACCGCACCGACGAGCCCCGTGGCCAGGTTTTTGAGCCCGGCATCCGCCCCCGCGGATCTGAAAATTCCTTGCGCCAGCCAGATGCCAAGCTGTCTGACCAGTGAGTTGCGGCTCTGCCATCGCCCTCCCGTTGCAGCTCCGAACCCTCTGAGATTGGATTTCACGCCAAGGCTGCCCGGCTGTCAACAAAAAGATGTGACCTTTTTTGGGTATTTTGCCCGAAATGAAGGGATAGTTCCTTTAAAACCGCTTGAATTACCTTAGAATCGGTCAAAGTTCTGAACCCGGGAAACCAGATGGTCCATTCGAAACGCCACGGCGAAATCCTGCGGCTGCTGCAGGAGGAGGGCACCGTCACCATCGCCAGCCTGGCCGACCGGCTGGGTGTTTCGCTCGAAACCGTACGCCGCGACGTCAAGCCGCTCACCGGCGACGGCTCGGTCCTGAAGATGCATGGTGCCATCGGCCTGCCTTCGATGGTCGGCGAAGCGCCATTCGAACGGCGCATGCGCGAGAATGCCGATGCCAAGCGCGTCATTGCCCGCATGGTCGCCGCCACCATCCGCGACGGCGAATCGATCATGCTCGACACCGGCACCACGACCTCGTTCCTGGCGCGGGAACTGCTCGGCCACCGGCGGCTGACGGTCGTCACCAATTCGTCCGACATCGCCCGCACGCTGGCCACCATCAACGGCAACAAGGTCTATATGGCCGGCGGCGAGTTGCGCAGCGATTCCGGTGCCGCCTTCGGTGCCTCGGCCATCGAGTTCGTCAGCCGTTTCTCGGTCAGCCACGCCGTCATATCCACCGGCGCCGTCGATGCGGTGACGGGCGTCATGGATTATGATCTCGAAGAGGCGGAATTCGCACGCATGGTACTGTCGCGCGGCCAGCGCTCGCTTGTGATCACCGACCACACGAAATTCGGCCGCCAGGGCCTGGTCCAGGTCTGCAGTTTCGCCGGCTTTTCCGAACTCGCCACCGACCGCTTGCCGCCACGCGATATTGCCGCTGCCCTCGCACAGGCCGGCGCACGGCTCAGCATTGCCGGCGACGTTGCCGGATTCTGATCCAGTCTGTTGACGACTGGGCCTGTTGACGATTGGCCGACCGGCACTTCCCACAGCCGCTTGCGCCGTGTTTAGTCCGGCCATGGCTTTCACCATCCGCCAGTTGCAGTTCTTCATTGCCGTCGCCGAGCAAGGCACGGTGTCGGGTGCGGCTCAAAATCTTTCCATCTCGCAATCGTCCGTCACCGAAGCGATCAAGGAGCTCGAAAGCGATCTCGGGGTCGAACTGTTCGAACGCCATCCGCGCGGCCTCAACATCACCCACAAGGGCCACCAGTTCCTGCGCCACGCGACGAAGATTCTCGCCGACGTTTCCGATGCCCGCCGCTCCTTCTCCGGCGAGCAGGCGGCGACCGGCGGGCGGCTGCAACTCGGCGTCACCTCACTGGTCGCCGGCTATGTGCTGTCGGATCTGCTTTCGCGCTACCGCCGCGCCTATCCGGGCGTCGAGGTCTCGGCCATCGAGGACAATGGCGACTACCTCGAACATCTCCTGATCGGCGGCAAGCTCGACATAGCCGTCATGGTCACGTCCAATCTGCGCGACCGCACCGCCCTGCAATCGGAAATCCTCGAGGTCTCGGCCTATCGCCTGTGGCTGCCGCTCGGCCATCCGCTCGCCGGCGCCGACATCATCGGCATCGGCGACATCGCCTCCGAGCCGCTGATCATGCTCACCGTCGATGAGATCGAGGAGAACACCGGCAAGCTGCTGACGGCGATCGGCGCCAGGCCGCATGTCGCCTTCCGCACTCGTTCCGTGGAAGCCGTGCGCAGCCTGGTCGCCACCGGCGCCGGCGTGGCGCTGCTGCCCGACCTTGTCTACCGCCCATGGTCGCTGGAAGGCGACCGCATCGAATCGCGTGATATCTCCGGCTCCTTGCCGGTGGTGCAGGTCGGCATGGTCTGGCGGCGCGGCTCGGGCCTGCCGCAGTCGGCGCGCGATTTCATCGGGCTTGCCCAGTCGCAAAGGATGGTCCGCCAGCGCCTCTGATCCAGCAGTGTCAGCTATCGGAAAAACCGATACCGCCCTTCTGATAAATGAATTTGCGAAACCGGAGTTTTCCAAGCACTTTCCCTACAGGGAACAAAGCCGCCACAGCAGCGCGGCCCCTCAAATGGGAGATCGATGATGAATTCATTCCTGAAGTCATGCACGGCGCTGACGGTCGCGCTCGCCTTCTCCGGCCAGGCCATCGCCCAGGTCAAGGAACTCGGCAAGGGCGAAGGCGAGGTCAATATCGTTGCCTGGCCGGGCTATATCGAGCGCGGCGAGACCGACAAGGGCTATGACTGGGTCACCGCCTTCGAGAAGGAGAGCGGCTGCAAGGTCAACGTCAAGACCGCCAACACCTCGGACGAGATGGTCTCGCTGATGAACGAGGGCGGTTTCGACCTCGTCACGGCCTCGGGCGATGCCTCGCTGCGCCTCGTCGCCGGCAAGCGCGTGCAGCCGATCAACACCGATCTCATCCCGAGCTGGAAGTCGGTCGACGACCGGCTGAAGGACGCGCCCTGGTTCACCGTCGACAAGGTCCACTACGGCGTTCCCTATCAGTGGGGACCGAACATCCTGATGTACAACACCGAGGTCTTCAAGGAAGCGCCGAAGAGCTGGAACGTCGTCTTCGAGGAGATGAAGCTGCCCGACGGCAAGTCCAACAAGGGCCGCGTCCAGGCCTATGACGGACCGATCCACATCGCCGACGCCGCCAACTATCTGATGTTCCACAAGCCGGAACTCGGCATCAAGGACCCCTACGAGCTCAACGAAGACCAGTACAAGGCAGCCCTCGACCTGCTGCGCGTGCAGCGCACGCTGGTCGGCCGCTACTGGCACGATGCCGCCATCCAGGTCGACGATTTCCAGAACGAAGGCGTCGTGGCCTCCGGTTCATGGCCGTATCAGGTCAACACACTGGTCGCCGCCAAGAAGCCGGTTGCCTCGACCGTGCCGGAGGAAGGCGTCACCGGCTGGGCCGACACCACCATGATGGAAGCCGACGCGGCACATCCGAACTGTGCCTATATGTGGCTCGAACATTCGCTGTCGCCCAAGGTGCAAGGCGACGTCTCGGCCTGGTTCGGATCGCTCCCCGTGGTGCCCGCCGCCTGCAAGGGCAACGAATTGCTTGGCGAGGAAGGCTGCAAGACCAACGGCTACGACAATTTCGACAAGATCAAGTTCTGGAAGACGCCGGTCTCGAAATGCGCCACCCAGAACAACCAGTGCGTGCCTTACTACCGCTGGGTCTCGGACTATATCGGCGTCATCGGCGGACGGTGATTTCTCTTACCTCCCCCTCGCGGGGAGGGTCGACGCGCAGTGTCGCGGTGGGGGACTGTCCGATAGGTCCGCGCCATCACCCCACCCGTGGCTTCGCCGCGACCTCCCCCATCGAGGGGGAGGTGAAGCGGCGCGTGAATTCGTCCTCGTTTGACCCGCCAAAAAACAGACTGGCAGCCATGACATCAGCCGTTTCCTTCCAGAAGGTTTCCCGCCATTTCGGCAGCGTTCGCGCCGTCGATGCGGTCGATCTCGACATTGCGCCGGGCGAGTTCTTCGCCATGCTCGGGCCGTCGGGTTCGGGCAAGACCACGTGCCTGCGCCTGATCGCCGGATTCGAGCAGCCGACTGCGGGTTCGATCTCGATCTTCGGTGAGCGCGCCGAGGGCGTTCCGCCCTATCGCCGCAACGTCAACACGGTGTTTCAGGACTATGCGCTGTTCCCGCATCTCAACGTGCTCGACAACGTCGCCTACGGGCTGATGGTCAAGGGCGTCGGCAAGGCCGGGCGGCACAAGGCGGCTGAGGAAGCGCTGACGCTGGTGCGCCTGCCTGGCTATGGCGCCCGCCGCCCCGGCCAGCTTTCCGGCGGCCAGCGCCAGCGCGTCGCGCTTGCCCGTGCGCTGGTCAACCAGCCCAAGGTGCTGCTGCTCGACGAGCCGCTCGGTGCGCTGGACCTGAAACTGCGCGAGAACATGCAGGAAGAGCTGAAGTCGCTGCAGAAGGCGCTCGGTATCACCTTCGTCTTCGTCACCCACGACCAGGGCGAGGCGCTGTCGATGGCCGATCGCGTCGCCGTCTTCAATGACGGCAAGATCATGCAGATCGGCACGCCGGAGGACATCTACCAGCGGCCGAAGACGCGCTTCGTCGCCGATTTCGTCGGCTCGTCCAACGTGCTGCCGCCGGATTTCGTTCAGCGCTATTCCGGCCAGCACCGCTGGGGCAGCCTGCGTCCCGAATCCATTCGTGTCGGCCGCGCCGCAAGCGGCGAAGGCGTCGCCGCCCGCCTCGTCTCGACCAACTATCTCGGCGCCACCACCAGGCTGGCGTTCGATGCCGACGGCTTGAAGCTGCATGCCATCGTGCCGGCCGGCGCGGCCCTCCCGGCGGAAGGCGACGCCGTGGTGCTGACCTTCAACCGCGAGAGCCTGCATCTGATGGATGAGCCGGCATGATTGAGGTTTGCGCCAAGCACCCCCCTCTGTCCTACCGGACATCTCCCCCGCAAGGGGGGAGATTCGCTGTCACCAACGGCTTCCCCAATCGTCTCCGCTGCAGAACTGGCAGGACAGACAAGCTGCTGATCTCCCCCCTTGCGGGGGAGATGTCCGGCAGGACAGAGGGGGGTGTGACGGATCGCGGCCTGGCCTCGATTGATCCAATCGCCGCGGTCGCCCCATGACCATCGCCGCGCTCAACGCCAATCCCGCGCCCGCCATCCTGCCGGGCAGCGGCGGCCTGCGCGGCGCGCTGTCGGACCTGTTCTGGCGCCGGCCGCAGCTCCTGCTGCTCCTCATGCTGCTGCCGCCGGTTTTGTGGCTCGGCATCGTCTATATCGGCTCGCTGTTCGCCCTTTTGGCGCAAAGCTTTTTCTCCATCGACGAGTTCTCCGGCCTCATCAACCGGGAGTTCACGCTGAAGACCTATGGCGACCTGTTCCAGGCGGCCAATCTCGACATCATCCTGCGCACGGTGACGATGGCGGCGCTGGTCACGCTGGCCTCGGCCATTGTCGCCTTTCCGATCGCCTACTACGCCGCACGCTATGCGCGCGGCCGCTGGAAGGCGCTGTTCTATCTCGGCGTCATGCTGCCGCTGTGGTCGAGCTACCTGGTCAAGATCTATGCCTGGAAGCTGATCCTGGCCAAGGAAGGCATTCTCACCTGGCTGCTCGCCAAGCTGCATTTGCTGTGGCTGCTCGATGCCTGGCTGTCGCTGCCGGTGGTCGGCGGCAACTCGCTGTCGGTATCGTTCACCGGCACCTTCATCGTCTTCGTCTATGTCTGGCTGCCCTTCATGATCCTGCCGGTGCAGGCCGCGCTCGAACGCGTGCCCGCCAATCTGGTCGAGGCCTCGTCCGATCTCGGTGCCTCGCCGGGCCAGACCTTCCGCAATGTGCTGTTCCCGCTGGCGCTGCCCGGCATCGTCGCCGGCTCGATCTTCAGCTTCTCGCTGACATTGGGCGACTACATCATCCCGCAGATCATCGGCACCTCGCGCCTGTTCATCGGCCAGGCCGTCTATTCGCAGCAGGGCACCGCCGGCAACATCCCGCTCGCCGCCGCCTTCACCGTGGTGCCGATCGTCATCATGGGCTTCTACCTGTGGGGCGCCAAGCGCATGGGGGCTTTCGATGCGCTCTGACCGTGGTCAATCGGCTCCGCTCGGCCTGAAGATCGCCGCCGCCTGCGGCCTGCTGTTCCTGCATCTGCCGATCCTGCTAATCTTCGTCTATGCCTTCACGACGGAAGAGAAGAGCTTCGTCTGGCCGCCGCCCGGGCTGACCACGCAGTGGTTCGCCGTCACCTGGAACCGGCCGGATGTCTGGGAAGCGCTGTCGCTTTCGGTGCGCGTCGCCGCCATCTCGACGGCGATTGCTTTGATCCTCGGCACACTCTGTGCCGCCGCGGTGTCGCGGACAAAATTCTTCGGCCGCGAGACCATCTCGCTGCTGGTCATCTTGCCGATCGCCTTGCCCGGTATCATCACCGGCATCGCCCTGCGGTCGGCCTTCGCGCTCGCCGACATCCCGTTCTCGTTCTGGACGATCGTGCTCGGCCACGCCACCTTTTGCGTGGTCGTCGTCTACAACAACGCGGTTGCCCGCTTCCGCCGCACCTCCGGCTCGATGATCGAGGCCTCGATGGATCTCGGCGCCGACGGCTTCCAGACCTTCCGGCATGTCGTGCTGCCTAACATCGCCACCGCGCTGCTTGCCGGCGGCATGCTGGCCTTCGCGCTTTCGTTCGACGAAGTCATCGTCACCACCTTCACCGCCGGCCAGCAGCAGACCGTGCCGATCTGGATGCTGGAGGAGCTGATCCGTCCGCGCCAGCGCCCGGTCACCAATGTCGTGGCCATGGTCGTCGTGTTGGTGACGCTGCTGCCCATCCTGTTTGCCTATTACCTGACCCGCGACGGAGACCAGATCGCTGGGGGTGGAAAATGAAAACGGCGAATAGGGAGTAGCGAATAGCGAATAGGGAAATCGATACCTGACCCTATTCGCTATTCGCTACTCGCTACTCGCTCCTGATCAAGGAGGAACCCAATGGACACTCAGATGCTGATCGGCTCGAAATTCGAGAAGGGCACGGACGCCGAGGAGCCGATCCTCAATCCGAAGACCGGGGCGGCCATCCTCAACCTGCCCGAGGCCAGCCAGGCGCAGATCGAGGCGGCGGTAGCGGCCGCCGAACAGGCGTTCGTCTTGTGGTCGCGCACCACGCCGGCGCAGCGATCGGGCTATCTGCTCAAAATCGCTGATCGCATCGAGGCGGAAGCGAAGGAGTTCGCGGCGCTCGAGGCGCTGAACTGCGGCAAGCCGATCAATTCAGTGCTCAATGACGAGATCCCGGCGATCGTCGACTGCTACCGCTTCTTTGCCGGCGCTGTCCGTTCGATGCCTGGTGTCGTCGCCGGTGAGTATCTGCCCGGGCACACCTCGATGGTGCGGCGCGACCCGATCGGCATCGTCGCCTCGATCGCGCCCTGGAACTATCCGCTGATGATGATGGCCTGGAAGGTCGCGCCGGCGATTGCCGGCGGCAACACCGTCGTCTTCAAGCCGTCGGAGCAGACGCCGCTGACGGCGCTGAAGCTGGCGAAAATCCTGGCCGAGATCCTGCCCGAAGGCGTCGTCAACGTCGTGCTCGGCCGTGGCGACAGTGTCGGCAACACGCTGATCAACCACCCCAAGGTCAATATGATCTCGATCACTGGCGACGTCGCTACCGGCAAGAAGGTGCTGCAGGCGGCCGCCAAATCGGTCAAGCGCACGCATCTTGAACTCGGCGGCAAGGCGCCGGTCATCGTCTTCGACGACGCCGACCTTGGCTCCGTCGTCGCAGGCCTGCGCGCCTTCGGCTATTACAATGCCGGCCAGGACTGCACCGCCGCCTGCCGCATCTATGCCGGCAAGAAGATCTACGACAAGCTCGTCGCCGATCTCTCGTCGGCCGTATCGACCATCAAGTACAATCTATCAGACGATACCGAGAACGAGATCGGGCCGCTGATCTCGCGCCGCCAGCGCGACCGCGTGTCGAGCTTCGTCGAGCGCGCCTCGGAACTGAAGCACATCGAGATCACCACCGGCGGCAAGCCGGGCGAGGGCACCGGCTTCTACTATCAGCCGACCGTCGTTGCCGGCGCGCTGCAGGAGGACGAGATCGTACGCCGCGAAGTCTTCGGTCCGGTCGTCTCGGTCACCCGTTTCACGGAAGTCGACGAGGCGGTGGGCTGGGCCAATGACAGCGACTACGGCCTGGCGTCGTCGGTGTGGACCAAGGACGTCTCGCGCGCCATGGCGACGGCCGCACGCCTGCAATATGGCTGCACCTGGATCAACACCCACTTCATGCTGACCAACGAGATGCCGCATGGCGGGCTGAAGCAGTCAGGCTACGGCAAGGACATGTCGCTCTATGCGCTGGAGGATTATACCGCGGTGCGCCATGTGATGGTGGCGCATGGGTAGTAGCGCTTCTACCTCTCCCCCTGTGGGAGAGGTCGGATTGCCCCGATTTGCGCTTCGCAAATCGGTTGGCAATCCGGGTGAGGGGTAGCTTGGCGCCAAGCTGGAACACCCCTCATCCGTCTCGACGCTGACGCGTTGATCCACCTTCTCCCGCAAGGGGAGAAGGAAGGTCGAGCGTAATCGCTACTCCACGATGCGATAGATGTTCCACAGGCTGGTGCCCGACACGACAAAGGGCTCCATTTCCTTGCCCCATTTGGCATGCGCGTCGATTTTGCCGATCTTAGCGAAGAACGCCTCCAACTGGGCCAGGCTCTCGACCTGATGATGCGACTCGACCGTTGCTTCTCTCGCACCGATCGATCCCGTCATGATCTGGAATTGCAGGTCGGCGATGCCGACCTGCGACCCGATCTCGCGTTCCCATTTCTTGAGCAGTTCGAGCACGGTCTGCTTGTGTCCGAACTTGGCGTCGATCTGCCATCTCGCGCTGAACATTTTTGTTCTCCCTCGGTGGTTTGCGGTTGATCTACTCGTCCCAGGCCTGCACGACGGTCTGCCGTGCGATCTGCCCGTTCTTCAGCTCCAGCATCGCCGCGGCGAACACCTTGGTGCCATCCGGATAGGAGCAGGCCTGGGTGAAGGCCAGGCTGTCGCCGTTGGCGATGGTGGTGTCGACCTTGTGGGTCATCGCGCGGCTGCAGATGTCGTCCCAGAACGTCGTGATCGCCGCGCGCCCGCGGATTTCACGTGGCTTGCTCGGCGGGTTGTTGCGGTCGATCACCCGCACCAGCGCGTCATCGGCATAGAAGCTCGACAGCATCTTGCCGTCACGGCCTTCGATCGCCTTCTTGATCGCCGCGCCATCCACTGTTTGAGTCTTGGTCAGCATTTTATCCTCCATGTGCCCGTCTACCCGATCGGGCGGTTGATGCTTGGAAGCACGGCCTGTCGGTCATCGACGGGCCGTGTTTTTCACTGCGACTTCGCCTTCACGGCTGCGAAGACGTCGTCGGTCTGCTTCTTGAAGGTCGCCAGATCGACCTGGCTGCCGTTGAGGATCGTCGACCAGTGGCGCACGATCGCCGCCATCGCGATCGTCTCCTTGATCTCCTCGTCGCTCGCACCGTTGAGCTTGGCAGCCTCTGTGTGGAAATAGATGCAGTACTGGCAGGGGATCTGCGCGGCGACCGCAAGGCCCATCAGTTCCTTGGTCTTGCCGTCCAGCGCGGTGTTGGGGTTGAGCTGCACCCCCTTGATCTCGGCCCAGGCGCCGGCGATGGCGACGTCGGGCAGCGTCTTGAACATGTCCGGCACCGAACCGAGCGTTGCCTCGATGTCCTTGTAGGCGGCCGCCGCCGATGCATCCTCGGCTCTCGCGGGAGAGATCGTGAACAGCGCGCCAATGCCTGCCGCTATCACAAGTGATCTGACATTCAGGTTTGACTTGAGCATTTCATCCTCCGTTCGCAGTGCCTTCCTGGCGATACCCGCCTGGCCTGCATGGGGATATTGATAGCCCTTACATCGGCCTCGCCGCTTCGCCCGAAAGCGCCATGGCTCTCATGGCCCGTCCGGGCCAGCGTGCCTGACGGAAAATGCCGCCGCCGCCGCTCGCGAGGGAAGGTCGAGCTTGAGCAATATGTTGGCGACGTGGCGCTTGACCGTGTGCTCGCTCAGCCTGAGTTCGGCGGCGATCGCGGCATTGCTCTTGCCGTCGGCGATCAGGTTCACGACCTCGCTCTCGCGCACTGTCAGCGAGGCCGGCTCGGCCGCCTTGACCTTGGGACGGCAGGCCGGTTCCAAATGCTGTTCGGACATAGCGAGCACAAGCGCCAGCGGCTCGTCCAGCTCATCGATGCTGACACGCCCCGCTTCCACGAAGTGAAGTCCCGAACCGACCGCCAGGTCGGCGACCAGCCGCGACGCCAGTATGTCGCCGCGCCCGGCGTGAGCGGCGAGCTGAATGGTCACGCGACCCGTCAATCCTATGGGAGGGCCGCGCGTCTCGATCTCGCCGACATGCGCGCCCTGTGCGCTTGCCACGCCGATCTGCTGCGCTGCGTCGCGCAACGCCGCCGCGCAGCGCAATGCACGCCCAGGTCCATCGAAGCGTGAAATCATCATCTCGCCGTGTATATCCACGCAGCGCCCGCCATGGCGTCCGACAAGCGTCCGCCATGTTTCGTGGAAATGCTGGCTGCGTTCGCTCCACATCCGGTCGCCAAGCCGCGCCGTATCGTAGATACGTGTCACCAGAAGCGCCGCCAGAACGCGCTCCGCTTCCGCCACCGCGCGCTCGCCGGTCAGGAACTCCTCGATCAGGTCGGCCACCCTGTCGACATCGCCGGTCCAGATCGGATGGTCGCGCCCCGGGATTTCGACCAGCCGCGCATTGGGGATCTTCCTGGCCAGGAAGCGGCTGGCGTCGGGATCGACCCGGACGTCGTTGCGGCGATGGATCAGCAGCGTCGGCGCGCCGATCGCCGCCAGCACGCCGCGTATATCGATCTCGGCGTTCATCCGCGCCAGTGCCGCCGCCGCGGTCGGGCTTGCCGACAGGCGTTCGAAGCGCGCCCACCAGGTTGAAAAACGGGCATCGTCAACCCGGCCCGGCGCGAAATGGGGCAAGGTGGCGCCGGTGCCCCAGGCCGTCTCGGCCATCTCGATGAAGGCGTCGAGGCGCTCCGGCGGCATCACCCATTTGTGGAAATGCGCATAGCCGCCATAGAGCGCCAATGCCCGTGTCCGCTCCGGATAGGTGGCGGCGAACAGCATGGCCATCGGTGCGCCCTCGGAAGCGCCGAGCAGCGCGGCACGCCCACTGCCGGCCGCATCCATCACCGCGCGCACATCGTCCATGCGGGTTTCCAGGCTGGGCAAGTTATGGACATCGACACGGTCGGAAAGGCCCGTGCCGCGCTTGTCGAACAGGATCAGCCGCGAGAACGCCGAAAGCCGCTTGAGCAACCGGCTGTAGCCCTCGTCATCCCAGTGCAGGTCGAGGTTGGAAATGAAGCCTGGCACGAAGACGAGATCGAACGATCCCTGGCCGACCACCTGATAGGCGATCCGCACCTCGCCACTGAGGGCATATCGGGTCTCGATCGGCCTCACGAGTTTTCCGCCCGGCCTGACGATTTCTGATCGTCAACCATAGCAGAGCCGCGCCGCTTGCGGCAGCATAAACTTTAGCAGGCAGGAATATAAGCCTGCGTGGCCCCTGCGGCCTATTTTTGTGAGGCGGCGATGTCGGCCGGGGAGGCCTTCAATCCCAGCTTGAGATCGGCCTCGGCAGGCGAGATCGGCCGCTTGATCCTGGCGGAAGCGACCACGACGAGTTCGTCGAAGCCTTCGCCGCCACTGTCCAGCATCTCGAAGAACTGCCGGCGCATCCTGGGTTCCCAGAACTTGTTGATGTGCTCGGCGACGCCCGCGACACCCTCTTCGCGCGGCCTGGAGTGGAAAAAGGCCGCGATCTGGTTGGCCATGCGCACCAGCTTCTCGCTGGTGCTCGTGATGTGGTCTTCGTCATGCGACATGCTGGGCAACTCCCAAGACCACCCGGTCAGGGTGGGTGAAAACATCGAAATCATCGCCGCGCACCAGCGCCACCAGCGTCATGCCGGCCTCTTGCGCCGTGCGGATGGCAAGTGCTGTCGGCGCCGAGACGGCGATGATGAAGGCGGAACCGATCGCCGCCGTCTTCTGCACCATCTCGACCGAGACACGGCTGGTCACCACGACGGCGCCCGTCGAACCGTCGATGCCGGCCTTGGCCAGGGCGCCAGCCAGCTTGTCCAGCGCATTGTGGCGGCCGACATCCTCGCGCGCCAGGACGACGCCTTTGCCCGGAACGTAGAAACCGGCGGCATGCACGGCGCCGGTCTCGGCGTGCAGCGGCTGCACCTTCGACAGGAGCTTCACGGAGCGGGCGATATCGTTCGCATCAAGTGTAAGTTTTGACGCACCAACCGCATCGACGGAGCGCATCGCTTCCTCGATGGATTCGATGCCGCAGAGCCCGCAGCCGACCGGCCCGGCAAGCCTGCGCCGCCGCGCCTCGAAGCGCGTGTTGGCCTGGTCCTTCAGCCGGATCTGGATATCGATGCCGGCGCCATGATCCTCGACCTCGATCGCCTCGATTTCCCCAGTCACGGCGATGATGCCTTCGGTCAACGAGAAGCCGAGGGCGAAATCCTCGAAATCGGCCGGGCTCGCCATCATCACCGCATGGGTGGTGCCGGCGAACGAGAATGCCACCGGCGTCTCCTCCGGCACCATCCGGTTGGCCGCGACAGTGCCACTGGCGCGGTGCGCCAGGCGGGAGATTTGCGTAATGGCTTGACGTTTGCGGGTCACGCACCCCCCTCTGGCCTGCAGGCCCTTGGCAGCAGCCGTGGGGACCCGCGCCTTTCCTCTCTCCCGTCGATCGGGGGAGAGGTGTCAAGCGAAGCTTGACGGAGTGGGGGTCGACTGCACGCCAGATAAGCCGGATTGCCTGCTCTTTGGCTTGTGCCCGACTTCCGGCGGTAGTGTGTAGCAGGGCCGGCTTCCCCCACTCCGTCGCTGCTTCGCAGCGCCACCTCTCCCCCCTCCGGAGGGAGAGGAAAGACGCCAAGATTGGCGAGCTCGCGCCCTTCCTCTCCCCCGTCGATCGGGGGAGAGGTGTCGAGCGAAGCTCGACGGAGTGGGGGTCGAACAACCGTCGAGATTGATGCTTTTATCGTCGAACGCCTCGGCACGGCTACTCCGCCGCTTCCAGCGGTGCGATACGGCGGCTGTTGCGCGCTTGCTCGTCATAATCGCGCTGCCAGTCCGACGGCCCATTGGAGGCGCCGACCTGAACCGCCGTCACCTTGTACTCCGGACAGTTCGTCGCCCAGTCGGAGAAGTCGGTGGTGATGACATTGGCCTGCGTGTCCGGATGGTGGAACGTCGTATAGACCACGCCTGGCGACACCCGATCGGTGATCAGCGCCCGCAGCGTCGTCTCGCCAGAACGGCTGGTCAGCCGCACCCAGTCGCCATCGCGCAGGCCACGGTTCTCGGCATCGTGCGGGTGGATCTCCAACCGGTCTTCCGAGTGCCACATGACGTTGTCGGTGCGCCTTGTCTGCGCCCCGACATTGTACTGGCTGAGAATGCGGCCGGTGGTGAGCAGCAGCGGGAAGCGCGGCCCGGTCCGCTCGTCGGTCGCCACATATTCTGTGCGGATGAACTTGCCCTTGCCGCGCACGAAGCCATCGACATGCATGATCGGCGTGCCGAGCGGTGCCTTCTCGTTGCAGGGCCATTGCACCGATCCGACACGGTCGAGCAGCTCGAACGAGACGCCGGCGAAGCTCGGCGTCGTCTGGGCGATCTCGTCCATGATCTCAGAGGGATGCTGGTAGTTCCAGTCGAGCCCGATCGCGCGGGCAAGCTCCTGTGTCGCTTCCCAGTCGGCGTAGCGTGCCTTCGGCTCCAGAACCTTGCGCACCATGTTGATGCGGCGCTCGGCATTGGTGAAGGTGCCGTCCTTCTCGAGGAACGTCGAGCCCGGCAGGAAGACATGCGCGTAGTTGGCCGTCTCGTTGAGGAAAAGGTCGTGCACGACCACGCATTCCATGGCCGCCAGGCCGGCCGCGACATGCTTGGTGTCGGGGTCGGACTGCAGGATGTCCTCGCCCTGGATGTAGATGCCCTTGAAGGAGCCATCGACGGCGGCATCCAGCATGTTGGGGATGCGCAGGCCCGGCTCGTCGTCGAGCTTCACGCCCCACAGGCTCTCGTAGATGTCGCGCACGGCGTCGCCCGAAATATGGCGATAGCCCGGCAATTCATGCGGGAAAGAGCCCATGTCGCACGAGCCCTGCACGTTGTTCTGGCCGCGCAGCGGGTTAACGCCGACGCCCGGCCGGCCGATATTGCCGGTCGCCATGGCAAGGTTGGCGATGGCCATGACCGTGGTCGAACCCTGGCTGTGCTCCGTCACGCCCAGTCCGTAATAGATCGCGCCATTGCCGCCGGTGGCATAGAGACGCGCGGCACCCCGGATCAGCTCGGGATCGACGCCGGACAATTTGCCGACGGTCTCGGGGCTGTTTTCCGGCAAGGCGACGAAGGACGCCCAGTCCTGGAATTCCGTCCAGTCGCAGCGCTCGCGGATGAAGGCCTCGTTGAACAGGCCTTCGGTGACGATGACATGCGCCAGCGCCGTCAGCACCGCCACATTGGTGCCGGGCTTCAGCGGCAGGTGATAGTCCGCTTCGATATGCGCCGACTTGACCATCTCGGTGCGGCGCGGATCGAGCACGATCAGCCTGGCGCCCTGCCGCAGCCGCTTCTTCAGCCGCGAGGCGAACACCGGGTGTGCCGAAGCCGGATTGGCGCCGATGATGACGCCGACGTCGGTGTAATCGACCGAATCGAAATCCTGCGTGCCGGCCGAGGTGCCATAGGTCTGGCCGAGCCCGTAGCCCGTCGGCGAATGGCAGACGCGCGCGCAGGTGTCGACATTGTTGTTGCGGAAGCCCTGGCGCACCAGCTTCTGCACGAGATAGGTCTCTTCATTGGTGCAGCGCGACGAGGTGATGCCGCCAATGGATGTGCGTCCGTATTGATACTGGATACGGCGGAATTCCTTGGCCGTATGGGCGATCGCCTCTTCCCAGCTCACCTCGCGCCAGGGATCGCTGACCTTCTCGCGGATCATCGGCGACAGGATGCGGTCCTTGTGGGTGGCGTAGCCATAAGCGAAACGGCCCTTCACGCAGGAATGGCCGTGGTTTGCCTTGCCCTCCTTGTAGGGCATCATGCGAATGACTTCGTCGTCCTTGACTTCCGCCTTGAACGAGCAGCCGACGCCGCAATAGGCGCAGGTGGTGACGGCCGAGCGCTCCGGCAGGCCCTTGGCAAGCACGGTCTTCTCGCGCAGCGCATCGGTCGGGCAGGCCTGCACGCAGGCGCCGCAGGATACGCATTCGGAAGCGATGAAATCCTCGTGCATGCCGGCGACCATGCGCGATTCGAAACCGCGGCCCTCGATCGTCAGCGCGAAGGTGCCTTGCACTTCCTCGCAGGCGCGCACGCAGCGCGAGCAGACGATGCATTGCGCCGGATCATAGGTGAAATAGGGATTGGATTCATCGCGGGCGATGTAGTCGACCGCCAGTGAGCCATGGCCGGGCGCAACGCCGTCTTCCGGCTTGACGTGATTGCGGCCCTCGACGCCGTAGCGGTTCTCGGCCAGGCCGACCGACTTCGCCACCGCGTCGAACTCACTGGCGCCGGTTCCGGCCTTCTCGTTCCAGCCGGTCGGATGGTCGGAGACATAGAGTTCCATGACGCCGCGGCGAATGGCGTCGAGCCGCTCGGACTGCGTCTTGACCACCATGCCTTCGCCGACCGGCGTCGTGCAGGATGCCGGCGTGCCGCCGCGTCCTTCGATCTCGACCAGGCAGACGCGGCAGGAGCCGAACGAGTCCAGCATGTCGGTGGCGCAGAGTTTCGGGATCTCGACCCCGGCTTCCATCGCCGCACGCATGATCGACGTGCCTTCCGGCACGCTGATGCTGCGGCCATCGACGGTCAGCGTGACCTGCTTTTGCGCCTTCGATTCCGGGGTTCCGTAATCGAGTTCTTCGATGAGTGTCGGGAAGTCGGCCTTGATGTTCATCTGCCAGCTCCTATTCAGCAGCCACGCGCGCGGGCGCCGGCTTGAAATCCTCGGGGAAATGGGTGATCGAACTCATCACCGGGTAGGGCGTGAAGCCGCCCAGCGCGCAGAGCGATCCGAACTTCATCGTGTTGCAGAGGTCGGTGACCAGAGCGAGGTTCTTTTCCGGCTCGATGCCGGCGGCGAGCCTGTCGATGGTCTCCACCCCGCGCGTCGAGCCGATGCGGCAAGGGGTGCACTTGCCGCAGCTTTCGATGGCGCAGAACTCCATGGCGAAGCGCGCCTGCTTCAGCATGTCGGCGGTGTCGTCGAACACGGTGATGCCGGCATGGCCGATCAGCCCGTCACGCTTGGCGAATTCTTCATAGTCGAACGGCGTGTCGAACAGCGCGCGCGGGAAATAGGCGCCGAGCGGCCCGCCGACCTGCACGGCCTTCACCGGCCGCCCGGTGGCCGTGCCGCCGCCGATATCATCGACGATCTCGCCCAGCGTCAGGCCGAAGGCGGTTTCGAACAGGCCGCCATGCTTGACGTTGCCGGCAATCTGGATCGGGATCGTGCCGCGCGAGCGGCCCATGCCGAAATCCTTGTAGAAGGCGGCACCCTTGTCCATGACGACAGGGACGGAAGCCAGCGAGATGACGTTGTTGATCACCGTCGGCTTGCCGAACAACCCTTGGATCGCCGGCAGCGGCGGCTTGGCGCGCACCACGCCACGCTTGCCTTCGAGGCTGTTGAGCAGCGAAGTTTCCTCACCGCAGACATAGGCGCCGGCGCCGACGCGGATCTCCATGTCGAAGGCGTTGGGCGAGCCCAGCACGTTGGTGCCGAGCACGCCGGCTTTGCGGGCGACTTCGACGGCCTTGTTCATGACAGCCACCGCATGCGGATATTCCGAGCGGATATAGACGAAACCCTTGGTCGCGCCTGTGGCGATGCCGGCGATCGCCATGCCTTCGATCAGCACGAAGGGATCGCCTTCCATGATCATGCGATCGGCGAAAGTGGCGCTGTCCCCCTCGTCGGCATTGCAGACGATGTATTTGCGGTCACCCGTCGTATCCAGCACCGTCTTCCACTTGATGCCGGTGGGGAAGCCGGCGCCGCCGCGGCCGCGCAGACCGGACTCCGTCACCTGTTTGACGATGTCGGCGGGCGACATGGCCACCGCGTTCTGCAGGCCCTTCAGTCCGCCGAGCGATTTATAGGCGTCGAGCGACAGCGGGTCGTTGATGCCGCAGCGCGCGAAGGTCAGCCTGGTCTGCTTGGCCAGGAAGGGGATCTTGTCCGGCGCGCCCAGCCAGCGCTTGTGATGGCCGCCGGTGAGGAAGCCGCTGTCGAACAGGCTCTTGACGTCGGAAGCCTTGACGGGACCGTAGGCGACGCGGCCGTTGGCGGTCGCGACCTCGACCATCGGTTCCAGGAAATAGGCGCCGCGCGAGCCGTTTCGCACGATCTTGGCCTCGATGCCGCGCTCGGCGAGCTCCGCGCGAACCGCCTTGGCGACCTTTTCGGCGCCCAGCGCCAGCGCGCCGGAATCGCCGGGAATGTAGATGCGGGGGATCATGAGCGCACCTCGGCGACGATCTCGTCGATCTTGTCGTCGTCAAGCCGTCCTATCACCTCGCCGTCGAGCATTGCCGAAGGCGAACAGGCGCAAAGCCCGAGGCAATAGACGGGCTCGAGTGTAACCGATCCGTCGCGGGTGGTCTCATGGAAATCGATGCCGAGCAGCTGCTTGACCTTGGCGGCGACAGCATCCGAGCCCATCGACTGGCAGGCTTCCGCCTGGCAAAGCTTGAGCACATGGCGGCCGGCCGGCCGGGCACGGAAATCATGATAGAAGGTCACGACGCCATGCACCTCCGCCCTGGAGAGGTTCAGCCCGTCGGCGATGACGGGCAGCACGTCATGCGGCACGTGACCGAATTCCTCCTGGATGCCGTGCAGGATCGGCAGCAGCGGACCCTCGACATCCTTCAACTCTTGGACGATCGCGGCCGTGCGCGATGCGATCTCGGTACTTGCAGGCTGCATCGTCATGCAGCGCCCTCCCTGGTCGTGGCTTTCCCTATGCATGTCGCCCAAAAATGCGAAGCGGTGTTAGGGCAACGACATGCATAAGGCGCAATATCGCTAAGTGCTTAAGAAATCAGAGGAAACCCCCGAAATCAATAAAGCGGTTTCGTCGCTCGATAGAAAATTTCTATCAAGCGTCTTCTCAGGCATTTCTAGCCTAGCGATGGGTGCGGAAATCGTCTGCCAGCGCCATCGCCTCGTCCAGCAGCGCCTGCACGAGCGGCGTGTGCGGCTCGCGCGGTGCCGCCACCAGCCCGACGGTATGGCTGGCATCCGGCTCGACGATCGGTATGGCCCGGATCGGCTCCGAAAAGCCGAATGTTTCCGCGAGGTTGAGAGGCATGATCGATGACCATTTGCCGGTCCGGATATGCGAGAACAAGACAATCATCGAGTTGGATTCCAGCGTCGGCCGCACCTGCACGCCGGCTTCCGCCAGATGCTGGTCGATGATGCGCCGGTTCTGCATGTCCGGCGTCAGCAGGCAGAGCGGCAGATGGCTGATCTCGGCCCACGTCACTTTGTCGCGGTCGGAATAGGGGTTTCCGACCGCCGTGATCAGCTGGTAGCGCTCGTCATAGAGCGGCACGCTGGTCACCCGCCCCAGGGGTTCGTTGTCGAGATAGGTGATGCCGGCATCGACATCGAAATTGCCGAGCAGCGTCAGCACCTCGATCGACGTCCGCGACAGGACGGAAAAAGTGACGCCGGGATGCTTTTCGCGGAACGGCGTTGTCAGCCGCGCCACCATGGCCAGCGCCGTCGGGACGGCGGCGATGCGGATGCGGCCGGCAAGGCCGTGGCGCGCCGCGCGCATTTCCTCGCGCATGGTCCTTGAGTCGCCGACGATGCGCCGCGCCCAAACCAGCACCTGCTTGCCTTCCGGCGTCAGGCCCTGGAAGCGCGAGCCGCGCAGCACCAGCATGACGCCGAGCTGGCCTTCCAGCTGCTTGATCCCGGCCGAAAGCGTCGGCTGGGTGACGCCGCACACTTCCGCCGCCCGGCCGAAATGCTCTTCCTTGGCCAGCGCGATGAAGAATTCGAGTTTGTCGATCATGCCATCCTTCCGGTCGTCGCGCAGGCTCGGGCAATTTGTCCTTTGCCGCAAGCGATATGCATAACGCCCGCATCCACATCTTTTCAGCCGGCTTACGGTTCCCCGCGGCGCCGTGCGGCGCTATGTCAGTAAAACGGTCGTGAACCGGCCGCGATGGGAGACTGACATGCTGGGCTGGTTCCGCAAGCTGCTGCCGCGCGAAGATCGCTTCTTTGATCTGTTCGAGCGCCATTCCCGCACGGTGGTCGGCGGCGCGGAGGCGCTGCAGCTCCTCCTCCAGGGCAAGGATATCGATCGCTGGTGCCAGAAGATCGTCGATCTCGAGGACGAAGCCGACCACATCACCGCCGAAGTCCTGCTTGCCGTGCGGCGCTCCTTCATCACGCCGTTCGATCGCGGCGACATCAAGGACCTGATCCAGTCGATGGATGATGCCATCGATATGATGCACAAGACCGTCAAGACGGTGAGACTGTTCGAAAAGAAGGAATTCGATCCGCTGATGCAGGAAATGGGCGGCGTCATCGTCGCTGCCGCCAAGCTGGTGGCCGAGGCGATCCCGCTGCTCGCCAAGGTCGGTACGCACACGGTGCGCCTCAACGCCATCGCCGAAGAAGTCATGCGCGTCGAAAGCCGGGCCGATGATCTGCATGAGCAGGGGCTGAAAAACCTGTTCAGGAAACACGGCAGCAGCGACCCTATGGCTTATCTGATCGGCAGCGAGATCTATGGCCAGCTCGAGAAGGTGGTCGACCGTTTCGAGGACGTCGCCAACGAGATCAGCGGCATCGTCATCGAGAACGTCTAGGCAATGGAAGCCACCATAGCCTTTCCCCTGCTGGCCGGCCTTGTCGCCGTCGCGCTGTTCTTCGATTTTCTCAACGGCCTGCACGACGCGGCCAACTCCATCGCCACGATCGTCTCCACGCGCGTGCTGAGGCCGCATTATGCGGTGTTCTGGGCGGCTTTCTTCAATTTCATCGCCTTCATGTTCTTCGGCCTGCATGTCGCTGAAACCGTGGGCAAGGGCATCGTCGACGTCAGCATCGTCACGCCGGCGGTGATCTTCTCGGCTCTCGTGGGCGCCATCGTCTGGAACATCGTCACCTGGATCGCCGGCATCCCATCGAGCAGCTCGCACGCGCTGATCGGCGGGCTGGTCGGCGCCGGCGTTGCAAAGGCGGGCGTCGGCGCCATCGTCTGGTCGGGGCTCGGCAAGACGGTCGCTGCGATCGTTCTGTCGCCGGCAACGGGTTTTGTCCTGGCGCTCGTCCTCATCCTCGTGGTTTCGTGGCTGTTCGTGCGCCAGACGCCGTTTGCCGTCGACAGCACCTTCCGCGTGCTGCAGTTCTTTTCCGCCTCGCTCTATTCGCTCGGACATGGCGGCAACGATGCCCAGAAGACCATGGGCATCATCGCCGTGCTGCTCTATTCGCAAGGCATGCTCGGCGAGAAATTCTACGTGCCGCTGTGGGTCGTCCTCACCTGCCAGTCGGCGCTGGCGCTGGGCACGCTGTTCGGCGGCTGGCGCATCGTTCACACGATGGGCTCGAAGATCACCAGGTTGAATCCGATGCAGGGTTTCTGCGCCGAGACCGGCGGTGCCATAACGCTGTTCGCCGCCACCTGGCTCGGCATTCCCGTATCGACCACGCATACGATCACCGGTGCCATCATCGGTGTCGGCGCCGCACGCCGCGTTTCGGCGGTGCGCTGGGGCATCGCCGGCAACATCGTCATCGCCTGGATCGTCACCTTGCCGGCGACGGCGGCGATTTCGGCTCTCACCTATCTCGCCGTCAACCTGACGGGCTGAGGCAACATCGCGGCGCCCGGACCCCCCGGCAATCGCGATGCGGTCTACTGGCTCACAAGATTGAGGATGTTGCCGTCCGGATCCTTGAACCAGGCGACCTTCATGCTTTGGCCGACATGGACGTCACCCTCGATCGTCAGCCCGGGCATTTCGTAGTGTTCGAAGGCAACGCCTTTCGATTTCAACGATTTGACGACAGTCTCGATCTGATCGCCGACCGTCCAGGTCACCGCCGTCGCCTTGTTGGTCCCGGCAAATTGTGAATGATAGACATTGATGAACGTGTCGCCGCTTTTGTAGACGATCAGTTCGCCACCCATGTCGTCGACCTGCTTGAGGCCCAGAGTCCCCGCATAAAAGGCCTTTGCTCTCGCCAGGTCCTTCACCGCGATGTTGGCCGTGGCGTTGCTGTTTTCGAGCATGATCCTATCCTTCCCTGATTGTCTTCCCTCATCCTCATTGAAATAGGTCGCGCGCCATGCTTGGCGACTTGTGCCCGCCGGTGCTCTCGTTCGCATCGGCCAAGGAGGCGTCAAGGGGTGCGTCGAGGCGGCTGCTTGGTTCTGCCCGAAAACTACACTATCTGAGGGGCCGAACGCCGAGGAAAAGATCATGTCCGTTACCAAGGAAATCGTCACCGAGCGCCTGAAGACGGTCAATGGGCCTGACTTCACCAGCAATATCGTCGATCTCGGCATGGTCTCCGAGATATTCATCGCCGACGCAAAAGTGTTCTTCTCGATCACGGTTCCCGCCGCCAGGGCGCAGGAGATGGAGCCGTTGCGCGCCGCCGCGGAGCGTGTCGTCAAGGCAATCCCCGGTGTCGCCGGCGCCGTCGTCGCGCTGACGGCGGAAAAGAAGGGCGGTGGCATGGAGGCGCCGGTTCCGGCGCGTCCCGCTGCCAGGCCGGCACCATCGGCTCCGCCCGCCGCTGCGCGCGCCGCGCCGCATGCCCCAGCTTCGCACAGCCATGGCAAGCGCGGCGTGCCCGGCATCGAGGCGATCATCGCCGTTGCTTCCGGCAAGGGCGGCGTCGGCAAGTCGACCACCGCCGTCAACATCGCGCTTGGCCTTGCCGCCAACGGCCTGCGCGTCGGCGTGCTCGATGCCGACATCTACGGCCCGTCGATGCCCAGGCTGCTCAACATTCACGGCCGGCCGCAGACGGTCGACGGTAAGATCCTGAAGCCGATGGAGAATTATGGGCTGAAGGTGATGTCGATGGGTTTCCTCGTCGACGAGGAGACACCGATGATCTGGCGCGGCCCGATGGTGATGTCGGCGCTGACGCAGATGCTGCGCGAGGTCGAATGGGGGCGGCTCGACGTGCTTGTGGTCGACATGCCCCCCGGCACCGGCGACGCCCAGCTGACCATGGCCCAGCAGGTGCCGCTGGCCGGCGCCGTCATCGTCTCGACGCCGCAGGACCTGGCGCTGATCGATGCCCGCAAGGGGCTGAACATGTTCAGGAAGGTCGACGTGCCGCTGCTCGGCATCGTCGAGAACATGAGCTACTTCCTGGCGCCCGACACCGGCAAGCGCTACGATATCTTTGGCCATGGCGGCGCACGCCGCGAGGCAGAGCGCCTCGGCGTCACCTTCCTCGGCGAAGTGCCGCTGGAGATGGGCATTCGCGAAAGCTCCGATGAAGGTTCGCCGGTGGTGGCATCGAAGCCCGACAGCGCCGAGGCGAAGATTTATCGCGATATTGCTTCGAAGGTCTGGGATCGGGTCAACGAGGAGCGTGGCGCCGCCGAAGCGGCGGTGCCGAACATCGTCTTCGAGTGATTCTCAAGGGCGAGGGCCTAGCCGCCCACTTTCTCGCCGAAAGTCGAAAAGAATTGTCCGGCCAGCTTCTTCGAGGTCGACTCGATCAGCCGGCTGCCAAGCTGGGCGATCTTGCCGCCGACATCGGCCTTGGCCGCGTATTTCAGGACGGTGGCATCCGGCCCATCCTCGGTCAGCGTCACGTCGGCACCGCCCTTGGCAAAGCCGGCAATACCGCCCTTGCCTTCGCCCTGGATGGTGTAGGCATGCGGCGGCTTGAGGTTTTTCAGCGTCACCTCGCCGTTGAAGGTCGCCTTGATCGGTCCGATCTTCAGGACGACCGTCGCCGCCATCTCGGTCGGCGACTTCATCTCCAGGCTCTGGCAGCCGGGAATGCTCTCCTTGAGTACCGCCGGATCGTTCAAAGCTTCCCATACTTTCTGTATAGGTGCGGCGATACGTTCCTCGCCTTCGATCACCAAAGCCATCAAAACCTCCCGGACCACCGATGTCGGATTGGTCGTAGCGTGCGGGTCGATACATGTCTATCGCACCAAAGTGCGGGTTCAGATCACGCGTGCCCCTTGCCTGCATCCGCGCGTTGTCATATCGATTTGTCATACAAATACGGAGACCATGATGGCTGGCGCCCCCACGAAGAAGAAAAAGTTTCGCTCGCAAGAGTGGTTCGACAACCCTGACAATCCGGGAATGACCGCGCTCTATCTCGAGCGCTACCTGAATTACGGGCTGACGCGCGCCGAATTGATGTCGGGCAAGCCGCTGATCGGCATCGCCCAGACCGGCTCGGACCTTTCGCCTTGCAACCGGCACCACATCGAACTCGCCAAGCGTGTGCGCGAAGGCATCGTCTCGATGGGCGGCATTCCATTCGAGTTTCCGTGCCATCCGATCCAGGAAACGGGCAAGCGCCCGACCGCGGCACTCGACCGCAATCTCGCCTATCTCAGCCTCGTCGAGGTGCTCTACGGCTATCCGCTCGACGGCGTGGTGCTGACCATCGGCTGCGACAAGACGACGCCAGCGCTGTTGATGGCGGCGGCCACCGTCAACATTCCGGCCATCGCGCTGTCGGTCGGCCCGATGCTCAATGGCTGGCACAAGGGCAAGCGCACCGGCTCCGGCACCATCGTCTGGGAATCGCGCCAGCGCCTGTCGGCCGGCGAGATCGGCTATGACGAGTTCATGGACATCGTCGCCTCCTCGGCGCCGTCCACCGGCTATTGCAACACCATGGGCACCGCCACCACGATGAATTCGCTGGCCGAGGCGCTCGGCATGCAACTGCCGGGTTCGGCCGCCATCCCGGCGCCCTATCGCGAGCGCGGCCAGATTTCTTACGAGACCGGCAAGCGCATCGTCGAGATGGTGCATGAGGACCTGAAACCGTCCGACATCATGACGCGCAAGGCCTTCGAGAACGCCATCGTCGTCAACTCGGCGATCGGCGGCTCCACCAACGCGCCGATCCACCTCAATGCGATTGCCCGCCATCTCGGCGTGCCGCTCGACAATGACGACTGGCAGAAGATCGGCCTCAAGGTGCCGCTCATCGTCAATCTGCAGCCGACGGGCGAGTATCTCGGCGAGGATTACCATCATGCCGGCGGCGTGCCGGCCGTGGTGGCCGAACTGATGAAGGGCGGGCTGTTGCCGCATCCCGATGCGCTGACCGTCAACGGCAAGTCGATCGGTGACAATTGCAAGGGGGTCGCCAACGAGAATGCCGAGGTCATCCGCAGCGTCGACAAGCCGCTGAAGGCCAATGCCGGCTTCATCAACCTCAGGGGCAATCTGTTCGATTCGGCGATCATGAAGACCAGCGGCATCTCGCCCGAATTCCGCGAGCGCTATCTGTCCAACCCGAAGGATCCCGAAGCCTTCGAAGGCAACGCCATGGTCTTCGACGGCCCCGAGGATTACCACGCCCGCATCGACGATCCGGCGCAAGGCATCGACGAGCACACCATCCTGTTCATGCGCGGCGCCGGCCCGGTCGGCTATCCCGGTGGCGCCGAGGTGGTCAACATGCAGCCGCCGGCCTACCTGATCAAGAAGGGCATCCACGCACTCGCCTGTATCGGTGACGGCCGCCAGTCGGGCACGTCAGGCTCTCCGTCGATCCTGAATGCCTCGCCCGAAGCCGCGATCGGCGGCGGCCTGGCGCTGCTCAAGACAGGCGACCGCGTCCGCATCGATCTCAGGAAGGGCACCGCCGATATCCTGGTCACCGATGACGAGATCACGCGGCGCCGTGCCGAACTGCAGAACAATGGCGGCTTTCACTATCCCAAACACCAGACGCCGTGGCAGGAGATCCAGCGCGGCATGGTCGACCAGTTCTCCGAGGGAATGGTGCTGAAGCCGGCGGTGAAATACCAGGATGTCGCGCACACCAGCGGCGTGCCCAGAGACAATCACTGATCGCTCCGGGGACAATCATAGATTATTCCTGGCGACAATCACGGATGTTGGATCGACGGCTGGCGGCCTGCTTACGCAGGTCGCCAGCCGTGTTTCGTTTGGCGTGGCGCGCCGACGGCGGATAGAGACCGTGCGATCCTTGACAAGCGCGCCCGACAAATCCACTGTCATGGCAAGGGGTGTATCGCGAAGACCCCGTGAGGCGTCAGCCCAACGTTCGCGTCCAGGCTTCTCTATCAGGAGGTGGACGCCATGCCGTCAACAACCGCTATCACCGTATCGCAACTGTCCCGTCTGGTCGGTCTGCCGGGTGCACCCATGATCATCGATGTCCGCATCGATGAGGATTTCGACGCCGATCAGCGCCTGCTGCCGGCCTCATGCCGACGCAATTTCAAAACCGTTTCGACCTGGGCTTCCGAATTTGCCGGCAGCCAGGTCGCGGTCGTCTGTCAGAAAGGTCAAAAACTCTCGCAAGGCGTAGCCGCATGGCTGCGGCATGAGGGTATTTCCGCTGAATCCCTCGAAGGCGGCTTCGAAGCCTGGCGCGACGCGAATGGGCTTTTGGTCCGCACCGAAAAATTGCCGCCGCGCGATGAAAAAGGCCGTACAGTTTGGGTGACGCGATCGCGCCCGAAGGTCGACCGCATCGCTTGTCCCTGGCTGATCCGGCGTTTCGTCGATCCTCATGCGATCTTCCTGTTCGTCGAGGCGGCCGAAGTGCCTGCTGTCGCCGACCGCTTTCAGGCCGTGCCTTTCGACATCGACAATGTGTTCTGGAGCCATCGCGGCGATCGCTGCACCTTCGACACGATGATCGAGGAGTTCGGGCTCAAATCCGAGGCGCTCGATCGCCTTGCCCTGGTCGTGCGCGCCGCCGACACTGCAAGCCTCGATCTGGTGCCCCAGGCCGCAGGCTTTCTGGCTGCATCGCTCGGCCTGTCGCGCATGTTTCGCGACGATTTGGAGCAGTTGGAAGCAGGCATGCTGCTCTACGACGCGTTCTTCCGCTGGTGCCGCGACGCCACCGAAGAAACCCACAATTGGCCAGGAGCAGCTGGGGGTAAAACGGCATGAGCGCTCTTGTGCCGCAGGATGCGGCGGTAAACAGCGAGGCGCCGGCCGCACCGACCTTTGCCGAAGCCTTGAGGCTCTGGACGAAAATCGGATTGCTCAGCTTCGGCGGGCCGGCCGGGCAGATCGCCTTGATGCACAAGGAACTGGTCGAGGAGCGGCGCTGGATCGGTGAACAGCGTTTCCTGCATGCGCTGAACTACTGCATGCTGCTGCCTGGCCCGGAAGCCCAGCAGCTCGCCGTCTATATTGGCTGGCTGCTGCACAGGACGATCGGCGGCCTCGTCGCCGGCATGCTGTTCGTCGTGCCGGGCGCGCTCGTCATGCTGATCCTGAGCGTTCTCTACGCACTCTATGGCGACGTGCCGCTCGTCGAGGCGCTGTTTTTCGGGGTGAAGGCGGCGGTGCTGGCCATCGTCGTCCAGGCGGTGATCCGGATCGGACGGCGCGCCCTGAAAAACCCGGTCATGGTGTCGATCGCGGTCGCGGCTTTCATCGCCATCTATGCGTTGAATGTGCCGTTCCCGCTCATCGTCCTGTTCGCGGGCCTGACAGGATGGCTGGGAGACCGCGTCGTTCCAGGCCTGTTTTCCGGCTCCGCCCATGGCAAGGGCGACATTGCCGATATCAAGGGCGCGGTCGACCTGATGTTCGAGCGCGGCGAACTGACCCATGTCACGCCGACCAAATGGCATGCGCCGCGCACTGTCGCCATCTGGCTGCCGATCTGGCTCGGACCTGTTCTTGCGATCTGGTGGTTGACCGGCTCCGCGAGCGTCTGGACCGAGATAGGCCGATTTTTCAGCCTGATGGCGGTCGTCACCTTCGGCGGCGCCTATGCGGTGCTTGCCTATGTCGCGCAGGCTGCTGTCCAGTCCTTCGGCTGGCTCGCCCCTGGTGAAATGGTCGATGGTCTCGGGCTTGCCGAGACCACGCCAGGCCCGCTCATCCTGGTGCTGCAGTTCGTCGGCTTCATCGCCGCGTTCCGCCACCCCGGGGGGCTGGACCCATTGCTTGCCGGGTCGCTCGGAGCACTGCTCACGCTGTGGGTAACGTTCACGCCCTGCTTCTTCTGGATATTCCTCGGTGCGCCTTACATCGAGGCGCTGCGCGGCAACAAGGCCTTGTCGGCCGCATTGGGCGCGATCACCGCCGCCGTCGTTGGCGTCATCATGAATCTCGCTCTGTGGTTTGCCTTGCACGTCGTTTTCCGTGAGGTGCACACGATAGGTCCAGGCATGAATGTGCCGGTGCTCTCGTCGATCGACTGGCGCGCGGCGCTGCTTTCCCTGGCCGCCATGATCGCCATCCTGAAGCTGAAGATCGGCATGCTGCCGACGCTCGCCGGATCGGCTCTGGCCGGCGTCCTGTTGTTGGCGGTAAGCGGCTAATGCATGTCGCCCAAAAGTGACTCGGTTTTGGGAGAACGACATGCATCAAAACAAAGACCTAAAGCGCGGCGCTTTAGGATCCGTTGCCTTTGTAATCCGCTTGCGAACCACCTAACTGGTTGGAAACGGATTGGGCCATCATGGCAGGACGGCGCTCTTCCCTCGGCTTCCTCGGAATGTTCGGCCGCTCGGGCGATCTGAGGCAGCTCGACACGGCCTTGCGCGGCGCCGACCTGCATCCCGCCCTTGTGCCTGAGGGCGTAAAACTCACCATCGTCAATCTGATGAAGGACCATTGGCCCGACGAGCCGCCGCCGCAGGCCTATCCGCAAGTCGCGCGCCTGTTCAGCTATTGCATTGCCGGGCCGGAGACGTTCGAGCGGTCCCAAGGTCTGCAGCAGCGGCAGGATGCCGAGCAACGGATCGAGGCCGCGGTCGACGCCGGCGACAGTTTCGACGCGAAGATCGTGCTGATGGCGCTGCACGCCAAGCTGATCAATGCCGAAGTCGTCGAACGCTACGGGCTCGGCACGGACTAGGGTGCGTCGATATTCAGGTGATGCCGGTCTGCAAACGATAGCTTGCTGCGCTTCCGTTGCTCACGTACCCAAAAGTACGCTCCGCTCCGGTTCTCGCAAGCCACCGTTTTCGATTCGGCCTGACCTGAATCTCAACACACCCTTTGACGAGAGAAGCGGCGCTACCCGCCCATATTGGCGCGCGGCAGCTTGATCATCTCGCCAAAACGGGCGCGCAATTTGTCGTCGAGCGGCTTCGGCACGTGGCGCGGGAAACGTTCGGCAAGGACGCGCTTCTTCTCGATGATGGCGCGCTGCAGGATGTCGGGCCGGCCCTTCTCGTTCCATTCCTTCGGCGAAAACCGGTCGCCGACGGCGGGATAGAAATATTCCGTCTGCATCAACCGCAGCGTCTGCT
This sequence comes from Mesorhizobium opportunistum WSM2075, assembly GCF_000176035.2. Lineage (NCBI taxonomy): Bacteria > Pseudomonadati > Pseudomonadota > Alphaproteobacteria > Hyphomicrobiales > Phyllobacteriaceae > Mesorhizobium > Mesorhizobium opportunistum. The sequence goes on along the minus strand of NC_015675.1, from coordinate 141,413 downwards.
CGTTGCCGAGATAGTGGCCCGGTCCCCTCAGGCAGACATCGGCGATGGTGTCGATCGACAGCGCCTCGTCGGTCACCTCGATGCCGCGCACGCAGCGCAGGCAGTGGCCGAGCATGTCATTGTCGATGATCAGGCTTTCCAGGCAGAAGCCGAGCAGCGATGCATGCATGCCCGCCGATTCATAGACCAGGTTGAGCCCGGCAAGGCCGGCCATCACATCGGTGATGCCCTTCTCGTAGCCGGACTGGATATCGGGCAGTTTCGAATCCGTCATGCCGGCGGCCGAACCACCCGGCAGATCGTAGAACTGTGCCATCTGCGCGCAGGCAGCCGTCAGCACCGCCTGTTCGGCCGAGCCGCCGGACATGGCGCCGGTGCGCAGATCGGACACGAACGGCCAGGTGCCGAAGATCGCCGGATGTCCCGGCTTCAGGGCGTTGACATAGACCAGACCGGCCAGCACTTCGGCCACGGCTTGCACGACGGCGCCGGCAATCGCCGCCGGCGCGGTCGCGCCGGCCTGTCCAGCCGACAGCAACAGGATCGGGATGCCGCCATCGACGCAGGCTTCAAGCACGCCACAGGCGTCCTCGGCGAACTTCATCGGCGGCACGACGAAGCAGTTCGAGTTCGACACGAACGGTCTGGCGCGGAAATTCTCCTCGCCGCCGGCGATGGCATAGAGCATTTCGAGCGCCGGCTGCACGTTCTCGCGCACCGTGAAAGAGGTGCCGACATGTTTGGACGTGCCCATCACGCAGGCGTAGAGCGTGTTGAAGTCCATTTCGAGCGGATCGGGAATGTCGCGCGGCACCATCGGCCGCTGGAAGAAATGGATGTTGTCGAGCCCCTCGACGATGCGGGCGGCGTCATAGATGTCCTGCAGCAGCGATTCGCGGTATTCGCGCTTCTCGACATCGACCAGATGGACCGCGGCACCGGCCGTGCCGTAATGCACGCGCTTGCCCTGGATCACCATATCGTGTTTCGGGTCCTGGCCGTGCAAGGTGAAATTCCGGGCAGCTTTCTTGATCGTGTCGAGCACCAGCGCGCGTGGAAAACGAATGCGGCCATCGTCGCCATAGGTGGCGCCGACCTTGGTCAGCGCCTCGATGCAGGAAGGGATGGCATTGGCAAAGCCGACCGTCTCCAGCAGCGTCAGCACCGCTTCATGGATGCGCTCTTGGTCATTGCCCGCCAGCGGTCCGTAGCTGCCGCCCTCGAGGCCGGCGCGCACCGGCTTGATGTCGTCGGCCAACGGCGCTGCCCGCATGGCGCGGCGCGCTTCGCGCCCGCCGGAGCGGCGCGAACGCTGGTCCGCCGCTTCCTGCTTTTCAACAACCACTGACATGGAGGCACTCCACCTTTTCTCGGAAACAGGGTGGCGGTTGGTCCACCATCGGCTGCTTCTTCCCCTTTGTGCCACGACTATGCCGCCGGCATTGGCACAGACTATGAGCCAGCCGGTCTGGTTGCATATGCCAGGGCTAAAGAAGCCGGAGCCGCTGTTATGCGGCTCCGGTCAAGGGGATCGGCGAGTGGATCAGGCCGCGGCCGGCCTGCGTCCGGCTGCGGTGGCGAGCTCGCGGATGCCTGGCTCGATATGCTGCAGGGCGATCGAGGAAATGCCCAAGCGCATGAAACGCGAAGGCTTTTCCGTGCGGTCGAAGAACCGGTCGCCAGGCTCTATGATGACACTGCGCGAGGCCGCGGCCTCGGCCAGTCCACGCGAATCAGTGCCGCGTGGCCCTTCGAGCCACAGCGAGGTGCCGCCGGCCGAGTCGGTCGAACGCCATTCCGGCAGGAAGGCGGAAATCGCATGGACCAGGCGCTTGCGCCGTTCGTCGAAGGCGCTCGACAGCCGCCGCACCAGCGCTTCGTGATGCCCGAGCGACAGGAAGAGTGCCACGGCACGCTGGTTGTTTGCCGGCGGGTGACGCAGCATGAAGCGGCGCAGGGCCCTGAGCTCCGCGATCAGTCCAGCCGACGCCACGATGTAGCCAAGCCGCAGGCCCGGAGCCAGCGTCTTCGACATCGATCCGACATAGACGACGCGGCCGGAGCGATCGAGGCTCTTCAGCGCCTGCTGCGGCGCCTCGTCGAGAAGCTGGCTGTCATAGCCGTCCTCGATGATGATCTGGTTGTGCCGGTTGGCGCGCGCCAGAAGATCCTGTCGCCGCTCGGCCGACAACGGCACCATGGTCGGGCAATGATGGCTGGGCGTGACGAAGACGAAGCCGGAATCATTGGGGATAGAAGAGGTTACGATGCCGGACTGGTCGACCGGCACTGGCTGGATGTCGGCGCCCGCAAGCCGGAAGATCGAGCGGGCATCGGGGTAGCCGGGATCTTCCATCGCCACCTTGGAGCCCTTGGTCATCAAAAGTGTCGCCAGCATGTAGAGCGCGTTCTGGGCGCCCAGCGTGACGATGATCTCGTCGGGATTGGCGAAGATTCCGCGCCGGGGCAGGAGCCGCGCCTGGATCTGCTCGATCAGGAGCGGATCGTCGCGATCGACCATGTCGGACGCCCAGTTGCGGATTTCCAGCACCGCCAGCGCCATGCGGTTGCACTCGCGCCACTCGGCGGTCGGGAACAGCGCCGGGTCGAACTGGCCATAGACGAACGGGTAGGACGACTTGATCCAGTTCTCGTGCTTGGCCGGCGGCGGCATATCGCTTGCCGCGATCTGCCGGCGTGCCTTCCAGTCGATCTCGTTGGCCTGGTCGGGCGCCTTCTGGTGCGGCTTGGCGGGTGTCGCCAGCACGTCGGGATTGACGAAATGGCCGCGACGCTCGCGCGCCACCAGGAACCCCTGGTCGACGAGCTGCTGGAACGCCAGAACCACGGTTCCGCGCGCCACGCCGAGTTTCTCGGCCAGGATCCGGCATGAGGGGAGCGGCATCGAAGCGGCGATTTGGCGGTCTAGGATGGCGGCCACGATCGCCTGGCGGATCTGTGCCTGGAGGGTTTGGCCGGATTCGGCCGAAATCCGGAACAGGCCGGACCATATGGCCGTGTCATTGCGCTGTGGCATGGGAAATGTTCCTCGATGGCCAGCTTTTTTCGTTTGGCTGGACCAGTCGAATGTAGCGGTGGCACAAGGGGTTGCGCCAATCAATTTTTCTGATCTTTGGGATTTATGCCAGTGATCCTTCGTCCGAGACCGCGCCGCTGATACATTCTGTCATCGCATCGTGATGCGATGCGGCATAACCGCGTATTGACCGGACCGAGTTCGGCTCAATAGTTGTGGCGCGACGACACGCGCCGGAAACATCCGGTCTGGTATGGTGCGTCGAAGACGCCAGGAGTTTCCCGCCAGTGGATCAGACAGCCTTCCAGAAACAACTCGCCGCCTTGCGCGACCATCGCGCCGGTGCGCCGGGCGACATGCGCCAGGCCTTCGCTGCCGATCCGCAGCGATTTGCGACGTTCTCCGCCACCGACGGTGATATGTTGCTCGACTGGTCGAAATGCGCCGTCGACGCGACCACCATGGATTTGCTGGAAGGGCTCGCCAAGGCTGCCGATCTCGAAGGTCGCCGTGCAGCCATGTTCGCCGGCAAGAAGATCAACATCACCGAGGACCGCGCCGTGCTGCACACGGCGCTGCGCAACCTGAGCGGCAAGGGTGTCACGGTCGACGGCCAGGACGTCAAGGCGGACGTGATCGCCGTGCTCGACGCGATGGGCGCCTTCGCCGACGCGATCCGCTCCGGCAAGGCGGCCGGCGCCACCGGCAAGAAGATCACCGACATCGTCAACATCGGCATCGGCGGTTCGGATCTCGGTCCGGCCATGGTGACCCTGGCGCTCGCCCCCTATCATGACGGCCCGCGCGCGCATTATGTTTCCAACATCGACGGCGCTCACATCCATGACACGCTGAAAAGCCTGTCCGCCGAAACCACGCTGTTCATCATCGCCTCCAAGACCTTCACCACCGTCGAGACGATGACCAATGCGCAGACGGCGCGGGACTGGGTGCAGAAGGCGCTCGGCAAGGAGGCGGTCGGCAAGCATTTCGCCGCCGTCTCGACCGCGCTCGACCTGGTCGCCAAGTTCGGCATCGCGCCCGATCGCGTCTTCGGCTTCTGGGACTGGGTCGGCGGCCGCTATTCGGTCTGGGGCGCGATCGGCCTGCCTGTCATGATCGCGGTCGGTCCACGGAATTTCCGCGCCTTCCTCGATGGCGCGCACGAGATGGACGAGCACTTCCGCACCGCGCCGCTGCGCAAGAACCTGCCGGCACTGCTGGGGCTGGTGGGCTGGTGGCACCGGGTGATCTGCAAATACCCGGCCCGCGCCGTCATCCCCTACGACCAGCGCCTGTCCAGGCTGCCGGCCTATCTGCAGCAGCTCGACATGGAATCGAACGGCAAGAGCGTCACCCTCGAAGGCACCGCGGTGACCACACCGACCGGACCGCTGGTCTGGGGCGAGCCCGGCACCAACGGCCAGCACGCCTTCTTCCAGCTGCTGCACCAGGGCACCGATTTCATCCCGGTCGAATTCCTTGCCGCCGCCGTCGGCCACGAGCCCGATCTCAAGCATCAGCACGACCTGCTGCTCGCCAATTGCCTGGCACAGTCTGAAGCCTTCATGAAGGGCCGCACGCTGGAGGAGGCGCGCGCGCAGATGCTGGCCAAGGGCATGAAGCCCGCCGACGTCGACCGCATCGCGCCGCATCGCGTCTTCTCGGGCAACCGGCCCTCGCTGACCATCCTCTACCGCAAGCTCGACCCGCGCACCCTGGGTCGGGTGATCGCGCTTTACGAGCACCGCGTCTTCGTCGAAGGAACGCTCTTCAACATCAACTCCTTCGACCAATGGGGCGTCGAGCTCGGCAAGGAACTGGCCACCGGCCTCCTGCCTGTCGTGGAAGGCAAGGAAAGTGCCGCAAAGCGGGACGCCTCGACCGCCGGCCTTGTCGGACATATCCACCAATTGCGTGGTTCGGAGTGAAGCGTTTGGCCGACATCAAGGGAATATTGTTCGACAAGGATGGAACGCTTGTCGACTTCAACGCGACCTGGCTTGGCGTCGCCGACTTCATGGCCATGGACGCGGCCGAAGGTGATCGCTGGAAGGCCGACAGGCTGCTTGCCGCGGCCGGCTTCGATTTCGCCAACCGCCGCTTCAAGCCTGATTCAATCTTTGCCTCGGGTACCAACATGGACGTCGTCGAATTGTGGTTCCCGCGGCTGTCCGACGAGGACCAGATGCTGGCCGTCGCTCGCTTCAACGAGATCACCTCGATGCAGGGCTCGGCGATGGCGGTGGCGCTGCCTGGTATCGTCGACACGCTGGCGGCACTGCATAAAAGAGCCTACCGGCTCGGTGTCGCCACCAACGATTCGACCAGCGGCGCTGAAAAGACGCTGGTCACGCTGGGCGTCGCCCAACTCTTCGATGCCGCCTATGGCTACGACGCGGTGGCCAATCCCAAGCCTGCACCCGACACGATCCAGGCCTTCTGCGATCTTACCGGACTGAAGCCGGCGGCGATCGCCATGGTCGGCGACAACCGCCACGATCTCGAAATGGCGCGGGCTGGTGGCTGCGGCCTGGCGGTGGGCGTGCTCTCCGGCACCGGCACGCGCGAATCGCTGGCCGAAATCGCCGACGTCATCCTGGATTCGGTTGCCGACCTGCCGGATTTCCTTTCGGCGCGGGTCAAGGAGACGGTCTGACGACGGGCGCCTGGGGGTCAAAACTCAAATCAACTTGAGCTTGCCCGCCAATGGTCGAGATGGGTGGAGCCTTGGGCCGTGGCGGTGCCGGTGACGGCGGCCCTGGGTTGGAGCCGTGGAGCGAGCAGCAGGACGCCGAGCGCGAAGGGAATGAGGCAGGCAAGCGCGTTGCGCAGGCCGACCAGGTCGGCAATGAGGCCGACGACCGGTGGGCCGATGACGTAGCCGGAAAAGCAGATCAGCGATAGCGACGCGACGTTCATGGCGGCGGAGCGGCCGGATTGACGGGCCGCTGCTGTAACCGATATCGGGAAGATCAGTGAGGCGGCAAAGCCCATCAGCGCAAATCCGACCAACGCCGGCCACACGCCGGGCGCGACCCAGATCACCAGCAGGCCCAGGACGCCCGAGACGCCGCAGCAGTGGGCGATGAAGACCGGTCCGACACGATCGACGAGCCGGTCGCCGGTCAGCCGTGTTGCGGCCATGACGGCGGCGAAGACGCCGAAGCCGGCACCGGTGAGCGCAGCCTGAGCACCATGCTCGATCCGCAGGTACACAGCTGCCCAGTCGGCCATGGCGCCTTCCAGCACGCAGGCGCAGAACGGCAGCAAGCACAGGACCAGCAGCGGGAAATCTGGCAAGGCCAAGGCCGGCCCCGGCTCCGACGAAATCGGGCTATGGCCGAGCCGGCCGGTCGAGGCGTAGGCCAGCGCCATCAGAATCGGGGCTGCGACGATGAGGGTTACGATGGCGTCCAGATGCAGCGACAGTGCCAGGCTGCCCAGCGCCGCACCGATGAGGTTGCCGACGCTCCACAGGCCGTGGCAGCTCGACATGATCCGCCGGCCGACGCGGGACTCGACGGCATCGGCGGTGGCGTTCATGGCGACTTCAACGCCGGCAATGCCGGACCCGTAGAAGAACAGTGCGATCGCAAAGCTCGGAAAATCCCAGGCGAGGCCGGGAAGGGTTGAGGTCAATGCCAGCCAGAGGAAGGTGACGCGGATGGCGGCCCGCTCGGAGAAGCGCGAGATGACGAAGGTTCCGATCAGCGGTAGCGATGACATGATGCCGAGCGGCAGAGCGGCAAGCGCCAACCCGAGCTGGCCGACGTCGAGGCCCAGATGCGCCTGGATGTCCGGCAGGTGCGGCAACCACTTGGCGATGATCAGTCCATCCATAAAGAAGATCAGGCGAATGGCAGTTACCGGCGACATTTCGAGCCTCCCTGATCGACTTGGTCAACACTGCTCGGCCGCATGGCGTCGCAAGTCGTCAGCAGGACTTGCGATCCGATGGACAGACTCGTCCCCGTCGGATTGATCAGGAAGACGTGGGAACCGCCGATAAGCCTGTCGGCAAAACAGCGTGCCAGTGGCTGCTCGGGATCACGATCCTCGGTTCGGGGCGTGATGGCGTTGAGGGTACAACCCTTGGCGAACGCCCTATGCCGGCTCAGTCCAACGCCAAGCCCGTCATTCTTCTCGCCATTGGCGACGTCAACATTGCTGGCGTGAGCACCCAGACGGAACAAGGCGCCAAATGCGTCAATCCCCCTGGAAAACGAACCGACCGTTCTCGCGGCAATTCTCGACACGCGCATTCCCCCCGCGAGCCAAGCCTGCGCTGACCCGATGACCTCTCGTCAGCGAAACATAAGTGAACTGCCGTAACGGCAGCGCTTGGTTGAACGCGTCGCCGAGCGCCGAACGTTAGATTCCAGTTAGGATATCGTCAGGCCGGAGAGAAAACTCGGTCCCTCGATCATTGCCTGTTGGCAAGTTGTCCCGGGCTGGGCGGGACGCCAGAGAAACCGGCTGATCTGTTGTTTGCCCTACGTCAATCGTGGCATCCGACCCCATGACCGCTATTGGCGCAAAGCGGTGCGCACTACGCTCGACATAAAGATCGGCTTTCTTGCCAGTCATCTTGAAAGCTGCCAGGCCGTTAACGGCCCCAGCGGCAAGTGCCCAGCACCGTTTCTCGTCCGGCCAATCAAGGCCGAGGAGAACTCACATGGGCCATTCTCAATTCGATGATGCCAACCGCGAACGCGCAGCTTGCGACCTGGTCAAGATCAGGATTCGCGATGTGGTCGCCGGACCGGAAATCAGGACCCGAGCAAGCGTCGTTCAACAGAAGACCGGTCGTCCCGTCCGGTTCGAGATCACGAGCGATGTGAGAGCCAGCCTTCTCTGTTGGCTCGAACGGCGTGGCGGCACGGTCAAAGACTATGCGTTTCCGAGCCGGATCAATCACGCTCACCACATGAGCACGATGCAGTACGCCCGCTTGGTTGACGAATGGGTGACTGCGATTGCCGTCCACTGCGCCGGTTGCGCGCGCAGATATGCAGACGATCCGACTGGCGCTCTACGCTCACCGGCGTACTTTGCTACTCGTCCATCAAGCCACGTTTGCGCAGGACGTCGTACTTGAGAATTTCACCCCTAATGGTGTCGCCCCATCGACCAACGAACGCCATCGTGTCGGTAGCATGGAGATGTGCAGTGAGTGCGGCCTGGTCTCTCCACCGCTCGGCGACCAGGAGGCGGCCGGCAAGCGGATCGTCCACAGCCGCGTCATAGGAAAGATTTCCGTCCCGCTGCCGCGTAGCTATGGCGAGGTTCTGGAGATCCTGGATAAACTCGGCGACCGACGAGGGCTCGACGTACATATAACCGGTAACAATCAGCATCATGGCTTACCTTGGTGGATCCCGCTCGACCCGTCTGCACTTCCGACGATCGGGCGGCTGAAAGCAACAAATCAGACGGCCAGCACGATCTTGCCTTGAATACTGCCGTCAGCGGCGCGCTGGTGCGCGCGCGATGCCTCGGCCAGCGGGAATGTGCTGTCGATGACGACACGCACAATGCCGTCCTCGAGCAGGCGGGCGATTTTTGCCAACTGCGCGCCATTGGATCGAACCTGTGTGGATGAGACCGTGATTCCCAGCTTCTCTGCCTCCTCGTGACCCGTGAAGCCCAGCGGGTTGATCAGGAACAGCGCGCCGCCCGGCTTCAGAACATGGAAGAAGCGCTCCATGTCCGCGCCGCCCACCGCGTCGAGGACAAGGTCGACGTCTCGGACGACTTCTTCGGTCGCGGTCGTCTTGTAGTCGACGAACTGATCCACGCCGAGATCTCGCATCAGCCCCTCGTTCTTGGCCGATGCCACCGCGATGACGCGAGCGCCCCGCCATTTCGCCAACTGGACAGCCAGATGCCCGACACCGCCTCCGGCGCCGTTGATTAGCACCGTCTTGCCGTCGAGCGGCACCGGCTCATGCCGGAAGGGCTGGAACGGATTCGGCTCGTCGTGGCCAAGTTCGATCAAGAACTGCCATGCCGTCAGAAGCGACATCGGTGCGCCGGCCGCATGAATATGGTCGATGCCGGCTGGTTTCAACGCAAGCTGCGATGCCGGCACACTGACATAATGCGCGTAGGCATTGCTACCCGTCATTAGCTCATGGGGAAAGCGAACCATTGCATAGACCTCGTCGCCGATGCTGAACTCACCGGCGTCGGCGCCAACCGCTTCAATGACGCCCGACACGTCCGTGCCGAGAATCAGTGGGAAGGATGCGTTGGGTCGCCATTCTGGCGGCAGTGCGCGATAGCCGTCCCGCAGATACCAGTCGGGCGGATTAAGCCCCGCCGCCTGGACGCGGACAAGCACCTCGCCGGGCTTCACATCTGGCCTCGGCGCGTCTTCGTACACCAGCACCTCGGGACCACCGAATGCGTGCAGACGGGCTGCCTTCATCTTATCGCTCATTTGGTCAAATCTCCGCTCATCATGTCGTTGGAGCAGATTTAGTGGCATCATCCTTGGTTGATAATCGGGGCAGATGGCGCTTAAGTAATGCCATGGTGGAACATATCGCCTTGGATCGGCTCACTGGTATCATCGCCTTCGCGCGTGCCGGATCGCTGGGCAGCTACACGGCAGCGGCGCGCGCGCTGTCGATTTCCCCGTCGGCGGTCAGCAAGAGCATCCAGCGGCTCGAGCGGCATTTAGGATTGTCGCTGTTTACCCGTACGACGCGGTCGCTCACCTTCACGCCCGAAGGGCGCGACCTGCATGAGCGCGCGCTGCGTCTGCTACGCGAGGCGGAGGAAATCGAGCAGGCGGCAATGACCGCGCGCTCCGAACCATCGGGCACGTTGCGCGTGGCCGCGTCGCTGCCGATCGGACTCCACCTGATCGCTCCGGCTTTGCCGGCTTTCCGTCGGCTCCACCCGAACCTGGTCGTCGATCTCAGGCTGGGTGACCAGACAGTGGACATGATTGAGGAAGGCATCGATGTCGCCATACGCATCGGTGATCTGGCTGACACCCGGCTGCTATCACGCAAGCTCGCACCCCATCGGCTTTGCTGCTTCGCCTCGCCGGCCTATCTCGAGGAACGCGGCACCCCGACCCATCCCGATGACCTGGTAGGGCACGACACCGTCAATCTTCGGTATCAGAGCACAGGCCAGACCTTTCGCTGGCCCTTCCGGATTGGCGACCACGAGATCGAGATCGTGCCCAATGCTGGTGTGGTCGCCGATGCCAGCGATGCCGTGCTCATCATGCTGGCAGCCGGTGGCGGGATAGGCATAGGCGCCTCCTTCATGGCGGCTCCCTATGTGAAGCGCGGCGATCTGGTCCCAGTGCTGTCCACGTTCGCCGTCGAGCGAAATAACGTCACCGTGCTCTGGCCGGCAAGCCGACGCGCCAACCCCGCGGTGCGCGCCTTTCTGACCATGCTCGACGCCGCTTTCATGCGGCGAATGGCAGTTTCAAGCATCGACTGATCTGGCGCGGAAGGGCCGCTTTCGACCCGCAAACTCGGTCATTCAGAGTGATTGGGTTGTGATCCTAGCGCCAGCGATCTTCTGCCCTCGAAACGAAAGACGCTGCTCGGTCTGGTCGCCGCACCCTTCGCGTCGCCAAAATCCGGCACCTTGTATTCGGCGACCAGGCGCAGCCGCGAGCGGGGCAGATAGGCCCGGCCCGGATCGCCGACCAGCACCTCGATGCCGGCGGCGAGGCAGCGGTCGAGGAAAGGCATGACGCGGCGCGCGACGTCCTGCCCGTAGAACACATCGCCGGCGAGCACCATGTCGACCGCCGGTGGCGCACCCTTGGTGACATCGTCTCCGACCACGGTGATGGCGACGCCGTTCGCCGCCGCATTGAGTGTAAGCGCGGCGACGCCGTTGCGGTCGATCTCGGCGGCAATCACCGTGCGCGCGCCGGCCTTCGCGGCGGCGATGCCGACGATGCCCGATCCCGCCCCGAGGTCGAGCACGCGGCGGCCCGTCACCGTCGACGGATTGTCCAGGATGTAGCGCGCCAGCACGGCGCCGCCGGCCCACGCATAAGCCCAGTAGGGCGGTTGCGGTTCGGGCCCGTCGTCGTCCGCATCACCTTCGTTTTCAGGGTCGACGAGCCGTCTCAAACCGCTGCCCGGATGGGCCGTGTAAAACCGGATTTCCGGAAGCGCGGGCACCGGGACGAGGCGCATGTTCGCCTTGATGAATTCAGCCGGGTCGAGGCGCAATCCATGATCCGGCCCACCATCGCCGGCACGATCGCTATCCAAGACCGTTCCTATTCGCGCAATGCCCGCCGCAGGATCTTGCCGACCGGCGTCTTCGGCAATTCGGTCCTGAACTCGATGTATCTCGGCCGCTTGTAGCCGGTCAGGTTCTCGCGGCAAAAGGCGGTGATCGTCTCCACGGTCAGGGCCGGATCCTTCTTGACGATGAACAGCTTCGGCACCTCGCCCGAGTGCTCGTCCGGCACGCCGATCGCCGCCACCTCGAGCACGCCCGGATGCATCGCCACCACCTCCTCGAGTTCCGTCGGATAGACGTTGAAACCCGAGACGAGGATCATGTCCTTCTTGCGGTCGACGATCTTGGTGTAGCCGCGCTCGTCCATGAAACCCATGTCGCCCGACTTGAAGAAGCCGTCCTTGGTCATCACCTTGGCGGTCTCGTCCGGCCGGTTCCAGTAGCCGGCCATCACCTGCGGCCCCCTGATGCAGATCTCGCCGACTTCTCCCAGCGGGACGTTGTTGCCGTCATCGTCGCGGATGGCGATTTCGGTCGAGGGCAGCGGCAGGCCGATGGTGCCGGTGAAGTCGCCGGAACTGAATTTGTTGGCCGTCGCCACCGGCGAGGTCTCCGACAGGCCATAGCCTTCCGAGACCGGGCAGCCGGTCAGCGCCTTCCAGCGCTCGGCGACGCCCTTCTGCACCGCCATGCCGCCGCCCAGCGTCAGGACCAGCGGCTTGAAGTCGAGCTTGCGAAAATCCTCGTTGTTGAGCAGCGCGTTGAACAGTGTGTTGAGACCGGGGAATATATGGATCGGGTACTTTCCCAGTTCCTTGACGAAACCTGGAATGTCGCGCGGATTGGGGATCAGTATATTCTGGCCGCCCATTTGCATGCCCATCAGCGCATTCACGGTCAGCGCGAAGATATGGTAGAGCGGCAGTGCGCAGATGAGGTTGAGATGCGCGGGTTTGGGCTTGATCGTATAAGCGTCCTCGACCCAGAGCGAATTCTGCGCGACGTTGGCCAGCACGTTGCTGTGCAGCAGGGTAGCGCCCTTCGAGATTCCCGTGGTGCCGCCGGTATATTGCAGGAAGGCGACGTCATTGGCGGCCACCGTGGCCGGCTTGAAATTCATGCCGCCGCCGGCCTTCAGGGCGGCGTTGAACTTGACATGGCCGGGCAACGACCAGGTCGGTACCATTTTCTTGACGCGGCGCACGACCAGATTGACGATCGTGCCCTTCAGGCCGCCGAGCATGTCGCCCATGGCAGCGACGACGACATGCTTGACCGAGGTCCTGGCGACGATCGCCTGCAAGGTGTTGGCGAAGTTTTCCAGGATGACGATGGCCTGCGCGCCGGAATCCTTGAGCTGATGTTCCAGTTCGCGTGGCGTGTAGAGGGGATTGATGTTCACCACCGTGTAGCCGGCGCGGACCACCGCCATCATCGCCACCGGATACTGCAGCACATTCGGCATCATCAGCGCGACGCGTGACCCCTTCTGCAAACCCGTCGACTGCAGATAGGCGCCGAAAGCCGCCGAAAGCCGCTCGAGCTCCGCATAGGTGATAGACTTGCCCATGCAGGTGAAGGCCGGCTGGCCGGCAAACTGCTTGCAGGCGCCAACGAGGAAGTCGCCGATGGAGTTGTAGGGAAGGGCCCCGATTTCGGCCGGCATGTTCTTGGGATAGCTCTTCAGCCACAGTTTTTCCGGCAGACCGGCGGTAAGTTCGGTGAGTGCTTTCGGCAGCCGCTTGGCCGGCGCCGGCTTCGGTGCCGGGACTGCCTTGGCCGGCAATGCGGCCTTCGCCGCCCCGGTCTTGTTCGCCCCAGTTTTTGCTGGAGAGGCCTTTGCTGGAGAAATCTTTGCGGCAGGGGCCTTTGTCGGAGAGGTCTTTGCCGGGGCGGCTTTCGCCGCCGGATTGGTGACGCTCTTGGTGGCAGCGGCCGCTTTTGCCGCGGGTGCCTTCACGGCGGGCTTGGCTGCTGTCTTCGCGGCCGCGGTTTTGGCCGTGGCCTTTCCTTTCCCGTCGGTGCCGGCGGCTGGTTTCGAGACTGCCTTGGCCGACGCCTTCACCGGCGTCTTCGATGCTTTTGCCACCCATTCCTCCCTAGCAATTCCTGTTCGACTGTTTCTTGGTTGCCGGTGCCGCGCCCACCTCCGATTGATGGAGACGTCCTTCGCTGCCGCCAGCCTGTCCATCCCAGCCTGTTTATCTATGTATTGCCTCTATCGGCGGCGGTGCAAGTCTTGCCCCAGCGGCAAGGTGCCGAAAGATTTGCCGTCGAAAATCTTTCCCGACGGCGACCTCTGGAACCGGCATCTTTCCCGGCACCTTTCGAAGTCGGGGATTGGTTGGAAGCGGCTGCGGCATCGATTCCACCAGATGGCAGATCAATAAAAAAATGCAGTCGTTAATAATAGCGTGAATAGAAAAAACTGCTAATTTTTTCTGCCATTTAGCAAAATCGCGGATTTTTTTCCTGCTTCCCGCGGGGCAAGCAAACGGGGTGTTCCAAAGCCGGAAAAACGGTGCTTATATGCGCGCTTCGCGAGCCTGATAGAGGGGCTTGGAAGAACATCAGGGAGTGCTCAATGAAGAAGAAACTGACTTTTGCAGCCGCGTTGCTGGCTGCAAGCGTCCTGGGAGGCGTGGCCAACGCGAAAACTCTGGTTTATTGCGCGGAAGCATCGCCAGAGGGTTTCGACCCGGCGCCGTACACCGCGGGCCAGACGTTCGACGCGTCCTCGCGCACCGTCTTCAACCGCCTCGTCGAATTCGATCACGGCAAGACCACGACCTCGCCGGGGCTGGCTGAAAGCTGGACGATCTCCGACGACGGCAAGGAATATACGTTCAAGCTGCGCAAGGGCGTCAAGTTCGCCGCCACCGACTATTTCACCCCGACGCGCGACTTCAACGCCGACGACGTGGTGTTCTCGTTCCAGCGCCAGGTCGACAAGACCGGCCCCTGGTTCCAGTACATCCCGGGCATCGCCTACCAGTATTACAATGACCAGTTCGGCGACAACATCACCAAGGTCGAGAAGGTCGACGATCTGACGGTGAAGTTCACCCTCAAGGAGCCGGCGATCACCTTCATTCCGACGCTGGGCATGGACTTCGCCTCGGTCGTCTCCAAGGAATACGCCGACAAGCTGCAGGCCGACAAGACGCCTGAACTGTTCAACCAGAAGCCGATCGGCACCGGCCCGTTCATCTTCGTCGACTATCAGACCGACGCCGCCATCCGCTACAAGGCCAACCCGGACTATTGGGGCGGCAAGCAGAAGATCGACGACCTTGTCTTCGCCATCACCACCGATCCGGCGGTGCGCGCGCAGAAGCTCAAGGCCGGCGAGTGCAACATCATGTCGTATCCGGCACCGGCCGACATCGCCGGCCTCCAGGCCGATGCGAACCTGAAGGTCGACGAGCAGGAAGGCCTCAATGTCGGCGCGCTGATGTACAACACCCAGCAGAAGCCGTTCGACGACGTGCGCGTCCGCAAGGCGCTCAACATGGCCATCAACAAGAAGGCCATCATCGACGCGGTCTTCCAGGGTGCTGGCCAGGTGGCGGTCAACCCGATCCCGCCGACCATGTGGTCCTACAACAAGGACGTGAAGGACGATCCGTACGATCCGGATGCGGCCAAGAAGCTGCTTGAGGAAGCCGGCGTCAAGGATCTCAAGATGAATGTCTGGGCCATGCCGGTGTCGCGTCCGTACATGCCGAACGCGCGCCGCACCGCCGAGCTGATCCAGGCCGATTTCGCCAAGGTCGGCGTCACCGTCAACATCGTCAGCTACGATTGGGGCGAATACCTCAAGCGCGCTTCGGCGGTCGATCACGACGGCGCCGTCATCGTCGGCTGGACCGGCGACAATGGCGATCCGGATAACTTCCTCGGCGTGCTCCTGAGCTGCGCTTCCGTCGGTTCGAACAACCGCGCGGAATGGTGCAACAAGGACTTCGATGCGCTCATCAACAAGGCCAAGACGGTTTCGGACCAGGCCGAGCGCACCAAGCTCTACGAACAGGCACAGGTCATCTTCAAGGAGCAGGCACCGTGGGCGACGCTCGCCCACTCCAAGGTGTTCATGCCGATGCAGAAGACCGTTTCCGGCTTTGCGATGGATCCTCTCGGCATCCACCGCTTCGACGGCGTCGATATCGCCGAATAAGGTTCGCGAAACGGGGGCGGCGCCACACGGTGCCGTCCCCACTCGCCCGCCATGCTGCGTTATATCCTCGGTAAGCTCGCCCTCATCATCCCGACCTTCATCGGGATAACCATCCTCGCCTTCGGCTTCGTGCGCATCCTGCCCGGTGATCCGGTGCTGGTGCTCGCGGGCGAACGCGGCCTGTCGCCCGAACGCCATACGGCGCTGATGCATCAGTTCGGTTTCGACCTGCCGATCTGGCAACAATACCTGACCTATCTGACCAACATCCTCAGCGGCGATTTCGGCACCTCGTTTTCCACCAAGACGCCGGTGCTCAAGGATTTCCTGGTGCGGTTCCCGGCAACGGTCGAGCTCGCCATCTTCGCCATGATCTTTGCCGTCGTGCTCGGCGTCGCCGCCGGCATCTTCGCCGCGATCCGCCGTGGCTCCTGGTTCGACCAGCTCACCATGGGCACCGCGCTTGCCGGCTATTCCATGCCGATCTTCTGGTGGGGCCTGCTGCTGATCATCGTGTTCTCCGGCACGCTGCACTGGACCCCGGTTTCCGGCCGCATCGACCTTCTCTACTTCTTCAAGCCGGTCACCGGCTTCATGACCATCGATTCCCTGATCTCGGGGCAGAAGGGCGCCTTCCGCTCGGCACTGTCGCACCTTGTCCTGCCCACCATCGTGCTCGGCACGATACCGCTGGCCGTCATCGCCAGGCAGACGCGATCGGCCATGCTCGAGGTGCTGGGCGAGGACTATGTGCGAACCGCGCGCGCCAAGGGCCTGGCGCCGCGTCGCGTCATCGGCCTGCATGCCTTCCGCAACGCGCTGATCCCGGTCGTCACCACCATCGGCCTGCAGGTCGGCACGCTCCTGACCGGCGCCATCCTGACCGAGAGCATCTTCTCCTGGCCAGGCATCGGCAAATGGATGATCGACGCCATTTCCAAGCGCGACTATTTCACCGTGCAGGGCGGGTTGCTTTTGATCGCCCTCATCGTCATGTCGGTAAACCTTATCGTCGACGTGCTCTACGCCGTCATCAACCCGCGCATACGGGCGAATTGACATGACCAACGAAGGCCCAGCCACAATCGAAGCCGCGACCGTCGTCAAGCCGCAGGACGCGCGGCTGCAGATGTTCGCCGAGTTCTGGCACTACTTCTCCGTCAACAAGGGCGCGGTGATCGGCCTTTTCGTCTTCGCGCTGCTGATCCTGATCGCCATCTTCGCGCCGTTGCTCGCTCCGCATTCGCCTGACGACCAGTTCCGCGACTTCTTCCTGACGCCGCCGGCCTGGCAAGCGGGCGGCAATGCGCAGTTCCTGCTCGGCACCGACGCCGTCGGCCGCGATATGCTGTCGCGCCTGATCTATGGCTCGCGCTTCTCGCTCGCCATCGGCTTCGTCGTGGTCACGACGGCGCTGATCTCCGGCGTCATCCTCGGCCTGCTCGCCGGCTACTGCCGTGGCTGGGTCGACACGCTGATCATGCGCATCATGGACATCATCCTGGCCTTCCCATCGCTGCTCCTGGCGCTGGTGCTGGTCGCGGTGCTTGGCCCTGGCCTCGTCAATGCCATGATCGCCATCGCCTTCGTGCTGCAGCCGCACTTTGCCCGGCTCACCCGCGCCGCCGTGATGGCGGAAAAGAACCGCGAATATGTCATCTCCGCCAAAGTCGCCGGCGCCAGCCATCTCAGGCTGATGCTGGTCACCATCCTGCCCAACTGCATCGCGCCCTTGATCGTGCAGGCGACGCTGTCCTTCTCCAACGCCATTCTCGAGGCGGCCGCACTCGGCTTCCTAGGCATGGGCGCGCAGCCGCCAACGCCGGAATGGGGCACGATGCTGGCCGAAGCGCGCGAGTTCATCCTGCGCGCCTGGTGGGTGGTGACCTTCCCGGGCCTCGCCATCCTGATCACCGTCTTTGCCATCAACCTGATCGGTGACGGCCTGCGCGATGCGCTCGACCCCAAGCTGAAGAGGTCGTGAGCATGTCCCTGCTCGAGATCAAGAACCTTACCGTTTCCTTCGACACCGCGGCCGGGCCGTTCATGGCCGTGCAAGGCATCGATCTGTCGATCGAGCCGCGCGAGGTGCTGGCGATCGTCGGCGAGTCCGGCTCCGGCAAGTCGGTGTCGATGCTGGCGGTGATGGGGCTGTTGCCCAACACCGCGACGGTCAAGGCCGACCGCATGGCATTCGACGGCGTCGACCTCCTGAAGCTCAGCCCGTCCGAGCGCCGCAAGATCGTCGGCAAGGACATCTCGATGATTTTCCAGGAGCCGATCGCCAGTCTCAATCCGTGCTTCACGGTCGGCTTCCAGATCGAGGAGGTGCTGCGCTTCCACATGGGCATGGATCGCGCCCAGCGTCGGGCCCGTGCCATCGAACTGATGAAGCTGGTCGGCATCGCCGATCCGGAAGAGCGGCTGAGCTCGTTCCCGCACCAGATGTCCGGCGGCCAGTGCCAGCGCGTCATGATCGCCATCGCCATTGCCTGCAATCCGAAGCTGCTGATTGCCGACGAGCCGACGACCGCGCTCGACGTCACCATCCAGAAGCAGATCCTCGATCTGCTGGTCTCGCTGCAGGCCAAATACGGCATGGGCCTGATCATGATCACCCACAATATGGGCGTGGTGGCCGAGACCGCCGACCGCGTCATCGTCCAGTACAAGGGCCGCAAGATGGAAGAGGCCGACGTGCTGTCATTGTTCGAATCGCCGAAAAGCAATTACACGCGCGCGCTGCTCTCGGCCTTGCCGGAGAACGCCGTTGGCGACCGGCTGCCGACCGTTTCCGACATGCTGTTCGAGCCTGCGCCCTCTGCTGCGGGAGCCTCGGCATGAGCACCACCGTCCTCGAAGGCAAGAACATCGTCCGCGACTACCACATCGGCGGCGGGCTGTTCACCGGACCGCGCACCGTGCATGCGGTCAAGGGCGTCTCCTTCACTGTCGACAAGGGCAAGACGCTCGCCATCGTCGGTGAAAGCGGCTGCGGCAAGTCCACGCTCGCCCGCATCATCACGCTGATCGATCCGGCGACGTCGGGTGACCTGTTCATCGACGGCAACAAGGTCGATATCGCCAGGGGCGGATTGACCAGGGAGATGCGCCGCAAGGTGCAGATCGTCTTCCAGAATCCCTACGGCTCGCTCAATCCGCGCCAGAAGATCGGCGACGTGCTGGGCGAACCGCTGCTGATCAACACCGACAAGCCAGCCGCCGAGCGGCGCGACCTGGCGATGAAGATGCTGAAGAAGGTCGGCCTCGGCCACGAGCACTATAACCGCTACCCGCACATGTTCTCGGGCGGCCAGCGCCAGCGCATCGCCATTGCGCGCGCTCTGATGCTCAATCCAAGTCTTCTGGTGCTGGACGAACCGGTTTCGGCGCTGGACCTCTCCGTGCAGGCGCAGGTGCTCAATCTGCTCGCCGACCTGCAGGACGAGTTCCAGCTGACCTATGTCTTCATCAGCCACGATTTGTCCGTCGTGCGCTACATCGCCGACGACGTGATGGTGATGTATTTCGGCGAAGCCGTCGAATACGGCTCGCGCGACGAGGTCTTTTCAGACCCCAAGCACAGCTACACCAAGACACTCTTCGCCGCGACGCCGCGCGCCGACGTCGCCTCGATCAAGGCGAGACTGGCTAAGAAGAAGGCGGCCTGAGGTCGAGCGTCACCGTGCCAGGCGAAGGTGGTCCGTCGCGGAGACCGCCATACCGCGAAGATAGCGATCCTTCGCGCCCCCCTCTGTCCTGCCGGCATCTCGCGAAGAGATCAGCTCACGACAGCTTCGCAACAATTGCGCGCAACGCCTCGCCGAAACGGTGGATCTCCTCGACGGTGTTGTAATGGACCAGCGAGGCGCGGATGGCGCCGCTGTCCATCGACAGATTGAGCCGCTTCATCAGGCGCGGCGCATACATGTGGCCGTCGCGGATGCCGATCTGCATCTCGGCCATTTCCTCGACGATCCGCTGCGGCGACAGCTTGCCGATGTTGAAGCAGAAAGTTGGCACGCGCTCATGGATGCGTGCCTCGTCGGCGACACCGTAGATGGTCGCCCCGCACCCTTTCAGCACAGCCAGCATCTCGCGCGCCAGCACAAGCTCGTAGTCGCGGATGGCGCCCATGCCGGCGACGATGTTCTCGCGCCGCGAGCGGTTGTTGGAAGGTGCTAGATTGCGGCCGATCAGTTCCAGATACTGCACGGCGGCATCCATGCCCGACACGTTCTCGTAGATGAAGGTGCCGGCCTCGACCTTGTAGGGCGGCTCGTCGGGAATGAAATCCTCGCGGAAGGTCGGCAGCCGCTTCAGCGTTTCGAAGCGGCCCCACAGGAAGCCCATATGTGGCGAGAAGTTCTTGTAGCCGGAGCAGACGAGATAGTCGCAGTCCCAAGCCTGCACGTCGATCAGCCCGTGCGGTCCGTAATGGACGCAGTCGAGGAACACTTCCGCGCCGGCCGCGTGCGCGATCTTCGCCACGGATGCCACGTTGACGATTGACCCGATCGAATGCGCCGTCACCGTGCAGGCGACGAGGCGGGTGCGCTCGGAGACCAGCGGGCGCAGATCGTCGACATGCAAATTGCCGTCCTCGCGCATCCGCCACCACTTGAATTTGGCGCCGGCGGGTTCCAGCGCGAGCCACGTGGCGATGTTGGCATCGTGGTCCATGTCGGTGATGACGATCTCGTCGCGCTCTCCTTCCGTGTCCCTGGCAAGCATCTGGCCGATGCCGAGGCTGACCAGTCGGATGAACGAGGTGGCGTTCATGCCGAAGCAGATTTCCGCCGGGCTGTAGGCGTTGATCAGCAGCGCCACGCTCTCGCGCGCGTCGGCAACCGACTGGTCGACGGTGACACTGCGGCCATAGCGGCCGCCGCGCTGCACATTGTGCGAAACCAGATGGTTGGTCACCGCGTCGAGCACGCTCTGCGGGATCTGCGCGCCGGCGGCGTTGTCCAGGAAGATGAAATCGCCGGCCCGTTGCAGGGCGGGAAACATGGCGCGGATGGCGTCGACGGGGAACGCGGCGGCGCTCGCATTGTCGGTTTGGTGCTTGTTCACGGGCAGGCTCCTGCGAAGGACTTGGTCGGGGTGGGTTAGGTTGGCGAGGTCAGCGCGTCTTTTCGGTCTTGAAGCGGTCTTCAAGCAGGCTGACGAGACGGACCATCGGCCAGAGGAAGATGAGATAGACCAGCGCCGCGCCGATCAGCGGCGAGGGATTGGCGTAGAGCGACTGCGCATTGGTCGCTTCCTTGAGCAACTCCGGCAGCGCCACGGTCGAGGCGAGCGAGGTGTCCTTGAACATGGAGACGCAATTGCTGGTCATCGGCGGGATCACCACGCGGATCGCTTGCGGCAGCACCACCTTGCGCAGGGTCAAAAGGAACGGCAGGCCAAGCGCCTGCGAGGCCTCGAACTGGCCGCGCGGAATGCTCTCTATGCCGGAGCGGAACACTTCCGCCGAATAGGCCGACATGATGATGGCGAACGCCGTCACGGCGGACGCCCAGGACGACAAGCGAATGCCGAGGAAGGGCAGCGCGTAGTAGATCAGGATCAGTACCACCAGCACCGGCAGGGCGCGGAAGATGTCGGTGTAGCCGACCGCCAGCCACCGCAGCGGCTTCGGCGCATAGAGCCGCAGCAGGCTGATCACCAGGCCGATCGGGATGCCGATGCCGATGCTCAGGATTCCGAGCAGCAGCGTGTTCAGGAAACCACGCAACAGCGCCGGCAGGCTCGACGCGATGACATCGGCGTTGAAGAAAGTGTCGATCAGCGACATGGAAGCGTTCCCGAGAGCAAAGCATGCTCAGGTTGAAACCAGTTGACCCGCGCCTGCAGCGGGGCGGCCCGCGGCAGCCGATGCCGGAGCATGAAATGAGTCGTGCCGGCGTGGAAGGCCGGCACGATGTCAATGCATTGCCGCTCAGGCCTTCGGCAGCGGCATTTCCTTGACGGTCGACGAATCGGCCGGCGCGTCGCTGCCGAACCACTTCTTGTGGATCGCGGCCAGCGTGCCGTCCTTTTTCATCGCGGTCAGCGCGTCGTTCAGCTTGCCGAGCAGCGGATGGTCCTTGGTCATCATCAGGCCGTACTGTTCGCCGGTCTTGATGCGCTGCTTGACCTTCAAATCCTTCATCTTGGTGAAGGAGTATTCCATGCCCGGAATGTCGCTGACGGCGGCATCGACGCGGCCGGCGCTGAGGTCGAGCAGCAGGTTCTGCTGCGTGTCGTAGCCCTTCACGTCGCTGAAGCCGTCGGCTTCCTGGTGCCCCTTGACCCAGGTCTCGCCGGTCGAGCCCGAAAGCACGCCGACGATCTTGCCCTTGAGGTCGGCCTCGGTGTTGACAGCGCTGTCGGTCTTCGTCGCGATGCCCATGTCGGAATCATAGTAGGGCTGCGTGAAGGACTGCGATTTCAGCCGCTCCGGCGTGATGGTGATCGACGAGATCGCGACATCGATGCGCTTCGAGGTGGTGGCGGCGAACAAGGCCTGGAAGCCGAGATCGGCGATATCGGTGGTCATGCCTGCGCGCTTTGCCGCTTCGTTGACGATGTCGACCTCGAAACCCTCGAAGGTGCCGCTCTCGTTCTTATACTCGAAGGGCGGATTGGTTGGGTAGGCGCCGACATTGAGCACATCGGCGGCATAGGCGGTGGCAGGGCCGGCGGCGATACCGATGGTGGCCGCGAGCAGGATGAGATTGCGACGGGTGAGCTTCATTGTTGGTCCCTCTGGGGTGTTCCCTCTGGTTGTTGATCGGGCGGGTTCCCCCGCACGGTTTCTTGCCGCCCCACCTCCCAGCGGGGCGTCAATTCATGGCAGCGAGCCTGCGCGCGCGATTGGCGAGATTCTTTGTATGCGGATCACGGGCGCGCACGCCATCGAAAGCATAGCGCGCGTTCGACGATGACTGGGCCGGTACAAACGACAAGGACTGAACCCCCTCCCACCCCGAACTCCACGACGGACTGGCCAGCAACCCCTTTGGCACGGCAGTCGCCCATCGACTTTGAATGCTTATCCGAAGTGCCGCGCTTTTCAAGGCGAAAGTTTTAAGCTTAAAAAGCTTGGCTGGCCTGTTGCCTGGCCGATGCGCCTTTTTTGCCTGGCGGCGCCAGTCTCAAGCCAATTCGTCGCGTGCGGCGGCGCAGTTGGCGGCGGTGCCGGCGCCAAGAAACATCGTGTCGCTGGCCAGCACGAAGAAACTCGCCCCGATGGCCGCCCATCGGCCGACATTCTGCGGGCTGGCGCAAAATATGCCCGATGTCCTGCCATGGGCGACCGTCGCGCCGATAATCGTCCGGATTGCATCAGCGAGTCTGCCAGCGCCGTTCGGTCCGACCGCATCGATCGACACCGAGAGATCGCCGGGGCCGACGAAGACCACGTCGACGCCGTCCACGGCCGTGATCGCCTCGATGTTGGCCAACCCCTCCGCTGTCTCGACCTGGACCGCGACGACGATCCTGTCGTTGGCGCCGGCCAGATATTCGGGAATGCGATAGCCATAGCCGGCGGCCCGGCCGGGTCCGACGCCGCGCTCGCCCTTCGGCGGATAGCGAGATGCCTTCACCGCTGCTTGCGCCTGGGCGGCGGTCGAGACGCGCGGCACCAGCACGCCTTGCGCGCCGCTGTCGAGCGCGGCCTGGATCGCTTCCGGCGCATGGCCGGGAACGCGCACCATCGCCGGTACGCGGTGGACATCGGCCGCACGCACCATGGTCTCGATCATGTCGCGCGAAATCTGCGCATGCTCCCAGTCGATGCAGAGGAAATCGAGGCCGGACTGCGCCATCACTTCGACCGCGACGGGATGAGGAATGGCGGCGAAGGAACCGACGAGGTTCGTCCTGCCGATGCATTTCTGGCGGAATTCGCTCATGCCGTTCCCTTTTTCATGCTGCCTGGATTCATATCCGCAAACCATCGCCAGACGAAGCTATTTCATGCTTGAAATATTTTCGCAGGGCCGTAGCGTGCAATCTTCGCCGGGAGGTCGCGACATGAAACCACATCCCTTGCACGGCCCCAACAAACTGAAGCTCGGCGTCTTTTCCACCAATGCCGATGGCGGCCTGGCCATCACCGATGTGCCGGAACGCTGGACGGCAAGCTGGCAGGACAATCTGACGGCAGCGCAAATCGCCGACCGCGCGGGCCTGGAGTTCATGCTGCCGATCGCCCGCTGGCGCGGCTTTGGCGGCCGCAACAATGTGCGCGAATGGTCGTTCGAGACTTTTACCTGGGCGGCGGCGCTCGCCATGGCCACCGACCGGATCGGCCTGTTCATGACCGTGCATGTGCCGCTGGTGCATCCGCTCTATGCCGCCAAGGCGCTGGCAACGGTCGACCACATCAGCCAGGGCCGCGCCGGCCTCAACATCGTCTGCGGCTGGGACCCCAGGGAATTCGGCATGTTCGGCACGCCGCTCGTCGAAAAGGGCTACGACCAGGCTGCGGAATGGATCGAGATACTCGAAAGGCTTTATGCATCGGGCGAGCCTCTCGACTATGAAGGCACCTACTATCGCCTCAAGGAGGCGGTGAGCCGGCCGGCCAGCCTGCAGGTTCCGCGCCCGGTGACCATGAACGCCGCTTTCGGCGGCCCGGGCCGCGATTTCGCCGCCGCCCGATGCGACTATCTGTTCACGACCTTCTCGGAGATGGGCGATGCCGGCAAGCATGTCGCCGACATCAGCGAGCGGGCCGACAGAGTGGGCCGCAATGTCGGCGTCTACACCGTGGCGCATGTCGTCTGCCGCCCGACCATGGAGGAGGCGCAGGCCTATTACACGCGCTATGCCGTCGACATGGCCGACCACGACGCGGTCGATGCCCACATGGCCGGCAAGAAGGAATTCTCGCAGTCGCACGACCCGCATGCCTATGACCGCTACCGGCAGCGTTTCGCCGGCGGCGCCGGCACATATCCTTTGATCGGAACACCGGAAACGATCGCCGCCGACATGGCCGCCATTGCCGGGCATGGCTACCAGGGCATCGCCCTGTCCTTCGTCAATTACACGCAGGAGCTGCCCTATTTCTGCGATCACGTGCTGCCGATTTTGCGGAAGGCGGGGCTGCGCGCATAAATTATTCCGGAATCACCGCCGTCGCCTGGATCTCCACCTTGGCGCGGTCCTCGACCAGCGCCATCACCTGCATGGCGGCCATCGCCGGAAAATGCCGGCCGATCACCTCGCGGTAGGCCTCGCCGATCCCCCTGAGATTGGCCAGATATTCGGCCTTGTCGGTGAAATACCAGGTCATCGAGGTGATGTGCTGGGGCGTGGCGCCCGCCTCGGCCAGCACCGCGACGATATTCGCAAGCGTTTGCTTCACCTGGCCGACAAAGTCGTCGGTTTCGAATTGGCACTGCCCGTTCCAGCCGACCTGTCCGCCGACGAAGACGAGCCGCCCACGCGCCGCGACGCCATTGGCGTAGCCGACCGGTTTGGCCCAGCCCGCCGGCTGCAAAATCTCGTGCATTTCAAGCCTCCCGGTATTTCAAAAATTCAAGTCTCAAAATCGAATGCCGCTCGCCGTCAGGCCGCGCCCATCACTTGCCGCGCGATGACCACTTTCTGCACGTCCGAGGCGCCCTCATAGATGCGCAGCGCGCGGATCTCGCGATACAAGCTTTCGACGATATGGCCTTTGCGGACCCCGTTGCCGCCATGCAGCTGCACGGCCTTGTCGATCACCTCTTGCGCCTTGTCGGTGGCGAACAGCTTGGCCATTGCCGCCTCGCGCGTCACCCGGGCCGCGCCCATGTCCTTGGTCCAGGCGGCGCGGTAGATAAGAAGGGCCGCCGCATCGACGTCGAGCGCCATGTCGGCGATGTGTCCCTGCACCATCTGCAGTTCGCCCATCGGCGCGCCGAACAGCTTGCGTTCGGCCACCCTCTTGATGCTCTCATCCAGCGCGCGGCGGGCAAAGCCGAGCGCCGCCGCGCCGACTGTCGAACGGAACACGTCGAGCACCGACATGGCGATACGGAAGCCGTCGCCGGGCTTGCCGATCAGTGCGGAGGCCGGCAGGCGCACCTGGTCGAAGGACAGCCGCGCCAGCGGATGCGGCGCGATCACTTCGAGACGCTCGGCGATGCCAAGCCCTTTGGCGTCGCCTGGCACGAGAAAGGCGGAAAGCCCCTTGGCTCCCGGCGCCTCGCCGGTGCGGGCAAAGACGACATAGAGATCGGCGATGCCGCCGTTGGAAATCCAGGTTTTTTCGCCCGTAAGGACATAGCCGTCGCCGTCGCGGGTCGCCGTCATCTCCGTGTTGGCGACATCCGAGCCAGAGCGCGGTTCCGACAGGGCGAAGGCCGAAATCGCCTTGCCGGCGCGTGTCTTCGAAAGCCATTGCTGCTGCTCCGGCGTGCCGAACAGGCTGAGCGCGCCAGTGCCCAATCCTTGCATGGCGAAGGCGAAATCCGCCAACCCGTCATGCCGCGCCAGCGTCTCGCGCGTGATGCACAAAGTGCGCACGTCGAGTGGTCCGGGATTGTCGGTGTCGAGTGCCGTCGGTTTCAGCCAGCCGTCGCGGCCAAGTTTCGTCACGAGTTCGCGGCAGGCGGCGTCGACGTCGTGGTGATCGACGGGGAGGTTTTGTTGGCACCAGGATTCGAGGTTTTCGGCCAGTTCCCGGTGGCGGTCTTCGAAGAAGGGCCAGTTGAGGAAGGAACGGTCAGGCATTGGTGCCTCCGCGGTTGAGGCGTTGCGCTCTACGGCGCCCCCCTCTGTCCTGCCAACGTCTCCATTGAACCGCCCATCTCAATCCCCCTCGAACACCGGCTTTTCCTTGGCCACGAACGCCTTGTAGGCGCGCTCGAAATCGCGCGTCTGCATGCAGATCGCCTGCGCCTGCGCTTCGGCCTCGATCGCTTGGTCGAGGCCCATCGACCATTCCTGGTTCAACTGCGTCTTGGTGATGCCGTGGGCGAAGGTCGGACCGGAGACGATCCGCGCCGCCATGTCGAGGGCATCGGCCTCAAGCGCGGCGGCATCCACCAGCCGGTTGTAAAAACCCCAGCGCTCGCCCTCGGCGGCCGTCATCGTGCGGCCGGTGTAGAGCAGTTCAGCGGCACGGCCCTGGCCGATGATACGCGGCAGGATCGCGCAGGCGCCCATGTCGCAGCCGGCGAGGCCGACGCGGGTGAACAGGAAGGCGGTCTTGGCTTCCGGCGTGGCGATGCGGATATCGGAGCTCATGGCGATGATGGCGCCGGCGCCGACCGCGACGCCGTCGACCGCCGCGATGATCGGCTTGCCGCAGTTGAGCATCGCCTTGACGAAATCGCCGGTCATGCGGGTGAAGGCCAGGAGCTCTTTCATGTCCATCTTGACCAGCGGACCGATAATGTCGTGGACATCGCCGCCGGAGCAGAAATTGCCGCCGTTGGACAAGAACACGACGGCATCGACATCGTCGGCATAGACGAGGTCGCGGAACGTGTCGCGCAGTTCCGCATAGCTGTCGAAGGTCAGCGGATTCTTGCGCTCCGGCCGGTCGAGCCGGACCTTGGCGATCCTGCCCTCGACTTCCCACAGGAAATGCTTCGGCTTGAGCCCGGCCATCCCGGTCATTCGCGTCCCTCCCAGTTGCTGCGGAATGAGGTCAGCATGCCTGTCAGCCGTCGCGCGTCGTCCTCGCTGACCTTGCCCAGCAGTTCACCGATCCAGCCCTCATGCGCGGCGGCGATGGTGGCAAAGGATTTGGTGCCTTCATCGGTCAGCCGCACCATCGAGGTGCGGCGGTCGCCGTTGCGGCGCGCGCGGGCCACCAGCCCTTCCGAGACCAACCGGTCGACAATGCCGGTGACATTGCCGTTGGACACCAAAAGGAAGCGCGACAGGTCGCTCATCAGCATGCCTTCCGGGGCGCGATAAAGTGCGGCCATTACGTCGAAACGCGGCAGCGTCGTGTTGAAGTCCTTCTTCAGCCGCTCGCGCAGTTCGGCCTCGATGGTGCGCGAGGCACGCAGCAGCCTGATCCACAGGCGCAAGCGGTCCTTGCCGGGTCCCGATGGCGCGGGCAGGGGGCCGGCTACCATGTTTCACCTCCCGAGATGGAAATCGCCTGTCCGGTGATCGATTGCGCCGCATCGCCGCACAGCCACAGCACGGCAGCGGCGACCTCTTGCGGCTGGATGAAGCGGCCTTGCGGATTGGTCGAGGCAAGGCTCGCTCGCGCCTCGCCGGCCGAACGGCCGGTCTTCTGGATAATGCGCTGGATGGACTGTTCCAGCATGTCAGTCTCCACGAAACCCGGACACACGGCATTGACGGTAACGCCGGACTTGGCCGTCTCGGCGGCTAGAGCCCGCATCAAGCCGACGACGCCATGCTTGGCGGCGACGTAAGGCGCGACATAGGCATAGCCTTTCAATCCGGCCGTGGAGGCAATGAACACGACCCGCCCTGCCTTGCGCGCGGCCATCCCCGCCAGGGCCGGTTTCACCGTCAGGAAGGCTCCGGTCAAATTGACGTCCAGCGTGCGCTGCCAATCGGCGAGCGTCGTCTTGTGCGCCGGCGTGCTGCCGGCCATCCCGGCATTGGCAACGACAATGTCGAAGGCCCCGCGCGCGGCTTCCGCCGTCTTGTAGAGCGAAGCTATAGAATTTTCATCGGTGACATCGGCGACGATGCCAAAGATCCGATCGCTCTCGCCGGCCACCTTGGCAAGTTCGGCCTCCCGGCGACCGCAAATGGTGACGTCGATGCCGGCGCCCGCCAGCGCCAGCGCGATGGCCCGGCCGACGCCGGAGCCACCGCCAGTGACCAAAGCATGCTTGCCCGCGATCGTTGCCGGGGCCGTCATACTTTCAGCCCCGCGGCCGCATCGCGTTCGGCCAGGCGGTAGAGTTGGTCGCGTCCGGGCAGATAGGGATCGGGCCACTTCACGCCACGGTCGCCGAGCGTCACGGCGGCATGTAGCGTCCAGTAGGGATCGGCGAGATGCGGCCGGGCCAGTGCCACAAGATCGGCGCGGCCGGCCATCAGGATCGAATTCACATGGTCCGGCTCATAGATGTTGCCGACCGCCATCGTCGCCATGCCAACCTCGTTGCGGATGCGGTCGGAAAACGGCGTCTGGAACATGCGGCCGTAGACCGGTTTCGCCAATACCGATGTCTGGCCGGCCGAGACGTCGCAGATGTCGACACCGGCTTCATGCAGCAGCCGCGCGATCTCGACCGCGTCGGCCGGTGTCACGCCTTCGATGCCGACCCAGTCATTGGCCGAGATGCGCATCGAGATCGGCTTTCCCGCCGGCCAGGCGGCACGCACCGCGCGGAAGATTTCGAGGGGATAGCGCATGCGGTTTTCCAGCGAACCGCCATATTGATCCGTGCGTCGGTTGGTGACCGGCGTGATGAAGGACGACAACAGATAACCGTGCGCGGCGTGGATCTCGAGCATGTCGAAGCCGCAGCGATCGGCCATCTCGGCCGAGGCCACGAACTGGTCGCGCACCCGGTCCATGTCGGGGCGGTCCATCGCCTTCGGCACCTGATTCTGCGGCGACCACGCGACGGCAGAAGCCGCCATGACCGGCCAGTTGCCGGAGGTCAGCGGCACGTCGGTGCCTTCCCAACCGAGCCGCGTCGAGCCCTTGGCGCCGGAGTGGCCGATCTGGGCGCAGATCTTGGCCTCGGTCTCGGTGTGGACGAAATCGACCAGCCGCTTCCATGCCACCTCGTGTTCGGGCGCGTAGAAACCGGGACAGCCGGGCGTGATCCGTCCCTCGGGGCTGACGCAGGTCATCTCGATATAGATGAGGCCGGCGCCGCCCTTGGCCCGCTCGGCATAATGGGTGAAATGCCAGTCGGTCGGGCAGCCGTCGACGGCCTTGTACTGCGCCATCGGCGAGACGACGACGCGGTTGCTGAGCTGCATGTCGCGCAGCTTGAACGGGGCGAACATCGGCGCGCGGCGCAGGCTGTTGCCGCCGGCGCCGGCCTGGCGCTGGAACCATTCTTCCGCGCCACCCAGCCATTCGGCATCGCGCAGCCGCAAATTCTCGTGGCTGATGCGCTGCGAGCGGGTCAAAAGCGAATAGTTGAACTGCACCGGATCGAGGCCGAGATAGCGCTCGACCTCCTCGAACCATTCCAGCGAGTTGCGTGCCGCCGACTGCAGCTTCAGCACCTCGGTGCGCCGCGCATCCTCATATTTGCGGAAGGCTGCGTCGAGATCCGGTTCGGTCTCGACATACTCGGCCAGCGCCACGGCGCTTTCCAGTGCGAGCTTGGTGCCGGAACCGATCGAGAAATGCGCCGATGCCGCCGCGTCGCCCATCAAGGCCAGGTTCTTGTAAGACCAGCGCTCGCACAAGACGCGCGGGAAATTGATCCAGGCCGAGCCACGGATGTGGTTGGCATTGGTCATCAGCGAATGGCCGCCAAGATGTTTGGCGAAGATCTTCTCGCAAACGGCGATCGATTCCTGCTGCGTCATGGCGCCGAAGCCGAAGTCGGCCCAGGTCTGTTCGCTGCACTCGACGATGAAGGTCGCGGTGTCGCTGTCGAACTGGTAGGCGTGCGCCCACACCCAGCCATGCTCGGTCTTCTCGAAGATGAAGGTGAAGGCGTCGTCGAATTTCTGGTTGGTGCCGAGCCAGACGAACTTGCACTTGCGGGTGTCGATGTCGGGCTTGAAGACGTCGACGAAGCTGTTACGTGCCCTGGAGTTCAGCCCGTCGGCGGCGACGACCAGATCATGTGTCTCCATGTAGGCTTTGGGATCGGCGATATCGCTCTCGAACATCAGCTTGACGCCGAGCTCGCGCGCGCGCCGCTGCAGCAGGATCAACAGCCGCTTGCGGCCGATGCCGCAGAAACCGTGGCCTGAGGAGACCGTGCGCACACCGTCATGGATGACGGCGATGTCGTCCCAATAGGCGAAATGCTTCTTGATCCAGACGGCGCTGACCGGGTCGTTCTTCGACAGATTGTCGAGCGTCTCGGCCGACAGCACGACGCCCCAGCCGAACGTGTCGTCGGCGCGGTTGCGCTCGTACACCGTCACATCATGCGCGGCGTCCCTGAGCTTCATCGAAATGGCAAAGTAGAGGCCGGCTGGTCCGCCGCCGAGAACCGCAACCTTCATCCGTGCGATCTCCTCTTCGCTTGCTGCATCTCAAGTATCGCGCCGGAAGCCAGATATTTCAAGCTTAAAGTTTTATGCCGAAATCATTGGTCAACATCGGGGCGGCGCGCTTGCGTGTCGCTCCGCAAGCGCGCCGCCAAATATCACTTTTCCGGGTTCTTGGGGCTCCACAGCACGGTCTCGGCGCCCTTCTCATAGGCCATCCCTTCTGGATAGCTGATCGCTTCCAGTTGCAGTCCCCAGGGCGCCTGGAAATAGAGGATGGTCTGGCCGGCGGCGGGCCCTTCCTTGACTGGCAATGGACCCAAGCGTGTCTTGACGCCCTTGCCATCGAGATAGGCTTTGGCGGCGGCGACATCGTCGACATAGAAGGCGATGTGGAAGCCGCCGATGTCGCTGTTCTTCGGCGTCAGGTCCTTCTGGTCGGGCGCGGTGTATTTGAACAGCTCGATGTTCGATCCATAGCCGCAGCGGACCATGGTAACCTGCTCGATGACAGCCTTGGGATCGACACCCAGGAGATCCTGCATGAAGGTGCCCTTGTCGTCGGCGAACGGGCCGAACGACATCGCCTTCTTGCAGCCGACCACTTCGGTGAAGAAGTCGACCGCTTGCTTCATGTCGGGAACGGTGATGCCCGTGTGATCGTGGCCGCGCATGCCCGGGATCGAGCCGGCGGTGGCCATGCCGGCGCTGCCGAGCATCGCGGCGGCGAGCGTTGCAATTGTGATTGTGGTCTTCATGTCGGTCCTCTCCATTGACGGGACTTGGGTCCTTGTGGTCGCACGTCCGGACCCGCTCTTCGGCGTGCGTATGCATTCATGTCGGCGCCTTGGCGGCGGAAGGAATGTCCAGCCAGCCCGCATCGATCTCGGGCAGCGGAATGGCCGCGATGAGGTCGCGCGTGTAGGCCTGCCGCGGCTTGTCGAACAGCGCGTCGGTGGCGCTCGCCTCGACAATCACCCCTTCGCGCATGACAATCACCTGCTGGCACAGCCGCCGGATGACGGACAGATCGTGGCTGATGAAGGCGACCGTCAGCCCCATCTCCGCCGCGAGCTTTTCCAGCAGGGTGAGGATCTGCGCCTGCGTCGACACATCCAGACCCGAGACGATCTCGTCTGCCAGCACGAATTTCGGCGACAGCGCCAGTGCGCGCGCAATGCCGACGCGCTGGCGCTGGCCACCAGACAGTTCGTGGCGGTAGCGGCTGGCAAAACTCTGCGGCAGGCCGACACGTTGCAAGGCCTCGGCGACGCGGCTCTTGAGGTTGTCGCCAAGGCCGTTCTGCTTGAGCGGAGCGGCGATGATGCTGGCAATGGTGCGACGCGGGTTGAGCGAGGACATCGGATCCTGGAAGATCATCTGCAGGTCGCGGCGCAACGGCCGCAGCTCCGTCTCCGGCAGATGCGTGATATCGCGGCCGTCGAAGCGGATGCTGCCGGCGCTGGGTTCCGAGAGCCGCACCAAAGCACGGCCGAGCGTCGACTTGCCGGAACCGGATTCGCCGACGATGCCGGTCACCGATCCCCTCGGCAGGTCGAAGTCGAGACCCTTCAGAATCTGGGCTAGGGGTGCGCGGCCGATCAGCGGCTTGCGCGTCATGTCGGGCAGCGCGACCTTCAGCCCGCGCACGCAAAACAACGGCTCAGCCATGCGGTCGCCTCCAGGCCTGGTCGGCAGCAGCGATCTCGGCGGCGAGCCCGGCCAGCACCGTCTCGTCCACCGGTTTCAGCGAGGCGAGTGGGTCGGTGTAGAGCGGCGTCGCGGCCATCAGCGCCCTTGTGTAGGGATGCCGCGGCGAGGCGAAGAGGTCAGCCGTCTCGGCCTCTTCCACCACTTTGCCGGCATAGAGCACCGATACCTTCTGGCTGATCTTGGCGACGACGCCGAGGTCGTGGGTGACGAACAGGATCGCCGTGCCATGCTCGCGCTGCAACTCAGCGATCAACCGCAGGATCTGCTTCTGCACGGTGACGTCGAGCGCCGTCGTCGGCTCGTCGGCAACGATCAGCCTTGGCTCGGCGGCGAAGGCGGCGGCGATCAGCACGCGCTGGCGCATGCCGCCGGAAAGCTCGTGCGGATAGCTTCTCAGCACGCGGTCGGGGTCGCGGATCTGCACCTCGTCGAGCAACTGGCGAATTCGAGTATCGGCCTTCTCTGCGCTCCAGCCGAGAATGCGTACCAGCCGGTCGGTCATCTGCGAGCCGATGCGGCGTGACGGGTTGAGTGCGGTCAGGGGATCCTGCGGGATCAGAGCCGTGCGCGCGCCGATCAGCGTGCGCCGTGCCTTGGGCGCTAGCTTGCCAAGATCCTCGCCTTCGAGCCGCATGTCGCCTTCGACGATGCGCACGCTCGACGGCAATACGCCGAGCACCGCCTTGCCGATCATCGTCTTGCCGGCGCCGCTCTCGCCAACCAGAGCTCGGACCTCGCCGGGCTGTACCGAAAGTGAAACCGAGCGCAGCACGCGTTGGCCGTTCGGCAGCAAGGCGCTCAGATTGGCGATATCGAGACAGGCGCTCATCGCAGCACCGGATCGAAACGCGTCTTCAGCGCTTCGCCGAACTGGCTGAACGACAGCACGGTGAGGATCAGCGTGATCAGCGGAAACACCAGCACCCACCAGGCCTGATGGATCGAAAGCCGGCCCTCGGCGATGATGCCGCCCCAGGTCGGATCGTCGGTCGAGATCGACAGGTTGACGAAGGACAGGATGGCCTCGACGATGACGGCGATGCCCATTTCGAGCGACAGCAGGGCCACGATCGACGGCACTACATTGGGCAGTACTTCGCGCAGCATGATGCCGATGCGGCCATAGCCGGCGATGCGGGCATTCTCGACATAGTCCATGCGCGACTGGCCCATCGTCTCGGCCCGGATCACCCGGCAAAAACGCGTCCAGTCGATGACGGCAATGGCGATGATGACGGAGCTCAGGCCGGTGCCGAGCACGGCGACCAAAAGGATGGCGAACAGCACCGGCGGGAACGCCATCCAGACATCGACGATGCGCGAGATGATGCGGTCGGCCCAGCCGCCGAAATAGCCGGCGATCAGCCCAAGCGTCGAGCCGACCAGGCAGGCGGCGATCGCAGCGGCAAAGGCGACGATAAAGGCGATGCGTCCGCCGAAGATAAGCCGAGACAACAGATCGCGACCAAGGCTGTCGGTGCCGAGCCAATAGCCGGGTTCGGCTCCATCGATCCAGAACGGCGGCAGCCGCTCCAGCATCAGATCCTGCGCCAGCGGATCCTGCGGCGCGACCAGCGGTGCCAAGATCGCCGCCAGAAGCGCCAGCAGCAGCCAGCCGCCGGCCAGCCACAGCCTGGGACTTAACCCGCGTCGTGAGGTGCGTGCCTCATCCATGGCGCAGCCTCGGATTGAGCAGCGCATACATCATGTCGACGGAAAGGTTGATCAGCACGAACAGCAGCGCGAAGACCAGCACGATACCCTGGATCAGCGGCAGGTCGCGATTGATGACGGCGTCGATCGCCATATTGCCGAGGCCCTCATAGGAAAACAGCCGTTCGACGATGACCGTGCCGCCGATCAGGAAGGTGAACTGCACGCCGACCAGGGTCAGCGTCGGCAAAGCCGCGTTCTTCAGCGCCTCTCGCAGAATGACCTGCGTTTCCGAAAACCCCTTCACCCGCGCCAGCACGACATAGTCGAGGTCGAGCACTTCCTTCAGCGACTGCTTCAGCAGCTGCGAGATGATCGCCGCCAGCGGCAACGCCAGCGCCACAGCCGGCATCAGCATGTGCTTCAGCAGGTCCCAGGTCAGGTCGAAACGCAGGCGTAAAATGCTCTCGAACAGATAGAACTGGGTGACGAAGGGCAGGTCGAGCTGCGGCGACACGCGGCCGGAAATGTCGAAGATCGGCACCAGCACGCCGAACAAAAGGATCAACACCAGGCCCCACAGGAAGTCGGGAATGGACAGTGCCGCCCCGCTGGCGATGTCGATGCCGGCCTCGACCGCGGTGCCGCGTTCACGAGCGCCGAGGACCGCCGTCGTGCCGCCGAGCGCCACCGCCATGACGAGCGCGACGATGGCGAGTTCCAGCGTCGCCGGCAGCCGGTTGAAGACAAGGCCGAGCACATCTTGCCTGAGCGAAATCGAGGTGCCGAAATCGCCCCGGGCCACGCCGGACAGCCAGATGAAGAATTGCTGCACGATCGTCTTGTCGAGCCCATAGAGCGCCCGCAGCCGGGCAATGTCGGCATCGGTCGCGCCGGGCGGCAGCATCATCGCGATCGGATCGCCGGGCGCGACGCGGATCACGACGAACACGACGACGGCCACGCCGAACAGCGTGATCAGCATCGTCAAAAGACGGATCAGGAAACGTTGCAGGAGCATGCCGGCGTAAGCCCAGTGCGTCTGATGGAACGAACGGCCCCCTCATCCGGCCGCTTCGCGGCCACCTTTTCCCGACGGGAGAAGAGGTCACGGATGGCTGCGCCCGTTCCTTCTTCCCGGCGGGGAGAAGGTGGCCCGAAGGGCCGGATGAGGGGGCCTGCGTAAGTTGGAGAGGCACGCCGTCTTTGCGACGGCATGCCTCCTAGCTTGCCTCAGGCCGGGGTCATCAAGGCCGGCAAAAGGGCGCCGGACACATGCTGGACCACGTTGACGCCCTTGGCATGCACGATCGGCTGCGCGTACTGCATCAGCGGCAGCACATAGGCCTGCTCGGCGATGTATTTGTCGACCGCCTTCCAGCCGGCAATGCGCTTGGCTTCGTCCTTCTCGCCCCATAGCGGGTTGATCATGTCGATCAGGTCCTGGCTGTCCCACACGGAATGCGGGCTCGGGCCATACATGGCAAAGCCGGTCGAAGTGGTTGGGTCGCCGATGGCATTGCCCCAATTGTAGAAGGCGGCTGGCGCCAGCTTGTCGGCGGCGCGCAATTCATAGTGCTTGGCGATTTCGTAGACCTCGATCGTCGCCTCGATGCCGACCTTGCGCCACATGCCGACGATCGCCTGGATCATCTCATAGTCCTTGGGCTTGAAGCCCTTGGTCGTCTGGATGGTGAACTTGACCGGCTTCTCGGGCGAATAGCCCGAGGCTGCCAGCAATTCCTTGGCCTTTTCCGAATTGTGCTCGACCTTGATCGAGGCGTCGAAGGCCGTATACTCCGGTGTCTCCAGCGTAGCGATCGGCTGGCCATAGCCCCGCAGTAGCCGCTTGACCAGAAGCTCCTTGTCCACCGCCATGACGGCGGCTTGGCGGACATTCTTGTCCAGCATCGCTTCAATGTCGTTGAAGAAGATCATGCCAATGTCGGAAACCGGCTTGCACGAGCCGGCAAGTCCCTCCTTGGCGATCAGCCGGTCATACTCCTCATAGGGGATTTCGAGCGTCACCTGCGAGGAGCCGGACTCGATCTCGGCGACGCGGCTCGCCGCATCGGCGACGAACTTGATCGTCACATTCTCGAAGGCCGGCTTGCCGCCCCAGTAGGTCGGATTAGCCTTCAGCCGCAGGAAGGCATTGCGCTCGAACTTCTCGACCATGTAGGGGCCGGTGCCGATCGGCGCTTTCTCGAAACCTTCGGCGCCTACCTTCTCGTAATAGGCCTTGGGCAGGATGTAGCCGGTCAGGAACGACATCCATTTGAAATAGACCGGGTCGAACTGCACGACATCGCCGGTGATCTTGTTGCCGTCGATCTTGAAGTTGTTGACGTTCTTCCAGACGAACTGGATCGGGTTGCCGGTCTTTTCGTCGCCCGCCCGCTGCAGCGACCACACCACGTCCTCGGGCGTGAAGGGCGAGCCGTCATGCCATTTGACGCCTTCGCGCACCGTCATCATCACCTTGGTGCGGTCGTCGTTCCAGCCCCATTCGGTGAGCAGGCCCGGCGCGAAGGACAGGTCCGGCTTCTGCGGGATGAACTGGTCGAACACCGACTGGTAGAGGCCCTGGATCGTCGGGTTGACCGCCGAGGGTCCGGTCGTCGGATCCCAGGACGGTAGGTTGACGTTATAGGCGATGGTCAGTTCGCCGGCGGCAGCCTTGGCGATCTGTGGCAGGCCGACGGCGGCCACCCCGAGTGCCGCGGCACTGTATCCCAGCAATTCGCGTCTGTTGATTGTCATGGTCGTTCCCCTTGTTGGTTATTGTCGTTGCGCGGCGGTGTCGGTTCATTGTCTCAGGCTTCGTGGGCAGCAGCGCCTTGCCTCCTCGTCGCCTCCATAAAATCTTCGGGCCTACCTCCCGCCAAGCTGTTGCGCGAGCATGAAGCCCGAGGCCGCACCGGTGCCCGCGCCCGGCCATGTCGCGGCTCCGGTGAGATGCAAATTGGCGACCGGCGTGTTCCAGCCGGCATAGCCGTGTGCCGGGCGGAACAAAAAGTTCTGCGCCAGATGGTGGCTGCCGCAGACCTGGTCGCCACCGACGAGGTTCGGGTTCTCGCGTTCGAGATCGATGGGCGAAAACACCGCCCGGCCGAGGATTTTACTCCGCAGGCCGGGCGCATAGGTCTCTATGATGTCGAGCACCCGGTCGGCGTAGACATCCTTGATCTGGTCCCAATGCGCGGGCGCGATCTTGCCGGCGGCATCGCCGAGGATTTCGGCGGGCAGCATGCGCACCTGCACCCACAGCACATGCTTGCCCTGGGGCGCGCGCGACGAATCGATCGCTGTAGGCTGGCCGACGACCAGCACCGGTTCGTCCGGCAGCATGCCTGCCATCGCCTGCTGGTAGGTGCGCGACATGGCGTCGAGCGACGGCGACAGATGCACATAGGCGAACTGCCGAAGTTCTGATCCCGCGCGCCAGTCCGGCAAGTCGTCGAGCGCCAGGTGGATCATCATCGTGCCCGGCGCATGGCGGAATTTCTGCATCGCCGTGTCGAAGCCGCTATCGCCCGAACCGTTCGCCAGCAGCTTGCCGGTCAGCGCCTTGGGCGCGACGCCGGCGATGACCGCCTTGGTGGCTGCATGCGTTTCACCCGAAGCGAGCCGCACACCGGTCGCCTTGCCGGCTGAAACCGTGATTTCCGCCACCTCGGCGCCGGTGACGATCCTGCCGCCGGCGGAGGTGACCATGCCCGAGAGCGCCCGGATGATGGTGTCGGCGCCGCCCTTGCCGAGCACCATGCCGAAGCTCTGGTTGGCCATCGATTCCAGATAGGGAAAGACGGCGCCGCCGGCGATGTCCGGCGCGAAGTCGAGATGCATGCCCCAGGTGGCGAGCGTCGCCCGCACATGCGGCGACTCGAAGTTTTCCTCAAGCCAGGCGCGGGGTGAGGACAACAGCAGCCGGCCAGTGTCGAGCGCGCCGGCAATGCCCTTCTTGCGCCACAGGGTCCACGCCGTGCCGGCCAGTGCGCGGGCGCTCATCGGCGAGCCCAGCAGCCGGAAAAGATGCTCGGCCTCGGCCGGGAAGGCGGCAACCAGCCTGCGCCATGCTGCTGCATCGGCGGCGGAGAAGGCGGCCATGCGGCTCGCGGTTTTCTCCAGGTCGTTGCTGACGCCGAACCAGCGTCCGTCCGGAAAGGCGCTGGCGAAACAGTCGGCGACCGGCGCGAACTCCAGCCTTTGGGCTTTCAATTCATTTGCATATTTTCGGTGGAAGGCGGAGCCGGCGAACAGGCTGAGATTCATCGCGCCGAAATCATGACGGAAGCCTGGAAGCGTATACTCGCGCGTCTGGACGGCGCCGCCGATTGCTGCGCTGCGCTCGAAAATCCCGGTTTTCCAGCCTTTGAGCGCCAGATGCGCGGCGCATGCCAGACTGTTGTGGCCCGCCCCGACAAAGATGGCGTCGAACTCGCTCACGCCCCGTTCCCATTTCCTTTATGCTTAAAGATAATTGCAGATGCATATGTTTTCGTCTAGTAGGATATTAAGGGCCGAGACGAGCCTTGATCATCATCGAAAAGAGGGAACAGAGACCATGGACACCCAAAAACTCCTCGGCGAGGTCGCCGGCCAGTTGCTTTCAGGCGCCATCAGGGTGGTCGACCTGTCGGCGCCGCTCGGGCCGGACACGCCCTTGATCAAGCTACCGCCGGAACTCGCCGTCGACACGCCGAAGATCGAAATCCACAACATCTCCCGCTATGACAAGAACGGCCCGTGGTGGGCATGGAACTGGCTGAAGCTCGGCGAGCATTCGGGTACGCATTTCGATGCGCCGCAGCATTGGATCAGCGGCAAGGACTATCCGGACGGCGCCACCGACACCATTCCGGCACAGAACTTCGTCGGCCCGGTCAATGTCATCGACTGCTCGAAGGAAGCCGCCGCCGACCATGATTTCCTGCTCACCGTCGACCACATCAAGGCATGGGAAGCCGAGCACGGCGCGATCAATGCCGGCGAATGGGTGGTGATGCGCACCGACTGGTACAAGCGCAACGGCTCTGAAGCCGAGTTCCTCAACGCCAACGAGACCGGCCCGCACACGCCCGGCCCGACGGCCGAAGCCATCCAGTTCCTGATCGGCAAGAACATCAAGGGCTGGGGCTCGGAGACGATCGGCACCGATGCCGGCAAGGCCGGCGGCATGGAAACGCCATTCCCGGCGCATACGCTGATGCACAAGGCCAACCGCTACGGGCTGGCCAGCCTTTGCAATCTCGACCAGTTGCCGCCGAAAGGCGCCATCCTGATCGCCGCGCCGCTGAAAATCGAGCACGGCACCGGCAGCCCGATCCGCGCCCTGGCGCTGGTGTCGGGAAAATAGGGCGAGATGGGTCTTCGGGAGAAGATCATGAGTGAAGGCGATGCGTTGGTGACAGGTGAGGGGTGGCAGGCTTGCAACGCCGCCACTCTACGGCGCCCCCCTCTGTCCTGCCGGACATCTCCCCCTCCTGGGGGGAGATTGGCCGTCACGATCGTTTTTGCCAATTTACGACGTGACAAGAATGGGTGGGGCGCTGGAGCTGCCAATCTCCCCACCAGAGGGGGAGATGTCCGGCAGGACAGAAGGGGGCGCCAAGGAACGCAACGCAGCACAGTTGAAGCACACGTCCTTTCATTGGGGAACACGTGCCGATGAAAGCCCCCGATCACATCATCGTCGGCAGCGGCATCAACGCGCTGGTCTGCGCGGCGATGCTGGGCGGCAAGGGCGCGAAGGTGCTGGTGCTCGAGCGCAACGACCGCATCGGCGGTTGCATGCGCACCGAGGAGATCACCGCGCCGGGCTTCGTCCACGATGTGATGGCGACGACCTTCGTGCTGTTCATCACCTCGCCGGCCTTTGCGGCATTGGGCGCCGATCTCGCCCGGCACGGCCTGGAATTCTGCAGCACCGGCACGCCGACCGGCGTGCTGCGGCCAGACGGCAGCCATGCCGTGCTCGGCACCGACCGCGCCGCCAACGTTGCCGCGCTCAACGCGATCGCGGCTGGTGACGGCGACCGCCACGCCGACGATGTCGGCGGCATCGAGCGCAATGCCGGCCTTTTGTTCGGCCTGCTCGGCGGCAGCCTGTGGTCCTACCCGACGGCGAAGCTGCTGGCCGGCGATGCCTGGCGGCGCGGTCCGCGTGGCCTTGGCGCCTTTCTCGGCGAAGCTTTGGTGCCGGCGCGCGGCTGGCTGGAAAGCACCTACCAGTCCGAGACCATCCGCGCGCTGTGGGCGCCCTGGGTGCTGCATGCCGGGCTCGGGCCTGAAGATGCGTTCTCCGGCCAGATCGCCAAGGTGATCGCCTTCGCGCTGGAAGCGGCCGGCGCGCCGATCGTCAAGGGCGGGGCGAAGAACCTGCTTTCGGCCTTCGAGGCGTTGATCACCGAACGCGGTGGCGTCATCTCCACCGAAGCCGACGTTGCCTCCATCATCCTGGCTGGCGGCCGCGCCACCGGCGTGCGGCTGGCCTCGGGCGAAACGGTCCACGCCAGCAAGAGCGTCATCTGCTCGGTGACGCCGACGCAACTCTACGGCCGGCTGCTCGGCGCGGAGGCGCCCAAGGTCGATATTGAGGCGACGCAGAAATATCGCTACGGCAAGGGCAATTTCCAGATCCACTACGCCCTCGACAAGCCGCCGGCATGGCGGGGCAATGGCTTGGACAAGGTGGCGCTGCTGCATCTGACGCCTGGACTGGACGGCGTATCGAAGGCCTGCAACGAGGCGGCGCGCGGCATGCTGCCGGAGGTGCCGACCATCTGCGTCGGCCAGCCGCATGCGCTCGACCCGTCGCGCTGCCCGGAGGGCAAGGCGATCCTGTGGCTGCAACTGCCAGAGGCGCCTCGCTTTATCAAGGGCGACGCCGCAGGCAAACTGCAGGCCCCGGCCGACGGGCAATGGACCGACGCGTTGCGCGAGGCCTATGCCGATCGCGCCGAAGCGATCCTCGCCAGCCATATCGACGGCTTCAAGGACAGCATCATCGCGCGCCGCGCCTATTCGCCGGCCGATCTCGAAGCGATGAACATCAATCTGGTCGGCGGCGATCCCTATGGCGGTTCGTCGGCCCTCGACCAGTCCTTCCTGTGGCGGCCGTTCAAGACCAGCCGCAACCATCAGACCGGCATCAAGAACCTCTACCATATCGGCGCCTCGACCCATCCGGGCGCCGGCCTTGGCGGCGGTTCCGGCTTTCTCCTGGCGGGGAGGCTGTGATGGAACAGAAGGTCGCCGAAAAGCGCCAGCGCATCTCGACCCTCGGGCAAATCGGCCTGCAGCAATTCGCGCCCTACCTGATGAACCGCATCATGGGCCGCTACAACGCCACCTTGCGCGACGATTTCCGCAAGCAGGGCCTGACCATTCCGCAGGTCCGCACGCTTGCGGTGCTGTCGGTCACCGACGGCATCACCGTCAATGATCTTTCGGTCTATACGGTGATCGAGCAGTCGACCTTGAGCCGCACGCTCGACACGCTGGAAGGCCAAGGCCTCGTGCGGCGTGAGCAAGGCGTCACCGACAGCCGCATCCGCCATGTCTTCCTGACCGACGAGGGCCGCGCCGAGTTCGCCCGCGCCTGGCCGGCCATGCATGACGCGTTCGAGGCGATGTTCGACGATGTCGACGATGCCGAATATGCAGCCCTCATCGCCACGCTGCAGAAGATGCTGAAGAACATTCGCAAGCACGACATCTGATGCATGTCGCCCAAAACTGGATCCGGTTTGGGGAAACGACATGCATAAACAAGGACTTTAGATGGACGCCGCCAATTTCGGCGGCAACGGAAGGAGGCAGAGATGGCCGAACGGTCTTTTGCCAAGGAAGTCGAAAAGCTCAGGCTCGGCGCCGGCGAAGAATTCGCCGGCGAGGGCATTCTCGCCATCACCAAGGCGCTGCTGCAATGCGGCGTCGGCTATGTCGGCGGCTATCAGGGTGCGCCGATCAGCCATCTGATGGATGTACTGGCCGACGCGCAGGATATTTTGGGCGAACTCGGCGTCCATTTCGAGGCCAGCGCCTCGGAAGCCACCGCCACCGCCATGCTCGCGGCCTCGGTGCATTATCCGATCCGTGGCGCCGCGACCTTCAAGTCCACCGTCGGCACCAATGTCGCCTCCGATGCGCTGGCCAATCTGGCGTCCGGCGGCGTCACCGGCGGCGCGCTGATCATCGTCGGCGAGGATTATGGCGAGGGCTCCTCGATCATGCAGGAGCGCAGCCATGCCTTCGCCATGAAGAGCCAGGTCTGGCTGCTCGACCCGCGGCCCAATCTGCCGTCGATCGTCAAGGCGGTGGAGGACGGTTTTGAGCTGTCCGAAATCTCCAACACGCCGGTCATGCTGCAGGTCCGCATCCGCTGCTGCCACGTCCACGGCCATTTCATCGCCAAGGACAATAAGCGGCCGCCGATGACGGTGGCCGATGCGCTGGAAGCACCGCGCCGCGACACCGGCCGTATCGTGCTGCCCCCCGCCTCCTTCCTGCATGAAAAGGAGAAGATTGCGAAGCGCTGGCCGGCGGCGGTCGACTTCATCGCCAGGAACAGGATCAACGAGTTCTTCGGGTCGGACCATGGCTCGGTCGGCATCGTCATGCAGGGCGGCATGTACAATTCGGTCATCCGCGCGCTGCAGCGGCTCGGCCTTTCCGACACCTACGGCGACGCCGACGTGCCGCTCTATGTGCTCAACGCCGTCTATCCGCTGATCGACGACGAGTTTCTGTCGTTCTGCGAGGGCAAGCAGGCGGTGCTGGTCGTCGAGGAAGGCCAGCCCAATTACATCGAGCAGGCCTTTGCCGCCATGCTGCACAAGGCCGGGCGTGGCACCAGGCTGGTCGGCAAGGAACATCTGCCGATGGCCGGTGAATACACTGGCCAGGTCATGCTCGACGGCATCGGCGCCTTCTTGCGCGCCGAGGCGCCGCATCTTTTGCCGGGCGAAGTGCGCGCGCCCAACAAGGTCGGCGATGGCGTCGACACCGCGGACCTCATCAACGTCGTGCCGGGCCGTCCGCCGGGTTTCTGCATCGGTTGCCCGGAGCGGCCGATCTTCGCCGCGACCAAGTTGGTCGAGCAGGAGTTGGGCAAGCACCACATCGCTTCCGACATCGGCTGCCATTTGTTCTCGATCATGCCGCCTTTCGAATTGGGCGCCACCACCATGGGCTATGGGCTGGGGCCGGCCTCGGCCTCGGCCTTCAATTCGCCGGACGCCAAGCGCCGTTCGATCTCCTTCGTCGGCGATGGAGGCTTCTGGCACAACGGCTTGACCTCCTCGATCGGCAATGCGGTGTTCAACAAGAATGACGGCGTCATCGTCATCGTCGACAATTTCTATTCGGCAGCCACAGGCGGCCAGGACATCCTGTCGTCGCGCGCCGGCAACAAGACCAAGTCCACGAAACATCCGATCACCGAGGCGGTAAAAGGCATGGGCGTCAAATGGCTGCGCCATGTCGACCGCACCTACGATGTCGGCAAGATGCAGGACACGCTGCGCGAGGCGCTGACGACGGAGGAGAAGGGGCCGAAGGTTATCGTCGCCTCGTCCGAATGCATGCTCAACCGCCAACGCCGTGAAAAGCCGCTGGTCGACAAGGCGATCAAGGGCGGCGAGCGGGTGATAAAACCGAAGTTCGGCGTCGACGAGGACATCTGCACCGGCGACCATGCCTGCATGCGGCTCTCCGGCTGTCCGTCGCTGTCGGTGAAGTCGCTCGACGATCCGCTGCGCGACGATCCGGTGGCATCGATCGACCAGAACTGTGTTGGCTGCGGCAATTGCGGCGAGGTCGCCGATGCGGCGGTGCTGTGCCCGTCCTTCTACCGCGCCGATGTCGTGCACAATCCGAGCCGTTGGGACCGCTTCCTCGAAGCCAGCCGCCGCGCCACCATTGGCCTGTTGCAGCGCCGCCGCGAAAGCCGGCGGCTGACCTTCGCCGATGCTTGACGCTGTCCCACCCTTCCGAGCTCGCCCCGGCGCCCAGGATGACGAGCGCGTCATCAAGCTCGCAGTGCTGGCGGTCGGCGGCCAGGGCGGCGGCGTGCTCGCCGACTGGATCACCGACGTTGCCGAGCGCAATGGCTATGTCGCGCAATCGACCTCGGTCGCCGGCGTGGCGCAGCGCACCGGCGCCACCATCTACTATGTCGAAATGGCCCGCGACACCGGCCGCCTGCC
The DNA here is from genome assembly GCF_000176035.2 of Mesorhizobium opportunistum WSM2075. Taxonomy (NCBI): domain Bacteria; kingdom Pseudomonadati; phylum Pseudomonadota; class Alphaproteobacteria; order Hyphomicrobiales; family Phyllobacteriaceae; genus Mesorhizobium; species Mesorhizobium opportunistum. The sequence goes on along the minus strand of NC_015675.1, from coordinate 97,270 downwards.
GGTCTTCGCGCTGTCGCCATCGCAGGGCGATGTCGACATATTGATTGCCGCCGAACTGATGGAGGCCGGCCGCGCCATCATCCGTGGCTTCGTGACGCCAGAGCGCACCACGCTGATCGCCTCCTCGCACCGCATCGCCGCCGTGTCGGAAAAGATCGAGCCGGGCGACGGCCGGGCCTCGTCGTCCAAGGTGCATGGAACGGCGGAGGCCGCATCGAAGCGCTTCATCGCCTTCGACATGGAGAAGATCGCCGCCGACAACGGCTCGATGATCTCGGCCAGCCTGCTCGGTGCTCTGGCGGGGTCCGATGCTCTTCCGTTCACGCGCGAAACTTACGAGCAGGCGATCGGTGCCGGCGGCCGGGGCGTGAAAGCCAGCCTTGCCGCCTTTGGCGCCGCGTTTGACCGCGCGCGTGGCGCGGCGGCGCCTGCGCCAAAGCCGTCGGAGCCGGCGATTGTCGAATCCGCCCTGGGTGCAGGGCGCGTCAGTGGTCCGCAAAGCCTGCTACAGGGCTGGCAGGCCTTGGCCGCCCGCATCGACCTGATGCCAGTCGCCATGCGCGACATGGCGCTCCGGGGCCTGAGAAAGGTGGTCGACTACCAGGACATCGCCTACGGGCGCGAGTATCTCGACCGGCTGGACAAGGCCATCGCGCTGGACGGCGCCGGACATGGCCACGCTTTGTCGATCGCGGCGGCAAAGCATCTCGCCAACGCAATGTGCTACGACGACATGATCCGCGTCGCCGATCTGAAGACGCGCTCGACGCGCGATAAACGTGTGCGCCGCGAGGTCGGCGTCAAGGACGGCTCGATCCTGCAGGTGACCGAATATTTCCATCCGCGCATCGAGGAGTTCTGCGGCACGCTGCCGGCGGGGCTGGGCAGCTATATCGAGAACCGGCCGAAGCTTGCGGCCTTTCTCGATCGTCGCATCAACCACGGCCGCCGCATCCGCACCGACAGCTTTGCCGGCTTCGCGGCACTCTGGTTCATCGGCGGCCTGCGCCGCTGGCGCCGTCGCCTGCTGCGCCACCAGGTGGAACTTGCACATCTGGAACGCTGGTATGCATTGGCGCTCAGCCATGTACCGGCCGACTATGCGCTGGCCGTCGAGATCCTCAATTGTCGCCGGCTGATCAAGGGCTACAGCGACACCCACGCCCGCGCCCAGTCGAAATTCGACCGCGTGCTGTCGGCGCTCGACCTGCTCAAGGGCCGGCACGATGCCGCCGACTGGATCCGCCGCCTGCGCGAGGTGGCGCTGAAAGACGAAAAGGGCGACATGCTCGACGGCGCACTGAAGACGGTGGCGACGCTGGGGCCAGATCCGGCACCTGGGACGCCCTAATTCCTGACAGATTCAACCGGTCGCCGCTTCCGTTTTCAACGACGGTGAACGCTGTTCATTTTTCCGCTTGAACAATGTTCAAGACGTGGTAGAGTGCAATTGTGAACGACGTTCATTTGATGAACATCAAGCGCAGTAAGGAAGTTTAACCAGCTCACGACTATCACTGGGATCGAAACAGCGCCTGCAACCCGCAGGGCCCACCGGCACACGCTGTCGTGGGGTTCCGCCAAATGGAAATCGCCATGAACACGCATCTGATGTTGTCCCGGCGCTTTGCGCCTCTGTTCTGGACGCAGTTCCTGTCCGCCTTCAACGACAATTTCCTCAAGAACACACTGGTGTTCCTGATCCTTTTCACGCTGGCTGCCGATCAGGCGGCTTCGCTGGTCACGCTCGCCGGGGCCGTCTTCATGGCCCCCTTCCTGTTGTTGTCAGCGCTTGGCGGCGAGATCGCCGATCGCTTCGACAAGGCGTTGATCGCGCGCCGGCTGAAATTCGCCGAGATCGCGGCGGCGGGAGTCTCCGTCGCCGGCATCGCGCTGTCGTCCATCCCGGTGCTGATGACGGCGCTGCTGATGTTCGGCATCATCTCGGCGCTGTTCGGGCCGATCAAATACGGCATCCTGCCCGACCATCTCGAGCGCAAGGAACTGCCCAAGGCCAACGCCTGGATCGAGTCGGCCACGTTTGCCGCCATCCTCGGCGGCACGATTGCCGGCGGCGTCGTCTCGGCCGATGGCATTGGCGTCATGGTGTTCGGACCGATCATGATGGCCTTGGCCGTCGGTTGCTGGTTCGTCAGCCGCTACATTCCGGCCACGGGTTCGGCTGCGCCCGATCTCGTCATCGACAAGAACATCTTCCGCTCGACCTGGCGTCAGGTCTCGGAACTGCGCACCGACAAGCGGATCTGGCGCGCCGGACTGATGACGTCGTGGTTCTGGCTGATCGGCGCCATCGTGCTTTCGATCCTGCCGACCTTGATCAAGGATTCGCTCGGCGGCAACGAAATCGCCGTCACCGCCTATCTCGCTGTCTTCGCTGTCTCGATCGCCATCGGCTCGGCCATTGCCGCATGGATGTCGCAGGGGCGCATCGTGCTCTTGCCCGCTCCTGTCGGCACGGCGCTGCTGGCGCTGTTCGGCCTGCATTTGGCCTGGACCATCTGGAGCATGCAGCCTTCGCCCAAGGCGGAAACCCTCAGCGCATTCTTCGCCGGTCCGAACACGATCCGCGTCGCGATCGACCTTGCCGGCATGGCCATCGCCAGCGCCTTCCTGGTGGTGCCGACCTTCGCCGCCGTGCAGGCCTGGTCGCCCGAAGCCCGCCGCGCCCGCGTCGTCGCAGCCGTGAGCATCGTCAATGCCGGCTTCATGACGGTGGGCGGTGTCGTTGTCGCCCTGATCCAGACGAAAGTCTCCACCGGCGGCATCCTCTTCGGCCTCGCCGCGGCCAACGCCGTCGCCGCCTGGCTGATGCTGAAATATCTGCCGACCAACGCCTTCCGCGACTTCGTCTCCATCCTGTTCCGCGCCTTCCTGCGCCTGGAGATAGAGGGCATGGAAAACCTCAAGGCCGCCGGCAAGGCACCGATCCTGGCACTCAACCATGTCAGCTTCCTCGACGGTCCGCTGGCGCTGACGCTGACCGACGAGGAGCCGGTCTTCGCCATCGACTACACCATTGCCCAGGCCTGGTGGATGAAGCCGTTCATGAAGCTCGCCCGCGCCTTGCCGCTCAACCCGGCCAAGCCGATGTCGACCCGCACGCTGATCAAGATCGTGCAAGGCGGTGATCCGCTGGTCATCTTCCCCGAAGGCCGCATCACCGTCACCGGCGGGCTGATGAAGGTCTATGACGGCGCCGCCATGGTGGCGGACAAGACCGGCTCGATGGTCGTGCCGATCCGCATCGACGGGCTGGAGAAAAGCCCGTTCTCCCGGCTGACGTCGCAACATGTGCGCCGCCGCCTGTTCCCGAAGGTCAAGGTGACCATACTGGAACCGGTCAAGCTGGAAGTGGCGCCGGAACTGAGGGGCCGTCAGCGGCGTGCCGCGGCGGGTGCGGCCCTCTATCAGGTCATGTCGGATCTCGTCTTCCGCACCCAGGACATCGACAAGACGGTGCTGGAAAAGGTCATCCTGACCGCGAATGAGCGCGGCATGAAACGGCTCGCCGTGCAGGACCCGGTCACCGGCTCGCTGAGCTATGGCAAGCTGCTGACGGCCGCCGCCGTGCTTGGCGAGAAATTCGAGACCCTTTATGCCGGCCAGCAGACGCTCGGCATCATGCTGCCCAACGCCAACGGCTCGTGCGCCACACTGCTTGGCGTCATGTCGGCCGGCAAGGTGCCGGCGATGATCAACTTCACCGCCGGTGCCGCCAACATCCTTTCCGCCTGCAAGGCGGCCGATGTGCGCACCGTGCTGACCTCGCGAGCCTTTGTCGAACAGGCCAAGCTCGGCGCCGTGGTCGAGGAGATGCGGTCGGTCGACATTGTCTGGCTCGACGATCTGCGCGCAACCATCGGCCTCAAGGACAAGCTGCTTGGCCTGTTGCGCAAGAGCACGCCGCGGGTCGCCCGCAAGGCTACCGACCCGGCGGTGATCCTGTTCACCTCAGGCTCGGAGGGTACGCCGAAGGGCGTCGTGCTCACCCACCGCAACATCCTGGCCAATGCCGCGCAGGCGGCCTCGCGGATCGACTTCCACTCGGGCGACAAGGTGTTCAACGTCTTGCCGATCTTCCATTCCTTCGGCTTGACGGCCGGCACGGTGCTGCCGCTGATTTCGGGTGTGCCGGTCTTTTTCTACCCATCGCCGCTGCACTACCGCATCGTGCCGGAGCTGATTTATGCATCCAACGCGACGATCATCTTCGGCACCGATACGTTCCTCAGCGGCTATGCACGCTCGGCGCACCCCTACGATTTCCGCTCGATACGCTATTGCTTTGCCGGCGCGGAACCCGTCAAGCCGTCGACCCGCATGACCTATATGGAAAAGTTCGGCGTGCGTATCCTGGAAGGTTATGGCGTCACCGAGACCGCGCCGGTGATCTCCATCAACACGCCGATGTACAACCGTTCCGGCAGCGTCGGCAAAATCATGCCCGGCATGGAGTATCGTCTCGATCCGGTGCCGGGTGTCGACGATGGCGGACGGCTGCATGTGCGCGGCCCCAACGTGATGGCGGGCTATTTGCGCGCCGAGAAGCCGGGCGTGCTCGAACCGCTGCCGGATGGCTGGCATGACACTGGCGACGTCGTCTCGGTGGACGAGGGGTTCATCACCATTTGCGGCCGCGCCAAGCGCTTCGCCAAGATCGGCGGCGAGATGATCTCGCTGGCCGCCGTCGAGGCGCTGGCGGGTGAATTGTGGAAAGGTTCGCTATCGGCCGTTGCGGCTGTAGCGGATGCGCGCAAAGGCGAAAAGCTGATCCTGATCACCGAGGCTCCCGGCGCCACACGCGCGGATCTCCTGGCCTTCGCCAAGGCGAACGGTGCCATGGATCTGATGGTGCCCGCCGAAGTACGCGTCGTCCCGAAAGTGCCGGTGCTCGGTTCCGGCAAGCTCGACTTCGCCGGCGTCACCAGGCTTGTGCAGGGAGAGCCGGTCGCCAAGGTCGAGGCCGCCTGATCCGGGCGGCACGCGCGACGTGCGCTGAAGCTCTAGTTAGCGAGCTTCAGCGGATTGGAGCGGCACAAGCGAATGCAGTGGCGCGGCCTGTGGGAAAAGATGCAGCAGGCCTGAATCGACGCGCCGCCGCAGATGCGCATCCACCGCCGCCCGATCGCTGCAGCCATGGAAGCTGCCGCCGCAATGGTCGCGCAGGCGCACCAGATCGGCCATGACGGGCGACATCGGCAGGCCGGCGGCATCGAGCAGGCTGGCGCCGAGGAAGCCGACATCGAGCGGTGCCATCCCGGGCATCGGACGCTTGAGCGGATGGTTGAAGGTGGTGAGCGTGTAGAAGGTGCGGTAGGCAATCGAATCCGGCCTGGCCAGTGCGTCGCCGCCAGCGATCGCGTCGACGAACGGCTTGGTCGCCGACGACTGGTGATCGCCGAATTCGAGCACCACGGCGCCACGCTCCCCGACATCCGCCTCGCGGCCGGCGAGGAAGTCCTGGAAATCGCCGCGCGCCACCGCCATCCGGCGCAGATATTCGCTGACCTGGACATCGTCCGAGAAAGGTTCTCCGGCAACCTTCAGCTCGGGCTCCAGTCGCCCCTCATAGGGCGAGTGCGGAAACATGGTCTGGATTTCGAGGAACAGCGGCCGCCCGTCCTCCTTGCGGTGGCGGGCGATGAACGCCTCGGCCGCGTGGTAGTAGAAGTTGTCGCGCAGGTGATAGAAGGGCGCCGCGATGGCTTTGATGTCGAGGACGGTTTCGAAACCGATCGATTTCAGGAACGGCCCTTCATTGACGAAAGTGAAGTCCATCGGCGTCATCACGGCGGTTCGATAGCCGCAGCGCGCCAGCACTTCCGGCAAGGCGCCGGCAACCTTGTCCTGCAGCGTGATCGTCAAATAGGGGCTTCGCCAGCCGAAATCGGTGGCTGAAAGGCCGGTCATCAGCGACAGATTGGTGATCCAGGTGCCGCCGCCAAAGGTCTCGACCTGCATTGGATGTGGCGTGCCGGCTCCGGGGGCGAACCTCTGCAGGAATCCCGCACCATTGCCGACCTGCGGAAAGTTGCCGGGATCGGACTGGCTTTCGCTGAGCACGAAAAAGACATCGGGAAGATGAGCCCGGTCGCCGCAGTCGACCGTGTCGGCGAAAGGCGTTTGCGGCGCAACCGCCTGCAGCCGCTTCTCGAAGGCCGGCTCGGCGACCAGATTGCGCAGGTCGAGCAGCGAGACAAAGAAGGCCGACATGTGCCGGCCCTGCATATAGTAGAAATAGCGGTCCTTCGAGGCTTCGGCCGGAAAGGTCAGCGGCACCAGGACGACGAGCGCCGCCATGATCAGCACGCGCACCGATACCGGCCAGCCAATTTTCCGGTCGAACCGGAACAGCACGATCGCCGCCGCGATGCCGAGCGCCAGCGCAATGACGACCGGCACGATGAGATGGAGGTAGGAGCCGAGCAGGAAGCGATACACTTCCGCATCCCTCGACACGAAGACCGCGTCGTAGAAGTGCAGCGAAAATCCCTTCATGCGGAATTTGATCGCCGAAACCGCGGTGATGAAGGCAACGCTCATCCAGGCGAGATAGACGGAGAAGGCAAGACGCCCGCAAGCCAGCAACAGAAGCCCGGCAAGGGCCGCCACCAGCGCCAGCGAGAACGGTACCGACAGCCATTCATGCTCGGCCCGGCCGGCGGCGAAAATCCCGGCAAGGCTGACCAGGACCAGGGCCAGCGGGTGGCAGAATAGCCGAACAAGTCGTTGAAGCTGAACCACAGATTTTCCCATCGATATGCCTCAGCATGGTTTGGGAAACTCTTCGAATATTTGCGCGGGAAGAACAAATGTATAGTGAATTTAACCTTAATCCTGGGTGGCAGGGTTTCGGGAGCGGCACCCGCTTCAGGCGATGAGATCCCGCATCGGCTTCACCGCGGCGGACTCCGGAAACACCTTGTCGCCAAGTATCGCGGCGGAAAGGCCGAACTGGTCGGCGAGCAGGCCCTTCAGCACCGCCCTGACGTCGCTGGTCGGCGCCAGGTCGCGTTGCTCGAAGAGCTGAGCCGGCTTCAATCCGGGCCAGTCGGCGATGACGCGGCCGCCCTTGATCGCGCCTCCGGCCAACAGCACCACGGTGCCGGTGCCGTGGTCGGTGCCGACCGTGCCGTTGATCTGCGCCGTGCGCCCGAACTCGGTGATGGCGACGATCGCGGTGTCCTTCCAGCGTTCGCCGAGGCCCTTTTCGAATTCCTCGAAGGCGCCGTCGAGGCCACCGAGCAAAGTGGCGAGCCGGCCGGTCGCGCCGCCCTCGTTGACATGCGTGTCCCAGCCGTCGAAGGCCAGTGCCGCGACGCGCGGCCCGTCATCGGCCGCGATCAGCCTGGCGGAGCCTTGTGCCGCCTGCCGCATGCCGGCGGCGCTGTCGAGGCCGCCTTTAGGCTTCATCGCCTTCGCTCCCATCTGGTCGTCGAGCGCCATCTTGTCAGTGTCGAGCCCATTTCGCAGCGCCACCGCCAGCACCGGGTCGCGATGCTGATAGAGATCGAGAACCCGTGCCGCGAGGTCGCCGGCCGGCGCCGGCAGCGATTGCGGCGCCCAGCCGAGCACAGGGGCTGCGCCGCGGATCACCAACGGTGTCGACGGGCCGACGGCCAGACCGCCAAGCGTCGCCACACGATCGCCCGCCGGCAGGCTCTCGAGCGCCCGGTTGAGCCAGCCGGTGGCGACATGGCCGGGGCCAGCAAAGCCGCTTTCCAGCACATCCTGGCCATCGAAATGCGAGCGCTCGCGATAGCCTGTCGCTGCCGCATGCACCACCGCTGCCTGGCCGTCCTTGAACAGCCTGGCGAATACCGGCATCGCCGGATTGACCGCGAAGAAACCGTCGAGCGGCAGCGCCGCGTGCGGGCCGGCGAGCGATAAGGCGATGTCACCGTGCAGGCCGGCATAGTCCGGATCGCCCACAGGACCGACCGCCGAGAGGCCGTCGAGTGCGCCTCGCAGGACGATGACGATCAGGCGCGGGTCGCGATTGTCGGCGGCACGCGCGAAGCGGGGCAGGTAGGCCCAGGCAAACAGCGCGCCGCCGGTCATCAGCATGGCGCGGCGCGAAGGGTTGGGGACCTCACACAGCAGGCTCATGGCATCATCTCCATGGGAATTGTCCGCACCAAAACGATCTTCGCTCGCGCTATCGTCGCTGGAATTCCGACGCCATCATGAGCAGCGCCAGGCCTTGTTGCTTGGACTCGGCGCGGGCCACCGCTTGCCGCGTCTCCGGTGACGCGGAGGGACCGATGACGGCGTCGAGCATGTCGCTGGGATTGCCGATATCTCTGGCCTGCCGGGCCGCCTGCCAGGCGATATCGAGGCGGACCTTCATGCCTTCCGCCGACGCCCAGCTGGCGGTCAGGTCGGAAAACCCATTCGGTCCCGGCGGCTGCCAGAGCGGCTCGCCCAGCGCGTTGAGCCAGGCGAGCGACTGGCCGGGATCGTTCGGACCCGGGCCGGCCGCTCTTCGGATGGCGGCGACATAGTCGACTGGCGAGCGCATCTTGGCCAATGGCGTCGACCAGGCCTCCGGCATGTCGATGAGCGCCGCCGCCAACGCCCTGAGATTGCCGTCGCTCTTGGCGAAAACCTTGGCGAGGCGCGCGACCGCCGCCGCTGGCGGGTCGTCCGATATGAAATGGCGGGCGAACTTCGTGGCGATGTGCCGTGCCGTCGCCGGATGGCGGGCGATATCGTCGAGCGCGGCCTCGGCCTGGCCCATGCCGCCGGCCGGATAGGTCTTGCCGAGCAGCACCGCGTCGCCCGGCTCATGCGCATTGGCATTGAAGACGGAACTGCCGGGTTCGCCCAGCCGTCCTTCCCGTCCGGCCATCGTCCAGCCGGTCAGGATGCGGGCGAAGCTGGTGACGTCGGCTTGGGTATAGCCGCTGCCGACGCCGAGCGTATGCAGTTCCAGGGTTTCACGGGCGAGGTTCTCGTTGAGGCCGCGCTTTCGGTTCTTGCCGGCACGGGAGTCCGGGCCGATCGATTGCTGGTTGTCGAGATAGAACAGCATCGCCGGATGCCGCTCCACCGCCATCAGCATGTCGGCGAAGCGGCCGAGCACGAAGGGCCTGATCGCTTCCCGTTCGAAGGCACCGGCGCTCGCCCGCACGATGTTGTCTTTCGCCACGGAGACACAGAAATGGTTCGACCAGAAATAGACCAGGCGTTCGACAAAGCCGCCTTGCGCCCGCAGCGCCTTGTCGAAGCGCGCCTGTGCTTCGGCCCGAAACAGCGTGGCCTCGACCGGCGGTACGGGTTTGGTCGGAGCTGCGGGAGGCGGTACGGGTGGGGCAGGCATAATCGGAGCCGGCGTGGTCTGGGCGCGCATGTTCTGGGCCGGCATGTTTTGGGCGTTCGCCGTCGCCGGTTGCCCCACGGCGGCAGCCATACGCTCGCGGTCGAGCTTGCGCTGGAAATTTGCCGCCATGCTGGCCTGGATGGCTGACGTGCTGCCCGGCAGGTTCGGATAGGCTGGATCGTCAAGTGAAATCATGGCGATGTCGGGCTGCCGCAGTTCCGCCTTCAGGTAGCCGCGCGGGTCGCCGGCAATCCTGTCGCGGTCGCCGGGCCTTGCCCCTAGCCCGAAACGGTTGAACACGACGAGGACTGGATCTGGGACTGGATCTGGCGGGGAATTGGAGGCCGGGATAGCCAAGTCAGCTCTCCATTGCTTGGGTTCGCGCGCGAGGCGCGAGAGCCCGTTCGAGCCGTTTCATGCTGTTCAACTAGGGGCCGACGCGGCTGGCCGGCCCCGAGGCTCCTACCAGCGATGCCAGCGGTGCCAGTGGCGGTGCGGATGCCAGCCGTAGTAGGCCGGTCCATGCCAGTAGCGATAGCGCGGGTAGACCACCACGCGATTGGGGACGCAGCGACCCCAGGGATTGGGATGCCAGCCGGGTCCGCAACCCCAGGCGACGTGCTCGACCAGCGCGGCTGGCTGGGCAAGCGACACAATTGGCATTGCCGAGGATGCCGCAACCGTCGCGACCGTTCCGGTCACGGCAAGGGCGGCGGTGATGGCGTATTTTCTCAGTTGGTTCATGATCGTACTCCGAATGGTCCCAAAGTTGAGAATCTGCCCGCACCACGCGGGGTCGGCAGATCCCGCCCTTCGCTTCGTTAAACGGCGGCTTCGGCATTTTCCGTCGGTCGTTACGGCGATTTTTTTGGCGTGGCGGATGGTTGCTGCCCGGCGCGTCTTGTCAGCCCTTCGGCCAGCACGCTGCGCTCATCGGCGGAGCCTGCCGCCGCGAATTCGATGATGCGCTGCTCCAGCCGCGTGCGCACGGTGATGTCGGCATTGCGGGCGCGCTCCAGTGCTGCCGACAAAGCCGCGGTGTCGAGGACGGGCTGCCGCAACAGGTCCGCCGCCTCGCGCCTCGCCTGCTGGCCGTCGAGGATGATGTCGCGCGACTCGCGGCGGACTTCACGCAGTGCCTTGCGGAACAGCATGCGCTCCTGATCGGGAAGCCGGCCGCCGGCCGCTTCCAGCGAATAGCCCTGGGCCGGCTTGCCGCTTCTTATCCAGACGGCTCCGCCGGCAAGCGCGCCGGCCAGGAAGACATTCAGCACCACCGACGCGATGAGGAAATTGCGGCCTGTGCTCATAGGTCTTCCTCGATCGTGTCGTCGGGCCCGGCATCGCCGAACGCCGTCGCGTTGGCATCGAGTACATAGTGGTCGGGCTGAACCTCCGGCGTGACGACGGTCACCAGGGCCAGCCCCGCGACGGCGCCGGCAAGACCGATGCCCGCAAGTCCCATCCCCACCCACCAAAACCGCTGGCGCCGACGCCGGGTGAGATGTTGGCCGGCAGTCCGCAGGATGGCGTCGTGCAGTGCCTTGCCTGGGTGCGGGACGCTGTAGCGGTCGAGCAGGGCATCGAGCCTGCCGGCGTGCCCCGAAATAGCCTGGCCCGCCTCGCTTGAAGCGAATGCGGTCGCCGCCTCGCGTTCGGTTTGCGGCCATCGGCGCAAGTCGCTGCCATAGGCCGCGGCCAGTGCCGCGAAGCGTTTGGCGTCCATCGCCCGACTGTTCTCTTCGGTCATCTATTTTCCCCTTGCCCAAAGGTGCCGCGTGCCCCGATGGAAACCGGTGCCCGCCCGGCAAGCTGCGACAGAAGCCGCGCGTTCGTGGTCGTGCGTGTCTTGGTTATGCCTTTCTCAGTCATGCCCTTCTCAGTCATGGACACCATCCCTGGCCAGGATCATCTGCAAAGCCCGCCGGCCGCGCGAAAGCAGGCTTTCCAAGGCATCGACGCTGATCTCCAGGGTCGCGGCCGCCTCCATGTTCGACATCTCCTGATAGTAGACCAGGACGATCGCCTCGCGCTGGCGCGGCGCGATCGCCTGCAGGGCCTGCTCGACGCGAAACGCGTCTTCCCGCGGATGGGCGTCGGGAAGCGGCGCCGGGTCGGCCACGTCCGGCACATCGTCGGTCACCCATTCGCGGCGCCGGCGCAGCCGGTCGTAGCACAGGTTGAGCGTCACCCGGTGGATCCAGGTGTCGAAGCGTGCATTGCCGCGCCGCCAGCTCGATGCGTGGCGCCAGATGCGCACGAAGGTTTCCTGCGCGACATCCTCGGCCTCCGCCGCGTCGCCCAGCATGCGCGCGGCCAGCGACAGTATGCGCGGCAGCTTGCGCGCGACGAGCGTCTGCACCGCCGCGGGATCGCCAGCACCGACCCGACGAACCAACTCCTCGTCCGGATCGGCGCTCATCGGCTGGCGCGCTCCCGATATTCATCACGCTTCATGGCCTCTTGGTCATTGCTCCGGCTTGGGAGCGGATTTGTGACCTGGCCTCTCGTCGGCCGTCAGAACGCCATCGCCATTCTTGTCCAGCTTGGCGAAGCGCTTGGCGAAGAAGGCATCGAGTTCGGCGCGATCGATGAAGCCGTCATGGTTCGAATCGATGCGCGCGAAGGATTTGGCGGGATCGCCCTTGCCGTTGTGCTTGGCCTGAAAGGCTCCCCACTCTGGCTGGCTGATCTTGCCGTCGCCGTCCGTGTCGGCGGCCATGATCGCCTTCTCCCGCCGCTTCTGGAACTTGGCCAGGGTGAGGTCGGGCTTGGCCTTCGGCGCGGCGGGGGCGGCAGCCGGCGGCGTGGCGGCAGGCGGCGTGGTGGTTGGGGGCGCGTCGGCTGGGGGCTGCGTCGCCGTCTGGGCGAAGGCGGCCACGGTCAGCAGGCTCAAGGCAGCGACAAGGATCGAACTGCGTATCATGGTCGGCATCTCCGGTTGGCGCGTTGGCCACGGCCTGTGCCGAGGTCACGCTTCAACCGTTAAACGCCGCGACGGCGGAAATCCGTCGGTCGCTCTGCGCCGATCATGCCGATTGTCCGCGACATCGCGACAGCGCTGGTTCCGAGAGCCGTGGGAATGCCCCTGATCCGGCCCCTGGACAGGAATTATGTCGATTGGTCGGCGGCCACCAACTGGTCCGATTTGAAACCCGCATGTTGGGGTGTCCAGACGTCGCCTTCCTTGTTGAACCAATGGCACAGATACACGCCGGAAGCGGCACCGTCGCTGACTGTCATCTTCGGGCCTCCCGACTTCAGCTTGACGACGTCTCCGGTCTTGAAAGTGTTGGGCATTTTCGACCTCCCATGCTGACGTCTGGGAGTTTCCCACCAAACCCGAGTCGCGACAATGGCGGATGTGGGTTGCCGGCGTCTCGATCCACTGCACAGGCAGTGACGAAGGCGCTGGTTACGGCACGTGGCAGGACGACATGAGCGGAGCGTAACTGGTGCCGCTTGCGTGACTCGAACACGCGACCCCCGCATTACGAATGCGGTGCTCTACCAACTGAGCTAAAGCGGCCCGGGAGGCCGAAGCCATCCAAGATGGGCTGGGTGATAGACGCAACCGGCCGCGAATTCAAGATGCGACTTGGCAAATCATTGAGGAGCGTCCATTGCGATGAAAACCGGGTTCACGCGTCCCCAAGCGTGAAAATCGCCGCGATATTCCGATTTTGTTTGCCGGAATATCGCGAAGATGGACTTTCGACAGCCCGTCGAGGCAGAATGCGGCTGCCCGCCCGTTGATTGATTGGTCGCCTGCGGCTAACCATCACGCCAGGTTAGGCGATTTGCAGAGGGATTTCGCTTGGACGCGATCGAAAAAGCGATCCGGAACGCCTTGGAAAAGGGCAATGCCGAGGACCGCGCGTTCCGCGAGCGGGTCTACCGGTCGGCCTTTGCCGCGCTTGACCGTGCGCTCCAGGCCAATCCCGGCGTGACCGTGGAAATGGCCATCAAGCGCCGCAAGTCGATCCAGGCGACAATCACCGAAATCGAATCCGAGTTCCTGCCGGCGGTGCCGGATGTTGGCCTGGAGGTCGACGCACCGGCGGCCGAGCCCGCGCCCGGTGCGGCGCCCGCGATCGAGATCGGCGACAAGTCGCCATCGCCCGCTGCCGCCGTCGACAGCCCTGCGCAGCCCGCGTCCGACGCGCCGCGCTCGCGCGTGCTGCCGGTCGTTCCCGACATCATGCCGGACGCGACGCTCCCCGGTGCGCCGGCTATCGACATGTCCGCCCCCGCCACGTCCGGTGCCGCGACGGAAGTGGCGCCCGACCGCGACGAGCGGCGCATTCGCGGACGCCGCCTGCCGCTGACCGCCATCTTCCTCACCGTGACCGTGCTTGCGGCCGTAGGCATCGGCTTGTTTTTCGCCATGCAGACCGGCGTGTTCAAGACGGCGGCGCAGCTCGATACGGCGCCACCTGAAGCGCCGCCAACGGTCGAGGACGATGATTTCACCCCGGCCGATGGCGCCAACGCACCCGCAAAGCCGGGGTCCGCGGACCAGTCGCGCGACTGGATCAATGTTTTCTCGCCGACCGACCCGACGCATGTCGCCGCTCCCTCGGACGCCAAGGCCGAGGTGATGAAGGACGACAGCGGGCCGTTCCTGCGCATCCAGTCCGGCGCCTCCGGTTCGGCGGTTGCCTTCGACGTCGGGCAAGGCGTGCTGGAGAAACTCGCCGGCAAGCACGCCGTGTTCGACATCCTCGCCCGCGCCGAGGACGGCAAGGACACGCAGATCTCCGTCGACTGCAATTTCGGCGAGCTTGGCGACTGCGGCCGCAAGCGCTACGCGGTCGGCCAGCAGCGCAACGAATATCTGTTCGACGTGAAATTCCCCGACAAGCGTCCAGGCTCGGCCGGAACCATCGCCATCAATTCCGATTTCGACAAGCAGGGCAAGGCGGTCGATATCTACGAGATCCGCGTGTCGATCGAGCCCTGAACGGAGGCTTCTGCCGTAAAGTGATCTATCGGTCGAGCAGTGCCTGCAGCGTCTCGATTCGGTCGGCCTCGTTGGCCGGCTTGTCCCAGCGCAGCCGCGAAATGCGGGGAAAGCGCATGGCGACGCCGGATTTGTGCCGGGTCGAGCGGTTGAGCCCTTCGAAGGCGACTTCCAGCACCAGCCCATTGTCGCGGTCGGCCCGCACCGAGCGCACCGGTCCGAAACGCTCGACTGTGTTGTCGCGGACATATTTGTCGATCTGCCTCAGCTCCTCGTCGGTGAAGCCGAAATAGGCCTTGCCTACCGGCACCAGTTCCTCCTCGCCCTCGGCTCCGGACCAGACGCCGAACGTGTAGTCCGAGTAGAAGCTCGACCGCTTGCCATGGCCGCGCTGGGCATACATCAGCACCGCGTCCACCGTGTGCGGGTCGCGCTTCCATTTGAACCATGGGCCTTTCGGCCGGCCGGCGACATAGGCCGAATCCCAGCGCTTGAGCATCACCCCTTCGATGATCGGATGCGGCGGCGCCCGGCGTAAATCCTCCAGCGCCTGCCAGTCGGTGAAGTCGACGAAGGGCGACAGATCGAAGCGGCTCGGGTCGAGCGTCCCCATGAAGGCTTCGAGGCGGGTGCGCCGTTCGCGGAACGACAATCCGCGCAGATCCTCGCCGCCGATCTGCAGCAGGTCGTAGCAGCGCATGAAGGCCGGGTATTGCTGCTGCATCTTCGGGGTCACCGTCTTGCGGTTCAGCCGCTGCTGCAGGTCCGAAAAGGTTCCTGTCGCCTCTCTGGGATCGCCGACCAGCAGCTCGCCGTCGAGCGTCGCCGAAAAATTCATGGCGTCGGCAAGATCGGGAAAGGCGCCGGAGACATCGTCTCCGGTGCGCGAATAGAGCCGGCGGACACCGCCTTCGGCCACCGCCTGGACGCGGATGCCGTCCCATTTCCATTCCGCCGCATAGTCGGCGGGATCAAGCTTTTCGAGATCGCCGTCACCGATCGGGTTCGACAGCATCACCGGGCGGAACAGCGCCAACGCGGTGTTGTGGGGTTTGTCGGCCTTGCCCTCCAGCCAGGCAAACAGCGCCGTGTAAGGCGGCGACAATCCGTGCCAGAGCTCCTCGATCTCGGCGACATCGACCTTGCCGAAATCCGCCAGCGCCTGTTTGGCGAGCCGCGCCGACACACCGATGCGCAGGCCGCCGGTGACCAGCTTGATGATGGCGAAGCGCGACGAGATGCCGGCACTGTCGAGCAGCCCCGCCAGTATCTTCGGGCCGTCCGAGCGGCTCGCCGCCTGCAGTTTCGCCACAACCTCGCCAAGCGTCGGCTCGCGGTTCGGGATGTGCCCCGATGTCTGCGGCCAGACCAGCGACACCGTCTCGGCGAGATCGCCGACATAGTCATAGGAATAGCCGAACAGCACCGGGTCCATGCGTTCGGTGACCAGCGTGCGCAGCATTGCCGGCTTGATCGCGGCTATGTTGAGGTCGCCTGTGATGGCGGCCAGCGCCAGGCCGCGGTCCGGGTCCTCGACGCTGCGGAAATAGTCGGTCAGCAAGGTCAGCTTGCCATTGCGCGACGGCGTCAGCACCAGGCGATCGAGAAGCTCGGCGAAGCGGTTCATGGTGACACTGGGCGAGCATGGCGCTTCGGCACACCCCCCTCTGTCCTGCCGGACATCTCCCCCGCAAGGGGGGAGATTGGCAGCTTCGATGCCGGCACTTTCCTTGCGCCGTTGGCGATTGGCGAAAGCGGTGGTGACATCCGATCTCCCCCCTTGCGGGGGAGATGGCCGGCAGGCCAGAGGGGGGTGTGAAGGATCGCGACGCCGGCGATTAGTTGATCAGCAACTAACATCAATCGCCCTCGTCCTCATACCCCACCAGATGCAACGGTCTCGCGGCGATGCCTTCCAGCTCGCACCAGCGCACCAGCGCTTCCTCGCGCCCATGGGTGACCCAGATTTCCCCGGCGCCGGTCTCCTTGATGGTGGCGGTGAGCTCGTCCCAGTCGGCATGGTCCGAGATGATCAGCGGCAGCTCGACGCCACCTTGCTTGGCGCGCTGGCGGATGCGCATCCAGCCTGACGCGAAGCATGAGATCGGATCGGGAAAACGCCGCGCCCAGCGGTCGGCGAAAGCCGCCGGCGGGCCGACCACGATGGCGCCGGCAAAATCCCCCTTGCCGTCTTCCACCGTCGCCGGTTCGAGCATCCCCAGCTCGATGCCCTGGCTCTGATAATAGTCGCTGAGCTTGGCCAGCGCGCCATGGATGTAGAGCGGCTTGTCGTAGCCAGCGTCGCGCAACAGCCGCATCACCCGTTGCGCCTTGCCCAAAGCATAGGCGCCGACCAGATGCGTGCGCTCCGGGAATTGCGCGGCCGATTTCAGCAGGCGGGCGATCTCCTCCGTATCGGGCGGATGGCGAAACACCGGCAGGCCGAAAGTCGCCTCGGTGATGAACACGTCGCAGCGGATCGGCTCGAACGGCGCGCAGGTCGCATCCTTCTGCCGCTTGTAGTCGCCGGAGGCGACGATGCGCGTGCCCTGATGGTCTACGCATATCTGCGCCGAACCCAGCACATGGCCGGCCGGATGGAAGCTGACGTCGACGCCGTTGAGGACGATCGTTTCGCCAACCCGTGCGGCTTGGGTCGTCCCGGCAAAATCCTCGCCATAGCGCAGGCCCATGATGTCGAGCGTCTGCCGCGTCGCCAGCACCGAGCGGTGGCCGGAACGTGCATGGTCGGAATGGCCGTGCGTGATCAGTGCCCGGTTCACCGGCCGCACCGGATCGATGAAGAAATCGCCCGGCGGGCAGTAGAGGCCTTCGGGCCGGGGGTGAAGCAGGTCGCTGGCGCGCATCGCCCCAAGATAGGATATAATTCCGCCACGGGAAGCCTGTTGCCGGAGACTGCTGACTCCCCGTCAAAACATGACTGGCCAGTTCAATTCGGCTTCTGTTTGCTCTACAGAGGCGATGGCTGGCGGTTCTGCCGGCGGAACCCATCATCATGAAGCCGCTTCAGACGTCGTCGGGCGATTTGAACGCTGATCGCCGTGCCGATTATGCCGAAATGCTCTTTGCCTCAGGCGATCACGCCCAGGCGGCCGAACTGCTGCTCGGCGCGCTGGAACTGGCACCGCGATGGGCGATGGGCTGGTTTCGCCTCGGTGAGATGCAGCAGACCTCAGGCAGGGCCGACCTGGCCGCGCAGGCCTGGGCGACGTCGCTGAAGCTCGATCCGGCGGACCGGCAGGGCGCATCCCTCAAGCTGCAGCTGATCGGCAAGGGGCCCGCGGCCCCGGCGCCGCCGAGTGCCTTTGTCGAAACGCTGTTCGACCATTATGCCGAAACCTTCGACACGGCACTGGTCGACAGGCTCGGCTACCGGCTGCCCGAGTTTCTTGACCGACAGATTCGCAAGGCAAGGCCGGGTCGCTTCCGCCTGGCGCTCGACCTTGGCTGCGGCACCGGGCTGATGGGCGAGCGGGTGAGGCCGATCGTCGACCGGCTGGAAGGGTTCGACATTTCCGCCGCGATGCTGAGGAAGGCGCGGGCAAAAGGCATCTATGACGCGCTGGTGAAGGCGGATCTGCAGGGATTCTCCTATTCGGGCGACAAGGCCGATCTGGTGACGTCGGCCGATGTGCTCATCTATGTCGGTCGCCTCGAAGCTCTGGTGGAGACGGTCGCCGGCCTGCTTGCCGGCGGCGGCCTGTTTGCCTTCTCCGTCGAAACCATGGCGGAGGCCGGCGACTTCGCGCTGCAGACGTCGCGGCGCTACGCCCATTCGCAAGCCTATGTCAGGCGCACGCTCGAGGCCAACGGGCTTTCGGTCCTGGCGCTGGAGCCGACGACCATCCGGCTGGACCGCCATGAGCCTGTCAAAGGGCTGGCCGTTGTGGCAGGGAAGGCTTACGCCGCCTGAGCTGCACAATCTTGGTGTGGTGATCCTGCTCTCGTGCGTACGGCTGCGAAAAAGTCTGATTTGCGTGCGCGACTGATATTTGCGATCTGGTCGCATCAGGCGGGATATCAGGAGGAGCATTTCAGATGCGCTGGAACATGATGATCTTGGCGTCTTGCCTGGCAACGGCCGGCTGCGTGGGCAATTCGATGTCCGAGCGGCAGGACGCCAACATAGAGTCCTCCCTGCAGTATGACAGCGTGCCGTGCGATCAATTGCTGGCGCGGCGCAATGGATTGGCGCAGCAATACAACCTTCCCACGACGGCAAAACCGACCTTTTACAATCCCGCGATGGGCTTTGGCCCGTTCACGCCCGACATGCGCTCCAAGGCCAAGCGCGACAGCGACAAGGCATCCGGCGAGATCGATGCCATGAACCGGTCGATCGAGCGCCGCGACTGCGGCAAGCCGGACAAGCAGAAGAAGTTCGCCCTGCCCAGCTAGTCGCAGGCAGTAGGCTGCGGCTTCGTAAGGGTGTCATCGGATGAAACTCTCGGACCTTGGAGACCGCATATGCGTCCTGGGACCGTCCAACAGCGGCAAGTCGACCCTGGCCGACGCGATTGCCCGCAAGCGTGGCCTGGAGCCCGTTCACCTCGACCTGCTTCATCATCTGCCCGACACCGACTGGGAACCGCGTCCAAAGGCCGAATTCATCGCCTTGCATGACGCCGCGATTGCCGGCGAACGCTGGGTGATGGACGGAAATTACTCGATCTGCATGCCGCAACGCTTTCAGCGGGCGACGGGACTGATCCTGCTGGATATCTCCACGCCGGCAAGCCTGCTGCGTTATTTCAGGCGAACGCTGTTCGAGAAGGAGAGGCGCGGTGCCCTGCAGGGCGGGCGCGACAGCGTCAAATGGGACATGATCCGCCATATCGCCGTGACCACGCCGAAAAACCGCGAACGCTACCAGGCGTTGTTCGAACAGGCAGACCTGCCAAAGTTGCAGTTGTCTTCCATCAAGGCGATCAAGCAATGCTTCCGCAAGTGGGATCTGGCCAGATGAGGACGGTCCCCGCCTAATACCCCGCCTTGCGGTCCACCAGGTTATCGAGCTTTTCGCCGCGCTCGAAGGCGTCCATCTGGCGCAGCATGATCGGCGCCAGGTGGACCGGGTCCGAGGTTGCCGCGGCGTGCGGTGTCACGAACACCTTTGGGTGTTTCCACAGCGGACTGGTTTTCGGCAGCGGTTCGACCTCGAACACGTCGAGGCTCGCTTCCTTCAGCGTGCCGTCGTCCAGCGCCCGCGCGATGTCGGCGTCCTTCTGCAGGCGGCCGCGTCCGGCATTGATCAGCACCGAGCCGCCGAGACCGTTGCGTTTCCGCAGTTCCTTCAGCACGCCGTAGTTGATGATGCCTTGCGTGTCCGGCGTCAGCGGCAACAGCACCACCAGTATATCGGTCGCCTTGAGGAAGGGGATCAATCCGGCCTCGCCGCAATAGGTCGCCACGCCCGCCATCGGCCGGTCGGTGCGCGACCAGCCATTGACCGCGAAACCGAGCGACAAGAGCACCGAGGCCGCGGCGCGGCCGAGATTGCCGAGCCCCATGATGCCGACGGAAATGTCGCTAGCCGCCCTCTGCTGCGGCTCGTGCCAGATCTTCTTCTGCTGCTGCGAACGGTAGAGCATGCCCTGGCGATGATGATCGAGCACCCGCCAGACGACATATTCGGTCATGTGCTGGGTAAGGTTGTCGGCGACGACCCTGACGACAGGCACGTCGGGCAGGCCGGGGTCGGCGAAGACATGGTCGACGCCGGCGCCGATCGAGAAGATGGCGCGCAGATTGGGCAGCGACGACAACAGGTTGGGCCTCTGCTTCCACACCACCGCATAGGTGATCGATGGATCCTTGGCGCCGTCCGGCTCCAGCACCACCTCGCGCTCGGCCGACAACAGGTCGCGCCAGCGCTGTGGATGAAAGCCGGTAACGGCAAGCAGGATGCGGCCTTTTTCCATCGCGGTCTTTCAGTCTCTCTCTATGCAGTCACTGGCTGACAATGCCGACCGGAGCGGTCTCTATCTTGAAGGCCGCCGCGATCAGCGCCCGAGTATAGTCGGTTTGCGGATTTCCAAAAATCTGTTCGGAAGGACCGGCTTCGACGATCTGGCCGTTGCGCATGACGATGACGTCGTTGGCCAGCGCCCGGATGACCTTGAGATCGTGGCTGATGAAGAGATAGGCGAGGTCGTGCTTGGCCTGCAGGCTGCGCAGGAGGTCGACGACCTGCGCCTGCACGCTCATGTCGAGCGCCGATGTCGGCTCGTCCAGCATGACGAAGCGCGGATTGAGCACCATGGCGCGCGCGATGGCGACGCGCTGGCGCTGGCCGCCGGAGAACTCGTGCGGATAGCGGTTGCGGGTCGCCGGATCGAGCCCGACCTCCTTCAGCACGGCGGCCACCTTGTCGTCCCGCTCGTCGGGCGACAGCTTCGGCTCGTGGATCTTCAGGCCTTCCTCGATGATCTCGGCGATCGACATGCGCGGGCTGAGGGAACCGAACGGATCCTGGAAGACGATCTGCAATTCGCGCCTGAGCGGCCGCATGGCGTTGAAGGTGAGCTGGTTGATGTCGCGCCCGTTGAACTGGATGGTTCCCGTCGACGAGATCATGCGCGCCAGCGCCAGGCCGAGCGTCGTCTTGCCGGAGCCGGATTCGCCGACCACGCCCAACGTCTGGCCGGCGCGCACGGTGACATCGATGCCGTCGACCGCCTTCACATGGTCGACGGTGCGCCGGAAGAAGCCTTGCTTGATCGGGAACCAGACCTTGATGTCCTTGCCGGTCATGACCGGCTTGGCGTCGGCATTGGCGGCCGGCGGCTTGCCCTTCGGCTCGGCGGCCAGAAGGTGACGCGTATAGGGGTGCTGCGGGTTGGCGAAGATGTCCTTGGTCGGTCCGGTCTCGACGATCTTGCCCTTGGTCATCACGCAGACCCGGTCGGCGATCTTGCGCACGATGCCGAGATCATGGGTGATGAACAGCATCGACATGCCCTTGCGGCTCTTCAAGCCGGCGAGCAGTTCGAGGATCTGCGCCTGCACGGTGACGTCGAGCGCCGTCGTCGGCTCGTCGGCGATCAGCAGTTCCGGCTCGTTGGCCAGCGCCATGGCGATCATGACGCGCTGGCGCTGGCCGCCCG
This sequence comes from Mesorhizobium opportunistum WSM2075, assembly GCF_000176035.2. NCBI lineage: Bacteria > Pseudomonadati > Pseudomonadota > Alphaproteobacteria > Hyphomicrobiales > Phyllobacteriaceae > Mesorhizobium > Mesorhizobium opportunistum. The sequence goes on along the minus strand of NC_015675.1, from coordinate 75,837 downwards.
ACAGCTGGTGCGGGTAGGCGTCGAGCCGCTTCTGCGGATCGCGGATGCCGACCTCGTTGAGCAGGGCCAGCGTGCGCGCCTTGGCCGGACGGTCGGCCATGCCCTGGTGCAGCTTCAGGATCTCGACGATCTGCTGCTCGATCGTGTGCAGCGGATTGAGCGAGGTCATCGGCTCCTGGAAGATCATGGTGATCTTGTTGCCGCGCACCTGGCGCAACTGCTTCTCGTTCATAGCCAGGAGGTCGGTGCCCTGGAACAGGATCTTTCCCGAAGGATGGCTGGCGCTGGGATAGGGCAACAGCTTCAGCACCGACAGCGCCGACACCGACTTGCCGGAGCCGGATTCGCCGACCAGCGCCACCGTCTCGCCCTTGGCGATGTCGAACGAGATGTGGTCGACGGCGACAGACTGGCCGCCGCCCTGGCTGAAGGCGACGCTGAGGTCCTGGACGCGGAGCAAGGGGGCTTCGCTCATCTGAATGTCTTGCGCGGATCGAAGGCGTCGCGCGTCGCCTCGCCGACGAAGACCAGCAGCGACAGCATCAGCGAGATGACGACGAAGCCGGAAATGCCGAGCCACGGCGCATTGAGGTTGCGCTGCGCCTGCTTGAGCAGTTCGCCCAGCGAGGCCGAGCCCGGCGGCAGGCCGAAGCCGAGGTAGTCGAGCGAGGTCAGCGTCGAGATCGAGCCTGAGAGCAGGAACGGCAGGAAGGTCAATGTCGCCACCATGGCGTTGGGCAGCAAATGCCGGAACATGATGGTGCGGTTGGGCACGCCGAGCGCCCGAGCCGCGTTGACATATTCGAAGTTGCGGGCGCGCAGGAATTCGGCCCGCACCACGCCGACCAGCGCTACCCAGGAAAACAGCAGCATCAGCCCGAGCAGGATGAAAAAACCCGGCGGCAGGATGGCGGCCACAATGAGCAGGAGATAGAGCACCGGGATCGCCGACCAGATTTCGATGAAGCGCTGGAACAGGAGATCCGTCCAGCCGCCGAAATAGCCCTGCAAGGCGCCGGCGCCGACGCCGATCAGAGCCGAACCGGCGGTCAGGATAAGGCCGAACAGCACCGAGATGCGGAAGCCGTAGATGACCCGTGCCAGCACGTCGCGCGCCTGGTCGTCGGTGCCCAGCCAGTTCCAGTTGCCGACATTGCAGGCCGGATCGGCGGCACCTTGCGGATACTGGTTGCAGCGCGTCTTGGCATCATATTCCCATGACGGCTTGGCGGGTGCCGCTTCGGGAATGGCGTTGTTGACGGTCTGGTAGGAGTAGCGCACCGGCGGCCAGATCATCCAGCCATGGGCGTTGATCTCGTCCTGGATGACCGGGTCGCGGTAATCGGTGACGGCATAGAAGCCGCCGAATTTTTCCTCGGGATAGGCGACCAGCACCGGAAACAGGATCTCGCCCTTGTAGGAGGCAATGATCGGCTTGTCGTTGGCGATGAATTCGGCAAACAGCGACAGCACGAACAGGACGAGGAATATCCACAGCGACCAGTAGCCGCGCTTGTTGGCCTTGAAATTCTGCAGGCGGCGCTTGTTGAGCGGCGACAGAAATGGCCGTGGCATCCGCTCCGGCACCACGCCGGCGGTAACGCTTGCCTCCGACATCAGACGTCTCTCCGCTCGAAATCGATGCGCGGATCGACCCAGGTGTAGATGAGGTCGGACAGCAATCCGATGAACAGGCCAAGCAGCGAGAAGATGTAGAGATTGGCGAACACCACCGGATAGTCGCGCTCGACCACTGACCGGAAGCCGAGTAGGCCGAGGCCGTCGAGCGAGAAGATGTTCTCGATCAAGAGCGAGCCGGTGAAGAAGGCCGAGATGAAGGCGCCGGGGAAGCCGGCAATGACGATCAGCATGGCGTTGCGGAAGACGTGGCCGTAGAGCACCTGCCGTTCCGACAGGCCCTTGGCGCGCGCGGTCACCACATACTGCTTGCGGATTTCTTCCAGGAACGAGTTCTTGGTCAGCAGCGTCGTCGTGGCGAAGGCGGACAGCACCAGCGCCGTCAGCGGCAGGGTCATGTGCCAGAAATAGTCTACGATCTTGCCCCACCAGGACAACTGGTCCCAATTGTCCGAGGTCAGGCCGCGCAAGGGGAACCAATCCCAGAACGAGCCGCCCGCAAACAGCACCATCAGCATGATGCCGAACAGGAAGCCTGGAATGGCATAGCCGACAATGACGACACCGCTGGTCCAGATGTCGAAGGGCGTGCCGTCCTTCACCGCCTTGCGGATGCCGAGCGGGATCGAGATCAGGTAGGACAGAAGCGTGATCCACAGCCCGATCGAGATCGACACCGGCATTTTTTCCAGGATCAGGTCGAGCACCGAAATGTCGCGGAAGTAGCTGTTGCCGAAATCGAAGCGGGCATAATTCCACAGCATCATGCCGAAGCGCTCGAGCGGCGGCTTGTCGAAGCCGAACTGCTTCTCCAGCTTCTTGATGAATTCCGGATCGAGCCCCTGCGCGCCGCGATATTTCGAGCTGACGTCGCCGGCGACGTCGAGATTGGAGCCGCCCGCATCGCCGCCACCGCCGCCGAGGCGGTCGCTGCCGCCCTGGTTGGTCAGCTTGGCGATGACCTGCTCGACCGGGCCGCCAGGCGCGAACTGGATGACGGCGAAGGAGATTGCCATGATGCCGAACAGCGTCGGGATCATCAAAAGGATGCGGCGCAGGATGTAGGCGCCCATCAGACGTGGTGCTCCTCGAGGAGGACGAGTGTGTCTTGAGGTACCCCTAAGGCCGTCGCTTCAGACCAATTGTCGACGCTGGCGCCGCCCCTCATTGTCCTGCCGGACATTTCTCCCCGTATAGTACCGGGGAGAAAGGGGCTGGCCGCAGTCTCGGTGCTTTTATTGCAACGCTTGTGATTGGCGAAACCACCGATGAGAGCGCCCCTCTCCCCGTCACTATACGGGGAGAGGATGCCGGCAGGCAGGTGAGGGGCGGCGCCAACGCCCGCAAGAAATTCAGCCTTTGCCAATTTTTGCCGCCTTGCCCTTATCGAACCACCAAAGCGTCTCGGCCGGAAAGCCGAAATCGGGCTTTTGCTCGACAAAGCCGAACATGTCCCAATAGGCGACGCGGTGATTCGCCAGATAATATGTTGGAATCCAGTCTAGCCGCGCGCGCAAGACCCGGTCGAGCGCCCTGAGCGCGGTAACGAGTTCGCTTCGGCTATGCGCCTTGCCGGCCGCCACGATCAGCGCATCGATGGCTTTGCTTTCCGTGCCGGGATAATTGCGCTGCCCCGGCGTTTTCGCCATTCGGGAATCATAGAGCATCTCCAGGCTGTCGTCGGTGGGCGTCGCCCCGATCGACCAATGCAGCACGGTAAGATCGAAGTCGAAATCGCTGTGCCGCTGTTCATACTGTGCCGAATCAATTTGACGGATCGAGGCGTCGATCCCGATCGCCTTCATATTCTCGGACCATGGGGTGAAGATACGAACGATGCCATCATCCTCCGCCAGCATTTCAACCCTCAGCCGCTCGCCCTTGTCGTTGACGACGAAATTGTCGGCTCGCTTCCAGCCGGCTTGTGCAAGCAGCCTCGAAGCCTCGCCCAGCAGCTTGCGGTCATGGCCCGAACCGTCGGACAGAGGCTGCGTCACTGCTTCGCCAAAGACCTCTGGCGGCAACTCGGCCCGGAACGGCTCCAGCAGGGCCAATTCCCCAGGCGAGGGCAGGCCTTCGGCCTTGTAATCCGACCGTTCGAAGTTCGATTGAGAACGATCGTAGGAGCCGTAAAACAGCGCCCGCTTCATCCATTCGAAATCAAAGCATCTGGCGATCGCACGCCGCACCCGCTCGTCGCGGAATTGCGGACGACGCTGATTCAGCGCCGCACCCTGCATGTCTGGCGCTTTCTCACCTGGAAATTCCCGTTTTACGACCTTGCCGTCCTTCAGCGCCGGAAAGTCGTAACCGGTTGCCCACACACGCGCGGTGAATTCCTCGCGAAAATGCGTGTCGCCTTTCTTGAACGCCTCGAATGCCGCCTGCCGGTCAAGATAAAAGTCGATACGAATGCGGTCGAAATTGTACAGGCCGCGGTTCACGGGTAGATCGCGGCCCCAATAGTCGGCGACGCGTTCGTATTCGACGGTCTGTCCGGCGGCCACGCGCCCTATCTTGTAGGGCCCCGAGCCGAGCGGCGGCGTCATCGTCGAGGCATCGAAAACATTGTCCGCATAAAAGGCTTTGGACACGATCGGCATCGCCACGATCGCAAGGATGTTTTGCGCCGATTGCTCGCCGTTGAAGTTGAGATCAAGGGTGACGGGATCGATCGCGACCGCCTCCGTCATGTGCCGCAGCGCTTTGGAAAGGTTCGGGTGGCCCTGCTCTTTGTAGAGTTTCAACGCGAAGGCGACGTCTTCGGCGGTCAGCGGCGAACCGTCGTTGAACCGCGCTTGCGGTCGCAGGTTGAAGCGGAAGCCATTGCGGTCTTGCGACAGGGTAACGGACTCGGCCAGCAGGCCATAGACCGCGTCCGGCTCATCGAGCGCGCTTGCCATCAGGGCATCGAAACAGAGTTCTGTGCGCGGTGGCGAATCTCCCCGCAACACCAGGGAATTCAATGTGTTGAAAGTCAGGAAGCTTTGGTTGAGGGTGGCGTTAGGCGGCGCAAAATTCATCTGGCCGCCCTTGGGGGCGTCCGGATTGACATAGTCGAAATGGGTGAAATCCGGCTTGTATTTGAGGTCGCCGAAGGCGGAGAGCCCATGCAGTTTCACGCCGGTGGCAATGTCGGCGAAAGCCTTGCCCGGCAGCATCGCGGCGGCAGCGGCGGCAGTGCCAAGGGCGAGAAAATCACGGCGGGGCAGCACCGCCATCAATTGCCGCTCCTGTATTTGGCAGCCAGGGCCTTTTCCTTGTCGAGGTCGATCCACCAGGAATTCTGGTCGGCGCCGATATAAGACGGCTGCTTGGCCGGAATGCCGAATTTGTTCCAGTAAGCCAGCCAGACCACGGCTCGATAGTATTGCGGCACCACGTAGTAATTCCACAACAGTACCCGGTCGAGTGCATGGGTGGCCGCAACCAGATCGTCGCGGTCGGTGGCGAAGATGATGCGGTCGACCAGGGCATCGACGACCGGGTTCTTGATACCGGCGTAGTTGCGCGAGCCACGTCTGTCGGCAGCCTTGGAGCTCCAGAAGTCACGCTGCTCGTTGCCGGGCGATTCGGACTGGCCGAGCTGCCCGATAATGACGTCATAGTCGAAATTGTTGACGCGGTTGATGTACTGCGTCTGATCGATCAGACGCAGCGTGGCGTCGACCCCGATTTTGCGCAGATTCGCGATATAGGGGCTGGCGATGACCTGATCTGTGTCGTTCCAGCCGAGGATTTCAAACTTGAACGGTTCGCCGGTCTTGGCGTTGACCATCTTGCCGCCCTTGATGACCCAGCCCGCCTTGGCGAAGAGATCGACAGCCTGTTTGAGATATTTTCGCTCCGCCTGAGGTGAATCGTAGACCGGCAGCTTGAATTCCTGGGTGAACAGTTCAGGCGGCAGCTTGTCACGATACTTTTCCAGAATCTCCAATTCCTTGCCTTGCGGCAAGCCGCTTGAGGCCAGTTCCGTGCCTTGGAAATAGCTGCTGGTGCGAGTGTTGAAACCGTAGAACAGCGTGCGGTTCATCGTCTCGAAGTCGAACGGGTAGGTCAAAGCTGCGCGCACCAGACGGTCCGCGAACAGCGGTCGCCTCTGGTTCAGCATGAAGGCCTGCATCGGCTCGGGCGAGGTGGTCTTGAATTCCTTTTTGATGACGTCGCCAGCCTTGATGGCTGGGAAATCATAGAATGTCTTCCAGCGCTTCGAACTGTTTTCCGGCTTGATGTCATCAAGTCCGCCCTTGGTGAAGGCTTGCCATGCCGCATTGTCGTCGAGAATGTAGGTGAAGCGCTGTGTGTCGAAGTTCTCGCGGCCGATCTTCACCGGCAGCTTGGCCGCCCAATAGTCCGGCACGCGCTGCCAGACGATTTCCGACCCAGGCTTGAAGCTGACGATCTTGTAGGCGGCCGAGCCGAGCGGGATTTCCAGTGTCGGCTTGGTGACGTCGCGCTTCTTGCCATTGGCATCCGTACCTTCCCACCAGTGCTTCGGCAGCACGGCGAGATCGCCGAGGATCTTCGGCAGTTCCCGGTTGCCCTTCTGACTGAAGTGGAACTCGACCTCGCGGTCGGAGATCGCCACCGCATCGGTGACGTTCTCGAAATAGCGGCTGTATTGCGGGCTGTTCGCCTTCAGCACCTGGAACGACCAGATCACGTCGTCGACCGTGATCGGCTGGCCGTCATGCCATTTTGCGCGCGGGTCGAGCCGGTATGTCGCCGAGGAATAGTCATCGGGATATTTGTAGGCATCGGCGATCAGCGGGTGGCTGACGCTGCCTTCGTCGGTCGCCTGCTCCATCAGCGTGTCGTAGAGCAGGCCGCCGCCGAAGCCGACGAGGCCCGCCGCTGGCGATCCCTGCACGATGTAGGGGTTGAAGCTGTCGAACGTGCCGAGCACCACCGAGTTCAGCGTGCCGCCCTTGGGCGCGTTCGGGTTGACGTAGTCGTAGTGCTGGAAATTGTCGCCGTATTTGGATTGGCCGATCAGCGATGAGGTGGTGCGCCATTCGTCGGCACGCGTCGTCTGCAATCCCGCCGTCAGCAGGGCAGCCGCCAGCAACGATTTGAGAAGCGTTCGGCCAACCGTCATGCACTGTCCTCTTCGCACTGCCTGCATCATCGCGCTGCCCGTCTTCGCACTGCTCGTCTTCGTACGGCTTGTCCCGAACCAATCTAGATGATTTGGCGCTGGTGAAAACCGCCATGCGCGGCTTTGTCGCCGCACATGCCGTTTTCCTAACGAAAAAGCCGGGCTGAACCCGGCTTTTTCAAGATCGATACGACGATATCTGGTTATTTGGCCGGAGCAGCGGGAGCCGGTGCTGCGGGAGCGGCCGGCTTGGCCGGTGCGGCGCCGTCAGCGGGCTTTGCCGGAGCGGCTCCATCGGCGGGCTTGGCCGGTGCGCCGGCATCGGCGGCGGCACCAGGTGCCGGCAGCGGCTTGGGATTGTCCGACAGCGTGCGCAGATAGGCGATCACGTTGGCGCGGTCCTCGTCCTTGGGCAGGCCGGCGAAGCCCATGGCCGTGCCCTTCACGAATTTCTTCGGCGAGGTGATGAAGTGGTTGATGTTGTCGTAGGTCCACTTCTCGGTGCCGCCTTTGGAGAATTCCTTCATGCCGGCCGAATAGGCAAAGCCTTCATGCTCGGCAACCGGACGGTCGACGAGGTCCCACAAATCGGGGCCGACCTTGTTGGGGCCGCCCTTTTCACCGGAATGGCAAGCCTGGCATTTCTTGAAGACGGCGGCGCCTTGCTCGACATTGGCGGTCGCCAGCAGGTCGGCGATCGGCTTGGCCGCGGCGGCCGGCGCGGCCGGGCCGCCTTCGGCTGGCTCGGCGGCCTCGATGGCGAAGCCGGGCTTTTCCGGCGCCGGCGAGGCAAACAGCGCATCGGACACAATACCGACCGAGAAAACGACGAAAACGGTTCCGAGCAATCCGGCGAGCAGCTTGTTGACTTCGTTGGAATCCATACGCCCCTTGCTCCCTTTTCCGGCGGACTGATCCGTCCACTCCGTCCGTCGGTATCGAGACCCACCCTCCAGGGCCGGTCAAATCGGGCGGAAACTAGGTCTTTTGCTCGGGCGTTGCAACACCTATAAGGGCGCTTCCAGTGAGACCTTTTGCCACTTTTCCCCTCCTCTTTCCGAACGCCTTGCCATCGCGATGTCCACCTTGATCCTGATCCCGGCCCGCATGGCCTCGACCCGCCTGCCGGGCAAGCCGCTGGCCGACATCGCCGGCGCTCCGATGATCGTCCATGTCGCCCGCCGCGCCGCCGAAGCCGGCCTAGGCCGGGTGGTGGTGGCAACCGACACGCAAAGCGTGGCCGAGGCGGTGCGCGCGCACGGTTTCGAGGCGGTGATGACACGGATCGATCATGAATCTGGCTCCGATCGCATCCACGAGGCGCTGGTCGCGCTCGATCCCGGGCGCAAGGTCGAAACCATCGTCAATGTCCAGGGCGACCTGCCGACCATCGATCCCGGCATCATTGCGGCTTCGCTCAGACCGTTCGAGGACAGGGCCGTGGATATCGCCACGCTCGGCGTCGAGATCGTTCGCGACGAGGAAAAGACCAATCCGAACGTCGTCAAGATCGTCGGCTCGCCGCTGTCGGCTACCAGGCTCAGGGCACTGTATTTCACCCGCGCCACAGCACCTTGGGGCGAGGGCGCGCTCTATCACCATGTCGGCCTCTACGCCTATCGCCGTGCTGCACTCGAGCGCTTCGTAGCGCTGAAGCCGTCGCCGCTCGAGCGCCGCGAGCGGCTGGAGCAGTTGCGGGCGCTGGAAGCCGGCATGCGCATCGACGCCGAGATCGTCCAGTCGCTGCCGCTCGGCGTCGATACGCCGGAAGACCTCGAACGCGCCAGAACCATCCTTGTAAATTGAACTATCCTCGCAAATTCAACTATCCCCTTCGAACAGAGACACTTTTGAATCGAGACTTGGCCCATGCCTGAAAAGACCAACAGAATATCCTTCCAGGGCGAGCCGGGCGCCAATTCCGACACTGCCTGCCGCAATGTCTTCCCCTCGATGGAGCCGTTGCCGTGCCCGACCTTCGAGGATGCGTTCAACGCGGTCGAGACCGGCAAGGCCGATCTCGCCATGATCCCGATCGAGAACACCATCGCCGGGCGTGTCGCCGACATCCATCATCTGCTGCCGGAATCGAAGCTGCATATTGTCGGCGAATATTTCCTGCCCATCCATTTCCAGCTGATGGTGTTGCCCGGCGTCAAGCGCGACGAGATCAAGACCGTGCACAGCCACATCCATGCGCTTGGCCAGTGCCGCAAATACGTCCGCAAGAACGGCTGGAAGGCGATCGTCGCGGGCGACACGGCGGGTGCGGCCAAGATGGTCTCCGAGGTCAAGGACCGCACCATGGCTGCCTTGTCGCCGGCGCTTGCCGCGACGCTCTACGGGCTCGACCTCATCGAGGAGAATGTCGAGGACACCGATTCCAACGTCACCCGTTTCGTCGTCCTGACCAAGAACAAGCAATGGGCCGAGCGCCCGTCACCCGACGTCAAGATGATGACGACCTTCATCTTCCGCGTCCGCAACGTGCCGGCAGCGCTTTACAAGGCCATGGGCGGCTTTGCCACCAACGGCATCAACATGACCAAGCTGGAGAGCTACCAGCTCGGTGCGTTCACGGCGACGCTGTTCTACGCCGACATCGAGGGCCATCCCGACGATCCGCTGGTCAAGCTGGCGCTGGAAGAACTCCGCTTCTTCTCGCGGGAAGTGCGCATCCTGGGCGTCTACCCGGCCAGTGAGTCGCGTGAGCAGTGGAAGGTGGCGGACTGAGCTACCAGCCCAGCGGCACGTAATCGATCTCGAGAAATTTCTCGACCTCCGGCACCCAGCGGTCGCGCACGAAGGCGACATGGTCGGGATGGTCGTTGTATCTCGTATAGGCGGCTTGGTCGGCGAACTCCATCGAGAAGCCGAACTGATAGTCGTTTTTGGGGCTGACCTGCCGCAACTGCTCGAAATGCGTGACGCCCCGGATCGCCGTGAGGATTTTCCTGGCGTCGACGAGGAACCGCTTCTCCTCCAGCGAGTGTGGCTGATGTTTCAGCGTGAAGACCACTGTGTGACGGATCATTTGCCTCTCCTGCAATGACTTTCGGTATTCGTTATTCGCTGTCCACCCAGGCTCGGATCAGGTGATGCGCAATGGCGCCTTTCGGCGGCGTGACCAGATTGCCGGGATGTTCCCGGGCCAGCATCAGGCGCACCTCGTCGCGGCCGAACCAGCGGCAGTCTTCCAACTCGTTGAGGTCGGCCTGGATGTCCTCGTTGAGCGGCTCGCCGAAGCAGCCGATCATCAGCGAATAGGGAAACGGCCAGGGCTGGCTGGCATGATAGACGACGCGGCCGAGCCGGATGCCGGCTTCCTCCAAGGTCTCGCGACGCACCGCCGCCTCGATCGTCTCGCCCGGCTCGATGAAGCCGGCCAGTGCGGAATACATGCCCGGCGCGAAATGGGCGCCGCGCCCAAGCAGGCATTTCTCCCGGGTCGCCGTCAGCATGATCGCCACCGGGTCGGTGCGCGGAAAATGCTCGGTGCCGCAATTCGGGCAATGCCGCTTGTAGCCGCCGGCCCGCATTTCCGATTGCGTGCCGCATTTGCTGCAGAAGCGATGGCTGGCATGCCAAGCGAGCAGGGCGGCGCCCTGCGCCATCGCGCCGGCGGCCGCTTCGTCGATCAGCCCTTGCATGTAGACCGAGCGGTAGTCGATCGCCTTGACGGTTTCTGGCAGCTGTTCGGGATCGACGCCGGCCAGCACGGCGACAACCGGCCCCTGTTCGGAGAAGCCGAGCAAAACGCCTCGGTCGAAGGCAGGCTTGAAAGGCTCGCTCTCGGTGAGCCCGAACCAGGGATCGAGGCTGCCGCCTTCCCTGAGCTTCAGATGAAGCCGACCGCCATTCATCAGGAGCAGCCGCGTCGTCGGATCGGCAAGCGCCTTGTCGACCGAATCGTCGGCGCGGTTTTCGGATTGGCGGTCGATCGTGTTGCCGGCGAAGCCGACGAATTGGCTCGGCTCGCGCAAGGGCGCGTCAAACAGGCTGAAGCTCATAGGGACTCTGATGCTTTGGGATGACATGTCTTGGGATGAACACAGGGGAACGCTTATAGCGCCGCCCTTATCGTTTCGGCAAACCGGCGCAGCTCGGAACGCTGGTAGGGCTCGCGCAGGCCGTGCCCCCATACCGGACCTGGCCAGCCGGCATCGCCTTCGGAACGGGCGACAATATGGATATGCAGCTGGCGCACGATGTTGCCGAGCGCGCCGGTGTTGATCTTGGTGCAGCCGGTCACTTTCTTCAGCGCCTGCGCCACCATATTGGTCTCGAAGGTCAGCATTGCCTGGTCGAGCGGGGTCATGTCATGGATTTCCTCCGCGCCAGGCCGCTGCGGCACCAGCAGCAACCATGGCCAGCGGCGATCGTTCATCACCCGCAATTCGCACAGCCCAAGCCACATCAACTGCTCGCTGTCCGCCTCCAGCCGGGCATCCAGCGTGAATCCGGCCTTGAGGCCCGGCAACATCGGCGTTTCCCTTACTTTGCTTTTCTTGGTTTCCTCGAACCATGAACGCTAGAGCGGCTGCATCGGGGCTGCAAGCGAATCTCTTGGGGATGATCTCGATTCGCTTGCGCACTTGCATTTCGTCGCGCAATTGCCGATATGGACAGCGGGAGGTTGGTGGTGGACGATCCACTCGCCAACCGGGTCAGGTCCGGAAGGAAGCAGCCCTAACGAGCCCGGAACGGGTCATTGTTCCAGCCTCCCACCTCATCGGCCCTCCTCGCGACATTGACGACGCATTGCAGCGCGGGCGAGACTATGCGCAGGAATCGGCCGCCTTCGGGCGCAGCCTTTTGGAGCTTTACGGGCGAATGAGCGAAGCGGGAAATGAAAAGGCCGCTGCCTATCGCGTGCTGGCGCGCAAGTACCGTCCCTCGAACTTCTCCGAGCTCGTCGGCCAGGAGCCGATGGTGCGCACCCTCACCAACGCCTTTGCCACCGGCCGCATCGCCCAGGCGTGGATGCTGACAGGCGTGCGCGGTGTCGGCAAGACCACCACTGCGCGCATTCTGGCGCGGGCGCTCAATTACAAGACCGCCACCGTTGATCAGCCCTCGGTCGACCTTGCCGTGCTCGGCGAGCATTGCCAAGCGATCATGGAAGGCCGCCATGTCGACGTCATCGAGATGGACGCCGCCTCGCACACCGGCATCGACGACATAAGGGACATCATCGAACGCGTGCGCTATGCGCCGGTCTCGGCCCGCTACAAGGTCTACATCATCGACGAAGTGCACATGCTGTCGACACAGGCCTTTAACGGCCTTTTGAAGACGCTGGAGGAACCACCTCCGCACGTGAAATTCATCTTCGCCACCACCGAAATCCGCAAAGTTCCGATCACCGTCCTGTCGCGCTGCCAGCGTTTTGACCTGAGGCGCATCGATGCCGGCGCGCTGGTCGCGCATCTCTCCTCGATTGCCGGCAAGGAAGGCATTTCGGTCGACGACGACGCGCTGGCGATGATCGCCCGCGCCGCCGAGGGTTCGGCCCGCGATTCGCTCTCCATCCTCGACCAGGCGATCGCCCATGGCGCCGGCTCCGTCAGCGCCGAAGCGGTACGGGCCATGCTGGGCCTCGCCGATCGCGCCCGCATCGTCGATCTGTTCGAACATGTGATGAAAGGCGATGTGGCGGCGGTCCTGGCCGAATTCCGCGCGCAATACGACACCGGCGCCGATCCGGCCGCCGTGCTGACCGATCTTGCCGAGTTCAACCATCTGGTCACCCGGTTGCGGTTCGTGCCGACCGCCATGGACGACGCCTCGCTGTCGCAGGACGAGCGGCAGCGTGGCGCCGACTTCGCCCGGGCGCTGTCGGTCAGGGTGCTGTCGCGGACATGGCAGATGCTGCTCAAGGGCATTCCCGAGGTGCAGTCCTCCAACCGGCCGGTCAGCGCCGCCGAAATGGTGCTGATCCGGCTGGCCCATGCCGCCGACCTGCCGACACTGGACGAGGCGCTGCGATCGCTCGAGGGCGCTTCTCCGGTTCAAAATGGCGCGCCGCGCCCGAATGGGGTGCCCGCGGGTCCCGGCAATGGCGGCGGCGCCAGCGCGGTCGCGCAGACCCGCATGCCATCCGGGCAGGGCGGCGCACAGACCATGCGGCTGGTCGAGGCCACCCCTGCGCCGGTCGCCTTCGTAGCACCTCCGCCGCCGGCGCCGGAGGCGCAGCCGGTACCGCTGAAATCGCTCGCCGACATCGTTGCGCTTGCCGATGCGCAGCGCGACATCGCCTTCAAGGTGCTGGTCAAGCGCTGCATTCGCCTCGTGCGCATCGAGCCCGGCCGTATCGACGTCAGCCTGACCGACGATGCGCCCAAGATGCTGCTCAACGACCTGACGATGAAATTGCGCGCCTGGACCGGCCGCAACTGGCTCGTCTCGTTGTCGAAGGAAGAGGGCGGACAGACGCTGGCCGAAATGGAATCGACCAGGCGCGAGAACGCTTTCCTCGATGCCAAGAGCGATCCGGCCGTGGCTGCCATATTGGCGCGCTTTCCCGGTGCCAAGATCATCGACGTGCGCATTCCCGACGCGCCGGAAGCGGACGCGGACCAAGCCGAAGTGCCGGTCGAACCGCCGGCGGATGACGACGACGCCTGACAAACCAAGAACCCCGACCAACCAAGAACAAGGATCGGACCATGAAAGATCTTCTCGGCCTGATGGGCAAGGCAAAGGAAATGCAGGCCAAGTTCCAGGCCATGCAGGACGAGATTGCCACGGTCGAAGCCGCCGGCCAGTCCGGCGGCGGCCTGGTAAGCGTCACCCTGACCGGGAAATTCGAGATGAAGTCGCTGAAGATCGATCCGTCGCTGTTCAAGGAGGACGATGTCGAAGTCCTCGAGGACCTGCTGCTCGCCGCGCACAATGACGCCAGGGTCAAGGTCGAGCAGATCATGCAGGAAAAGACCAAGGCGCTGACCGCCGGCCTGCCGATTCCGCCGGGAATGAAACTGCCGTTCTAGGTCCGGCGGCCGCAGCTCCATGACCGATGAGCCGTCCGAAAGACTGATCGAGCAGCGTATCCGCAACAGGATCTACGAGATCCTGGAAATCCTCGCCGATTGCGACGCGGGCGTCGATCTCGTCGGCATCAAGGGCTACTTCTATCTGTTCGAGGACTTCGTCCACCGCCCGTCGATCGAGGCCGGCACGTCGGCGCTTTCCAGGGAGGAGCGCGCGGTCGTGCTGGAGATCGCCGAATTCCTCGAGGCGGCCTCCGAAACAAATCCCGACTTCACCAAGGCCGAATTCATCCACAGCGACTGGCCGGGAAGGATCGCGCCGGCGGCCAGGAACGCTCGTAGGCTCTTCCTCGCACGCGGCCTGTTTTCTGAGAAAGTCGAGGAACTCGAGCCCGGCCAGCCGGCCGTGGCGGCGGCAGGACGATAGAGCGGTTCAGGAAGAGCGTGATTCGGATTTCCCCTTCCGAATTGCGGCGAAACAGAGAGAAAGCGGTCATCGGTTTTGTGAAACGATGGCTCGATCTATCTGAAAAGCCAAGAAATTGTGCTAATTATGCAACAGTACCCTGCTAATAACGTTTTGGCCATCATTTTGCCCGAAAGTGTCTCATTCTTGCCGCAGCCTGGGGGCGGGCATCGAAGTGAAGTGAGAGGGTTACCTGTTGATTGTCACGCGATGGAAGGCGCCGCTGTTGCTCGGCGTCGTTACCTCTCCGCTGTTCTTGGCTGCATGCAGCCAGACCACGTCGCACGGCATGTCCGTTGCCAGCCTGACTGACGCCATCACGCCGAGTTTCCTCAGTTCGCGCGCCTACAGCCACACGCCGAAGGACAGGGAATGCCTGGAAAGGGCGATGTTCTTCGAATCCAACCGCTCGAGCCGCGACGGCATGATCGCCGTCGGCACCGTGGTGATGAACCGGCTGCGCTCCGGCAACCATGGCAGCACCATTTGCCAGGTGGTGGGCGAGCCTGGACAGTTCGCGCCCGGCGTCATGACAAGGCCGATGAATTCGCGCGCAATGCCCGATGTCGAGGAAGCCGCCGACGCCGTGCTCAAGGGCGAGCGCAAGGCCAAGCTCAAGAACACCATGTATTTCCATACCGCCGGCCTGCGCTTCCCCTACAAGAACATGCACTACACCATGGTTGCCGGCGGCAACGCCTTCTACGAGAAACGTGGCCGCAACTGGCAGCCGCTGCCCGATGAGCCGATGGTTGCCTCGGTGGAGACAGAAAAGCCGGCCGTCCCGGTCACGATGGTTGCCTCGGCGGAGCCGGTTCGCTCGGACAGGAAGCTTGTTCGCAACGCCCCGGCACAGCAGCAGGCCCCAACACAACAGGCCCCAACACAACAGGCCTATGTGACTGCGGCAGTCGAACCGGCGCGCCCGTTCAAGATGGCCACTGCCCCTGCCCAGCAGACCTACGTGACCGCGGCCGCGGCACCCTCGGCGAAGTCTGCCCGCGTCGCATCGAAGCCGGTGGCAGTTGCCATGCAGGAGCCGATGGAAGAACCGGATGCCGCCCGTTTCGGCGGAACCTTGAACAAAAAAATCATCAGTTCGGTCCAGGGCGAACCGCAAGAGGCGTCGATGGGATTCCAGTCGACACCCGAGAACACCGACGCCATTGGCGCGATGATCGTCAGCCAGGGCCGGCCGCTCGAAACCAACTGATCCGCGTCGCATGGCAGCATGGGGCGTCATGCGCTGCCGCGGGATGTTCCAAAGCGCTCTGAAAAATCCTAGATCAGAGCGATGTCGAAACGAATCGCCGGTCCCGAGATCGAACGCCTGATCCAACTCCTGGCCAAGGTGCCGGGTCTTGGCCCCCGTTCGGCCAGGCGTGCGGCTCTCCATCTGATCAAGAAGAAGGAGCAGCTCCTGTCGCCACTCGCCGCCGCCATGGGCGAAGCCGCCGACAAGGTGCGCATCTGTTCCACTTGCGGCAATGTCGACACCTCGGATCCTTGCATGATCTGCACCGATCCACGCCGCGACGCCACCACCTTGATCGTCGTCGAGGACGTCTCGGATCTCTGGGCGCTGGAGCGGGCAGCGGCGATGAACGTGCGCTATCATGTGCTCGGCGGCACGCTGTCGCCGCTCGACGGCGTCGGCCCCGACCAGCTCAACATCCGCTCGCTGATCGACCGCGTCGCCGGCGGCGAGGTCAAGGAAATCATCCTTGCCGTCAACGCCACGGTCGAGGGCCAGACCACCGCGCACTACCTCACCGACCAACTGTCCGGCTTCGACATCAAGGTGACGCGCCTTGCGCATGGCGTGCCGGTCGGCGGCGAACTCGACTATCTCGACGAAGGCACGCTGGCGGCTGCACTTAGGTCGCGGACGGCGTTTTGACGGGGGTGGTTCTGAAATGACAGCACCTTACGGCGCCCCCCTCTGTCCTGCCGGACATCTCCCCCACAAGGGGGGAGATCGGCTGTCGTCACGACCTTCACTAATCTCCAACTTTGCAAGAAGAGAGCCGGAGCTGAAGCTGCCGATCTCCCCCCTTGAGGGGGAGATGGCCGGCAGGCCAGAGGGGGGCGCCACAGAGCGTGGACTTCGCCAGTTCTGTCTCGCATTTTTCCTGGCTGCACTTGCCTTCCTCGTCTTTTCCACACCAGCCTCCGCCGCCAAGATCGACGACCAGTTCCGCGCTTGGCTGCAGAACGACCTCTGGCCGCAAGCCAAGGCCCAAGGCATCTCGAAAAGCACCTTCGACGCCGCCTTCGACGGCATCAAACCCAATCTGAAGCTGCCCGACCTTGTCATGCCAGGCGAGAAGCCGAAGACGCCGCAGAAGCAGCATCAGGCCGAATTCGGCTCGCCCGGTGCCTATTTCGCCGAGAAGACCATTGGCGCCGTCACAGCGGGCGGACGCGCGCGCGAAACCGCCAACGCCAAGACGATTGCCGCGATCGAAAAACGCTATGGCGTGCCCGGTGAAATCCTGCTGGCCATCTGGGGCCGCGAGACCGGCTTCGGCGCGGCAAAGATGCCTTACGACGCCTTCGAGGTGCTGGGCACCAAGGCCTTCATGTCGACCAAGAAGGATTTCTTCCGCACCGAGCTTTTGGCCGCGCTCGAAATCGTCGAGCGCGGGCTTGCCCCGGTCGGCGCGATGAAATCGTCCTGGGCAGGCGCACTCGGCCAGCCGCAATTCATGCCGACCTCGTTCCTGAAGCATGCCGTGGATTTTGACGGCGACGGACGCGTCGACATCTGGAACTCGACGCCGGACGTGCTTGCTTCGATCGCCAACTATCTCGTCCACTATGGCTGGGTGAAGGGCCGTGGCTGGGGTTTCGAGGTGACCGTGCCCGAGACGGTCTCCTGTTCGCTGGAAGGCCCCGACCAGGGCAAGAAGATCTCGCAATGGGTAGCGCTGGGCATCAAGCGTGTCGGCGAAAAGCCGTTTCCGGCGAGCGAGTTGAAGGCCGAGGGCTTCCTGCTCATGCCGGCCGGCCGCAGTGGGCCTGCCTTCATCGCCACGCCCAATTTCTACGTGCTGAAGGAATACAACACCAGCGACCTCTACGCGCTGTTCATCGGCCACGGCGCCGACCGTATCGCCCACGGCGACTCCAATTTTTCCGGCGCCTGGGGTCCGGTCGGCGATCTCCACCGCTCCGACATAGCCGCACTGCAGCGGACCCTGGAGGCCAAGGGCTATGACGTCGGCAGCGCCGACGGCCTGCCCGGCTTCAAGACCCGCCGTTCGATCGGCAAATGGCAGGCCAAGAACGGACAGGCCTCGACCTGCTTTCCCGACGCCGGCCTGGTTACCGCGCTGAAATAGCGCCGAAATTGGCAGATTTTTCTCGATACGCGGGCCCGATTGGACTGAATATGCGTCGACTTGCCGCCTGCCATTCTGGTCCAATGAACCGTCGCATTAATGCGCGTTGCTCGCCACGAGGTCGCCGAATATGGTGTTGACCAACTGGACAAAAACCACGACGGTAAGTGGGCAGAGGGCCATGGCCGGCCCCGAAAAGAATACTGCAACCCTGAGCCGGGAACTCAGGTCAACAAAACAGGGAACAATCACCATGATGATGGAAAAGTTTGCTCTACGCTCCCGCATCTTGCTTGCTGGTGCCGCCATGTCCGCGCTGCTTCTGGCCGGCGCGCCGGCAGGTGCGGTCACGCCCGCAGATACGCTGGTCGAAGGTTTCGCGATCGACGACATCATCTCCATGGATCCGGGCGAGGCGTTCGAGCTGTCGACCGCCGAGGTCACCGGCAACACCTACGATCTGCTGGTCCGTCTCGATCTCAGCGACACCTCCAAGGTCAAGCCCGATCTCGCCGAGAGCTGGACCGTTTCGGACGATGGTCTCACCTACACATTCAAGCTCAAGCCCGGCCTGAAGTTCGCCTCCGGCAACCCGATCACCGCGGCCGATGTCGCCTATTCGTTCGAGCGCGCCGTCAAGCTGGACAAGAGCCCGGCCTTCATCATCGACCAGTTCGGCATCAGCGGCGACAACGTCACCGAAAAAGCCAAGGCGGTCGACGACACCACCTTCCAGTTCACCGTCGACAAGGCTTATGCGCCGAGCTTCGTGCTGAACTGCCTCTCGGCAACCGTCGCTTCGGTGGTCGATGCCAAGCTGGTCAAGGAACATGTCGCCGCGGTCACGCCGAGCGCCGACTACAAATGGGACAACGACTTCGGCAATGCCTGGCTGAAGACCGGCTACGCCGGTTCGGGCGCCTACAAGCTGCGTGAATGGCGCGCCAACGAAGCCGTCGTCATGGAGCGCAACGACAATTATTACGGCGAGAAGGCCAAGCTCGCCCGCGTCATCTACCGCAACATGAAAGAAAGCTCGGCCCAGCGCCTGGCGCTCGAAGCCGGCGATATCGACGTCGCTCGCAATCTCGAGCCGAACGACCTCGACGCGATCGCCAAGAACGCCGACCTCACCACAACCAGCGCGCCGAAGGGCACGGTCTACTACATCAGCCTCAACCAGAAGAACCCGAATCTGGCCAAACCAGAGGTTCGCCAGGCCTTCAAATATCTCGTCGACTACGATGCGCTGAGCTCGACCATCCTCAAGGGCATCGGCGAAATCCATCAGACCTTCCTGCCCAAGGGCGTGCTCGGTGAACTGGACGAGAACCCGTTCAAGCTCGACGTCGCCAAGGCCAAGGAGTTGCTGGCCAAGGCAGGCCTGCCCGACGGCTTCAGCGTAACCATGGACGTACGCACCGGCCAGCCGACGACCGGCATGGCGGAATCGATCCAGCAGACGCTCGGCCAGGCCGGCATCAAGCTGGAGATCATCCCCGGCGACGGCAAGCAGACGCTGACCAAGTACCGCGCCCGCAACCACGACATCTATATCGGCCAGTGGGGGCAGGACTATTTCGACCCGAACTCCAACGCCCAGACCTTTGCCTCGAACCCGGACAATTCGGATGCAGGCAAGTCCAAGACATTGGCCTGGCGCAACGCCTGGGACATTCCGGATCTGACCAAGCAGACGGAAGCGGCCCTGCTGGAGAAGGATTCGGGCAAGCGCGCCGATATGTACAAGGATCTGGAGAAGAAGATCCTCGACACCAGCCCCTTCGTCGTCATCCACCAGCAGCTGGAAGTGGCTGGCCTGCGCAAGAACCTCAAGGGCTTTGCGCTCGGCCCGAGCTTCGACACCAACTTCGTCGGGCCGGTTTCCAAGGAATAACGCCGGCGGACGCGCAGCATGAGCGCAGTTGAAAACGAGGGCGGGCGCGGCGGCGCCCGCGCCTATGCACTTGCGTCGTCGCTCGGCCGCTTCCTGGTCATCGCGGTGACGACCTATCTTGGTCTTCTCGCGGTGACCTTCTTCATCGGCCGAGTCATCCCGATCGACCCGGTGCTGGCGGTGCTCGGTGACCGGGCGCCGGCCAATGTCGTCGAACGCACGCGCCGCGAGATGGGTCTCGACCTGCCATTGATCGAGCAGTTCTACATCTATGTGAAACACGCGCTGAGTGGCGATTTCGGCACTTCGGTGCTGACCACCAATCCGGTCATGACCGACATCCGTCGTGCGCTTCCGGCAACGACCGAGCTGGCGACGCTCGGAACGTTGATCGGCGCCCTGCTTGGCGTACCGCTCGGCGTGCTGGCCGCGGTCAGGCGCGGCAGCCTCATCGACCAGATCGTTCGCGTCATCGGCCTGATCGGCTACTCCGTGCCTATCTTCTGGCTCGGCCTGCTCGGGCTCGTCCTGTTCTACGCCAAGCTGCAATGGGTGGCTTTTCCGGCCCGGCTCGACGTCGTCTACGAATACACCTTCACGCCGATCACCGGCTTCTATCTTCTCGATTCGGCGATGCAGGGGCAGTGGGATGTCTTTTACGACGCCTTCCGGCACATCATCCTGCCGGCCTCGCTGCTCGGCTACTTTTCGCTCGCCTATATCAGCCGCATGACGCGCTCGTTCATGCTCAACGAACTGGCCCAGGAATACATCGTCGCCGCGCGTGCCAAGGGCCTGTCGGAAACGCGCATCATCTGGGGCCATGCGCTGCGCAACGCCGCCGTGCCGATGGTGACAGTGATCGCGCTCTCCTATGCCGGACTGCTCGAAGGCTCGGTGCTGACTGAGACCGTCTTCTCCTGGCCGGGCATCGGCCTCTACATCACCAATTCACTCCAGAATGCCGATATGAACGCCGTGCTCGGCGGCACCATCGTCATCGGCTCGGTGTTCATAGCCATCAACCTCCTGTCCGACCTGCTCTACCGCGTCCTCGATCCGAGGACGAAGGTTCAATGAGCAAAGGTATCCCACTTTCGGGCTCGGTTGCGGCCAACCACCCCCACTCCGGCCCTTCGGGCCACCTCTCCCCCTGCCCGGGGGAGAGGAAAACCCGGACGTACGCTTGGCGCATTTCCTCTCCCCCGTCGAACGGGGGAGAGGTGGTCTGCGAAGCAGACCGGAGTGGGGGTCGACACCTTCAAGAGGCATCGACATGACCGCCTCCGACGTTCGCCCCCTCTCCCGGCGCGACTGGCTGCTCAGCGAGCGGCCGGCATCGCGCATGCAGGCAAGGCTCGGCCGCGCCTATGTCGCCTGGCGGCGGTTTTCCGCCAACCGGCTGGCCTTCGTCGGCCTGCTCATCATCATCGCCTTGCTGGTTATTGCCGCCCTTGCCGGCGTGCTGGCTCCCTATTCGCCAACCTTCGGCGATCTCAAGAACGCGCGGCTGCTGGCGCCGAGCGCCGAGCACTGGTTCGGCACCGACGATCTCGGCCGCGATATTCTTTCGCGCATCCTCTACGGCTCGCGCTGGACACTCTATGTGGTCATCCTGGTTGCCATCATCGCGGCGCCCATCGGTCTCCTGGTCGGCACCGTCGCCGGCTATGCCGGCGGCTGGACCGATGCCATCCTGATGCGCATCACCGACATCTTCCTCGCCTTTCCCAAGCTGGTCCTGGCGCTTGCCTTCGTCGCCGCGCTTGGCCCCGGCATCGAGAACGCGGTGCTTGCCATCGCCATCACCTCCTGGCCGCCTTACGCGCGCATCGCCCGCGCCGAAACGCTCACCGTGCGCAATTCCGACTACATCAAGGCGGTGCAGCTGATGGGGGCTTCGCCCTTCCGCATCGTGCTGCGCCACATCATGCCGCTCTGCATCTCCTCCCTGATCGTCAGGGTGACGCTCGACATGGCCGGCATCATCCTGACCGCCGCCGGCCTCGGCTTCCTCGGCCTCGGTGCGCAGCCGCCATTGCCCGAATGGGGCACCATGATTGCGTCTGGCCGTCGCTTCATCCTTGACCAATGGTGGGTGGCCGGTGCGCCGGGCTTCGCCATCCTCATCGTCAGCCTTGGCTTCAACCTGCTCGGCGATGGCCTGCGCGACGCGCTCGATCCCCGGAGCGGTGACCAATGAGTGGCGACCAATGAGTGGTGATCAATGAGCAGGGAGACGAAGACGCTGCTTGAGGTCGACGATCTGCGCGTCACCTTTCCGACGCGCACCGGCCTGATCGAGGCGGTGCGCGGCGTTTCCTTTTCGCTTGGCCGCGAGCGCCTCGGCATCGTCGGCGAGTCGGGCTCGGGCAAGTCGCAGACCGGCCGCGCCATCATGGGACTGACACCGCCCCAGGCAAGGATATCGGCGAACAAGCTGGCGTTCGACGGCATCGATCTGCTCGACATCTCGCCGCGCCAACGCCGCGCGCTGCGGGGCAACCGCATCGCCATGATCCTGCAGGATCCGAAATATTCGCTCGACCCGGTGATGAGCATCGGCCGCCAGATCGTCGAGACGCTGCGCACGCATGAGAAGGTCTCCAAGGCCGAGGCGCGCGAGCGCGCGCTGGCCATGCTGGAGGCGGTGCAGATCCGCGACCCCAAGCGGGTGTTCGACCTGCATCCGCACGAAGTCTCCGGCGGCATGGGCCAGCGCGCCATGATCGCCATGATGCTGATCGCCGGGCCGGAGATGATGATCGCCGACGAGCCGACCTCGGCGCTCGACGTCACGGTGCAGCTCGACGTGCTCGGCATTCTCGACCGGCTGGTCAGCGAGCGCGGCATGGGGCTGATCTTCATCTCGCACGATCTGCGCTTGGTCTCGTCATTCTGCGACCGTGTCATCGTCATGTACGCCGGCAAGGTGGTCGAGCAGCTCAAGGCATCCGAACTCGGCCGGGCCCAGCATCCCTATACGCGCGGCCTGCTCAACTGTATGCCCAAGATCGGCGCCGATCGTCACCCGCTGCCGGTGCTCGACCGCAAGCCGGAGTGGGCGGCATGACATCAGCGATCGCCGTCGATGGACTGGAAGTGATCTTCGATCGCTTTCGCGCGCTGAAGGGCGTCAGCCTCGACGTGCAGCCGGGCGAATCCTTCGGCCTTGTCGGCGAATCCGGCTCCGGCAAATCGACGCTGCTCAGGGCGATCGCCGGCCTCGCGCCGGTCGCTTCCGGCAGCATCGCCGTCAACGGCAAGACGCTTGGCACGCGCCGCGACAAGGCCTTCTACCGCGAGGTGCAGATGGTCTTCCAGGATCCATATGGCTCGCTGCACCCGCGCCAGACCGTCGACCGCCTGCTGCAGGAGCCGCTGGCGATCCATGGCTTTTCCGACGGCGAAAAACGGATCCAGCGGGCGCTCGACGAGGTCGGCCTCGGCAACGGTTTCCGCTTCCGCTATTCGCATCAATTGTCCGGCGGCCAGCGCCAGCGCGTGGCGATCGCGCGCGCTCTCATCCTCGAACCCTCGATCCTGCTCTTGGACGAGCCGACCTCGGCGCTCGATGCCTCGGTGCAGGCGGAAGTGCTCAACTTGCTGGAAGAGGTCCGCCGGCGGCGCAAGCTGACCTTCCTGATGGTCAGCCACGACCTCGCCATCATCACCCATATGTGCGAGCGGCTGATGGTGATGCAGAGCGGTGAGGCGGTGGAGAATCTGACAGCAAGCGATCTTGTCGAGCGCCATGTGACCAAGGATTATACGCGCAATCTGCTGAGGGCGAGCGAGGGGTTCGTGAGAACCGTTTGAATTCGTTCTTCTGTGCACAGATCGACGGTCTTGGGGGATTCCATGGAGCAATGGAGATTTGAAGACCCACCCAACGTGGCGGTGCTATCGGACCGAGGCATATTTAAAAGTGGCGATTGGATCGCATACGTTGTGCATGAAGCTGATGACGACGATAGCTACAGCGATGAAGGTGGCAGCTGGCAATTCCACAACAGCGAAACTGGACCTGTTGACGAAGGCGACATTATGATCGTGCGGAGGGATGAAAGCATCCTGGAATTGGCCGATTTGCCAAAGGGCTGGCATGCTTGGCGCAGTTCCAAATCGTCGCCGTGGCAGCGCGCCAAATCACTCCCTGTACCCTCCAACGACAATGAATGATCCGGTTACGTCCTAGGCCGGAGTTTGCACTGGTTCGCCGATATCCGGAACGGGTGGCTCATCCCGGGCTTTCGGCTCCTTGATCCGGAACCACGTCACGTAGAGCGCTGGCAGGAACAGCAGCGTGATCGCCGTACCCGCGATGATGCCGCCCATCATTGCGTAGGCCATCGGCCCCCAGAACACTTCGCGCGCGATCGGGATCAGCGCCAGGCTGGCTGCCGCCGCCGTCAACGCGATCGGCCGCATGCGGTGTTCGGTCGCCTCGATGACGGCCGCCCAACGGTCCTTGCCCTCCCGGACGAGATCCTCGATCTGCACGATCAGGATAACCGAGTTCCGGATCAGGATGCCGATCAGCGCCAGCACGCCCAGGATGGCGACGAAGCCGAGCGGGGCGCCGCTCGGTACCAGGGCCGCCACCACGCCGATCAGCCCGAGCGGCGCCACCGCCACCACCAGGAACAGGCGCTGGAAGCTTTGCAATTGCACCATCAGGATGGTCGCCATCACGAACAGCATCAGCGGCACCACGGCGGCGATCGGACCTTGGCTTTTGGCGCTCTCCTCGACCGAACCGGCGGTTTCGACCGAATAGCCTGGCGGCAGCTTGGCGATGAAGGCATCCACCGATGGCTTGAGTTCGTTGACCACCGTGGCCGGCAGCACGTCGCCGACCAGGCCGGCCCGCACGGTGATCGTCGGAATGCGGTCGCGTCGCCACACCGTCGGCTGTTCGAGGTCGTAGCGGAAATTGGCCACAGCCGCGAGCGGGATGGCCTCGCCGCTGCTGGTCGGCAGCTGCATGTTCTGCAGCGTCCCGATCGAGCCGCGCTCGGCATCGCGTGAGCGCGCCACGACATTGATCAGATAGGTGGCGTCGCGCACCTGCGTGATGGTGGCGCCGCCGACCGTGCTGTTCAGCGCGCTGGCGATGTCTGAGGAGGTGATGCCGAGCTGGCGTGCCTTGTCCTGCAGCACGTCGACCCTCAGCACGCGTTGCGGCTCGTTCCAGTCGAAGGTCGATGCGGCGAGCTTCGGATTGGCCGAGATGACGCCGGCGAATTGCTGCGCCAGCTCGCGCACCGTCTGGATGTCGGGTCCGCCGACGCGGTATTGCACCGGGCGGCCGACCGGCGGGCCGAGTTCGAGCAGCTTGACGAAGGCGTCGGTGCCGACGAACTCCTCGCGCAGCAGCTTTTCCAGCGCCGGCTTCACCCGGTTGCGCGCCTCGATGCTCTTGGTGACGATCACGGTCTGGCCGAAATAGGGGTTGGCCGGCTGCACGTCATAGGCCAGCACGAAGCGCACCGCGCCCTGGCCGATATAGGACGAGAAATGATCGATGTCGGGATTGCCGACCAGCGCCCGCTGCTCGAAGCGCTCCATCTGGTCGCGTGTATCCGCGATCGACGAATTCTGCGGCAGGTTCCAGTCGACGATCAGCTCTGGTCGGTCCGACGGCGGAAAGAACTGCTGCTGCACCAGGCCGAAGCCGGCGATCGAGCCGGCAAACAACAGCACGGTGGCGATGATGGTCAGCCAGTGATGGCGCACCGAGCCGACAAGCACCCGCCGGAACAGCGAGGTGAAGCGGCCCGGCTGGTCGTGATGCTTGGTCTTCATCGTCGCCGGCAGGATGGTGACGCCAAGTAGTGGAGCAAACAGCACCGCCACGATCCATGACACCAGAAGCGACACGGCGATCACCACGAACAGCGTGAAGGTGTATTCGCCGGCGGCGCTGTTGTTGAGGCCGATCGGGATGAAGCCGGCGACGGTCACCAGCGTGCCGGTCAGCATCGGGAAGGCGGTCGAGGTGTAGACATAGGTCGCCGCCTTGCGCAGATTGTCGCCGACCTCCAGCCGCGCCACCATCATCTCGACGGCGATCATCGCGTCGTCGACCAGGAGCCCGAGCGCGATGATCAGCGCGCCCAATGAAATACGCTGCAGCGAAATGCCGAGATAGGCCATGACCGTGAAGGTGATGGCCAGCACCAGCGGGATCGACAGCGCCACCACGAAGCCGGCGCGCATGCCGAGGCTGATGAACGACACCGCGAGCACGATGGCCACCGCCTCGAACAGCGCGCGGGTGAAGCCGGAGACGGCCTCCTCGACGATGACCGGCTGGTCGGCGACCAGATGCACGCCGACGCCGACCGGCAGGTCGGCCAGCACCTTGTTCATCTCCTTGTGCAGCGCCTCGCCGAATTCAAGCAGATTGGCGTTTGGCTTCATGCCGATGGCGAGCCCGATGGCGTCCTGGCCGTTGAAGCGGAACAGCGCTGTTGGTGGATCGGCATAGCCGCGCGTGATCGTCGCCACGTCGCTCAGCCGGAAGAAGCGGTCGTTGACACGCAGATTGATGGCGCGAAGGCTGTCCTCGGAGGTGAACTGGCCGCCGACGCGCACGCTGATGCGCTCTGGTCCGGACTGGATGACGCCGGACGGCGTGATCGCGTTCTGCGCCTGCAGGCTTGCAACGATCGCCTGCTGGTTGAGGCCGAGTGCCGCGATCTGGCGGGTCGAGAATTCGAGATAGATCGCCTCGTCCTGCGCGCCGACCAGATCGACCTTGCCGGCATTGGGCACGGTGAGGATCTTGGTGCGGGCGTCCTCGACATAGTCGCGCAGCTGGCGCGGCGTCAGTCCGTCCGACGTGAAGGCGTAGATGTTGCCGTAGACATCGCCGAAGCGGTCGTTGAAGAACGGTCCCTGCACGCCTTGCGGAAACTGCGCCGCGATGTCGTTGACCATGTTGCGCACCTGAATCCAGTTCGGCACGACATCGCGTGCCTTGGTGGTGTCCTTCAGGTTGACGAAGATGACGGTCTGGCCGGCGGTGGTGACGGACTTGGTGTAGTCCAGGCTGTCGAGTTCCTCGAGTTTCTTCTCGATACGGTCGGTCACCTGCTGCACGGTCTCCTTGACCGAGGCGCCCGGCCAGTTGGCCTGGATGATCATCGTCTTGATGGTAAAGTTGGGGTCTTCCTCGCGGCCGAGATGGAGGTAGGAGAAGATGCCGGCCACCACGAAGACCAGCATGAAATACCAGACCATGGAACGGTGGCTGAGCGCCCAGTCGGAGAGATTGAAGCCCTTCATCAGACGCCGCCCTCCGGCACTTTGACCTTCTGGCCTTCGCTCAGGCTGTGGACGCCCGCGGTGACCACGCGCATGCCGGCCTCAAGCCCCTCCGCGACGATGAACGTGGCGGCGCCCTTGGCGGCCAACTTTATCTCTTTCGCGCTTACGCTCGATGTCTGTGGGTCGACGATCCATACCTTGTCGGCACCGTCCTTTTCGAGCAGCGCCGACAGGGGCAGTTCGATCGTCGGCGTCACCTTGGTCATGCGCGTCGCCGTCACCGTCGAGCCGAGCCGGAAGGCTTGCGGCGGATCGGTTAGCGTCAGCTTGACGCGCCGGGTGCGGGTCGAGCCCTCGGACTGCGGCGCGATCTCGCGCAGCTTGGCCTCGGTCTGGATCGTCGGCAGCGATTGCAGGATGACCTGGAACGGCGTGCCGGCCGCGAGATCGCCGGTCAATTGGTCGGGAATGTCGACCACTGCCTCGCGCAGGTCCGAGCGCGCCACGGTGACGACCGTCTGGCCTGGCGAGACCGTCTGGCCGACCTCGGCGCCGACGGCCGTGACGACGCCGTCGAAGTCCGAGAACAGCCTGGCATAGCCAAGCTGTTCCTGCGATTTGGCAAGCGAAGCCTTCGCCCGCTCCACATTGGCCTCGGCCGCTTTGCGTGCCTGCTGCGCGGCATCGAAGACAGCTTGCGTGGTGTTGGCCGCGGCAAGCAGCTGGCGCTGGCGCTCCTCGCTGGCGGCTGCGTTGGCAAACTGCGCCTCGGCGTTGGAGAGTTCCGCCTTGGCCGCCTGGACAGCGAGCTCCAGCGCGGTCGGATCGAGCGTGGCGATCGTCGTGCCCTTGCTGACGATGTCGCCGACCTTGACATCGCGCGAGACAACCCGGCCAAGCAAACGGAAAGCAAGGTCGGCGCTGACCTGCGGCTCGACCGAGCCGGCAAAGCCGAAAATCTGCGTGGTGCGCGGCTCGACCACCACCGACAGCACCGGCCGGATGATCTCGGGCGGCTTTTCATCGGACTTCGAGCAGGACGCGAGCGCGCCCAACATGAACAGGCCGAGCAGGATGGATGGCAGCCGGCTCATTGGCCTGCTCCAGATATCTCTACGGTCTGTCCAGGGCTAAGCAACTGTCCGCCCGCGGTGACGACGCTTTGGCCCTCGTTCAGTCCCTTGGCGATCGCCACCGTGCCGGAACCGAACGCCAGCACCTCGACAGGCGCCATTGTCACCGCCTTGGTCGAGGGGTCGACGATCCAGACCGCCGGCTTGCCGGCGCTGGACGTCAGCGCCTGCCAGGGCAGCAAAATAGCCTTCGCCTGTTTGGCGCCGACCGAACCGATGACGGCTGCCCCCAGCGGCATGCCGGCGGGCGTATCGGGAATGCCGACCTTGACCCGGATCGAACCGGAGGCCGGATCAACCGCCGGCGAAATTTCGCGCACCTTGCCCGTCGCCCTGACCTGTGGATCGGACAACAATGTGATCGTTACCGCCGGGGAGGCGGGAGTCCGGGCGACCAGCGTCTCCTGTACGTTGAACACCGCGTCGCGGTCACCGTCCTCGGCGACGGTGAAGACGGTTTGCGCCGCTTGCACCACCTGGCCGGTTTCGACCTGGCGGGCGGTGATCACGCCGGCGGCTCCTGCCTTGAGCTCGGTGAAGGACAGGTTTTGCTGGGCGTTGGCGAACGCGCTCCGCGCGGCATCGACGCTGCCTTGCGCCACCTTCTGCGCCTGGTCGGCCGCGTCATAGTCGCGCCGCGTGGTGAAGCCCTGGGCCAGCAGTGTCTTCTGCCGCTCGAAGGCGGCGGCGGACTGGGTCAGCTGCGCCTGCGCGGCATCGAGATCGGCCTGTGCCGAACGCAGATCGGATTCCTGCTCCTGCGGGTCGATGCGGGCAAGCACCGTGCCCTGGTCGACATGCTGGCCGACATCGACGAGCCGCTCGGCCACGCGACCGCCGACCCGGAACGACAGATTGTTCAACGTGCGCGCGGCGATCACGCCGGTCAGCGAGGTTCTCGGCGCATAGTCGGCCATCGCCACTGTCTCGGTGCGCACCATGATGGGCAGTTTTTTGGCCGCCGCCTCCTGCTTTTGGCAGCCGGCCAGCAGCAGCACCGTCGTGCAGGCGAAGATCGTCGAAGCGGCTGTAAAAGACAAAAGGCGGGGAGCTTGGGCCGATGGCGGCGAGACGGACGATGTCGCGTTCCTGCTCATGGGCTCCCCCAGCCGCGGGCCGCTCGCTGAGCGCGATACCTCGCGGACATCGGGAGGATAATCGATCCCCGGAAAAAGGAAACCGCTCTCGTACGCGTATCGCACGGCTGGTCAAGGTTGGGGATCCGCCTGCCGCAGGCCCAATCGCCCGCCGGTGGTGCCGACTTGAGGAAAACATGAAATAAGGTCAGAAGACGGTATCAAACGAGAACGGGCGCCGGCCCGATGAGGGACATCATGAAGAATTCAGCCATTTCCGAACGCAAGAACCAGTCGATCTCGCGCGGCGTCGGCATGACCACGCAAATCTATGCCGACCGGGCTGAAAACTCGGAGATCTGGGATGTCGAAGGCCGCCGCTACATCGATTTCTCCTCGGGCATCGCCGTCGTCAACACCGGCCACCGCCACCCAAGGGTGATCGAGGCGGTCAAGGCGCAGCTCGATCGCTTCACCCACACGTGCCACCAGGTGGTGCCCTATGAGAGCTATGTGCGGCTGGCCGAACGGCTGAACGCCATGCTGCCCGGCAAGTTCGAGAAGAAGACCATTTTCGTGACCACCGGCGCGGAGGCGGTTGAGAACGCCATCAAGATCGCTCGCAACGCCACCGGCCGTCCGGCGGTCATCGCCTTCTCCGGCGGCTTTCATGGCCGCACCTTCATGGGCATGGCGCTGACCGGCAAGGTGGTTCCCTACAAGGTCGGCTTCGGCGCCATGCCGGGCGACGTCTACCATGCGCCGTTCCCGGTGCCGCTGCACGGCGTTTCCACAGCCGATTCGCTGGCCGCGCTGGATCGTTTGTTCAAGGCCGATGTCGATCCGGCCCGCGTTGCCGCCATCATCGTCGAGCCGGTGCAGGGCGAGGGCGGTTTCTACGAAGCGCCGCGCGAGTTCCTGACCGCGCTGCGCAAGCTGTGCGACCAGCATGGCATGCTGCTGATCGCCGACGAAGTGCAAACCGGCTTTGCCCGCACCGGCAAGATGTTCGCGATGGATCATCATGAGGTGGCGGCCGACATCACCACCATGGCCAAGAGCTTGGCCGGCGGCTTCCCGCTGTCGGCGGTCACCGGCCGCGCCGAGATCATGGATGCGCCCGGCCCCGGCGGCCTCGGCGGCACCTATGGCGGCAGCCCGATCGGCGTTGCCGCCGCACACGCGGTTCTCGACGTGATCGAGGACGAAAAGCTGTGCGACCGCGCCAACACGCTGGGCGCGCGGCTGAAGCAGCGCCTGCAGTCGATCCGTGACGACGTTCCCGAGATCGTCGATATAAGGGGCCTCGGCTTCATGAACGCGGTCGAGTTCAACGACGTCAAGAAAGGCTTGCCGTCGGCCGAGATCGCCAACGCGATCCGGCTGAAGGCGCTCGACAAGGGCCTGATCCTGCTGACCTGCGGCGTCTACGGCAACGTCATCCGCTTCCTGGCGCCGATCACCATCCAGGACGAAGTCATGAACGAAGCGCTCGACATCTTGGAAAGCTCGATCCGCGAAGTCTGCGCCGCCTGAACTGAAGCGCTCCTCTTCTCCCCGTCACTATACGGGGAGTTGAGGAGCGATCCGCGAAGCGGGCGAAAAGCCAATTGCTTGGCTTTTCTGACGACGAACGCCGGCAGGCGGATGAGGGGCGGCGCAGACGTTCTAAACTGACGCCTATCGCCATACAGCCTCGTCTCGACCGGCAGATTCCTTATTGGCCCTGCGCTCTTTTTCGCAGTGCTGCGAAATAGCCATCATCAACCGGGGCGCCCGGCTCGGATGACGCGCCCTCAAGGAGGAGACGTCGAAGCAGTTGACGGTCTTGATCGCGGCGGATCAACTCTCGGACATATTCGCTGCTCACGACGTCTCTCCGACTGGTGATTGCTCGAACAAATTCTTCAAACTAGCCGACAGCCTTCGCCGGTTCGACGGCTTGAAACGCAGCTAGCGCCGCTTTCAGCCCATCCGGTCCCGCCGCCACCGTTTCCGGCGTCGGTGAGAAACCCGCACCGAGCATCTTGCGGCCAAGCATGTGGTCGCCGGGCCGGTTGACCGATTCGATGCCGAGCAGCCGATCCCCGGCATAGTGGTAGATCGAGAACTTGTTGTCGGGCAGGTCGCCCAGCAGGACATGGCTATTGCCGCCGGCGGTCAGCCCGACCATCTGCAATTTCATGTCGCCAATGTCGGACCAGAACCACGGCACCGCGCAATAGGCATCGGCATGGCCGGTGATGGTGCGCGCCGCGAGCCGCGCCTGGTCGGTGGCGTTCTGCACGGATTCCAGCCGCACGTCGCCGCCGGTGAACCAGTGCCGGTAGGAGGCGGCATCGCCGATGGCCAGGATTTCCGGCACCGAACTGCGCATCTGGTGATCGACGCGGATGCCGTTGGCGATGGCAAGGCCGGCGTCCTGCGCCAGTTCGACATTCGGCACGGCGCCGATGCCGACGATGACCATGCGCGCCGGCAGCCTTTCGCCTGATAAGGTGATCGCGGCGGCGACATGGCCGTTTTCACCTTCGAGCTTTGCAATCGAGGTGCCGGTGAGGATGCGCACGCCTGTCGCTTCCAACCTTTGGCGGACATGGCTCGCCACCACCGGTGCAACCGCGCGGCCGAGCAGACGGTCGACTGCCTCCACCACTGTCACCGTGCGGCCGGCCGCACGCAGCGTCGCGGCGATCTCCAATCCGATGAAACCGCCGCCGAGGATGACGACGTCGTCGCTCCTTGCACTCAATTCCCGGATCAGCCGCGCATCGGAAAGCGAGCGCAGCGACAAAACGCCGGAAAGATCCGCACCTGGCAGCGGCAGCAGGCGCGGGCGCGATCCGGTCGCCAGGATCAGATGGTCGAAGGCAAGTGCGCCGCCGCCGGAGATCTCCAGGCTACGACGGCCGGCATCGATGCGCTCGATCCTGATGCCGGGCCGGTAGTCGATGGCGTTACCGGTGTAGAAGGCTTCGCCACGCAAGGGTTGCGGCTTGGCTTCGGCATCCTTGATGAAGGTCTTCGACAGCGGCGGCTTGTGATAGGGCAGTTCGTTCTCATCACCGATGAGGATCACCGGCCCGTCATAGCTATCCTCGCGCAGGCTTGCCGCCGCTTGCACGCCTGCATGACCCGCACCGACAATGACCACGCCGTTCTTCATCGCATTCCAATCCCGGTTCGATTCTAGGATGTCTCGCCAAGTGGCAATTGTCTGACGCCGCCGCAAGAGCGTGTCTGCGGGTCGCACCCGGAATGGCGGCTGTCAATCGTGCAGTTCCCTGGCCTGCAGTCCCGGGCAAGGACGGTGCAGCAAGGTCATAAAGTTGACCGTTGTAGTTTAGAATAGTTCTAAACTATTGTTTCAATTGGCTTTTCCTGTCGATTTTCGTTGACTTCCATCGGCGTCGAAGCTTTATGGAAACCTGCGCGCTGGCGCATCCCCTGATGTTTGGGCCTTGAACCCGTTCGATTGGAGGCATTTTGGTGTCTTTCTTCCGCGAACCGCGCGATGGCGGCAAGTCTTGTGCCTTATGGCATCGATGTGGCCTGGCGCCGATTGCCGCGCGCGCCATTCATGAAATTCCCGAGAAACTGGAGAGCGATAATGACAGCACGATATGGCGGCAGGCTTGCGGCGATGGGTGCCACGGCCTTGCTGACAGCAGCGGTGTTCGTGCTGCCCGCCAAGGCGCAAACCGATGCTAAAGCGGTCGTCACGACTTATTCCGACATCGCGCTCGCCAAATACGAGGATTCGCTGACCACGGCGCAAGCCCTCGACAAGGCGGTCGACGCGCTGCTCGCCAACCCGTCGGCGGATACGCTCAACGCCGCGCGCGACGCCTGGAAGGCATCGCGTGTTCCCTACCAGCAGACCGAGGTCTACCGTTTCGGCAACAAGATCGTCGACGACTGGGAGGGCAAGGTGAATTCCTGGCCGCTGGACGAAGGCTTGATCGACTATGTCGCCAAGAGCTACGGCACCGAGTCCGATGCGAATTCGCTCTATACGGCCAATGTGATCGCCAACAAGGAAATCGAGATCAACGGCAAGAAGGTCGATGCCTCGAAGCTTTCGCCGGAATTCCTCTCCGGTACGCTGCAGGAGGCTGGCGGCGTCGAGGCCAACGTCGCCACCGGCTATCACGCCATCGAGTTCCTGCTCTGGGGCCAGGACCTGCATGGCACCGGCCCGGGCGCCGGCGAGCGCCCCTATACCGACTATGATCTCAAGAACTGCACCGGCGGCAATTGCGACCGCCGTGCCGAATATCTGAAGTCCGCCAGCACACTCCTGGTTTCGGACCTGCAGGAAATGGTCGACGACTGGAAAGCGGACGGCGCGGCGCGCAAGGCCCTGGCCGACGGCGAGCCGAACACCGCCATCTCGACGATCTTCACCGGCATGGGCTCGCTGTCCTACGGCGAACTGGCCGGCGAGCGCATGAAGCTCGGCCTCTTGCTGCACGATCCCGAAGAGGAGCATGACTGCTTCTCCGATAACACCTACAACTCCCATCTCAACGACGCCATCGGCATCCGCGCCGCCTATCTCGCCAGCTATACCAGGCTCGACGGCACTGTCGTCTCGGGACCTTCGGTGCACGAGATGGTGAAGACTGCCGATCCGGCGATCGACAAGGAACTGTCTGACAAGCTCGACGTCACCGTCGCCAAGATGGAGGCGATCAAGGCGCGGGCCGAGGCCGGCGAGGCCTATGACCAGCAGATCGCCGAGGGCAACACCGAAGGCAATGCGACCGTGCAGGCCGCGATCGACGCCTTGATCGACCAGACCAAGTCGATCGAGCGCGCCGTCGGTTCCCTGAAGCTCAACGCCATCGCCTTCGAGGGCTCCGACAGCCTTGACGCACCCGACAAGGTGTTCAAGTAAGCGCCGAACTGGAGCCTGGTCCGGAGCCCAATAATCGGCTTCGGAGTGGGCTCCGGAAGCGAAACAAGCCACGGCGCGGAAGGCGCCGTCAGCCACTCGGGCACTGTAAATGCTGATCTGCCATTGCAACATTATCACCGAGAAAGAGATCGAGCAGACGATCATCGATCTGCTGGACCAGGATCCATGGCAACTTATCGTGCCGGCAAAGGTCTACCACACGATGCAGAAGCGCGGTCGCTGTTGCGGCTGTTTCCCAAATGTGGTCGAAACGATCATTCGGGTCACCGAGAATTACCACACCCGCTCGGAGGCGAGTGGCGTGGACATCGTTTCACACCTGGACCGCGTCAGGGGCCTGCGCGTCCAATACGGGAGCAGAATTCATGAAAGGCGAACCGCAGGTCATCGAGCGGCTTAATGAAGCTCTGTTCTTGGAACTCGGAGCGGTCAATCAGTATTGGGTGCATTTCCGTCTGCTCGAGGACTGGGGGTATGCCAAGCTGGCCAAGAAGGAGCGGGCGGAATCGATCGAGGAGATGCACCACGCCGACAAGCTCGTCGCCCGCATCATCTTCCTCGAAGGCCATCCGAACCTGCAGTCCGTGGCGCCGTTGCGCATCGGGCAGAACGTCAAGGAAGTGCTCGAATCCGACCTTGCCGGCGAATATGACGCACGCACCGCCTACAAGCGCTCGCGTGAAATCTGCAACGAGGCCGGCGACTATGTGTCGATGAAGCTGTTCGAGCAATTGCTGGCCGACGAGGAGGGGCATATCGACTTCCTGGAGACGCAGCTCGATCTGCTGGCCTCGATCGGCGAGGAAAAATACGGCCAGCTCAACGCCGCATCGGCGGACGACGCGGAGTAAGGATATGCGGGAATGCGGCGCCCATTAGAATTCTTGCGCCGCTTGCGGCGGGCGGAAAGCTCGCCGCCCCTTCGGAAGCCAGCCGGTTCGACGGGTCGGCGCTGCGCCATTCTCGTGCTGGCGCTGACCTCGTCGGCGCTGGCCGGCGACCTTCAACCCGCCGGCCTCGCCACCACGCGCACCGACCTCGATGCGAAGGATCAGGCGCGTGTCACCGCCATCACCAGGCCGACCGCGGATTTCTCCAAGCCCGAGCGGTTCGAGTTGATGCAGGGTGGCGCCGGAACCTCGGAGAAGGACGTCAACCGCGACGCCTTCTCGCAATCGTCGGCCAACATCACCTTCGAGGAAGAAGGCACCTTCAAGCTCGGCAATGCGCTGTTCCGCAAGAACTGGGTGTCGTCGCCATCCTCGACGCAGGCCTCGGACGGGCTTGGCCCGCTGTTCAACGAACGCGCCTGCCAGAATTGCCATCTGAAGGATGGCCGCGGCCGCCCGCCGCAAGGCGACCTTGGCAGCACCTCGATGTTCCTGCGCTTGGCCCGAGACGCCAGCAGCGCGGAAGAGAAGGCCGCCCTTGCCGACCACCAGGTGCTCAACTTCCCCGACCCGGTCTACGGCACGCAGCTGCAGGAACTAGCGGTGCCCGGCCTGCGCGGCGAAGGCAGGATGCATGTCGACTATCAGGAACGTAAAGTAGAGCTGACGGATGGCACCGTGGTTTCCCTGCGCAAGCCCAGCTATTCGGTCACCGATCCCGCCTATGGGCCGCTTGATCCGCGCACGACATTGTCGCCGCGCCTGACGCCGCCGATGATCGGGCTTGGCCTGATCGAGCAGATCGCGCCGGCCGACATTCTGGCCCATGCCGATCCGCAAGACCATGACGGCGACGGCATTTCCGGCAGGCCGAACATCGTGCGCGACGGCCAGGGCGGGGAACTGACGCTTGGCCGTTTCGGCTGGAAGGCGCAGACCGCATCGATCCGCCAGCAGGCGGCCGATGCCTTTGCCGGTGACATCGGCATCTCGACGCCTGAAGAATCGAAACACTGGGGTGACTGCACTATAGCGCAGGCAAAATGCCTTGCTATGCCGAACGGCGTCCAGCAGCGTCTTGGTTCCGCCGAAGCGCCGCCACCGGTGATGGATCTCGTCACCTTCTATTCGCGGAACCTGGCCGTGCCCGCACGCCGCGACCGCGACGCGCCCGATGTGCTCGCCGGCAAGAAGGTCTTCTACGACATCGGCTGCGTTTCCTGTCACGCGCCGAAATTCGTCACCCGCCGTGATGCCCCTGACAAGGCGCAGGCCTTCCAGCTGATCTGGCCCTATTCCGACTTCCTGCTGCACGACATGGGGCCTGATCTTGCCGACGGACAGGCCGTGGGTGAGGCCACGGGCAACGAATGGCGCACCCCGCCGCTGTGGGGCATCGGCCTTACTGGGACCGTCAACGGCAATTCCTTCTTTCTGCATGACGGACGCGCGCGCAGCCTGACCGAGGCGATCCTGTGGCATGGTGGCGAGGGCCAGAAGGCGCGCGACCGTTTTGCCGCCGCCAACGCCGCTGAGCGCAGTGCGCTGCTCGAATTCCTGGAGTCACTTTGATGCTGAAGCGTTCCGCGCTGTTTCTCGTTCTTCCGCTGGCCCTGCTGGGCGCCTTGCCCGCATCGGCGGCGGTGAAGGCCTCCGATGTCATCCAGCGCGCGATCGACGGCTTTGTCCGCCCGGCCTATGCCGGCCTGCATGAGCACACGCAAGCCCTGGCGAAGGCGATGCACGAGCTGTGCGAAGCGCCTTCGCCAGGGGAACTCGACGCGGCGCGGACCGAATTTTCGGCCACGGTCTATGCCTGGTCGTCGGCCGAGATCATCGGCCTTGGGCCGATCAAGGAAAACAACCGGCTGGAGCGCATGCTGTTCTGGCCGGACCGCAAGAGCATCGGCCTGAAGCAGGTGCAGGCGGCATTGTCGGCCAAGGATCCGACCGCGACCGATCCGGCACAGCTGGCCGGCAAGAGCGTTGCCATGCAAGGCGCGCTGGAATTCGTGCTTTTCGGCGACGGCGCCGACGCGTTGGCGGGCAAGGACGATCCCTACCGCTGCGCCTACGGCGCGGCGGTAGCCGGCAATATCGGGACCATGGCCAAAGACGTCAACGACGCCTGGAACAAGCCCGACGGCTTTGCGGCTCTCTGGGCCAATCCAGGGCCGCAAAACCCGCTTTACCGCGACGGCAACGAAGCCGTGACCGAACTGGTCGGCGTCTTCATCAACGAGCTGGAAATGGTTCGCGATGTCCGCCTGAAGGGGTTTCTGGGTGGCAAGCCTGAGGCCGACAAGCCGAAACAGGCGATCTACTGGCGTTCGCAAAACACCGGCAATTCGCTGGCCGGAAACCTGGACGGCATCGATCGGCTGTTCCAGGTCTCGAAGCTTGGCAACGCATTGCCTGAAGATGCGCGCTGGATGGCGGAATCGATCCACATCCAGCTCGTCAACGGCGTCGCCACCGCGAAGTCGGTCCAGGGTCCGATCGACAAGGCACTCGCCGATCAGGCGCTGCGCGGCAAGCTCGAGCATTTCGCACTGATCACCTCCAGCCTGTCGACCCTGATCGGCACCCGGCTGACCGCCGAATTCGGCCTGACCGCCGGCTTCTCGTCGCTGGATGGAGACTGATCCTTGAAAACGCCACTCATCGATCGCCGGGATTTTCTCCGGGCCGCGGGCATCGGCTTTGCCGCGGCGATGGCGCCGTCGGCGTGGGCCATGACGCT
This sequence comes from Mesorhizobium opportunistum WSM2075, assembly GCF_000176035.2. NCBI lineage: Bacteria > Pseudomonadati > Pseudomonadota > Alphaproteobacteria > Hyphomicrobiales > Phyllobacteriaceae > Mesorhizobium > Mesorhizobium opportunistum. Next base: position 38,364 of record NC_015675.1, on the reverse strand, counting down.
TGCGGCGGACGCTGTCTTCGCCACCGCCTTCGTCAAGCGTGACGGCAGTTTTGGCGCCGCCGTCCTGTCCGAGGCCGGCAAGGTGCTGCACACGATCGACCTGCCAGATCGCGGTCATGACGTCACCTTCGATCCGATGTCGAAGCGTTCGGTGGTCTTCGCCCGCCAGCCCGGCACCTTCGCTGTCGTCTTCGATCATACCGGGCGCGACGCCCCGCTGACCATCGCCAGCATCCCTGGCCGGCATTTCTTCGGCCATGGCGTGTTCTCGCCCGACGGCGCCTTGCTCTACGCCACCGAGAACGACTTCGACAATGCCGCCGGGGTCGTCGGCGTCTACGATGCGCGCGCGAAATTCAGCCGTGTCGGCGAATTCCCGACGTATGGGATGGGGCCCCACGAGCTTCTGCTGCTGGGCGACGGCAGGACGATCGCGGTTGCCAATGGCGGCATCGAGACCCATCCGGATTACGGCCGGGCCGAGCTCAACATCGCCACCATGAAGCCGTCCTATGTGCTGGTCGACCGCGTCACCGGCGATCTCATCGAAAAGCACGAACTGCCGGCGCCACTGCACCAACTGTCGATCCGCCACATGGACACCGACCAGGCCGGCACCGTCTGGTTCGGTTGCCAGTACAGGGGGCCGGGCACGGATCGTCCGCTGCTGGTCGGCCGCGCCGCGCGCGGCAAGGACTTGCAGTTGCTCGACATGCAGGGGGACGTGCTGGCCGGCTTCCGCAACTATATCGGCTCGGTCGCCGCCAATCCTGGATCCGGCACCGTTGCCGTATCGTCGCCGGAAGGCAATTCGTTGGTCGTGATCGATGCTGCCAGCGGCCAGGTCCTCTCGAACAGCGCGCTGGTCGAGGTCTGCGGCGTGGCGCCGGATGGGACTGGCTTCATGGCCACCACGGGTGCGGGCGAGATCATCGAGGGCAGCGGTGCGATGCGGTCGGAGCCGGACTATGTCTGGGACAACCACATGCTGCGCATCGAACAGGTCGCATAGCTCGCCCTTCGAAGCGAAGCCGCTTAACAAATTATGCTTGCGGTGGCGCGCCTTGGCGGGCACAGGGAGGTGTTTCTCGGAACCGGTTGTTTCATGAAAGTGCTTGCCATCGACTGTGCCGCCAGCCTCTGCGCCGCCTGCGTCTACGACGCGGCGGTTGGGCTGGAGCTTGGCCGCTCGGTGCTCGATCTCGGCAAAGGCCATGCCGAGCATCTGATGGCGGTCATCGCCGAGGCGCTGAAGGCGGGCGCGACCGACTATGCCGGTCTTGGCGCCATTGCCGTCTCCGTCGGCCCAGGTTCCTTCACCGGCCTGCGCGTCGGCGTCTCGACCGCGCGTGGTCTGGCGCTGGCGCTTAAGATTCCCGCGATCGGTGTGACGACGCTCGAGGCGCTGGCGGCTGAAGCAGCAGCGGCATTTCCTGGCCGCGCCGTGCTGGCGGCGCTCGATGCCGGGCGTGAAGAGATCCATGCTGCTCTCTATGATCAAATGTCAGTTTTGACTTACGGTCCGGCCGTGGCCACGCTGGCTGAGGCCACTGGAATGGCGATCGAAAGCTCTGCGGTGCTCGCCGGCACCGCGGCAGCACAGATCGCCGCATCGGCCGGTCGTGGTTTCGATATCGGGCCTCGGACGGCCACCGCCGACATCCTCACCTACGCCCGGCTGGCCGCCGTCAAGGGCGCGGGCGAGAGGCCGAAACCGCTTTATTTGCGCGGTGCCGACGCTAAGCCGCAGGCCGGGTTCATTTTATCAAGGCAACAAAATTAATGCGCATTCCTTTCCTTCAGCCGCGCCGCCGGGACTATGCGCTCGAGCCGCTCAGGATTACCGACAGCCCGGCCGTCTCGCTGCTGCATCGCGAGGACTTCGTCCGCCCGTGGACCGATGGCGAGTTCGCCGCCTTGCTCGAACAGGACACCGTGTTCGGTTACGCCGCACGCGAAACGGGGCAGGGCGCCAAGCCGCCGGTGGGCGTCGTGCTGGCCCGGCTGGCCGCCGGCGAGGGCGAGATCCTGACAGTTGCGGTGGGGCGATCGCATCGTCGCCAGGGGCTTGGCTGGCAGTTGATGGATGCGGTGCTGCGTGAGCTGCACGCCCAGCGCGCCGAAGCGCTGTTCCTCGAAGTCGACGAGACCAATGTCGCCGCGATCGCCCTCTACCGGCGGCTGGGCTTCCGCGAGGTCGGCAAGCGGCCGGACTACTACAAGTCGCCCGATCGCGGACCCACCGGCGCGCTTGTCATGCGCCGCGATCTTCGCTAGCCAGAGATCGGGGTAGGGCGATGATCAAGAAAATCAGGATTTTCCTGGCCCTGGGCCTCGTCGTCGCCGGTTCGCTGATCCTCGTGCCGTTGCAGATGCTGTCGATGAAAACCGGCTGGTGGCCGGAAACATTCATCCTCAAGATCTGGCATCGGCTGATCCTCAGGGCGCTCGGCATGCGCGTCCATGTCAAGGGGACGCTGTCCGACAAACGGCCCTTGCTGGTTGCTTCGAACCACATTTCCTGGACCGACATCATGGTTCTGGGTTCTTTTGCCGATGTAAAATTCATCGCCAGGGCCGATATGGAAGGCTGGCCGCTGATCGGCATGCTGTCGAAGCTGCAGCGCACCGTCTTCATCGAGCGCGAACGCAAGCGCTCCTCGGGCGACCAGGCGAGCGAGATCGCCAATCGCATGGCCAAGGGCGACGCCATGGTGTTGTTCGCCGAGGGCTCGACCGGTGACGGCAATGCCATCCTGCCCTTCAAGAGCACCCTGTTCGGCGCCGCCTCGATGGCGATTTCGGAGGGCGCGGCCGAGCAGGTCTTCATCCAGCCGGTGGCGATCGCCTATACCCGCCTGCACGGCGTGCCGCTCGGCCGCCGCCACCGGCCGATCTCGGCCTGGATCGGTGACGAGGACTTGATGCCGCATCTCAAGGTGCTGATGGCGGAAGGCGCACTCGATGTCGAAGTGCATTTCGGCGATCCGATCGCGTTTTCCAAGGGTTCGAACCGCAAGGAAACGGCGAAACTGATGGAAAGCCAGGTGCGCGATATGATGATGGCGGCACTCGCCGATCCGCGCCCGAGCCGCTAATTCCAGCCCCGCGTCTGCGGGCGCATGGCGAGAATCGTCTGTTTTTTGTCACGGAAAGGCGTTAGAAGCCGCCAGATGGACTTGAACACGATTGAAAGTGACGACATCGGCACGCTGGCTGGACATCCGGCGGTGCACGCCGTGGCAGCGAAAAAGGTCTTCATCAAGACCTATGGCTGCCAGATGAACGTCTATGATTCACAGCGCATGGCTGATGCGCTGGCCGCTGACGGCTATACCGCGACAGGTGCCATCGGCGAGGCCGATCTGGTGCTGCTCAACACCTGCCATATCAGGGAAAAAGCCGCCGAGAAGGTCTATTCCGAACTCGGCCGCATCCGCGACATGAAGGCGGAGCGCGCCAGCGTCGGCCGCGAGTTGCTGATCGGCGTTGCCGGCTGCGTGGCGCAGGCCGAAGGCGCCGAGATCATCCGCCGTTCGCCCGCCGTCGATCTGGTCATCGGGCCGCAGACCTATCATCGCCTGCCAGACGTGTTGGCGAGAGTGCGCGGCGGCGAGAAGATCGTCGAGACCGACTATGCCATCGAGGACAAGTTCGAGCATCTGCCGCAGCCGAAGCGCGCCGAGGTCATCAAGCGCGGCGTGACCGCCTTCCTCACCGTGCAGGAAGGCTGTGACAAGTTCTGCACCTTCTGCGTCGTGCCCTATACGAGAGGCTCCGAAGTCTCGCGGCCGGTGGCGCAGATCGTCGCCGAGGCCGAGCGCCTGGCCGAGGCCGGGGTGCGCGAGGTGACGCTGCTTGGCCAGAACGTCAATGCCTGGCACGGCCAGGGCGACACCAAGGGGGGCAGGACCGAGGAATGGGGCCTTGGCCGGCTGCTGCATCGGCTGGCCCAAATCCCGGGGCTGGCGCGGCTGCGCTACACCACCAGCCACCCGCGCGACATGGACGACGAACTGATCGCCGCCCACCGCGATCTGCCCTCGCTGATGCCTTATTTGCATCTGCCCGTGCAGTCCGGATCGGACCGCATCCTCAAGGCGATGAACCGCAGGCACACGGCGAGGGATTATCTGGCGCTGCTCGACCGCATCCGCGCTGCCCGGCCCGACATCGCGCTATCAGGCGATTTCATCGTCGGTTTCCCCGGCGAGACGGAAGCCGATTTCGAGGCGACCATGGAACTGGTGCGCCAGGTGAACTACGCCTCGGCCTTTTCGTTCAAATATTCGCCGCGTCCGGGCACGCCGGGCGCCGAGATGGCCGATCACGTGCCGGAGACGGTCAAGGACGAGCGCCTGCAGCGTCTGCAGGCGCTGCTCTTGAAACAGCAGCAGGATTTCGGTCTGAGCCTGATTGGCAGTACAATCGACACGCTGATCGAGAAGCCCGGCCGCCAGTCCGGCCAGAAGGTCGGCCGTTCGCCCTGGCTGCAGCCGGTTATTGTTGATGAAAAGGCCGGCGAAATCGGTGACATTATCCAGGTGCGAATCACGAAGACGGGCTACAACAGCCTGTTCGCCGAATTGGCCTGAGGGTCTCGGCAGATGAGGAGAGACGGTTGAGCGCAGCAGAGCTGAAGAACCTGCCCCCGGTACCGGCATCTGGGGCTTCTGATATGGCGCACATCGTTCTGACTTTCGACAACAACAAGCTTGCCAGCGCCCTTTACGGCCAGTTCGATGAAAACCTTGCCCGGCTCGAGCAAAAGCTCGGCGTCGACATACGCTCGCGCGGCAACCAGCTGACCATCAAGGGATCCGCTTCGGCCGCCGAGCAGGCACGCCGCGCCTTGGACAATCTCTACGGGATCCTCCAGAAGGGCGTCGATATCGGCCAGTCCGACGTCGACGGCGCCGTGCGCATGGCGGTCGCCGCCGACGATCAGCTCACGCTGCCGACGCTGGAGCGCAAGGGCAAGGTTTCCGCTGCCCAGATCGCCACCCGCAAGAAGACGATCTATGCCCGCTCGCTCAACCAGGACGCCTACATGCGGGCGCTGGAGCGGTCGGAACTGGTGTTCGGCATCGGTCCGGCCGGCACCGGCAAGACCTATCTGGCGGTGGCGCACGCAGCGATGCTGCTCGAACGCGGCATGGTTGAACGCATCATCCTGTCGCGGCCGGCCGTCGAGGCCGGCGAACGGCTGGGCTTCCTGCCGGGCGACATGAAGGAGAAGGTCGATCCCTATCTGCGGCCGCTCTATGACGCGCTCTACGACATGATGCCGGCCGACAAGGTCGAGCGTGCGATTGCCGCCGAAGTCATCGAAATCGCGCCGCTCGCCTTCATGCGCGGTCGCACGCTGGCGCATGCCGCCGTCATCCTCGACGAAGCGCAGAACACCACGCCTATGCAGATGAAGATGTTTCTCACCCGTCTCGGCGAGAACTCGCGCATGATCGTCACCGGCGATCCCACCCAGATCGACCTGCCACCGAGCACCAAATCGGGCCTGGTCGAGGCCTTGCGTGTGCTCGACGGCGTGGCCGGCGCTGTAACCGTGCGCTTCAACGATATCGACGTCGTTCGCCATCCGCTGGTGGCGGAAATCGTCAGGGCCTATGACCGCGACGCCAAGCTGGCGCGCGGCCTCGGTGCCGAGAATTGATCTGACGATGCGGCCTCATGCCTGAGGACAGCACATCCGTCGACGGGAGCCTTCCCGTCGAGATCGATATATCGATTGAAGCGGGCGACTGGCCCGCTGAGGCAAGCCTGGCGCGATTGGTCGATCGCGCTGTCGCGGTTGCTTTCGCCGAAACTGGTGCGGCAGGACAATCCGAACTCAGCATCGTTTTTTCCGACGACGCTCATATCCGAACCTTGAATGCAGACTGGCGCGGCAAGGACAAACCCACCAACGTCTTGTCTTTCCCGGCTTTTCCGCATGTAAAGGATGGTCCATTGCCGCCGATGCTGGGCGACATCGTGCTCGCCGCCGAAACGGTGGCGCGCGAGGCGGCACTGGAAGACAAGCCCTTGGAGAACCATATCACCCATCTCGTGATCCACGGCCTGCTGCACCTCATGGGCTACGACCACGAGACCGACACCGAGGCCGAGGCGATGGAAGCCGTCGAACGCGCAGCGCTTGCAAGGCTTGCCATTCCCGATCCCTACGCGTAACTACAAAAGACCAATTGACCGGACGAAGATGAACGACAAACCAGAGACTGCCGCCCGCCCCGACGCCGGCAGTGCGCCCAAGGCTTCCGATACGTCGGAAGAGGGATCAAGTCCGAGTACCGTTACTCCTGGTGCTACCAGCACCGGCAGCGTTGCCAGCGAAACTTCGCCTGCCGGCCCCTCCCTGTTCGAACGCGTGCTGGGCCTGTTCCGGCAACGCAACGGCACCAGCCTGCGCGAGGAAATCGCCGGCGCGCTGGCCGAGACGGCGAGTGATGCCGGCGCCTTCTCGCCTGGCGAACGCGCCATGCTCAACAACATCCTGCGCCTGCGCGAAGTGCGGGTCGAGGACGTCATGGTGCCGCGCGCCGACATCCAGGGGGTCGAGATCACGACGACGCTCGGCGACCTACTGGGCACCTTCGAACAATCTGGCCATTCCCGCATGCCGGTCTATTCCGAGACGCTCGATGATCCGCGCGGCATGGTCCATATCCGCGACGTTCTGGCCCACATCACCAAGCTCGCGCGCGTCAAGAAGGGCCGCACGACCAGGAAGACGCCCGTCGCCACGCAGCTCGATCTTGCCCAGGTCGACCTTTCGCGCACCATCGGCGAGCTCAACCTGATCCGCCAGGTTCTGTTTGTGCCGCCATCGATGCTTGCCTCCGACCTGATGGGCCGCATGCAGACGACGCGCACGCAGATGGCGCTGGTCATTGACGAATATGGCGGCACGGATGGCCTTGTCTCGCTCGAGGACATCGTCGAAATGGTCGTCGGCGACATCGAGGACGAGCATGACGACGACGAGCCGATGATCACCCAGGCCGGTGACGGCGTGTTCGTCGTCGACGGCAAGGCCGAGATCGACGAAGTCGCCAAGATGATCGGCGAGGGTTTCGCCGCCGGCGAACATGGCGAATATGTCGACACCATCGGCGGCATGATCTTCAACACGCTCGGCCGCGTGCCGGCGCGCGGCGAGGTGGTGCAGGCCATCCCCGGTTTCGAGTTCCATGTGCTCGATGCCGATCCGCGCCGCGTCAAGCGCGTGCGCATCGTGCAGAGCCAGAAGGGCGAGCGCCGCCGGCGCGCCACGGCGCGCACCGAGCAGGCGTGAGCGTTTCGCGCGCTCGATGACGATCGACGACCCGTTCAAGCATGCGAGCCTGGGTTCCGGTGTATTTTACAGGGATCCGCGTGCCGCGTTGGACTGGCTCGAAGCGGCTTTCGGCTTCGAGCGCAGCATGGTGGTCAGCGATGCCGAGGGCAAGCTCGTCCACGCCGAGATGCGGTTCGGCGATTGCACCATCATCGTCGATTCCGAATGGAGCGATTATGTCGCCAGCCCGGCTTCGGTCTCGGGCAAGAACACGCAGTCGGTCTATGTCAGGTTGAAGGACGGACTGGATGGCCATTGCGAGCAGGCGCGGGCGGCCGGTGCTGTAATAATCCAGGAGCCGGCGGACCAGTTCTACGGCGAACGCCAGTATCGGGCGCGCGATCCCGAAGGCCACGTCTGGACTTTCTCGCAGACCATCCGCGTCGTGTCCCGCGAGGAGGCCGAACGGCTTGGTGGCATGCGGATAGAGGGCTGGCACCGGTAGCCGCTTCGGTGGGAAACCATAGTCGACCGGCCAGCGTTTGGAGCGCGGACCGCGGCCTGTTAAATCTTCCTTCCTGATTCGCACGACTCGGAAGTATGCATGGTGCGCCTTGCCGGCCGGATAATTCTGCTTTGGGGTTGGCGGCGCGCGCTCGTGGCCTTTCTCGCAGGCGCCCTGGCGGTGCTTGGCCAGGCGCCATACGATTTCTTCGCCGCTTGCTTCATCTCGTTTCCGGTGCTGGTCTGGTTGCTCGACGGCGCGACCGGCGAAGCCTCCGGCAGCCTGTTTCGGCGCCTGCGGCCGGCTTTTGCCGTCGGCTGGTGGTTCGGCTTCGGCTATTTCCTCGCCGGTCTCTGGTGGATCGGTTCGGCGCTGCTGGTCGAGGCCGACAGCTTTGCCTGGGCGCTTCCGTTCGCGGTGATCGGCATTCCCTTCGCGCTCGCCTTTTTCTATGGCTTTGCAACAGTGATCGCCCGGCTCTTGTGGAGCAGCGATATCGGCCGCATCGCGGCACTCGCCTTCGGCTTCGCGCTGGCCGAGTGGCTGCGCGGCTTCCTGTTCACAGGTTTTCCCTGGAATGCGATCGGCTACGCGGCGATGCCCGTGCCCCTTCTGATGCAGAGCGTCTCGGTGACCGGCATGGTCGGCATGAACGCGCTCGCCGTGTTCCTCTTCGCGCTGCCGGCGCTGCTGGCGGCGCGCCGGCACCTGCGCCTTGGCGCGGCGCTGTTTGTCGTGCTCGCCGCCGCCCATGTCGGCTTCGGCTATGTCAGGCTCGCCGCTCCCGAAAAACCGGCGGAGCGCAGTTTGAATGTCCGCATCGTTCAGCCGGCCGTGGACCTGTCGGAGAAGTGGGACGCCTCGGTGCGCGATCGCATCTTCGCCACCTTGCTGGGCCTGTCCGCCAAGGCGCCGGACCCCAGTCACGACAGGCCGCAGCTGATCTTGTGGCCGGAAACCTCGGTGCCGTTCCTTTTCACCGAGCGCCCTGACGCGTTGACGGCGCTGGGCGACATGCTGGGCGACGGCCAGATGCTGATCGCCGGCGTCGTTCGCGAGGAAGGCGGCTCGGCCGCCGGTGCCGACAGCCGCTACTATAATTCGGTGGTGGCGATCGACGACAAGGGCGAAATCGCCGATGCCGTCGACAAGGTCCATCTGGTGCCGTTTGGCGAATACCTGCCATTCGCCGATCTGCTCAGCCGTTTCGGCATCGAACAGCTCGTCGCCGGGCCGATGACGTTCACGGCCGGCAACGAGCGCCACGCCATCACGCTGCCGGGCGGCCTTCGTGCCCTGCCATTTATCTGCTACGAGGTGATCTTTCCCGACCTGGTGGCAGTTGACGCTACGTCAGCACAGCTTATTGTGAACGTTACCAATGATGCCTGGTTCGGCGACACGCCGGGGCCGTATCAGCATTTCAGGCAGGCTCAGATTCGCGCTGTGGAGAACGGGTTGCCCTTGTTGCGTGCCGCCAACAATGGCATCTCGGCCGTTGTCGACCCACGTGGACGCATCGTCGATGCGCTGGCGATCGACGCGCGCGGGGCCATTGATGTGAAGGTGCCTATTGCCGAACAGGCAGTCGTTTCCGAGGGGCAGCGACGCATTAACGGAATGCTGATCATGTTGCTGTTTGCGCTGGGCGGGGCACTGTTGAACGTAAGGCAAAGGCTACGGGTGAATTGACAGTTGGCACATTAGAAACTCATACTGTACCGCCTGAAATTTCTCGAAGCCGGTGGATCATACTGTTGGGGCAGTCGCCTCCGGCTTTGTTTGGGCGAGAAAAAAATCACAAAGCCGAAAAAATTCGGCGAGGAAAAAATGACAGAAGAAAACAAGAAAAAGCCGAATCCCATAGACATCCACGTTGGAAGCCGCATCCGGCTTCGCCGCAATATGCTCGGAATGAGCCAGGAAAAGCTGGGCGAGAATCTCGGCATCACATTTCAACAAATCCAGAAGTATGAAAAGGGCACCAACCGCGTCGGCGCCAGCCGCCTGCAGGCGATTGCTTCCATACTCGGCGTGCCCGTCGCCTTCTTTTTCGAGGATGCGCCAGGCCAGGAATCCTCGGCCAACCGCGGCTTTGCCGAGGATGCGTCGATGGCTTTCGCCGTCGAATTCTGCGGCAGTCCAGAAGGACTCCAGCTCAACCGTGCCTTTGTCAAAATCGCCGACGTCAAGGTGCGCCGAAGGATCATCGACCTTGTGAAGTCGCTCGCCGCCGACGATCTCGACTGATCCGTAATGCGCTTCGAACCGGCGGCACCGCGCCGCCGGTGGCATAAAATATCGGCTCCGACATTCATGCCAGGACGGCGGCGACGCTTGACGAGCAGCGCTTTGCCCCGCTAACACGTGGCGCGCCAAAATCGGCAGCCTGCCGATCGTTTTTCAAGAGGGGACACCCGTGACGCGGCAGAACTACTTCTTTACCTCGGAATCCGTTGCCGAGGGCCATCCCGACAAAGTCTGTGACCGGATTTCCGACGAGATTGTCGATCTGGTCTACCGTGAGGCCAAGAAGACCGGCATGGACCCGTGGAAAGTCCGCGTCGCCTGCGAGACCTTGGCGACCACCAACCGCGTCGTCATCGCCGGCGAGGTGCGCGTTCCAGAGACGCTGCTGAAGAAGGACAAGGCCGGCAACGTCCTCATGGACGCGGCGGGCCACCCTGTCGTGAATCCGGCGAAGTTCAAATCTGTCGCCCGCAAGGCTATCCGCGAGATCGGCTACGAACAGGCCGGTTTCCACTGGAAGACGGCGAAGATCGAAGTCCTACTGCATGGCCAGTCGCCTGACATCGGCCAGGGCGTCGACAACGCCGCCGATCGCCAGGGCGAAGAAGGTGCCGGCGACCAGGGCATCATGTTCGGCTATGCTTGCCGCGAAACGCCGGACCTGATGCCGGCGCCGATCTACTACAGCCACAAGATCCTCGAACTTCTGGCCGCCGCCCGTCACCAGAATAATGGCGAGGCCGGTAAGCTCGGGCCGGACGCCAAGAGCCAGGTCACCGTCCGCTACGTGGACGGCAAGGCCGCCGAGGCTACGCAGATCGTGCTGTCGACCCAGCATCTGGATTCAAGCTGGGATTCCAAGAAGGTCCGCAAGGTCGTCGAACCCTACATCCGCGAGGCGCTCGGCGACCTCAAGATCGCCGACGACTGCATGTGGTACATCAACCCGACCGGCAAGTTCGTCATTGGCGGACCGGACGGCGATGCCGGGCTGACCGGCCGCAAGATCATTGTCGATACCTATGGCGGTGCGGCACCGCACGGCGGTGGCGCCTTCTCCGGCAAGGACACCACCAAGGTCGACCGTTCGGCGGCCTACGCGGCGCGCTATCTGGCCAAGAATGTCGTGGCGGCCAAGCTTGCCGACCGCTGCACCATCCAGCTTTCCTACGCCATCGGCGTCGCCCAGCCCTTGTCGGTCTATGTCGACCTGCACGGCACCGGCAAGGTCGACGAGGCAAAGCTCGAGGATGCGCTGCGCACCGTGATGGACCTGTCGCCATCCGGCATCCGCCGTCATCTCGATCTCAACAAGCCGATCTATGCCAAAACGTCGTCCTATGGCCATTTTGGCCGCAAGGCTGGCCGTGACGGGTCCTTCTCCTGGGAGAAGACCGATCTGGCCAAGGCGCTCAAGGATGCTGTCGCGGCCTGAGCGCCCGACAGATCCTGCGGCACCAGATGAGCCCCGACGACAGGCCAAGCCGTGCGACCGAAGCCTTCTTCGGCCGTCGGCGTGGCAAGCCGGTCCGCCCGCAGCAGGCGGCTGCCCTGGAAAGCGGTCTCGGCACCTACCGACTCGATCTGACGGCTGAAGCGCCGTCGGAGCTGCGCACCCTGTTCGAAGCCGACGTCTCGGCCGTTCGCCTTGAGATCGGCTTTGGCGGCGGCGAACATCTTCTGCACCGCGCCATCGAGGCGCCGACAACCGGATTTGTCGGCGTCGAGCCCTTCGTCAACGGCATGGCCAAGATGATGATGGCAGTTAGGCAGCGGCCGCTGGCCAATCTGCGTGTCTTCGATGACGATGCCACCCGGCTGCTCGATTGGCTGCCGCCGGCATCGCTCGACGGCATCGATCTTCTCTATCCGGATCCCTGGCCGAAGAAGAAGCACTGGAAACGGCGCTTCGTCAGTGCGGTCAATCTCGACCGCTTCGCGCGCGTCCTGAAGCCAGGCTCAAAGTTCCGCTTCGCGTCCGACATCGACACTTATGTGAATTGGACCTTGCTGCATTGCCGGGCGCATGGCGCCTTCGCATGGCAAGCAGCGGATGCCGGCGACTGGAACAGCCCCTATGCGGGCTGGCCGGGTACGCGTTACGAGGCGAAGGCCATTCGCGAGGGCCGGCGGCCGGCCTATCTGACCTTTGTCAGGACATAGGCGCCCTCACGGCGCCTCTCGTCAGATTTTCAAAAACGGCCGATCCTGTTGAAGATAGCCGGGTCCATGTCCACCTTGCGCAGGTCGTCGGCACGCGGCTTGCGGCCGGCTTCCACGGCGCGCGAGGCGGCGACCGCGCCGCCGAATGCGGTGAAGAGGTCGCCCAAGGCGGAAAGTAGTCTGCGGTTGCCCATGATTTTGTCCTTTCGCGCGCCACAGCGCCGCGTCCATTCGTGTCGTGGCTAATAAATAAGGACACCCTGCCGCCTTTCGCAGGGGGGTTGCCGCATGGGCGCCATGCGCCTGGAGCAATGCTGACGCCGTCAGGGCTTTTGCCGGCCTTGCACGGCGGGTTGTCACGGCGGGCTTGAAACACAGGCGGTGTTCGTTTATATCAGCCTCAAATTCTTGGTCGGTATGACGAAGAGTGGGTCCACCCGGTCCCGCTCTTTTTTATTACCTGCCGGGTGAATCGGACCGAAAAGTGCGAAGCGGTTTTCGGATGGTTCCGATGCGCAAACTAAAGAACTTGCGAAACGAACGACAGGCAATTGATGACTGCAATGACAAGCGAAGGTGACGACCGCATCATCCGCGAAAGCGGTATCGATGCGCGCATCGCGCTGATCATCCAGCCGGTGCTGCGCGGCATCGGCTTTCGCCTCGTGCGCGTGCATCTGTCCGGCCAGAACGGGCTGACGCTGCAGATCATGGCCGAGCGCGAGGACGGCACCATGACCGTCGAGGATTGCGAAGAGGTCAGCCGCGCGGTGTCGCCGGCGCTCGATGTCGACGATCCGATCGAGAAGGCGTACCATCTCGAAGTCTCTTCGCCCGGCATCGATCGGCCGCTGGTGCGCAAATCGGATTTCGTGACCTGGACCGGCCATTTGGTGAAGATGGAAACATCGGTCGTCGTCGCCGATCGCAAGCGTTTCAAGGGCAAGATCGCCGAGGCTGGTGAGAACGATGTGCTCATCGAGCGCGACAAGGCGGCCTATGGCGAGGAGCCGACGGTGCGCGTACCCTACGACGCCATTTCCGAGACCCGGTTGATCCTGACCGACGACCTCATCCGCGATGCGTTGTCGAAGGACAACAGGGCGCGCAAGGAAGCCAAGAAACGCCGCGGCGAGCCGGACGACGACGTGCCCGAGGGTACGGAAGCCGACGCCACGGAAGAACACGAACAGGAAAGTTGATTGAGCTGCCGGGCGTAAAAGCCCGGCTGACAGGCTCGGGAGAAAAAACATGGTTGTAAGCGCCAACAGACTTGAACTGCTGCAGATTGCCGACGCCGTCGCGCGTGAAAAGTCGATCGACAAGTCGATCGTCATCGCCGCCATGGCCGATGCGATCCAGAAGGCGGCGCGCTCGCGTTACGGCCAGGAGACCAACATCCGCGCCGACATCAATCCCAACACCGGTGAGATGAAGCTGCAGCGGCTGATGGAAGTGGTCGAGAAAGTCGATGACTACGCCACCCAGATCGCCATTTCCTCGGCGCGCGAGCGCAATCCCGATGCCCAGCTTGGCGACTTCATCGCCGAACAGCTGCCGCCGATGGATTTCGGCCGCATCGCGGCCCAGTCGGCCAAGCAGGTCATCGTGCAGAAGGTGCGCGAGGCCGAGCGCGACCGCCAGTATGACGAATACAAGGACCGCATCGGCGAGATCGTCAACGGTACCGTCAAGCGCGTCGAGTATGGCAACGTCATCGTCGATCTCGGCCGTGGCGAGGCGATCATCCGCCGCGACGAGCTGATCCCGCGCGAAAACTACAAATATGGCGACCGCGTCCGCGCCTATGTCTACGACGTGCGTCGCGAGCAGCGCGGCCCGCAGATCTTCCTGTCGCGCACCCATCCGCAGTTCATGGCCAAGCTCTTCACCATGGAAGTGCCGGAAATCTACGACGGCATCATCGAGATCAAGTCGGTCGCCCGCGACCCGGGCTCGCGCGCCAAGATCGCCGTCATCTCGCGTGACAGCTCGATCGATCCGGTCGGCGCCTGCGTCGGTATGCGCGGCAGCCGCGTCCAGGCCGTCGTCGGCGAACTGCAGGGCGAGAAGATCGACATCATTCCGTGGTCGCCCTCGGCCGCCTCCTTCATCGTCAACGCGCTGCAGCCGGCCGAAGTCGCCAAGGTCGTGCTCGACGAGGACGCGGAGCGCATCGAGGTGGTGGTTCCCGACGATCAGCTGTCGCTGGCCATCGGCCGCCGCGGCCAGAACGTGCGTCTCGCCTCGCAGCTCACCGGCTGGGATATCGACATCCTGACCGAGGCCGAGGAGTCCGAACGCCGCCAGAAGGAATTCGTCGAGCGCTCGGCGCTGTTCATGGAAGCTCTCGACGTCGACGAGATGGTCGGCCAGGTGTTGGCCTCGGAAGGCTTCACCAGCGTCGAGGAAGTCGCCTATGTCGATGCCGGCGAAATCGCCTCGATCGACGGCTTCGATGAGGACACCGCGTCGGAAATCCAGACCCGTGCCCGCGAATATCTCGAGAAGATCGAGGCCGAGCATGACGACAAGCGCAAGGCGCTGGGCGTCTCGGACGAGCTGCGTGAAATCCCCGGCATCACCACCGCCATGATGGTGACGCTCGGCGAGGACGGCGTGAAGACGATCGAGGATTTCGCCGGCTATGCCGCCGACGACCTGACAGGCTGGAAGGAACGCAAGGACGGCGAGACCAAGGTGTATCCCGGCGTTCTGGCCAATCATGGCGTTTCGCGCGCCGATGCCGAGCAGATGGTGCTGAATGCCCGTCTCAAGGCCGGCTGGATCACCGAAGACGAGCTTGCAGCCGAAGAAGCACCGGCTGACGAAGCCGTTGGTGCGTGAGGTGAAACCGCATCGCACACAACCCGCCCTTGGACGAGATGAACGATCGCACCTGCATCGTCACCCGCAAGCAGGCCGAACCGGATGAATTGATCCGGTTCGTCGTCGGCCCGGATTCGGCCGTCGTTCCGGATCTCAAGAGAAATCTGCCCGGCCGTGGTTGCTGGGTGAGCGCTGACCGCCTACATATCGAGAAGGCGGCGGCAAAGAACCTCTTTGCCCGCGCCTTTAAGGCACAGGTGGTCGTGCCGCCCGATCTGGGCGGCATGGTCGACGGGCTGCTTTCCAGATCCGCTCTGGGTATGCTGGGCCTCGCCCGCAAAGCAGGCGCGATTTCTCTTGGTGCCACCAAGGTCGAGAGCGCAGTGCGCGGTGGACTGGCACTTTTCGTGCTCCACGCGACCGAGGCGTCCGACGACGGCGTACGCAAGATCAGCCAGGCGCGGCGGGCGACCGTCCATATCGGCGGCCCCTCCATCCTTGCCTACAAACTTTTCTCCGAGGCCGAGTTGAGCTTGGCATTGGGGGGTACAAATGTGATACATGCTGCCGTCCTCGCGGGAGACGCGGGTAAGGCGGTCCAGAAGCGCATGGTTGCGCTTGACCGATATCGGGGCGGTACCCCGGACGATCTGGCAATGCTTGCGGCCGTTGCTGACGAAGATGATGCTGCAGAGGATATGGAATGAGCGATACGAAATCGGGCGACGACAAGACGTTGAGCGTTACGCCGAAGAAGACCTTGACGTTGAAGCGCCCCGGCATGGAACAGGGCACCGTGCGCCAGAACTTCTCGCATGGCCGTACCAAGTCGGTCGTGGTCGAGACCAAGAAGCGCAAGTTCTCGCTGCCCGGTGACAAGCCGGAGCCGGTTGCTGCTGCCCCTGCGCCCGTCTTCACGCCGAAGCCCGCGGCGGTCGTGGCCGCCCCACCCGTGGTGCAGGAAGCGCCCAAGGCGCCTCCGCCCCCGCCGCCTCCGGTCGAGCGCAGCGGCATGGTGCTGAACGAACTGTCGCGCTCCGAAATGGAAGCGCGTCGCAGGGCGCTTGAAGGCTCCAAGGTCCGCGAGGTCGAGGACCGTCAGCGCGCCGCCGAGGAAGCCAAGCGCCGCGCCGAGGACGAAGAGCGCCGCAAGCGTGAGCGTGAGGAATCCGCGCGCCGTCAGGCCGAGGAAGAGGCACGCCTGCAGACGGAAGCCGAATCCCGCCGTCGTGCCGAGGAAGAGGCGCGCCGCCGCGCGCCGCTGGCAGCCGAGTTGGCGACCGCCGACGAGGAGGAAGAGGTCAAGCCGAAGCGGACAGGTGCCGGTGCGCCGGTGCGCCGCCCGGTCACGCCCGAAGTGGCGCGGCCGGCCAAGCCGACCAAGGGCGAGGAAGACCGCCGCCGTGGCAAGCTGACGCTGAACTCCGCGCTTACCGACGAGGATGCGCGGGCCCGTTCGCTGTCGTCGATGCGCCGCCGCCAGGAAAAGTTCAAGCGCGCGATGCACAATGAGCCGCGCGAGAAAGTCATGCGCGAAGTGATCCTGCCCGAGACCATCACCATTCAGGAACTGGCGCAGCGCATGTCCGAACGTGCGGTCGATGTGGTCAAGTTCTTCATGAAGCAGGGCCAGATCCTGAAGCCCGGCGACGTCATCGACGCCGACACGGCCGAACTGGTCGCCACCGAATTCGGCCACACGGTCCGCCGCGTCGCCGAGTCCGACATCGAGGAAGGCCTGTTCAACATCGCCGACAATGCCGAGGACCTAGTGTCGCGTCCGCCGGTCGTGACCATCATGGGCCACGTCGATCACGGCAAGACCTCGCTGCTCGATGCCATCCGCAATGCCAATGTCGTCTCCGGCGAGGCCGGCGGCATCACCCAGCATATCGGCGCCTATCAGGTCGAGAAGAATGGTCAGAAGATCACCTTCATCGACACGCCCGGCCACGCCGCCTTCACGGCAATGCGCGCTCGCGGCGCCCAGGCCACCGACATCGCCATCCTGGTGGTGGCGGCCGACGACAGCGTGATGCCGCAGACGATCGAATCGATCAGCCATGCCAAGGCGGCCGGCGTTCCGATCATCGTGGCGATCAACAAGATCGACAAGCATGACGCCGATCCGCAGAAGGTTCGCTCCGAACTGCTGCGCCATGAGGTCTTCGTCGAATCCATGGGCGGTGAAGTGCTGGACGTCGAAGTGTCGGCGACCAAGGGCACCAATCTCGACAAGCTGCTCGAGGCGATCCTGCTGCAGGCCGAAATCCTCGACCTGAAGGCCAATCCGGACCGCACCGCCGAGGGCGTGGTCATCGAGGCGCAGCTCGACAAGGGCCGTGGTCCCGTCGCCACCGTTCTGGTGCAGACCGGCACCTTGATGCCGGGCGACATCCTCGTCGCCGGCAACGAATGGGGCCGGGTGCGCGCGCTGGTCAACGATCGCGGCGAGCAGATCAAGGAAGCGCCGCCGGCAATGCCGGTCGAGGTGCTCGGCCTTCAGGGCACGCCGCAGGCCGGCGACCGCTTCGCCGTGGTCAACAACGAGGCCCGCGCCCGCGAGATCACCGAGTATCGCCAGCGTCTGGCCCGCGAGAAGGCGGTCGCCAGGCATGCCGGCCAGCGCGGCTCGCTCGAACAGATGATGTCGCAGTTGCAGACAAGCGGGCTGAAGGAATTCCCGCTGGTCATCAAGGGCGACGTGCAGGGTTCGATCGAGGCGATCAACGCGGCATTGGACAAGCTCGGCACCGACGAGGTGCGTGCGCGCATCGTCCACGCCGGCGCCGGCGCCATCACCGAAAGCGACGTCTCGCTGGCGGAAACGTCGGGTGCGGCGATCATCGGCTTCAACGTCCGCGCCAATGTGCAGGCACGTGCCGCCGCCGCGGCCGCTGGCATCGAGATCCGCTACTACTCGATCATCTACAACCTCGTGGATGACGTGAAGGCGGCTCTGTCGGGTCTGCTGTCGCCGGAGCGCCGCGAAACCTTCATCGGCAATGCCGAGATCCTCGAGATCTTCGACATCACCAAGGTCGGCAAGATCGCCGGCTGCCGTGTCACCGAAGGCAAGGTCGAGCGCGGTGCGGGCGTGCGCCTGATCCGCGACAACGTCGTCATCCACGAAGGCACGCTGAAGACCCTCAAGCGCTTCAAGGACGAGGTTTCGGAAGTCCCAGGCGGCCAGGAATGCGGCATGGCCTTCCAGAACTACGAGGACATGCGGGTCGGCGATGTCATCGAGTGCTTCCGCGTCGAGATGGTGACCCGGACGCTCTGAGTTCGAGTGGCTTGTTAATATCGGGCGGTGGTCGAAAGGCCGCCGCCCTCAAGCCTGTTGAGATTGCCTGTTGAGAATGACTGTTTGAGACATGAGGCACGGTCCTATCCCGAGCCTCACGCTTTCAGGATTGAGAAAAATGCCCCGTTCCACCACATCCGGCCCATCCCAGCGCATGCTGCGCGTCGGCGAGCAGGTACGCCATGCGCTCTCCGAAACGTTGCAGCGCGGCGACATCATCGACCCGCTGATCGAGAATTCGGTCGTTTCGGTCTCCGAAGTGCGTATGTCGCCCGATCTCAAGATCGCCACTGCCTTTGTTTCTCCGCTCGGCGCCAAGGATGCCGAGGCCGTGATCGAGGCGCTCAACAAGCATGCGAAATTTGTCCGCGGCCGTGTCTCCGGCGCGCTTCGGCAAATGAAATACATGCCGGAGTTCCGCTTCAGGCTGGACACCTCCTTCGACAATTTCGCCAGGATCAACGACCTGCTGAAGTCGCCCGAAGTGGCGCGTGATCTCGACGCGGACGACGACAAGGCCCAAGAAGACAAGGCCCAAGAAGACAGGGCCAAAGACGACAAGGCCAAAGAAGGCAAGGACAGCGAATAATGGCGCGCCGCGGCAAGAAGAAGGGCCGGCCGGTCTCCGGCTGGGTGGTGCTGGACAAGCCCGTCGGCATGGGCTCGACCGAGGCCGTCTCCAAGATCAAATGGCTGTTCCAGGCCGAAAAGGCCGGCCATGCCGGCACGCTGGACCCGCTGGCGTCCGGCATGCTGCCGATCGCGCTCGGCGAAGCCACCAAGACCGTTCCCTACGTTCAGGACGGCGCCAAGGTCTATCGCTTCACCGTGGCCTGGGGGCAGGAGCGCTCGACCGACGACCTCGAAGGGCCGGTGACGAAAGAGGCTGACCAGCGACCGTCGGAAGCCGAGGTCAGGGCGCTGCTTCCCAAATACACCGGCGTCATCATGCAGACGCCGCCGCAATTCTCGGCCATCAAGATTGCGGGCGAACGCGCCTATGACCTTGCCCGCGAAGGCGAGACCGTCGACATTCCGGCCCGCGAAATCGAGATCGGCCGTCTCGACATCGTCGAGCACGGCACCGATCAGACCGTTTTCGAAGTCGAATGCGGCAAGGGCACCTATGTGCGCTCGCTGGCCCGCGACATGGGCCGCGATCTCGGCTGCTTCGGCCATATCAGCGAATTGCGCCGGGTCGAGGTCGAGCCGTTCACGCCGGAGGATTTCGTCACCGTCGCGGAACTCGAGGCGGCCCGTTTCGGCGCGCCGGGCGAAGACGTTGTGGGCGAAGACATTGAGGGCGAAGGCAAGTCGGAAGCGGCCGATGCCGTCGACGTTGTGGAAGCGCCGGTCGATTTCGGGGCGATCGATGCGCTTCTGGTCGATACGTCCGCCGCGCTCGACTGTCTGCCGCAGATCGCCATCAGCGACGACGCGGCGACCAAGATCCGCCTCGGCAATCCGGTCATCATCCGTGGCCGCGACGCGCCTGTCGAAGCCGAGGAAGCTTGCGCCACGGCACGCGGCAAGCTGGTCGCCATCGGCGCCATCGAGCAAGGCATGTTCAAGCCCAAGCGGGTCTTTGCCGGGTGACGGCTGTCGTCTAATCTCGGTTTCACTCTACGCTCGAGGGGCATATGGCAAAGGCCGAGGCGGTGAAAAAGCGGACGCCGGTGAAGACGCGGCGGCCACCGGTCGGGGCCTCGCCAGGCACGCTGATCGCCGATCCGGCGGCGCGCCGTTCGGAACTGCGGCTGACGATGATCTCGCCGCAGAAGTACAAGACCATCGAAAACGCCAGCATCGACGATGTCGAGGCCAATTGCCACAAATGGCCTGTCATCTGGCTCGACTGCACCGGTCTCGCCAACATCCAGCTGATCGAGGAGATCGGCCGCATCTTCAATCTGCATCCGCTGGCGCTGGAGGACGTCGTCAACACCGGCCAGCGGCCAAAGGTCGACTTCTTCGAGGACCATGCCTTCGTCGTCGTCCGCATGATCGACGATGTCACCTCGCACCGCTATGAACAGATTGGCCTCTTCGTCGGCGAGAACTTCGTCGTCACCTTCCAGGAGCGCGAGGGCGACCCGTTCGATCCCGTGCGCAAGCGCATCGAGAGTTCGGCGCCCAACCGGTTGCGGGCGCGCGGCGCCGATTATCTCGCCTATGCGCTGATCGACGCCATCGTCGACAGCTATTTCCCGCCGATCGAGGCGGCCGGCGATCTGGTCGACAGCATCGAGGATGAGATGCTGCACTCACCGCACAAGCATCAGATGCGGCAGCTGCACGAATTGCGGCGCGACGCCAATGTCCTCAAAGGCGTGCTGTGGCCGATGCGCGATGCGCTGGCGACGCTGATCCGCAACGACGTGCCCTATGTGAAGGCCGAAACCAAGGTTTTCCTCAACGACACGCTCGACCATTCGCTCAGGCTGATCGAGTTGGTCGAGACCCAGCGCGACATGCTGACCGGGCTGATCGAGATGCATCTGTCGCTGAGCCAGGCCCGCACCAACGACGTCATCAGCTATCTCACCATCGTCTCGGTCATCTTCATGCCGCTCACCTTCCTGGTCGGTGTCTGGGGCATGAACTTCGATCCTGAATCCTCGCCATGGAACATGCCGGAGCTGAAGTCCTACTACGGCTATCCCGTATCGCTGCTGTTCATGGCAGTTGTGGCGGTCGGGTTGATTGCCTTCTTCAAATGGAAGAAATGGCTTTAGCAGCGACAAACTTGGCATTTGGGCTGGAAAAGCCGGCTTGTGAATTGGGCTGGTGTTTTCCGGGGAATTGCACTATATGCGCCGCAGCACAGCGCCACGACGCTTTGCTTGCACCGGCCCCTGCTGGACGACATCCCGGCTGAGGGCGACCCGTTTCCTCGAACAGATAAGGAAAAGCACGATGTCGATTACTGCCGAGCGCAAACAGGAATTGATGGGTGAATTCGCAACCGCCAAGGGCGATACCGGTTCTCCGGAAGTCCAGGTGGCCATCCTTTCCGAGCGCATCAAGAACCTGACCGACCACTTCAAGGACCACAAGAAGGATAACCATTCCCGCCGTGGTCTGCTCGCTCTCGTCTCCCAGCGCCGCAGCCTGCTTGATTATCTCAAGCGCAAGGACGACGCGCGCTACCAGACGTTGATCGAGAAGCTCGGTCTGCGCCGTTGACGAATTGACTGGCGGGCTTTCCTCGGAAAGCCCGCCAGTCGCGCATTCTGCCAGTCTTATAGATTGGCCAGACCCGGTTTCGAGCGCGCAGAGGGCCACTCGAAACCGCCCATGGACGGTCATGGGGCAGGATTGCAGGACGCTCGCGCGCTCACCGCGCTGAAACCACCCGAGCTTCCCGTTGTCTTGCCCGTGGCTGCCCGAGAAAGGAAGCCAGGGAAAGGGCATCCGCGCACCGTGAAACGGCGCGGCCCTTTCCGCTTATTAAGGACAAGATATGTTCAACCACCACAAAGTGGAAATCGAATGGGGCGGCCGTCCGCTCATCCTCGAAACCGGCAAGATCGCGCGCCAGGCTGATGGCGCCGTGCTCGCCACCTACGGCGAGACCAAGGTGCTGGCCACCGTCGTTTCGATGAAGGAGCCGAAGCCCGGCCTCGACTTCTTCCCGCTGACCGTCAACTACCAGGAAAAGACCTATGCCGCCGGCAAGATTCCGGGCGGCTATTTCAAGCGTGAGGGCCGTCCGAGCGAGAAGGAAACGTTGGTTTCCCGCCTCATCGACCGCCCGATCCGCCCGCTCTTCGCCGACGGTTACAAGAACGACACGCAGATCGTCGTCACCGTGGTCCAGCATGACCTCGAGAACGATCCGGACATCCTGTCCATCGTCGCCACCTCGGCCGCGCTGACCCTGTCGGGCGTTCCCTTCATGGGACCGGTTGGCGGTGCCCGTGTTGGTTACATCAACGGCGAATACGTTCTCAACCCGCACATCGACGAGATGCAGGAATCCAAGCTCGACCTCGTCGTCGCCGGCACTGCCGACGCCGTGCTGATGGTTGAGTCCGAAGCCAAGGAACTTGGCGAAGAGCTGATGCTCGGCGCCGTCATGTTCGGTCACAGGGGCTTCCAGCCGGTCATCGACGCCATCATCAAGCTGGCCGAGGTCGCCGCCAAGGAGCCGCGCGATTTCACGGCGCCGGACTATTCCGTGCTCGAAGCCGAGATGCTGAAGATCGTCGGTGACGAGCTCAGCAACGCCTACAAGAACGTCGACAAGCAGAAGCGCTACGCCGCCGTCGACGCCGTCAAGGCAAAGGTCAAGGCAGCCTTCGCTCCGGCCGAAGGCGACGAGGCCAAGTACACGTCCGAGCAGATCGGTTCGGTGTTCAAGGAACTGCAGGCCAAGGTCGTGCGCTGGAACATCCTCGACACCGGCTCGCGCATCGATGGCCGTGATCTGAAGACGGTCCGCAAGATCGTTTCCGAAGTCGGCGTGCTGCCGCGCACCCACGGTTCGGCGCTGTTCACCCGCGGCGAGACCCAGGCGCTGGTCGTTGCCACGCTCGGCACCGGCGAAGACGAGCAGTATGTCGATTCGCTGACCGGCATGTACAAGGAGAAGTTCCTCCTTCACTACAACTTCCCTCCCTATTCCGTCGGTGAGACCGGCCGCATGGGTTCGCCGGGCCGCCGTGAAATCGGCCACGGCAAGCTCGCCTGGCGCGCCATCCGCCCGATGCTGCCGAGCGCCGACCAGTTCCCCTACACGCTGCGCGTCGTCTCCGAGATCACCGAGTCCAACGGCTCGTCCTCGATGGCCACCGTCTGCGGCACCTCGCTGGCGCTGATGGATGCCGGCGTTCCGCTGGCCAAGCCCGTCGCCGGCATCGCCATGGGCCTGATCAAGGAAGGCGAGCGCTTCGCCGTTCTGTCCGACATCCTGGGTGACGAAGATCATCTCGGCGACATGGATTTCAAGGTCGCCGGCACCACCAGCGGCATCACCTCGCTGCAGATGGATATCAAGATCGAAGGCATCACCGAGGAGATCATGAAGATCGCGCTGGACCAGGCCAAGGATGGCCGCCAGCACATTCTCGGCGAAATGGCTCATGCCCTGACCGGTGCCCGTCCCGAACTCGGTGAGTTCGCGCCGCGCATCGAGGTCATGCACATCCCGACCGACAAGATCCGCGACGTCATCGGCTCGGGCGGCAAGGTCATCCGCGAGATCGTCGAGAAGACCGGCGCCAAGATCAACATCGAGGACGACGGCACGGTCAAGATCGCTTCCTCGAACGCCAAGGAGATCGAGGCGGCGAAGAAGTGGATCCACACCATCGTCGCCGAGCCGGAAGTCGGCGAGATCTACGAAGGCACGGTCGTCAAGACCGCTGACTTCGGCGCCTTCGTCAACTTCTTCGGTCCCCGCGACGGCCTGGTCCACATCTCGCAGCTCGCCAACGAGCGCGTTGCCAAGACCTCCGACGTCGTCAAGGAAGGCGACAAGGTCTGGGTCAAGCTGATGGGCTTCGACGAGCGCGGCAAGGTCCGCCTGTCGATGAAGGTCGTCGACCAGGCCTCCGGCAAGGAAATTGTCCGCGACAAGAAGTCCGAAGGCGAAGAAGACGCCGCCTGAGCGGTCTGACAGGAAAATCGAAGCGGGCGCGGCTTATGTCGCGCCCGCTTTCGTTTATGGAGCAAAGGCATGTCCACTGAGGCGCTGAAGACGCTGTTCCATCCGTTCGAGGTCGAGGCTCTTCCCTTGCCGCGAAAGGATGAGCGCATGCTCTTCCTCGGCGCCGAGCCTGGCCTGCGGCTGCCGCAGGGTTTCGAGGCCGCGCTGCATGTCGTGCAGGGCTTCCGCCCGCATTTCCGCGCGTTGCAGGCGGCGAAATTCACGGTTACGCCGCAACCGGAGGGCGACGGTTTCGATGCCGCGCTGGTGCTCGCCGGCCGCCATCGCGGGCAGAACGAGTTGCGCATCGCGGAAGCGCTGGAGCGCGTGGTGCCGGGCGGATTGATCGTCGTTGCCGGCGGCAAGGATGACGGCATCGCCAGCCTGCGCAAGCGCATCGACGAGCTTGTGCCGCTCGACGGCCATATGCCGAAATATCACGGCGTTGCCTTCTGGCTGCGCCGTCCTGCCGATCCGGCGGCCGCACAAGAGTTGCGTGCCGCCAATCCCGTCTTGCTGGTCGAAGGCCGGTTCCACACCGCGCCCGGCATGTTCTCCTTTGATCGGATCGACGCCGGCTCGAAACTGTTGGTGGATAATTTGCCCGGCGATCTGCGTGGCAACATCGCCGATTTCTGTGCCGGCTGGGGTTATGTGGCGGCGGAAGTCGCCTCACGGTCCCCTGGCATAACGGCGCTTGACCTCTATGAAGCGGATTTCGCGGCGCTGGAGGCGGCCAAGCGCAATCTCGGCGCGGCGGCCCTGGTGCCGGGCTTCTTCTGGCTCGATCTGCTCGCCGAACCTGTCGAGCGCCGTTATGACGCCGTCGTCATGAACCCGCCATTCCATCGCGCCCGCGCGGCTGAGCCGGAAATCGGCGCCGGCATGATCCACGCGGCAGGCAAGGCGTTGAAGCCGGGCGGGCGGCTGTTCATGGTCGCCAACCGTCAGTTGCCCTACGAGCCGGTTCTCAAGGCCGCATTCTCAAGCCACGCGGAGCTTGCCCGCGATGGCATGTTCAAGGTGTTGTCCGCGCGTCGCTGAGGTGATGCGTTCAATGCAGATTGGCGACGCGCCGGACTTCATCGGTGGCGTGGGCGTCAGTCACGCTGAACTTGAGCGGAGCCGGCCGGCCGAACAGGTAACCCTGCACCACTTCGCAGCCAGCTGCCCGTAGCAATGTCGCCTGGCTCTCGGTCTCGACGCCTTCGGCGATGATGCTGACGCCGAGTGCACGCGAAAGTCCGACAATGGTCGAGACGACTGCGCCGGAGCTGGAATCGGTGTCGATGCGGCTGACGAAGGAACGGTCGATCTTCAGCTTGCCGAACGAGAAATCGATGAGATAGCTGAGGTTCGAATAGCCGGTGCCGAAATCATCGACGGCGACCGAGATGCCCATTTCGGCAAGCTCTTTCAGGATGGCGGCCGCACGGTCGCGATCCTGCATCATCGCTGTCTCGGTGACTTCCAGTTCCAGCCGTGACGGCTTGATGCCGGTGGCCCTCATCGCGTCGCGGACGATGCCGACGAAGTCCTTGGTCATGAACTGGACCGGCGAGATGTTGACGGCGACGAAGCAATCGTCCGGCAGATGGCGGGCGTCGCTGCAGGCTTTGCGCAGAACCCACTCGCCGATCGGATTGATCATCCCGGTTTCTTCGGCGATCTGGATGAACTCCATGGGCGGGATCATGCCGCGTTCGGGGTGGTTCCAGCGGATCAGGGCTTCATAGCCGACGATGCGGCCGGTCGGCAGGTCGAGCTGCGGCTGATAGTGAAGGTCGAAATCCCCGCGTTCGAAAGCAGTGTGCAATTCGGATTCGACCCATTGGCGATAATCGGCGACTCGCCCCATCTCGCTGTCGAAGACCGACCAGTTGCCGACGCCGCTGGCGCGCGCATTCTGCAGCGCCAGGTTGGAGCGGCGCAGGATAAGCACCGGATCGACGCCATCCTTGGGCATGGCCACGATACCCACCGACAGGCTCACCGATTGCTGATGGCTGCTGAGTTCATAGGGCTCCATCATCTCGTCGATGAGCCTCTCGACCATGCTTTCCATCGTTCCCGGGATCTGATGATCCGGCAGCAGCACCGCGAACTCGCCGGCGCCGATGCGCCCGATCAGCGCGCGTGCGGGCACACAGCTCTGCAGCCGCTTGGTGAAGGCGCGGATCAGTTCGTCGCCCTGGGTATAGCCGATCGCGTCGTTGATCTGCTTGAAGCGGTCGATGTCGATGTCGATCAGGAACACCGGTTCGCCGGTCCGGCTTGTCGTGCATGCCGCCTCGGCGATCTTGCCGACCATCGCCGGGCGCCCCAGCAGTCCTGTCAGCTTGTCGAAATGGGTCTCGTTGAAGACGAAATCCGCCGATTCATCGACGCCGGCGAAGAAGGACATTGCCGCCACCGACGCCGCCAGCGCGCAAAGCGCAGCCATGATCGCGACCATCATGTCCGCCGATATGCCGGCAAACCCACCGCCGAGGCCGTACTTGAGACCCCAGATGCCAAGGACGAAACTGCCAATACCCGAACTTGCTATCGTGAGCAGTCGGAACACTGGTGTTCGCTTCGGATTGCTGACGGCAGGCATTAAAAATCCCCAGACTGCGGGGACTCTATAGCGGAAATCTTCTTAAAATGAGTTGCCGCGAATGCGTCCAATTTTACTGGAGAGCATCTTTTTTACTGAAAGGCACTTCGGACGCGGCTCAAGGCAAGGCGACGCTTCAGTCGCGCGTACTATCCGTCTGCTTCAACTCGTCGAGCGTCGGCATCGAGACGATGTGGTAGCCGGAATCGACATAGTGGATTTCGCCGGTGACGCCCGAGGAGAGGTCCGACAACAGATAAAGCGCCGAGCCGCCGACCTCGTCGATGGTCACCGTGCGGCGCAGCGGCGAGTTGCGCTGCTGGTAGGAGAACATGTGGCGGGCGTCCGAAATGCCGGCGCCGGCGAGCGTGCGCACCGGTCCCGCCGAGATGCCGTTCACCCGGATGCCGCGCGGGCCGTAATCATTGGCGAGGTAGCGCACGCTGGCCTCGAGTCCTGCCTTGGCGACACCCATGACATTGTAGTTCGGCATGACGCGGACCGAGCCGGCATAGGTCAGCGTGATCATCGACCCGCCATCGTTCATCAACGCGGCTGCATGGCGGGCGATCTCGGTAAAGGAATAGCAGGAGATCACCATGGTGCGGACGAAGTTGTCGCGGCTGGTGTCCGCATAGAGACCCTTAAGCTCATTCTTGTCGGAAAAGCCGATGGCATGGACGACGAAGTCGAGCCCGCCCCATTCCTTGTTCAGCGTCTCGAACGTGGCGGCGACCGAAGCGCTGTCCTCGACATCGCAGGGGACGACAAGTGCGGCGCCGAGCTTGTCGGCAAGCGGCTTGACCCGGCGGCCGAAGGCCTCGCCCTGGTAGGTGAAGGCGAGTTCCGCACCATGCTCGGACAGCTTCTTGGCAATGCCCCAGGCGATCGAATGATCGTTGGCGACGCCCATGACAAGCCCGCGCTTGCCCTTCATCAGTCCGTTCATGGCCGCCAAATCCTTATTTAAAAATGCTGGCCTTGTACAAAAACAATGGCCCTATGCGGAATAGCGCTGGAAAACGAGTGTCGCGTTGGTGCCACCGAAACCGAAGGAATTCGACAGAACGGTGTCGATCTTGGCGTTGTCGATGCGCTTTCGCACGATCGGCATACCCTCGAATTCAGGATCGAGCGTCTCGATATGGGCGCTCTCGCCGATGAAGCCGCCTTGCATCATAAGGATCGAATAGATGGATTCCTGCACACCGGCTGCGCCCAGCGAATGGCCGGTCAGCGATTTCGTCGAGGTGATGAACGGCATCTTCTCGCCGAACACTTCGCGGATCGCGCCCATTTCCTTGGAATCGCCCACCGGCGTCGAGGTGCCGTGGGTGTTGATGTAGTCGACCGGCGTGGAAATCGTCGACATCGCCTGGCGCATGCAGCGAATCGCGCCTTCGCCTGACGGCGCGACCATGTCGTAACCGTCAGAGGTCGCGCCGTAGCCGACGATCTCGGCGTAGATCTTGGCGCCGCGCGCCTTGGCGTGCTCCAGCTCTTCCAGCACCAGCACGCCGGCGCCGCCGGCAATGACGAAGCCATCGCGATTGACGTCATAAGCGCGCGAGGCGGTCGATGCCTTGTCGTTGAACTTGGACGACATGGCGCCCATGGCGTCGAACAGGTCCGACATCGTCCAGTCGAGATCCTCATGGCCGCCGGCAAAGACCATGTCCTGCTTGCCCCACTGGATCAGTTCGTAGCCATTGCCGATGCAATGCGCCGAGGTCGAGCAGGCCGACGAGATCGAATAGTTGACGCCGTGGATCTTGAACCAGGTGGCCAGGGTGGCCGACGCGGTCGACGACATCGCTTTCGGCACCGCGAACGGGCCGATGCGCTTGGGACTGCCGTTCTTGAGCGTTGTTTCGGCCGCCTCGACGATGGTGCGGGTGGAAGGCCCGCCCGAGCCCATGACAATGCCGGTGCGTTCATTGGTGACGTCGTCCTCGCCGAGGCCCGCATCCGCGATCGCCTGGTCCATGGCGACGTGGTTCCAGGCCGCGCCCTGCGACAGGAAGCGCATCGCGCGGCGGTCGATCATGGCGGACGGGTCGAGCGTCGGCGCTCCCCAGACCTGGCAGCGGAAGCCGTGCTCGGCGAAGGAATCGGAGAAGCTGATGCCGGATCTGGCGTCATGCAGCGAGGTCTGCACCTCGTTGGCATTGTTTCCGATCGACGACACGATGCCGATGCCTGTGACTACGACACGTCTCATTCGCAACTCCTTCCAGGGATGCTGGCCAGTGGATCGGCCAGGGCTGCGGTCAAGCGACCGCCGACTGCTTCGACAGACCGACTTTCAGGTCCGTCGCCGCATATATGGGCTCGCCATCCGCCTTCATCCAGCCATCGGCGATGCCCAGGACCAGCCTGCCGCGCATCACGCGCTTGAAATCGACGCCATATTCGACCTTCTTCACCGATGGGGTGACCATGCCCTTGAACTTGACCTCACCGGTCGACAGCGCCATTCCCTTGCCGGGTTCGCCGAGCCAGCCGAGGTAGAAGCCGGTCAACTGCCACAGGGCGTCGAGGCCGAGGCATCCAGGCATGATCGGATTGCCGATGAAGTGGCAGGCGAAGAACCAAAGATCCGGCTTGATGTCGAATTCCGCGCGGATGAAACCCTTGTCGAAGGCACCGCCCGTTTCACTGATCTCGGTGATGCGGTCGAACATCAGCATGGGCGGGTAGGGCAGCTGGGCATTGCCCTCTCCGAACAGCTCGCCGCGGGCGCAGGCCAGCAATTCGTCGTAGTCGTAGCTGGGTTTACCCGCCATCAATCTCATCCCCATTCGTCCGGGCGGTAACGCGCCCTTGTCGTCGGTGTCCTAACACAATCTGTTTCAGGCCGGAAACCGGCGTTTGCGCTTAACCCGCCAGTCTGCCCGGGTCAATGCGCGCTATTGATCGCATTCCGGCGACAGAATATATGTCAACAGGGGTCCGGTTTCGGCAGACATTCATTTTTTTGCCATTCTGGGCGTGTCTTGAAGCGGGACTGTGAGCTTGGAAGACCAGATGGACCGGGGCTGCCGGAAGGAAAATGTCGCTGTGGACAAGCGGGTACGTGAAGCCGGCCTGAGGCCGACGCGTCAGCGCATCGCGCTGGCCGACCTGCTCTTCGCCAAGGGCGACCGCCATTTGTCGGCCGAGGAACTGCATGAGGAGGCGCTGGCCGCCGGCGTGCCGGTGTCGCTGGCCACCGTCTACAACGCGCTTCACCAGTTTACCCAGGCGGGGCTGCTGCGCATCCTCGCCGTCGAGGGCGCGAAAACCTATTTCGACACCAACACTTCCGACCACCACCATTTCTACATCGAGGGCGAAAACCGGATTTTCGACATCGCCAACGGCCCGGTGACGGTCACCAACCTGCCTGACCCGCCCGAGGGCATGGAAATCGCCAATGTCGATATCGTGGTGAGGCTGCGTCCCAAGCGCCAGGAATCACCGGCAGGGCCAGAACAGTCGGCGAAGCCAGAATAATCCGCTTGGCCGGACAATCGGAATGAAACCCCTCGACCTGATAATCCGGCTCGAATGGGTCGTCGTGGCGGTGGCCGCTATTGTCTTCTACGCTTCGTCGGGCATTTCCTGGTGGCTCTTTGCCGTGCTTATCCTGGCGCCGGATCTGTCGATGCTCGGCTACCTCGGTGGGCCGCGCCTTGGCGCGATAGCTTACAACGCCTTGCATATGCTGATCGCACCGGTGCTTCTGCTGCTCGCCGGCCACCTGCTAGGCAATGCGGCCGCTATCACGGTCGCGCTGATCTGGATCGCCCACATCGCCATCGACCGTTCCTTGGGCTACGGCCTCAAGCTGTCGACCGGCTTTCAGGATACTCATCTGGGCCGCATCGGGCGCAAACCGGGGGCGTTCAGTCCTTGACCCGCTCGCCGGGATAGGCGCCCCACACCGTCGACTGGGCGAGCCAGCCGGTGTGGCCGCCGAG
Source organism: Mesorhizobium opportunistum WSM2075 (assembly GCF_000176035.2). Taxonomy (NCBI): domain Bacteria; kingdom Pseudomonadati; phylum Pseudomonadota; class Alphaproteobacteria; order Hyphomicrobiales; family Phyllobacteriaceae; genus Mesorhizobium; species Mesorhizobium opportunistum. The sequence goes on along the minus strand of NC_015675.1, from coordinate 7,805 downwards.
CGTCATTTCGCACCACTGGCCGTCGCAGGACTTGATCATGCCCATGACGCCCGGCTCGACGATCGCTATCACCCTGGCGTCCTTGTCCGGGCTGTTCAGAAGGTTGATCTGGGCACCCTTGCCGCGCTGCCAGGGCGCAATGATCGCGGTACGCCGGCCTGAAAGCAGCGACTGGTTGATCCAACCTTCCGAACCGTCGGCATCACGCACGCGGCGCCACGTATCGAATTCCTGGATGATCTCCATCGGCAGGCCGGCCTTCATATACATCCAGTCGACCGAGTAATTGGCCCCCGGGCCGACGCGCGAGTTGACGCGTCCGGATTTCAGGCTGACGAATCGCGGCAGCGGCAGGCCGCTCGGCCCCAGCGTGACGGCGCCCTGGGCAGGTGCGGCCGCGCCCTGCGCCGCCGCGAGCGGAGAATAGAGGAGAGTGCCGAGAAATGCTGCGCTGAGGACCAGGCGAAGCGACGCGAAACCAGACACTTTCGTTCCTTTCGGCGCCGGCCTGATGGCTGCTGCGCCCCTTTTTCTTTGTCTTCGGCGGCACCGCTTGTTACATGGGTAAATCGGCTACCGCGACCGGCTTTCAGTTTCGCCGGTCTTGGTTAAAGAGGTCTCAACGAGGGAAACAATGGCAGGCAAAAAGAAGCCTCTCGTGGTCATCACGCGAAAGCTGCCCGACCCGGTCGAGACCCGCATGCGCGAACTGTTCGACGCGAGGCTGAATGTCGAGGACCGGCCGATGACGCAGCCGGAGCTGGTTGCCGCGGTCAAGGAAGCCGACGTTCTGGTGCCGACCGTGACCGACCAGATCGACGCCGCACTGATCGCCCAGGCCGGCGACAACCTCAAACTGATCGCCAATTTCGGCAATGGCGTCGACAAGATCGACGTGGCGGCGGCTGCCAAGAAGGGGATCACCGTCACCAACACGCCCAACGTGCTCACCGAAGATACCGCCGACATGACCATGGCGCTGATGCTGGCGGTGCCGCGCCGGCTGGCGGAAGGCGCCAACGTGCTCACCGGCGACAAGAAATGGGTCGGCTGGTCGCCGACCTGGATGCTTGGCCGGCGCATCTGGGGCAAGCGGCTGGGCATTGTCGGCATGGGCCGCATCGGCACGGCTGTGGCGAGGCGGGCCAAGGCTTTCGGCCTTTCCATCCACTATCACAATCGCCATCGCGTGCTGCCGGCCGTCGAGGACGGGCTGGAGGCGACCTACTGGGAGAGCCTCGACCAGATGTTGGCCCGCATGGACATCATCTCGGTCAATTGTCCGTCGACGCCAGCCACCTTCCATCTCCTGTCGGCGCGGCGGCTGGCCTTGCTGCAGCCGACGGCCTACATCGTCAACACCGCGCGCGGCGACATCATCGATGAGGAAGCGCTGGTCAAGCTGATCCAGGACGGCAAGATCGCCGGCGCCGGCCTCGACGTCTACGAGCACGAGCCGGCGCTCAACGGCAAGCTGCTCAAGCTTGCCGCAAGGAACAAGGTCGTGCTGTTGCCGCATATGGGCTCGGCGACGCTGGAGGGCCGTATCGACATGGGCGAGAAGGTCATCATCAACATCCGGGCTTTCGTCGATGGCCATCGGCCGCCGGATCGCGTGCTGCCGCTCCGAACCTGACGGCAAATGAAGCCAGGGTCTTACGAAAGGGCCTTGCGCATGGTGATCGAGGTCGGCCTGCTGTAGCCCTCATGCGCCGTCCGTTCGGTCTCGTGAAAGCCGAGGCGGGCAAAGGCGGCGTGATTGGCGGTGAGCTCGATCCGCGTCTGGAGCTCCAATGCTGCCTTGCCGCGGTCGAGCGCAAGAATTTCGACCGCCCGCATCAGCCGCCGGCCGATGCCTTGTCCTTGGCAGTCCGGCTCGACGGCGAGCTTGCCGACATAGAAGTCGTCAGCCCTTTCGATGGCAAAGACGCAGCCGACGATCCTGTCGCTGTCGAGAGCCACGAAGCCGCTCTCCAGGCGGGCCTTGTCGCGCAGGGAATCGACGGTGAGCCGGTGAGCCGATGACGGCGGATCGATGACGCCGTCCATGAAGGCGAAGGCGCGCATGATGAGTGCGAGCACGTCATCCCAGCGGTCGAAGTCGGCCGGGATTCGGGTAATCGAGGGCGCCGAGGTCCGCGCCAAGGTCAGCCTCTCTTGTAGCGGATCGTTTCGAAGCGCGCGGCGAGCGCATCGTAGAGCAGCAGCCGGCCGACCAGCGGCTCGCCGATGCCGGTGATCAGCTTGATCGCCTCCATTGCCTGCAGCGTGCCGACAACGCCGGTCAACGCGCCAAGCACCCCGGCCTCGGCGCAGGACGGCACCAGGCCCGGCGGCGGGGCTTCCGGGAACAGGTCGCGATAGCCGGGGTTCGGCTTGCCATCCTTGCCGTCCTCGAAAGGCTTCAGCACGGTCACCGAGCCGTCGAAACGACCGACGGCGGCATGCACCAAGGGCTTGTGCTCGCTCGCGCAGGCATCGGCCACCACGTAGCGGGTCTCGAAATTGTCGGAACCGTCGACGACCATGTCATAGCGAGCGACCAGCGCAGGGGCGTTGTCCGCGGTCAGCCGGAATGTGTGCGTCTCGACGTTGGTGTTGGGATTGATGCGGGCGATTGCGGCCTCGGCGCTATGGGTTTTCAGCAGGCCGACAGTATCGGTGCCGTGAATGACCTGACGCTGCAGGTTGGAGAGCGACACGGTGTCGTCGTCGACGATGCCGAGCGTACCGACGCCGGCTGCCGCAAGATATTCGAGCACCGGCGCACCCAAGCCACCGGCGCCGATCACCAGCACGCGTGCTTGCTTGAGCTTCTGCTGGCCGGAGCCGCCGACCTCCGGCAGCACGATGTGGCGGGCATAGCGTTCGATCTCGTCGGCGGTGAGCGCATTGGTCATATCAGGACCATATAGCGGGTCAAAAACCTTGACGACATCCATGCAACAAAAATCTAGACGGTTGGCCCAACGATGCCGTGGTCGACCGTCAGGAACTGCGCGCGGCCCTGCAGGCTGGAAAACAGCGCCGCATCGGTTCCCGTCATGAAAGCCTGGCAGTTCAACTCCTCGAGGATCGAAAACAGTGCCGCCCGCCGTCCTCCGTCGAGATGTGCTGCGATCTCGTCGAGCAGCAGGATCGGTGTCATCCCGGACACCTCGCCGGTCAGCCGGGCATGCGACAGAACGATACCGACCAGCAATGCCTTCTGCTCGCCGGTCGAGCAGAGCTCGGCCGGCATCGCCTTGGGGCGATGCCGGACCAAGAGATCCGACCGGTGCGGGCCCTCGAGCGTGCGCCCGGCGGCGCGGTCGCGGTCACGGCCATCGGCAAGCGCCCGCCGGAACCGCTCCTCGACATCGACCGCCGGCGTGCCGGCGATCTCGGCTTCCAGATCGCCTGCAAGGCCGATATCGGCCTGCGGGAATGGCCCGCTGTCGGGCAGCCTGTCGATCATGGCGGCCAGCAGGCGCACCATCTCGGCGCGTGCCGCGGCGATGGCGACCCCGGTCTCGGCCATCTGTATCTCGATCGCCTCGAACCAGCGGTCGTCCCGCGAATTTTCGGTAAGCAGGCGGTTACGGCCCCGCATCGCCTTCTCGTAATCCAGGGCGCGCTGGCCGTGACCGGGATCGATCGCCAGCACCAATCGGTCGAGAAACCGCCGGCGATCCGCGGCCGGCCCGGTGAACAACGTATCCATGGCCGGTGTCAGCCACACGACGCGCAGCCATTCCAGCATGTCCTCGGCCGACCGTGCGGTGGCGCCGTTGATACGCACCCGCCTGCCGCCCTCGCTGTCACCGCCGGAAATGCCGGTGCCGATCTCGACCTGGCCGTCGGGCCCGTCGAGCCTTGCGTGCAGTGCAAAGCCGCCGTCGCCGCCCGCGCGCGCGACATCGGCGTAGGGAGCGCGGCGCAGGCCACGCCCGGGCGTCAGAAAGGAAATTGCTTCGAGGAGATTGGTCTTGCCGGCACCGTTGTCGCCGGAAAAGACCACCGCGCCTGGCGCGAGGTCGATCGCCAGCGCCGCATAATTGCGGAAATTAGTAAGTGTTAGCTTACTTATATGGGTTTGTCCTGGCAACCGCTATCCGCCTACAGAAGTCGCCGCAACATAGCTTTCGCTGCCGGCCGTGCCGCGAGGCAACCGCCGCGCGGGCTATACCCGCATCGGCATCAGCACGTAAAGCGCGGTCTCGTCGGCCATGTCGTGGATCAGCGTCGGCGAACCGGCATCGGCCAGCATGAATTTCGCTTCCGTGCCGGTCAGCTGCGCGGCGACATCGAGCAGATACTTGGCATTGAAGCCGATCTCGATCGGGTCCGACGAATAGTCCGCCGCCAGTTCTTCCGTGGCGCTGCCTGAATCCGGGTTGTTGACCGCGAGCGTCACCTGGCCTTCGCTGATCGAAAGCTTCACCGCACGGCCGCGTTCGGAGGAAATGGTCGAGACCCGGTCGACCGCGGCGGCAAAGCTCTGGCGGTCGAGGATCAGCTTCTTGTCGTTGCCGGTCGGAATGACCCGCTGATAATCCGGGAAGGTGCCGTCGATCAGCTTCGAGGTCAGGACGACGCTGCCGATGGTGAAGCGGATCTTGGTGTCCGACAGTTCGGTGGTCACGGCGACATCCGGATCGTCGACCAGCTTCTGCAGCTCGCTCACCGTCTTGCGCGGAATGATGATGCCCGGCATGCCCTCGGAGCCAGCCGGCGCATCGATCTCGGCGCGTGCCAGGCGGTGGCCGTCGGTCGCCACCGAGCGCAGCTTCAGCTTGCCGCCGACCTCGTGCGTGTGCAGGTAGATGCCGTTGAGATAGTAGCGCGTCTCTTCGGTGGAAATGGCGAACTGCGTCTTCTCGATCAGTCCCTTCAGGGCAACCGAATCGAGGCGGAAGATATGCGAGAAGGATCCGGCCGATAGCTCGGGAAAATCGGATTGCGGCAGGCACTGCAGGCGGAAGCTTGAGCGTCCGGACGTCACCGTCATTGCGTTGCCGTCTTCATCCGTCTTCAACATCACCTCGGCGCCGTCGGAGAGCTTGCGCACGATATCGTAGAGCAGGTGCGCCGGAACCGTCGTCGCCCCGCCGCGCTCGACCTTGGCCGGCGTCGCTTCCGTCACCTCCAGGTCAAGGTCGGTGGCCTTCATTTCGAGGCTTGCGCCTTCGGCGCTGAGCAGCACGTTGGACAGGATCGGTATGGTGTTGCGCCGTTCGACCACACGGTGGACGTGGTTGAGCGACTTCAGGAGATTGGACCGTTCCAGGATAACACGCATGACGAAACAGGCTCGCTTGAAAGGATGAGCGGGTCTCCGGCTGGCGGCGCCCCGCGAAAGGTCTGAACAGGCTCAGAATCTGCGTAAACTGACAGGAAAAAGCCTGCAAACGCAAGCCCGCGCGACCGGTTCGGGCCGGCTGCACGGCCTTTCTGGGGATAAAGGGTACGAAGACCGCCAGCCGCTGGGCAGAATCGGGAATCCGGATCGTCTCCAGGCAATGCCGTGCGCCCGTTCCTGGCCCATGGCATTGCAAGCAAGTCATTGAATTCCAGCGCGGTTCTGGCTTGCCTGTCCCGGATCGGTCAGGCCTGGTCGTTGATCAGGCGCCGCAGCAGCTCGAGTTCCTGCGCCAGCGTGTTGTCGTTGCCGGACAAATCCTCGATCTTGCGCACGGCGTGCAGCACCGTGGTGTGGTCGCGGCCGCCGAAACGCCGTCCGATTTCGGGCAGCGAACGCGGCGTCATCACCTTTGACAGGTACATGGCGACCTGCCGCGGCTTGACGATGGTGCGCGTGCGCCGGTTGGACAGCAATTCGGTCTTCGACACGTTGTAGTGGCGCGCCACGATGCGCTGGATATCCTCGATCCGGACCCGCTTCGGTTCGCCGGTGCGATAGATGTGGCCGAGGATCTCGTCGATGCGGTCGATGGTGATCTGCGGCTCGAACGACTGACGGAACAGCAGCTGATTGAAGGCGCCTTCCAGTTCGCGGCCGCTGCCGGTCACGGTGCGGGCGACGTGGTTGAGGATTTCCTCCGAGATGTCGAGCGATGCGTCGTCGACCCTGGCGGTGGCCAGGCGCAGTTTGAGCATGCCGAGGCGCATGGCGAAATCGGGCGCCGACATTTCGAGCGCGACGCCGCCGTTGAGACGCGAGCGTACCCGCGGTTCGAGCGATTCCAGTTCCGACGGCGGCCGGTCTGCGGCAACGACCACTTGCTTGGCGCTGTCGAGCAGCATGTTGATCAGATGGCAGAATTCGTGCTGGATCGACTTGCCCTGCAGGAACTGCATGTCGTCGATGATCAAGAGATCGATGTCGCGCAACTGTTCCTTGAGCGTCAGTGCATTGTTGTCACGGATTGCGGTGGCAAAGCGCCACATGAAATACTCGGCCGTCAAATAGACGACGCGTGATTTGGGGTTCTGTTTCAGGGATTCCGCGGCGATTGCTTGCAGCAGATGGGTTTTGCCGAGCCCTACGGTCGCGTGCAGGAAAAGCGGATTGAAGCGCACCGCGCTCGACTGCGATTCCGCCACGGCCTTGGCGGCGGCGAAGGCCACCCGGTTCGACGGCCCCTCGATGAACGAGCCGAACGTGTAGCGCGGGTCAAGCGGCGATCCCAGCACATTGTGGCGGAATTCGCTCTCGATCGCGGCGCCGGGGCGCGGCACCGGGGATCGCTCGATCCTGCCAGGGCTCACGGTGCCGGCGGCCAGCGCCGTCTGCGTCTGCCGCGTCATCTTGCGCACTGGCGCCAGTTCCGGCTCGGCATGGCTGCGCCCCTGGCGGGTGGCCGTGCGCACGATGATTTCGATCTTGAGGAGATCGGCATCTTCCTGCTTCCACAGTTCGGAGATCAGGTCGAGATAATGGCCGTTGATCCAGGAGCGCAGGAACGCGGTGGGCACCGAGATGCGGACAATGCCCTTGGAGGCCTCCGCGACCTTCATGCGGCCGAACCAGCTCGAATAGACCTCGGCTCCCAGACGCGCCTTCAACTGGGCCTTGACCCGGTCGAACTTCTGTTCCGCGTCGCTGGAGACCGCCATGCCGTTTGCTCCAATCAAAGTTCCTGGAAATGGAAGGTCGCCCGTAAGCTCCCTTTCGACGCCGCTCTGCATGATCGAGTTCCTTGTCTTTTTGTACCTGTTTTCCGCCGGGAATGCGCCTCCTGCATCCGTGATCCGGCGACCTAAGTCTTTGCTACGATGCCCGCTGCCGCCGCCGGCAGATGAACGTCGCCCATTACCGGGGGGACCGGTGCCGGCCTTGAAAGCCAGTCCGCGTTGGGTATGTCAGGGCAATACAACACCGCCCGGCGAAAAGAGCGCCGGCGCGCCGTCTACCTGCCATGTCTTGTTACGCCAGTCCCCTACCGTATCAAAAAAAGACAAACCAAACCCGTTCGCGGACTTGATCCGCGTTGCAAATCCCGCCAAATTGCGCTGGCCGATTCGGGCTGGGTTAAGGGCCAATGGCCCGTCCCTTTTTGATGAACCGACATTACCGAAATCGCTGTGGATAGGGCAAGGCCACCTCTAACGGATTTTTAAGGAATCTGGTTAGCGCCGGTAGGTTGGTGCTCTATGGCGTAGTGGTATATTTTGACAAAGCCATTGTGATTCAAACCCTTTTCCGGCGAATATGAAAAAGCCGGGCCGGCGCGAAATTTTCTGAAATAATTCTCTTGACAGCCAGTTGTCCTCCCGTCGCTCCGACGCGCTGTGGACAAGTTGTGGATGACCATCAATAACTGGTTGAAAAATAAGGGCTATTTCTGAGGGGTGAGAATTTT